>NZ_JAPMIU010000009.1 GCF_026410505.1 Frateuria hangzhouensis
GCCGGCCCGTGGTCCCTGCGACCACCTCGACGAGGCCTCATACATAGACGCAGCCGGTCGTTCTTGACAGCAAACGGGGGTTGACCGTGGAGGCGAGTCCATACATAGGGTGGGCTTCAGCCCACCTTGCTGCATCGCCCCGATGAGGAAGCGGTGGGCTGCAGCCCACCCTACGCAGCGGGCGAGTGTCAGCCCACGCGTGCCACGAACCGCAGCGCCACCGAGTTCATGCAGTAGCGCAGGCCGGTCGGCTCGGGGCCGTCGGTGAAAACGTGACCCAGGTGGCTGTCGCAACCGGCACAGCTGATCGCGGTGCGGGTCCAGCCGAACATGCGGTCGGTGCTCTCGATGACGTTCTGCCGGGCGATCGGCTGCCAGAAACTGGGCCAACCGGTGCCCGAATCGAACTCGGTGGCCGCGTCGTAGAGCGCGGTGTCGCAGGCCAGGCAGCGGAACAGTCCGGGCACCGGCGGTCTTTCGTGCTGGCCGCTGAAGGCGCGTTCGGTACCGTTGTGGCGCATGACCCGGTAGGAGGCGTCGGGCAGGCGTGCACGCCACTGCGCGTCGGTGAGCACCAGCTTGCGCACGTGGCAGGGGCCGAGACGGTGGCCGTCGTTGGCGAAGCATTCGAGCAGCAGGTCCTTGCCGCCGGCCGCGGCGGGTGTGGCCGGCGCCGCACGCGCCGACAGGCGGGGGATCAGCGCGCCACCGCCTACCGCGGCCAGCGCGCCGCCGGCGAGGACGGCGCCCAGGAAGCGGCGGCGTTCCATGGCGACGATGTCGTGAGTACGTGACATGGCAGTCTCCGAAGGTGATCAGCCGAAGGTGAAGGCGTACGCGCGCACGCCCGGGTCGAGGAAGGTGATCTCGAACAGCCGCTCGCCGTTGCCGTGCTTCTGGCGCACCAGCTGGTACAGCCGCTGTTCGGTGACGGTGCCGTAGCCGTTCGCATCGACGTCCATGCCGTGGTCGTCTCCCGGCGGCTTGCCGTCGAGCGTGACGCGGAAGCGCACCGGCTTGCCGTTCGCGCCGGGTCCCAGCACCAGATGCAGGTCGCGGCCGCGGAAGCGGTAGACGATGCGCCCGCCGGCGTGTTCGAGCACGGCATTTTCGGCGTGTACGTTCCAGCGGCCATCGAGCGACCATTGGCCAGGCGTCAGCGTGGCCGGTGCGCGGTAGTCCCAGGCGTCGTCGTGGGCCACCGCACCGCCGGCGAAGTGCGCGGCTCGGGCGTAGCCGACGTAGGTTTCCGGCGAACGCATGGCATCGCCCGAGCCGGCCGCCTGCGCGCCCTTCGCGCCCGGCTGCACGTAGCCCGCGGGCAGGTCGGTGTGGCCGGCTTCGGTCAGCAGCTGGCGGATGATGTCCTCGCTTTGGGCGTAATTGCCCTCGCCGAAGTGATGCGCGCGGATGCGGCCGCTGGCGTCGATGAAGTAGTGCGCCGGCCAGTACTGGTTGTTGAAGCCTTGCCAGATGGCGTAGTCGTTATCGAGCGCGACGGGGTAATCCACGCCCAGTTCCTTGACCGCGCGCGCCACGTTGCCCGGGTCCTTCTCGAAGGCGAATTCCGGCGCATGCACGCCGATCACCACCAGGCCGTCGTCCTTGTACTTGTCGTACCAGCCGCGCACGTAGGGCAGCGCGCGCAGGCAATTGATGCAGGAGTAGGTCCAGAAGTCGACCAGCACCACCTTGCCGCGCAGCGACTGGCGGGTGAGTGGCGGTGAATTGAGCCAGCTGGTGGCGCCGGCGAGCGAAGGCATCTCGCCTTCCACCGGCAGCGGCGCGCCGGCCCGGTGGGCCGGTTCCGGCGCGGGCGGCGGGCGCGCGGCGTCGAGCAGCTTCTGCTCCAGGCCGCCGGTGTTCGCCAGCGCCACGCGGGTCAGCACGCCGGTATCGAGCCCCAGCGCGATCGCCGCCACGCCGGCCAGCACCAGCACGCCGAGCGCGCGGCGCACCCATTCGCCAGCGCCGAGCGAGCGCTTCATCAGCGCGAACACCCGGCCGCCGAGCAGCAGCGCCAGCGCCAGCGAAGTGGCCGCACCGGCCGCGTAGGTGAGCAACAGCAAGGTGGTCTGCACGCTGGCGCCATTGAGCGCCGCGCCGGTCAGCAGCAGGCCCAGGATCGGCCCCGCGCAGGGTGCCCACAACAGGCCGGTGGCGATGCCCAGACCGGTGGCCGACCATGCCGAGCCTTCGTCGTCCGGATGCTGCGACAACCGGTTGCCCAGCGCCACGAACGGGCGGGTGAGCCACTCGGCCAGCCGCGTGGACAGCAGCGTCAGACCCAGCAGTGCCAGCACCACCAGCGCGATGACGCGGCCGTACTGGTTGGCACGGACCGCCCACCCGCCGCCCACCGCCGCCAGCGTGGCCACCAGCGCGAAGGTGAGCGCCATGCCCAGCAGCATCGGCAGGCCGTTGCGCGCGAACGGTCGGTCGGCGCGCGCGAACACGAACGGCAGCACCGGCAGGATGCAGGGGCTGAGGATGGTCAGTACGCCGCCGAGGTAGGCGAGGATCAGCAACAGCATGAGGTGAGGTTTCCGCGGGAGTGTGGTTGGTATTCGACGGTGGGTCCCGGCCGGTTACGTCGGGCGGGCTTCGGCCCCCCTGGTGTCCGGAAGCAGCGGTGGGCTGAAGCCCACCCTACGCTTCGCTTCCTGCGAGGTAACCCGGCGGCCGGATGCAGCGAACGTCCGGCATGCACTCCGCATCTTCGCCATGCAGGGCTTGACCGCCACCGGCACCCTGGTCCTAGATGACCGCTCTTCCCCTTGGGCGAGCGTCGAGTCGACCGTGCCAGCCGAGCCTGCCAGCGACACCCCCGAACGCCGCCGTGCGGCGTGGATGGCGGCTGCCCAGGCCGGTGACCGGCGCGCCTACGAGCGCGTGCTGGCCGATTCGGTGGCGCTGATCCGCGCGGTCGCGCGCCGCCAGGGCGTGGCGCACGATCAGCTCGACGACGTGGTGCAGGAAACCCTGCTCACCGTGCACCGCGTGCGCCACACCTACGACCCGACACGCTCCTACGACGCCTGGCTGGCCGCGCTGGCCAGCCGTCGCGCGATCGACGGCATGCGCCGCAGCGGCCGGCAGGCACACCGCGAGGTCGGCGACGAGCGCGCTGTCGCACTGCATCCGGACGAGCAGGACGCCAGCGCCGAGAGCGAGCGCGCGCAGCAGGCCCGCCGCCTGCGCGCGGCGATCGACGAACTGCCGCCGGGCCAGCGCGAGGCGGTCGAGCAACTAGGCCTGAAGGAGCTGTCGCTGAACGAGGCCGCGGCGCGGACCGGTCGCAGTACCGGCGCGCTGAAGGTCAACCTGCATCGCGCGCTGAAGGCCCTGCGCGGCCGCATCCACGGAGACGACTAGAACGATGGCCGACCCACGCGCCCACGATCGCCTGATCGCCGCGCTCGGCGCCGAACTGGCGCCGGTGCGCCGGCTGCGCCCGCCATGGCTGCGCACGCTGGGCTGGCTGGCGGTGGTGGCCGCCATCGCGGTGATCCTGCTTGATCGCTACGGAAGCGCGCCGATGCTGGCGCGCTGGGCCGGCGCGCCGGACCTGGGCTGGGCCGGCCTGGGCGCGGGCCTGACCGCCATCGCGGCGGCCTGGGCCGCATTTGCACTGGCCGTGCCGGGACGCCGTACCACCTGGGCATGGCTGCCGCTGGCGCCGGCGCTGCTGTGGATCGGCGCCAGCGGGCTGGGCTGCCTGCGCGAGTGGGTCGCGCCGGCCACGCACGTGGCCAGCGCGCACGAGGCGGGCGACTGCGTGTTCTTCATCATCGGGTTTTCGCTGCCGCTGTCGGCCTTGCTGATCGCGTTGCTGCGCCGGGCCTGCCCATTGCGACCGGTACTCACCGCCGTTCTGGTGGGGTTGGCCAGCGCCGCCGCCTCGGCCAGCCTGCTGGAGATCTGCCATGCCTTCGATGCGGCCGCGACCGACCTGCTGATGCACGCGCTGGCCGTAGCGGTGGTCGTGGCGCTCAACGCCGCGCTCGGCGGACGGCTGCTCTCGGCGCACGTGCGTCGCGCCGCCTGAGACGCGCCTGCCGCAGGCTGGCCGCCTAACCAGGGAGGACAGCCATGCTCAGCGAACGCTTCACCGCGGCCATCGATTACGCGCGCATTGCCCACGCGGACCAGACCCGCAAGGGCACCGCCATTCCCTACCTGCAACACCTGCTGGGCGTGGCCAGCCTTGTGCTCGAGTACGGTGGCGACGAGGACCAGGCGATCGCCGGCCTGCTGCACGATGTGCTGGAGGACTGCGGCGAGGCGCACGCCAGCGCCATCGGCGAGCGTTTCGGCGCGCGCGTGCTGGCGATCGTGCGCGGCTGCACCGACGGCACCGCCGAAGCCAAGGCGGGACTCACGGATCCCGGCGCCCGCCGCCGTGACTGGCTGCGGCGCAAGCAGGGCTACCTCAACCACCTTGCGCACGCATCCGACGAGATGCTGCTGGTGTCCGGCTGCGACAAGTTGCACAACGCGCGCGCGATCGTCGGCGACCTGGAGCGGGCGGCGGTCGGGCCGCGCGTGTTCCAGCGCTTCACCGGCGGGCGCGACGGGACGCTGACCTATTACCGGCTGCTCGCCGACCTGTTCACGCAGCGTGGCTCGGCGATGGCGCCGGCGATCGAGATCGAGGTCGAGCGCATGCACGCGCTGGCCGGTGAGCCGGCCTGCCGCGCGGGCTGATCCGGCGCGACAATGGCCGTTCGCCGCCCGGAGACACGCCATGTCCGCCTTTCTTCGTCCACTCGGTGTCGAGCATCCGCTGGTGCAGGCGCCGATGTCCGGCTCCAACACGCCCGCGCTGGTTGCCGCGGTAAGCGGTGCCGGCGGGCTCGGCTCGCTCGGCGCCGGCTACCTGGAGCCGCAGGCGCTGCTGGAACAGGCCGCACAGATCCGGGCCGCCATCGACCGCCCGTTCGCCCTCAACCTGTTCGTGCTGCCCGACGACTTCGAGGTGGACGAGGCGCAAGTGGATGCCGCTCGCCGCCGCCTCGACGCGCTGATGGAGAGTGAGGGCCTGGCCGTGCGAACCGAGCGTCCCGCGCGCTGGGCGCCTCGCTTCTCCGACCAGCTCGCAGCGTTGCGCGAGGCGCGTCCGGCGGTGGCGAGTTTCGCCTTCGGCCTGTTGAGCACGGCGCAGGTGCGCGAGCTGCAGGCGCGGAACGTCCGCGTGGTCGGCACCGCCACCAGCGTAGCCGAGGCACGCGCCTGGGCCGAACGCGGCGCCGACGCGATCTGCGTGCAGGGCGCCGAAGCCGGCGGCCACCGCGGCACCTTCCTGCATGCGCCTGAAGAGGCGCTGGTCGGCCTGTTCGCCCTGCTGCCGCTCACCGTCGCCGCGGTCGACATCCCGGTGTTCGCCGCCGGGGGCATCATGGACGGGCGCGGCATGGTCGCCGCCGAAGTGCTGGGCGCCGACGCCAGCCAGCTCGGCACGGCCTTCCTGGCCTGCCCGGAATCGGCCGCGGCCGAGGCCTGGAAGCGCGACCTGCCGCAGGCGGCAGATCATCGCATCGGCACCATCTACAGCTTCTCCGGCCGCGCCGCGCGCGGACTGCGCAACCGCTACGTGGCAGCCATGCAGCCCTTTGCCGGCGAACTGCCGCCGTATCCGGTCCTCAACGCGCTGACCGCGCCGCTGCGCCGTGCGGCCGCCGCGGCCGGGCGGGGCGACCTGATCTCCGAATGGTGCGGGCAGGCCGCGGCGCTGGTGCGCCCGATGCCGGCCGCCGAACTGGTCCGCATGCTGATGCGCGAGTACGCGGCGGCGCGCTGCACGCCCGCTTGACGTGCCATAGAGCAGGGCCGGGTATACTGCGCCGGCGCCATTCCGCGCCCTATGCAAGCCCCGAGGCACCAGAACTTGAGCACGTCTCCCCGTAGCCAGCCTGCCGTTACCGCCGGGAAAGCGGTCGATACCCACAACCTGCGCAAGCTCGTGATCGACGCGCTGGAAGAGCTCAAGGCCAAGGACATCCGCGAGATCGACGTCCGCGGCAAGACCTCCATCGCCGACCTGCTGGTGATCGCCTCGGGCACCTCGGCCCGCCATGTCAAATCCATCGCCGACGAAGTGGTCAAGTTCGCCAAGAAGGCGGGCGTGATGCCGCTCGGCGTCGAGGGCGAGCAGGAAGCCGAATGGGTGCTGGTCGACCTCGGCGATGTGATCGTCCACGTCATGCTGCCACGCATCCGCGAGTTCTACGGCCTGGAGCGCCTGTGGACCGTCGGCGACCGCGAGCCGGGCATGGATGCGGCGAACGCCGGCTGACGTTCTCCCTCTCCCCTCCGGGTAGAGGGTTGGCGTGAGGGGTCGCTCTTGCAATTTAGTGGCTACGAAGCGTGTGCTGCTTTAGAACCATCCTCACTATGAACATTCCCGCGAGCCCCGCCCCCTCACCTCAATCCTCTCCCCGGAGGGGAGAGGAGGCGAACGTGGCGCTGCGCGCCGCTTTGTTCGATTAAGCGGGCTCGTGCGAGCCCGCTTACTTGCCATCGGCGAACGCATGCCCGGCTGGGTGGCCGAGGGCTTCGCCGAATACCGCAAGCGCCTGTCGCATGAACTGCCGCTGGAGCTGGTCGAGCTGAAGGCTGGCGCCCGCGGCAAGGGCCGCGACGATGCCCGCGCCACGCACGACGAGGGGGCGGCGATCCTCGCGGCGCTTGCGCGCGATACCCATGTGATCGCCCTGGATGGCCGCGGCAAGACCTGGTCCAGCGAAGAGCTGGCCGGCCAGCTGGCGAACTGGCGCATGGCCGGGCGCGACCTGGCTTTCCTGATCGGCGGGCCCGACGGCCACGCGCCCGACGTGCTGGCGCGTGCCGATCAGCGGTGGTCGCTCGGGCCGCTCACGTTGCCGCACATGCTGGTGCGCCTGGTGCTGGCCGAGCAGCTGTACCGCGCCAGTACCTTGCTGGCAGGGCATCCGTACCACCGGGCCTAGAAACGGCGACGGAACCCGACGGGCAGAGTGGCCATCGTTCGCCCTTCAGGCTGCCAGTTGCGGCACTTCCGGATGCGCGTGCAGCGGCAGGTGCCGGGCCCCGGTGGCGAGCAGCGACGGGCAGGCGGCGGCGAGACGCTCCCGCGTGGCATCGATCACCACCAGGATGCGGCCGGCCTCGATGTCGCCCTTGAACTTGCGGTGCACCGCATCTGGCACGTCGGTGCCCACCAGCGCACCGGTCCAGCAACCGACCGCCGCGCCAGCCAGCGCAATGGCGGTGGCGCCCGCCAGCGTGACGCCCAGCGGTGGCACCGCGACGGCGATCAATCCCAGCAGCACGCCGGTGCCTCCGCCGCAGGCGGCGCCGCGGGCGGCGGCGGGATAGAAATCGGTGCGCCCGACCATCAGGTGGTCGGGAATGTGTTGCAGTTCGATGTCCTCGCGGGCGATCAGCGAGATGTCATCGTCGGGAATGCCGGCCTGGCGGGCGGCGGCCATGGCGGCACGCGCGGCGGCGAGGTCGGTGGTGCTGAATACGCAGCGGGTTTTCATGGGCATCTCCCGGTGGGACGGCCCGTCCGGCACGACCGGGCGGCCATGCCGGTATCTTTCTCGCGCCCGGGTGATCGACACGTGCGCCGATTGTTATCGGAAGCCGGGGTGGGGCAGGCGGCCGGGCGCTACGGCCCGCCGCTGCATCCACTGTCGTCTCCGATCGCCAATCCGATCCTCAGTCGTCCAGATCCTCGATCTCGTCCTGGGCCTGACCGACGTTGTTCTGCACCTTGCCGGCGTTTTTTTCCACGTTCCCGGCGACTTCCTTCGAGGTGTTGCCCGTGAGCTTGCCGACGCCTTCCTTCACGGCGCCCTTGATCTCGTGCTTGGTGCCTTCGATGCGATTGTCGTTCATGGGTATGCCTCCAAACCTGCCAGTCGCAGGCCATTCGTTTATAGGTCGATGCGTGTTCAGCGGCAGTGACAGGGACGCAAGGATTTCGCCTGCCGCCTGGCGGGCAGGCATCCATGCGCCGCCCGAAGCTTGCTTCGCAGGCTTTTCCCGCGCCGACGACATGCGTCCGTTTAGCTTTCTGCGACCCACGCACGGGAGAGAACGACATGCTGGCCACCACCTACCGCCGCCCTTACCGGGTACGCGCCGCGCAGGTGCCCGAACCGATGATCGCGCATCCGGACGACGCCATCGTGCGGGTGACGCGCGCCTGCATCTGCGGCTCGGACCTGCACCTGTACCACGGGCTGGTGCCGGACACGCGGGTCGGCTCGATCTTCGGACACGAATTCACCGGCGTGGTGGAGGAAGTCGGCCCGAACGTGCGCAACCTGAAAGTGGGCGATCACGTACTGGTGCCCTTCAACGTGTTCTGCGGCACCTGCGCTTCGTGCTCGTACGAGCTCTACGGCAACTGCGAGAACGTCAATCCGCAGGCGACCGCGATCGGCGGCGCCTACGGCTATTCGCACAGCGCCGGCGGCTATGACGGCGGCCAGGCCGAATACGTGCGCGTGCCTTTCGCCGACATCGGCCCCACCGTGATCCCGCCGGACATCCACGTCGAGGACGCGCTGCTGCTCACCGACGTGGTGCCCACCGGCTACCAAGCGGCCGAGATGGGCGACATCCACGAGAACGACACCGTGGTCGTGTTCGGTGCCGGCCCGATCGGCCTGATGGCCGCGCGCTGCGCGTGGCTGATGGGTGCGGGCAGGGTGATCGTGGTCGACCAAGTCGATTACCGGCTCGAGTTCGCGCGTCGCTTCGCCCAGGCCGAGACAGTCAATTTCCGCGACGTGGACGACATGGCCCTGCACATCAAGAAGATCACCGACTGGCGGGGCGCGGACGTGTGCATCGACGCGGTCGGCTGCGAGGCCGACGGCAATTTCATGCAGACGCTGACCGGCGTCAAGCTCAAGCTGCAGGCGGGTGCTGCCACCGCGCTGCACTGGGCGATCAACTCGGCGCGCCGCGGCGGCAACGTCTCGATCGTGGGCGTGTACGGGCCCACCTTCAACGCCGTGCCGATCGGCAGCGCGATGAACAAGGGGCTGACCCTGCGCATGAACCAGGCCAGCGTGAAACGCCACCTGCCGCACCTGATCGAGCACATCCGTGCCGGCCGCCTGAAGCCGCGCGAGCTGATCACCCACCGCGTGCCGCTGGAGGAAGTGGACGAGGCCTACCATCGCTTCTCGGCCAAGCTGGACGGCTGCATCAAGACCGTGCTGATCCCGCCGCGTGCCGGCCCGCTCGATATGCCGGCGCCGGTCGCGCGCCCGGCATCCACCCACCTGCATTGAAGGCCCGCCCATGAACCCGTCGACCGATCACTCGCACGTCCCCGACTGGGGCGTGGACCTCGACCCGGCCAAGCGTCCCGCCGTACCGATGGAACAGCCCTCGCGTCTGCAGGGCGTGCATTGGGACCGCCCTGCACAACAGCCGCATACGGTGGAGGTGCTGCATTCGATCGAACGCCCCGGCATCACCCCGGTATTCGGCACCAGCGTGCCGCCCAGCGGCGTCAGCGGCTGGATCCGCCGGCGTGCCTTCCGCCGCAGCGAGAGCGACCTGCGCCACTGGATGCTCCTGTTGCTGGCCGACCGCGTGAACGTGGCCGAAGGACTGGTCGATGACGTGCGCCGCTCGCCGCGCACGCGTGCCGCCGCCTTCGGCGTCGCCGGCGTGGCGCTGGCCTGGTGGCTGCTGCGCCAGCGCCGCCGCGACTGAGGCACGCCGCGCCGCAAACCGTAGGGGGCTTCAGCCCACCGCCCCTTGCGTGGTGGGCTGAAGCCCACCCTACTTGGCCAGGACCGACCGTTGGCCTCCGGAAACGCGCCGCGGATCAGCCTGAATCGGCGGCCGGTGCGTCGTCGTCGTTCTTGCTTACCCCGCGCAGGTTGAACAGGAATAGCCCCACCTGCAACCCGATCAGCGCCCAGGCGCGGTCATGCCAGCCCCAGGCCACCCACAGCACGTTGCTCAACACGAAGCACCAGAACCCCCAGGTGCGCTTGCGCCGCGACAGCGAGCCGACCAGCCAGGCGGCCACCAGGGTGATCGCCATCGCCGGCCACTGCAGCGCGTCGATCAGATCACCCACGGGCAGGTGGCGTCCGCGTCATGATCCGGTAATCCGCGGGCTGGATGCGCGGTTGTCGGGCCCGCACTCAGGCGGGCGAATCCGGGTTGCGCATGAACGCCATCGCGGCGGTCTTCACCTTGGCGTAGCTGGTGATGGCGTCGGCGCCGGAGGAATCCTTCCAACTGGCGTACTTGCGGTCGAAGTCCGCCAGCTCCTCGGCACTGAACAGCTGTCGCACGGCGTCGAACATCTTGGTCTCTTCCTCGTGCGCGTGGTGCTTGATCAGTTCGCCGCAGACCTGCACCGAACCGGCGAACTGCCGCGAGTCCACGTCGGCGGCATGGATGTCCGGCAGCACCGCCAGCTCCACTGCGCGATGCTCCTGGATCGCCTCGGCATAGATCAGTTTCTGCTCGTGGTCGGCGCGGTCCTCGAAAGCGGGATAGAACACCGTCTCCTCCCACTTCGCGTGCGGGATCAGCAGCGCCTCGATCCGTTTGAGCAGGTCATGGCGGGTATCGGCTTCCGAGTCGGCGGTCTTGTTGATCTTGGCGAACAGTTCGCGCAGTTGATCGTGTTCGTTCTTGAGCGTGTCGAGAATGTCGGGCATGGGGAGCCTCCTGGGCGTACCTGGGGCGATTGGACGCCGGCGGGCGTCGGTCGGCTGTGAAGCGCGCACCGGAGGCGCTTCGGCGGCGCCCCGGCCGCGGTGCGGGGCAGGAGGAGTCCAGTGGCTTTCCGCCACGACATTGGCCATTATTGACCGTCGCCGGCTTTGCTGGCTGCCCCGATGGCGTGGCCGCAGGGGCGCCTGGACAGGTTCTGCGGGCCGGCATGGGATTCACCAGGGGGAAGTATGGACGCGATCGAGTTTCTGGAGCGCGCTGGCTCGGACGCCAGCATCTTTCACGGCGAGCAGGATGTGCTGCAGGCGGCGGTCGGTTCGCAGATGGATCCGGCGCTGGCATCCGCGCTGGTCGCCCGCGATGTCGAGGCGGTCTACCGCATGCTGGGACAGCGCATCCTGATCGGCCTGCAGGTCCCCGCGGAGGAAGAAGAAGCACCCGACGAGGACGAGGGCGACGCTGGCGAGCGTCTGCCTGAACTGCAGCGCTGATCCGGGCATTGCGTCTGTCGGCGGCCACTCGCATCCGCGACCATGCGTACGAGGCCCTTTCTCCTGGCAATCGGTGGCCTGCTGCTTCTGGCCCAGGCGGGTACCGTGCGCGCGGCCGCTGCGCCACAGCCGACGGCCGCGGCTGAGCTGCTCGAACTCGCCGACGGCATCAAGACCACCGACAACGTCCGTTTCGTTCGCCTGCTGGACCAGCTGGACCGTGACGCTCCGCAACTGACTGCCGCGCAGCGGTGGCGCCTGCGTTATCTGCAGGCGTGGGAGGCCGCCTGGGTGGGCGATTATCCCAAGGCCACCAAGCTGGCGATGGCCGTCGCCGATGGCGCCGGCGACATCACCCTGCGCGCGCGGGCGGGCGCCACCTCGGTCAACATGCTGGGGCTGGGACACCGCTATGCCGAGGCCTTCTCGCGCCTGGACGAGCTGCTCAAGCTGCTGCCGCGGGTCACGGACCGGCCCGCCCGGTTCCAGGTCGAATCCGAGGCGGCGCAGCTCTACAGCGGCATGGAGCAGTACGAACTGGCGGCCGACTATGCCCAGCGCATGAAGCGGGAGCTGTCCACCGCGGCGGGGCAGTGCAAGGCCAATGTGTTTGCGCTCGACGCGCAGTACCACCTCGATCGGCTGGCCGCGCCCGAACGCGACTTCCGCGCCGGCATCCGGTCGTGCACCGACGCGGGGGAAAGGCTGTTCGCCAACGCGGTGCGGGGGTACCTCGCCGACTACTACCTCGAGCACGGCCGCACGGCCGAGGCCATCGCATTGCTGGAAGCCCATTACCAGGCTGTCCGTCAGGATGGCTATCGCAATCTGGTCTCCCGCTTCGATGCCCAGCTGGCGCGTGCCTATGACCTCCGGGGCGATCCGGACAAAGCCAGGCAACACGCGCTGGCGGCGGTACGTTCGAGCATCAGCGGGGAGTACACCCGGCCGCTGATCGACGCCTACCGGCTGCTGTACCGGATCGACCAGAAAGCCGGGCATTACCAGAGCGCGCTGGCCTACCACGAGAAATACATGGCCGCGGACAAGGCCTATCTGGACGATGTCAGCGCCAAGGCGCTGGCCTACCAGATGGTCAAGCAGCAGGTGCAGGCCAAAAAGGCCGAGCTCGATGCGCTGGCGCGCAAGAACCAGATCCTGCGGCTGCAGCAGGCGCTGGATCGCAAGGCGGTCGAGGCCAGCCGGCTCTATATCGCCGTGCTGGCGCTCGGCCTGCTGGCGATCGGTCTGTGGCTGTTGCGGCTCAAGCGCTCGCAGCTGCAGTTCATGCGCGCGGCCCAATGCGACAGCCTCACCGGCATCTACAACCGCAAGCATTTCATGAGCGAGGCCGGGCAGGCCCTGCGCTACGCGGAACGGTCCGGGCACGGCGCCTGCCTGGTGTTGATCGACCTGGACCACTTCAAGCTCACCAACGATACCTACGGCCACGCGATGGGCGACCAGGTGCTGCGGCGCGCGGTGCTGGCCTGCCAGGAATACGTGCGTTCCACCGACGTGTTCGGGCGGCTGGGCGGCGAGGAGTTCGGCGTGCTGTTGCCGGAGTGCGGAATGGACAGCGGCATCGAGCGTGCCGAAGCGATCCGCCGCGCGGTCTTCGCGTTGAGCCACCAGGCGGAGCCGGGTATTCCGGTGTCGGCCAGCTTCGGCGTGGCTTACACCGGCGAATCCGGCCACGACCTGCGCCAATTGCTGATGGACGCGGACCACGCGCTTTACCGAGCCAAGCGTGCCGGGCGCAACTGCGTGGTGGCGGGGAAGCAGGGCGAAGGGGTAGTGGTCGCCTGAGCGGTGGCGCCGTCCCTGATCTCACCGGCCCCGCGAGAGGTGACTCTCCAGCCGATCGAGCAGTTCCACCTGACTGGGCAGGATCTTCTCCCGCGCTTGCGCCAGCGTGAACCACGCCACCCGGTCGATCTCCGCAAAGCTCGCCCGTCGCCCGCTGTGCGGCGGCCATTCCAGCTCGAACAGGTTGCTGTGCAGCGCAGCCGGATCGAACCGGCCCTCCAGCGCGAATGCCTCGACCCATTTGCCGCCACGCTGGCGCAGCCGCCCCAGCGAGTGCAATTCGCCGGTCGCCGGCGCACCCAGTTCTTCCTCGAACTCGCGCCGCGCGGTCTCCTCGGCCGCCTCCCCGGGCACGCGTTCGCCCTTGGGCAGCATCCATGCGCCGTCGTCGCGGCGCTGCCAGAACGGGCCGCCCGGATGGGCGAGCAGCACCTGCAGCCCGCCGTCGTTATGGCGGTACATCAGGATGCCGGCGCTGGTGATGGGCATGCTTCCTCCCGCTGCAACCGATCCCGCGTTCACCTCGACCGCGGTAACATTCGTGTTCCCGACGATTTCCGGAGACCGCCATGGCCATCGGTTGGGCCGGCGACGGCGCCGTGCAAGACCAGATCGACGCGACCGTCAAGGACGCCATCAAGCGCGTACGCAGCAAGCTGCCGCAGGGCCCGAGCCTGAGCCACTGCGAGGAGTGCGACGCGCCGATTCCCGAAGCGCGGCGCCAGGCCGTGCCCGGCGTGCGCCTGTGCGTAGCCTGCCAGGAGGCGCAGGACAAGGCGCAGCGCGCCGTCAGCGGTTACAACCGCCGCGGCAGCAAGGACAGCCAACTGCGTTAGCGGCGCCATACCCGGCCATCCGGCACGGGCGTCCGGTTCCGCGGGACGCTGGCGATCGGCCGTGGCGGGACCTGGCCCGAATGATCCGCCGACGGCGGGTGCATCGACACCGCATTGCCACGAGGTCCGGAACGCCGCCTGCGACCCAACACAAGCCATGCCCTCCTCCTGCCCGGGCTCGAGCGATCGGTTCGAGCAGATCAGGGTACGCCGCGGCACGTGCTTGCCTCGTCATTCCGCGGCCCCATAACGGGGCTTTCCCTTGCGCAAGGAGCTCCCGATGGCCAGTTCAGCCAACGCAGCGGCCTCCGGCCGGTTCCAGGTCGGCGGCGATATTCCCGTCCACCGCTTGGGTTTCGGCGCCATGCGCATCACCGGCAAGGGCATCTGGGGCGACCCGGCCGATGCCGAGGGCGCGCGCGAGACGCTGCGCGCGTTGCCGGGGCTGGGCGTCAACCTGATCGACACCGCCGACAGCTACGGGCCGGAGGTGAGCGAGAACCTGATCCGCCAGGTGTTGCACCCTTACGACGGCATGCTGATCGCCACCAAGGGCGGGTTGACCCGCCACGGCCCGGACATCTGGCAACCGCTCGGCCGCCCGGAGTACCTGCGCCAGTGCGTGCTGATGAGCCTGCGCCGGCTGGGTGTGGAGCGGATCGATCTGTGGCAGTTGCATCGCATCGATCCCAAGGTTCCCCGCGAGGAGCAATTCGAGGTGATCGCCGAGATGCGCAACGAGGGCCTGATCCGCCACGTGGGCCTGAGCGAGGTCGGCGTGGAGGAGATCGAGGCGGCGCGGCGCTACTTTCCCGTCGCCACCGTGCAGAACCTCTACAACCTGGCCAATCGCAAGAGCGAGGCGGTGCTCGAGCATTGCCAGGCGCAGGGCATCGGGTTCATCCCGTGGTATCCGCTGGCCGCCGGCGACCTGGCCGTGCCCGACTCGGTGCTGAGCCGCATCGCCGCCCGGTTGGGCGCCAGCAATGGCCAGGTCGCGCTGGCCTGGCTGCTCAAGCGCTCGCCGGTGATGTTGCCGATCCCGGGGACTTCGCGCGCGGAGCACCTGCGCGAGAACGTGGGCGCGGCGCAGCTGGAATTGTCGGATGAGGATTACCGTGCGCTGGAGGCCGCGGCGAGCTGACGTCTTCGGGGAGACCCGTTCCCACGCAAAGCCCCTCCCGAGAGCGACCTCGAAAAAATCCGTGGCCTTCGGGCGACCCCTGTAGGAGCCCACTTGTGGGCGATGCTTTTGGCGGTGCGTTCAGGCGCAAGAGCATCGCCCGCAAGTGGCTCCTACATGCATCGCGCGAAATGGGGCTATTCGAGGACCTCCGGAAGGGAGGGCTTTTAGCGCTTATCCTTCAGGAGGAACTCGCGCCACCCCGTTATCCACCGCAGCCCACAGGTTATCCACAGACTTATTGTCTCGTCGGCTGAGAGCCCGCCGCGTATCCTCTCCCCTCGTGCCCGCGCGTTCCGCCAGCGGCGCGGTCGTCTGCGAGGAACCTTCAGCCCATGTCCTTTGTCCCCGAGCGCAAGAGCACCCCTGGCTCCGTCGAGGCGCTGCGCGTGCCACCGCATTCCATCGACGCCGAGCAGGCGGTGCTGGGCGGCCTGATGCTCGCCCCCGACGCGCTGGACAAGGTCGCCGACAAGCTGGGCGAGGGCGACTTCTACCGCAAGGACCATCGCCTGATCTGGCGCGCGATCACCGAACTGGCCAACAAGGGCATGCCCTGCGACGCGGTGACGCTCGGCGACTGGTTCGAGGCCAACGGCCTGGCCGAGATGGTCGGCGGCGCCAGCTATCTGATCGAACTGGCCAACGCTACGCCGAGTGCGGCCAACATCGCTGCCTACGCCGACATCGTGCGCGAGAAGTCGGTGCTGCGGCAGCTGATCGACGCCGGCACCGGCATCACCGAGGACGGCTATCGCCCCGAGGGCAAGAGCGTGCAGGAGGTGCTGGAGAGCGCCGAGCAGGCTGTCTTCAAGATCGCCGAGTCCGGCGCGCGCGGCAAAAAGGATTCGGTGTCCATGCGCGACGCGGTCAAGGACGCCTTCCGCCTGCTCACCGAGCGCTACGAGAACCGCGGCCAGCTCACCGGGATTTCCACCGGCTTCAACGATCTGGACGAGCTGACCTCCGGTCTGCAGCCGTCGGACCTGATCATCGTCGCGGCACGTCCGTCGATGGGCAAGACCGCGTTCTCGGTGAACATCGCCGAGGCCGCCGCGCTGCGCGGCAAGAAGGCGGTGGTCATCTTTTCGATGGAAATGTCTTCCTCGCAGCTGGCGCTGCGCCTGATCTCCTCGATCGGCCGCATCCACGCCCAGCACCTGCGCAACGGCGACCTGTCCGAGGAAGACTGGCCGCGCGTGACCAATGCCATCGCGATCCTCTCCGAGGCCAAGATCTTCATCGACGACACCCCAGGCCTGTCGCCGGTGGAACTGCGCTCGCGCGCGCGCCGCCTGCATCGCGAGCACGGCGGCCTGGGGCTGATCGTGATCGACTACCTGCAGTTGATGCAGGTGCCCGGAAACAAGGAGAACCGCGCCACCGAGATTTCAGAAATCTCCCGTTCACTCAAGGGCCTCGCCAAGGAGCTGAACGTGCCGGTGATCGCCCTGTCGCAGTTGAACCGCTCGCTGGAACAGCGCGCCGACAAGCGCCCGATGATGTCCGACCTGCGCGAATCGGGCGCCATCGAGCAGGACGCGGACGTGATCATGTTCATCTACCGCGACGAGTACTACAACAAGGAATCGGCCGACAAAGGTCTGGCCGAGATCATCATCGGCAAGCAGCGAAACGGCCCCACCGACACGGTGAAGCTCACCTTCCTCGGCCACTACACCAAGTTCGAGAACTACGCGGCGGACTCGTTCGTCGGATCGTTCGATTGAGAGCCGTGAATCGGGATTCGGGATTCGTGATTCGCAAAAGCCGCGACGCTTCGTACGCCCTCTGCGCCTGGCGCCATCCGGCGAAGGGCGGCGGGGAATGCGGGAGACTTTCGCCTTTCATCGAATCCCCAATCCCGAATCGCGAATCCCGGCATCCATGAGCCGCACCACCACCGCCACCATCCATCTGGGCGCCCTGCGCCACAATCTCGCCCGCATCAAGGCGATCGCCGCCCCCGCGCGGGTGATGGCGGTGGTCAAGGCGGACGCCTACGGCCACGGCCTGGAGCGCGTCGCCCGCGCGCTGGACGCCGACGCCGAGTGCTTTGCCGTGGCCGCCCTGGGCGATGGCCTGCGCCTGCGCGCGGCTGGCCACCGGCAGCGCATCGTGGTGCTCTCCGGTCCGGACCAGGCGGGCGACATCGCCGAGATGCAACGCCTGCAGCTGGACGCGGCGATCCATCACGAAGCGCAGCTGCACTGGCTGGCCGAGGCCGTACCCGGCCGCGGCCGCCTGCGCGTATGGCTGAAGATCGACAGCGGCATGCACCGATTGGGTTTTGCTCCTGAGCGCGTTGCCGGCGTGCATGCGCGCTTGGCCGCGATGCCGGGGCTGGATCCGGAGATCGGCCTGCTCAGCCACTTTTCCGATTCGGAAGTTTTTGGAGGCGAGCAGACCCGCACCCAGATCGCCCGCTTCGCCGACGCCACCCGTGACCTGGTCGGTCCGCGCTCGATGTCCAACTCGGCCGCCGTGCTCGGCTGGCCCGAGGCGCGCGCCGACTGGGTACGCACGGGCGGTTTGCTGTACGGCCTGTCCGTCGTCGAGGGCAAGAGCGGCGCGGACTTCGGCTTCCGCCCGGCGATGTCCCTCGCCACCCGGCTGATCGCCATCAATCGCATCGCCAAGGGCGAGCGCATCGGCTACAACGGGACTTGGACCTGCCCCGAAGACATGCCCGTCGGCGTCGCCGCCGTCGGCTACGGCGACGGCTATCCGCGCAGCGCCGCCAGCGGTACGCCAGTGCGGGTTGGTGACACCACCGTGCCGCTGATTGGCCGCGTTTCGATGGACCTGATCACGCTGGATCTGCGCGCGGCGCAGCACGCAAAAGTCGGCGACCGTGTCATCTTGTGGGGCGAGGGCTTGCCGGTGGAAACCATCGCCCACCACGCCGGCACCCTCAGCTACGACCTCACCTGCGGCATGACGCGCCGCGTGTTGTTCGTCGAGGACGAGAGCTGATCGCGCAGGCGTGCGTACGCCACGCTCTCGTGTAGGAGCGCCCTTGGGCGCGAGCACCATGCACGATCAGGCCGCACGGTCGGGTCCAAGGGCGCTCCTACGGACGGAATCGGCTTTCACCGTCTCGCGCCGTGCGAGCGGGCCGGGCTAAGCTTTCGCCCTCGACTACCGGAATTCCCCATGGCCAAAGCCAAGACCGCCTACGTCTGCACCGATTGCGGTGCCGAGCATTCGAAATGGCAGGGACAGTGCATCGAGTGCGGCGTGTGGAACACGCTGAGCGAGGTGGTGCTGGCGCCGGCCTCCACGGCGAAGGCGTCGGTGGGCGCGCAGCGTTCCAGCTATGCCGGCACCGCCGCCGGTTCGGCCAGGGTCACCCCGCTTACCGCGGTCGCGCTGACCACCGAGGCGCGTACGCACACCGGTATCGGTGAGCTCGATCGCGTGCTTGGCGGCGGGTTGGTACAGGGTTCGGTGGTGCTGATCGGCGGCGACCCCGGCATCGGCAAGTCGACGCTGCTGCTGCAGATGCTGGGCACGCTCGGTGCGCACCTGGCCAGTGTCTACGTCACCGGCGAGGAGTCGCTCTCGCAGGTGGCGGCCCGCGCGCAGCGCCTGGGCCTGCCGCTGGAGCCGCTGCAGGCGCTGGCCGAGACCTGCATCGAGCGCATCCTCGAACAGGCGATCGCCACGCGTCCGCACGTGCTGGTGATCGACTCGATCCAGACCATCTGGACCGAACTGCTCACCGCGGCGCCGGGCTCGGTGAGCCAGGTGCGCGAATCGGCGGCCAAACTGACGCGCTTCGCCAAGGAAACCGGCACGTCCGTGTTCCTGGTCGGCCACGTGACCAAGGAGGGCGGCATCGCCGGTCCGCGCGTGCTCGAGCACATGGTCGACGCGGTGCTGTACTTCGAGGGCGAGTCGGGCAGCCGTTTCCGCGTGCTGCGCGCGTTCAAGAACCGCTTCGGCGCGGTCAACGAACTGGGCGTGTTCGCCATGTCCGACAAGGGCCTGCGGGAGGTGCCCAACCCGTCGGCAATCTTCCTCTCGGCACATAGCGGGCCGACCTCCGGCAGCGCGGTGATGGTCACCCGCGAAGGCACCCGTCCGCTGTTGGTCGAGGTGCAGGCGTTGGTCGACCAGAGTTCGCTGGGCAATCCGCGCCGCGTGGCGCTGGGCCTGGAGCAGAACCGCCTGGCCATGCTGCTGGCCGTGCTGCACCGCCACGGCGGCGTGGCGGCGTACGACCAGGACGTGTTCGTCAACGTGGTCGGTGGCATTCGCGTGCAGGAAACCGCCGCCGACCTGCCGGTGCTCCTGGCCGTGCTTTCGTCGCTGCGCGACCGGCCGCTGCCGGACAAGACGATCGCCTTCGGCGAAGTCGGCCTCTCCGGCGAGATCCGTCCTGTGCCCAACGGCGAGGAACGCCTGAAGGAGGCGGCCACCCACGGCTTTCGCCGCGCCATCGTGCCCAAGGCCAACGCGCCCAAGAAGAGCAAGGTGGGCGAGATGGAAGTGGTTGGCGTGGAGCGCTTGTCCCAGGCCATCGACGCCTGCCGCGACGCCTGACGTAGGGTGGGCTTCAGCCCACCGGCTCGAGATCCGCACGGGAACGGTGGGCTGAAGCCCACCCTGCGCTACAGGCGCGGCAGCGGCCGGTGCAGGATCAGCTCCAGCACGAACTTCGAGCCGAAGAACGCCAGCGCCAGCACCGCCATGCCGAGCAGCGTCAGGTTCACCGCGCGGCGGCCGCGCCAGCCGAATCGCCAGCGCCCGTAGAGCAGTATCCCGAACACCAGCCAGGCGACGATCGACAGCACGGTCTTGTGCACCAGGTGCTGGCCGAACAGGTTGCCGACGAACAGGATGCCGGTGACCAGGGTCAGGGTCAGCAGGGCAAAGCCTGCGCCGATCATGCGGAACAGCAGCGATTCGGTCAGCGTCAGCGGCGGCAGCGCGCGCAGCCAGGGCCCGAACTGGCGGTGGCGCAACCCGCGCTCCTGCACCGCCAGCCCGATCGCGAACACCGCGGCGATCGACAGCAGGCTGAAGGCCACCAGCGCCACCGTCACGTGCAGCTTGATCTGCCAACCCATCGCCATGGGCATGGTCGGCGGCGCCAGGAAACTGTCGACCGCCAGCAGCACTGCCGCCAGCGGAAACACCACCACGCCCAGCGCCGCCACCGGCCGGCTCAGGCTGACGAACAGGGTCAGCGCCGACACCACGCAGGCGACCAGCGACAACGCGGCGAAGAAATGCAGATCCAGCGCGCCGCGGTGCATGCCAAGCAACACGCCCGCATGCGCCAGCACCGCCAGCATGGCGACCGCCAGGGCCGGGCGTTGCCAGGCGACCGCTGGCGTTGCCGCCCGCTGCGCGAACAGTGGCCACGCCAGCAGGCCGGAGGCGAGCAGGTAGCAGGCGATCGCCAGAATCGAAAGCGCGGGTAGCATGCGTGCAAGTGTGTCATAGCGTCGGCGGCGGGTGAACGAGGCATGGTGCCCGCCTGCGGCCGCCGACTTCGGCCGCTCCGCGATTGCTATACTCCGGCGTTCTCCCCGCACCGTACCCGTCGCCATGTTCGAATCGCTCAGCCAACGTCTCTCGACCACCGTCAACCGCCTGCGCGGTCGCGGTCGCCTGACCGAGGAAAACATCCGCGAGTCGCTGCGCGAGGTGCGCATCGCGCTGCTGGAGGCCGACGTTGCGCTGCCGGTGGTGCAGGCGCTGATCGAGCGCGTGAAAGTGCGCGCGGTAGGCCAGGAGGTATTGAAGAGCCTCTCGCCGGGCCAGGCGCTGGTGAAGGTGGTCAGCGACGAGCTGACCAAGGTGATGGGCACGGCCAACGCCGAGCTCAACCTCGCCCAGCAGCCGCCCGCGGTGGTGCTGATGGCCGGCCTGCAGGGCGCCGGCAAGACCACCACGGTGGCCAAGCTGGCGCGCTTCCTGACCGAGCGCAAGAAAAAGAAGGTGATGGTGGTCAGCTGCGACGTCTATCGTCCGGCCGCCATCGAGCAGTTGCGCACGCTGGCCGAGCAGGTCGGCGTGAAGTTCTTCCCGTCCGAGGTGGGGCAGGATCCGGTCGACATCGCCAGGGCCGCCATTGCGGCCGCCCGTCGCGAAGTGGTCGACGTGCTGCTGGTCGATACCGCCGGCCGCCTGCACATCGACGAGGCGATGATGGGCGAGATCAAGGCACTGCATGCCGCGATCACGCCGGTCGAGACGCTGTTCGTGGTCGATTCGATGACCGGCCAGGACGCGGCCACCACCGCCAAGGCCTTCAGCGAGGCGCTGCCGCTGACGGGCGTGGTGCTGACCAAGACCGACGGTGACGCCCGCGGTGGTGCCGCACTGTCGGTGCGCTACATCACCGGCCGCCCGATCAAGTTCCTAGGCGCTGGCGAAAAGACCGACGCGTTGGAGCCGTTCCATCCCGATCGCCTGGCCCAGCGCATCCTGGGCATGGGCGACGTCCTCTCGCTGGTGGAGGAGGTCGAGCGCAAGGTCGACCAGGAGAAGGCCCAGCAGCTCGCCCAGAAGGTGATGAAGGGCAAGCGCTTCGACCTCAACGACATGCGCGACCAGCTCGAGCAGATGAACAACATGGGCGGCCTGGCCGGGCTGATGGACAAGCTGCCCGGCATGGCCAGCATTCCGGACAGCGTCAAGTCCAAGGTCAACGACAACGAGATCAAGCGCATGGTCGCGATCATCGGCTCGATGACCAAGAAGGAGCGTCGCCATCCCGACCTGCTCAACGGCTCGCGCCGCGCCCGCGTGGCGCGTGGCTCGGGCACCCAGCCGGCCGACGTCAACCGCCTGCTCAAGCAGTACATGCAGATGGAAAAAATGATGTCCAAGCTGTCCAAGGGCGGTACCAAGGGCCTCATGCGGCAGATGCGCGGGGCCATGAAGGGCATGGGCGGGATGGGCGGCGGCTTCCCGCCGATGCGTTGAAAGGACCCGGACGAGGGGCGAGTAGCAAGCGCTGCACGGGCGAGTGAACCGGCAAGCTTGCGCCTTCGCTAGCCGTCCTCAGCCCCTGGCACCTTCACCCGGCTCTTCCCTTTTACCGAAAATCCACTAAAATGCCGCGTTTACCGCGCGCGGATCCCGTGCGTGCTGCCGGCTCACCGGCACCTCTGGAGCTTTTATTTATGGTCAAGATTCGTCTTTCGCGCGGTGGCGCCAAGGGCCGTCCGTTCTACCACGTCGTGGTCACCGATCAGCGCAACAAGCGCGACGGTCGCAACATCGAGAGCGTGGGCTTCTACAACCCGGTCGCGTCCGGCAAGGACAAGCGCCTCGAACTGAACGTCGAGCGCGTCAACGAGTGGGTGGGCAAGGGTGCCCAGCTGACCGACAAGGTCGCCTCCCTGCTCAAGGAAGCCGGCAAGCAGCAGGCTGCTGCCTAAGCATGGCCGCAGCCGGTCGGCGCGTCCTGGTCGGGCGCATCGTCGGTCTGCATGGCGTGCAGGGTGGGCTCAAGATCGAATCCTGGACCGAGCCCCGCACGCAGATCTTCAAGTACCAGCCCTGGCTGCTCGAAATGGCGCCGGGCGAGGTCAGGGAGGTCGCCGGGATCAAGGGACATCCGCAGGGCAAGGGGCTTGTCTGCCAGTTGCCGGGCGTGGATGACCGCGATGCGGCGGCGACGCTGGTGGGTCAGGACATCCATGTCGCCCGCGAGCTGCTGCCGCCACCTGGCAAGGACGAGTATTACTGGGTCGACCTCGAGGGTCTGGAGGTCGTCACCATCGAGGGCGTGTCGCTGGGACGGGTGAGCCATCTGTTCGCCACCGGCGCCAACGACGTGGTGGTAGTGAGGGACGGCACGCGCGAGCGGCTGGTGCCCTTCGTCCAGGGGACTTACGTGCGTTCGGTGGACTTGTCCGGTGGGCGCATGGTGGTGGACTGGGATCCTGAGTTCTAGCCAAGCGGGGGATCCGATGCGCATCGATGTCGTCACGCTGTTTCCCGACTTCATGCGCCAGTGCGCCGCCGTCGGTGTCGTGGGACGCGCGCAGCAGCGCCAGTTGCTGCAGGTGGAAACCTGGAACCCGCGCGACTTCGCCACCGACAACTACCGTACCGTGGACGGCCGCACCTGCGGCGGCGGGCCCGGGATGGTGATGCTGATCGAGCCCTTGCGGGCGGCCATGAAGGCCATGCGCGAGGCAGCGCCGGAACCGGCGCACGTGATTTACCTCAGCCCGCAGGGAGCGCGGCTGACGCAGGGCAGGGTGGAAGCGCTGGCGAAACGGCCGCGCATCGCCTTGCTCTGTGGGCGTTACGAAGGAGTGGACGAACGCCTGCTGGCGCACGAGGTCGACGAGGAGCTCTCCATCGGCGATTATGTGCTGTCCGGGGGCGAGCTAGGCGCCGCGGTGGTCATCGACGCGGTGGGCCGGTTGCAGGAAGGCGCGTTGAACGACGCGCAGTCCGCCGAGCAGGATTCGTTCTCGAACGGGCTGCTCGACTGTCCGCACTACGCGAAGCCGGTGCACGACGCACTGGGTGACGTGCCGGAAGTGCTGCTCTCCGGCGACCACGCGGCGATCCGCCGCTGGCGCCTGAAGCAGTCGCTGGGACGGACCTGGCTGCGCCGGCCCGACCTTTTGGCGCAATGCGCGCTGGACAAGACGTCCCGTGCATTGCTGGAAGAATTCCGCCGCGAGCACATGCGGCACGACGAAGCGGCCGTCAAGCCGCAGTAATTTGCAAATCTAATCAGGTGTTGCCATGAACAAGATCATCGAACAGTTCGAAGCCGAGCAGATCACCCGCCAGCTGCCGGAATTCGGCCCTGGCGACACCGTGGTGGTCAACGTCAAGGTGAAGGAAGGCAACCGCGAGCGCGTGCAGGCCTTCGAAGGCGTGGTCATCGCCAAGCGCAGCCGCGGCCTGCATTCGGCCTTCACCGTGCGCAAGATTTCGCACGGCACGGGCGTGGAGCGCGTGTTCCAGGCGCACAGCCCGACGATCGACTCGGTGCAGGTCAAGCGCAAGGGCAAGGTGCGCGGCGCCAAGCTGTACTTCCTGCGTGGTCTGGAAGGCAAGGCTGCCCGCATCAAGGAAGACATCGCCGCCGTGTCGGCCGCCAAGGCTGCCGCGAAGGCCGCCGCTGCCGCCGCCGCCAAGTAAGCGGTCCGCTTCAGGCAAGAACAGAAACCCCGCGGAGCGATCCGCGGGGTTTTTGTCGTCCCGTGGCACCTGGAGTCCGACTGCAGGAGCGCCCTTGGGCGCGACCGCCATGCCAGCCGGCGCATGGTGGTCGCGCCCAAGGGCGTTCCTACATGGGTCTGACGCCAGGTCGGCTAGGCCAGCGGCTGCGGTTCCTGCAGGAAATTGCCCTGCACGAAGTCGACGCCGCAGGCGAACAGCAGCGAGGTGCTGGTGGCGTCCTCGACCCATTCGGCCACGGTCAGCCGTTTCATCTCGTGGGCCTGCGCGCAGATCTCGCCGATCTTCTTCTGGTTCTCGGGGTGCTGGGGCAACTGGTTCATGTAGGTGCGGTCGATCTTCAGGTAGTCCGCATCGATGTGCGCCAGCAACTGGAACGAGTTGAGCCCCGAGCCGAATTGCTCCAGTGCGAAGCGGCCGCCGATCTTCTTCCAGCGGTTGATGAATTCCTGTGCCGGCCGCAGCAGCGTGACCACCTTGCTCTCGGTCATTTCCAGCACCAGTTGGCCCTGGCGTAGCGCGGCGCGCTTGAGCCGGTCTTCCAGCCACGGCAGGAAGGTGGCGTCCTGCATGGATTCGGCCGTGAGCTTGACGAAGAAAGTGGTCTGGATGCCCTGGCCGTCGCGCGCCTTGAGCGTCTCGATGGCACGGTTGAGCACCCAGCGGTCGATTGCCGGGGTGAGCTGGTGCTTCTCGGCGATCGGCATGAAGAAGCCCGGCAGCACCTCGCCCTGCGGTCCGTTCATGCGCAGCAGCACCTCGGAATACTCGCCCTCGGCGTCCTGCAGGCTGACGGTGTGCTGGTGGTAGAGCATGAAGTTGTCTTGCGTCAGCGCCTGCTTGAGCAGTTGCAGCCAGTAGCGCTCGCGCTCCTCCTCGGCCTTTTCGCGGGCCGCCGGGTCGTGCAGCTCCACGCGCCCGCCGCCCTGGCTCTGCGCATTGCGCAGGGCCTGGCTGGCCTGGTTGAGCAGCAGCTCGGCGTTGGCGTTCTTCTCGCCCAGCAGGCTGCCGCCGATGCTGGCGGTGACGGTGATCGAGCGGGTGCCGGCATCGAAGATGTCGCTGGCGACGGCCTGCAGCAGTGCCTCGATC
The DNA here is from genome assembly GCF_026410505.1 of Frateuria hangzhouensis. GTDB lineage: Bacteria > Pseudomonadota > Gammaproteobacteria > Xanthomonadales > Rhodanobacteraceae > Frateuria_A > Frateuria_A hangzhouensis. The sequence continues at coordinate 25,281 of NZ_JAPMIU010000009.1, forward strand.
CATTGCTTGATCGCCTCGTCGCTGCGCGAATCGAGCATCACGCCGAGGGTGTGTTCGGCCAGCAGGCCGCCCATGTCGCTCTCGCCCAGCAATGCGCTCACGCGGCCGGCGAAGGCGGCCAGCAGCTCGTCGGCCTGGCCCAGGCCGATGCCGGCGACGATGGTCTGCCAGTTGTCCGGTTCGATCAGCAGCAGGGTCTGGCCCTTCTTGCCCTTGGCCGCGGCGGCGACCGCCTCGTCGATGTATTCGAGCGTGCGGGCGCGGTTGAACAGGCCGGTGACGGCGTCGCGCTGCAATTGCTCGATCAGTGCCTGGTCGACCTGCTGGCGACGGAACACGATCTGCAGGCAGGGCTCGCCCTCGAACGTGGCGCCGGCGAATTCCACCGTGGCCTTGAAACTGCCGCCGTCGGCGCGCCGGGTCTGCAGCTCCAGTTGGTTGGGCGCCTTTTCCTTGCGCGAATGGCTGCGCAGCAGGCTCTTGAAAGCCTCGGCGTCGGCCGTGCCGATCAGGTCCAGCACCGGTAGCCCGAGCAGGTCGTCGAAGTCGTCGTAGCCGAACGTTTCCAGATAGGCGCGATTGGCGCGCACGTGCATGCCTTCGTGTACATAGGCGATGGCGTCGGTGGAGGAATCGAGCAGGGCGTCGCAGCGGCGCTCCGACTCGCGCAGCGCAGCCTCCAGCAGGCGCACCTGGCGGCGCGTGTTCAGCGCGTCGAATTCGCGCTGCAGCACCGCGATCAACTGCTTGGGCTGGGTGCGCAGCGCGGTGCCGCGCACGCCGCCGGCGAACATCTCCGCCACGCTCTGGGTGTCGAGCTGGTTGACCAGCGCCACCAGGGCCACGTCGCGGCCATGCGCGTCGAGCAAATGGACGACCTCGCGCAGCTCCAGGCCGGCGGCCGGATCGAACAGCACGACGTCCGGTTCCAGCTCGTCCAGCGCCGCCTTGACCTGCTCGGCTTGGGTCGCCCGCGCCGGACGCACGGCGATGCCGGCGTTGCGCAGGAGACTGATGATCTGTTCGGCATCCTCGACGGATTTCTCGACGAAGAGGATCTTGATGACGGAATCTTTTTTCATTGAGCCCTGGCGGCTGCCCCTGGATCGGCGGGGTCGCTGGCGCCCCTCGCCGCGACCGGAAGGGCGAGCCGGCCTGGCCGTCCACCCCGTCCAAGGTTTGTAACGGATTCCCCGAACGAGCGCCAGCGGCAACGCTCATAAAGGCAACGTGCGCCTCGCCGCGGCGAGGCGCACGTTGCCTTGGCCGGCTGGCGCTACAGCGGACGCTTGGAGCCGTCCCCGGCCACTTCACGTACCAGTCGCGGCACCAGGTAACCAGGCAGGCGACCGCGCACGGCCTCGACCAGCGCCAGCGCGCGCGCGTCGTCCACCTCGAAGTGGGCCGCGCCCTGCACGCGGTCGAGCTGATGCAGGTAGTACGGCAACACGCCGGCGCTGAACAGGCGCTCGGAGAGCGCCGCCAGCGTGCCGGCATCGTCGTTGATCCCGCGCAGCAGCACCGACTGGTTGAGCAGGGTGGCGCCGGCCTGGCGCAGGGTGGCGCAGGCGGCATCCACGTGCTCGTCGAACTCGTTGGCGTGGTTCGCATGCAGCACGATCACCTTCTGCAGCGGCAGTGCGTCCAGCCATGCCAGGAACGACGGGTCGATGCGCTCGGGCAGCACCACCGGCAGCCGGGTGTGGATGCGCAGGCGGCTCACGTGCGGTAATGCGGCCAGGCCACGCGTGAGTTCCTCCAGCTTCGGGGTCGCCAGCGCCAGCGGATCGCCGCCGGAGAGAATCAGCTCGCTGATCGTCGGGTCGTCCCGCAGGTGGGCCAGCGCCTGCCGCCATTGGCCGGCCGCGGCGATCTCCTCGCCATAGGGGAAATGCCGGCGGAAGCAGTAGCGGCAGTTGACCGCGCAACTGCCACTGGCGATCAGCAGTGCGCGGCCGTGGTACTTGTGCAGCACGCCCTGCGCCTCGCGCGCGGCCAGGTCGCCGACGGCGTCCGCGACGAACCCCGGCACCTGGTCCAGCTCGGCCAGCTGCGGCAGCACCTGCAGCAGCAGCGGGTCGCGGGGATCGCCCGGGCGCATGCGCGCGACGAAGCCGCGCGGCACCCGCAGCGCGAAGCCGGCGTCGCCCGGCGGCAGCCGGTCGGCCAGGTGACCGAGCCCGACGCAATGCAGCAGTTCGTTCACGTCGGTGATGGCATCGCGCCACAGTTCGCGCCAGTCGGGCGTGGTCGGCGATAGGCGCCCAACGGGGCTTGCGGTTATCATGGTCGGCCTTGAGGCGGGCTTCGGGCCCGTACAAACCCCATTTTAGCCGCCGCGGGGCGGTATTCATCTCTCTGGAGCAGAAAGCGCATGGCAACCGCCGGTCTCAACGACGTCAAGAAGGGCATGAAGATCCTTCACAACAATGATCCGTGGGTCATCACCGATGCCGACTTCGTCAAGCCGGGCAAGGGCCAGGCGTTCACCCGCATCTTCATCCGCAACCTGAAGACCGGCCGCACCACCGAGCAGACGATGAAGTCGTCCGATTCCTTCGAGGTCGCCGACGTCAACGACACCGACATGCAGTACCTGTACTCCGACGGCGAGTTCTGGCACTTCATGCAGCAGGAGACCTTCGAGCAGCACCAGGCCAGCAAGGCCGGCGTCGGCGATGCGGCCAAGTGGCTCAAGGGCGAGGAAGAGTGCGTGGTGACGCTGTTCAACGGCGAGATCATCACCGTGCAGCCACCGAACTTCGTCGAGCTGAAGATCACCGAAACCGACCCGGGCGTCCGTGGCGACACCTCCGGCGGCGGCGGCAAGCCGGCGACGCTGGAAACCGGCGCGGTGGTGCGCGTGCCGCTGTTCGTGGGCACCGACGAGGTGATCAAGGTCGACACCCGTACCGGCGAATACGTCAGCCGCGTCGGCAAGTAAGCAGCCGGCGGCAGCAAACCGGACGGCACGGCAGCGCAGGCGCCGTGCCGTTTTCGTTCCATCCGTCACGCGAGACCGCAATGAGTCCAGCCGCCATCGAGATCGACCTACTCATCGAAGCCCGCTGGGTGGTTCCCGTCGAACCGCACGCCGTGGTGCTCGACAACCACGCGGTGGCGATCGACGGCGGCCGGATCGAGGCGGTGCTGCCGATCGCCGAGGCGCGCGCCGCCTACGCGCCGCGCGAGCGGGTGGAGCTTGGCGAGCACGCGCTGATCCCCGGCCTGGTCAACAGCCACACGCACAACCCGATGACGTTGCTGCGCGGCCTGGCCGACGACCTGCCGCTGATGACCTGGCTGCAGCAGCACATCTGGCCGGCCGAGGCCAAGGTGATCGGGCCGGAGTTCGTGCGCGACGGCGTCGAGCTGGCGGTGGCCGAGATGCTCCGCGGCGGCACCACCTGCGCCAACGAAAACTACTTCTTCCCCGACGTGATCGGCGCGACCTACCGGCGGCTGGGTTTTCGCGCCGTGGTCGGCCTGCCGGTGATCGAGTTTCCCACCGCCTGGGCCAAGAGCCAGGACGAATATTTCGAGCGCGCCGGCGAGGTGCACGACAGCTTCCGCGGCGATGGCCTGGTCGGCACCGCGTTCGCACCGCACGCGCCCTACACGGTGTCCGATGACAGCTTCGAGCGCATCCGCGTGCTGGCCGACCAGCTGGACATCCCGGTCCACCTGCACCTGCACGAAACGGCGACCGAGGTGGAGGAAGAGAAGAAGAAGTCCGGCCTGCGCCCGTTCCAGCGCCTGCAGAAGCTGGGTCTGGTCAACGACCGCCTGATCGCCGTGCACATGACCCAGGTCACCGAGGGCGAGATCGCCGCCTGCGCCGAGGCCGGCGTGTCGGTGGTGCATTGCCCCGAGTCCAACCTCAAGCTCGCCTCCGGTTTCTGCCCGGCGGAGAAACTGCGCCGTGCCGGCGTCAATCTGGCACTGGGAACGGACGGTTGCGCCTCCAACAACGACCTGGACATGGTCAGCGAGATCCGCACGGCGGCGATCCTGGCCAAGGCGGTCGCCGGCGACGCGGCCGCGTTCGATGCCGCCTATGCGCTGCGCGCAGCCACGCTCAACGGCGCCCGGGCGATCGGCCTGGAGGATCGCATCGGTTCGATCGAGCCGGGCAAGCAGGCCGACCTCGCGGCCGTGCGGCTGACCGACATCGAGACGCAGCCGCTGTTCCATATCGCCTCGCAGCTGGCCTACGCGGCCGGGCGGCACCAGGTCACCGACGTGTGGATCGCCGGCCGCCGCAAATTGGCCGCGCGCGAACTGATCGGCCTGGATCCGACCGAGGTTCTGGCCAAGGCGCACGCCTGGCGCGAGCGCATCGCGGCGTTCTCCTAGGAAAGCCGCCCATGAAGCTCTATCTCGTCATGGTGATGCGCCGCCCGCAGTTCGACGCGGCGGTGGTGCCGGCGCACCAACGGTTCCTCGACGAGCTTCGTGCGGAGGGCCGCGTCGAACGTTACGGCCCGTTCGCCGACAGGACCGGCGGGGCCTATCTGTTGCAAGCGGCGGACCTGGCCGAAGCACGAACCATCGCCCACCGCGATCCGACGCACGTCAGCGGCGGTTGGGACGTGGCGGTGTACGAATGGCAGGCGCACTAACCATCCGCCATCCCTTGTAGGAGTGCCCAAGAGCATCGCCCACGAGTGGGCTCCTACGAAAAGCCTTGTTGCTAAGGACCGTGTCATGACCGAAACCACCGCCAACGTCAGCCCCGACGAAATCGCCCGCTTCGACAAGCTGGCCGCCCGCTGGTGGGATCCGGACGGCGAATCGCGCCCGCTGCATGACCTCAACCCCGTGCGTGCCGCCTACGTGGCCGCCCGCGTGGATCTTCGCAACGCGAAGGTGGCCGACGTCGGCTGCGGCGGCGGACTGCTCAGCGAGGCGCTGGCGCGCGACGGTGCCCAGGTGACCGGCATCGACCTGGGCGAGAAGGTCATCGAGGTCGCCAGGCTGCACCTGTTCGAGTCGGAGCTGAAGGTCGACTACCGCGTGCAGTCATCGGCCGCGCTGGCCGCCGCCGAGCCTGCCAGCTTCGACGCGGCGTGCTGCATGGAATTGATCGAGCACGTGCCCGATCCGGCAGCGCTGGTGAACGACCTGGCTGCACTGCTCAAGCCCGGGGCGCGGCTGTTCATGTCCACCCTCAACCGCACGCCGGCTGCGTTCGGCGCGGCCATCCTCGGCGCCGAATACGTGATGCGCCTGCTGCCGCGCGGCACGCACCACTACGCACAATTCCTCAAGCCTTCCGAGCTCGGCCGCCTGCTGCGCCACGCGGGGCTGGAGCTGGAGGACGTGTCGGGCCTGGCCTACAACCCGCTGTCCCGCAAGGCATCGTTGAGCCGCGTTACCGCGATCAACTATCTGTTGTGCGCGCGCAAGCCGGCATGAGGCCGCTGCCGTCCCCGATCGAGGGCGTGCTGTTCGACCTCGACGGCACCCTGCTCGACAGCGCTCCGGATCTCTATGTGGCGCTCCGGCGCCAGTGCGAGGAAGAGGGCGCGCCCGTGCCGCCATATGCCCCCGTGCGCGAAGTCGTCTCGCGTGGTGCGCGCGCGGTGCTGCGCTGCGCGTTCGGGTCGCTCGGCGAAGTGGCGGTGGAAGCGCGAGTCGAGCGCTATCTGGCGTTGTACGGCGATGTGATGGGAGAGGCCACGCGTCCGTTCGACGGCATCGAGGCCATGCTCGGCCAGCTCGAGGCCGCCGGCGTGCGCTGGGGCATCGTCACCAACAAGGCCGGCTTCCTGACCGACGAACTGCTGCGGCGGATCGGTTGGGCCGGTCGCGCGGCGGCGGTGGTCAGTGGCGACACGCTGCCGGTGAAGAAGCCCGACCCGGCCCCGGTACGCCTGGCCTGCGAACACGCCGGCATCGACCCGGCGCGCAGCCTGTTCGTCGGCGACGACCGCCGCGACGTCATGGCGGGTGCCGCGGCCGGGCTCTACACCGTCGCGGTGGCTTGGGGTTACCTGGATGGCGGCGACCCACGCGAGTGGGACGCCGATGCCGTACTGGAGACGCCCGTGCAGTTCGCCCAATGGCTGCGCAACGGCCAGGCGGTGGCGTGATGGACGCCGGCGGCAACGCACTGCAGAGCTACGTCGACAAGTGGCTGGCGCTGCAACCGGCGCAACGCATCGCGCTCGCCTTCGTCGAGCCGGCGCGCTGGCCCGGGCATATCGCGCTGGCGGCGCTCGAGCAGGAGATCGTGGGCGCCGCCTACGGCATCCGCGAGCCGCAGGTGGCCGCCACCAAGCTCAACTGGTGGGCCGAGGAGCTGGCCGGTGCAGGACAGGGCGGCGGGCGCCATCCGCTGACCCAGGTGCTGTTCGACGACGACCGCGCCAGCCGTATCGACAGCGAGCGCTGGCTGGCGCCGGTGCTGGCGGCGATGGCGCAGCTGGAGGAGGGCACCGCGGCCGATTTCACGGCACAGCTCGACGCCGCCGCGCAACTTCATGGCGCACTGGCCGCACTGGAAACCGCCTGGTGGTTCGACGAATCGGCCGCGCCCGATCGGGCCGCCCGGCTCGCCGCGCTCACCCACCTGCTGCACGCGCTGCGCCGGCTGGACGATGATGCCGAACGCGACCGCCTGCCGTTGACGATGGCCGCGCTCGCGCGCCACGGCTTGAGCAGGGACCAGTTGCGGCGCCCGGGTCCGGCGCGCAACGCGGCCGTGCGCGACCAGTTGGGCGAGATCACCTCGGCCTGGCGCGCGGCGGCGCGACTGCCCGGGCCGCTCAGCGTGTTCCGTGCCGTGGAAGCGCGCGAGGCGGGGCGCCTCGCCCTGCGCGCCGCCGCCGCCGCCGAACCGCTGGAAACCCTGCAGCGCGCCCGCCAGTCCGGCGGCCTGGCAACCACCCTGGCCGCCTGGCAGGCGGCGCGCCGCTGGCGGCGCGCGAGCGGCGCCTGAGCCCGCGTCGGCGCGCAGTTGCCGTCACTCGACACAGTGTTTCCGCAGCGTACCTGTTGCCACCGCGTCCAGTGCCCCAAAATAGAAAGCCGCACGGCGCTACCGCCTGCCGCAAGGACATTCCATGCACAGCCACGAAAACACCGCCCGCCTGCTGCCCGACGTCGCCGTCCAGGCACAGCCGCACCTGGCCGGGGCGCTGGACTGGGTGGGCATGGACGGCATCGAGGTGCCGGTGCGCTTCGATGCGGGCGACGGCAATCTGGAGCGCGCCAGCGCGCAGGTCGGCGCGTTCGTCAACCTGACCCGGCCGGACAAGCGCGGCATCCACATGTCGCGCCTGTACCTGCTGGTGGACCAGTACCTGAGCGCCCGGCCGCTGGATGCGGCGATGATCGAATCGCTGCTGCGCGCCTTCCTCGATTCGCACAAGGATCTGTCCGACCACGCGCGAATCAGCATCCGCTTCGACCACCTGGTCCGCCGGTCCGCGCTGCGCAGCGGCAACAGCGGCTGGCGCGCCTATCCCGTGTCGATCGAGGCGAGCCTGGGCGCGAACGGCTTCCAGCTGGAACTGGGTACCGAGGTGGTCTATTCCTCCACCTGCCCGGCATCGGCGGCGCTGTCGCGCCAGTTGATCCAGGAACAGTTCGCGCGCGACTTCGACGCGTCGGGTCCGGTCGACCACGCCGCCGTGCTGGCCTGGCTGGGCAGCGAGCAGGGCATCGTCGCCACGCCGCACGCGCAGCGCAGCGTGGCGCGGCTGCTGGTGCGCCTGGCCGAAGGCGAGGGCTTCAATCTGATTGCGACGCTGGATCGCGTCGAGCAGGCGCTGGGCACACCGGTGCAGACGGCGGTCAAGCGCGAGGACGAGCAGGCCTTCGCGCAGGCCAATGGCGGCAACCTGATGTTCTGCGAGGACGCGGCGCGACGCATCCAGAAGGCACTGGACGCCGATCCGCGCATCGCCGATTTCCATGTGCGCCTGGAGCACCAGGAAAGCCTGCACCCGCACGACGCCGTGGCCTACGCCAGCAAGGGCGTGCCCGGCGGCTACGGTTCCGCCAGGTAAGTTCCGCGGCTGCCGCGCCGTAGGGTAGGCTTCAGCCCACCATCCCCGATGCCGGCGCGAGATGGTGGGCTGAAGCCCACCCTACGGGATGCGCGGCGACACGGGTATTCGGTGCGGGAGATCAATGCTCCCCGTGGGAGCGGCAGCGGGTGAAATGGAAATGCTCCGGTACCGGGTCCATCCCGCCGGTGCACAAGGGCTGGCAGCGCAGGATGCGCCACAGCGCCAGCGCACTGCCGCGCAGCGGGCCGAAGCGCAGAATCGCAATCCGTGCATAATCGGAACAGCTGGGGTGGAAGCGGCAACGCGGTCCCAGCAGGGGGCTCAACACGCGTTTGTACAAGCCAAGCAGGAGGAGCAGGAATCGGGTCACTTTCGTTCACGCAGCCCAAACGGCTCGCGGCATGTAGTGCTCCAAGTATTCCAGATGCCTGTTGCTGGTGTAAGGCGCATGGGCTATAACACCCGGCCGCCACGGCCAAAACGGTGAAGGGAAATGGCGAAAACGACTCGTAGTTCGACCGCCGCCAAGGCGCAGAAAGGGAAGACTGCCGCCCCGGCGAAACAGGCCAAGACTGCCAAGCCCAAGGTCGCCGCAACCAGCGCCCGGGCCAGCAAGAGCAGCGCCGCCAGGAAGCCTGCGGCCAGCAAGCCGGCCGCGGCGAAGAAGCCCGTGGCACGCAAGCCGGTCGCCGGCAAGGCCGCCGCCAAGTCGGCGGGAAAATCCGCAAGCAAGGCCGTGGCAAAGAAGGCTCCGCTCAAGAAGTCGGCTGCGAAGACGCCTGCCAGCAAGACTGCCGCCCGCAAGCCGGTGCCGGCCGTGAAAAAGGGCACACCCGCCAGCAAGCCCGCTTCCAGGCCGGTGGCGAAAGCCGCCAGGCCCGCAGCCAGATCCGCAGCCAAGGCAGCGCCGAAAAAGGCCGCTGCGAAAAAGGTGGCACCGAAGAAGGCCGTATCGGCCAAGCCGGCAGCCAAGCCAGCAGCCAAGGCGACCGCGAAGACGGGCAGCAAGGCCGTCAGCAAGAAGGCCGCCACGCCGAAGGTGCCCTACAAGGTTGTCGACAAAGCCGCGCGCCGCCCATCCGCGGCCGCCGCCCGGCCTGCCAAGGCCGCCGCGAAGTCCGCCAAGGCACCGGCGCCGGCGAAGCCGGCCGCATCGGTCGTGGCCAAGCAAACATCTCCATCACCCGCCGTTGCGCCCATGAAGGGCAAAGTGGCCAGTGCCGTCGCAATGGCGTCCCCGCGCGTGGCTACCGCCACCGCACGTCATACTCCACTCAAGAAACAGAAGACCCCGCAGTCCTCAATGAATAATTCCGCAACGACTCTCGACAATGGCGTGACCCGCGAGGATGGCCGTTACGCCCTGCCTTCCACCATTACCATCGACCTGCCGCCGGGTTACCGTCCCTCGAGCAACAACAACGAGGAGTACATGAACCCCAGGCACCTCGCCTACTTCCGCAACAAGTTGCGTGACTGGCGCGATCAGCTGGTGGAGGAATCCCGCCAGACGATGGAAAACCTTCGCGACGAGGTGCGCGATGTCGGCGACGAGGCGGAGCGTGCGACCCGCGAGACCGAAAACTCGCTGGAACTGCGCACTCGCGATCGCTATCGCAAGCTGATCTCCAAGATCGACAAGGCGCTGCGCCGGATCGAGGAAGGCCGCTACGGCTATTGCGAAGAAACCGACGAGGAAATCGGCCTGGAACGTCTCGACGCCCGCCCGATCGCCACGCTGTCGCTCGATGCGCAGGAACGCCGCGAGCACCTGCAGAAGCAGATGGGCGACTGAGTTTTCCCGCCCAAGGCGCAGGAAACAAGGCCCCGCCACGTGCGGGGCCTTTGTTCTCCGGGGTGAGCAGAATCCGCTGTAGCCGACCTGAACTGGCTGGTCACGGACATGGCGCCATGGCAAAGCCTCCCCCGCCGGACGTTGTAGGAGCCCACTTGTGGGCGATGCTCCTGGCTCGCCCGATCGCCCACAAGTGGGCTCGTGCCGATTCTCCGCACCACTGGTATCAAGCCAGCGCTTGTGCCGCGTAGCCCCTGAGCTTGGCCAGCATGGCCGCCAGGCCGTTGGAACGGGTGGGGGAGAGATGCTTGGCCAGGCCGATCGACTGCACGAATGCCGGCTCCGTCGCGACGATCTCCGCCGCCGGCCGCTCGGAATAGACCCGCAGCACCAACGCGATCAGGCCGGACACGATGGCCGAGTCGCTGATCGCAGCGAAGTGCATGCGTTGCGCATCGCCGCTGGGCACCAGCCACACCATCGACTGGCAACCATGCACGCGCCATTCCTCGGTCTTGCACTCGTCGGGGAAGGAGGGCAACTGCTTGCCCAGGTCGATGAGATACTGGTAGCGCTCGGACCAGTCGCTGAAGAAAGCGAATTCCTCGGCGATGTCCTGTTGCGCCTGCGCGGCGCTGGGGGCGGTCGTATTCATGGGCGCATTATCGCGCAGGCTGCGGCTGGTGGGCTGAAGCCAGCCTTGCGAAGCATGCGCGATCAGCCCTTCTGGATGCTCCAGCGCGTGCCCTGCGCGCCGTCCTCGATAACCACGCTCATCGCGGAGAGTTCCTTGCGGATCGCATCGGCGCGCGCGAAATCGCGGGCGGCACGGGCGCTGCGGCGTTCTTCAAGCAGGGCCTCGATGCGCGCTTCATCGATTGCGTCGTCGCCGCGCCTGAACCACGCTTCCGGATCCTGCTGCAGCAGGCCGAGCAGTGCGCCGCCGCCCAGCAGCGCGGCCTTGGCCGCGGCGCTGCCGGACTGGCGCGCCGCATCGGCCAGCAGCGCCAGCTCGGCCAGCGCCTGCGGCGTGTTGAGGTCGTCGCACAGCGCCGCTTCCACCGGTGCGGGCACCGGAAGCTCACCCTCGACGGGTACGTGGGCCAGGTCGCGCAGCACGCGGTACCAGCCATCCAGCGTGCTCACCGCCTGCGCCAGTGCGGCGTCCGACCAGTCCAGCGGTTGCCGGTAGTGGCCGCGCAACAGCAACAGGCGCAGCGCCTCGGGCGGATGTCGCTTGAGCAGCTCGTGTACCAGCAACACGTTGCCCAGCGACTTGGACATCTTGCGTCCGTCGAAGGTGAGCATGCCGTTGTGCAGCCACCAGCGGGCGAATACCTGGCCGCCGTGGGCGCAGGTGGATTGCGCGATCTCGTTCTCGTGGTGCGGGAAAGTCAGGTCCACGCCGCCGGCGTGGATGTCGATCGTCGTGCCCAGGTGCGCCGCGCTCATTGCCGAGCACTCGATGTGCCAGCCGGGGCGGCCGCGGCCCCACGGGCTGTCCCAACCGGGCAGTTCGGGTGTGGACGGTTTCCACAACACGAAGTCGGTGGGATGCTTCTTGTACGGCGCCACTTCAATGCGCGCGCCGGCGATCAATTCATCGGTATCGCGGCCGGAAAGCCGGCCGTAAGCCGGGTAAGTGCCCACGTCGAACAGCACGTGGCCCTCGGCCGCATAGGCATGGCCGTCGGCAACCAGCGTCTCGATCATCGCGATGATCTCGCCCAGATGCTCGGTGGCGTGCGGCTCGAGGTCCGGGGGAGCGATGCCCAGCGCTGCCATGTCCTCACGGTAGGCCTGCGTGAAGCGCCCGGTGATCGCGCCGATCTCCACGCCCTGGCCGAGCGCGGCGGCGTTGATCTTGTCGTCGACGTCGGTGATGTTGCGGGCGTAGACCACGTTCGGATAATGCCGCCGCAGCAACCGCACCAGCACGTCGAACACCACCGGGCCGCGCGCGTTGCCGATGTGCACGTAGTTGTAGACCGTCGGCCCGCACAGATACATCGTCACCCGCTCCGGATCGAGCGGAACGAAGGCGTCGGTGTGGCGGGTCAGGCTGTTGTAGAGCGAGATCGGCATGGGGCGAACCGGTGGCGCGGCCAAGCCGCGCATCTTAGCAGCAGCCGACCTTGCTCTCCCCGGGCTGTGGGAGGAGGCTGGACGCCCGGGCGCTCACGGCGCCTGCCGCGGTCCGGGGGCGGGCGAAAGTTGCCGGATGCTGAACGGCTCGGCGCTACGTGTCATCCCCGGCATGCTCTAAGCGTTGATTCAGCGTGAATTTGTTGCAATGACGACCGCGCAGACGCGCTTTTGGACCATGTTGGAGGTCCCATGTACAAGATGTTTCTTCCCGCCCTGGCGCTGGTGCTCGCGACCGGTGCCGTCCATGCGCAGGACGGGCGTTACGCCAGTGGCGACGACGCCAATTCCCACTACGGATGGGCCGACGTGCTGCGGGTCGATCCCGTCTACGGCGTGGCCCGCACCGAGGTACCGCGGCAGGAATGCTACGAGGCACCGGTGGTGCGCCAGGAGGGCGGCGGCAATACCACCGCCGGCACCGTGCTGGGCGCGGTGATCGGTGGCGTGCTCGGCAACACCGTCGGCAAGGGCGACGGCCGCAAGGCCGCCACGGTCGCCGGCGCGGTCGCCGGTGGCGCGGTCGGCCACGGCGTGGCGCGCCGTGGCGAGCGCGAGTACGAGGACACCGTGACCCGTTGCCGCCAGGTCAGTTCGGTCAGCGAGCAACGCCGGCTGATGGGCTACGACGTCGAATACCGCTACCACGGCGACGTCTACGTCTCGCGGCTGAACTACGACCCGGGCGAGCGCCTGCGGGTGCGCGTGAGCGTGGCCCCGGCCGAATGAACGTATCGACCGCCGCCTCCGGGCGGCGGTTTCCATTTGGACGTCCGTTCGTATGGACGGCCGCAAATAGTCGTTGCGTCGTCGCACGATTGCCGGCATGATGCCGGTCCGCTTATCCGGAACTCCCATGTCCGCAGCCGTCTTCACCGCTACCGTGCTCACCAGCGCCCGTATGGCCGCTGGCATGACCTCGCGTGCGCGCCGACCGCTGGTCCGACATTCGGCCGGGTAGGCTGTCGCTGCACGCGCATCAGGCGCAACGACGAACAAACCCGGCCCTCGCGCCGGGTTTTTTGTTGCACGAAACCTGCCGCGATCGCCGGAATCCATGGTTTCTTGTGCGCAGACCGATCTGCGCACGCACTCCTCAAAGGAGCATCGAGATGGCCCTTCGGCACTTCCTCACCACCCAGGACTACAGCCGCGCCGAGATCGACGCGCTGCTGGAACAGGCCGCCGTGTTCAAGCGCTCGCCGCGTGGCCAGCAGCTTGCCGGCAAGTCGATCGCGCTGCTGTTCTTCAATCCGTCCATGCGCACCCGCACCAGCTTCGAGCTGGGAGCGTTCCAGCTGGGCGGCCATGCCATCGTGCTGGCGCCCGGCAAGGACGCCTGGCCGATCGAGTTCGAGCTGGGCACGGTGATGGAGGGCGAGGCCGAGGAACACATCATCGAAGTCGCCCGCGTGCTCAGCCGCTATGTCGACCTGATCGCCGTGCGTGCCTTCCCGAAGTTCCAGGACTGGTCGGTCGATCGCCAGGACCGCGTCATCAAGGCGTTCGCCCGCCATGCGACGGTGCCGGTGATCAACATGGAAACGATCACCCACCCCTGCCAGGAGCTGGCCCATGCGCTGGCGTTGAAGGAGCACCTGGGCGATCTGCAGAACCGGAAATACGTGTTGACCTGGACCTACCACCCCAAGCCGCTCAATACCGCGGTGGCCAACTCCGCGTTGTTGATCGCGACCAAGCTGGGCATGGACGTGACGCTGCTGTGCCCGACCCCCGAGTACGTGCTGGACGAGCGCTACATGGAAGCCGGCCGCCAGAACGCGGCGCAGAACGGCGGCTCGCTGAAGGTCAGCCACGATGTCGAGGAGGCCTACCGCGGCGCCCACGTGATCTACGCCAAGAGCTGGGGCGCGCTGCCGTACTTCGGTCGCTGGGAGCAGGAAAAGCCCATCCGCGAGGCACACAGGCACTTCATCGTGGACGAGGCCAAGATGGCCCTCACCGACCACGGCCTGTTCAGCCATTGCCTGCCGCTGCGCCGCAACGTCAAGGCCACCGATGGGGTGATGGACGCGCCGTACTGCATCGCCATCGACGAGGCAGAAAACCGCCTGCACGTGCAGAAGGCCGTGATGGCCGGGCTGCTTTCGCAGCCGGGATCCGGGATTCGGGATTAGGGATTCGCTTTCAAAAGCCGCTTGCGCTCACTTCTTACAAGGTTGCCGATATGTCCACTGCTTCTACCAATCCCGACTCCCGAATCCCCAATCCCGGTTCCAAAGACATTGTCCTCGCCTTCTCCGGCGGACTGGACACCAGCTTCTGCGTGCCCTACCTGAAGGAGCAGGGCTGGAACGTGCACACCGTGTTCGCCGACACCGGCGGCGTGGACGACCAGGAGCGTGCCTTCATCGAGAACCGTGCCAGGGAACTGGGCGTGGCCAGCCATCTCACCGTCGACGGCGGCCCTGCCATCTGGAACGGCTTCGTCAAGCCGTTCGTGTGGGCGGGCGAGGGCTACCAAGGCCAGTACCCGCTGCTGGTGTCCGACCGCTACCTGATCGTCGAGGCCGCCCTGAAGCGCTGCGCCGAGCTCGGCACGCGTGCCATCGCGCATGGCTGCACCGGCATGGGCAACGATCAGGTGCGCTTCGATCTCGCGGTCAAGGCGCTGGGCGATTACACCATTGTGGCGCCGATCCGCGAGATCCAGAAGCAGCACACGCAGACCCGCGCCTACGAGCAGAAGTACCTGGAGGAGCGCGGCTTCGGCGTGCGCGCCAGGCAGCAGGCCTACACCATCAACGAGAACCTGTTGGGGCTGACCATGTCCGGCGGCGAGATCGACCGTTGGGCGGCACCGGGCGAGGGCGCGCGCGGCTGGTGCAAGCCGCGCGGCGAATGGCCGTCCGACGCGCTGACGCTGACGCTCGGCTTCGAGCGCGGCGAGGCGGTGAGCCTGGATGGCGAGCGCCTGCCGGGCCACCAACTGCTGGCGAAGCTCAACACGCTGTTCGCCCGCTATGGCGTGGGCCGCGGCATGTATACCGGCGACACCACCATCGGCCTGAAGGGCCGCATCGTGTTCGAGGCGCCGGGCCTCGTTGCGCTGCTCGCGGCGCACCGCGCGCTGGAGGAGGCGGTGCTGTCCAAACAGCAGAACCGGTTCAAGCCCGAGGTGGCGCGCAAGTGGGTGGAACTGGTCTACGAGGGCTTCTTCCACGATCCACTGAAGACCGACCTGGAAGCCTTCCTGGCCTCCAGCCAGGCCACCGTCAACGGCGTCGTGACGTTGCAGACGCATGGCGGCACGGTCGACGCGGTGGCGGTGGAGTCGCCGCATATCCTCAACGCCAGGGGCGCCACCTACGCGCAGTCGGCTGATTGGGGCGTGGAGGAGGCCGAGGGCTTCATCAAGCTGTTCGGCATGAGCTCGACACTGTGGGCGGAAGTGAATCGGAGCGCCAAGGCATGAACGGCCTGCTTTGCGTCCCTTTCCCTGCTTCGACGGGCTCGGGACAGGCCAGGCCCTCTTCCACCGGGAGAGCGGCTCCATCTTGCGGGAGCGTGCGATGAGCGCGTTGCTGGATGCCACGCTGCAACACCTGCGCGCGCTGGTCGCCTTCGACACGCGCAACCCGCCGCGCGCCATCGGCACGGGCGGCATCTTCGATTACCTGCGCGCGCAACTGCCCGGCTTCGAGGTGACGGTGAACGACTACGGCGCCGGCGCCGTGACGCTGCACGCCGTGCGCGGACAGCCGCGCCTGCTGTTCAACGTGCATCTGGACACGGTGCCCGACTCGCCCGCATGGAGCGCCGATCCGCACGCGTTGCGTGTCGAGGGCGACTGCGCGATCGGCCTGGGCGCATGCGACATCAAGGGCGCCGCCGCCGCGCTGCTCGCCGTGGCGCAGGCCACCGACGGTCCGCTGGCACTGCTGTTCTCCACCGACGAGGAGGCCAACGATGCGCGTTGCATCGCCGGGTTCCTGCGCGCCTTTCCCGCGCTGGCTCCGGGAGAGGGGAGTCGTGCGCGCTACGAGGCCGTGATCGTGGCCGAGCCGACCCGGGGCGAGGCCGTGCTTGCGCACCGGGGCATTCAATCCGTGCTGATGCGCTTCGCCGGACAGGCCGGACATGCCTCGGGAGAGCAGAAGCCGGCCGACAGCGCCTTGCACCAGGCCATGCGCTGGGGCGCCGCGGCGCTGGACTTCGTCGCGGCGCAATCGCACGAGCGCTTTGGCGGACTGACCGGCCTGCGCTTCAACATCGGCCGCGTCGAAGGCGGCATCAAGGCCAACGTGATCGCGCCGGCGGCGCAGGTGCGCTTCGGCTTCCGGCCGTTGCCGACCATGGATCCGGATGCGTTGCTCGAACGTTTCCGCGCGCTGGGCGAGGTGCCGCCGACGCACTGCGAGGAAACCTTCCGCGGCAGCTCGCTGCCTGCCGGCGACACCGCGAGCGCGGAAACCAGGCGGCTGGTGGCGCGCGACCTGGCCGACGAACTGGAGATCCCGGTCGGCAACGCGGTGGACTTCTGGACCGAAGCGGCGCTGTTCTCGGCCGCCGGCTACACCGCCTTCGTCTACGGCCCCGGCGACATCGCCCAGGCGCACAGTGCCGACGAGTGGGTCGTTCTCGGCCAACTGGATCGCTACGCGCAAACCATCCATCGGATCGTGAGCAGTGGAAACGCATAAACACACCCGAAAGACCATCGTGCGCCTGCTCGAGAGCATGGGCGGCGCGAAGGAAATCCAGCAGTACCTGAAGCGCTTCTCGCAAGTCGACGCCAAGCGCTTCGCGGTGGTCAAGGTCGGTGGCGCGGTGCTGCGCGACGACCTGCCGGCGCTGGCTTCGTCGCTGACCTTCCTGCAGCAGGTGGGCCTGAGCCCCATCGTGCTGCACGGCGCCGGGCCGCAACTGGACCAGGAGCTGGCCGCCGCCGGCATCACCAAGCAGACGGTCCGCGGCCTGCGCGTGACCACGCCACAGGCGCTGGGCATCGTGCGCCGCGTATTCCAGCAGCAGAACCTGCGCCTGGTGGACGCGCTGCACGCCATGGACACGCGCGCCGTTTCGGTCGCTTCAGGCGTCTTTACGTCCGATTACCTGGACCGCGATGCCCTGGGCATGGTCGGCAACGTGACAGGTATCGAGCTGGCGCCGATCGAGGCGGCGCTGCGGGCCAATGCCATTCCCGTGATCGCCAGCCTGGGCGAGACGGCCGAAGGCCAGTTGCTCAACATCAATGCGGACGTGGCGGCCAACGAGCTGGTGCGTGTGCTGCAGCCGTACAAGATCGTGTTTCTCACCGGCACCGGCGGCCTGCTCGATGCGCAGGGGCAGGTGATCGATTCGATCAATCTTTCCACCGAATACGAGCACCTGCTGGCACAGCCGTGGATCGAAGGCGGCATGCGGCTCAAGCTTGAACAGATCGGCGACCTGCTGGCCGACCTGCCGCTCACCTCGTCGATCTCGATCACGCGGCCGGCGGAACTGGCCAAGGAGCTGTTCACCCACAAGGGCTCGGGCACGCTGGTGCGGCGCGGCGAAAAGGTGCTCGCGTTCGACTCCTGGGAGGGCGTGGACCAGGCGCGCATGCGCGGGCTGATCGAATCGAGTTTCGGCCGCCCGCTGGTGCCCGACTACTTCGAACGCACCCGGCCACACCGTATCTACGTGAGCGAGAACTACCGCGCCGCGATGATTCTGACGCAAGAGGAGGGCGTGGCTTACCTGGACAAGTTCGCGGTGCTGGACGAGGCGCAGGGCGAGGGCCTGGGGCGCGCGGTGTGGCTGGTGATGCGCGAGGCCAACCCGCGACTGTTCTGGCGCTCGCGCCATGGCAACAACGTCAATCCGTTCTACGACGCCGAATGCGATGGCTCGCTCAAGCAGCCGCGCTGGAAGGTGTACTGGTACGGCATCGACGATTTCCAGCTGATCGAGCGCTGCGTGGCGCATTGCGCGCAGCGCACGCCGACGCTGATGGACGTAGAGCTTCCTCCGGCGCAGCAGCCGACCACGGGCCAGGACCAAGGCCTTTCCCTCTCTCCAACCTTCTCCCCGGGCGTTGCCGGGGCAGAAGGAGCCTGATCACGGAGTCCGTTGCATGAGCAGCAAAACTGTAGGCATCGTCGGCGCGCGCGGCCACACCGGCGCGGAGCTGATCCGCCTGATCGCGAGGCATCCGGCGCTGGAGCTGGCCTTCGTTTCCTCGCGCGAGCTGGACGGCCAGCGCGTGGACGCCCATGTGCCCGAATACGCCGGCGACCTGCGCTACAGCGCGCCCGCCCACGAGGACCTGCCGGCGCTCGGTGCCGACGTCGTGATCCTGGCCCTGCCCAACGGCAAGGCCGGCGCCTGCGTGGCGGCCTTCGACAACGCCGGCGCCGATCCGCTGATCGTGGACCTGTCGGCCGATTATCGCTTCGACGAGCGCTGGTACTACGGCTTGCCGGAACTGACCCGCGGGCGTTGGCGTGGGCAGCGGCGGATCAGCAACCCCGGCTGCTATGCCACCGCGATCCAGTTGGCGGTTGCGCCGTTGAAGGACCTGCTTGCCGCGCCGCCGGTGTGCTTCGGCGTGTCCGGCTATTCCGGCGCCGGCACCACGCCGTCGGACAAGAACGATCCGCAGAAGCTGCGCGACAACCTCATGCCTTACGCGCTCACCGGCCACATGCACGAGCGCGAGGCGTCGGCGCAGCTGGGCGTGCCGGTGGAGTTCATGCCGCACGTCGCGCCTCACTTCCGCGGGCTTACCGTGACCTGCAACCTGTATCTGGCGCGCGCGATGAAACGCGAGGACGTGCTGAACCGTTTCCGCCACGCCTACGACGGCGAGCCGCTGGTGCGCGTGGTGGACGAGGCGCCGTGGGTCAGCCGCATCGCGGGCCGGCACCACGCCGAGATCGGCGGCTTCGCGCTGGCCGCGGATGGGCGCCGCGTGGTGGTGGTGGCCACGCTGGACAATCTGCTCAAGGGCGCGGCCACGCAAGCGATGCAGAACCTCAACCGGGCGTTGGGCCTGGCCGAGCTCGAAGGCATTCCTGGCGCGTGAACCACCGGTAGGCCCGGCGCACTCTGTCCGCAAAAACGACACGAAGGAACAACACATGACCGACCTCCTCTGGCAGAAGCCCGATGTACAGGTGGATGCGCGCATCATGCGTTTCCTCGCCGGCAACGACGTGCTGCTCGACCGCGAGTTCTTCCTGCACGACATCACTGCCAGCAAGGCGCACGTAGAGGGCCTCGCGCACATCGGCGTGGTCCCGGCCGACGAGGCCGCGGCGCTCGCGCGCGAGCTCGACGCATTGGCGGAGGATTTCCGCGCCGGCGCCTTCGTGCTGGACGAGCGCTACGAGGACGGCCACTCGGCGATCGAGGCGCGACTTACCGAGCGCCTTGGCGATGCCGGCCGCCGCGTGCATACCGGGCGCAGCCGCAACGACCAGATTCTGGTCGCCACGCGGCTTTGGCTGAAGGACAAGCTCGCCGAGCTGGCGGCCCGGTGCCACGAGATCGCCGCCGCGTGCCTGGAGCGCGCGGCGCAGCCGGCGTTGCCGCTGCCGGGCTACACGCACCTGCAGCGGGCCGTGGTGTCCTCCACCGCCATGTGGTTCGCCGGCTTCGCCGAAGCGTTCATCGACAACACCGTGCGCGCGCGCCAGACGCTGGCCTGGATCGACACCAACCCGCTGGGCACCGCCGCCGGCTACGGCGTCAACCTGCCGCTGGACCGCGCGCACTCCACTGAGGCACTCGGCTTCGCGCGCATGCAGCTGTCGCCGATCTACGCGCAGCTCTCGCGCGGCAAGTTCGAGCTGGCCGCGCTGGAAGCCCTGGCCAGCGCGCTGCTGGACCTGCGCCGCCTGGCCTGGGACCTGTCGCTGTTCACCACCGCCGAGTTCGGCTTCGTCCACCTGCCGCCCGAATACACCACCGGCAGCTCGATCATGCCGAACAAGCGCAACCCCGACGTGGTCGAACTGCTGCGCGCCAGCTACGCCACCGTGGCGGCCGCGCGCTGCGAGATCGAACAGTTGCTGTCGCTGCCCACCGGCTACCAGCGCGATTTGCAGTTTTCCAAGGGATCGATCTTCCACGGCATGACCCACGGACTGGCCGCGCTGGAACTGGTGCCGGCGCTGGTTGCCCGCATGCGCTGGAACGCGCCGGCCATGCGCACGGCGATCGAACCGGCGATGTACGCCACCGACGTGGCGATCGAGCAGGCCGCCCGGGGCGTACCCTTTCGCGATGCCTACCGCGAGGCTGCCGCGGCAGTCGCTACGGCCGGCGAGGGACGCACGCCGGAGCGCAGCCTGGCTGAGCGCGTGTCTCCCGGGGGCAGCGCCGATCCGCGGCTGGCGGAACTGACCGCCCGCTTGCGCGCCCTTCCGGGCTGACCAATCGTTCAGCCCGTTTGAGTACCAGTTCACGACCGCGGGTCGATACTCGCGCCATGCCTTCTACCACGCCAGCGGGATATCGCAGGGCCCGGCATGCCGCCTCAAGGCGTGGGGACGATTGTCGTGGCCGGGGGTGAAGGCCGGCACGACGGCATGCCGCGCGCCCTGGTGGCCGCCGAACAGGCGGCGATCCTGGGGCAATTGGCCGAAGGAGTCATCCTGGCCGATACGGCCGGGCGTATCACCTACGTGAATGAGGCCGCGGCGCGATTGCACGGGGTCGGTCGGCTCGAGGTCGGCCCGGACGACTACGCCCGCGCCTACCAGTTGCTGACCGAAGATGGACGGCCATGCGAATCCCGCCAGCTGCCGCTGGCACGGGCGGTGCTCGATGGCGTGGTCAGTACCGACGCACGTTGGCGGATCCGCCGTCCGGACGGTTCCGAGATCATCGCGCTGGGCTCGGCGCGGCCGATCCACGACGCCGATGGCAAGCCCCTGGGCGCCGTCCTGACCATGCATGACGACACGGCGCGCGTGCAGACGGAGCTTGCGCTACGCGAAGAGAGCCAGGCGCTGGAGACGCTCAACCGCGTCGGCGCGACGGTGGCCAGCGAACTGGAGCTGGAGCGCATCGTGCAGACGGTCACCGATGCGGGCGTCGCACTCATTGGCGCCAGCATGGGCGCATTCTTCTACAGCACCACCAACGAGGCGGGCGAGAGCATGCTGCTCTACACCCTCTCCGGCGTCGACCCGCACGCGTTCGACCGATACCCGATGCCCCGGGCGAGCCTGATGTTTCGTCCCACGCTTGCCGGCGAGAGCGTGGTCCGCTGCGAGGACGTGTTGCGCGACCCGCGGTACGGCAAGAGCCCGCCCTACCATGGCTTGCCGCCGGGCCATCCGCCCGTGCGCAGCTACCTGGCCGTGCCGGTGGTTTCCCGCTCGGGCCGGGTGCTGGGCGGGCTTTTCTTCGGTCACCCCGAACCGGGACGGTTTTCGCTGCGTCACGAACGGCTGATGGTGGGTATTGCCGCCCACGCAGCCATCGCGATCGATAACGCGAACCTCTATGGCGTGGCGCAGCGCGAGATCGACGAACGACGTGTCGCCGAGGAGCGATTGCGCGAACTCAACGAGACGCTGGAGCAACGCGTCGAGGTCCGCACGCGCGAGCGCGATCGCGCCTGGAAGTACTCGCGCGACCTGCAGGCCGTGATCGATGACCGCGGTTGCTTCCTGGAGGTCAGCGATGCCTGGTACGCTGTCCTCGGCTGGCAGCCGGCAGAACTGGGCGGACACCGGGCCTACGGGTTCATCCACCCGGAAGACCGCCCGGCCGGCGAGCGGCCCTTCTTCTCCAACCTGGCCAGGGGCCCGGCATTCGAAAACCGCATGCGCCACAAGGACGGCAGCTATCGCTGCATCTCCTGGGTGGCCAGCCAGGCGGGTGACACGGTATACGCCAGCGGCCGCGACGTCACCGAGCAGAGGGAGCAGGCGCATGCGCTGGCGCGGGCCGAGGCGGCGTTGCGCCAGAGCCAGAAGATGGAGGCGGTCGGCCATCTCACCGGCGGCATCGCGCACGACTTCAACAATATGCTGGCCGTGGTGATCGGCTCGCTCGAATTGCTGCAGCGCCGCCTGCCCGAGGACGCATCGGTGCGGCGCCAGGCCACGAACGCGATGGAGGCAGCCAACCGCGCGGCCGTATTGACACAGCGGTTGCTTGCCTTTGCACGCAAGCAACCGCTCACTCCGCGTGCGGTCGACGCCAATGCGCTGGTGACAGGCATGTCCGAATTGCTCCGCCACGCGCTGGGTGCCGAAATCCGCCTGGAGGTGCTTTCCGCGGACGGGCTGTGGCCGACGCTGGCCGATGCAAACCAGCTGGAGAACGCGATACTCAACCTTGCGGTGAACGCCCGCGACGCCATGGCCGAAGGGGGACGCCTGACCATCGAGACGGCCAACGTCAAGCTCGATGGGCGCTACGTGGCCAACCACCCGGAACTCGAGGCGGGCGACTATCTGTCGGTCACGGTGACCGACAGTGGTATCGGCATGCCGGCAGAGGTGGTCCGCCGGGCCTTCGATCCGTTCTTCACCACCAAGCAGGCAGGGCAGGGCACCGGCCTGGGCCTGAGCCAGGTCTACGGCTTCGTCAAACAGTCCGGTGGGCACGTGACGATCTATTCGGAACCCGGTCGGGGCACCAGCGTCAGGATCTACCTGCCGCGGCTGGCCGCACCGGCGGGTAGGCGGGAGGCGGCCGACGCCATGTCTGCGTCTGCGTCGGTGCCGATCGGGCAGCAGGAGCTCGTCCTGCTGGTGGACGACGAGGCCGCCGTACGCCAGGTCAACGCCGAGGCGCTGCGCGAGTTGGGCTATCGCGTGCTGGAAGCCGACGGCGCCGACACCGCGATGACCACGCTCGCCGCGCATCCGCAGATCGAGTTGCTGTTCACCGACCTGGTCATGCCCGACGTCGATGGCCGCCGCCTGGCGGCGGAGGCCAGGCGCCACCATCCGGACCTGAAAGTGCTGTTCACGACCGGCTACTCGCCCACCGCTGCCAGGCAGATCGGCGCGCTGGACGTGGAAGCCCCGCTGCTGGGCAAGCCCTTCACGCTGGAGGAACTCGGGCGCACGTTGCGGCAGGTCCTGGAAGGCGCCTGACGTACGGTTTCCGTTCCACCGGCGACGGGCTCGCGCCGCGAGCCGTCAACCGTGCAAGTGTCCCTGCCGTCCCAGGTCGCTCGGCTGCTCGTTCCACATGCCGCGGGCGAAATCCAGCGCGCGTTCGACTGCGCTATCCGCCGATTCCCAGTACATCGCATCGCGCACGCGTACGCGCAGCACGGTCAGGTTGGGGTCGTCCTTGCCGGAGAAGAACACGTTCTGTGCCGGCGACCACAACTCTTCGATCAGGGCCGGGTCGCGGTCGATGCGTGCGCGGCCGCGCACGGAGACGTAGCACTTGTCGTCGTGGTTGGCGTAGGCGAGGTTGAGGTCGAGGTCGTCGGTGAGCTGGTCGACCTTGGCGCTGTCGGCGGCGGTAAAGAACACCAGTTCGCCGTCGGCGGTGAGCTTGAGCGTCTGCAGCGGACGGCTGACCAGCGAGCCGTCTGCCGCCTGGGTGGTGAGCATCGCCACCTCGCTGTCCTCGATCAGTTCGGCGAGTTTGCGCAGGTCGGCGGCGTCGTGCGGGGCGTCGTTTTTCATCGCGGTTTCCTCGGGCGTGTCCGCCTTCGAAGATGGCGCGGCGGCGTTCAAGGCAGGATGAAATCCTCAGAATCGGCCGTGCGGGCCGTTAAGCGATCTTCATTCCCGGGGAGGCTCGCGTGAACATCGACAAATTCAACCAGGAGCACGCCAGCCTGCTGGCGTCGGTCACGACGCTGCGTGAACTGGTGCAGGCTGGCGTGGCGGCGAACGCGGAGCCGATCGTGCGCCAGCTGGTGGCCATGAGCGCGCTCGTCAAGCTGCACCTGGCGGCCGAGGACCGCGTGCTCTATCCAGCACTGGCGGGCGCCGCCGACCCGCGCGTGGCGCGGGTCGGGCAGCAGTTCCAGCAGGAAATGGGCGGTATCGCGGCGGGCTACGGCGCGTTCGTGTCGCGCTGGAACCTGCCGGCCAGGCTGGCCGGCGATCCGCAGTGCTTCCGCGACGAGGCCAATGCCGTGTTCAAGGCGTTGCACCAGCGCATCCAGCGCGAGGGCCGCGAGCTTATCCGCTCGCCGCGCAGGTCTGAGGGGGCCGCGCGCTCAGGCGCCGGCCCAGTCCCGTACCGCCTCGGCGAAGGCCAGGCAATCGGCGTGGCGGTTGTAGAGCGGCGCGGGAGAGATGCGGATCACATCCGGCTCGCGCCAGTCGCCGATGACGCTGTTTTCCATCAGGTATTCGAACAGTGCCCGTCCCCGCGCTCGCCCGCCGAGTACGCGGATGGACAACTGGGCACCGCGCCGGATGGGTTCGGCCGGGGTGACGATCTGAAGCACGTCGCCCAGTTGCGTGCGCACCAGCCATTCGAGATAGCCGGTCAAGCGCTCGGATTTTTCGCGCAGCCGCGCCATGCCGGCGCGCCGGAAGATCTCCAGCGATACCCGCAGCGGCGCCAGTGCCAGGATCGGCGGATTGGACAGCTGCCAGCCATCGGCGCCGGCCGTGGGCATGAACTGCGGACCCATCTGGAAGCGGGTGGTCTTGTCGTGGCCCCACCAGCCGGCGAAGCGCGGCAGCGCCGCGCGCGCGTGGCGTTCGTGCACGAATGCGCCGCCGACCGCGCCGGGGCCGGCATTCAAATACTTGTAGCTGCACCAGATGGCGAAGTCCGCCTCGCTGTCGTGCAGTTGCAGCGGCAGGTTGCCGACCGCGTGGGCAAGATCGAAGCCGACCTGGCACCCCTGGGCATGCGCCAGTGCCGCGATCGCCTTGAGGTCGAATGCCTGGCCGGTGCGGTACTGCACCCCCGGCAGCATCACCAGCGCCGTGCGTGCGCCGTGCTCGGCCAGCGCACGCTCGAACGCGGCTTCGGAAATCGTGCCGTTGGCTTCGTCCGCCTCCAGCTCGATCAGCGCGGTGGCAGGGTCGTAGCCATGGAAGCGGATCTGCGATTCGACCGCGTAACGGTCGGTGGGAAAGGCGCCGGCCTCGATCAGGATCGCGTGGCGCGCGGGAGTGGGGCGGTAGAAGCTCACCATCATCAGGTGCAGGTTCACGCCCAGCGTGTTCATCGCCACCACTTCGCCGGGCCGTGCGCCGACCACGGCCGCCAGGTCGTCGCGCACGAACTCGTGGTAGTCCATCCACGGCAGGCGGCCCTTGAAGTGGCCCTCCACGGCCAGTTCGCCCCAGTAATCGAGTTCCGAGGCGACAGCGTCGCGCACCGCGCGCGGCTGCAGGCCGAGCGAATTGCCGCAGAAGTAATGCGAATCGCGGCCTTCGTGGGGGGGGATCAGGAATTCGTCGCGGAACGCGCGCAGCGGATCGGAGTCATCGGCCGCGGCAGCCCATGCCGCGGACGCGTGGTATTGGGTCATGCGTGGAACCTCATCGTGCCAGGCTGGCGGCGACGGCGTCGCAGCCCTTGTCGAAGGCAGCCGCCCAGGCGGCGCCGGCTTCGCTGTGCGCCGGCCGCGCGCAGCGCAGCTGGATCGCGTGATTGTGGGCGAACCAGTAGCGCTCGCTGTAGCGGTAGGCCACGTGGTTCTCCTGCGCCGTATAGGCGTAGCTGTTGGGGCCGACCGGCGTGCCGGCGGGCTGGTAGCCGGGCAGCGCCTGGGCCTTGTGGGTGGCGATGCCGACGTACTGGTCGAACGCCGCCAGGTCGCCGACCTGCTTGACCACCACGGTCACGTAGGACAGGTTGTCGCGGGCAGTAGGCGAGGGGTCGGGCACCTGGAATACGCGCATTTCCGTTTCGCCCTGGGTCTGCATGATCGGCACCCAGGCGTCCGGTGCGCTGAAAGCCACGCGGCCGCCGGCCATGCTGACCTCGGTGGCACAGGCGGGGCCGGCCAGCAGCAACGCGCCGGCCACCAGGATGCTGCGATAGATGCTCATGAACGCTCCGCAATGGAGGGAATGCTCAGCGCATCCCCTGGTTGAAACGCTGCAAAGGCAGGCCCAGCCATTCCAGCGCGGTGCCATGGAACAGCCGCGCGCGGTCGGTTTCATCCAGCCCCAGGGCCTCGATACCGCTGCCGGGCTCCTGCTCGCCCAGCGGGAAAGGATAATCGGTGCCCAGCATCACGCGATCGACGCCGGTCACATCCAGGAGATACCGCAGCGCCCGCTCGTCGTGCACGCAGGAGTCGAAATACAGGCGCTTGAGGTACTCGCGTGGGTTGCGCGGATTGTCGGTGGCGACCAGGTCCGGACGCATGCGGAAGCCGTGCTCGATGCGACCGATCGACCAGGGGAAGCTGCCGCCGCCGTGGGCCAGCATGATGCGCAGCTTCGGCAGCCGCTCCAGCACGCCGCCGAAGGCCAGGCAGCAGCCGGCGCGCGACTGTTCGGCCGGCATGCCGACCAGCCAGGGCATCCAGTACTTGGGCATGGTGCTGGCGCCCATCATGTCCCACGGATGCACCAGGATCGCAGCGCCCAGGTCGGCCGCTGCCTCGAAGAACGGGAACAGCTCCGGCGCGTCCAGGTTCCAGTCGTTGCAATGCGAGCCGATCTGCACGCCCTGCAGGCCCAGTTCGTCGATGCAGCGCTCCAGCTCGCGGATGGCCAGGTCCGGCGCCTGCAGCGGCACCGTGCCGATGCCCGCGTAATGGCGCGGGTGCTGCTGGCACATCTGCGCCATGTGGTCGTTCAGGTGGCGATGCAGCTCCAGCGCCTGGTAGCCGGGCGCCCAGTAGGAAAACAGCACCGGCACGGTGGAGATCACCTGCACGTCGACGCCGAAGCGGGCGTAGTCGTCGATGCGCGTCTGCGGATCGAACGCCGAATCCCAGACCTCGCGGAAGAACTTGCCGTCCTTGTAGATGCGGTGGCGGCCGTCGGTGTGGGTCATGACCGGGAAGCGGTCGTTGCCGTACTTGGCCGCCAGATTGGGCCAGTCGCGGGGCAGGATGTGCGCGTGCGTATCGATCTTGAGCATGCGATCGAGTCTAGCAGGGCGCCTGCCGGGGCCCTGTAGTGCGCAATCCGGATACTGTTCCTGTCGCGGCCAGACGCCTTGGCCTATACTTTTTTGCACACGGCCGAGCGGCCGTGACGTACCGGGGCGGCACCAGTCGCGCCCACGGCCCCCCGGGTGGGAAGGGATCGCCAGCCAGTGAACAACAGTGTCGAGGTGACGCGGCTGCTGCATTCGGCGCAGGCGGGCGATACCGCCGCGCTGGAGGAAGCCCTGCGCCAGATGTATGCCGCGCTGCACCGGCTGGCCGGCGCCCAGCTGCGCCGCAACACCAGCGAGCGCACCCTGAGCGCCACCGCGCTGGTCAACGAGGCCTACATCAAGGTGTTCGGCAGCGGCGGCTCGCCGCGATGGGAAAGTCGGGGGCACCTGTTGGGCGTGGCCGCGCGCGCCATGCGCGAGGTGCTGGTCGATTCGGCCCGGCGCCGCCAGGCCGCCAAGCGCCCGCAGGACTGCGACCGCATCGAGTTGTCGGAGATCTCCGGTTCGCTGAAGCCCGACGTGGACTATGTCGCGCTGATCGATGCCATGGACGCACTGGAACAGATCGACCCGCGCCAGGCCAGCATCGTCTCGATGCGGTTTTTCGTGGGCCTGAGCGCCGAGCAAATCGCCGCCGCCCTGGGGATTTCCGCCACCACCGTGCAACGCGAGTGGCGCCTGGCGCGAGCCTGGCTGCAGCGGGAAATGCAGGGCTGAGGCCCTGCCTTCGTAGGGCTCCTACAGGGCTGGGGCGGGCGTGGTTTCTACGTGAACGCACTCTGAACGAGCCGTTCATCTCCGTGGCCGATCCGTGAAGGCCTCCACGCACTAGAACAGTGGGAAGGCGTTCAGCCCGCCCTTTGCCACGCCCGTCCGAAGCGACTGCCGTGCGCGGAACCAATGCGTTCCGCGGCGGCCGCGACGGCCCGATGCGCTGCAGGGACGGCGCGCGCCTGCGCCGCGACGGGTTTCGCGGTCGCGCCCGCAGGCGTCGCGTTCCAACCGGAAGACCTCACGTCCAGGAGACAGCCGCATGGCCAAGCAAAGCAGTCAGAAGTTCATCGCGCGCAACCGCGCGCCGCGGGTGCAGATCGAATACGACGTCGAGGTCTACGGCGCGCAGAAGAAGGTGCAGGTGCCGTTCGTGATGGGCGTGATGTCGGACCTGTCCGGCGCCAACAACGCCGAGCTGCCCTCGATCGAGGAGCGCAAGGCGCTGGAGATCGACGTCGACAACTTCGACAACCGCCTGCAATCGATGAAGCCGCGCGTCTCCTTCGCGGTGCCCAATACGCTCACCGGCGAGGGCAACCTCAGCGTCGACATCACTTTCGAGAGCATGGACGACTTCTCGCCCGCCGCGGTGGCACGCAAGGTCGCCCCGGTCGCCAAGCTGCTCGAAGCGCGCACGCAGCTGGCCAACCTCAATACCTACATGGACGGCAAGGCCGGCGCCGAGAAGCTGATCGCCCAGGCGATCAACGATCCGGCGCTGCTGCAGTCGCTGGTTTCGGCCGCCAAGCCGACGGACGGGGAGTAAGCACACATGTCCACTGAAGCCGTTGCCGAACGCGGTCAAGCCACCGAAACACTCGAAGCCGGCGATTTCGCCGCGCTGCTGAGCAAGGAATTCAAGCCCAAGAGCGAGCGCGCCAAGGAAGAGGTCGAATCGGCCGTCCGCACGCTGGCCGAACAGGTGCTGGGCAAGGGCGACATCGTCTCCGACGACGTCGCCCAGACCATCAACGCCTACATCGCCGAGATCGACCGCAAGCTCAGCGAGCAACTCAACGAGATCATGCACCACGCCGATTTCCAGAAGCTGGAAAGCGCCTGGCGCGGCCTGCATCACCTGGTCAACAACACCGAGACCGACCAGCTGCTGAAGATCCGCGTCATGAACATCTCCAAGAAGGAGCTGGGCAAGACGCTCAAGCGCTACAAGGGCACCGCCTGGGACCAGAGCCCGATCTTCAAGAAGATGTACGAAGAGGAATACGGCCAGCTCGGCGGCGAGCCGTACGGCTGCCTGGTCGGCGACTACTATTTCGACCACAGCCCGCCGGATGTGGAGCTGCTGGGCGGCATCGCCCAGGTGGCAGCCGCCGCGCACGCGCCGTTCCTGGCCGCTGCAAACGCCAGCCTGATGGGCATGGAGAGCTGGAACGAGCTGTCCAACCCGCGCGACCTGGCCAAGATCTTCTCCACGCCCGACTACGCTTCCTGGCGTTCGCTGCGTGAATCGGACGACGCCAAGTACCTGGCGCTGGCGATGCCGCGCACGCTGGCCCGCCTGCCGTACGGCGCCACCACCAACCCGGTGGAGGAGTTCGACTTCGAGGAAGACACCGCCGGCGCCGACTCGAACAAGTACACCTGGCAGAACGCCGCCTACGCGATGGCGGTGAACATCAATCGCTCGTTCAAGGCCTACGGCTGGTGCTCGCGCATCCGCGGCATCGAGTCCGGCGGCGCGGTCGAGGGCCTGCCGGTGCACGCCTTCCCGACCGACGACGGCGGCGTGGACATGAAGTGCCCGACCGAGATCGCCATCACCGACCGCCGCTCGGCGGAGCTGGACAAGATGGGCCTGATGCCGCTGGTGCATCGCAAGAACTCGGACATGGCCGCCTTCATCAGCGCGCAGTCGCTGGCCAAGCCGGAGGAGTACGACGATCCGGACGCCACCGCCAACGCCGCGTTGGGCTGCCGCCTGCCGTACATGTTCGCCTGCTGCCGCTTCGCGCATTACCTGAAGTGCATCGTGCGCGACAAGATCGGCTCCTTCAGCGACCGCGAGCAGATGCAGAACTGGCTGACCAACTGGGTCATGCAGTACGTCGACGGCGATCCGTCCAACTCCAGCGAGGAGACCAAGGCGCGCAAGCCGCTGTCGGCCGCCGAGGTGGTGGTGGAAGAGGTCGAGGGCGCCCCCGGCTACTACACCTCCAAGTTCTTCCTCAAGCCGCACTACCAGCTCGAGGGCCTGACCGTGTCGCTGCGGCTGGTCTCGCGCCTGCCGTCGGCCGCCAAGGCCTGATTCACGCGATCCGGTGGCGGCCCATGCCGCCATCGGGCCCCGCGAAGTGTTTCCAGCCGCAGAAAGACGAACCAAGGGAAGGGGTGTTGCCCCGCCGGCGGTATCGAACATCCATCACGAAACGTAGGGAGAAGGTTTCATGGCATTCGACATGCACATCAAGTTCGGCGCCGGCAAGGTCAAGATCGAAGGCGCGTCCAACCACAAGAAGCACAAGGGCGAAGTGCCGATCCTTGCCTGGTCGTGGGGCGTCAGCAATTCCGGCGACCTGCATACCGGCGGCGGTTCGGCCAGCGGCGGCAAGGCCCACGTGCAGGACATCTCGATCACCAAGTACGTCGACGGCTGCTCCAACGCCCTGCTGGACGCCGTCTGCACCGGCGGCCGCATGGACCAGGCCTGGCTGTACGTCACCAACGCCACCGGCGAGCAGACCGACTTCCTCACCATCGAGCTCTCCGAGGGCGTGCTGGTGACCTCGGTTTCCACCGGCGGCAGCGGCGGCGAAGACCGCCTGACCGAGAACATCACCCTGCACTTCGGCAAGTTCAAGTACTCGTTCCAGCCGCAGGACGACAAGGGTGCCAAGCAGGGTGGCGCCAAGGAGTTCACCTACGACATCCAGGGCGTGGCGAAGGCCTGATAGGCCCGTCCGCCAGTCCCGCAGCCCTCGCCCCATCCACTTCAAACACCGTCAGAGCCAAGCCATGACACCCGAGAACATGCTCAAGGAAGGACGGTTGGACGAGGCGCTGCAGGGACTGACCTCGCAGGTACGGAACAACCCGGCGGACGCGCGCTGCCGGGTCTTCCTGTTCCAGTTGCTGGCCCTGCTCGGCCAGTGGGAACGGGCCCAGACGCAGCTGAAGGTCAGCGGCGAACTGGACGTGAACAACACGCTCATGGCCGGCGCTTATGCGCAGGCCCTGAAAGGTGAACTGGCGCGTATCCACGTGCTCTGCGGCGAACGCATGCCCTCGGTGGTGGGCGAGCCGGCGCAATGGCTGGCGCTACTGCTGCAGGCACTGCGGCTCGACGCGCAGGGCCAGCACGCGCAGGCCGTACCGCTGCGCGAGCAGGCTTTCGAGCAGGCCCCGGCCGTGGCGGGAGAGATCAATGGCGAACCGTTCGAGTGGATCGCCGACGCCGACCCGCGTTTCGGTCCCTGCCTGGAGATGGTCGTCAACGGCGGCTATGCCTGGGTGCCGTTCGCGCGCATGAAACAACTTTCCTTCGAGGCGCCCAGCGATTTGCGCGACAAGATCTGGGCGCCGGTGCAGGTGACCTGGGTCAACGGCGGCCAATCGGTGGGCTTCGTGCCGTGCCGCTACCCCGGCTCGGAACACGCCGCCGACGCCGAGGTGGTGCTGGCCCGGCGTACCGACTGGCACGACCTGGACGGCGGTCCCTGCGTGGGCTCGGGCCAGCGCATGCTGGCCACCGATGCCGGCGAGTATCCGCTGCTGGACATCCGCACCGTGGTTTTCCACCACGACATCGCCCTGACGTAAGTCATGGCCGAACTGACCACCCAGGAACGGCTGCAGCCCTCGTTGCTCGACCGCCTGACCGACGAGGAGCCGGGCAAGCGGGAGGAGAGCCGCGAGAAGCGGGTGATCTCTGCCACGCGGCTGCGCGACTGCGTCGCCCGCGACATCTCCTGGCTGCTCAACTGCGTCAACCTGGGCAGCGGCGTCGAGCTCGAGGACTATCCCGAGGTGGCTCGCTCGGTGCTCAATTTCGGCATTCCCGATCTCACCGGCATGGCGCTGGCGGGCGTGGATGCAGCCGTGCTGCAACGCCAGTTGCGCGAAGCCCTGATCGCCTTCGAGCCGCGCCTGACCGGCAGCACCCTGCGCGTGGCGGTCAATGGCGACGGCCAGCGGATGGATCAGCAATCGCTGGTGTTCAACATCGAATCGGAGATGTGGGCGCAGCCGATCCCGCTGAACCTCTATCTCAAGACCGAGGTGGACCTGGAAACCGGCCGCTTCAGCGTCTCCGAAAGCCTGGGCTGACGCCATGGACCCGCGCCTGCTTCGCTACTACAACCGCGAGTTGCAGCACGTCCGCGAGATGGGCGGCGAGTTCGCGCGCGAGTACCCGAAGATCGCCGGCCGGCTTGGCCTGGAGGGCTTCGAGTGTGCCGACCCGTACGTCGAGCGCCTGCTGGAGGGTTTTGCCTTTCTCGCCGCGCGCGTGCAGTTGAAGCTGGATGCGCAACAGCCGGTGTTCACCCAGCACCTGATGGAAATGGTCTATCCGCACTACCTGGCCCCGGTGCCCTCGATGGCCGTGGTCGAAATGGCGGCGGACCTGAAAGACAGCGCGCTGGTCGACGGCCATACGGTGGCTCGCCACACCGCCCTGCGCAGCGTCACCGGTCGCGACGATCGCACCGCCTGCGAGTACCGCACGGCGCACGACGTCACCCTGTGGCCGATCAAGCTCACCGAAGCGAAGTACTTCGACACGCCCGCCGCGATCGCCGCGGCGGGCGTTGCCATTCCGGCCAACCGCACCGTGCGCGCCGGCCTGCGCCTGAAGTTCACGGTGACCGCCGGCGCCATGGCCAACCAGTTGGCCATGGACGAACTGCCGGTATTCCTCGCGGGCGCCGACGAACTGCCCAAGCGCTTGTACGAACAATTGCTGGGCAACACCGCCGGGGTGGCGATCCGCGCCAAGAACAGCGAAGGCATGGCCTGCACCTGGCTGGAAGCCGCGAGCATCCGGCCCAAGGGCTTCGCCGACGAGGAGTCGATGATTCCCTACAGCGGCCGCTCCTTCAGCGGCTACCGGTTGCTGCAGGAGTACTTCGCCTGTCCCGAGCGCTACCTGTTCGCCGTGTTCACCGGCCTGCGCCAGGCGCTGGCGCGTGCGCAGGGCAACGAGTTCGAGATCGTCGTGTTGTTCGATCGCAGCGTCAGCCGGCTGCACAACGCGGTGGACGCGGGCAACTTCCGCTTGTTCTGCACGCCGGCGATCAACCTGTTCCCGCGACGCGCCGACCGCATCCACCTGCAGCAGGGCAAGACCGAATACCACGTGCTGGCCGACCGCACGCGGCCGATGGATTTCGAGATCCACTCGATCGGCCAGGTCGAGGGCTTCGGCGACAGCCAGGAACCGGAGCAGCAGTTCCAACCGTTCTACGGCTGCGACGAGCGCACCTGGCAGGGCGGCCACGGTGCCTTCTACACGGTGCGCCGCGAACCGCGTCAGCTGTCCGCGCGGCAGAAGCTGCAGGGCGCACGTTCGAGCTACGTCGGCAGCGAGCTGTTCGTCGCGCTGGTGGATGCCAACGAGGCGCCCTATGCCAGTCGCCTGCGCCAGGTCGGCATGCAGCTGCTGTGCACCAACCGCGACCTGCCGTTGCAGATGCCGGTGGGCAAGGCCAATACCGACTTCACTCTGGACGTGGGTGCGCCGGTGGAATCGGTGCGCTGCGTGGCCGGCCCGACCAAGCCGCGCGCGCCGGTGGCCGGCGGCGAGACCGCATGGCGGCTGGTCAGCCACCTGCAGCTCAACTACGTCTCGCTGCTGGGCGAGGGCAACGCCGACGGCGCCGCGGCGCTGCGCGAAATGCTCACGCTCTACTGCGACGAGTTCGACTCGGCCGCGCGACGGCAGATCGAGGGCATCAAGACGGTGTCCTCGCAGCCGATCGTGCGACGCATCCCGGTGCCCGGCCCGATCAGCTTCGGCCGCGGGCTGGAGATCACCCTGACCTGTGACGAGAGCGCCTTCGAGGGCACCGGTGCCTTCCTGCTCGGCTCGGTCATGCAGCACTTCTTCGCGCGCTACGTGTCGGTGAACTCCTTTACCGAAACCGTCCTGCGCACCCTGGAACGCAACGAGGTGGCCCGATGGACGGCACGGCTGGGCACGCGCCAGACCTTGTAGCGCTGGAACGCGCGCTGCAAGAGCGGCCGGGGGACTTCGATTTCTTCGAAGCGATCCGGCAGCTCGAATGCGCGCACCCGACGCGGCCGCGGCTGGGCGAGTCGACCAAGCCCTCGGAAGACTTCGTGCGGCTGTGTCAGACGCCTTCGCTGGCGTTCGCGCCGCGTGCCATCGACCGCTTCGAGCCGGCCGCCGGCGATCGCCCGGCGCGTATGCATGCATTGTTCTTCGGACTGTTCGGTCCCAACGCGCCACTGCCGCTGCACCTGACCGAGTACGCGCTCGACCGCGAGCGCAACGCGCGCGACCCGACCCTGATCGCCTTCGCCAACGTCTTCCACCATCGCATGGCCAGCCTGTTCTACCGCGCCTGGGCCGACGCCCAGCCGACGGTGCAGGCCGACCGTCGCGCGCAGGACCGCTTCCGCCTGTACACCGGTGCGCTGGTCGGCATGGCCACACCGGGCCTCGAGGGCCGCGATGCGCTGCCAGACGACTACAAGCGCTACTTCGCCGGCCGCATGCTCACCCAGACGCGCAACGCCGAGGGATTGCGCAGCCTGCTGCAGCACTTCTTCGCCATTCCGGTGCGGGTGGTCGAGTTCGTCGCCGAGTGGATGCGCCTGCCGGGCGAGGCACACCTTCGGCTGGGCCGATCGACGGAGGTGGCGTGCCTCGGCCGCACAGCGGTCATCGGCGAAAACGTGTGGGGCGCGCAGCAGCGTTTCCGCTTGCGCGTGGGCCCGCTGGACCACAACCAGTTCGAGCATTTCCTGCCCGGCGGCACCGCGCTGGCGCAGTTGGTCGCCACCGTGCGCAGCTACATCGGAGACGAAAAGGCCTGGGACGTGCAACTGGTGCTGGCGCACGACCAGGTGCCCGCCACCCGGCTCGGACGCAGCGGCCGCCTGGGCCTGAGCACCTGGCTGGGCCAGCGGGCCGGTCATAGCGATGCCGACCAGGTCGTACTCCAACCGGCGGGCTGAAACGGCAGTCCATCGAACGCATTCCACCATCCGCCGGCCGCCCAAGCGGTCGCCGCAGCAAGCCAAGGGAAGACAACGTCATGGCCGAGATCAGTCGCAGCGCCCTGTTCGGGAAACTCAACAAGCTCGCCTACCGGGGCATCGAAAGCGCCACCGTGTTCTGCAAGTTGCGCGGCAACCCGTATGTCGAGCTGGTGCACTGGATCCACCAGATCCTGCAGCTGCAGGACTCGGATCTGCACCGCATCGTCAAACAGTTCAACATCAACCCGTCCAACCTGGCGCGCGACGTGACCGACGCGCTGGACAAGCTGCCGCGCGGTTCGACTTCGATCACTGATCTGTCCTCCAACGTCGAGGAGGCGGTGGAGCGCGGCTGGGTGTTTGCCACGCTGATGTTCGGCGAGGCGCAGGTGCGCAGCGGCTATCTGATGATCGGCATTCTGCGCACGCGCCACCTGCGCAACGCGCTGGTCGGCATTTCCGCGGAATTCGACAAGATCAAGCCCGAGACGCTCGTGGAGAAATTCGCCGAGGTGGTCGCCGGTTCACCCGAGGACGGCCAGGCGGCAAGCGACGGCTTCCAGATGGGCGGCGCCGTGCCCGGCGAGGCCAGCGGTGCGATGGGCCCGGCGCAGATGGGCAAGCAGGAGGCGCTCAGGCAGTTCACCGTCGACCTCACCGCGCAGGCGCGCGAGGGCAGGATCGACCCCATCGTCGGTCGCGACGAGGAGATCCGCCAGGTGGTGGACATCCTGATGCGCCGCCGCCAGAACAACCCGATGCTGGTCGGCGAGGCGGGCGTGGGCAAGACCGCGGTGGTGGAAGGCTTCGCCCTGCGCATCGCCCAGGGCGACGTGCCGCCGCAGCTGAAAGACGTGGAACTGCGCACGCTGGACGTGGGCCTGCTGCAGGCCGGCGCCAGCATGAAGGGCGAGTTCGAGAACCGCCTGCGCCAGGTGATCGAGGAGGTGCAGTCATCCCCGAAGCCGATCATCCTGTTCATCGACGAAGCCCACACCCTGGTCGGCGCCGGCGGCGCGGCCGGCACCGGCGACGCGGCCAACCTGCTCAAGCCCGCGCTGGCCCGCGGCAACCTGCGCACGGTCGGCGCCACCACCTGGGCCGAATACAAGAAACACATCGAGAAGGACCCGGCGCTGACCCGCCGTTTCCAGACCGTGCAGATCGACGAGCCGAGCGAAGAGAAGGGCATCCTGATGATGCGCGGCGTCGCCAGTGTCATGGAGAAGCACCACCGCGTGCAGATCCTGGACGAGGCACTGGAAGCGGCCGTCAAGCTGTCGCACCGCTACATCCCCGCGCGCCAGTTGCCGGACAAGGCGGTCAGCCTGCTCGATACCGCCTGCGCCCGCGTGGCGATCAGCCAGCACGCCGTGCCGCCGGAAGTGGACGACACCCGCAAGCGGATCCAGGCGCTGGAAACCGAACTGGCCATCATCGCCCGCGAGAAGACCGTCGGCGTCGAAGTGGCCGAGCGCGAGGCCAATGCGGGCGAGAAGCTCGCCGTCGCCAGGGCCTCGCTGGAAACGCTGGAGATCAACTGGCAGGTCGAAAAGGGCCTGGTCGAGAAGATCCTGGCCATCCGCGCCCGCCTGCGTGGCGACGCCGCGCCGGTCGAAGGCACCGGCAGTGCGCTGGAAGAGGCCGCCAACACGGAGGCCGGTGCCGTCGCGGTGGCCACCGCCGCGCTGACCGACGCCGAACGCGCCGCCGCGCTGGAAGAACTCAAGGGCCTGCAGGCGCAACTGTCCGAGCTGCAGGGCGAGAACCCGCTGATCCTGCCGACCGTCGACTACGTGGCGGTCGGCTCGGTGGTCTCGGACTGGACCGGCATTCCGGTAGGCCGCATGGTCAAGAGCGAGCTCGAAACCGTGATGAACCTGGCCAGCCTGATGGGCAAGCGCGTGATCGGGCAGGACCACGCGATGGACATGATCGCCAAGCGCATCCAGACCAGCCGCGCCGGCCTGGACAACCCGAACAAGCCGATCGGCGTGTTCATGCTGGCCGGCACCTCCGGCGTGGGCAAGACCGAAACGGCGCTGGCGCTGGCCGAGGCGCTCTACGGCGGCGAGCAGAACATCATCACCATCAACATGAGCGAGTTCCAGGAGGCGCACACCGTCTCCACGCTCAAGGGCGCGCCCCCGGGCTACGTGGGGTACGGCGAAGGTGGCGTGCTGACCGAGGCGGTGCGTCGCAAGCCTTACTCGGTGGTGTTGCTGGATGAGGTCGAGAAGGCCCATCCGGACGTCCACGAGATCTTCTTCCAGGTGTTCGACAAGGGCGTCATGGAAGACGGCGAAGGCCGCCAGATCGATTTCAAGAACACCCTGATCCTGCTCACCACCAACGCCGGCACCGATCTGATCGCCGGCCTGTGCCAGGACCCGGACCTGATGCCCGAACCCGAAGGCATCGCCAAGGCTCTGCGCGAGCCGCTGCTGAAGGTGTTCCCGCCGGCACTGCTCGGCCGGCTGGTGACCATCCCGTACTACCCGCTGAGCCCGGAGATGCTGGGCAAGATCGTCGAGCTGCAATTGGGCCGCATCAAGAAGCGTATCGAAGCGCGCTACAAGATCCCGTTCGAATATGACGAGGACGTGGTCAAGCTGGTGGTCAGCCGCTGCACCGAGAGCGAATCGGGCGGCCGCATGATCGATGCGATCCTGACCAACACCATGTTGCCGGACATCAGCCGCGAGTTCCTCAACCGGATGATCGAAGGGCGGCCGGTGGCCGGCGTCCAGGTGGGCGTGAAGGAAGGAGACTTCGGCTACGCCTTTGCCTGACCCGTCACGGGGCAGCTCGTCGCCGACCGCCCCGTTGTCTTTTTGCCCCACGTCCGGCTCGCCGGATTGCGTCGTTCGCGAAAGGAAAAGTCATGTCCAACGTCGTCCTCTGGACCGAGACCGACCATAAGACCCGCGCCGAGCTGCTCGCGCAGACGTGCAACACCCAGGCCATCGATTTCAAGGCCACCGCGCCGGTGACGCTGCAGGGGCTCGATACCCTGACGTTCTGGGGGCACGGCTTCGCCGACTCGTTCTGCGGCTTGAAGGTGGAGGAGTTCGTCGACGTCGTCTCGGGCTGGGTCAAGTCGAACAAGGGCGTGCAGACGGTCGAGATGATCTCCTGCAACCTGCGGCACCGGCAGGGTTCGCACCCGGATTCGTTCACCACCAAGCTGGTCTCGCGACTGAAGAAGAAGCACGCGAAGATCACCTTCAAGGCGCTGCCGGTGGCCAGGACCAAGCTTGGCGTGACCTGCGAATTCTCGATCCTGCAATGGCATCCGCGCAGCCGGACCTGGGCCTATTGCGCCGCCCCGGGCCGGGACGACAAGTACATGTTCGGCGTCTGCCTGGTACTGCAGGACCACATGCCGCCGCGGGGTAACCACGATGGCTTCTTCCGCGCCTACAACAGCGTCCTGGGCAGCGGCTACCTGCACACCAACAAGATCGGCAAGGACGCCACCGGCAGCACCAAAATCGAGGCATGCCGCATGAACGACATGCTGTGCATCGCCAACAACGCCTACATGCTGGCCGGCGCGATCGGCTCGTTGCGCTGGCACCTGGTCGACATCCGTGCATGAGCCTCGTCGCCCAGCGAAGCTTCGCCAGCGTGGGAGCGAGGCGACCGGTGCAGCGGGCCTCATCGAGACGAGCCCGGGCGCATCGGTGGATGCGCCCGGCCGGTAGCGCCTAAGGAGCAGCGCATGGTGGACTGGAACAAGACATTCAAGGCGGAGTACGACTACGCCAGGTCGTGGTTGAAGAGCGACCAGCGCTTCGCCAGGCACTGGCAGCCGCTGGTTCGCGATCTGCAGCGCCTGATGTCCGACGATGGTTTCGATGCGGGGCGCGCCAGCGTCCTGTCCGACCTGCGCAAGAAATCCACGCAGGGGGAGGGGAGCCTGCTTGGCCACAAGAAGGTAACTCCCGACCGCGGCCTGCTCGAGGCGGTAGGGGCCTGGTCCGACGACGGCGCAGGGCTGCCCGACGACACGCAGAAGATGCGGGCCGCCGCGCTGAAGCTCCTGAGCCATACCTATCTGCTCAATCGGTCGGGCAGCCGAAAGGTATGGATCGTGTCGATGCCCAACGACTTCGTTGCCTGGCCCTCGGACGACATCAACGCTCGATCGCCGACCCAGATCGCGCTGCGAATACTCCTGCGCAGCAGCGAAGAGGTCTTTTCACAGGAGCAGAAGAAATACCTGGCGGTATCGACGCAACAGGCGATGGCGTGGTGCCAGAAGGCCGGCATCGTGCTCGCCAGCGCCGCCAAGGCCGCTTCCGGCAAGGCCGGTGGCAAAGGCGTGGATGCGATCAACCTGGTCAAGCGCTGGTTTGCCGACCCGGCTACCAGCGTGGTCGACCTGCAGGCCTACATCGACCGTTTGTCGATCGGCCTCAAGGCGATCATCGCGATGCTCAACCGGGGCCATTTCGTCCTGACCGACTGGATACCCCTGCGCACGGCCTCGACCCAGGACGAGATCAATTTTCTGATGTCCGAAGCCTTCACCTTTCCCTCCCGGGGCGAGGGCATGGATACGGTCTACATCGAGCGCTCGTTCTTTACCCACGATGCCGGCGGCGTGGTGCATGGGCAAAAGAACTGGACGCGCGTGCTGGTACACGAACTGACGCACCTGGTGTGCGGCACGGAGGACGTCAACATCGGCAGGGCGCGCTATGCGCATTACGGCATCGGACCGCATGCGGGTTTTCCGGGATCCGCCGCGATACGGAATGCCGACAGCTGGGCGTTTTTCCTCGCCGATTGCGCGGGTGCGCTTACCGACGGCGAGCGCAACCATGCGTTGAAGATCATATGAAGGCGATCCACGGCTTCGCCTTCGTGCTGGCGATCGGCGCCACGGTATCGTGCAGCGTCGATGCTCCGGCGCGCCCTCAACCCCACCAGGAGATCAGGGACATGCCCACCCGACCCGCCGCCAGCCGGCCCTCGCCCCCGGAGGTCGCGCCCGTCGTGCATGACGGGGTGCGCTACGAACAGGACCGGCATGACGATCGTGCAGGGGATCAGCCCGGAGGCTACCTGGCGGCCATCGACGTGCGCACCGGTGCCCGGCTCTGGCGCCTGAAGGTTTATGCCATTGCACCGCAACCGCCGGACGCGCCGGTGCAGGCGCTGTACTTCCGTTCCATGCGCCTGTCGCCCGATGGCTCCACGCTCGCCATCGAGAACGAGGCCGGCGGCGTCTATCGGGTGGATCTGGCCACTCGCTCGTCCGTGCAGATCTCCGGTCCGCCCGAAACGGCACCGCCGTCGCAACCCGCCAGGCCCAAACCGACCGCGGAGTAGTCGTCGGCCTGGCGCGCACCGCCCGTCATGGACGGCCAATTGAAGCGGCTGTGGATCAGCCGGCTGTACGAATCGAAGGTCGATCCGAACATCGAAGCCGATGTGCAGTGGTCGTTCTTCAAAGGCATGCACCTGGACGCCGGGCGGAACGCGCTGATCGTCGAGGACGAGAACGGACGCCGCTATCAGGTCGACCTCGCCGACGGCCGCGCGCACTGACGGCGGCGTAACCAGTCGTCAACGCTCGAGCTGCGACGTCCCGGGACGCCATTGCGATGCCTGCAATTGCGCAGAAGCCGCTCGACCGCTTCAAGTTCTTTTCCACGCCCGGTTGCGTTCGATGCAATCGGGGAACCCGACAGCCGTACCACCACATCGAGGGCGCGCCATGGCCATGAGTGAGGATGAATTTTCGGCGAACCTGACCGTCCAGTCGCTGAAGCCCGCCGTCAACGAGGCCGAGGGTCACATCAAGGCGAACAGCCTTGGCAGCTTGACCGGCAAGCGCCTGCAGGAGCTCGTCGATGCGGTGGACAGGTCGATCCGCAAGCGGAAGACATTGAAAACCATGGGTTCGGACACGGGGCACCAGACCCGCATCAGCGTCGAGGAGTCGTTCCTGGCATCGCTGCGCAAGGAGGCGGCAGCGCGCGACGCGAGCGAGGCGGCGCGCAAGAGTGCGGCGCAAGCGGCCGCGCTGAAGGATTTCAAGTTGCCTGCCGGCGCGACCTGGGAAAAAAGATAGCTTCACGACGGGCACGGTCGCCGGTTCGTGCTGGATCGGGCCGTCCGCTCGTCGGTGCAGGTTGCCCGATCGCCCGAAACCGGGGCGCCGCCGCTACCGCAGGATCCAGGCCGGCCAGTGATCAACCGCAGGCCGGCGTAACCGCCCTCGGGCGATGCCAGCGCAGACCGCATCATCGTTCCGCGCGACCGGAAAATTCACTACGAAAGGGGAAACCATCCATGCCAAATGCAGCGTTGAGTCGTGAGGAGTTCATGGCGCTGGGCGAACTGGCCAAGGCGCGCCGCACATTGCTGGTCAACATGTTTGCCGGCACCCAGTTGAAGTTCGGCATGGCCAGCCGCCTGACTTCGGCCAAGCAGTTGCTCACCAGCGGCAAGAAGATCAAGAGTTCCACCGAAAAGCTGGTCAAGGGCGGCAAGAACACGAGCAAGGTGGTCAGCCTGCCGGGCATGAAGGAGGCGGTGAGCGACTTCATGGTGCAGTGCGCCGACGTGAACGGCATCGAGGACATCATCGAAGCGGTATCCGGCGAGGTGTTGGCCAACCTGGTGGCGGAAATCACCCCGGTGCTGGGCGTGGTCACCAGCGGCGTGAAGCTGGCCAAGGCGGGCAAGACCGTGGCCCAGGACGGCTACAACCTCTACAAGAGCTCCGATTACAAGCAGGGTTTCCGGCCCGGTGACCCCTATGCCGCGGCCGAGGCTATCCAGGCGATCATCAAGCGCGACCTGGCCAGGCATTCGGTCCAGCTCGGCCAGCACAGCGTGGCCACCGGCGCCAAGATCGCCGGCCTGTTCGCCGACCTGGGCACCGCCACCACGGCCGGCATCGGCGCCGCCAATGCGTTGGCGAGCCTTGGGCTGCAACTGTTCTCGCTGGGCTTGGATATCAAGGACCTGCGCGCCGGCAATCGCCGGCTGGCCACGCCCAACACGCTGGACCTGACCGTGTTCAACGAATGCCCGGTGCTGGGCTGTTACCTGCTGACCTGCGCGGACACCTCGTCGGTGGCGAACATGTTCGTGGCGGACATCGGCATGCCGGGCTGGATGGACCGCGTGGAACAGATGAAGAAAAAGCAGATGGATCCGATGCTCAAGATCGCCAGCAAGAACATCCAGGGCTCCCGCCTGCAACTGGACGGGCTCAGCAGCAACAAGGGCACCCACACGAAGAAAAGCTTCTTCGCCGGGGTCAAGCACAAGGCGCTCAAAAAGGTCGGGATCGCCTGATCGGGCCGGGCGCACCGGTTTGCGGGAAGGGAGTGCGTCCGGCACGCATCCTGTGGCCGTCGATACCGCGAAACGCCGCGGCCGGATACGGCGCCAGAGGCATCCGGTCGGAGCAAGGACAAACGTGAAAGGCGCGTGACCAGATTTGCCCGGCTTTTACGGATTCACCTATAGGCAACGCTGGCCGGCCCGGCCGGCGTTGCCACCACCAGGGGCAATCGCCGGGTTCCAGGGGCGGTGCGAAATCCAGGCTGGACGCCGTTCCCGGGTGGCCAGGCTCTGCCGACGGCCGCCGTTGGCGGAGCGGCGCGGCACGCGTGGTCGCACCCCGGGTCGAACGACGTCCAGCGAGGAATCCGCATGCAGCCCGCCGCCCGCCTCACCGACATGCACGTCTGCCCCATGGTCACCGGCGTGGTGCCGCACGTGGGCGGCCCGATCACCGCACCCGGCGCGCCCAAGGTGCTGATCGGCGGCCTGCCGGCGGCCCGCATGGGCGACATGGCGACCTGCGTGGGCCCGCCGGACTCCATCCTGGCCGGGTCGCCCAAGGTGTTGATCGGCGGCCAGCCGGCGGCGCGCCTGGGCGACAGCTGCGCGCACGGCGGCGCCATCGTGCTGGGCTGCTTCACCGTGTTGATCGGCTGATGGCCCTCGCCTCCGTGCCAGGACTGCGATCGACGCCGCGCGCGGTGGCGGCGCTGCCCCCGGGGGCGGCACTGTGGTGTTCCCGATTGCCGGAGAGTCATGCCATGGGTTTGTTCGATCGCCTGGTCCTTTTTTCCGACGTCCGCGGCAAGGTGGTGCAGCGCGGCAAGCCGGTGCAGGGGGCCGAGCTCGTGCAGAAGGTGGTGTGGTCGGACGACGAGAGCGCGATCTCGCAGCGCACGACCACCGACGGCCAGGGCGCTTTCCGCTTGCCGGCCATCGAACGCAGCGCCGGACTTCGCCGGATGATCCCGGCCCAGCCGACGATGCTGCAGACCATCGCCATCCACTACCAGGGCGTCGAATACCTCGCCTGGCGCCACGGCAAATCGTCCTGCGAAGACCGCGCGGAGCTCGACGGCCGCCCGATCGAACTGGTCTGCGAGCTCGATCGCACGCACGGCTTCGAAGGAAGGCATTACGGCATCGGCAGGACCGCGTGACGCATGCGGACGGTCAAACGCGCCCAGGACGAGCAAGGCATGGCAACTCGACTCTCACCCATCCAGACGGCTGAAGCCGCCGACAGCAGCCACCGGGATCGCCTGGCGAGCCGGCCGGGCGAGGTCCAGCTCGCGCCGCCGCGCGCCCGGCAAGGCGCCATCGCCGGGCGGCTTTCCCGATGAGCCGCGGGAGGCCACGCGTGCAGCCGAACGCGAACCACGTCTACGTCCGGCCGGGCGCCGGCATGGCGGCGCGGGACCATCGTGCCACCCTGCAGCGGGCCCTGCGGGCGCACCAGTCCGACCGGCTCGATGTAGCCGAGCGCCTGTACCGCCAGGTATTGCAATGGCATTCGGCCCAGCCCGATGCCTTGCACTACCTCGGCGTGCTGTGCCACCAGCGCGGGCGCAGCGACGAGGGCGTGGAGCTGGTCCGCGCGGCGCTGGAGATCACGCCCCGCCACCCGGATGCCCACAACAACCTCGGCAACATCCACAAGGAATGCGGACGGCCCGTCGAGGCCGAAGCCTGCTACCGGCGCGCACTCGAATGCAGCCCCGGGCACCACAACGCGCTGGGCAACCTGGCGGTGGTGCTGGAGGTGCAGGAGCGGCTGGACGAGGCCTTCGAGGCCTATGGCGCCCTGCTGCAGCAGGCGGGCGACGATGCGCGCGGCCACTACCTGATGGGCCTGTTCCTGCGCAACCACGCGCAGCACATGGAGCATCTGGAACAGGCCGCCGCATGCTTCCGCCGCTCCTTCGAACTGGACGAGCGCGGCCTGCGGGCACTCGAAGCGCTGGGCGTGACGCTGTACGCGCTGCAGCGCCGCGACGAGGCGCGCCAGGTGTACCGCGACTGGCTGGCGCGCGAGCCGGACAACCCGGTGCCGCGCCACATGCTGGCCGCCTGCGGCGGCGCCGAGGCACCGCCGCGCGCGGACGATGCCTACGTGCGCGAGCTGTTCGACGGCTTCGCCGACAGCTTCGACGAGCAACTGCTGAAAAACCTCGACTACCGCGCCCCGCAGGTACTGGCCGACGCCCTCGGCGCGGTGCTGGGCGCCCCCGCGAGCGCGCTCGACATGCTCGACGCCGGTTGCGGCACCGGCCTGTGCGCGCCACTGGTGCGCCCGTATGCGCGCCACCTGGCAGGCGTGGACCTGTCTGGCGGCATGGTGGACAAGGCACGCGTCCGCGGCGGTTACGACACGCTGGACGTGGCCGAACTCACCGCCTACCTGCAGGGCCATCCCGCTGCCTGGGACGTGGTGCTCTCGGCCGACACGCTGGTCTATTTCGGCGACTTGCAGGAAGCACTCGCCGCGGCCCGCGCCGCCTTGCGGCCCGGCGGCTGGATCGCCTTCACGCTGGAGGCGATGGACGAGGACGCCGACCGCGCCGAGCTGACGCCCAGCGGCCGTTACCGGCACACCCGCCGCTACGTCGAACGCGTGCTCGCGGCCGCCGGTTTCGAGTTGCCGC
This sequence comes from Frateuria hangzhouensis, assembly GCF_026410505.1. Lineage (GTDB taxonomy): Bacteria > Pseudomonadota > Gammaproteobacteria > Xanthomonadales > Rhodanobacteraceae > Frateuria_A > Frateuria_A hangzhouensis. The sequence goes on from NZ_JAPMIU010000009.1 coordinate 70,172, forward strand.
GCATCACCCCGGATGCCTTGCGTCGCGAAGCCGGGCAGCCGGTGCCTGGCTGGGTCGTGCTGGCGCGGGTGCCCTCATCCGTTGCGGGGGAAACCGCGTGATCTGCCGATGCCCCGCACGGGGGGCCAATACCATCCGCGGCTCAGGGACACTGGCCACCGTTGAGCGCACTGTCGGCATCGCAGCGCAGATCCTTGCCCAGCGGCTCCAGCCGGCCGTCGATGGCGCCCGCGCAGATCACTTCATGCTCGGCTCCGTCGGCGCCAGCGACCCGCACCCCGGCGCTGCGCCGGCCCTGTTCGGTGTAGTCGAACACGGCGTAATCCACGTCCGCGCGGCTGAAGCCCACTTCGGTGCGTTCGGCCTGGTAGCGCGCGTAGTGTGCGTAGCCGAGTTTTTGCGGACCCTCGGCCGCGTCCTGTGGATAGGCCAGCTCCACCTTCGACGCGGTGCCGTAGCGGTACTGCAGGGCGCCCGGCAGGCCGCCGCACAGCGCGATGGTCTTGTGCCGCGCGGTCGGGCAACTGAAGTAGGTGGTTTCGCCGGCGCGGCACAGGCCGCTGGCAAACGAGGCGGACGGACCGGCACAGGAGCCGGTGAACAGCGCGGCCATGGCCACGGCAAGGATGCGTTGCATGCGGAAGGCCTCCGTTCCTGCTGGCTGGGTCATCGACGGGAGGCCTGCGCTTGATAAGCCCGATCGAGCTTGCCGTCGTAGTCGTTCTTCTTGTAGCCGGGGCCGTTGTAGGCCTTGGCGAAGTCGGCCCATTGGTGCTTTTTGAGCGCCTTGTTCATGGCCTCGTCGGCCATCACGAAGCGGGCGAACGCGTTCAGGTGTTCGGTCTCAGCGCGCGCCATCGCCAGCACGAACAACTGCACCGAGGCGAAGCCGGCGCTTTGGTGGTTCGTGCCCATGATCTGGAAACGGCCCCACGAGGCCGACTTCAGCGCCGCGTCCGGGTCCAGGCCGTAGGCCTTCTCCAGTTTCCGGTACTGCGCGGAAAACTTGCCGTAGCCGCCCGCCGTCGCACTGGAAATGTCCGGATGCAGCTTGTCGTGCCGGCCCTGGGTCAGGCGATGGAAGTAGTGGCGTTCGAACAGGATCCGCGGACGCCCGGAATCGTCGAACGCCTTGCCGGAGGTTTCCACCTCGGCCACCGCCCTGATCGTCGCCGCGTCGGTGCCGAGCAGCGTGGCGGCCGCCTCGTAGCTTTTCCCGTCGAGTCCCATGCTGGGGTTGAGGCACATGCGAAACAGGAATGACACATCCGGCCGGAGCGCGTCCGGCGTGCCGGGCAGCCGGAACGGCGGATGGACCGCCTGGCACACCTGCGCCGGCGGCGTCAGCCATGGAACCAGGCTCTGCAGGCTGAAGCGCCCGGTGGATGCCGATTCGGCCAGCAGCGGGTCGGAAATGCGGGAATGGGCCATCGCGGTGTCGCCTTCGGGATCGGAACACGCCGCCCGTGCATCGGTGGGCGGGCAGCCAGTCGTGCGCCGCTCTTATAGCAGCTTTCCTCCGGATGTAACCCACGGGCGGAGATACACCCGATGAGCCAGTTGATCACCGTGAGCTCGCCCAAGTGCGACGGGCTGCTGTTCTCCGGCATGACGACCGACGAGCAGTTGGGCCGGATGTTTTCCTATCACCTGGAATTCGCCTCCCGCGACGCCGCCATCGACCTCAGCGGCCTGCTCGGCAGCCCGATGACGGTGACGCTGGCCACCGCGGACGGCTTCGAACGGGAGTTCAACGGCATCGTCTGCGAGGCCGCGCAGACCGGCGCCGAAACCGTCGACGGCTTGCACTACGCGCACTACAACGTGCGCCTGGTACCCAGGCCGTGGCTGCTGGTGGACAAGGTCGACTGCCGCATCTACACCCAGATGTCGGTGCCGGAGATCGTCAAGCAGGTGCTGTCCGATGCCGGCTACACCGACCTGCAGCTGAGCCTGAGCGCCAGCTATGCCAAGCGCGACTACTGCGTGCAGTACCGCGAAAGCTGCCTGAACTTCATCAGCCGGCTGCTGGAGCAGGAGGGCATCTATTACTTCTTCACCCACAAGGGCGGCACCCACACCATGGTGCTGGCCGACGGCGTGGGCGCGCACGCCAAGGCGCCGCATTTCGACAAAGTGCCGTATTCGACCACCCGCGACAGCGTGCTGCGGCCGGAGTCCACCATCACCGAATGGGTCGCCGCGCGGGGACGCGACGCGACCAAGTACCAGCTGATCGACTACGACCCGCTCAAGCCCAAGACCTCGCTGCTGGCCAACGGCAGCTTCGAAGGGCATGGCGGGCAGGGCCCGGAGCTGTTCGACTTTCCCGGCGAACACCAGGAGCCCGCGGTGGGGAAGCACTACGCGCAGATCCGCGCCGAAGCGCTCAGCGCGTCGCGCTCGCACTGCAATGGCGCCACCAGCGCGTGCGGCATCGCCATCGGCGGGCTGTTCACGCTGCGCGACCATCCGCGCAGCGACCAGAACAGGGAATACCTGGTGATCGCCACCGCCATGCAATTGCATGGCGGCGACTATGCCTCCGGCGGCGCCGGTGCCGCGCCTTCCTTCAGCTGCAACTTCCAGGCGATCGAGAGCAACCGACCGTTCCGCAGCCTGCCCAGCGCCGCCAAGCCGGTGGTGATGGGGCTGCAGACCGCGGTGGTCACCGGCAGCGAGACCGACGAGGACATCGCGATCGACGATCACGGCCGCGTGCAGGTCACGTTCCACTGGAACAGGCCGGACAAGCCCGGGGCCAGGAGTTCCTGCCCGGTGCGCGTGGCCTCGACCTGGGCCGGCAAGGGCTGGGGCGCGGTCAGCCTGCCGCGCGTGGGGCAGGAGGTGGTGGTCAGCTTCCTCGAAGGCGACCCGGACCGCCCGCTGATCATCGGCAGCGTCTACAACGGCGACAACACGCCGCCCTACGGCCTGCAGGCGACCAAGACGCAGAGCGGCGTCAAGAGCCGCAGCCTGCTCGGCGGCGCTGCCGACTTCAACGAACTGCGCTTCGAGGACAAGAAGGGCCAGGAGGACTTCTTCATCCACGCGCAGAAGGACATGCACGAAGAGGTCGAGAACGACCACGTGGTCACCATCGACCACGACGAGACGGTGACGGTGAAGCACGACCAGACGCTCACCGTGGAGAACGACCAGACCGGGACGATCAAGCATGACCGCAAGGTCACCGTGCAGAACGACGACAAGCTGGACGTCACCAACAACGGCACCACCGGCATCGGCAAGAAGTTCAAGCTTTCGGCCGGCACCGAGATCGAGCTCGTCACCGGCGCCTCCAGCATCGTGCTCAAGAGCTCCGGCGACATCGAGATCAAGGGCGTCAACATCAAGATCACCGGCAGCGTGTCGGTGAAGGTCGAAGGCCAGGCCGAGGTCGGCGTCAAGGCGGGCGCGAAGATGGACCTTGGCGCCGGCGCCAGCCTCAAGATGCACTCCGACGCCATGCTCGAGGTGGCCGGCGGTGCCATGGCCACCGTCAAGGCACCCATGCTCACGCTCAAGGGCGACGGCATGAATCAGGTGTCCGGCGGCATCGTGATGATCGGATAAGGGGAAAGCCATGTCGCCAGTCGTACAGGCAGCCGAGCAGATGGAACTGGCCGCGCCCGCGCGCGCGCGGCTGGAATCGCACATGAACCCGCAGCAGGCGGTGCAGGCGCTGCTCGCCGAAGGCGAAACCCAGGATGCGCTCAAGCTGCTCGCGCGCTTGCTGCCCAAGCGCTACGCCGTGGCCTGGGCCTGCCAGTGCGCGCGTGACCTGGCGCTGCCGATGGAAGACAAGGCCGGCGCCGCGCTCGCCGAACAGTGGGTGCGCGAGCCCGACGAAGCGCACCGGCGTGCCGCCTTCGAATTCGCCAACGCCGGCGGCTACCGCACGATCGGCGCGTGGCTGGCCGCCTCGGCCGGTTGGTCCGGCGGCAGCCTGGCGCCGGCCAGCCAGGAAACGGCGGTGCCGCCGGCCGAACACCTCACCGCCTGTGCCGTGGTGGCCGCGGTCAACCTGATGGCCGGGCTGGAGACCGGGCGTTTCGAAGAGCGCCGCGCCGAGTTCATGGCCAGCGCCATGAGCCTGCTCGGCGCCGGCAGCCCGGCCCACTGACGGAGACGATGCGCGTGGCCAACCCCCAGACACTCGTTCTCGCCGTGCTCGGTTCCCAGGCCGCGCAGTTCGGCGCGCGCGCCCAGAAGTCCTTCGAAGCTCGCGACGGCAGCATCGGCCGTGCCGACGATTGCGACTGGGTGCTTTCGGCCGCCGGCATCTCCCGCGTGCATGCGATGGTGCGCTGCCTCAACGGCATGTATTTCATCGAAGACCGCAGCACCAACGGCATGTTGCTCAACGGCCGGCCACTGGTGAAGGGCGACCCGGCGTCGCTGAAGGACGGCGACCGCCTGCAGATCGACACCTTCGAGGTCGGCGTGCGGCTGCAGGCGGACAACGCGACCGTGGTGCAGCCGGCGGCTTCGCCTCCGCTGGCGGCCGTGGCGCCGATGTCCGCCGCGGCGCCCTTGCCGGGCGGGGACTTCCTGGGCGACATGCTCGGCGATGATCCCTTCGGCGAGCCGCTGCCCGTGCGCGGTGGTCCGGACGAGCCGCTGATTCCCGGCGCCGGCGCCGCGGCCGGCGCGCTCGATCCGCTGGCGTTCCTGGACGAGCCCTTTGCCGCCGCGCCCGCGCATGCACCGGCGCCGGCCGAGAGCTGGAACCACTCCAGCGGCATGGCCGACCATTTCCATCCGCCGGCGGTCGCCGGCCAGCGCGAGGCGTTGCCGGAGAACTGGGACCTGACCATGGGCGACTTCGCGCCCAAGGCGCCGCCCCCGCCGCCGCCCGCGCCCGTGATGCCGCCCGCCGCCGCACCGGTCACCCCTGTCGCGCCGGTGGCGGTGGCACCCGCGGCGCCCGCCGCCGGCCTGCCGCCGGAGCTGGATACGATCTTCCGCATCGTCGTCGACGGCGTGATGGACGTGCTGCGCGCGCGCGCCGAGATCAAGAACACCTTCCGCCTGCCAGTGACGCTGATCCAGCGCTCGGAAAACAACCCGCTCAAGTTCGCCCCGACCGCCGACGAGGCGCTGCAGAAGCTGCTCGCACCGGCCAACGGCGCCTTCCTTTCGGGCACCGACGCCTTCCAGGACGCCTTCGACGACATCCGCTGCCACCAGATGGCGATGCTCGCCGGCGTGCGCGCGGGCTTCGAGGCGGTGCTGGCGCATTTCAATCCCGACCGCTACGAGCAGGAAGTCGATGGCGGCAAGCGCTCGGCCTTCGGCGGCAAGGGCCGCTACTGGGAGCGCTACCGCGAGAACTTCGAGGGGCTGGCGAAGGATCCGGACGAATGCTTCCGCCGCCTGTTCGGCGACGAGTTCGCGCGCGCCTACGAGGAGCAGTTGGCGCGGCTGAAGTCGGCGCGGGCGAGGCAGCGGTGAAGGTGCATGGCGTTTTTCACTTGAAAAACACGCACTAGAAGAAGGGCCACCGGGCTTCCGGCAGCCGTCCATTGCAGGAGCGCCCTTGGCCGCGACCGGTGGTCCGCGGTCGCGCCCAAGGGCGCTCCTGCAGCAAGAAGCCCAAGAGCAACCAACGAGCAGACAGGTCATGACGCAGAACAACAAAGTGGTTTGGAGCGAAGGTCTGTTCCTGCGGCCGCAACACCTGCAGCAGCAGGAGCGCTACTTCGAGCGCTTCGTCGAACTGCGCGCCGGTGCCCTGCGCCCCTACGCCTGGGGCTTCCAGGAACTGGAGCTGGAGCCGGACCTGCTGGCGATCGGCAAGCTCGGCATCCGCCGCGCACGCGGCATCTTCCCGGACGGCACGCCGTTTTCCATGCCCGGTGACGACCCGCTGCCGCCGGCGCTGGAAGTCGATGCCAACTGGCGCGACCAGACCGTCTACCTGACGCTGCCGCTGCGCTCGCCCACCCAGCCCGACAGCGGCCGCCCCGAAGCGCCGGCCGAACGGCTGTTCCGCTATCGCGTGCGCGAGACCGAGGTGCGCGACAGCTCCGGCAGCGTGGAGGGCCTCACGCCGCTGGAGGTCGGCGGCATGAGCTGCCGCCTGCTGCCGCAGTCGCAGCCGATGGAAGGCCTGGCACAGATCCCGGTGGCGCGCATCGTCGAATGCCGCGCCGATCGCCGCGTGATGCTGGACGAGGCGTTCATGCCCACTGCGCTGAGCTGCCAGGCGGTGCCGCGGCTGACGACCTTCCTCACCGAATTGCTCGGCCTGTTGCACCAGCGCGGCGAGGCGCTGGCCAGCCGGGTGGCGCTGACCGACCGTGGCGGCGCCGCGGAGATCGCCGATTTCCTGATGCTGCAGGTGGTCAACCGTTGCCAGCCGCTGGTCGCGCACCTGGCCGAGGCACCGCTGGAACACCCCGAGGCCTTCTACCGCACGCTGGTGGCGATGGCCGGCGAGCTGACCACCTTCACCGCGCCGGGCAAGCGCCCGCCGATGTTTCCGCCGTACCGTCACGAGCTGCTGCGCGAGAGCTTCGAGCCGGTGATCGTGGCCCTGCGCAACGCGCTCAGCGCCGTGATGGAGCAGACCGCCACGCCGATCCCGCTGCAGCAGCGCAAGTACGGCGTGTGGGTGGCGATGGTGCCAGACATGACCCTGCTCGACACCGCCGCCTTCGTGCTGTCGGCCAAGGCGGACATGAAGTCCGAGGAGCTGCGCCGGCAGTTGCCCGCGCACGCCAAGATCGGCCCGACCGAGAAGATCCGCGACCTGGTCAACCTGCAACTGCCGGGCATACCGGTGCAGCCAATGCCGGTGGCGCCGCGGCAGATCCCCTACAACGCGGGCTACCTGTATTTCGAGTTCGACAAGCACGCGCCGATGTGGCGTGAGCTGAAGACCTCCGGCGGCATCGCCTTCCACTTCGGCAGTGAATTCGCCGGGCTCGACCTGCAACTGTGGGCCATCCGGAGTTGACGTCATGACCAACGGCCCCTTTGACGACGACATGCGCGACGCCACCGTGGTGCGCCCGCGCGGCACGCCGGCACCAGCCGCACCGGCGCCGGTCGCGGCACCGCCTGCGGCGGCCTACGCGCCGCCGCAGGCGGGCGCGAGGCCCGTCACCGATGAGGACATCAGCGGCTTCCTCGGCGGCGGCATGAATCCGCTGGTGCAGGCGGCCAGCCCCTTGCTTCTGCTCGCCGTGCAGGTACGCCACAGCGCCACCGCACCGGATGCCACCCGCCTGCGCGAGCAGGCGGTGACCCAGGTGCGCCGCTTCGAAACCCGCGCGCAGGCGGCCAACCTGCCACAGCAGACCGTGCTGGCGGCGCGCTACGTGCTGTGCGCGATGCTTGACGAATCGGTGCTCAACGCGCCGTGGGGCGAGCACAGCGGCTGGGCACAGCAGACTCTGCTGGTGGCCTTCCACAGCGAGTCTTACGGCGGCGCCAAGTTCTTCCAGATCCTCGAGCGGTTGTGCGCGGATTTCTCCAAACACATCGACCTGATCGAGCTGATGTACCTGTGCCTGGCGCTGGGCTTCGGCGGGCGCTACCAGATCGAGGCCGGTGGCCGCGCCAGGCTGGCGGACATCCAGGAAGACCTGTACCGGCGCATCAAGGAGCAGCGCGCGCCGGCGGCGCAGGAACTGGCGCCACACTGGCGCGGCGTGGAAGACCGTCGCAATCCGCTGGTGCGCTACGTGCCGCTGTGGGTGATCGCCACGGCCGCCGCCTGCGTGCTGCTGGGCGCATTCCTGTTCTTCTACACCCGGCTCAACGACGCCTCCGCGCCGATCAGCGCGCAAGTCGCGCGCGTCGGCCTGGAAAGCGCGGTGCCGCCGGACACCAGCAACCGCCCGCCACCGGCGCGCAAGCGGCTCAAGCAATTGCTGGCCCCGGAAGAGCAGGCCGGCCTGCTGGCCATCGACGAGCAACCCGACGGCCAGGCGCTGTTGCGTCTTTCCGGCAACGCCATGTTCGCCTCCGGCGGCGTCGAGGTGAACGAGCGCCAGTTGCCGCTGCTGCACAAGATCACTGCCGCGCTCAATCAGGTGCCGGGCCGCGTGATCGTGATCGGCCACACCGACGACCAGCCGATCCACTCGCTGAAGTTCAAGGACAACTTCGCGCTGTCCGCGGCGCGCGCCGAGTCGGTCAGGCAGATCCTCACGCAGGGCCTGGACAACGCCGGCCGCATCGAATCGACCGGCGCCGGCGCCTCGCAGCCGATCGCGCTGCCGCCGGACCTGCCGGAAAACCGCACGCGCAACCGCCGCGTCGAAATCAAGTTCATTCCGGAGGCCTGACGCCGTGGCGAAGTTGCTGAGCCTGTTCAAATCCGCCTGGTTCGTCACGCTGGTCGGCATCGCGCTGCTGTCGGTGCTGGTGTGGCTGGGCGGACCCTACCTGGGCATCGGCGATGCTCAACCGCTGGCCAGCCCGGTCGCGCGGTTGTTGCTGATCATGCTGTTCGTACTGGCTTGGGGCGCGTGGCTGCAGGTGCAGCAACTGCGCGCGCGCGGCAAGGCCAGCAAGATGTCCGGCGAGCTGGCCGGGCAGGGCGCCGCGGCGCCTGCCGGGAATGACGACAACCGCAGCGCGGCCGAGCGTTCGCAGTTGCAGGGCCGTTTCGCCGAAGCGGTCGAGACGTTGCGCAAGCGCCGCCGCGGCAATCTCTATGCACTGCCGTGGTACGTGGTGATCGGCCCGCCGGGCTCGGGCAAGAGCACGCTGCTGCAGAACTCGGGGCTCAACTTTCCGCTGTCCGAACGCTTCGGCAAGGAAGCGCTGCGCGGCGTGGGCGGCACCCGCAATTGCGACTGGTGGTTCACCGACGAGGCGGTGTTCCTCGACACCGCCGGACGCTACACCACGCAGGATTCGGACCGCGCCGCCGATTCGACCGCCTGGGGCGAGTTCCTCAAGCTGCTGCGCCGCTACCGCAAGCGCCGGCCGATCAACGGCGTGATCGTGGCGATGAGCCTGTCCGACTTGATGGTGCTGGACGAGGCCGGACGGCAGGAACATGCGCGCGCCATCCGCCGGCGCCTGGACGAGCTGTCCGAACACCTGAAGATCGGCGTGCCGGTGTATCTGGTGCTGACCAAATGCGACCTGGTGGCCGGCTTCGGCGAGTTCTTCGACGATCTCAACCCCGAGCTGCGCAGCCAGGTTTGGGGCGTCTCGTTCCCGGTGGGCAAGACCATGGATGGCAGCGCCGCCAAGGCCTTCGCCGATGAATACCGGCTGCTGCTGGACCGCCTCAACACGCGCACGCTCGACCGCCTGCACGCCGAGCGCGATCGCGGCCGCCGCGCCGCGGTGCTGTCCTTCCCGCAGCAACTGGCGGCGCTGGGCGAAACCGCGCGGCAGTTCGTCGAGGGCGTGTTCGCCAGCCACGCCTATGGCACGCCGCCATTGCTGCGTGGCGTCTACTTGACCTCCGGCACGCAGGAAGGCACGCCGATCGACCGCATGATGGGCGCGGTGGCGCGCACCTTCGGGCTGGACGTCGCGCGCGTGCACGCGCCCGGTGCGCAGCGGCGCACCTTCTTCGTCGAGCGGCTGCTCAAGGACGTGCTGTTCCGCGAATCGGGCCTGGCCGGCACCAACCCGGCGATCGAGCGCCGCAAGGTGGCCATGCAACTGGCCGCCTATGCCGGCATGGCGTTGCTGACCGTGCTGCTGTGCTTCGGCTTCGCCACCAGCTACGCGCGCAACCGTGCCTACCTGGGCCAGGTGCAGGGCGCGCTGAAGGGCTATCCCGCCGGCATCGACCTGGAAGCCAGCGCGACCCCGAAGGAATACTTCGCCAAGGTGCTCGACCGCCTCGAGGCACTCTCGGCGGTGAAGCAGACCGCCACACCCGAAGGCGGCGCGCCGCTGTCGATGCGGCTGGGCCTGTACCAGGGCAGGGCGGTCGGCGAAGACCTCCACGCGGCCTACCTGCGTGAACTCAACGCGCTGCTGCTGCCCGGCGTGGGCGCGCAGTTCCGCGGCGGCCTGGCCGCCAGCGCGAGCGATCCGCAGGCGCTTTACTACTACCTCAAGGGCTACCTGATGCTGGGCCAGCCCAGGCATCTGGACGCCGACGAACTGGTCGCGCTGACCAACCTGGAATGGCGCAAGGTGTTCCCCGACGAACCGGTGCTGCAGCAGGCGCTGGCCCGGCACTTCCAGGCGCTGGTGGACGACCCGGCCCAACTGCGTGCGCTTACCCTGGACGGCGCCCTGGTGGAGCAGGCGCGTACCACGCTGCGCACCGCCGACCTGTCCACCCTGGTCTACGGCAGCATGAAGCTCTCCGCCGAGAACGCCGGCAAGCCGCTGCAACTGGACAAGGAACTGGGCCTGCTCGGCAACGTGTTCCGCCGCAAGAGCGGCAAGCCGCTGTCCGAACCCCTGCCGGCCGTGTTCACCCAGCCGGTGTTCGCGATCGAGGCGGACAAGGGTATCGACGAGGCGGTCAGGCAGTTCGCGCAGGACGACTGGGTGTTCGGCGCCGAGCCGATCGACGCTATCGCACAGGCGCGTCTCTCGCGGCAGGTGCTGGCGCTCTACGAGACCGACTACATCAAGGCCTGGGACGACCTGCTGGCCGACCTGCAACTGCAGCCGATCGGCAGCATCCAGGACGCCAGCACCATCGCCGCCAAGCTTTCCGGTCCGAGCTCACCGCTGAAGTCGCTGCTCCAGGTGGTGGGCGCCAACACCAGCGACATGCTGCGCGCGCCCACGCCGGACGCGGGAGACAAGGCGCTCGCCGCGGCCAAAAACGCGGCGGCCAAGAAGGCCACCCAGAACGCGCTCGGCCGCGCGCTGGCCAAGGCCGGTGGTGGTGCCGGCGCGGAGGAGGCGCCGCCCGGCAGTGCGATCAGCGCGCATTTCGACACCCTCAACAAGCTCAGCGAAGGCGCGCCAGGCGCGGCGCCGATCGACCAGACGCTCACCGTGCTGGATCAATTGAGCAAGACCCTGCTCACCATGACCGACTTCAGCGATGCGGCCGGCCAGCCCAATCCGCAGTTGCTGATGGCGCAGCAGGCGGCCGCGCAGTTGCCGCCGCCGGTCTCCGGATGGGTCGCCTCACTCACCGGCAAGAGTCAGGCGCTGGTCGCCAGCGGCACCAAGGGCGCGCTCGGCGAGCAGTTCCAGCAGGCCGCCGCGCAGGATTGCGCCGCTTTCACCCAAGGCCGCTTTCCGTTCTCGCCGACCAGCCGCAACGACATTCCGGTGCAGAATTTCGCCGAGCTGTTCGGCTACGGCGGTCGCTACGACGGCTTCTTCAGGCAGACGCTGGCCAAGCTGGTCGATACCAGCGGCCGCACCTGGCGGTGGAAGAGCGGGCCGGGCGCGGTGAGCGGCTCGGCCTCGATGCTGGCGCAGATGCAACTGGCCGACAGCATCAAGCAGATGTACTTCCGCAACGGCAGCGCCGTGCCGGAAGTCGGCTTCACCCTGGTGGCGCCAGTGCTGGCGCCGGGCATCGGCCGTTTCTCCATCGCCGTCGACGGCCAGACCTTCGACTACAAGCCCGGCAACAACACCAGCATGGCGATGAAGTGGCCGGGGCCGACCCCGGGACAGGTCAAGGTCGCGGCCTGGGACACGGCCGGCAACCTGCTCAGCAGCTACGACTACCAGGGCGACTGGGCGTTCTTCCATGCGCTGCAGGCGGCGCACCTGGCCCGGCAGTCCGACCTGCGCTACCAGGCGCATTTCGACTTCGGCGGCCAGGCGGTGCAACTGGTGGTGCAGGCCAGCAACCTGAAGAATCCGTTCCTCAACACGCAGGTGCAACGCTTCAGGTGCGGGGGATAGCCATGTCCGGACCAGCAGGGGGCTGCGGTACCGGCAACGTGGGGTTCTTCGGCAAGCTGCCGGGGGCAGGAGATTTCGTGCAGCGGCGGCTGCCCGCCAGCTTCGTCGAACGCTGGGATCCGCACTTCGAACAGGCGGTCCACGCCAGCCGCGAGGCATTGGACGGGGACTGGGCACAGGCCTACCGGACCAGCCCTTCCTGGCGCTTCGTGCTGGCGCCGCAGGTGTGTGGCGAGGGCGCCTGGGCCGGCGTGTTCGGGCCGGCCGAGGATCGCGTGGGCCGCAGCTTCCCGATGGTGCTGGCCGCGCCGCTGGCGGCCACGCAGGTGGTGCCGCTGCTGCGCGACGGCGCCGGCTGGTTCGACGCGCTGGCGCGCGTGCACACCGAGGGCCAGCGTGGCGCGCCGGTCGACGCGGAAGGCTACGACGCGCTCGTCGCGGCGCTGCCGGATCCGGGCATGCTGGCGCTGATGCCCGCCGACCCGTCGGCCGGCCTGGATTTCAGCCGCGCCAGTCACTGGCGCCTGCCCCTGCCGGCGCGCGCGATCGACACGGTGGCACTGGCCGCTCTGTGGCAACGCCTAACCGGCCAGGGCGGACCCTGGTGCCTGTGGTGGAGCGAAGGCGCCGGGCGCGTGCCGCCCGGCATCCTGGCTACCCGTGGCCTGCCCGCGCCGGAGGCCTATGCGGGCTTCCTCGATGCCGCGTGCGCCAGCGCATGGCAGACGCCAGCGGGCGTGCCGTTCGCCGCCGGCGAGCCATCGCCCCTGGTCAGCGCGCCAGCCGCATCGCCGCGCGACGCACCCGACGACGACATCACCGTGCCGGGGTCGTTCCGTCACACCAACGAGGTCGCGGCGATCCCGCCGCTCCCGGTCGGGACGCCGCCGGCCGAGCTGTCGGTGCAGACCGCGCCAGGTACGGCGGTGGTCCGCCATCCGGCCTGCGCGCTGACCCTGGTGGCGACCGACAACGGCGCGCCCGATCCACGCCGCCGCGCAGCGGCGGCCATCGCCAGCGTCGCCACCGAACTGGCCGCCGCGGACGAACCGGCCCCGGGCACGCAGGCCCTGCGTGCCCGGCTGATAGCCCTGCATCCACACCTGCGCCATACCGGCATGCGGGAGGATGGCGCGGTGGTGGCCGCGCGCGTGGCCGGCAGCCAGGCAGGGTTGCTGCGCATCGGCACGGCCGGTGCCTGGCACTGGCGGGGCGGCCGCCTGCGCCCGTTGTTCGCCAACGCACCGGCGCAGCCGCCGTTGCCCGGCGGCGGTGAACTGGACGACCTGCTGTTCGGCGGCGGCGATGCCTCGCCCGCCCCCGGCCTGGGTGCAGACGGCGCGCCGGCGTGCGAGCAGGTTACCTGCGAGCTGCGCCCCGGCGATCGCCTGGCGCTGCTGGCCGGCGCGGCGCACATCCAGCTTTCGCTTGCGACCTTGAGCCAGGCGCTCGCTGCAACTTCGGCCGCAGACGCGCAGGCCCGCCTGGCCCAGGCGCTGGGTCCCACTCACTCGCGGCCCTGGCCGCTCGCCGTGATCGAGGTGCAGCCATGACCGTGCGTTACCTGTCTGCAGGGCATACCGACACCGGCAAGGTCCGCCGCCACAACGAGGACGCGATCCTGGTGCGCGAGGATGTCGGCCTGTGGGTTGTCGCCGATGGCCTCGGCGGCCATTCGGCCGGCGATTACGCCAGCGGGTTGATCGTCGAGCGGCTGGGGTCGCTGCCGCGCACGGGCGACGTGTTCGATTTCATCGAGTCGATCGAGGACACGCTGGCCCAGGTCAACGCCGAGCTGCGCCAGGTGGCCGTGGTACGGGGCGTCGACCTGATCGGCTCGACCGTGGTGCTGCTGGTGCACGATCCGGATTTCATGCTGTGCGGCTGGGTCGGCGACAGCCGCGCCTATTGCTTCGAGGACGGCCGGCTGCGCCAGCTCACCCGCGACCACGTGCACGGAGTCAAGGACGAGGTCACCCAGTTCGCCGGTGGCGCCGCGCCCGCGCGGCCGCAGCCGGGCGCGGGCGTACTGACCCGCGCGATCGGCGCGGAGGAACGGCTGTTCGTCGACTGGGTCGTCGCCGGCAACCGCCCGGGCATGCAATTCGTGCTGTGCTCGGACGGCATCAATAAGGAAATGACCGACGAGGAAATCGACGCCCAGTGCGCGCGCCTGCAGGCGCCGGGCGAACTGCTGCAAGGGCTGTTCGCCATGGCCCTGGGCCGTGCCGCGCGCGACAACGTATCGGCCGTGATCGTGCGGTTGCAGGACTGAAGGCAGCGATGGACACGGCCTCCCTCAGCGCACTCATCGATGCTTACAAGACGGGCACGCTCACGCTGCCCGCATTGCTGGTCGATGCGCTGGCCACGCGCGGTGCGGTACCGGCGGATCAGCATGCGGCCGAGCTCGCGTGGCTGGCGCGGATGCAACAGGAGGGCAAGCTCGAAGCGAGCGTGGCGCAGCTGGTCGGCGAACGCCTCGAGGCACTGCAGGCCAACGCCGACGATATGGCCACCGTGGTCAATCCGGCGCGTCCCGCGCCGGCGATCGGCGGCGACGACCGGGCCACTTGCGTGATGCCGGCCACGCAAGCCGAACCGGTTCCGCCGCCGGCCGACCAGGCGACCGTGGTCAAGCTGGCTTCCACGGCGCAAGGCGCAACCCATACCGGCACGAGCCCTCCATCGCTGGCAGCCGCGCAGACGACCGGTGGCACCGCTGGCGTCGATGCGTCCGACTGGCAACGCATCGCCGATGCCGAGGTCGGCGGCCAGGCGACGGTCGGCATGTTGCTCAAGGGGCGCTTCCAACTGGAGCGCGAGATCGGCCGCGGCGGCATGGGCGTGGTGTTCCTGGCGCGCGACGAACGCAAGGTCGAGGCACGCGACCGCGACCCGTATGTCGCAGTGAAAGTGCTCAACGACGAGTTCCGCCGCCATCCCGATTCGCTGATCGCGCTGCAGCGCGAGTCGCGCCGCTCGCAGTCGCTGGCGCACGACAACATCGTGCGCGTCTACGATTTCGACAAGGATCGCACCATCGTCTTCATGACGATGGAGTACGTCGACGGCTCCGACCTCAAGACACTGATCCGCGAGCGTGCCCCCGGGGGCATGCCGCTGGCACAGGCGCGACCGCTGATCGAGGGCATGGCGCGGGCGCTCAAGCGCGCGCACGACGCCGGCGTGGTGCACTCGGATTTCAAGCCGGGCAACGTGATGGTCACGGCCGCGGACGTGCCGAAGGTGTTCGACTTCGGCATCGCCCGTGCAGGCAAGCAACCGGGCGACACCGCCGAGGACCAGACCGTGTTCGACGCCGGCAAGCTCGGCGCGCTGACGCCGGCCTATGCCAGCCTGGAGATGATCGAAGGCAAGCCGCCGCAGCCGGCCGACGACATCTACGCGCTGGGCTGCGTCGCCTTCGAGCTGCTCACCGGCAAGCATCCCTTCGATCGCGTCAGCGCCGAAGTCGCGTTGCGTGAACGGCGCCGGCCGCCGGTCGTGCGGGGCCTCACCGCGCGACAGTACCGGACGCTCTGCGATGCCGTGGCGTTCACCGCGGACAAGCGCCTGAATAGCGCGGAACAGCTCGTCGAAGGCCTGCGCGAGATCGGCGCGGGCGAGCGCTTCGGGCGTCCGCTGGGCTACGCGCTGGCCGGCCTGCTGGTACTGCTGGCGGCCGGCTGGTTCGGCATGGGCCAATGGCGCGCGCGGCACGTCGCCGAGGTCGCTGTCCGCTTCCAGCCGGACAGCCCGCTGCGCTTCGCTGACGAAGCCGAAGCCGCCGCGGCGCTGGGCCGCCTGGGCGACAACGAGCGCAAGCAGTTGATGCTCGACCAGGGCGAGGCGGTCCAGCAATTCCTGCTCGACCGGGTCGATGACTACTGGCATCCCGCCGCAGGCCGGCGCGATTACGCCGCGGCACAGCGGGTGTTTGCGCTGCCTGCGCAGCTGCACCTGTTCCTGCCGCGGCTGGACCTCAGGCGCATCGCCGTGGAGAAGGAAAAACGCGAGCTGGACCACCCCACGATCGCCAAGGCCGCAGCCCCACCACCGCAACCGGCGGCGGCGCGCAGCGCGCCCGACGCCGTGGCGGTTGCTTCGGCGCCGGCGGCGCCGCCCACACAGGCGCGCGGGCCGACCGAACAGCCTCCGGCAGACAACGCCGCATCGCGCATGCAGGCGGTCGCGGTCGGGCTTCTGCGCGAAGGCGAGCGCAACTTCGGCCAGCAAAAATATTCGGCGGCCATCGCCAACGCCCGTGCGGCGTTGCAGGTGAATCCGGGCGATCCGGCGGCCAAACGGCTCCTGCGGCGTGCGCAGCAGGCACAGCAGCAAGCCATGAACAGCATCTCGATCAACTGAGGGGGGACGATCATGCACACCTACGGAATCCGTGGCGCCAGTCTCCTGGGCGCAGCCTGCGTGCTGGCACTGACCGGCTGCGCGCAGATGGGCGGGCTTGGCGTTTCCCCGGGCAACGACGCCCGCGCGGCCGTCATCGACCAGCCGTCACACGAGTGCAACCCGGCCCTGGGCGGCGCGATCGGCGCGCTGGCCGGGTCGATGTTCGGCAAGGGCAAGGGGCATCTGGCCGGCGCTGCGATCGGCGCCGGCATCGGCGCGTTCGCCTGCATGGCCTACAACTACCACGCGCGCAAGGTCAGGGACGCGCGCGCGGTGGAAGCGCAATACGAACGCGAGCGCGGGACGTTGCCGGCCAGCAACACGATCGGCGCCTACCAGAGCGAGCTGATCCCGGGGCAGACGGTCAAATCCGGCAGCAAGGCGGCGATGCAATCGCGGGTCACGCTGATCCGAGGCACGAACGAGGGCAAGCCGCAGCTGAAGGAACAGCTGACCCTGTTCTCGCCCGAAGGCAAGCAGCTGACCACCGTCACCAAGGACGCCTCCGCCATCGACGGCACCGGCGAGTACGAGACCAATTTCGACTTCAACCTGCCCAAGGGTATCCAGGAAGGCCGCTACACCATGCGCTCTGCGCTCTACATGGACGGCCGGCAGGTGCGCACCAACGAAGTACCCATGCTGGTGGTCAGCTGATCCGGGCATGGCCCGGCACGCCCGCCGCCGCGACGTTCTGGCCCGTGACCCACGCGGCTGAAGCACTGACGAAGAGCTCCACATGAACACCCTTGCCGAACTGATCGCCGCCTTCCGCAATGGCCACCTGCCGTTCCCCATGCTGCTCGATGCCTTGGCCCGGCGCGGTTCGGTGCCGGAGGATCGCCACCACGACGAACTCGCGCTGGTTCGTCGCCTGCACGACGAAGGCGAACTGGATGCGGAGATCGGGCGCGTCCTGCTCGATCGGCTGATGGCCTCGCAGGCGGAGGAGTCGACCGACGACGAGCCCGTCGCGGAGTTCGACGACGCTACGGTCGTGGCGCCGGCCGTCCGCGTGGCCACTGCTGCGGCGGCCATCGAGGACGACGCTACCGTGGTGGCCCCGGCGGCGGACAGGGTCGCGGTGCCCGCCAAGGAGCATGCCGATGCCACTGTGGTCATGCCGGCTTCGCGTCCGTCCGCTGCGCCAATCGATGAGGCCACGGTAGTCAAACCTGCCTCGCACGGGCGCGGAACGGATGAAGGCCAGATCACCGGCACGCAGGGCACCACCGGCGGCAGTTCCAGCAGCAGTTTCAACAGCGCCAGTTGGGAACGTCTCGCCGGCGCCGAAGTGGGCGACCACGCCCACGTCGGCATGTTGCTCAAGGGGCGCTTCCAGCTGGAGCGCGAGATCGGCCGCGGCGGCATGGGCGTGGTGTTCCTGGCGCGCGACGAACGCAAGGTCGAGGCACGCGACCGCGACCCGTACGTCGCAGTGAAAGTGCTCAACGACGAGTTCCGCCGCCATCCCGATTCGCTGATCGCGCTGCAGCGCGAGTCGCGCCGCTCGCAGTCGCTGGCGCACGACAACATCGTGCGCGTCTACGACTTCGACAAGGACCGCACCATCGTCTACATGACGATGGAATACGTCGACGGATCGGACCTGAAGACACTGATCCGCGAGCGCGCCTACAACGGCATGCCGCTGGCCAAGGCGCGCCCGCTGCTGGAAGGCATGGCCTGGGCGCTCAAGCGCGCGCATGCCGCCGGCGTGGTGCACTCGGATTTCAAGCCCGGCAACGTGATGGTCACCCGCGAGGGCAGCCCGAAGGTGTTCGACTTCGGCATTGCGCGCGCCGGCAAGCACCTGGGCGAGGCGGTCGGCGAGGAAACCGTGTTCGACGCCGGCACGCTGGGCGCACTGACGCCGGCCTACGCCAGCCTGGAGATGATCCAGGGTGGCGAGCCTTCCCCCAGCGACGACCTCTACGCGCTCGGCTGCGTCGCCTTCGAGCTGCTCACCGGCAAGCACCCGTTCGACAAGGTGAGCGCCGAGGTGGCGATGCGCGAGGGGCGCACGCCGCCGCCGGTGCCCGGACTCACCCGGCGCCAGTACAAGACCCTGTGCGACGCGGTCGCCTTCCGCAGCGAAAACCGCCTGCGCACCGCCAGCGAGTTCGTCGAGGGCATGCGCGAGGTCGGCCTGCGCGAACGGATCGGCTCCTATCTGGTGTGGGGCGCCGGCGCTCTGGTGGTGCTGGTCGCCGGCGGCTGGGGCGCCACGCACTACCTGCACCAGCGCAAGGTGGCGCAAGTAATCGCCGGTTTCGCACCGGACGACGTGCACCGCTATGCCGACGAGGCGCAGGCGATGGCCGCGCTGGACACCCTGGGCGAAGAGGAACGCAAACGCATCGTGCTCGACCAGGGCGAGCTGATCCAGCGCTTCCTGCTCACCCGCCTGGACGCCTACTGGAATCCGGCGCAGGGCCGCTACGACTATGCGCGCGCGCAGCAGCTGTTCGCGTTGCGCGACCAGCTCAAGCTCTACTCGCCCGAACTGGACATCCGCCGCAGCGCGATGGAGCAGCAGAAGAACGAACTGCTCAACAGCCTCGACACCCAGCTTTCCCAGCGTGTCGAGAAGGGCGCGATTTTCGCCGACCAGCCCGGCAGTGCGATCGAGACGCTGGAGAAGATCCGCGACATCGACCCGACCAGCAGCCTGCTGAAGAACGCCGAGCTGGAGCTCAAGTACGACATCGCCATCGGCGGCGAGCTGGCGCAGCACCAGCCCGAGCTGGCAGCCGCACACCTGAAGCAGGCGCTCGCGCTGTTCCCCGATTCGATGCGCCTGCAACGCCGCCAGGCCCAACTCGAGGCGATGGGTGGCGGCACGGCGGTGACCGCCGCGCCGGTCGCCAGTGCCGCAACCAGCCTGCCGGAAGCGCGTGCCGCGCTGGCCGCGTTGATCGCCCACCCGCAGGCCAGCGCCGATTGGCAGCGCCAGGTCGCCGCCGCGGTGGCGCCGCTCAAGGGCGACGGCACGCCACCGACCGCCGCGCTGCTCGAGCAGCTCGCCACCGCCATCGCCGACGTGGCCGGGCAGCAGACCGACCCGCTGCACCTGCCGCAGGACCTGGCACTGGTCGACTTCGGCATGACCGTGGCGCCGCAGTCGGCGGCGCTGAAGGCCCGTCACGACCAATTGGCCGCGCTGGACCAGCAGCAACAGGAACGCCTGGCGCAGGAAAGCGCCGCGGCCGAGGTCACCGCTCGCATCGAATCGGTCAAGCGCGCGGCCGCCGCGGGCGATACCAACAAGGCCCAGGAATCGCTGGCGCGCATCCGCAAGCTGGCACCACAGCATCCGTTCTTGGGCAGCGAAGGCCCGCAACTGCTCGCCGACGCCTACCTGGGCCAGGCGCGCGAGGCCTTCCGCAAAGGCCGCTACCAGTCCGCCAGCGACGTGCTCGCCCGCGCCAGCGGCCTGCTGGGGCAGCGCGCCGACCTGGCCAAGGCGCGCGCCCGTTACGGGCTGGCGGCCGACCTGGTCAAGGCGCGCGGCCATGCCGTGGACGGCGCCGACCTGGACCGGCTGCACCGGCAGTTGGCGCAGGTTCGCCTCGCCGATGCCGATGCACTGGCCGCGCTCGAGGCGGAAATGAAACTGCGCGGGCAGCTGGGCGAAGGTTCGCTGTCGGCCCTGCTCGATTCGCTCAAGCCCGCCAGCGCGGCGGCTACCGCTCCCGAGGCGACCACGCCGGCGCCGACCGGCGGCAACGCTGCAGCCCCGTCGGCGACCCACGCGGCGCCCACCGGCCCTGCCAAGAGCGTCGCCGACAAGGGCAGCCCGGCGGTGATCCGGCCGGCACCGGCCACGGCCACCGCCGCGCCTTCGGTCGATCCGTGCGCCGCCCCGAGCCTGGTCGGTGCGGGCCGCGCCTGCTTCGACAGCATCGCCGGCAAGCGCGGTCCGGCGCTGGTGGTGGTGCGCGCCGGCGGCAAGGCGATCGCCATGACCCGCTCGGAGATCACCATCAACGAATACAACCGCTACTGCGCCGCCACCGGCAAATGCAGCGCCATCGCCCTGGAGGACCGCTACACGGGCAGCCTGCCGGTGAGCAACATCAGCCTGGCCCAGGCGCGCGCCTACGCGGCCTGGCTGGGCAGCGCCAGCGGTCATGTCTACCGCCTGCCGACGGATGCCGAATGGCTGGCCGCAGCACGCGCCGGCGGCGCCTGGAAGCAGGCCCCGGACAGCAATTGCGTGCCGCCCACCGCTGGCGCGGACGACGGCAGCGGCGCTCCGATCGCCGCGCGCGGGCGCAGCCCCAACCCGTGGGGGCTGATCAACCTGACCGGCAACGTATGGGAATGGGTCACCGACGGTGGCGGCACCGCGGTACGCGGCGGCAGCTACACCAGCTACTGGTCCGATTGCACCGTCGACAGCCGCCGCAGCGACAGCGGCGGTGCACAGAAGGATGTCGGCCTGCGCCTGGTGAGGGAGGTGCCATGAACGATCGCGAGCGCATCGTCAACCGCGACCTCGACCTGCTGGACGAGGCGCACTACGGCGGCCGCATTGCCCGCGCGGAGTACCGGGCGCGCCGGCGCAACGTGCTGTCGGCATTGCGCGACAGTCACGGTGTCACCGCGCGCAACGTGCTGGTACCGCCGGTCCACGGTACGGCCGGTGGGTCGGTGCCCGGCGACGACGTCTTGCCGACCCTGTTCGGCAGTGGCGCGCGGTCCAGCCGGCTGTGGCTGATCGTGTTCGCGACCGGCGCGCTGGCGTGTGCGCTGATGCTGGTGCTGCTGTTTCTGTTTGCCTGAGTGTGAACGACGCATGAGCAAGGCGTGAA
This sequence comes from Frateuria hangzhouensis, assembly GCF_026410505.1. Classification (GTDB taxonomy): domain Bacteria; phylum Pseudomonadota; class Gammaproteobacteria; order Xanthomonadales; family Rhodanobacteraceae; genus Frateuria_A; species Frateuria_A hangzhouensis. Next base: position 91,216 of record NZ_JAPMIU010000009.1, read on the forward strand.
CAAGAAGCCCTGCTGATGGGCGTTTTTGTTGACGCAGTGCGCACTACTGGGTGAGGGCGCGTGGTTGAACGCGGACCCCGTGAGCGGCCGGGCAGACCCGGCCGTTCGCGCTGATGCGGCCGCCGGCAACCGGCGCCGCGCACGGAGCTGGTCGATCAAGGGGGAATGTCGTGCGGATTGCTTGCCTTGCAGCAGCAGTGGCTCTTGCCCTGGCGGGCGGGAATGCCTGGGCCCAGGCTTCGCCACCGGACCCCGCCGCCGGCGCGCCGGCTCAGGACATCCTGGTCAGCGGGGTACCGACCACGGGCGCGCAGGCAGCCCAGGTGCAGACGCTGATCCAGGCCGAATACCAGCGGGCGCTTGGCGCCGCCGGCGTGGCCTCGCTGGATGCCGGACAGCTGGAGGCGGTCGCGGTGCTGATCACCGCCCGGCTGCACGAGGCCGGCTGGGCGGATGCGCATGCCTACCTGCCGGGCCAGGTACTGGCGGTCCATCTGGGAGCCGCCGGTGCGCCCGCTGCCACCGTCGCCCAGGCGCTGTCCACGCCCGCGGCGGCCAGTGGAGCCGAGGCCGCCGCCCCCGCGGTGCCGCCGCTGCGCGAGCGCGAGGCCCCGTCGGCGCAGGAGCAGACCCTCGCGGTGCAGGGCTTCCGTGTACAGGGCGTGGGCGACCATCCCGACGACGGCATCACGCCGGCCACCATGCAGGCGCTGGCCGACGCGCAGTTCGCCACGCTCTCCGGCGGCACCGGTCAGGCGGTCCAGGCCAACTTCAGCCAGCTGCAACAGGTCGCCGACCGCCTCACCGACCACTACCGCAAGGCCGGCTTCATCGTCGCCACCGCCTACGTGCCGGCGCAGACGGTGGGCGCGGACGGCATCGTGCGGGTGGACGTGCTGGAAGGCACGATCGGCAAGGTCGTGGTCAAGGGCACCTCGCGCTACCGGCCCGGCGTCATCGCCGCTGCGGCCGAGAAGCTCAAAGGCAAGCCACTGCGCAAGCAGGACATCGACTCGGCGCTGCTCTACGCGCGCGACCTGCCGGGCGTGACCGTGTCCTCCACCTTCCAGCCCGGCGGCAAGACCGGCCAGACCGACCTGGTGATGGTGGCGCACGAAGCCAAACGCCCGGTCGTGTTCACACTGGGCGGCAACAACTACGGCACCGAACTGACCGGCCGCTACCGCGCGCAGGCGGGCGTGGCCTGGAACGCCCCGCTCGGCATCGGCGACCAGCTCAACGCCAACGTCGATTACGCCTTCGACCCGCGCAGCAACGTCTATTACGCGCTGGGCTACCGCGCACCAACCGTGGTGGTGCCGGGCCTGAGCGGCGTGATCGGCGCCACCCGCAGCGAGCTGCAGATCAACAGCGGTGCGTTTGCCGACCTGCAGGTGAAGGGGCCGACGTCCTCGACCTTCGCCGGGGCGGACTGGAAGTTCGTCAACACCGACGACCTGTCCGTGCAGACCTCGCTGCGCTACATCCGCGAGAAGTCCCGGCTGGGCGCGCTGGGCGTGACGCTTTCCGACGAGCGCTTCGACGTGGCCGAACTGGGCTTCGGCCTGACCCGTACCGACCAGCGCCTGCGCGGCCTGGACGTGGTGCAGGGCAGCCTGCGCAAGTCGATCCGCGACGAGTCGGCCGACCCGGACCTGGTCAGCCCCGACCACGACAGCAACTTCGCCCTGGCGCGGCTCTCCTACACGCGCCTGCAGTTCCTGACCCGATCGCAGCGGCTCTATTTCAAGCTCGGCGGCCAATACACCCGCGACGCGCTGCCGCCGCTGGAGCAGTTCGTGATCGGCGGCCCGGACAGCGTGCGCGCCTACCCGATCGCCGACGCGCTGACCGACCGCGGCTGGTACACCTCGCTGGAGTACCACATCGACGCGCCGGGCCTGGGCGACCGCGTCTCGCCGTTCTACGACCGGCCGTGGCGCGAGCTGCTGGAAGTGGAGCTGTTCTACGACTTCGGTCGCGGCTACGCGTCCAGCCACCGCGAAGGCGACAACCCGGTCGAGACGCTCGAGGGCATCGGCGCGGGGCTGATCTTCCGCATCCCGCGCTTCCACCACTTCGAATTCCGGCTGGACGCCGCGGTGCCGACCGGCCGCCGCGACGCCTCGGACGATCGCGGCTACCACATCTATTCGCGCTTCGGCTTCACTTTCTGACGGGCCACACTCATGGATACCAGCCGCGCCATCTCCCGCATCGATTCCCTCGCCAGCCTGCGCCGCAAGGCGCTGCCGCTGAGCCTGTCGCTGCTGCTGTGCGGCGCGCTCGCCGGCACGCCGGCACAGGCCGCCAGCGTGGCGCGTACCACCATGCCCACCGGCGGCACCATCGTCGGCGGCACCGGCAGCATCCTGCAGAACGGCGCCAGCGTGGTGGTCAACCAGGCCAGCAACAAACTGGTCCTGAACTGGCAAAGCTTCAACCTCGGCCAGGACGCCTCGGTGCTGTTCAACCAGCCGGGCAGCTCGGCCGTGGCGCTCAACCGCATCCTCGACCAGAACCCCAGCCAGATCTTCGGACGGATCAGCTCCAACGGGCAGGTGTTCCTGATCAACACCCACGGCATCATCTTCGGCACCACCGCCAAGGTGAACGTGGGCGGCCTGGTGGCCAGCACGCTGGACCTGACCCCCACGGATTTCCTTTCCGACCACTTCAACCTCAATGCGGTCGGCGGTAACGCCGGCATCGTCAACCACGGCACCATCGCCGCCGCCAGCGGCGGCTCGGTCAGCCTGATTGGCGGCAGCGTGGCCAACGACGGCGTGATCCTGGCCAACTACGGCCGGATCAATCTCGATGGCGCCGAGCACGCGGTGCTGGACTTCGACGGCAACGGCCTGATCAACGTGCAGATCACCGGCGAGCTCAAGCACCGGCTCGACGCCAAGGCGGCGGTGAGCAATGCCGGCACGCTCCAGGCCGAAGGCGGCACCGTCGTGCTGCAGGCCGCCGCGGCGCGCGACCTTTTCACCAACCTGGTCAACAACGCCGGCGTGATCGACGCCGGCGGCATCAGCCATGACGGCGGCGTGGTGCGGCTGGTCGCGCGCGGCGGCGATACCGTCAACGGTGGCCACATCGATGCCACCGGCAGCCATGGCGGCAGCGTGCAGTTGCTGTCCGACCGCAACGTCGGCGTCACCGGCGGCAGCATCGATGCGTCCGGTGCCTACGGCGGTGGCGACATCCGCGTCGGCGGCGGCTGGCAGGGCGGGGAAGGGCTGCAGACGGCCGACGCCGTCTACGTGGCCGGGGACGCCTCGCTCGCCGCCGATGCCACGCAGCGGGGCGACGGCGGCTCGGTGGTGGTCTGGGGCAATCGGGTCAACAATTTCTACGGCGACATCAGCGCGCGCGGCGGCGCCTCCGGTGGCGACGGCGGCCGGGTCGAAACCTCCTCGCACGACGGCCTCAACGCGCAGGGCCGGGTGGACGCCTCGGCGCCGCACGGCCGCATGGGCACCTGGCTGCTCGATCCCTACAACGTCACCATCAGCGACGCCGACAAGAAGGTCGACCACACCGGCAACGTCTACAGCGCCACCGGCAATCCTTCGACCGTCAGCGCCACCAACATCGGCACCGCGCTGACCGGCGGCACCAGCGTCTACGTGTTCACCGGCAGCAGCGGCACGCAGGACGGCAACATCACCGTCGATGCGCCCGTCACCGCCACCGGCGCGGGGCAGCTTTACCTGCAGGCGGCCGGCAGCATCTACGTCAATGACGACATCAAAGGCGCCACCGGCAACGCGTTGAACGTCTATCTGTGGGCGAACTACAACGGTAGCGGCGGCGCGAACAGCTACACCAAGGGCAGCTGCACGGCCTGCCTCGTGAGCATCGGTGACGGTGCCGATGCGGTGATCGATACCCAGGGCGGTCTGCTGGACATCCGTGCCCCCGGGGCGGTGAAGATCGGCAAGGGCACGAACGACGGCACGATCAAGACCGGAACATTGACCATCGGCAGCGCCACTCACAAGGTCGCCTCGGTCGTGGAAGGCAGCAATGGCACGATCACTGCCAACACGGTCAATGTCTCCGCTGCCGGCGCGGTCACGCTGGACAACGCCGCCAACGCTATCGCCAACGCGAACCTGAGTGGCAGTACCACTGCGATCACCACGACCACCAACCTGGCCCTGGGCACCCTCGCCACGGGCAATCTCACCGCCAGCAGCGGCGGCACGCTGAGCTTGGCCGGCGGCACGGTGGACGGTAACCTGCTGGCGACCAGCAGCGGCAACATCAGCCAGGGCGGTGCGCTGACGGTCACCGGCAGCGCGGGCTTCGATGCGGGTAGCGGCACCATCACGCTGATCCAGGCGAACAACGACTTCGGCGGTGCGGTCAGCCTTACCGGCGGCACGACCAAGATCACGGACACGGATGACCTGAGCCTGGGCACGCTCGCCACCGGCGCTTTGACCGCCATCAGCCACGGTGCGCTGGATCTCGGCGGCGGCACCGTCGGCGGCGCGCTGACGGCCACCAGCAACAACCACGCGATCAGCCAGTCGGGCACCCTCACGGTCACCGGCCTGAGCGACCTCGACGCCGGCACCGGCAACATCACGCTGGCCAACACCGGCAACGACTTCACCGGCGCGGTGACCCTGGCCGGCGATGTCGTGAAGATCGCCGATACCAGTGGCTTGAGCCTCGGCACGCTGGACACCGGCGACCTGACCGTCGGCAGCGGCGGCACGCTGAGCTTCGCCGGCGGCACGGTGGACGGCGGCCTGCTGGCGACCAGTAGCGGCGACATCAGCCAGGGCGGCGCGCTGACGGTCACCGGCAGCGCGAACTTCGACGCCGGCACGGGCACGATCATGCTGACCCAGGCGAACAATGATTTCGGTGGCGCAGTCAGCCTCACCGGCGGCACCACCACGATCACCGACATCGACGACCTGGCCCTGGGCACGCTCGCCACCGGCGATTTCACCGTCACCAGCACCGGCGCGCTGACGCTCGGCAAGGGCACGGTCAGCGGCACGCTGGCGGCCACCAGCAACAACGGCGCGATCGGCCAGGTGGCCGGTGGCCTGGCCGTGACCGGCACCAGCACCCTCGACGCCGGCACTGGCGCGATCGTCCTGAACGACGCCGGCAACGACTTTGCCGGCGCCGTCAGCGCCAACGGCCAGGGCGTGGCGCTGCGCAGCAGCGGCGACCTGACCGTGGCCGCGCTGGACAGCGGCACCAACGGCGCGGTCAGCCTGGTCGCCGGTGGCACGCTGGACGTGAGCGCACTGGGCGCGATCGCCACCGGTACCGGCGACCTGACGCTGGGCGCCGGCGACAGCCTGACCATCGACACCACGCTGTCCGGCCACAACGTCTCGCTCAGCGGCGGCGCCGGCCTGACCCTCAACGACGACGTCACCGCCACCGGCACGCTGCACCTGGGCAGCACCAACGCCGCCATCGTGCAGACCGGCGGTGCCTTGGCCGTGACCGGCGCCAGCACGGTCGCCGCCGGCACCGGCAACGTCATGCTGACCCAGGTGAACAACGACTACGGCGGCGCGGTCAGCCTGGCCGGCGGCACGGTGGAGATCACCGACGCCAACGGCCTGGCCCTGGGCACGCTCGCCACCGGCGACCTCACTGCAAGCAGCACCGGAAGCCTCGTGCTCGGCACCGGCACGGTCACCGGCAATCTGCTCGCCACAAGCCACGGCGGCGCGATCGGCCAGGCCAGCGGCGGACTGGCCGTGAGCGGCACCAGCATCCTCGATGCCGGCAGCAACACGATCACGCTCGTCGACGCGAACAACGACTTCGGCGGCGCGGTCAGCCTGACCGGCGGCACCACCAAGATCGTCGACACGGATGACCTGAGCCTGGGCACGCTCGCCACCGGCGCGCTGACCGTCACCAGTCACGGCGCCCTAGGCCTTGGCAGCGGCACCGTCACCGGCGCGCTGACGGCCACCAGCAACAACCACGCGATCGGCCAGGCCGGGACGCTCACGGTCACCGGCCTGAGCGACATCGACGCCGGCACCGGCAACATCACCTTGGCCGACGCCGGCAACGACTTCGGCGGTGCGGTGAGCCTGGCCGGCGACACCGTCATGATCGTCGATGTCGGTGCGTTGGCACTGGGCACGCTGGACACCGGCGACCTGACTGCCAGCAGCGGCGGCACGCTGAGCTTGGCCGGCGGCACGGTGAACGGCAACCTGCTGGCGACCAGCAGCGGCAACATCAGCCAGGGCGGTGCGCTGACGGTCACCGGCAGCGCGGGCTTCGACGCCGGCAGCGGCACCATCACGCTGACCCAGGCGAACAACGACTTCGGCGGTGCGGTCAGCCTTACCGGCGGCACGACCAAGATCACGGACACGGATGACCTGAGCCTGGGCACGCTCGCCACCGGCACTTTGACCGCCATCAGCCACGGTGCGCTGGATCTCGGCGGCGGCACCGTCGGCGGCGCGCTGACGGCCACCAGCAACAACCACGCGATCAGCCAGTCGGGCACCCTCACGGTCACCGGCCTGAGCGACCTCGACGCCGGCACCGGCAACATCACGCTGGCCAACACCGGCAACGACTTCACCGGCGCGGTGACCCTGGCCGGCGATGTCGTGAAGATCGCCGATACCAGTGGCTTGAGCCTCGGCACGCTGGACACCGGCGACCTGACCGTCGGCAGCGGCGGCACGCTGAGCTTCGCCGGCGGCACGGTGGACGGCGGCCTGCTGGCGACCAGTAGCGGCGACATCAGCCAGGGCGGCGCGCTGACGGTCACCGGCAGCGCGAACTTCGACGCCGGCACGGGCACGATCATGCTGACCCAGGCGAACAATGATTTCGGTGGCGCAGTCAGCCTCACCGGCGGCACCACCACGATCACCGACATCGACGACCTGGCCCTGGGCACGCTCGCCACCGGCGATTTCACCGTCACCAGCACCGGCGCGCTGACGCTCGGCAAGGGCACGGTCAGCGGCACGCTGGCGGCCACCAGCAACAACGGCGCGATCGGCCAGGTGGCCGGTGGCCTGGCCGTGACCGGCACCAGCACCCTCGACGCCGGCACTGGCGCGATCGTCCTGAACGACGCCGGCAACGACTTTGCCGGCGCCGTCAGCGCCAACGGCCAGGGCGTGGCGCTGCGCAGCAGCGGCGACCTGACCGTGGCCGCGCTGGACAGCGGCACCAACGGCGCGGTCAGCCTGGTCGCCGGTGGCACGCTGGACGTGAGCGCACTGGGCGCGATCGCCACCGGTACCGGCGACCTGACGCTGGGCGCCGGCGACAGCCTGACCATCGACACCACGCTGTCCGGCCACAACGTCTCGCTCAGCGGCGGCGCCGGCCTGACCCTCAACGACGACGTCACCGCCACCGGCACGCTGCACCTGGGCAGCACCAACGCCGCCATCGTGCAGACCGGCGGTGCCTTGGCCGTGACCGGCGCCAGCACGGTCGCCGCCGGCACCGGCAACGTCACGCTCGACGCGGCCTCCAACAACTTCCAGGGCACGGTGAACCTCATCGGCGGCACGGTGCGGATCACGGACGCCAATGGCTTGGGCCTCGGCACGCTCGCCACCGGCGACCTCACCGCGAGCAGCACCGGCAACCTCGTGCTCGGCACCGGCACGGTCACCGGCAACCTGGCCGCCACAAGCCAGGGCAACGCGATCAGCCAGGCCGCCGGCGGGCTGACCGTGACCGGCACCAGCACGCTCGATGCCGGTACCGGAACGATCACGCTCAAGGACACGAACAACGACTTTGGCGGCGCGGTGAATCTGACCGGCGGTGTGACGCAGATCACCGACACCGACGACCTGGCCCTGGGCACGCTCGCCACCGGCAATCTCACCGCCACCAGCCACGGTGCGCTCAACCTTGGCGGCGGCACCGTCGATGGCACCCTGACGGCCACCAGCAACAACCATGCGATCGGCCAGGCGGGGACGCTCACGGTCACCGGCCTGAGCGACATCGACGCCGGCACCGGCAACATCACCTTGGCCGACGCCGGCAACGACTTCGGCGGTGCGGTGAGCCTGGCCGGCGACACCGTCACGATCGTCGATGTCGGTCCGTTGGCACTGGGCACGCTGGACACCAGCGACATGACTGCCAGCAGCGGCGGCACGCTGAGCTTCGCCGGCGGCACGGTGGACGGCAACCTGCTGGCGACCAGCAGCGGCAACATCAGCCAGGGCGGTGCGCTGACGGTGGTCGGCGCCAGCACGATCGATGCCGGCCCCGGCTCGATCACGCTGGCCGATACCGGCAACGATTTCCAGGACAGCATGAGCCTCGCCGGAAACGGCATTTCCGTCCGCGATGCCGGCGACCTGGCGATCGTTGCCCTGGCCAATGCGGCCAACAGCCCGGTCAGCCTGGTGGCCGGTGGCTCGCTCGCCTTGCCGGCCGCGGCCATCGACACCGGTACCGGTGATCTGCTGTTGGCGGCCAACGGCGGCACGCTGGACGTGCAGGGGGCGCTCGCTGGCGCCAACGTGTCGTTGAGCGCCCACGACGGCCTGACCCTCGGCCATGACGTGACGGCCACCGGCACGCTGGCGCTGGCCAGCGCGGCCGGTGACATCAACCAGACCGCGGGCGTGCTCACGGCCGCGACGCTGACCGGCAGCGCTGGCGGCTACGTGGCGCTCGAACAGGCCAATGCGATCGGCCAATTGGGCAACTTCAGTGCCAACGGATTCAGCCTGGTCAATGCGGGCGGCCTGATCGTCACCGGCCCCGTGGACGGCGGCACGACCGGCGTAAGCATCCATAGCGGCGGCATGCTGGGCCTCGCCGGCGACGTCAGCGGTGCCAGCATCGCGCTGCAGGGAGATGGCGGCATCAGCCAGAGCGGCGGCAGCATCGACGCCGGCACCGGTCAGGTCAGCCTGCAATCCGCTGCGGGCATCGCGCAGAACGGCGGGTCGATCACCGCGGGCACGCTCGTCGGCAGCGCCGTCGGTGGCGTCACGCTTGCCGGCGACAACCGCTTGGCCAAGCTGGGCAGTTTCAGCGCCGCCAGTCTTTCGCTCAACAACACCCTGGGCCTGACGCTGGCCGGTCCGGTCACTACCAGCGGCGATGTGGCGCTCGCCACCGGCGGCGACCTCGCCATCCAGGGCGCGCTCGACGCGGCCAGTGTGGTGCTGGACGTCGACGGCAAGATTACTGAAGGCGCGTCCGGCAACCTCGTCACCGGCAGCCTGGGCGGCCAGGCAACCGGCACCGTGGCCCTCACGGGGAATAACCACGTCGGCACGCTGGGCAACTTCAGCGCGGCCGGCCTGGCGCTGACCAACGGCCAGGCGCTCACGGTCAATGGCAACCTGGCCGTCGGGACGGGCAACATCGCACTGACCACCACGGCCGGCGCGCTGACCGTGAATGCCGCGCTCAGCGGTGGTGGCGTCGCGCTGGACTCGGCCGCCGACCTGATACTGGGCAAGACGGTCAAAGGCACCACGGTGAGCCTGACCTCGGCCGGTTCGATCAGCCAGACCGCCACCGGCCTGATCACCGCCGGCACGCTGACCGGGCATTCGGCAGGCGCCACCACGCTGGACCAGGCCAACGCCATCGGCGCGCTCGGCAGCTTCACCGCCCACGGGCTGAAGCTGACCAGCAACAAGGCGCTGACCGTCGCCGGCACGGTCGACGGCGGTACCGGCACGACGCTCACTGCCGGCGGCAACCTGCGCATCAACGGCACGCTGAAGGGCGGCACGACCACGCTGTCGGCCGCCGGTGCGATAAGCGAGGGCAGCGGCGGCGCGATCGTCGCCAACACCCTGCGCGGGCAGGCGACCGGTGCCGTGGCCCTCGATGGCGCCAACCACATCGGCACGCTGGGCAATTTCCAGTCGGCCGGCTTCAGCCTGCATGACGCGCAGAACCTGACCGTGACCGGCACGCTCGACGGCGGCGGCAGCACGGCGCTGGCCACCACCGGCAACCTGGTGCTCGATGGCACGGTGAAGGGTGGCAGCACCCGCGTGGATGTCGGCGGCGCGCTCAGCGAAACCAGCCATGGCCGCATCGTCGCCGACACGCTCGCCGGCCACGTCGCCGGCGCGGCGGTATTGACCGGCGACAACGCCGTCGGCGGCCTGGGCAACTTCAATGCGGCCAGCCTCGCACTCACCAACGGCAAGGCGCTGACGATCGGCGGCACGGTCGACGGCGGCGCCACCACCACGCTCAAGACCACCGCCGGCGGGCTCACGGTGAACGGCTCGCTGGCCGGCACCAGTACCACGCTCGCCATCGCCGGATCGATCGACCAGGGCAGCCACGGCCGGATCACAGCCGCCACGCTCAGCGGCCAGGCCGGGGGCGACGTGGCGCTGGAAGGCGCCAACCGCATCGGCACGCTGGGCAGCTTCAGCGCGCGCGACTTCGCCTTGAGCAACGCCCAGGCGCTGATCGTGAACGGCCCACTGAAAGCCAGCGGTGGCGACATCGCGCTCGCCACCACCGCCGGCAAGCTGTCCGTGAACAGCGCGCTTTCCGGCGACACCATCGTGCTCGACTCGGCCGCTGACCTGGCGCTGGGCCATGCGATCCATGGCGGCACGGTGAGCCTGCGCTCGGGCGGGCGGATCAGCCAGTCCGGCGGCGGTGTCATCACCGCCGACCGCCTGAGTGGGCATTCGGCCGGCAGCACCACGCTGGAGCAGGCCAACACCATCGGCACGCTGGGCGAGTTCAGCGCCGATGGGCTGAGCCTCGCCACCGGCGGTTCGTTGACGGTGGACGGCCCGGTCGACGGCGGCGGCAGCACTCGCCTCGCCACCGGCGGCGACCTGCACATCAACGGCACACTGACCGGCGACACCACCACGCTCGCCGTCAATGGGGCGATCGACCAGGGCACCGCCGGCAGCATCGTCGCCCACACCTTGACCGGGCGTGCCGGCGGCGCGGCCACGCTCGACGGTTCCAACCGCATCGACACGCTGGGTGCCTTCAGCGCGGCGGGCTTTGCGCTCGGCAACGGCCCGTCGTTGACCGTGGCCGGCCCGCTCGACGGCGGTCGCAGCGTGAGCCTGACCACCACCCGCGGCGACCTGGCGATCAACGGCGCGGTCAGCGGCACCGCCACCGTGCTGGTTTCCTCCGGCGCGATCACCGAAGGGCAGGGGGGCAGCATCACGGCAGGCACGCTGTCCGGCCGTGCTGGCGGCCGCACGCAGTTGGGCACCGCGAGTAGTCCGCTGGCCAACTACATCGGCACCCTGGGGGGCTTCTCCTCGCCGGCCGGCTTCAGCCTCACCAATGCACAGACGCTGACCCTGGCTTCGGTGGGCGGCAGCAGCTACACGGTCGACGCGGGCAGGTCCGCGTTCTACCTCGGCGTCACCGGCGGCGACCTGCTGCAGATCGGCGATACGCCGCTGTTCGACGGCGAGGGCACGTTCTCCTCCACCGGCCGCATCGGCACCTCCGATGCGCCGATCTACGTGACCGGTACCGGTCCGCAGGCGGTGGCGATGGTCGGCCTGCCGCCGGCATACTTCTACGCGGTCAACAGCAAGGGCGGCATCCTGCCGCTCACCGGCGGCTCCAGCGTCAACGTGCCGACCTCGCTGTTTACCAGCCGGGCGCAGAACGCCAACAACCACACCGACGTCTACATCGACCCCAGCGTGATCTCGGCCAACTACCGCTCGTTCGGCATCGTGCCCTCCGGCATCCTGCTGCCGGCGGACCAGCAGGCCTGCGATCCGGAGATGGAAGAGTGCGATGAGTGACGCGCGGCTGCGCCGCATGGGCGTCCGTTCGCTTCGCGCCGTGGCCGCGCTCGGGCTGTCGCTTGCATTGGCCGCCCCCGCTGTCGCGCAGTTGCCGCCCCGGCTGACCGCCGGCAGCGTCGCCGATCAGCTCGATGCGGCCGGGCGGCGGCTGGCCGCTCAGACCGGTACCGCGGCTATCGCCGCGCAACTGCACGCGCTCGCGCAGGACCTGCGTGGCAACCTGGCCGACCGGCTCGCCCAGCCGCTGACCGCGCTGGACGACCGTGATCGCGGCCGCGTCCTGCGTGCCCACGCAGCGGCAAGCCTCGGCACCGATTTCGCCGATGCCGCGGCCGGTTGCCGCGAGGGCGAGGCGGCGGTGATGGCGCAGGCGCTCGCGCTGTCGGTTCGCCACCTGGCGCAGGCCCCGGCCGTGGACAAACCGCTGCAGGCGACCATCGACCGCGTGGAAGCCGTCGACCACGCGCCGCTGTTCGCGCTGCGACCCAGCGCCGCTCCGGTTGCTCTGGCGCTGGTCGGCAGCGAGCTGACGGATCCGCAATGTCCCGATCCGCAACTGACCGCCACCGACGCCAGCGGCGCACCGCTGGCGAAGCAGCCGCGCATCACCGGCGTGCTGCCCGGCCGCATCGAATTCGAATGGCCCGCGACCGCCGCATTGAAGCAGGGCGGTTATCTGCTGCACGTAAGGCCGCAGCACAAGGCCTTCCTGGTGGGCTGCACCGCGCAACCGGAGGCAGCGGTGGCGCTGCAACGGGTGCCCTCGCCGAAGTTCACCGTCGGGTATGTGCTGGAAGGGGTTTGCGGCCGCAGCGATCCGCGCACGCTGGCGCTGGGCAAGGGTACGCTGCCGCCGCTGGAGGGCTACGGCGCCACCGTGGCGCAGGTGGTCGACACCACGGCCTGTACCGATCCGGTCGCCTATCGGATTTCCGCTACCGTCGGCTATGCCGATGGAGCCAGCGCGACCGCCGGCCCGTTTGAACAGAGCGCGGATGCCAATCTCACCGTCGGCCTTCCCGGCGGCCTGTCACTGAGCTGGGACCCGGCCGTGCGCCGCTTGTTCGTGCGTTCGGGCGCGCCGATGTGCAAGGGCGTGCGCTGAGCGTTCTCGGGTGATATCGCCGAAGGCGAGCCAGTGGACAGCGCACTCGTGGGCATCGGGCGCGGCGCAAGAGCATCGCCCACAAGTGGGCTCCTGCAAGAGCGGGCAGCGACGTAGGGTGGGCTTCAGCCCACCGTGGATCCGCAAAGCGGTGGGCTGAAGCCCACCCTACGGGATGTGCGATGCGGGCTATTCCTCGCCGGGGCCCGAGATCACTTCCATCTCGCTGACGCCGCCGGGCGCCAGGTCCTTCAGCAGGTCGAGGAAGTTCTTGCCGACCAGGCGCTGCGCGCGACGCAGCAGCAGCGGTACCGGGCTGGAGGGTTCGCTGCGGGCGTAGTACTCGCAGATCTCGTCGATCCGGCGCATCACGTCCTGCGGTGTCTCGATGCGGCCGGGCACGCTCGCGCGCACGCCCGGCGCGCCCGGCTCAGCGCCATCGGCTTCGGCGTCGCCGCCGTCCGCCAGCGCCGGGTTGCGCAGGGCCGCACGCGACTCGACGAATTTCTTCAATTCGTAGCTGTCGCTGAGCAGCGGCTTGAGATCGGGCCCGGCGGTGCCGATGCGATCGTTGAAAATCTGGTCGATCGCCTTGGCTTCGTCGAGGATCCGGCTGACCGCCTCCAGCGTTTCGGCGAGTTGCTCTTCCGGGCAATCCAGGCAGCAGGCCTCGATTTCCGTCATGCCCGGCGGAGTCTCGTCATCGGTCTCGATTTTCAGCGTGCCATTGGCAATGCGCAGGTCGCGCAGCGAAAATCGCCCGACCCGCGGCGAATGCACGAAGGGCGTATGGCGGAAATAACCGAGCAGGCCAAGCGGATTGGCGATCGCCGCCACGGCATTGACGCGCGCGGTCGGATCGTCGTCGTCCTCGGCATCCAGTTGCGGGTGGACGGTATCCCAATGGTTCTCGAGCAGGCCGCGCACCAGTGCCAGGCCGGCGGCCCAGCCGGACATGCCGCCGCTGCGCATCCAGGCGGTGGCCAGGTGCGTGGCCACGCGCAGGTCGCGCGAACGCTCGAGCAGCCCGGTGGCGAGCGAATGCACCTCGTCCCAGTCCGGTTCTTCGGCCGCCTTTACGCTGTCGCCCATGGCGCGTTCGGCGCGCGGCGCGGCGGCGCGTTCGAGGGCGAGAAAATCGGGGTCGTATTCGAGGTCGCTGCCGGTGGGCGAGTCGCCATCGAGCGGTTCGAGGAAAGCTGCCGGGTCGTAGCGGGTCATTGGTGGTAAATCCCCCTGTGATACTGCCGCGATAATACAACACGACTCGCGCACTACAGGTGGCGTTTTCTGCAAAAAAATGCGTGGATAAAATCGCTTTGCATTTACGCAATACGCTGTTTGCGCATGCCCGCCCGGGCATGCGGACGTCCGTTTTCTAGGGATGCACGTGCCGTCCGGTCGACTGCGCGGCCGGCTCCTGCGGGCAGCGTCCGATCACGTGGGCCAGCGTGTTGACGTTATCGACCAGGCGGTCGGTGAGGCGGGCGACCTGCTCGGCGCCGGCCTGGTCTTCGGCCATGGCCAGCAGCGTGCCCAGGCTGCGCTGGAGCAGGCGCAGGTCGGGCAGGTCGGCGATAGGGCGCTGTTCGCGCAGTGCGCCGGCGATGCCGTGCAAGGTGGCCGCGCCGTGGTCGATGAACGCGCTCACTTCGGTTTGTTCGGGCAGGCTCGAGCGGGTGTGCAGCAGCGCCTCGAGTGTCATCGCCGTGCGCGCCAGGCGGTTGCCGTTGGCGAACAGGGCCCGCGCCAGGTCGAGCAGCGCGGCGGGCGTGCCCGGTTCGGCGCGCATGCGCTCGAGCGAGGCCAGCGCATTGGTGCGGGCGGTGCGTGCGGCGGTGCGCGTCTCGTGATGGCTGCCGCGTTGCTGCGGCTGGCCCAGTGCGCGCAGGTAGTCAGCGTAGCCGTCGATCATGTCGGCCAGCGCGGCGCGCGCCCGGCCGCGCTCCCAGGTCGGCCACAGCACATAGGCCAGCAGCGCCATGCCGCTGCCCAGGGCGGTGTTGATCACGCGGTCCATCACGGCCACGCCCGGGTCGACGCCTTCGAACGAAAGCAGCACCACGACCGTGCCGGTAAGCGCCGCCACGGCGATGCCGTAGTGCGCGCTGGCCAGATAGCGGAAAGCCATGCACAGCACGCCCATCAGCGCCAGGTGGGCCCACGGCTGGTCGGGGATCACGTGCAGCAGCGCAGTGGTCAGCAGCAGACCGAGCACGGTGCCGACCACGCGCAGCAGGCCGAAGTTGAACGTGGCACCGAAGTCCGGCCGCAGTACGATCGCGACTGTCATCGGCAACCAATAGCCATGTGGCAGTTCGAGCCAGCGCGACAGTGCCAGCGCCAGGCTCAGCGCGACCGCCGAGCGCACGGCGTGGCGGAACGCCACCGAATGTGGCGTGAGATTGGCCAGCAGCATCGCGGGCGCCGCGCCCTGCCGCAACGAGACCGGCAACCGCAGATCGGCCGTTTCGGCGCGCTGCTCGCCGCGGCTGCCGGCCCAGTTCGCGTTGCGCACGGCCGCCGCGAGCTGGCCGGCCAGCGCGTGGACGTGCAGCGCGCGCGGGGCGTTCGCCTCGGCGGCATGCCGCTCGATCGACTGGAGGGCGCGCAGCGCGCGCTCGGCCGCCAGCGGCGCGACGCCTTCCTCCAGCGCCTCGGCGATGTGCTCGAGCACGCGGGCGACGCGTACGCGGAAACGCAGCGGTACCGCATGGGCTGGCGAGCCGTCCGCCAGCGCGGTCAGTTCCAGGCGGATGCGCTCGGCCAGTTCCAGCATCACGCCGAAGGCTTCCATGGCGCGTCCGCGGGCGTGGTAGCGCCCCAGCAGGGTCTGCTGGAGCGTGGTCATCGCGCTGCTGAGCGCCGGTTCGTCCTCGTCGTCCTGCGCACGTTGGCGGGCGACCGCGGCCAGCCCCCGATACACCACCGCGAGCGCCTGCCGCTCGGGCCGGTAGCGCTGCAGCGGCCAGGCGGCGATCGAGAGCGACATCATCAGCAGGCCGCCGGCGAAGATCAGCGCCGCACCGGCGGCCGCGGGCCCCAGCGAGGTGGGCGAGGCGGCGGTGACCACCAGCAGGATCATGCTGGTCATGCCGACCCGCGCCAGGTCGGTGCCGAACACCACCAACATGCCGCCGCCGAAACCGATCGCCGCGCTGGCCAGCAGCATCCACGGCAGGTGCCCGCCGAGCAGGAAACCGGCGAACGCGGCCAGACCCGCGGCAAGCGAGGCCAGCAGCAACTGCCGTACCCGCTGGCGATACGGACCGGGCTGGTCGGAAAACATCGTGTCCAGCGCGCCGACGGCCACGCCCAGGCCGATCGCGGTATGCCCGCAGGCCATGCCGACCGCCAGCGGCAGCACCACCGCCAGCGCATTGCGCACGACCACCCGCAGCGGGACGTCCGGACGCTTGGTCCGGGTCAGGCTTTCCAGCACGTTGACGCGAAGCGAGTAGACGCTGGCGGACATGGCCGAATCACGGGTGGGGAAGGCGATTCTGCACGAGCCCAGTTGAACGGAGCACGACGGGCGTCACGCCCGGTTGCCTGGCGGCGGGAAAATTTACGCCGCGTTGATCGCGCATCCGTGCGTGATTGGTGACCGCACTCCGGTGGCGGCCGATCGAACGGCGGCCGATCGATCGCCTTACGCGCGGCCGGCGAACTCGCCCGTCAGCGTGTTCACCCACACCTTCTCGTCGTTGGTGATGTATTCCGGCACCTGGATCTCCACGCCGGTGGCGAGCCGTGCCGGCTTGGTGCGCTTGGTGGCGCTGGCGCCCTTGAGCTCGGGTGCGGTGTCGACCACGGTCAGCACCACGCTGGTGGGCACCTGCAGGCCGACCGGCGCGTCGTCGATGAGCTGCACGTAATAGCCCTCGGTGTCCTCGACGATGTAGCCGGCGTTGTCGCCGACCAGTTCGGGACCGAGCAGGTACTGGGTGTAGTCCTCGGCATCCATGAACACGAACGCCTCGCCGTCCATGTAGGAGAAGTTCGCCGCGCGGCGGACCAGGTCCATTTCCCTGAGATCGTCATCGGCGCGCAGGCTCAGGTCGAACTTGCGCCCACCGGGGATCGAATACATCGTGAAGCGGAAGGTGACGTTGCCGCCGCGCGCGGTGGGCGAGCTGCGCTCGATGTCGCGCACCTGGTAGACGGTGCCGTCGTGTTCGATCACGTTGCCTTTCTTGACGTCGGAAGCTTTCATGGGGTGCCGGGATTCGTGATTGGGATTCGGGATTCGGGAAACGGGATTCGGAATGGCGAAGAGCTCAGGACGCGGCTTTTGCGAATCCCGAATTCCCAATCCCGGCTACTTCGGCTGCAACCGCACCGCGCCATCCAGGCGGATCGTCTCGCCGTTGATGTAGCGGTTGCCGAGGATGAACGCGACGGTGGCGGCGAACTCCTCCGGCTTGCCCAGGCGCGAGGGGAACGGGATGGACGCGGACAGCGACTGCTGCACGGCTTCGGGCATGCCATCGACCATGGGGGTCCAGAAGATGCCCGGCGCGATGGTCGCCACGCGGATGCCGAAGCGGGCCAGTTCGCGCGCCATCGGCAGGGTCATGCCGACCACGCCGCCCTTGGAGGCCGAGTAGGCCGCCTGGCCGATCTGGCCTTCGTAGGCGGCGACCGAGGCGGTGTTGATGATCACGCCGCGCTCGCCGTCCTCGCCCGGCTCGTTGGATTGCATCAGCGCCGCGCCGGCCTTGGCCACGTTGAAGCTGCCGACCAGGTTGACCGTCACGGTGCCGGCGAAATTGGACAGCGCCATCGGGCCTTCCTTGCCCAGCACGCGCCCGGCGCCCAGGATGCCGGCGCAGTTCATCACCACGTTCAGCCCGCCCATCGCCTCGCGTGCGGCGGCCACGTTGGCGGTTACCCCCTCTTCGGAGGTGACGTCGGTGCGATGGAAGCGCGCCGCCTCGCCCAGTGCCTTCGCGGCCTGCTGGCCCTTCTCCTCGTTGACGTCGAACAGCGCCACTTTGGCGCCGTGCGCGACGAGATGCTGCGCCACCGCGTGGCCGAGTCCGGAGGCGCCGCCGGTGATGACGGCCTTGACCTGATCGAGCTGCATGGGAGGGTCCTTGGATGCGGAAAACGGCAATGGTAGCCGAAGCCGGCAACCCCGCCCGAGACCGCAGGGTGGGCTTCAGCCCGCCATGCACGGTGCGGCAGGGGGCGGTGGGCTGAAGCCCACCCTACAGGCTCCGCAGATCGAGGTTGTCCGCGTCCACGCGCAGCACCGAGCCCTGCTCGTACCAGTCGCCCAGCACGATGCGCTGCGCGTCCTGGCCGTCGAGCGAGAAATCGTGGACGGCCGGCCGGTGCGTGTGGCCGTGGATCAGGCGGGTGACGCCGGCGCCGCGCATCGCCTGAGCCACCGCGTCGGCGTTGACGTCCATGATCGATTCCATGGTGGCGCCGGTGTGTGCGCGGCTGTCGGCGCGGGCCTTGGCGGCGAACGCTCGGCGCGCCTGCAGCGGCATCGCCAGGATGTTGGCCTTCCACTCGGGCGTGCGTACCTGGCGGCGCACGGTCTGGTAGGCAATATCGTCGGTGCACAACGTGTCGCCGTGCATCAGCAGGGTGGGGCGGCCGTGCAGGTCGTGCACCACGCCATCCTCCAGCAGAGTCAGGCCGGCGCGCTCGGCGTAGTCCTGGCCGAGCAGGAAATCGCGGTTGCCGGGCATGAAATACACGGGCCGGCCCGATGCGCGTACGGCACGCGTGGCGCGCGCGATGCGCGCGGGCAGTTCGGCGTCATCGTCGTCGCCGATCCACGCCTCGACCAGGTCGCCTAGGATGTAGAGCGCGTCCGCCTGCCGCACTTCGTCGCCGGCGAGGTAGCGCTCGAACAGCGCGGTGATGTGCGGACGGCTGTCGTCCAGGTGCAGGTCGGCGATGAACAGGCTGGCCATCAGCGGCCCCTGGGCTTGCCGGCCGGTTTGGCGGCGCTGGCGGCCTTGGCCGGCGCCTGGGCACTGGCGGCCGATGCAGGCGCTTGCGCACCGACCACGCGTGCGCTTTCGATCACCGGCAGCGGCTGGGGTACGTCGGCGGCGAACGGACCCTGGCCGCGGGTCGGCAGCGCGGCGATCTTGTCGACCACGTCCATGCCCTCGACCACCCGGCCGAATACCGCGTAGCCCCAGGTCAGGCCGCTCTGGTTGCCGGCGTAGTCGAGGCGGCGGTTGTCCACCAGGTTGATGAAGAACTGCGCCGTGCCGGAACCGGGGTCGGCCCCGCGTGCCACCGCCACGGTGCCGCGCAGGTTGGACAGGCCGTTGTCGGCCTCGCTGGCGATGCCCGGGTGCGTGCGCTTCGGTTGCAGGTTGCGCGTATACAGGCCGCCCTGCACGAGGTAGCCGGCGATCGCGCGGTGGAACACCGTGCCGTCGTAGAAGCCGTCTTTCACGTACTGCAGGAAGTTGGCCACGCTCTTGGGTGCCTTGTCCGGATACAGCTCCACAGTGACGTCGCCCACGCTGGTGTGCAGCAGCACCTTCGGTCCCGGGGCGGGCGGCGTGGCGCCGGCGGTCGACGCCGGTGCGGCCGTCTGGGCGGCCAGGCCGAGCGGCAGGAACAGCAGGAGGGCCAGCAGGAGTCGGGACATGCGTGCGGAACCTGTATGGGATGACGGCATGATACGCGGAGGCGTTGCATGCGCTGAAGCACGGCGATCCAGCGGACGCGAAGCGCAGCCAGGCAGGGCCCGGATCAGGTGCGCTGGATCTCCAGCGTCAGCCCCAGCTCCGCCATCGGCGCCTGTTCCTGCTCCAGGTCCGCCTCGGTCAGCGGGTGCTGGTCCAGCCAACTGGCCGGAATGGCCAGACGCAGGCGGTGGCTGGTGGCGCCAAGCTTGAGCAGTGGCAGCGATTCGGGGCGGCGGCCGCGACGGAACAGCACGGCCAGGCGCAGCAGCGCGGTGATGTGGCGGGCCAGCGCGCGGTAGCGCTGTGGCAGCACCGTGATCAGCGCCTTGGCCGGCTTGCGCCGGTGTGCCTCGATCACCGCCGAAAGCAGTTGCTGTTCCTGTCGCGAGAAACCGGCCAGGTCGGCGTGGCGCAGGATGTAGGCGCCGTGGTGGTGATGCTGGCTGTGCGCGATGGCCAAGCCGATCTCGTGCACGCGGGCGGCCCAGGAGAGCCACTCGCGCGCCTCGGCATCCAGCTTCCAGGGCCGCGCGACCTGGTCGAACAGCATCAGGGCGGTCTGCTCCACGCGGCGTGCCTGCGCGCGGTCGACGCCGTAGCGCGTGGCCAGCGCATCGATGCTGTCGGTGCGCGGATCGCTGCCGCCGGCGCGCCCGAGCAGATCCCAGAGCAGGCCCTCGCGCATGGAGCTTTCGCAGACGCGCAGGTGGTCGATGCCCAGCGCCTCGAACGCCGCCTCCAGGATCACCACCGCGCCGGCGAACACCGGCGCGCGCTCCTCGGTGAGCCCGGGCAGGCGCAAAAGGTCCATCTGGCCCTGCTCGAGTACGGCCTCGCGCAACTCGGCCAGGGCTTCCTGCGTGATCCCGTCGTCGGTCAGGCCCATCGCCTGGACCACCGCGTCGACCGCCTTGGCGCTGCCGGAAGAGCCGTAGGCCTCCTGCCAGCCCGATTCACGGAAATCCTCGGCGAACTGCTGCAGCAACACGCCGACCTCGCTGCGTGCGCGTTGCCAGCGCTTGGCCGTCAGCCGGCCGCCGGGGAAGAAGCGCAGCGTCGAGGCGATGCAGCCGGCCTGCACGCTCTCGGTATGCAGCGGCGCCAGGCCGCGGCCAATGATGAACTCGGTACTGCCGCCACCCACGTCGATCACCAGTCGCGGCTCGCGCGAGGCGGGCAGGTCGTGCGCTACGCCAAGGAAGATGAGCCGACCTTCCTCGCGGCCGGAGACGATTTCCACGGGATGTCCCAGCGCCGCCTCGGCGGCGCCCAGGAAGCTGTGCGGCGAGGCCAGCCGCCGCACGGTATTGGTCGCCACCGCGCGCACGTTGGCCGAGGGCAGGCTTTCGATGCGCTGGCCGAAACGGGCCAGGCTGGCGAGCGCGCGCGCGCGGTGGGCCGCGTCCAGCGTGCCGTCCGAGCGCAGGCCCGCGGCCAGCCGCACGCTGTCGCGCAGGCGGTCGATCACGCGTGGCTCGCCGTGTTCCATGCGTGCGACCACGATGTGGAAGCTGTTCGAGCCCAGGTCGACGGCCGCGATCAGTTCGCCATCCTGGATGGGTACGGGCTCGGTGGTCACGCGGGAATTCCGGTCGGGCGAAACAGGGATTTTGCCATGCGTAACCCTGCGCTCTTCGCGGGAGCCCGCTTGTGGCCGGCGCCACTGCGCTGGTCGCGGCCCGAAACCGGGAGTATCGCCCGCAAGTGGGCTTCTGCAGGGAATCCTGGCGCGAGGGTCATGCGCAGATCTTCGCGAGCAGGGTCTGCTGCGCGCAGTGAGGCGGCTGGTCGCCGGGGGTGGCGCGCGTGTAGCGGCCGTCGCTGCCCAGCAGCCAGGCCTGGGTGTTGTCGGCCAGGCCGTTGGCCAGCGTCTCGTCGAACACGCGCTTGGCCAGGGCCGGGTCCATGATCGGAAAGGCAACCTCGATGCGGCGCATCAGGTTGCGCTCCATCCAGTCGGCGCTGGCGCAGTAGATCTCCGGCTTGCCGTCGTTGGCGAACCAGTACACGCGGCTGTGTTCCAGGAAGCGTCCCACGATCGAGCGCACGCGGATGCGCTCGGAAATGCCCGGCAGGCCGGGCCGCAGCGTGCAGGCGCCGCGCACGATCAGATCGATCTCCACGCCCGCCTGCGAGGCGCGGTACAGCGCCTCGATCACGTGCGATTCGTTCAGCGCATTGAGCTTGGCCACGATGCGCGCCGGCCGCCCGGCCTGCGCGTGGGCGGTCTCGCGCTGGATCTTGGCCACCACGCTCTTGTACAGCGTGAACGGCGAGTGCAGCAGGCGCTTGAGGCTGATCACCGAGCCCAGGCCGGAGAGCTGCTGGAACACCTTGTGCAGGTCTTCGCCGATCTCCGGGTTGGCGGTCATCAGGCCGATGTCGGTGTACATGCGGCTGTTGGCCTGATGGTAGTTGCCGGTGGACAGGTGCACGTAGCGGTGCAGCGCGTCGGCCTCGCGGCGCACGATCAGCATCATCTTGGCGTGGGTCTTGTAGCCGACCACGCCGTAGACCACCTGCACGCCGGCTTCCTGCAGCTGCGTGGCCAGGCGGATGTTGGCCTCCTCGTCGAAGCGCGCGCGCAGCTCGATCACGACGGTGACGTCCTTGCCGTTGCGCGCGGCCTCCACCAGCAGATCGACCAGCGGGGTGTCCTCGCCGGCGCGGTAGAGCGTCTGCTTGATCGCCAGCACGTTCGGGTCGGTGGCGGCCTGGCGCAACAGGTCGACCACCGCGGCGAAACTTTCGTACGGATGGTGCAGCAGCACGTCGCGCTGCCCGATCAGCTCGAACAGGTTGGTGCCCGGCCCGATCGCCGCCGGCAGGCAGGGCACGAAGCGGGGGAACTTCAGTTCCGGCCGGTCCAGGTGCTCGTAGATGCCGCCCGCGCGGATGATGTTGACCGGCCCATCGCAACGGTAGACGTCCGATGCGTCCAGTTCGAAGTTCGCCACCAGCATCGCGGTGATCGCCTTGGGGCAGTCGTTGGCGATCTCCAGCCGCACCGGGCGTGCGTAGCCGCGGCCCAGCAGCTCCTCGCTGAGCGCGCGGGCGAGGTTCTCCACCTCCGCTTCCTCCACGATCAACTCGCTGTTGCGGGTGACGCGGAACTGGTAGGAGCCGACCACCTTGAAGCCGGCGAACATCAGATCGACGAAGGCCTGCAGCAGTTCGGCCAGGAACACGAAGTTGTCGCCGCCGCCGCCCACCTCCGCCGGCAGCCTGACGATGCGCGGCAGCGAGCGCGGCGCGCGCACCAGCGCCATGTGGCCCTCGTGGCCGAACGCGTCGCGGCCCTGCAGCACCACCGCGATGTTGAGTGTCTTGTTGAGGATGCGCGGAAACGGGTGCGCCGGGTCCAGGCCCAGCGGCGAGAGCACCGGCAGCACCTCGTGCTCGAAATAACCCTGCAGCCAGCGCCGCTGCACCGGCGTCCACTTGTCGCGGGTGAGGAAATGGATGTTGGCCGCGTCGAGCTGCGGTTTGAGCTGGTCCTGCCAGGTGGCGTACTGCTCGGTGACCAGATCCAGCACGCGCGCGCGGATGCGCGCGAGCAGCTCGCCGGAAGGCAGTCCGTCCGGCCCTGGCGCGGCCGAGCCGTAGGCGTGGTGATGCTTGAGCATCGCCACCCGTACCTCGAAGAACTCGTCCAGGTTGTTGGCCACGATGCTCAGGTAGCGCAGCCGTTCCAGCAGAGGCACATGCGCGTCGCGCGCCATCGCCAGCACGCGGAAGTTGAACTCCAGCGCCGCCAGTTCGCGGCTCAGGTAGAGCTCCGGCGCGGTCAGGTCGGCGATCGCAGTGGCGGTTTGCGGGAGTTTGCGGGCCATGGGCACCCATTCTGGACGATGCCGGGGCCAAGTACACCCCGGGGCCGCGCATCCAAGTAGGGTGGGCTTCAGCCCACCATGGTGGAAGGTGGGCTGAAGCCCACCCTACCGGGGGCCGTGTTCGGCAGGCAGGAGACGCTCGGGCCCGAAATGGCAGGCGAAGGTGGAACCCTGGCCCGGCGTGCTTTCCACGGTCAGGCGCGCCTGGTGGAGGTTGAGCACGTGCT
Organism: Frateuria hangzhouensis; assembly: GCF_026410505.1. Classification (GTDB taxonomy): domain Bacteria; phylum Pseudomonadota; class Gammaproteobacteria; order Xanthomonadales; family Rhodanobacteraceae; genus Frateuria_A; species Frateuria_A hangzhouensis. The sequence continues at coordinate 114,832 of NZ_JAPMIU010000009.1, forward strand.
TGACGATGGATAGCCCCAGGCCGGTGCCGCCGGTTTCGCGCGAGCGGCTGGAGGAGACCCGGTAGAAGCGCTCGGTCAGCCGCGCCAGGTGGCTGGCCGGGATGCCGTAGCCGGTGTCGGTCACCGCATAGGTCGCGCCGTCGGCCGTGCGCTGCCAACCGATGGTGATGTGGCCGCCGCTGGGGGTGTAACGCACGGCGTTGCTGACCAGGTTGGACAGCGCGCTGTGCAGGTCCCTGGGCGAGCCGAGCAGGTCGCAGTCGGCGTCGGCCCGAAGGGTGACCTGGTGGCGGCCCTGGCTGAGCGCATCGGCTTCCCTGCGCAACGTGGCGAGCAGCCCGGCCATCGGCACGCGCTCGTCGACAACGTGTTCCTGGGTTTCCAGCCGCGAGAGGGTGAGCAGGTCTTCGACAATCTGGCCCATGCGCTTGGATTGCGCGCGCATTTCGGCCAGCACCGGGGCCAGCGCGGGCACATCCTCCGGGTCGAGCAGTTCGAGGTAGCCGTGGATCACGGTCAACGGCGTGCGCAGCTCGTGCGAAACGTTGGCCACGAAATCCCTGCGTATCTGTTCCAGCCGGGTCAGCGGGCTGATGTCGCGGGCCAGCAGCATCCGCTGGCGGCGGCCGAACGGCTGTACAGAGACGTCCAGATGGTCGCCGGGCCGGCCCGGGGCGGGCACGTCGTGCAGGGTCGCGCGGGCACCCGCGCGCAGCCAGGCCGCCAGGTCCGAACCATGCAGGCGCTCGGACAGCAGCACGCCGCGATCCTTGCCGCGGCGCAGGCCCAGCAGCGTTTCGGCGGCGCGGTTGAACCAGCGCACGCGCCAGGCTTCGTCCAGCAGCACGATCGCGTCGGGCAGGCTGTCGGCGGCATCGCGCAGATCGTGCAGGGTGACGGCGAGGCGGCGGGCGCGTCGGGTCACGGGGCGCTTGCCGAGAAGCGGTAGCCGGCGCCGCGCACGGTCTGCACCATCGCGTCCAGTTGCCAGGGTTCGAGCGTCTTGCGCAGGCGGCGGATGTGCACGTCGACGGTGCGCTCCTCCACGTACACGCTGCCGCCCCAGACGTGGTCGAGCAGCTGCGCGCGGGTGTAGACGCGCTCGGGGTGGGTCATGAAGAAGTACAGCAGGCGGTATTCGGTGGGGCCGATCGGCACGGGCTCCTCGCCGGCGAACACGCGGTGCGCGGGACCGTCGATGCGCAGGCCGCCCAGTTCGACCATGCCGCTGCCGTCGTCGCCCTGGCTGCGGCGCAGCACGGCCTTGATGCGCGCGATCAGCTCGCGGGTGGAAAAGGGCTTGACCACGTAGTCGTCGACGCCCGCTTCCAGTCCGTTGACGCGATCCATCTCCTCGCCGCGCGCGGTGAGCATGATGATCGGGATCTCGCGGCTGAGTTCCTCCTTGCGCAGGCGCCTGGCCAGTTCCAGCCCGCTCATGCCCGGCAGCATCCAGTCGAGCAGGATCAGGTCGGGTACCTGTTCGGCGATGGCGAGCTGCGCGGCACGTGCATCGGCCGCCTGCATGGCCTCCATGCCGGCCTTGTGCAGCGCGAAGGTGACCATGTCGCGGATGGAGGCTTCGTCTTCGACGATGAGGATGCGTTTGTGCACGCGATGGGCGCCTGGGCGGTGACGGGCGTATTGCAGCGGGGCAATGTTACGTGGGGATGACAACCCTGGCTCTCTGCAGGAGCCCGCTTACGGGTGATGCTCTTGTTCTGATGCCGAGCCCAGACAAAAGCATCGCCCGCAAGCGGGCTCCTACATAGAGCGGCGGCTACTGGCTGCGTCCGTCCGGGTTGTCGGCCGTCTGGATCTTGCGTTTGCGCAGCTCCAGCAACAGTGGGGTGAGGTCGGCGATGCGCGACTGGATGCGCGCGCGGGCGTAGTAGTCCAGGTCGTCGCGCTTGAGCAGTCGCTTGAGCTGTTCCATCGCATCGAACGGACGGCCGGAAAGGTAACTGGCGTCGGCGTAAGCCTCGCCGGCGCGCACGCGGTCGCCGGCCTTGTCGCTGGCGCGGGCGTAGCTGCGATAGATGTCCGGCTCGTCGGCGTTGTCCAGGAATGGACGAAGCAGGGCGGCGGCCGTGCCGGCCTGGGCGGTGTCGCCGCCGGCGGTCAATGCCTTGGCGTAGGCCAGTGCGACTGCGCGGTTGCGTGGCGAGCGCGAGTTGAGCTGGGCGTAGCGGGCCAGCGCCTCGGCGCGGAGGCCTTCCTGCAACTGGGCGTCGGCCATCGCCAGGTCCAGGACCAGGCTGTCCGGATGGGCCGCCAGCAGCGGCTCGAGCTGCGCGATCGCCTGCGCGCCGTAGCTGCCGCGGATCAGTGCCAGCGCGTAGCCGTAACGATGGGCGGGCGTGTCGAAGCCGGGCGTGGAGAAGCTGGCGCTGTAATACTGGATCAACTTGGAGGCGTCGCCGGCCAGCACGCGGGTGCGCTCGCGCATCAGCGCGTAGGTATCCAGGCCGTCCTTGGGCGGTGCGGCCAGCAGCGTGGTCGGATCCCTGACGTAGGCGATCGGCGCGGTGGTCTTTTCCCAGTCGCCGTGCACCAGCGTGGAGCCGCTCGGGCGCAGCTTCTGCGCATCCAGCAGCGCGCTGGCGCGTGACTTGGCGTCGCTGATGCGCGCGAGCGTGACCGGGTGGGTCTGCAGCAGCGCCGGCACGTCGGCGCCGCCGGAACCGGCGCGCAGGGTGTCCTGCATGCGCTCGAAGAAGCCGGCCATGGCGCGCGGGTCGAAACCGGCGTTGGCCAGGGTATGGATGCCCACGCGGTCGGCTTCGACCTCGTCCTTGCGGGTGAAGTTGATCGACCGCTGCGCGAGCAGCCCCTGGCCGGCGGCCAGCACCGCCATCGGCGAATCGCCGCTGTGCGAGCTGGCGCCCGCGGCGATCGCGCCCAGCAGCACCAGCGCCATCAGCGGGGCATCCTTCTTTGATGCCTCGAACGCGCGCTGCAGATGGTTCTGCGTGATATGGCCGATCTCATGGGCGATCACGCCGGCCAGCTCGCTTTCCTCGCGGGTGATCTCGATCAGGCCGGAATTGACCGCGATGTACCCCCCCGGTGCAGCGAAGGCGTTGATCTGCGGGTCCTTGACAATGATGAAGGTGAAATGGCCCTTCGGCTGGTCACTGCCGGCCACCAGCCGGTAGCCGAGGTCGTTGACGTAATCGTCCAGCAGCGGATCTTCCACCACCATGTCCAGCGAGCGCATCTGGCGCAGCATGGCCGCGCCGTAGTCCTGGGCGTCCTGCGGTGAGATCAGCGCGTCGGCCGAGCTACCCAGGTCCGGCAGCCTGATGTCTTCCTGCGCACCGGCGCCGAAGGCGAGGCAGGCGGTGACCAGTGCGGTCAGCAGACGGGGGGCGGGTCGTGGTGCCATGGCCATAGGTGGGCGACAATAACATCACTGTCAGACCGCCCGCGGCGGCGTCGGTTCATCGCCCGTTGGCTTGCAAACGGGCGCCGGACGCCCCATGTGAAGGGCCAGTTGCAAGCCATCCGGAGTCCCAAGCAATGCCCAAGATCGAGGTCTATTCCACGGCGGTGTGCCCGTACTGCGTAGCGGCCAAGAACCTGCTCAAGTCAAAGGGGCTCGAGTGGAACGAAGTGCGCGTGGACGCCGATCCGGCGCAGCGCGACCTGATGCTCCAGCGCAGCGGCGGCCGCCGTACCGTGCCGCAGATCTTCATCAACGACCAGCACGTGGGCGGCTACGACGACCTGGTCGCCGCCGACCGCAGCGGCAGGCTCAAGCAACTGCTGGGCGAGGCCGCATGAGCGAGGACAAGAGCAAGGACCGCCTGGCGGAATTCACCGCCTTCCGCCAGCGCATGAACGAGCGCATCCTGGCCGAAGACAACCAGGTCGTGCGGCGCTTCTTCGCGCTGGACACGCAAACCTACAAGCCCGGCGCGCTGGACGTGAAAACCAAGGAGCTGCTCGGCCTGGTCGCCTCGATGGTGCTGCGCTGCGACGACTGCATCAGCTATCACGTGGCGCAGTGCAAGGAGGCCGGCGTCACCCGCGAGGAGTTCTTCGAGACCTTCAGCGTGGGCCTGGTGGTGGGAGGCTCGATCGTGATCCCGCATTTGCGGCGGGCGGTGGATTTCCTCGACCAGTTGGAAGGCGGGCAGGCTGACGCCGCCGCCTGCAGCAACCACGCGTAAGCAACGTAGGGTGGGCTTCAGCCCACCGTCCCGGCGGGTTGCGGTGGGCTGAAGCCCCACCCTACGCGCCCGGGGTGCGATGAACCGCAATGCTCCGTGCGAGGATTTGCAACGCCCTGGCGGGTCCTGCCTGCTGCCAGTTGTTGGGCGCATGGGCGATAATTGACGGTATTTGGCGTGCGCCAACCCGCCGCACGCAGCAGATCAGGAGTCTCCCATGAGCAAAACCATCGCCGTGATCCCGGGCGACGGCATCGGCCCGGAAATCATGACCGCCACCCTGAGCGTGCTCGATGCGCTGGATTGCGGCCTGAGCTACGACTTCGTGGAAGCCGGCATGGTGGCGCTGGAGAAGCAAGGCGACCTGCTGCCCAAGGCCACGCTGGACAAGATCGCCGAGCACAAGGTTGCGCTCAAGGGGCCGCTGACCACGCCGATCGGCGGCGGCTTCACCTCGATCAACGTCACCCTGCGCCGGCATTTCGACCTGTACGCCAACGTACGCCCGGCCACCAGCTTCCCGGGCACCAGGGCGCGCTACGAGAACATCGACATCATCACGGTGCGCGAGAACACCGAGGGCGCCTACCTGGCCGAGGGCCAGACGCTGTCCGAGGACGGCGAGGTGGCCACCTCGCTGGTGCGCAACACCCGCAAGGGTGCCAGCCGCATCGTGCGCTACGCCTTCGAGATGGCTGTCAGGAAGGGCCGCAGGAAAGTCACCGCCGTCCACAAGGCCAACATCATCAAGACCGCCTCGGGGCTGTTCCTCAACGTGGCGCGCGAGATCGCCAAGGAATACCCGCAGATCGAGTTCAACGAGATGATCGTGGACAACACCTGCATGCAGCTGGTGATGCGTCCCGAGCAGTTCGACGTGATCGTCACCACCAACCTGTTCGGCGACATCATCTCGGACCTGTGCGCCGGCTTGGTCGGCGGGCTGGGCCTGGCCCCGGGCGACAACATCGGCGAGCACGCGGCGATCTTCGAAGCGGTGCATGGCTCGGCGCCGGACATCGCCGGCAAGGGCATCGCCAACCCCTGCGCGCTGCTGCTGGCGGCGGCCGACATGCTCGATCACCTGGGCATGGTCGAAAAGGGCACCCGCCTGCGCAATGCGATCCGCGAGACCATGGCCAACGACCATGACCAGGTCACGCCGGACCTGGGCGGCAAGGGCAACACGCAGAGCTTCGGCGAGGCGATCGCACGGCGCGCGAAGGGCTGATCCCCGGCTGGATGCGCTCGACGACGGCCGCGGCATCGACCGCGGCCGTTTCGTTTTTTGGGTGCCGGGAAGCGCGGGCCGCTCGCTTCGGCTGCCTGCATCTGCCTGTGGGCACCTGCCCCGACGACGCGGGGAAGGTGCCGGAGGCGGATGGGGCTTTTCAACCCGGTCGGAGTGCCAGCTGGATCGCCCTCCGCCGCAAGCATCGCCGAAGCGGCAGATGCCGGATCACTTGTGGGCGCCGGCCTTGTAGCTTCCGCCGATCGTGCGCGCCGCGATGTTGATGCGGTTCCAGCTGTTGATGGTGGCGACCAGCAGGGTCAGGTCGACCAGCGCTTCCTCGTCGAAATGCTGCCGGGCCTGCTCGTAGAGCGCGTCGGACACCGCTTCGTGCGAGTCGAGCTCGGTCAGCTCCTCGGCCCAGGCCAGGGCGATGCGCTCGCGCTCGCTGAACAGCGTGGTCTCGCGCCAGGCGGGCAGAACGTACAGGCGCTGCTCGGTCTCGCCGGCGGCGCGGGCGTCCTTGCTGTGCATGTCCAGGCAATAGGCGCAGCCGTTGATCTGCGAGCAGCGCATCAGCACCAGCTCGATCAGCGCAGGTTCCAGGCGGGCGGCCTTGTGGATGTTCTGGGTGATCGTGACCAGCGGCTGCATGGCGGCGTAGTGGCGCTGGATGGCAAAACGGGTCATGGCAAATCTCCTTGGACGGAAAAGCGGCCGGAGTGGCCGTTCAGTGCAAGGACGCGGCAGCCGCCGGTTTCGTGACGGCCAGCAGGCGCCGAAGCTTGCCGGGATGGCGCAGCGAGTGCATCGAGGTGATGCGCTCGCCATCGCAGTCGAGCCAGAGGACCGAACTGAGCGTGTCGCCGGTCCACATCAGCAGCGCCGGAGCGGCGTTGAGGGTGGTCAATTCGTAGCGCAGCCGGTAGCGGCGGCCCAGGTTGCTGGCGATCTGCAGATACAGCCGCGCCAGCCGCTCGGCGCCGTACAGCGGGCGCAGGGTGGCGCGGACCACGCCGCCGCCATCGCTGATCTGGATCGCATCCTCGGCGAATAGCGCGCGCAGCGCGTCCAGGCTGGGCTCGCTCATGGCGGCGACGAAGCGCTCGAGCATGCGCCGCTGCGCACGGGCATCGACATTGAAGCGTGGCCGCCCCTCGCGCAGGCGCGCCTTGGCGCGATGCACGCGCTGGCGGCAGGCATCCTCGGCGATGCCCAGGATCGCGGCGGCCTCGGCATGGCTGTAGTCGAATACCTCGCGCAGCAGGAACGCCGCGCGCTCCTCCGGGCTCAGCCGTTCGAGCAGCAGCAGAAAGGACAGGGTGAGCGTCTCGCCGCGCTCGAGCTCCGCCTCCGGCTGTTCGGCATCGGGCACCAGCGGCTCGGGCAGCCAGGGGCCGGTGTAGTGTTCGCGCTCGGTCCTGGCGCGGCGCAGGCGGTCCAGCGCCAGGCGCGTGGTGACGGTCACCAGCCAGGCTTCCGGCTCGTCCAGTGCGTCGATGTCCTGTGCGTGCCAGCGCAGCCAGGCGTCGTGCAGCACGTCCTCGGCGTCGGTGGGGGTGCCGAGCATGCGGTAGGCCAGCCCGAACAGGCGAGGGCGGTGCTGCTGGAAGAGCGCGGTCTGGGTATCCATGGGGGTTTTCTCCGGGGGGATACGTTCAGGACGCGCCGGGCCGGCGCAACGTGACCGTTCAGCGCACCAGCGGCCAGGGCGCCAGGAACACCAGCCACATCAACAACACGATGCCGGCGTACTTGAGCCCGCGGAAAAGCTTCCGATGCCGCCGCTTGAAGGCCTTGCTGCGCTCCCGGCCGCGCTGGTTGAGCGCGTACATGCGGTTGACGAAGCCGACCTTCTCCGAGTCGGCGTTCGGCGAGGCGGTGATCCGGCCCATGAAGGCGCCGACACGGTGGTTGATGGCGCTCATCCAGCGCGTGCGCAGCGGGCGCTCGACGTCGGCGAACAGGATCACGCGGGTCTGGTCGGTCTTGTTTTCCACCCAGTGCACGTAGGTTTCGTCGAACACCACGTCCTTGCCGTCGCCCCAGGCGTGTTCTTCGCCGTCGACGAAGATGCGGCAGTCGCGCGAGTTGGGGGTGATCAGGCCCAGGTGGTAGCGCAGCGAGCCGGCGAAGGGGTCGCGGTGGGGGTTGAGCTTGCTGTGTGGCGCCAGCGTGGCGAACATCGCCGCCTTGATGCTGGGAATGGCTTCGAGCAGCGCGACCGTCTTCGGGCACAAGGCCTCGGCCGAGGCCAGCGGTTCGCCGTACCACTTGAGGTAGAAGCGCTTCCAGCCCTGCTTGAAGAAGCTGTTGAAGCTGGCGTCGTTGTGCTTCTGCGCAGCGCGGATATGGCCTTCGTCGAACAGCTGCAGCGCCTCTTCGCGGATGGTCTGCCAGTTGGCCTGCAGCAGGTCCAGCTGGGGAAAGCCGCGGCGGTCCAGGATCGGCCGCGCCGGTACCGCCGAGAAGGCGTACATCAGCAGGTTGTACGGCGCGAAGAGCGCCGAATGGTCGACCAGCTGGCGATCGAAGCGCAGCCGCGCCCGACCGCGCAGATGCACCAGCAGCACGCACAGTGCGAACAGCAGGAGCAGCAGCAGGACGATCAGGCGCGGTGTGAGGATCATGGGGGCTGGGTCGCGGACGGGGCGGCCTATTCTACGCTGGCGCGGGCGTCTGGACGGAGCGGGCTTTCGCTCCGTCTCTCCGAAGGAGACAGGCAGCGAACGAGGAAGCAAAGCCAGGAAGCAACCTCGTAGGGTGGGCTCCAGCCCACCGGCTCTGATGGGGATCCATGGTGGGCTGAAGCCCACCCTACGTGATCCGGCTCATCTCTCCGGGAGAGGAAGCAGGACGCGATCAATCCGTCACATCCGGCTCGAAGAAGCTCCAGCGAATCTCCGCGAACTGCGCCTTCATCGCCCGCTCGACGGTGTTGATCGCCTCGATCAGCGCCCGATCGCTCGCGCACGGCTCCATTTTGGCCTTGACCGACACCATCACGTCCGCACCCATCTGCAGCGTGATCAGGTTGAGCACCTGGGCCACCTCCGACCGGTTCTGCAGGAACGCATGCAGTTCGGCGCGGCGGCGCGGTTCCACGCCCTGGCCGATCAGCAAGGCCTTGACCTCGATCGCCAGCGCGACCGCGACCACCACCAGCAACACGCCAATCGCGATGGTACCGGCCGCGTCGAACAACAGGTTGCCGGTGAGCATGGTCGCGCCTACCGCCAGCGCGGCCAGAAACAGGCCGATGAGCGCCGCCAGGTCTTCGCCGAAGATCACCAGCAGTTCGCTGGAGCGCGTCTCCCGGAACCACGTCCACAGGTTCTGCTCGCCGCGCGCCTTGTTGACCTCCTGCATGCAGCCGCGCATGGAGATGCCCTCGGCGACGATGCCGAACAGCAACACGCCCAGCGCCAGCCACGGCCACTTCAGCGGCTCGGGATGGCTGAGCTTGTGCACGCCCTCGTAGACCGAGAACATGCCGCCCACGCTGAACAGCAGGATCGCCACCAGGAACGACCAGAAGTACAGCGCGCGGCCCCAGCCCAGCGGGTATTCGTCCGACGGCGGCCGCTTGGCCTGGCGCATGCCCAGCAGCAACAGGCCCTGGTTGCCGCAGTCGGCCAGCGAATGCACCGCCTCGGCCAGCATCGCACCCGAACCGGTCAGGAAGGCGGCGACCAGCTTGGCGATGAAGATGGCGAAGTTGGCGCCGAGCGCGAGGAAGATCGCCTTGAGCGAGTTGGCGTGGCCAGACATGCGTAGGTTCCTGCGAATGGCCGGTCAGTTTAGGCCAGGTGGCGGGTCGGGCGAACCGGTGGGGCAGGCCCTTCGACTTCGGCCCTTCGGGCCTACGCTCAGGGCGAACGGTTATCCCTCACCGGATGACGCCCACGCCCACGCCGAAGTGGAAGTTGTTCTTGCCCTTGCCCATCTCGTCGGCGGTCCACACGTGCGACTGGTTCACCTGCACCAGCGGGAACACGTAGTCGGCCTGACCGACCTTGTCGGCGCGGCTGCCGTTGAGCTGGCCGCTGACCGTGATCAGGCCGCCGGCCGGGTAATCCAGCGATTCGACGTAGCCGGGCATCACCGCGATGAAGCGGCCGTTGCCGCTGTCGTTGGCCTTGGGCCGCTGCGAGCCGTCCAGCGGATAGGCGAGGATTTCCACCTCGCTATGGTCGGCCAGGTTGGCCACCGTGACGATGCGCCCGCCCCAGATCACCTGGCCGTTGGCGAACTGCTCGGGCGACTGCGCGACCTGGAACGGCGGCGCGGTGACCGCGTCGGCCGAGGCCTTGTAGATCGGCGCGGGGGCGCAGGCGGCCAGCGCCAGCAACGTGGCCGGTACGAGCGAGCGGAACATCAGCGAGGCAAGGCGGATGCGCATGGCGGGCTCCTGACCTGACAAAAAATGGAGAGATGCGGCGGAACGCCACCGCGGTCCCCAGCGAGCTTAGCGGCGGCCGTGTGAACGCAATAGTGGCGAGGGCGGTGGCCTGGTGCCTTCCTCGGCCAACCAATCCAGCCGCCATTCGGCAGGGCGCTCCTGCGAGAGCAGCCGCGCCAGCGCGCGCAGCGGCTCGCGCAGGGTGTCGTCCAGCTTCCACGGCGCATTGACGATGGCCATGCCCGAACCGTTCAGCCGCAGCGGCGAATCGTCCGGGTGCACCAGCAGCTCGGCGCGCAGCACGCGGCGCGCGCCGCAGTGGCCGAGCCAGCGCAGGAACGGCTGCACCTGGCTGCGTTGCTTGATCGGGTACCACACGGCATAGACGCCGGTGGGCCAGCGCACCAGCGCGGCCTTGAGCGCCTGTTCGATCAGTCGGTACTCGGCCTCCTGCGCCTCGTAGGGCGGATCGATCAGCACCAACCCGCGCTTCTCCTTCGGCGGCAGCAGCGCCTTGAGCGCCTCGTAGCCGTCGCGCTGGTGCACGTGCATGCGCTTGTCGTGGTGGAGCAGTTCGCGCAGGCGCGCGGCTTCCTCCGGGTGCAGCTCGCACAGCTGCGCGCTGTCGGTGTCGCGCAGGGCCCGGGCCACCTGCAACGGCGAGCCGGGATAGAGCTTCAGCCCCTGTTCGTTGCCCGGCAGTGCCAGCAGGCCGTCCAGCCAATGCCGCAGCAGCGGCGGCAGCGTGCCGCCCGCGCTGGCGTGCGGGCCGACGTCCGGAAACAGCAGGCGGCCGACGCCCTCGCGCCATTCGCCGGTCTTTTCCGCTTCCTTGCCTTCCAGCGCATAGCAGCCGCTGCCGGCATGGGTGTCGATCACGGTGAATGGCGTCGGCTTGGCCTTGAGCGCGTCGAGCAGCGCGGACAGCACGACGTGCTTGAGGACGTCGGCGAAATTGCCGGCATGGTAGGCGTGGCGATAGTTCATCGCGCGAGTATAGAGGCCGGGCCGGCGTTTCCCGTGCCTTTGCAGCGACCCGGAGCTTCCGGCAAATTCTGCAGGAGCCGACTTGAGGGCGATGCTTTACGTCTTCGCGCCGCCGAAGGCATCCCCCACAAGTGGGCTCCTACGACAGCCGCATGCAAAATGAGGTCGGCTAATCGGTGCTGTTGTGCGCTTCGCTCACGGCGAGCAGCTCCGGCTGCGGCGCTTCGCTGCACCGGCTCAGCCACGGATGCACGAACACCGCCGCCAGGATCACCGCCACGCCCAGGTAGAATGGCCAGGCCAGCTCGCGCTGTTCACCGAGCAGCACCACCGCCAGCACGATGGCGTAGACCGGCTCCAGGTTGGTCACCACCTGGGTGCCGAAGGCGCTCAGGTGGCGCAGCGCCACCAGCGCCAGCGCGAAGGGCAGCAGCGTGCAGCCGAACGCCAGCAGCACCAGCAGGGCCGCGTCGCGCAGGCCTGGCGGCGCGAACGCTGCGCCGGTATGCGGCAGCAATGGCACCAGCAGGGTGAGGAACACGGTGCCGGTGCCCAGTTCCAGGCAGGTCACGGTCAGCGGATCGCCATGCTCGACCATCCGTTTGTTGCACGCGCCGAACAGAGCCACCAGCAATGCCGAGGCCACGCCCACGACCAGCCCCAACAGCATCGATCGAGGCACACCGCCGACCACCAGCGCCACCCCCGGCACCACCGCCACGCCCAGCAGCAGCTCGCGCGGGTCGAAGCGGCGGCGTGCGATCCACGGTTCCACGAAGGCCAGGAAGACCGGTCCCAACGCGATGCAGGTGGCGCCGACCGAGGCGTTGGAAAGCTTGATCGCCGCGTAGAAGGTCAGCCAATGCAGCGACACCAGCACGCCGATGCCCGCATACGCCCAGCGCAACCGCGCCGGCATCGCGCGCAACCCGCGCCATACCCTCGGGGTCGCCAGCAGCGCCACCGCCACCAGCAGCATGCGCCACCACACCAGCGCCGCCGCCGGCAGCGTGATCAGCTTGCCGAGGATCGCGGTAAAGCCCCACAACACCACGCAGAAGTGGATCTGCAGGCGGGCCTTGCTGATGGCTTGCATGGGGGCGGTCGCGCGTGGGGGAGGGCGCATTGTAGGCGGACGCGGGCTGGCGCGGTGGCCGCCTCATCGCGCCGGGCGACCCCAGGTGGCTGGCGGGGCCGCATCTGTGTAGGAGCGCCCCTGGGCGCGACCGTGGTGCCGTGGCCAAGCCACACGGTCGCGCCCAAGGGCGCTCCTACAAGAGCTTCGGATACGAGGCTGGAATCTTGTCCTGCTCGCGGAAAAGGGCGGAGCCCGCCGTGGCAGGTGCTACCGCATTACTTCTTCACGCGCGAAGGAATGGCGATGCTGCACAGGTCGATCGCGCCGGCCGGGTTCGTGTAGAACGCGTCGCGACGATTGCGCTTGGCCTCGATCAGCTTCGCGAAGGTGGCGCTGTCGGTGCGCAGCACCTCGATCTTCGGGCGCTCCGCGGCGGGCAGGTCGGCGGCCAGGCGCACCGACTCGATCGGCACCCGTTGCGCCTTGTCGGCGTAGAAGCCCATCGGGGCCGGGCCGCGCGGCAGGCCCGACAGCAGTTCCATGCCGTCGATCACGCGCCCGGCGACGGCCAGGTTGCGGTCCAGCCCGCGCGGTGCCTGGCCGATGATCGCGTACAGCGCACTGCCGTTGCCGGTGGTCGGGCCCACGTCGCGCGCCACGCCGACCGTGCCGTAGCAATGCGTGATCCACTCGCGGCCGCTGGCCGGGTCGCGCGCTACCGGGAAGCCTTCGGAGAAGCCCACTTCCTTCGCATACACGTCGCCGTCAGGCAGCGGCGTCCATTCCAGCTTCGGATCGATCGCGCGCGTGTACTCCGGCGGCAGGGTCTTCTTCGCGCTGCCCAGCGGCTTGATGTGGGCCTTGTCCTCGTCGTCCGCGGCCGGGTCGTCCCACTGGGTGACGAAGTTGTCCTGCACGCGCACGATCGCCAGCCCGTCGAAGTAATGCTCGTGCACCAGCGTGCGGATGTTGGCCGCGTGCAGCGGGGTGAAATCCGGCGCCAGTTCGATCAGCACGTGACCGCCGGGCAGCTTCATGTCGAGCAGGTTGGCCGGATCCGGCGTGCGCCATTCCTGCGGCGCCGATCGGGCCAGCAGCTCCTTGGTGGTGGGCGTGGGCTTGGCCTCGTCGGCCCATGCCGGCAGGGCGAGCAGGCTGGCGAGCGTGAACGCGAGGATCGTGCGCATGCGTGGGTCCCCTACAGACATGGATGAGGGACGAAGCATATCGGGTTGCCGCCGCCCATGCGGGCGGCGCCGAAGCCAGGTGCCGAACAGCGCCTGGCTGCTTTGGCTAGGATAGAAGGTCGCCTGATGCCCAAAGGGGGCCCATGAAACCCGACACCATGCTCCTGCGCGAGCGCGCCGTGCGCGCCCTGGTCGCCGTCCTGCTGCTGCTCACGCTCGGCATCGACCTCGGTACGCCGCTGGGTTACGCCGTGTGGTGCCTGTATTTCGTCGCGACCGGGCTGACCCTGTTCCAGTCGCGTGTCCATGCGCCCTTCGTTGCGGCCGCCGCGTCCACGGTGTTGCTGGCGGTCGGGGCGATGTATTCGCCCGAAGGCCTCGGCTCGGTGCTGCCACTGGTCAACCGGGTGATCGGTGCGGCCAGTTGCTGGGCGATCGCCGTGGTCGCGTGGCAGGCGCTGCGCGCCAGGCACGCAGCGGCGCGGATGCTGTGGCTGCAGCAGGGCCAGAACGCTCTGGCCGTGGCGTTGCGTGGCGAGCAATCGCCCGCCGAGCTGGCGGCCAACGCGGTACGCGTGCTGTGCCAGGCGCTGGGTGCCCAGGTCGGCGCGGTGTATCGCCTCGATGGCGATCACCTGGTGCTGGCCGGTGGCGTGGCGCTGGCGGACGGCCACCCCGAGCGGATCGGCCGCGCCGACGGGCTACTCGGCGAAACCCTGCAGCAAGGGCACGCACGCCGGTTGGGCGACGTGCCGGCGGGCCACCTGCCGCTGTCCTCGACCCTGGGCCGCAGCGCACCAGCCGAGTTGCTGCTGGCGCCGATCACGGCCGACGACGCGCCGATGGGTGCGATCGAACTGGGGCGACTGGCACACGACGATCCGTTCGGTGCGGCCGAGGAACTGTTGTCCCGGAGCGCCGAGACCATCGGCGTCGCCATGCGCACGGCGATATACCGCCAACGCCAGGCCGAGCTGCTGGAAGAAACCCAGCGCCAGGGCGAGGAGCTGCAGACCCAGCAGGAAGAACTGCGCGTCGCCAACGAGGAACTCGAAGAGCAGAGTCGCGTGCTGCAGCAGTCGCAGGTCACGCTCGAATCCCAGCAGGCCGAGCTGGAGCAGACCAACGTGGCGCTGGAGGAGCGCACGCAGGACCTGGAACGCCAGAAGCTCTCGCTGCAACGGTCGCAGGCCGAGCTCAAACGCAACGCCACCGCGCTGGAGGCGACCAGCCGCTACAAGTCCGAATTCCTCGCCAACATGTCGCACGAGTTGCGCACGCCGCTCAACAGCTCGCTGATCCTGGCCAAGCTGCTGGCCGACAACAAGGAGGCGACGCTGACCTCCGAACAGGTCAAGTACGCCCAGGCGATCCACGCCTCCAACAACGACCTGCTGGCGCTGATCAACGACATCCTGGACCTGTCCAAGATCGAGGCGGGCCACGTCGAAATCGCCGCCGAGCCGATCGCGCTGCCCGCGGCGCTGGAGCGCATGCGCGAAACCTTCGATCCGCTCGCGCGGCAGAAGGGCCTGGCGTTCGTCGCCGAAAGCCTGCCCGACGCGCCGGCGCAGATCACCGGCGACGCGCAGCGACTGTCGCAGATTCTCCGCAACCTGCTGGCCAACGCGATCAAGTTCACCGAGTCCGGCCAGGTTTCCCTGCGCGTCGAATGCGCGGCACCGAACCGCGTGCGCTTCGTGGTGTGCGACACCGGCATCGGCATCCCGCGCGAGCAGCAGGACGTGATTTTCGAAGCGTTCCGCCAGGCCGACGGCAGCACTAGCCGTCGCTTCGGCGGCACCGGGCTGGGCCTGTCGATCTCGCGCGAGCTGGCCCAGCGCATGGGCGGCGATATCACCGTGCAGAGCGAACCGGGCCGTGGCAGCTGCTTCACGCTGGAGCTGCCGCTGGAAATCCGCGCCGAGTCCGTGCCGGCCCCGCGGTCGGGCGCCGCGCCCGCCGCTGTCCCGGCGATGCCGCCGGCAGGCGCGCCGGTGGCCGCCCCCATGCCGCTCGCCACGGTCGCGGAAGGCCGGCCGATCGTGCCGGACGACCGCGGCCGCCGCACCCGTCCGGGCCGGTTGATCCTGGCCGTGGAGGACGACCCCGTGTTCGCCCAGGCGCTGCTCGACCTGGCCCACGAACTGGATTTCGACTGCGTGGTCGCGGGCACGGCCGAGGAAGCGCTGCGGCTGACGCAGGAGTTCTCGCCCGGCGGCATCCTGCTGGACATCGGACTGCCCGACGTTTCCGGCCTGAGCGTGCTCGAGCGCCTCAAGCGCGATCCCCTGACCCGCCACATTCCGGTACACGTGGTGTCCGCGCTGGAACGCACCCAGGTCGCGCTCGAACTGGGCGCGGTCGGCTACGTACTCAAGCCGACCACGCGCGAGATGCTGGTCGACGCGATCCGGCAACTCGAAGACCGCCAGCAGCGCACCGTGCGCCGCCTGTTGATCGTCGAAGACGACGCGCAGTTGCGCGACAACCTGAAATTGCTGCTTGCCCGCGACGAGCTGGAGATCGAGACCGTCGGCACCGTGGCCGACGCGCTGGCGCAGTTGTCCAGCGCCACCTTCGATTGCATGGTCACCGACTTGGCGCTGCCCGACGGCACCGGCTACGACCTGCTCGAGCACATGGCCGCCAGCGACGCGGTCGCCTTCCCGCCGGTGATCGTCTACACCGGCCGCGCGCTGACCCGCGACGAGGAGCAGCAACTGCGGCGCTACTCCAGGACCATCATCATCAAGGGCGCGCGCTCGCCCGAACGGCTGCTCGACGAGGTCACGCTGTTCCTGCACAGCGTGGAAGCGTCGCTGCCGCCGGACCAGCAGCGCCTGCTGCGCCGTGCGCGCCAGCGCGATGCGATGCTGGACGGGCGCACGATCCTGCTGGCCGAGGACGACGTGCGCAACATCTTCGCCCTGTCCAGCGTGTTCGAGCCGCTGGGCGTGAAGATGGAGATCGCGCGCAACGGGCGCGAGGCACTCGAGCGACTGGCGCAACGCGAGGTCGACCTGGTGCTGATGGACATCATGATGCCGGAGATGGACGGGCTGGCCGCCATGCGCGCCATCCGCGAACAACCGCAGTGGGCCAGCCTGCCGATCATCGCGCTCACCGCCAAGGCGATGAGCGACGACCGCGAGCGCTGCCTGGAAGCGGGCGCCAACGACTACATCGCCAAGCCGATCGACGTGGAAAAGCTGGTCTCGCTGTGCCGGGTGTGGTGCCCGAAGTGACGCGCGACCAGGAAACCGAACTGTTCGACATGGAAGTCCGGTTGCTGCTGGAAGCGGTGTATTTGCGTTACCACTACGACTTCCGTGATTACGCGGTCAGCTCGCTGCGCCGGCGCATGCGCCACGCGATGGCGCGTTTCGATTGCGCGCGTCCCAGCGACCTGCAACATCGCCTGCTGCACGAGCCGGACCTGTTCGCACAGGCGCTGCAGTACTTCACCGTGCAGGTCTCGGAGATGTTCCGCGACCCGGGGTATTTCCTGGCCTTGCGCGAGCACGTCGTACCGGTGCTGCGCACCTACCCGTCGATCAAGCTGTGGGTGGCCGGCTGCAGCACCGGCGAGGAAGTGTGGTCGCTGGCGATCCTGCTGGCCGAGGAAGAGCTGCTGGAACGCGCGCTGATCTACGCCACCGACATCAACCCCGAGGCGCTGCAGGCCGCGGAGTCCGGCACCTTCGCGCTGGACCGCGTCGCCCAGTTCAGCCGTAACTACCTGGCCGCCGGTGGGCGGGCCTCGCTGTCGGACTACTACACCAGCGCCTACCAGGGCGTGGTGTTCGACCGCCGGCTGAAAAAGCAGGTGGTGTTCGCCGACCACAGCCTGGCCACCGATAGCGTGTTCTCCGAAGTGCACATGGTGTCGTGCCGCAACGTGCTGATCTATTTCAACCGCGACCTGCAGGACCGCGCCGTGGGCCTGTTCCGCGACGCGCTGGTGCACCGCGGCTTCCTGGGCCTGGGCAGCAAGGAATCGCTGCAGTTCGGTACCCACGCGCGGGAGTTCGAACAATTCGTGCCGGCCCAGCGGCTGTACCGCAAGGTGGCCGCATGACCGCCGTCACGGACCTGCGCCGGGATTTCGATGCGATCGTGATCGGCGCCTCCGCCGGCGGCCTGCGCGCCCTGCAGGAGCTGTTGTCGGTGCTGCCGGCCGACTTTGCCGTGCCGGTGCTGGTGGTGCTGCATCTGCCGCGCGATCGTCCCAGCCGCGTGCCGGAGCTGCTCGGCCAGTACTGCGCGCTGCCGGTGCGCGAGGCGCTGGACAAGCAGCCGCTGGAGCCCGGCGCCGTGGTGTTCGCGCCACCGGATTACCACCTGCTGGTGGAGGACGAAACCAGCCTGGCGCTGTCCGTGGACGAACCGGTGCTGTTCTCGCGCCCGGCGATCGATCCGCTGTTCGCCTCCGCCGCGGCGGTGTTCTCGCGCCGCCTGCTGGCGATCCTGCTCAGCGGCGCCAGTGCCGACGGCAGCGAAGGGGTGGCCGCGGTGCGCCACGCCGGCGGCATCGCCTGGATCCAGCGTCCGGAGGACGCCGCCGCGCCGGTCATGCCCGCCTCGGCCCTCGCCCATGCCGGCGCCGACGCGGTACTGAGCTTGCAAGACATCTGTAATCGCCTGGCAGTCCCATCATGAAACCATCCAGCGCAGACCCGGCCCTGGCTCCGGCGTCGAACGACGACAGGCCGCCGACGGTCAATCTCCTGATCGTCGACGACATCCCCCAGAACCTGGTGGCGATGGAAGCGCTGCTGCGGCGCGAGGACGTGCACATCCTCAAGGCCGGCTCCGGTGCCGAGGCGCTGGAACTGCTGCTCGAACACGACGTGGCGCTGGCCCTGCTCGACGTGCAGATGCCGGAAATGGATGGCTTCGCGCTGGCCGAGCTGATGCGCGGCTCGCAGCGCACGCGCGACGTGCCGATCATCTTCCTCACCGCCTCGCCCAGCGACCCGGTGCGCTCGTTCAAGGGCTACGAAAGCGGTGCGGTGGACTTCCTGCACAAGCCGATCGACCCGCGGGT
Source organism: Frateuria hangzhouensis (assembly GCF_026410505.1). Taxonomy (GTDB): domain Bacteria; phylum Pseudomonadota; class Gammaproteobacteria; order Xanthomonadales; family Rhodanobacteraceae; genus Frateuria_A; species Frateuria_A hangzhouensis. The sequence continues at coordinate 132,942 of NZ_JAPMIU010000009.1, forward strand.
GATCCGTGGCAAGGTCAACGTCTTCATCGAGCTGTACCAGCAGCGCCTGCAGCTGCGTGCGCGCAACGACCGGCTGGAGCGCGCGCTCACGCTCAACGAAACCATGATCGCCGTGCTCACCCACGACCTGCGCACGCCGCTGTCGGTGATCACCCTGTGTGCCGATTCGCTGCGCCAGAAAGCCGGCGATGGCCCGCTGGGCAAGACCCTTGGCCACCTGGAAGCGAGCGCTCATCGCATGGCGCGCATGGTCGGGCAACTGCTCGACTTCTCGCGCATCCGCTCCGACGTACTGCAGCTGGAATGGCGCGAAGGCGACATGGGCGAGATCGCCCGGACGGCCGTGACGGAGCTGCGCCAGGCCCATCCGCAGGCGCGCGTGGAACTGTCCACCGAAGGTTCGCTGCAGGGCCGCTTCGATACCGACCGCATGGTGCAGGTACTGACCAATCTGCTCGGCAACGCGATCGTGCACGGCACCGACGAAACGCCGGTGCGGGTGGCGGTCGACGGTCGCGACGCGCGCACGCTGCGCATCGGCGTGCGCAATGCCGGGCAGGTGCCCGCGGAGCTGTTGCCGCGCCTGTTCGAGCCGTTCAAGAGCGCCCATCGGCGCAGCGATGGCCTGGGGCTTGGCCTGTACATCGTCGACCAGTTTGTCAGGGCGCACGGCGGGCAGGCGAGCGTGGGCAATACCGAGGCGGGCGTCCTGTTCGAGGTGGCCATCCCGCGTGGCATCGGCGCCTGAAACGGCCGGCGGCGCCGTACTTCACACGGTGCCGCCGCAGCCCCGGGTAAGCGGCAAGTTGTTCCCTTTTCGTGTGCTCGCCGCTTTACCGGGCGCGAACGTCGCATGGCGCGCCGGCTAACCCATGCCGTGATATTCCTGCGCCGCAACGGACAGCGGGCGCGCCATGTGCGCCTGCCGCGCCGCGGCACGGACTTGCATTCGACGGGAAAGCGATCATGCGCATGCCAATCCTGACCATCGCGATGGCGGCCTGGGCACCGCTCACGCCGGTGCTGGCGGACGACGCCACGCCGTGGCCGACCAGCGTGACCTCGGACAGCGGCGTCACCGTCGGCGTCAAAGGCCTGTTCCAGTACGACATCAACCGGTTCGCCGATGATCGGTTGCCCGACGGCAGCGAGCGCTTCGAGGATGCACATGCCTTGCGGCGCCAGGAGATCAACCTGTACGTCACGAAGAAGGGCGTGTTCACGGTCAACGCCGGCTACGACTTCCAGGCCGATGCATGGGTGGACAACTACCTCGCCGCCGAAACCCGCGCTGGCCGTTTCCGCCTGGGCCAGTTCAAGACGCCGGTGGGCTGGGAGGATGGCAACACGTCCACCGGCAATCTCACCTTCCTGGAGCGCAGCCTGCCCGAGCAGGCGGTCTACGAGGGGCGCCGGGTCGGCATCGACTGGGTCTACCAGGGCCTCCCGCAATGGTTGTTCCAGGTGGGCTTTTTCACCCGCCACGATCTCAACGACGACGCGGCCGGCCGCACCTTTGCCGGCCGCCTGGTGTACAACCCGCCGCTGGCCGGGCACGACGTGGTGCACCTGGGCCTGAGCGCCTCGCGCGAGCTGCGCGACGATCGCACCGGCCGCATCCGCGCACGTCCGGAAGTGAACCTGACGCCGGTGCGCCTGATCGACACCGGCACGCTCGAAGGCGTCGACCGGCTCGACCGGCAGGGCTTCGAGGCCGCCTGGATCCATGGCCCGCTGCTGTTGCAGGGCGAAGCGCTGGCATTGCAGGCGATCCGCCCCGCGGCGCGCGACTTCCACAGCCACGGCTACTACGTATCCGCCGCGTGGGCGCTGACCGGCGAGTCGCGCGGCTACAAGGCCGGTTCGATCGGCGGCATCACGCCACGCCGCGCTTGGGGCGCGCTGGAACTGGCCCTGCGCTACGCCACCTTGGACCTGGACAACGGCGCCGTGCTGGGCGGGCGCGAGCACGACTGGACGCTCGGCCTGAACTGGTATGTCAACGACCACTTCAAGCTGCAGGCGAACCTCATCCGCGCCTTCAGCGACCGCGGCAACCTAGCGCTGGATCCCACCATCTACGCGATGCGCGCCCAGCTCAGCTTCTGAGCGACGGGCCGGCAGGCGGGTCGTCGTCGTCGCCACGCCGGCCCGCCACAGCCAGCGATCGCCGGCGATCGCCCCGCCGTCGCGATCGAGCGAAAAGATCACCGCGTGGCCGGGCGAGACGTGCAGTTCGTCGCCGGAATGCAGGCCCATCCGCGCCAGATCCTCGCTGGCGATATCGGCCTCCAGCGCGTGGTCCAGCGCGGCCACCTCCAGCTCCAGGTGGGCGACGGCGCCGGCAAGATAGACATGGCGCAGGCGCGCACGCCACGCGCCGGGCAGCGGCGTAGTGGACAGCGTCAGGTGCTCCGGGCGCACGTAGGCGATCGCCTGCGCGTGCTCGCCCAGCCACGGGTCGTCGGCGAAGGTCCGGCCGCCGGCAACGAACCGCCCGCCCTCGCGTTGCAGCGCCAGCCGGTTGGTTTTGCCGATGAACTCGCACACGAAGGGCGTGGCCGGCTGCTGGTAGATCTCCCGCGGCGTGCCGACCTGCTCGATGCGCCCGCGGTTCATCACGGCGATGCGGTCGGCCAGCTCCAGTGCCTCTTCCTGGTCGTGGGTGACGAACACCGTGGTCAGGCCGAGCTCCTCATGCAGCCGGCGCAGCCAGCGGCGCAGGGTCACGCGCACCTGCGCATCCAGTGCACCGAACGGTTCGTCCAGCAACAGCAGGTCCGGCTCCACCGCCAGCGCGCGTGCCAGCGCCACGCGCTGGCGCTGGCCGCCCGACAGCTGCGAGGGGTAACGCTTGCCGAAACCGTCCAGTTGCACGCGCGCGAGCAACTGCTCGACGCGCGCGTCGATCCCGGCGCGCTTCGGACGCGTGCGCCGCGGCCGCACGCGCAGGCCGAAGGCCACGTTCTCGGCCACGGTCAGGTGGCGGAACAACGCGTAATGCTGGAACACCAGCCCGACCTTGCGCTCGCGCGGTGCGGCGGCGAGGAAGTCGCGGCCGTTGCAGCTCACCTTGCCGCTTTCCGGATAATCCAGCCCGGCCAGGATGCGCAGCAGCGTGGTCTTGCCCGAGCCGGAAGGCCCAAGCAGCGCCAGGAACTCCCCCGGCGCGATGGTGAGGCTGACGTCATTGAGCGCGGCGCAGTCGGAGAATCGGCGATTGAGGCTGGTCAGTTCGAGGGTCATGCGTCGGTTCCTCGGAAGGGAGCGAGGGCTCCCTCCCCTGCTTGCAGGGGAGGGTTGGGGAGGGGTGCTCTTCGGCTCTTTCGCCAGCTCGAACAACCCCCTCCCAGCCTCCCCCTGCAAGCAGGGGGAGGAGCAAGGGCGGGGTGCGGATAGATGGGGTGGCATGGCTTCAACGCCCACCGGGCGCATGCGCGGCAAGCTCGTCGCCATAGCGCCATTCCAGCGCGATCTTGATCGCCAGGGTCACCAACGCCAGCAGCGCCAGCAGCGAGGCCACGGCGAAGGCGCCGACGTAGTCGTATTCGTTGTAGCGCATCTCCACTTCCAGAGGGATCGTGGTGGTGAGCCCGCGGATGTGCCCGGACACCACCGACACCGCGCCGAACTCGCCCATCGCCCGCGCATTGCACAGCAGCACGCCGTACAGCAGTGCCCAGCGGATGTTCGGGAGCGTCACGCGGAAGAACATCTGCCAGCCGTTGGCGCCCAGCACGCGGACCGCTTCCTCCTCGCCGTTGCCCTGCGCCTGCATCAGCGGAATCAGCTCGCGCGCCACGAACGGCAGGGTGATGAACATGGTCGCCAGCACCAGCCCGGGCACGGCGAAGACGATGCTCACGCCGTGGGCTTCCAGCCACGGCCCGAACCAGCCCTGCGCGCCGAACAGCAGCACGTAGACCAGCCCCGAGACCACCGGCGAAACCGAGAAGGGCAGGTCGATGAAGGCCCCGAGCAGGGCCTTGCCGCGGAACTCGAAACGGGCCATGGCCCAGGCCGCGGCGATGCCGAACACCAGGTTCAGCGGCACGGCGATGGCCGCCACCAGCACGGTCAGCCGGATCGCCGAGCGCGCCTCGTCCTGGCCGACCGCGGCGAGGAAAGCGCCCGCGCCCTGGCGGAACGCCTCGACGAACACCGTCGCCAGCGGCAGCAGCAGGAACACGGCCAGGAAGGCGATCGCGGCGAGCGTGAGCAGGCCGCGCCCGAGCATGCGTGGCCAGCCGGCCGATCGGCGGCTCATGGCGCGTTCTCCGCCCAGCGCCGGCTCCAGCGCTGCAACAGCGTGATCAACAGCAGCAGCACGAACGAGAACGCCAGCATCGCCACGCCGAGTGCCGCCGCGCCGGCATAGTCGAACTGTTCGAGACTCTGCACGATCAGCAGCGGCGCGATCTCGGACTTCATCGGGATGTTGCCGGCGATGAAGATCACCGAGCCGTACTCGCCTACCGCGCGCGCCAGCGCCAGCGCGAAGCCGGTCAGCAGCGTCGGCACCAGCATCGGCAGGATCACCCTCAGGAAGATTTGCCAGCGCCGTGCGCCGAGCGTCTCGGCCGCTTCCTCCACGTCGTGCTCCAGCGTCTCGAGCACCGGCTGCAGCGTGCGCACCACGAACGGGAAGCCGACGAACACCATCGCCACCAGCACGCCGGCAGGGGTGTAGGCGATCTTGACGCCGAACGCGGCGAGCCACTGGCCGATCCAGCCGTTGGGTGCGTACAGCGCGGTCAGCGCGATGCCCGCCACCGCCGTGGGCAACGCGAAGGGCAGGTCGACCACGGCGTCGAACAGGCGTCGCCCGGGGAACCGGTAGCGCACCAGCACCCATGCCACCAGCAGGCCGGCCACCACGTTGATCGCCGCCGCCAGCGTGGCGCCGCCGAAGCTGAGCTTGAGCGCGGCCAGGGTGCGCGGCACCCGCAGCAGTTCGACCAGGCCCCCCAGGCCCAGTCCGGAGGCCTTCCAGGTCAGCGCCGCCAGCGGCAACAGCACGATCAGGCCCAGGTAGCTGAGCGAGTAGCCGAGGCTGAGGTTGAAGCCCGGAAGCATGCGCCGTCGCATGTCAGTTCCCCGGGCCGATCTGGTCGAAGATCGCACCGTCGGCGAAGAACCTGGCGTTCACCTGGTTCCAGTCGCCGAACACCTCCTTCAGCGTGAAAAGTTGCACCTTGGGGAACCGGCTGGCGAACTTCGCCATCACCTGCGGCGAGCGCGGGCGGTAGTGGTGCTTCGCCGCGATCGCCTGGCCCTGCGGGGTGTAGAGAAATTTCAGGTAGGCCTCGGCCACCGCGCGGGTGCCGTGCTTGTCCACGTTGCGGTCGACCACCGCCACCGACGGCTCGGCCAGGATGCTCATCGATGGCACCACGATCTCCACGTCGCTGCCGCCCATCTCCTGCCTGGCCAGCATCGCCTCGTTTTCCCATGCCAACAGCACGTCGCCGATGCCGCGCTGGACGAAGGTGTTGGTGGCGCCGCGCGCGCCGGTGTCCAGCACCGGCACGTGCCTGTACAGCGCGTGCACGAAGGCCTTCGCGCGGGCCTCGTTGCCGCCGGGCTGCCTGAGCGCGTAGCCCCAGGCGGCCAGGAAATTCCAGCGCGCGCCGCCGGAGGTCTTGGGGTTGGGCGTGATCACCTGCACGCCCGGGCGTACCAGGTCGGACCAGTCGAGGATCTTCTTCGGATTGCCCTTGCGCACCAGGAACACGATGGTCGAGGTGTACGGCGCGCTGTTGTCCGGCAGCCGTTGCTGCCAGTTGCGCGGGAGCAGGCCGCGTTCGGCCAGCACGTCGATGTCGCGTGCCAGCGCCAGCGTTACCACGTCCGCAGGCAGGCCGTCGGCCACGGCGCGCGCCTGCTTGCCCGAGCCGCCGTGGGACATGCGGATGGTTACGGTGTCGCCGTGCTGCGCCTTCCACTGCGCGGCAAAAGCGGCGTTGGTGTCGCGGTAGAGCTCGCGCGTGGGGTCGTACGAGGCGTTGAGCAGGGTCACGTTCTTGGCGGCGACGGCGGTCGTCGCCAGCGCGGCCAGGAGCGTCAGTACAGCCGGGAGCAGTTTCATGGCGCTTCTCCGATGATGGGATTGAGGATTGCCGCCGTGCGGCGCGCGCAGCCGTCCGGCGACCGTACGGCCGGATCGCGTCTGCGGATGGGGTGCCCTGGGAGCAGCGGGCCGGAGGTCTAGCCGCGGTGGCGGGAGGTGTCCCGGTCGTCCGCCTCGCCACGGCGGGGACGGCGGATGGGCCGTCGGCCGGCATGGACGCGCGTGGCGTCTTGTGGCGAGTGCCGGCGGGTCGTTCGGCTGTCGAATGCGTCGCGCATGGTCGATCTCGCAAGGTCGGCGTACTCGGCCCGCACTCGAACACAGCTCACGTTAAGCCTCCGCAAGACGCTCGTGGCCTTTTCCGGGGTTTTCCCCTGCACCTTTCACTAACAATCGAATCGCTGCTGCGTGGGCGCCGCGCGGGCTTCCGCTTTTCGGAATCCGGCCGGGACGAGGGCGCACGGAGGGCGAGCAAAACGAGGCCCGAAGCCCCTCCGCGCCGAGCCTGAATGACGTTGCGCAAACGTGTAGACGGGCGCCGATCCCTTCCTTGCACGCGGGTAGCCGGCATTTAACGAATGCTGTGATGGAGTGTCGCCGCACGAGCCGCCACGCTCCGGCATTCTGCGCGTCCGCGTGGTGCCGCAAGTGATCTCCATGGGGATATCCCGCAACAGGAAAAGCGTATGGCTGACATTGCGATCATCGGTGGCGGCGCGGCGGGCGCCTGCGTGTTCGGCGAACTGCTGCGGCAGGACATCGCCCGCGTACATTGGGTAACCGGCGACCACGCCGTGCCCGGCCTGGGCGTGGCCTACGCCACCACCAGCGACCATCACCTGCTCAACGTGCGGGCGGCCGGCATGGGCCTCTTTTCGGGAGCCGACGGGGCTTTCCTGCAATTCGCCTCGGAGCGGCTGGACGGCGTGAGCGGCAGCGACTTCCTGCCGCGCGGATTGTTCGGTCAATTCATCGAGGCGCAGGTGCGCGAGTGCACCGACGCGGCCCTGCAGCGCGGGCGGCAGGTCGAGATCCACGGCGACGACGCGGTGCAGGTCGAGCCGCTGCGCAGCGGCGGTTACGCCGTACGGCTGGCGCGCGGCACGCTGGTGAAGGCCGACGCCGTGGTGCTGGCGATGGGCTCGCTTTCGCCGCGGCCGCTGAAGACCGTCTCGCGCGAGGCGTTGGTCAGCGGCGCCTACGTGCTCGATCCCTGGCACATGGCCACTCCTCCCGGGCAGGCGCCGCGCCGCGTGCTCGTGATCGGCACCGGCCTGACGGCGGTGGATACGCTGATGTCCGCGGCATCGCGCTGGCCGGATGCCGAGCTGGTGGCGCTGTCCCGCCACGGCTGTTTCCCGTTCGAACACACCGTCCTGCCGTTGCCGCCGTACCGCGGGCAGGCAGCGCTGGATGCCGCCCTGCTGGCCAGCGACCGCCCGCTGGCCATGCTGCGGCAACTACGCCGGGCGATCGAGGCGTCGCCCGACGCCGACTGGCGCAGCATCGTCGACGGCATCCGGCCGCTCAACCCGCGGTTGTGGCGGCGGATGGACATGGCGCGCCGCCGCCAGTTCATGCGCCACCTGCGCTGGCTGTGGGAAGCGGCACGCCACCGGCTGGCGCCCGCGTCGGCCCAGGCCATCGCGCGGTTGCGCCAGGACGGTCGCTTGCAGGTGCAGGCGGCGCGGGTACTCAAGGTCGACGGCCACGGGCCGCTCGAAGTGACCGTGCGCGACCGTGCCACCCAGCGCGTGCATGCCCTCGTGGCCGACCGGGTGGTGCAGGCCACCGGCCTCGATACCGCCGTCGCCTATACCGAGCATCCGCTACTGTCGCGGCTGTTGCGCGACGGCCTGGCCATGGCCGATGCGCTGCAACTGGGCGTCGCCGCGCACCCGGGCGGCCAGTTGCTCAACGCGCAGGGCGAGCCCCAGCAGGGCCTCTATGCGATCGGCTCCCTGCTGCGCGGCAACCTGTGGGAATGCAGCGCCATGCCCGAGATCCGCGCCGCCGCCCGGCAACTTGCGACGCGGCTGGCGGCCAGCAGCGGCACGGAAGGCGCGACCGAACTTCGCGCGCTGGAAGTGCAGCGATAAGCCGGCCGGCGCGCATGGCGCTTTCGCGAAGGTAACGCGGCTCGAGCCCCTTGCTCCTGCAGGCATCTGCTCTGCTCCCTCCCCTGCTTGCAGGGGAGGGTTGGGGAGGGGTGCTCTTACGCTCTGAACGGGCTACCCCCTCCCGACCTCCCCTGCAAGCATGGGCGGAGCTGGTCCGCGCCGCATTGGCAAACATGCGGTTGCGTGGGGATAGGCAAAGCGGGATCTACGGGAAGAACCCCTCGCGCAGGCGAACGCCATGGAGTTCAATGGACGGATTCTTTCCGTCCCCCAAGGAGCCCCCCCCATGAAAACCAAAGCCTACGGCGCCCAGGCCAGCGACAAGTCGCTCGAGCCGATGGACATCGAACGCCGCCCGCCCGGTCCGCACGACGTGCAGATCGACATCGCCTTCTGCGGCGTCTGCCATTCGGACCTGCACACGGTGCGCTCCGAATGGGGCGGTACACAGTATCCCTGCGTGCCCGGCCATGAGATCGTCGGTCACATCAGTGCCGTCGGCGACCAGGTCACCGGGTTCAAGGTGGGCGACACCGTCGGCGTCGGCTGCATGGTCGACAGTTGCCAGCACTGCGGCTCCTGCAGCGAGGGGCTGGAGCAGTTCTGCGAGAGCGGGTTCGTTGGCACCTACAACGGCAAGACGCCGGACGCGCCCGGCCACACGCTGGGCGGCTATTCGCAGCAGGTCGTGGTCAACGACCGCTTCGTGCTGAAGATCCATCACCCGGAAGACCAGCTTGCCGCCGTGGCGCCGTTGCTGTGCGCGGGCATCACCACCTATTCGCCGCTGCGTCACTGGGGTGCCGGCCCGGGCAAGAAAGTGGGCGTCGTCGGCATCGGCGGGCTGGGCCACATGGGCATCAAGCTGGCCCACGCCATGGGCGCGCACACGGTCGCCTTCACCACCTCCGAGTCCAAGCGCCAGGATGCCCACGACCTGGGCGCCGACGAGGTGGTGATCTCGAAGAACCCCGAGGACATGGCCAGACATGCCGGCAGCTTCGACTTCATTCTCAACACCGTCGCCGCCAGCCACGACCTGGACGCCTACACCCGTCTGCTCAAGCGCGACGGCACGCTGTGCCTGGTCGGCGTGCCGGAGCACGCGCACCCGAGTCCGAACATCGGCCAGCTGATCTTCGGCCGCCGCGCGATCGCCGGCTCGCTGATCGGGGGCATCGCCGAGACCCAGGAGATGCTCGATTTCTGCGCCGAACACGGCATCGTGGCCGACATCGAGATGATTCCGGCGCAGAAGATCGACGAGGCCTACGACCGCATGCAGCGCAGCGACGTGAAGTACCGCTTCGTGATCGACAACGGCTCGCTGGCCGCGTAAGGCCGGTCAGGGCCTTCTCACGCCCCGGGGAATTCTCGAAGAACCTCATGCGCATGCGGCTCTTGTAGGAGCTCACTTGGGGGCGATGCTTTTACGCCTCATCAGGCCGCCAAAGGCATCGCCCACAAGTGGACTCCTGCAGGATTCGCTGAAAGCTTGCGGAGTCTTACCTGGCGCGCGGGGAGCCGAACGGCCGTACAAGCGCCTGCCTGGCGCCGGCACGGCCACCCGCGGCCTCGAACGAGACGCGGGTCACGGCAGTGACGCTACACTATCGGTCCGACCCCGGAGCCAAGGGCAACCCCGGCCGGATCGGCTACGATCGGCATTGTTTTTCCAGGACCTGGCGGCCTCAACCCGAGGCGGTTGCAGCCGCTGTATCTGTACGACCCCGAAGGAAGGCTCCCATGCGCCGCCCGATGTCCTCCAGCGAAGAACCAACGGCATGACTGCCAGGATGCTTGCGTGCACGCGCGGGATCGCCGCGCTGGGCCTGCTGGCGCTTTCGATCGACGTGGCCTGCGCCGGGGCCATGCCGCCGGCGGACCTGGGCAGTCTGTCGCTGGAGGACCTGGGCAAGCTGGTCGTCTCCTCGGTGGCCAAGAGTCCCGAACCGCTGGGCAAGGCGCCCGCCGCGGTCTACGTGATCAGCCACGACGACATCATGCGTTCGGGCGCCCGGAACATGCCCGACATCCTGCGGCTGGCGCCCAACCTGCAGGTCTTCCAGACCAGCCCCGGCAGCTACGTCATCACCTCGCGCGGGTTCAGCGGCAACAACGAAGCGCAGAATTTCGCGAACAAGCTGCTGGTGCTGATCGACGGCCGCAGCGTGTATTCGCCGATCTTCTCGGGCATGTACTGGGACGACCAGTTCGTGATGCCGGAGAACATCGAGCGCATCGAAGTGGTCAGTGGGCCCGGTGGCACGCTGTGGGGCGCCAATGCGGTCAACGGCGTGATCAACATCATCACCCGCAATACCGCCGACACCCAGGGTGGCATGTTCCACGTGCGCGCCGGTACCCTGGAGAGCAGCGTGGCCATGCAATACGGTGGCGCGCTGGGCAGCAACGCGCACTACCGGCTGTACGCGGGGGAGTCCCGCCGGCGCTCGTTCGACAACAGCGCCGGCCAGGACGCGCACGACGGCTGGCGCAAGCCGCAGATCGGGTTCCGCGTGGACTGGGACGCCAGCGCCGATGACGCGTTCATGGTCCAGGGCGACCTGCACGACGGCCGCCAGCATCATCCCGACGGCGTGGATTCGCGCAACACCGAAGGCGACGTGGTGGCGCGCTGGCAGCATGCGATCAGCCGCACCTCCAGCTTCCAGCTGCAGACCTATTTCGACCACGTGCGCCGCCTCAGCGAGGGCGATGGCAGCGGATTCTCGCTCGACACCTGGGACATCGAGGCGCAGCACAACCTGGCCGTGGGCAAGCACCACCAGATCGTGTGGGGCATCGGCGACCGCGTGTACCGCTACGACATCATGCCGCGCATCGCTGTCACCGATTCATTGCTGTGGGACCCGTCGCGCGACACCCAGAACCTGGCCAACGCCTTCATCCAGGACCAGATCTCGTTCAACCCGCGCACGCAGCTCACGCTCGGCCTGAAGGCCGAGCACGACCCTTACTCGGGCGTGTCGACGATGCCCAATGCCCGGCTGTCCTGGCATCCCACCCGCAACGTATTGCTGTGGGCCGCCGCGTCGCGCGCGGTGCGCACGCCGACGCCCTTCGACGAGGACGTCATCGAGAAGCTCGGCGACGTCACCTTCGTGGTCGGCAATCCGGCGTTCAAACGCGAAAAGCTGACCGCCTACGAAGCCGGCTGGCGCGCGCAGGTGGCCACGCGCGCCACGGTGTCGGTGTCGCTTTACTACAACGTCTATGACGACCTGAGAACCATCGAGTTCTCTCCGACCGGGTTGCCGCTGACGTGGGGCAACGGGATGGAGGGCCACACCTATGGCCTGGAGGCCTGGGGCAGCTACGCGGTGCGCGACTGGTGGCAGCTGGGCGCGGGCTTCACCACCCAGCGCAAGCGCCTGGGCTTCAAGCCCGGCGCGAGCGGCGTGCTCGGCGCCGCGCAGGCGGGTGACGATCCCGACCGCCAGGGTTTCGTGCGCTCCATGATGAACCTGTCCGACCGCTGGACACTGTATGCCGATCTGCGCGGCGTCGGCGCCTTGCCCGATCCCAGGGTGCCCGGTTACGTGGAACTCGACGCCCGCCTGGGCTGGATGGTCAACGACGATCTGGAACTGTCGCTGTCCGGCTTCAACCTGCTGCGCTCCTGGCACCAGGAATACGTCTTTCCCGACAGCGATCGCATCGCGCGCAGCGTATCGCTCGACGCCCGCGTGAAGTTCTGACGCGCACGCCAGACCGTCCAGGAGATGCCGATTCCCGCCCGCCGCGCCATGCCCCGATACGCCCTGCGTACCCGCGCGGCTACATGGCTTGCCCGGCTCGCGGCCACGCGCCCGCGCGGCGCGGCCTGCCTGCTCGTGCTGCTGCTGGCGTGCGCGACGTGCCAGGCATCCTCGTCGCCACGGCAGCAGCACGCACCGTCGGACGTCTCGCTGGAATATGCGGTCAAGGCCACCTATCTGTACAAGCTGGCGCCCTTCGTGAACTGGCCGCCCACCACGTTCACCTCGCCGGAGCAGCCGTTCCGCATCTGCGTGGCCGGCGACGACCCGTTCGACGATTACCTCAAGCAGGCCGTGGCCGGACGCAGCCTGGGCACGCATCCGTTCGAGGTGCTCAGGCTCCAGACGCTGACGCCCGAGGTCGACTGCCAGATCGTGTTCATCAGCCGGCTGCCCTCGCAGAACATCCGCAAGGCGCTCGACGCGGTCAGCGGCAAGCCGGTGCTGACCGTGGTCGATTCGACCGCACCGGGCGAGGGCGGCATCGTGCAGTTCGTGATCCGCAGCGGGCGCGTGCGGTTCGTGATCGATACCGGCGAGGCCGCGCGCAACCATCTGACCATCAACTCCAAGCTGCTCAGCCTGGCGCTGGCCGTGAGGGAACCCTCGTGAAGCCGCGCGGCAACGGCCAGCCGTTCGGCTTCCGGCCCGTGGTGGCACTGGTGGCGGCGGGGCTGTTGCTGTTCGCCGGCGCACTCGCGGCGGGTTACCAGTACCACGCGGCCCACACCGAACACCGCCGCCAGCTCACCGTGCAGGCGAAGATCCTGGCCGCCAGCGTCACCGCCGCCATCGCTTTCAACGATCGCGCCACCGCGCAGGAGTACGTGAACGCGTTGAAGCTCGATCCGCGCCTGGATGCGGCGGCCGTATACAACGACATGCACCGCCAGGTGGCGGGCTTCCAGCGCACGGGCAGCCAGCCCATCGCCGACAGCCTGGGCAGTGGCGGGCGGCTGCCGCGCGACCATCTGCTGGTGGCCGTGCCGGCGCGGCAGGGCACCACCACCATCGGCAGCGTCTACCTGCGCGCCACGGACGCGCCGCTGATGGTGCAGGTGGCGCGCTACAGCGGCGTGGTGCTGCTGACCATCATGGCCCTGCTGATGCTGTCCGCGCTGATCCTGGCGCAGCGCGTGCTCACGCGCGCCAACGCCGCGCTGCAGCGGCGCGCACGCGCGCTGGCCACGGCCAACCGTCGGCTCAGCGCGGAAATGGAGCATCGCGCGCGTACCGAGGAAGCGCTGCGCCAGAGCCAGAAGATGGAAGCGATCGGCCAGCTTTCCGGCGGCATCGCACATGACTTCAACAACCTGCTGATGATCATCCGCGGCAGCCTGACCCGGCTGCAGAAGCAGGTGCTTCAGAGCGACCCGGTCGCCGAGCGCAACGAGTTCGAGCGCGAACGCATCGCCGCTGGCGAGGATCACGACGATAATCAGGCCCCGTCGCCCCAGAGCGTCGGCGACAACGCTTTCTTCCAGCAGCGCCAGACCCGCCATCGCCAGATCCAGCGTTACCTGGACATGGCCCAGGACGGCATCGACCGTGCCGCCAGCCTGACCCAGCGCCTGCTCAGCTTTGCGCGGCGCCAACCGCTGACGCCGCGCTCGCTGCGGCTGGACGAACTGATCCGCAGCATCCAGCCGCTGCTGGACCATTCGGTCGGTTCGAGCTGGAGGATCGACTACCGGCTCGATTCGCAGTGGCCGGTGCTGTGCGACTCCAACCAGATGGAGAACGCCATCCTCAACCTGGTCATCAATGCGCGCGACGCCATGCCCGACGGCGGGACGATCTCCATCTGCACCGACGACGCGCGTGTCGACGCCCGGCATCCGATGGGCGAACTGGCCGACGGCGACTACGTGCACCTGCGCGTGGTCGACACCGGCGTGGGCATGAGCGACGAGGTGCGCGGCAAGGCTTTCGATCCGTTCTTCACCACCAAGCCGGTCGGCAAGGGCACCGGCCTGGGGCTCAGCACCATCCTCGGCTATGTCGAGCAGTCCCAGGGCGTCGCCAGCATCGAGAGCCGGGTTGGCCGCGGCACCACCATCCACATCGTTCTTCCCCGCGCCCCCCGCGAAACCATCCCCGAGGAAGCGTAATGCCTTCTGCCGACACCTCCATCCCCCATATCCTGCTGGTCGAAGACGAGGCCTTCCTGCGCGAGCTGGTCATGGAAGGCCTGCAAGACGCCGGCTTCAACGTGGTCGAGGCCAGCGACGGCAATACCGGCGTACAGGCCCTGCAATCGGACCTGCGCATCGACGTGCTGCTGAGCGACATCAAGCTCCCCGATATCGACGGCTACCAGGTCGCCGAGGCCGCCCGCACGCTGCGTCCGGGCATGAAGGTCATCCTGATGACCGGCTACGCACCCTCGCCGCTGCCGCCGGCTTTGCAGTCGGTGGTCTACCGCGTGCTGCAGAAGCCGTTCTCGCTGGAGACCCTGCCGGGCATGGTGACGGCCGCGCTGGAGGCCTGAGGCAGGCCACGCGCCGTCGGCCGCCACCGCTCACGGCCGCTCCCGCAGGCGACCGTCGAGCAGCTCCAGCCGCCGGGTCAGCCCGATCGCCTGCAGGAACGCCTCGTCGTGGCTGACCACCACCAGCGCGCCCTGGTAGGCGATCAGCGCCTGCTCCAACTGGCCGATGCTGGCCAGGTCGAGGTTGTTGGTCGGCTCGTCCAGCAACAGCAATTGCGGCGCGGGTTCGGCATGCAGCACGCAACCGAGCACCGCGCGCAGGCGCTCGCCGCCGGACAGCGCATCCACCGGCAACTGCATCCGCTCGCCGCGAAAGTCCAGCCGCGCCAGCAGGTTGGCGCGCTCGACCGCGGGCATGGCCGGGGCGAAGACAGCGAAGTTCTCCGCCACCGTGCGGCCCGGGTCGAGCAGGTCCAGCCGTTGCGACAGGTAGGCCACGCGTCCCGGACCATGCCGCAGGCTTCCGCACTGCGGCGCAAGCTCGCCGGCCAGCAGCCGCAGCAGCGTGGTCTTGCCCGCGCCGTTGGCGCCGCCGACGGCGATCCGCTCTGGCCCGCGAAGGGTCAGGTCCACGTCGCGGAACAGCACGCGCTTTCCCTGCTGCATGCCGAGCTGACTGCCTGCGACTACCAGCCGGCCGGTGGGCACGCAGGTCGCGGGCAGCGAGAAATCCGGCGCCGCGTCCTCGCGCAGCGCGCGCGTGGCCTCGCCCAGCAGTGCCCGTGCCTGGTCCACCCGCGCGGCATGGACGTCGTCGGCCTTGCCGGCGGAAACCTGCGCGGCGCGCTTGAGGTTGCCGGCCACGATCCGCGGCAGTCCGGCGCTGGCCAGGTTGCGGCCGGCGTTGCCGGCGCGACGCTCGGCGCGTTCGCGCGCCTGCTGCATCTGGCGCTTCTCGCGGCGGACCTCCTGGCGCAGGTTGCGCACGTCCTGTTCGGCCGCCTGCTGCTCGACCTGCACCGCGTCCCGGTAGCAGCCGTATCCGCCGCCGTAGAGCCGCAGCGCGGAGCGGCCGAGTTCGGCGATCTGCCCCATGCGCGAAAGCAGGTCGCGGTCATGGCTGGCCACCAGCAGGCAGCCCGGCCAGTCCTCCAGCATCCGGTACACGCGTTGGCGCGCGTCGCCGTCGAGGTGGTTGGTCGGCTCGTCCAGCAACAGCACCCCGGGCCGACGCAGCAGTTGCGCCGCCAGTCCCAGCGCCATCGCCTCGCCGCCGCTGAACGTGCACAGTCGCCGCCGCAGGGGAACGCCGGCCAGTCCCAGGCGCGCCAGCGCGG
Organism: Frateuria hangzhouensis; assembly: GCF_026410505.1. Taxonomy (GTDB): domain Bacteria; phylum Pseudomonadota; class Gammaproteobacteria; order Xanthomonadales; family Rhodanobacteraceae; genus Frateuria_A; species Frateuria_A hangzhouensis. The sequence continues at coordinate 148,682 of NZ_JAPMIU010000009.1, forward strand.
CGCCGCAGCGTTCCTGGATGTCCCAATCCTCGCCCACGGTATCGAACAGCGCAGGACGGACGTCGCCGGCGGCAATCGCCGCCAGCGCGTCGAGCTTGGGCGTGATGCCCAGCACGTCGGCGACGCTGGCGTCGCCGTCCAGCGGCAGCTTCTGCGGCAGGTAGCCGACGGCGCCATCGATGGCGACCTGGCCGGCGAGCGGCTGCAGCTCGCCGGCCAGCAACCGCAACAGCGTGCTCTTGCCCGCGCCGTTGGGCGCGACCAGGCCGGTGCACGAGGACCCCAACTGGAAGGACAGGTCGTGGAACACCTGGCGGCCGTCCGGCCAGGCAAAACTCAGTTGCGAAACGCGGATGCGCGTATCGGACATGCGGGGATTCTCCGTCGGGCCGGCGGCCGCCGAGGCCGCGCAGCGATGGGACCGGCGGCACCGGATCCCCGCCGCCACGGCGGCGAACGGCATCACTCGGGTCCGCGATGGGCCTGCGAAGGAATCGCCTTGCTCACATGTCCGCTGGATCTCCCTGGGAGCGCGGCATCTTACAAGAACCCCGCCACGCCAGCGCGCCCGCTTGCTCGAACCTTTCGCCGGTGTGCGCGCCAAGCTCACGGTCGCGCACAGGTGCGCTCGTACAGAGATCGACCGGCTTTTCGCTTCGCGATCCCTTGTAGGAGCCCACTTGTGGGCGAGGCTCTGCCGCCCGATCGCCCACGCGTGCCATCCCACAACGAAGCGCGGCGGACCAGCACCGCTTGCAAGGCCAACCGTTGCCGCAGGATTTCACGAACGACCGACGCCCCGTTGATCCCCGAGCCACCACTTTCCCGAAGATGCCTCGAGGGTGTTCCGATTTGGCCAACCGAGGGCGCGATGGCGCCATGACCCGACAACGATCGAACGGACCGCCTCCTGCGTCCGGCCCTGAGGGGCCCGGGCCCGCCGATGGCGACGGAATGCCTGACCTGGACATCCTGCAGCAGGTCATCGACGCCAGCACGGCGATGATCCAGGTGGCCGACCGCCACTACCGTCTGCTGGCCGTCAACAAGGCGAGCGCCGACGAGTTCGAACGCATCTTTGGCGTGCGCCCCCGGCGCGGCGACTCGATGCTGGAACTGCTTTCGCATCTGCCCGTCCAGCAGGCCGAGGTAAGGGAGATGTGGGGCCGGGCGCTCACCGGGGAAACCTTCAAGGAAATCGCCGAGTTCGGCCGGAGGGAGCGGCGCAGCTACGAGATGAAGTTTTCCCCGCTGTGGGGCGCGCAGGGACAACGCATCGGCGCTTTTCAGTTCGTCTACGACGCCGCCGACAGCGTGCGGCGCATCCATGCGCCGGCCGACAGCGGCCGGCTCGATCGCGTCGAAGGGCCGATCAGCGCGGGGCTGGACGACAGCCAGTACCGACAGTTGTTTGCACGGATCAGCGAAGGCTTCTTCGTCGCCGAGGTCGTCCGCGATTCCGGCCAGGTGGTCGATTTCGTGTTCCTCGAAGTCAACCAGGCCTTTACCCGGCAGACCGACCGCCCGGTCAGCGTCGTGCTGGGACGCCGCGTCAGCGAGGTCATCCCCGGTTTCCCCCACAGCGTGATACAGCGTTACGGCGCCGTCGTGGACAGTGGCGATCCGTCCGCGTTCGAGGTGGAGATACCCACGCTGGGACACCGGGCCTACGAGGCCCGCGCCCATGCGCTGGGCGGCGAGCGGTTCGCGGTGCTGTTCCTGGAAATCACCCGGCGCAAGCAGATCGAGCGAGCGCTCGAGCGCAGCCATGCGTCGTTGGGTGCGATCGTCAACTCGGTCGACCAGATCATCTGGACCGCCCGGCCGGATGGCTACCACGATTTCTTCAACCACCGCTGGTATGAATTCACCGGCGCGGTGCCCGGCTCGACCGACGGGGACGACTGGTCGAACCTGTTCCACCCGGACGACCGCGGCCGCACCTTCGAGCGCTGGCGGCACAGCCTGTCCACCGGCGAGCCCTACGAGATCGAATACCGCCTGCGCCACCGCTCGGGTGTCTACCGCTGGGTGCTTGGCCGTGCCCATCCGGTGCACGACGAGGCGGGCCGCGTCCTTCGCTGGATGGGCACCTGCACCGACATCCACGAACAGATTGCCTTTGCCGACCAACTGGAACTTGCCAGCAGCGAGTTGAGCCACCGGATCAAGAACATCTTTGCCGTGATCTCGGGGCTGGTAGGCCTGAGCGTCCGGCAGTTTCCGGAATGCCGGGGGTTTGCCGACGAACTGCTCGAACGGCTGATGGCCCTCAGCGAGGCGCACGACTACGCCCGCCCGCACGGCCGCGACGAAGACCCGGCCGGGCAGTGCGCCACCGTGCTGGGACTGACCCGCCGCCTGCTGCGCCCGTACGCGCTGGAAGGTCATCGTCGCATCGAGGTAACCGGCGACGACGGCATGCTGGATCCGCGCGCCATCACACCGCTCTCGCTGGCTATCCACGAGCTGGCGACCAACGCGGCCAAGTACGGCGCCTTCGCCGTGCCGGACGGAAACGTACGGGTCTGCGGCGAGCGTTCGGCGGCGCGCTTCACGCTGCACTGGCGCGAGCAGGGCGGCCCGGTGGTGCGCGAACCGCAGGGCACGGGCTTCGGCAGCCGCCTGGTCGACCTGACCCTGCGCGATCAACTGGCCGGCGAGCTCACCCGCACCTGGCGGCCGGAGGGCCTCGAAGTGCGCGTATCCGTGCCGATCGGGCAACTGCTGGTGGACCCCCCGGCCTAGACCGATCCGCCGTGCCGGCTCGGCCCGCTCTCCGCATTCGTGGCCGCGCTGCGCGGACATGACTTCAGGCCCATTCACTAGTACGAACTTCGCACTAACATGCACTCCACCCCAGGCGGCAGTGCAGGCGAGCGTGTGGACGAGCGGGCAAACCATCTGAAGAAATTCCAGAAGGAATTGTCGTCGGGCACCGTGTCGCTGGTGCTGCTGGCGGTGCTGGAGCGCTCGCGGCAGCCGCTGTACGGCTACCAGATCGCCAAGCGGCTGGAAGAACTGGGCGAGGGCGTGCTGGCGGGCAAGCAGAGCGCGCTCTACCCGGTGCTGCGCAACCTGGAGGCGGCCGGGCTGCTTGCTAGTGAGGTGGAACCCTCCGTGAGCGGGCCGCCGCGCCGCTACTACCGCGTTACCCCGTCGGGGCGGGAGGTGCTGCGCGAGTGGGTCGCAGCCTGGAACGCCACGCGCCATTCCGTCGACAAGGTCCTTCAAGGAGAGGTGTGATGAACGCACCGCGCACGATCAACGAATACCTCGACCAGCTGCGCCTCGCGCTGCGCGGTGCCGACCCGGCACTGTTGCAGGACGCGCTCTACGACGCGGAGGAACACCTGCGAGCCGAGCTCGCCGAACAGCCCGCACGCAGCGAGGCGGACATGCTGGCCCACGTCGTGGGCAGCTACGGCGCACCGGATGAGGTGGCCGAGCTCTATCGCGACCAGGAGATCCGCATCCAGCGCGCGCTGCGCCCGCCGCCGCCGCCAAAGCGCCGCTCGCTGGCCGGTCGCTTCTTCGGCGTGGCAGCCGATCCGCGCACCTACGGCGCGCTGTTCTACATGGTGCTGGCGCTGGCCACGGGCATCTTCTACTTCACCTGGGCAGTCACCGGCGTGTCGCTTTCGGCGGGCCTGTCGGTGCTGATCGTCGGGCTGCCGTTCATCGTGCTGTTCTTCGGCTCGGTGCGGGTGCTGTCTCTGGTCGAGGGACGCATCGTGGAGGCCATGCTGGGCGCCCGCATGCCGCGCCGCCCGCCGTATCCGACGAGTGACCTGACGTTGCTCAAACGCATCGGCGCGATGTTCACCGATGCGCGCACCTGGACCACGCTGCTCTACATGCTGCTGATGCTCCCGCTCGGCATCGTCTACTTCACGATCGCGGTGACACTGGTGTCGGTGTCGGTGGGCTTCATCGGTGCGCCGGTAGCCTGGGCATTCGGACCACGCTGGATGTCGCACATTTACGTGAACGGCCAGCCCGTAATCGACTGGGGCTTCGGCGAGCACGTGCCGGGCTGGGGCGATGCGATCGCGCTGTGCGTGCTGGGTGTGCTGCTGCTGTTCGCCACGCTGCACCTGGCACGCGGACTGGGCCGCATGCACGGCCACGTCGCGCGGCACCTGCTGGTGCGGGGCGGCTGAAAACAAGTAGGGTGGGCTTCAGCCCACCAGCACGGTTCCGGATGGCGCGGTGGTGGGCTGAAGCCCACCCTACGGGGAGCGGCTGACGAGAGGTAGGGTGGGCTTCAGCCCACCGGCGGGGTTCCGGTTGTGGGCTAGAAACCCTCGCCGTCGACGATCTCCAGCCCGGCGTCCAGCCGTCGCGCTTCGGATTCGGCCACTACCCGCACGGTATCGGCGCACATGTCGTTGGGCGCATCGACTTCCAGCATGAAGACCCGGCCTTCGCTGTCGTCGACCAGGTCGGCCGAACTGGAATCGTCGCGCACGCCCAGCATGAAGTCCTCGATCTCCTCGACGTGCTCGATGCCGTCGATGCCATGCAGCACGCTGATGATCGAATCGGCGGCGCCGCGGTCGCCGATCAGGCGCAGGCGGATCATGGACATGGTCTGGCTCCAGGCGGGTCGGTGCAAAAATGCTGGAGCCGGCGGCGTGTGCGTCGGGTGATTGTCAGGCCGTACCATGCGTTTCTTTGCCGACCGCCCGCCATGCCCAAGACCTACGATCGCGCCTATTTCGACAAGTGGTACCGCGACCCGCGCCACGCGGTGGCCTCGAGTACCGAATTGAAACGCAAGGTGACGCTGGCGGTGGCGCAGGCCGAGTACTACCTGGGCCGGCCGCTGCGCAACGTGCTGGACATCGGCTGCGGCGAGGCTCCCTGGCGCGCGCCGCTGCGCGCGTTGCGGCCGGGCGTGCAATACCGCGGCCTGGACGCCAGCGCCTACGTGGTGGCTCGCTACGGACGCAGCCGCAACATCGGGCTGGCGCGCTTCGGCCAGCTCGAGCACCTGCGCTTCGACAGCCGTGTCGACCTGATCGTGTGTACCGACGTGCTGCACTACCTCAAGCCGGCCGAGATCCGCGCGGGCCTGGTCGGCATCGTCGAGATGCTCGAGGGCGTGGCGTTCCTGGAGGTGTTCACCAGCCGCGACGAGGTGGTGGGCGACCGCGAGGGTTTTTTCTCGCGCCCGCCCGCCTGGTACCTTCGCCACTTCGGGCAGGCCGGGTTGTTGCCTTGCGGCTCGCACGGTTACCTTGGTCCGCGCCTGGAGCGGCACGTGGCGGCGCTGGAGCGGGCCGCCGTTGCATGAGACTTTCACGCCGGCGCCGTGTGAAAGCGGGATAATCCGGCGCTTCGGTCGCCAGCCCGTCTTGGCGGTCGAAGCCACAGAGGGTCGTCATGTCCATATCCGGGGAAAGCAAATATCGCCTGCTGGTCGAGGCGATTACCGATTACGCCATCTATTACCTCGAGCCGGACGGCCGCATCACCAGCTGGAACGCCGGCGCCGAGCGGTGCTACGGCTTGTCCGCCGCGCAGGCGATGGGCGACAACTTTGCCCGGTTCTACACCTCGGAAGACCGCGCCGCCGGCCTGCCTGCGCAGGCACTGGAAGCGGCCGTCCGCGACGGGCGCCACGAGAGCCACGGCTGGCGCCTGCACAGCGACGGATCACGATTCTGGGCGCAGGTCGTGCTCGATCCGATCCGTGACGAGTCCGACGGACACCTGGTCGGCTTCGCCGCGATCGCCCGCGACAGCAGTAAAGGACAGCCGGCCGAAGAGGCGCTGCGGCGCAGTCAGGAGCAGTTGCGCCTGCTGGTGCAGGGTGTGCGCGACTACGCCATCTACATGCTCGACCCGGACGGCTGTGTGGCCAGCTGGAACGCCGGCGCCGAGCGCATCAAGGGCTATCGCGAAGAAGAAGTGCTGGGCAAGTACTTCGGCAATTTCTATGCCGAGCAGGATGCCAGCCTGGGCCAACCCGCGCGCAACCTGGCGATCGCGCGCGAGAAGGGCGTCTATGAGGGCGAGGGCTGGCGCACGCGCAAGGACGGCACGCGCTTCTGGGCGCACGTAGTGATCGACCGGCTCACCGACGACAATGGCAAGGTGGTCGGCTTTGCCAAGATCACCCGCGACGTGACCGAAAAGAAGCAAGCGGAAGACGAATTGCTGGCGACCCGCGAGGCGCTGTTCCAATCGCAGAAGACCGAATCAATCGGCCAGCTCACCGGTGGCGTGGCGCACGATTTCAACAACCTGCTGATGGCCGTGATGGGCAACCTGGAGCTGCTGCGCAAATGGCTGCCATCGGCGCCTCGCCCGCAAATGCTGCTGGACAACGCGCTGGCCGGTGCGCAACGCGGCGCGGCGCTGACCCAGCGCATGCTCGCCTTCGCGCGGCGCCAGGAGCTGCATCCGCGACCGGTCGAACTGCCGCTGCTGGTGCACGGCATGGCCGACCTGCTGCGGCGCTCGCTGGGGCCGGAAATCCGCATCGGCACCAGTTTTCCGCTGCAGCTGCCGAAGGTGCTGATCGACTCCAACCAGATGGAACTGGCCCTGCTCAACCTCGCCGTCAACGGCCGCGACGCAATGTCCGGTGGCGGTCGGCTGGAAATCGGCGCGCGCGGGGAATACGTGGCCGAGGGCCACTCGACCGCGCTGCCGCCGGGGGAATACGTCTGCCTGTGGGTGGCCGACGAGGGCCACGGCATGGACAACGCCACCATCAATCGTGCCACCGAGCCGTTCTTCACCACCAAGGGCGTGGGCAAGGGCACCGGACTGGGCCTGTCGATGGCCTACGGCCTGGCCGAGCAATCCGGTGGGCGCCTGCTGCTGCAGAGCCAGCCGGGCCGGGGCACCACGGTGGAAATCTGGCTGCCGGTCGCCGCCGCCCACGCCGATGCGCAGCAGCCGGCCGCGGCCGGGGACCCGCAGGACGAGGGCGAGCTCCAGGCCAGCGAGCCGTTGTCCCTGCTGCTGGTGGATGATGACGACCTGGTGCTGCTGAGCACCATGGCGATGGCCGAGGACATGGGCTACGACGTCCATGGCGTGCTCTCCGCCGAGGAGGCGCTGGCGTTCATCGATGCGGGCGGGCAGGTCGATGTGGTGGTCACCGATCAGGCCATGCCCGGCATGCCCGGCTCCCGGCTGGCCCGTCACCTGCGCGAGCGCAACCCTGGCTTGCCGATCGTGCTGGCCTCCGGCTATGCCGAGCTGCCGATGGATCTGGTGCCCGATCTGGTCCGGCTCGGCAAGCCCTTCAACAAGCGCGACCTCTACCGGGCGATCAGCGACGCGCAGGGCCAAGTCGGCGTCACCGACGAGATCGGCTGAGCGCCCGCCAGCGGACGGACATTGCGTCGGGCCTCGCGCAGGCGCCGCATGCACGGCCTTGGGGTAAAGTGCCGGCAGGCCCTCAGGTACGGGGAAAGTTGTCATGCAAGACCGTGCGGAAGCGTCCTCCACGGATGCGTCGGCCGACGCGCCGCTCGGCAGCGAAGCGCATCTGGAGTTGGCGACGCGCGTGGCGCAGCTGGGCATCTGGGACTGGAACCTGCGCGACAACAGCTTTTTTTATTCCCCTCGCGCCCGCGAAATCTGCGGCCTGCCGCAGGGTGACGAGCCGTTGCGGATGGAGCAGTTGCAGGCGCGTACCCATCCGGAGGACCTGCCGCGCACGCACGCGATGCTGTTGCGCGCGCTCGACCCGGCCATCCGCGAACGCCTGCCCTACGAATACCGTGTCGTGCACGAGGACGGCCAGGTACGCTGGGTGGTCGCCCACGGCGAGGCGATGTTCGCCACGGTCGACGGGGCCGAGCGCGCGGTGCGCTACATCGGCACGCTGCAGGACGTGACCGAGCGCCGGCGCCTGGGCGAAGCGCTGGAGGCAAGCAGGACGCGGCTGCAGCTGGCCATCGATGCCGGCCGCATGGCCGTCTGGGAGGCCGACCTGCGCAACGACACCCTGGTCGGCTCGCCCGAACTCAACCGGTTGCTGGGCTTTCCCGCCGATGCGCAACCGACCCGTGAGCAGATACGGGCCGGCAACCCGCCCGGCGAGCGGGAGCGCGTGGAAGCTTGCGCCCGTGCGGCGCTGGCGCGCGGTGAACGGTTCATCGAGACCGAGTATCGCTACATCCGCCCCGACGGCGAGCCGTGCTGGCTGCTGCTGCGCGCCGAACTGCAACTGGAGGACGGCGAGCCGGTGCGTGCCGTGGGCGTGCTCATGGACGTCACCGGGTGCCGCCGCGCCGAGGAGGCCTTGCGCAGCAGCGAGGCGCGGCTGAAGCTCGCCCAGCGCATCGGCAACATCGGCGTCTGGGAGTGGGAACTCCCGTCCGGCGATGCCAGCTGGTCGCGCGAGATGTATGAATTGTTCGGGCTCGACCCGGAGGCAGGAATTACCCCCGAACAGGCGTGGCTGGCGCAGGTCTATCCGGAAGATCGCGTCGCCGTCGACGAAGCGGTGCTGCGCAGCACGCAAAGCGGCCAGCCGGTGGACATCGAGTTCCGCATCCGGGTAGACGGCCAGACCCGCTGGATCCGTTCCCGCGGCACTCCCGCCACCGATCCGGACGGCACCCGGCGGATGATCGGGGTCAACCAGGACGTCACCAGCACGCACCACCAGCGCGCCACGCTGGAGGCGCGCAACCGCGACTTGCAGGAGGCTGCGGTGCGGATCGGGCGCGAGCGCGAGCGCGTGTTCGAGCTCAGCCGCGACCTGTTCGCAGTGGCCGGGTTCGACGGCTATCTGAAGACCATCAACCCCGCCTGGACCTGCATCCTGGGCTACGACGAAGCCAACTGGCTGACGCGCCCGCTGCTGGAGTTCGTCCATCCCGAGGACCGCGCCGGGGCCCGCGCGGTGCTGGACTGCCTCGAACGTGGCGACGCGGCGCCGCCGTTCGAGTGCCGCCTGCGCTGCGACCACGGCGGTTGGCGCTGGATCGCCTGGACCGCGGTCGCCGAGGGCGAATCGATCTATGTCGTGGGGCGCGACGTGACCCACGAAAAGATCGCCGCGCAAGAGCTGGAGGCGGCCAACCGCCAGTTGCGTAACCAGATCGAAGGACGCGAGCGGGTCGAGGCGACGTTGCGCCAGATGCAGCGGCTGGAGGCGGTCGGCCAGCTCACCTCGGGCGTGGCGCACGATTTCAACAACCTGCTCACCATCGTGCTCGGCAACCTCGATTTGATCGAGATGGCGGTAGACGACCCCCAGGTGCGCCGGCGGCTCGACTTGATGCGCAAGGCGGCCTTGCGCGGCGCCACGCTCACGTCGCAGTTGCTGGCGTTCTCGCGCCGGCAGCGGCTGGAAACCAAGGTGGTCGACCTCAACGGCACCGTCCAGGGTATGAGCGAACTGCTCAAGAGCACCATGGGCGGCAGCATCGACGTCACCACGCGCTTGCAGCCGGACCTGTGGAGCGCGCTGGTCGACCCGACCCAGATCGAGCTGGTGATCCTCAACCTGGCGATCAACGCGCGCGATGCGATGCCGGTGGGCGGCGGCCTCACCATCGAGACGTCCAACGCGGCGCTGGCCGACGAACCGCGCCAGCCGGGCGAGCCGGTGCCGGGCGACTATGTCGCCATTACCGTGATCGACACCGGCTCGGGCATGACCGAGGAAGTGCGCGCGCACGCGTTCGAGCCGTTCTTCACCACCAAGGCGGTGGGCAAGGGATCCGGCCTGGGGCTGGCGCAGGTGCTTGGCTTCGCCCAGCAATCGGGAGGCGGCGTGGGCATCGAAAGCCGTTCCGGCGAGGGCACCACGATACGGGTCTACCTGCCGCGCGCGTACAGCGTAGCTGTCGGCGGGATCAGTGCGCCGGAAACCCGCGAGCACGTCGAGCCGTTGCCGCAACGCCGCTACGCGTTGCTGGTCGATGACGACAACGCGGTGCGCGACGTTACCGCCGCACGGCTGCGCCAGCTCGGCTTCGAGGTGCTTGAAGCCGGTTCCGGTGGTGCCGCGCTGGACCTGCTCGAGCGCACCGCGCAGGTGGATCTGCTGGTGGCCGATTTCGCCATGCCCGGCATGAACGGCGTCGAGGTCGCCCAGCAGGCCCGCACGCGCCGTCCCGGCCTGCCGGTGCTGTTCGTCACCGGCTACGCCGACCAGACCGCGCTGGCGGGTATCGGCGACGAGCGCGTGGTGCAGAAGCCGTTCCGCGACGACGAGCTGGAGCGCAAGGTGAGGGCAGTGATCGGCCGGTAGTGCGACGCCGGCGCCGAAGTAGGCGACTTCCCCGCGAGCCCCGGCCCCTCACCCCAGCCCTCTCCCCGGAGGGGAGAGGGAGCAAAGCGCGACATCCCCCCGCCAATGAGTGAAAACCTGAGCCCTCTCCCCTCCGGGGAGAGGGTTGGGTGAGGGGCCGCTCTTGCCAGACGCCGCCTACGCAGCATTCCTCCACGCGGTGGGAATTCCAGCGCCGCATGCCTACCATGCAGGGGTTCCTTCCACGCAAAGGTGCCTTTCGTGAACCGATTGCCCGCTTCCGCCCTTGCCGCGGCCCTGCTCACATCCCTGCCCGCAGCCGCTGCGCAGGCCGCCGACGTGCCCACGTTCGATCCGCAGCGCCTGTCGCAGGAGGTCAAGACGCTGTCCTCCGATGCGTTCGAGGGCCGCGGCCCGGCCACCCCCGGCGAGACCAAGACGATCGACTACGTGATCGCGCAGTACAAGGCAGCCGGCCTTTCGCCCGGCGGCGCGATCGTCGACGGCAAGCGCACCTGGACCCAGCCGGTGCCGCTGGGCCGCTTCGAGATCGTCGGCACGCCGGCCTTCTCGCTGACCGAGGACGGCAACACCCGGACGCTGACCCAGGGCGAGCAGATCGCCGTGCGCGCGGCGATGGACGGCACGCGCAAGGTCGACATCGAGAACGCCCCGCTGGTGTTCGTCGGCTACGGCGTCAAGGCGCCGGAGCGCAACTGGAACGACTTCAAGGGCGTCGACCTGCACGGCAAGATCGGTGTGGTGCTGGTCAACGACCCCGATTTCGAGACCGGCCACGGCGACTTCGGTGGCAAGGCGATGACCTATTACGGTCGCTGGACCTACAAGTACGAAGAAGCCGCGCGCCAGGGCGCGCTGGGCATGCTGGTGGTGCACGAGACCGCGCCGGCGTCCTACGGCTGGGCCACGGTGAAGAACTCCAACACCAACGTGCAGTTTGACATCGTGCGCGACAAGCCGGCCGCCGAGCATCCCACGCTGGAAGGCTGGATCCAGCACGACCTGGCAGTGCAGATGTTCAAGGCCGCCGGGCTGGATTTCGCGGCATTGAAAAAGCAGGCGCAGACGCGCGGCTTCAAGCCGGTGACGCTCGATGGCGTGAGCTTCTCGGCAAAGTACGACGTGGACGCCAAGGTGATCACCTCGCAGAACATCGTCGCCCGCGTCGAGGGTGCCAGGCGCCCGGAGGAGACGGTGATCTACAGCGCCCACTGGGACCACCTGGGCGTGGGCGCACCCGACGCCCGCGGCGACCGCATCTACAACGGCGCGGTGGACAACGCCACCGGTACCGCCGCATTGATCGAACTGGGCCGCGCCTTCGCGCACGCGCCCCGGCCCGAGCGGTCGGTGGTCTTCCTCAACGTCACCGCCGAGGAAAAGGGCCTGCTCGGCTCGGAGTACTACGCCACCCACCCGCTGTATCCGGTGGGCAAGACCGTCGCCGACATCAACCTCGACGCCCTCGACCCGCAGGGCGCGGCGCGCAACTTCAGCATCTCCGGCAACGCCAGGTTCGGCCTGCTCGACCGGCTGATCGCGCTGGCCAAGACCTACGGCATGAGCTTCGCACCCGATCCGCATCCGGAAGCGGGCAGCTTCTTCCGGTCCGACCATTTCTCCTTCGCCAAGCAGGGCGTGCCGGCGCTTTCCTTCGAGTCGGGCAACGACCTGGTCGAGGGCGGCAAGGCGGCGGGCGAGGCCGCCGGAAAGCGCTACAACCGTGAGCACTACCACCAGCCCTCGGACGAATGGCAGGCCAGCTGGAGCTTCGCCGGCATGGCGCACGACCTGCGCCTGCTGTACCAGCTGGGCTACCAGCTCGCCGACTCCGACGCCTGGCCGGCATGGTCGAAGGATTCCGAATTCCGCGCCGTCCGCGACAAGACCGCCAACCAGCGCAAGTAAACCTCGCCCGTAGGGTGGGCTTCAGCCCACCAGCCCGCCCGCCGCGGACCAAGGTGGGCTGAAGCCCACCCTACGGCGCGATCTCGGACGCCTGGCCGGCATGGGCGAAGGATCCCGAATTCCGCGCCGTCCGCGACAAAGCCACCAACCAGCGCAAGTAAATCTCGACCTCGTAGGGTGGGCTTCAGCCCACCAGCCCGCTCGCCGCGGACCAAGGTGGACTGAAGCCATCCTACGGGGCGATCGGCCGCACCCGGAACGCCAGGCTGATCCGCGGCCCCATCGGCGCCCGCTGCTTGGGAATGCCGTGGTCGTAATGGAACTGGCTGGTGTGATCCATCAGCAGCAGGCTGCCGGCGGCCAGGTCCAGATGCAGCACGCGCCGCGGCGGGCGCTTGGCGCGGATCACCATTTCCCGCGTGGCGCCCAGCGAAAGCAGCGCGATCGGCTGGCCGCGCACCAGGTCTTCGAGCTTGTCGTTGTGCGGCGCCACGCTGTCGTGCTCGTCGCGGTAGAGGCTCAGCCCGACGCTGGTGAACGGCGCATCGACCGCCTCGCGCACGGCGGCCAGCGCCTCGTGCAGCGGCGCGGGCAGGGCGGGGTCGGCCAGGTCGAAATGCGCGCGCAGTCGCGGCACGTCCACCTCGCGCTCGTACATCAGTCGCCGGCCGCCACGCCAGGCGACACCCTCGAACAGCCGCGCGAACCAGTCCTGCGCGGTGGCGGCGGGCACCACGTCCGGCGTGTACACAACGCGGCCGCTGGCATCGTCGATGAGCACCTGCGGCCCGGTATCGAACAGCGAAAACTGCGCCATGGCGGCACCGTCAGTCCTTCGGCTCGTTGGCTTGCCCGATCGCACGCCGGCGCGCCTGCCAGGTGTCCGTGGTCTGCGGCTTGATGAACAGCGACGTGATGTCCGAGTGCCGGCTCTTGACCGCCTTCTCGATGCGGTTGATGCACTGTTCGATGTCCGGCGTGGTCAACCGGTCCTCGAACTCGGCACTGAGCGCGGCCACCACCTGATGCGGCCCCATCTGCACGGTGAGCACGCCGTTGACGTGGCCCACGCCCGGATCATCGGCGGCGATCTCCAGCAGCGATTCGCGCAGCTTCGGGTGCGCCGGTTCGCCGATCAGCAGGCCCTTGCTCTCGCGCGCCAGCAACGTGGCCGATACCGCCAGCACCACGGCGATGCCGATCGAAGCGACGCCGTCGAGCTCGGGCATGTCCAGCGCACGCGCGCAGATCACGCCCACCAGCGCGATCAGCAGGCCGATCAGTGCGGCGGAGTCCTCCAACAGCACGGTGAAGGTGCTCGGGTCCTTGCTCTGGCGGAAGGCTTCGAAGTAACCCAGCGAGCCCTTGGCCGCCCGGAACTCGCGCAACGCGATGTACCAGGAGGCGCCCTCGAACACCATCGACACGCCCAGTACGACGTAGTTGATCAGCGGGTCGGTCATCGGCTCGGGATGGCGCAGGTGGCTGACGCCCTCGAACAGCGACACCCCCGCGCCCAGCGCGAACACCAGCAGCGCCACGATGAAACTCCAGAAATACAGCTCGCGGCCATGCCCGAACGGATGCACCGAGTCGGGCGGGCGCGCAGCGCGGTGCATGCCGTAGAGCAACAGCAGTTCGTTGGAGGTGTCGACCAGCGAATGCACGCCCTCGCTGAGCATCGCCGAACTGCCGGACATGCCGGCGGCGACGAACTTGGCGATGGCAATGGCCAGGTTGCCGGCCAGCGCGGCGTAGACCACCAGGCGCGAGTTCGACGAGGACACCGATCAGGTCTCCACGTAGCGGCGCTGGCACAGCTCGCAGAAGAAGCTGCGCCGATGGGTTTTTCCCAGATGGGCGCGATGGAACTTCACGTGGTCGCGCGGGCAGATGCTCTTGTTGTGCGCCAGCCAGTGTTTGCGCAGCACGTAGGCGCGCTTCCACTCCAGGAACTCGAAGCTGTACTGGCGTGCCTGTTCGACCAGCTCGCGCAGCTTGCGCGCCGGCAGCGCGCCGAGGGTCGAGAGCGGGTGCGTGCGGATGCGGAACAGCACCTCGTTCTTGATGATGTTGCCCACGCCGGCGAACACGTCCTGGTCCAGCAGCGCGTCGCACACCAGCGTGTCGGGCATCGCGCGCAGGCGCTTGCGGGCGAGGGCGGGGCCCCAGGCGTCCGACATCACGTCGGCGCGCCAGTCGTAGAGTTCGTCAAGGTCGCCCTCCAGCAGGCGCACCGAGCAGGTGTAGAAGTTCACCTCGCCCTCGTCGAACTGCAGGCTCAGCCGAGGGACGGCGTCCTTGCGTTCGTCGATGCGGTAGCTGCCGAACATCAGCAGGTGGATGCGGACGGTCACGTCCGGCAACTCGATCAGCGTCTGCTTGCCGAAACTGCGGAAGGCCTCGACGCGCTGGCCGGCGAGCCGATCCATGTCGATCTTGGCATTGCCCTCGGCACGGCGGATCGTGCGCCCGGTAAAGGGCGCCAATTCCCCGCGCAGGATGACGATCGAAGGGCCTTCGGGCACGAATCACCTGTCGTGGCTGCCTTGCTGCATTGTGGTCGAGGCCGGGACATGCTCAGGTGAACGGGCGCGTGCCCTCCGCCAGCAAGCGCTTGAGATCCAGCGCATTTGCGGTCGCGTGGCCCAGCGCCGTGTTGTCGAAAATGCACCATGCGGGCGGCCACCGCCGCAGGCGCCCGGCAACCGCCGTCAACGCCGTTGGCGGGTACGCGTCGTAATACGTCCGCGGCGAGCCATGCAACCGCAGGTAAACGCGGCTGCGGTCGCCGCCGGGGAGTGCCGCGCGCGGTACCCGGGCCGGGTCGGCGGCCACGCGGGAAACGCGCAGGCTTCGCAGCGCGCGATCGACGTCGGCGCAAAACCACGTCGGATGCCTGGGCTCGCACGCCAACGGCCCGTCATAGCGCTCGCGCAGGCGCTCGAGGAAGGGAAGGGCGACCGCGGGATCGAATACCAGGCTCGGCGGCAACTGCAGCAGCAGCCAGCCCAGCTTGCCTTCCAGTTCGCCGACCTGATCCAGGAACGCGGTCACCAGACCGTCGCAGGCGCGCAGCCGGCATTCATGGCTGATCGCCTTGGGCATCTTGGCGGCAAAGCGGAAATGCCCAGGCACGCTGGCGGCCCAGCGCCGCCAGGTGGCCGGGCGGTGCGGGCGGTAGAAGCTGGAGTTGACCTCCGCGCAGTCGAACACCTGTGCGTAGCGTTCCAGTGTGCTGCCATCAACAGGAAAATCGCCGGCGTGGGCCTTCGGAATCGCCCATCCGGCGCAGCCGACGCGGACGTCCAGGCCGGGCCGTCCCATGACGTGTCACTCCCGCGAAAGCGGGAGTCCATCTCGCACTGACGGGGCAAGGCGGGCCTGGACGATCGCTGTCGCGGTAACGACGGCCCCGGCAGGCATCGGCACCGGCTAGTTCGCCGGCTTGCGGAAGCGGTACATGAACTGGTCCGTGTGCCCGCGTATCGACTTGTCGAAGACCTTGATGTCGTGCGGGTCGGCCGGGTTGCGCAAGGCGTCGCTCTCGCCATCGAACACGAAGCCTACCGACTTGGCCTGTTGCTTGACGATGGCCGGATCGATGCGGTGCAGCGTATCGGTGTCTCGCATGCCGGAGCCGGCCGGTGCCACGTGATCGATCACCACGAACACGCCGCCGGGCTTGAGCACGTTGTAGACCTGCCGGTCGAGGACCACCGGGTCGACCTTGCCCATGAACTTGTCCGGATAGTCGTGGTAGTTCTGCGAGGTGAACACCACGTCGACCGACTCTGGCGCATCCAGCTTGGCGGCCGGCTGGGTCAACACGCTGACATTGGCGTAGTGCGGCTCGCCGGCGAGCTTGCGCAGGTTGGCCACGTCCGACTTGGCCTCGGCCGCGTACTCGTCGGGCCACAGCGCGTAAACGTGGCCCTTGGGCCCGACCACGCCGCTGAACACCCGGGTGAAGTAGCCGCTGCCAGGAATCAGTTCCAGCACCTTGTCGCCAGGCTCGACCTGCGCGAAAGCCATCACCTGCGCGATCTTGCGCCGCGCATCGTCGACGCGGTCGGCCTGGCGTGCCGGGTCGTTGATGGCGGCGGCGAGGTAGGGCGCTTGCGCGGTGGGGGCAGCGTCCTGCGAAACAGCAGCGGCGTGCGCGGCGGGCAGGGCGAGGGCGATGACCGCGGCGAGAGCAAGCTTTCGCATGTCAGGTTCCTTCTGGTCGGGCCTGCGATTGTGCGCCAGGCGGAGCGCGGGAGGGCAATGACTTCTGGGGGAGAAAAAACCGCGGCTTCCTGCCGGAGCCATCCCTGGCCTGCCTTGCCTCCCTGCCGATTTGCGCGGGCGCGGTCGCGCACTCAGTTGGGGCTGCCACCCGACGAGTTGGGGGTGGTCGAGGTTGGCGCCGGCATCGCCGTCGAGGACGGCGGCGGCATGGTGGCCGGCGGCGTCATCGCGGTAGTCGCGGGCGGCGGCGTCATCGGCTCGGTGGGGGTCATCGGCGCGGTGGCCGGCGCGGTGGCCGGCGTGGCCATACCCGGTTCGGCGTTGTCGTTGGTGCCATTGTTGCAGGCGGCCAGCGCGAACGTGGATGCCAATAGCAGGCTCCAGCACAGCAGGCGGATCTTCATGGCGGTCTCCTTCGGTGAGTGGATCAGTGCGGCTGGGACACGGCGCGGGTGACTTCGTTTTGCAGCGAACGGGCGTCCGAACGCTCCAGGTCGGCCAATGCAACGATGCCGCACAACGCGCCCTTGGCGTCGACTACCGGGATGCGCCGCACCTTCTGGCGCTCCATCAGGCTGGCGCAGTCCTCCACGGTGGCGTCTTCCTGGATCACGATCGGCGGCGCGGTCATGCAGTCCTGCACGCGCACGTCCAGCGGGTTGCGGCCGGCGGCCAGCGTGCGAACCACAATGTCGCGGTCGGTGATCACCCCGATCGGGTGGCGATCCAGGTCCACCACCGGGATCTCCCCGACATCTTCGTCGCGCATCGCACGCGCGACCTCGGCCAGCGGCGAAGTAGCCAGGCAGAACTTGGGGTTGCGGGTCATCAGGCGGTCGAGATCCATGGTCACTCCGGAGCGGCGGCGGGGGAATCGGCGTGATGAGGAATGTTCCTCGCGGCCGGTTGAATGCGGTGTGCGCGGACCATGAAAGACGCGTGCAAGACCGGTGTTCCCCGCGAGCCTCCCGGGGGGCTCCACATCAGGCGAGAGCGGAATGCACGCTGCCACGAACTCGCTCCCTCTCCCCTCCGGGGAGAGGGCTGGGGTGAGGGGTCGCTCTTGCGGAAGGGTTTGTTCATGCGGGCTTTTGAAGAGCCAAACACGCCCCGATGCGTTTCCCCGCGAGCTCCTGCCCCTCACCCAACCCTCTCCCCGGAGGGGAGAGGGATCCACATCAGGCGAGAGCGGAAATGCCGCACCACCACGAACTCGCTCCCTCTCCCCTGCGGGGAGAGGGTTGGGGTGAGGGGCCGCTCTTGCGGAAGCGTTTGCTCATGCAGGAGTTCTTTTAAAGAGCCAAACACGCCCGATGCGTTCCCCCGCGAGCCCCGCCGCATCACGTCAGCGCCGTCGGCTCATCAAACGGCAATGGCGTGCCGCCCGCGCGGATGAGAGCCGGCTCGGCGCGCTGCAGCAGTTCGCGGTCGCCATCGAGTACCACCAGGATGCGGCCGGCCTCGATCTCGTCCTCGAACTTGCGCCGCACCGGATCGGGCACCGATGCGCCCACCAGCGCACTGGCCCAGCCGCCGGTCAGCGCGCCGGCCACGGTCAGTCCGGCCACGCCGGCAAGGGTGATGCCTACCGGCGGGATGGCCACCGCCACCAGGCCTGCCAGCAGGCCGGTGGCGCCGCCGCCGATGACGCCGCGCAGGGCGGCCGGATAGAAGTCGCTGCCGGCTTCCTTGTGCTGTTCGGGCGTGGCTTCCAGTTCGATGTCGGAGCGGGCGATCAGCGAGATGTCGTCCTCCCCGATACCGGCGGCGCGCGCGGCCTGCATCACGGTCTTGGCGGAATCCAGGTCGGGGGTGCTGAAAACATGGCGGGTCTTCATGGCGCTCCTCGCGGTGGGTGGGCGGGCGCGGGGACGGCCCGGCCGATATCCTTGGGGAGCGCGGGTTGGCGGGGCGTCGGCTGCGGGTGTCCATGGCGTGAGCGCGGCCGTACCATCGACGCCATGGCTCCGCTTTTTCCGACCGACGATCCGCCCCCGGTGCGCCCCGTCGAACCCGATCCGGGCGATTGCTGCGGCGAAGGTTGCGTGCACTGCGTGCTCGATCGTTACGACGAGGCGCTGGAGCGCTACCGAACCGCGCTGGCGGCCTGGCGCGAACGCCATCCGGATGCGCCGCCCCCATAGGACGTCCACGAACGCGCCAGCTCGCCAGCCCGTCAGCGACGCCAGCCACGCCCACCTCATTGTTCCTGCTAGTCTTCCGGCATGCCGTCGAACGCCATGCCCGTGATGATCGCCGGCGCCGGTCCGACCGGACTGGCTGCCGCGCTGCTGCTCGCGCGGCGCGGCGTGGCGGTGCGCATCATCGACAAGGCGGCCGAGCCCAGCCGCAACTCCAAGGCGCAGGCGATCAATCCGCGCACCCAGGAATTGCTCGAGGACACCGGCGTGACCGCGCGCATGCTGGCCGAGGGCTGGACCGTTCGTGGATTCACCCTGCATCGCCCCGGCCACGAAGATGTCGCGGTACCGCTCTCGCCGTTGCTCGATACCGACCGCTCCATGATCTCGCTGCCGCAGGCGCGCACCGAGGCCTTGCTGGCCGACGCCCTGCAGGCGCAGGGCGTGGCGGTCGAGCGCGGGGTGAAACTGGACACGCTGGCGCAGGGCGACGACAGCGTCGCGATCGGCCTGGTGCACGAGGACGGCAGCGTCGAACACACGCGGGCACCAGTGCTGTTCGGTGCCGACGGCGCGCACAGCACCGTGCGCCAGGCGCTGGGCCTGGCCTTTCCCGGCGACGAATTGCCCGAACCCTGGCGGCTGTGGGACGTGCACCTGGCCACGCCGCTCGATCCCGACCGGGTGCACCTGATGCTGCTGCCGGACGGCTTCCTGTTCGTACTGCGCATAAGCGGCGACCTGTGGCGGGTGATGGGCAACAGTGCCCAGCCCCTGGGCGCACTGCCGGCCGGCACGACCTGCGGCGAGGTGCGCTGGCAGTCGGATTTCCACATCGCGCACAGGGTGGCTGAGCGCGCCGGCGTGGGCCGCGTGCTGCTTGGCGGCGACGCGGCCCACATTCATTCGCCGCTGGGTGCGCGCGGCATGAACCTGGGCATCGAGGATGCCTACGTGTTCGCCGATTGCACCGCCGACGCGCTCGGCGGCCGCTGGTCGCGCCTGGCCGCCTACGCGCCGCTGCGCCACGCAGTCCACCGCCGGGTGGTCCGGCGCATCGCCGCGCTGACCCGCATAATGCATGGCCGGCCCAGCGCGCTGCGGGAACTGCGCGACGCGCTGGTGCCGCGCCTGGTGCGTTTCGGTCCGGCACGCCGCCAGTTCCTGCGGGTCGCCGGTGGGCTGGATCATGCGATTCGCACGCACTGTTAGGTCGCGCCGCGCGTTGACCGGGCGCCCACGAGATGGACGTCCAAACGTGCACTGGCTCGCACTTGCTGGCCCGTCGCGTTGCTCGCGCAGGCAGGCGCCTGTAGATTCGGCCGGGCAAGTCGCTTCAAGGGGGAGTCAAATGAAGAAGTTCGCATGGGTAATCGGCGGTGCCTTGCTGTTGGCCGCCTGTGGGGGAACGCAGGACACGCGGGTGCCTGTGGCGCTGGGTAGCCTGGTGAAGCCGGTATCGGCGCCGTGGCTGCAGGTCGACCAGCAGGCGCAGGACGTCGAGGTGCGCGGCCTGGACGAGTCGCTGACGCTGAAGCCGGAACCGCCGGTGTCCGAGGTGTTGCAGGCACGCCTGCGCCAGGCGCTGGAGCCGGTCTATGTGACCGACCTGGTGGTGCATTGCGAGCAGGTGTTCGCCGAGATGCGCGTGGACACCGAGGCCACGCCGGCCAACGTCACGCTGGAGCTGGGCACGCACTGCACGATCAACGCGCGCGGGCCGGGGTCGAGCACGACCTATCACGCGTCGCCCTCGATGCCGGTGCCTGCCGATGGCGACTATGCCAAGGCACTTGCCGGCTTGCTCGCCACCGGCACGGACGACATCGGCCGCCAGCTGCGCACCGACGCGGAAGCGGTGGTCCGCTGACGGGTTTCAGACCTGCGCCGGCATGAACTGCCGGCGCAGGTCCTGCTGCGCGCGCAACAGCACCGGCGAGGGAAAACAGGTCGGCCAGGTGCCGCTGTAATCGAGGCCGGCATCGAGCCGGCCGCGTTCGATCAGCAACTGCACCATGGCCAATGGGTCGGCGCAGGTAAGCACCTTGCCCAGCGCAGACGCGGGCGATTCCGACGGATCCACGCGCTCGACCAGGGCGGCGATCACCGTGGCGGGCATGTCCCAATGCCGCACCGCGCGCAGCGACAGCCGCGCGCCGATGCGCATGCAGCCGGCCAGGAACGGCGGCGAGAACGGCCCCAGCGAACTGGGTGCCTCCTGGTCGAGCAGCCGCACGACCGCGCCGGTGCCGGTATGGCAGACCATGCCGGCCAGGAACGCCTCGAACGTGTCGCAACCGCCGTGGCGGCCGAGGAATGCCGCGGCATGGGCGCAGCGTTCGGCGTGTTCCCACAGCCACGGGCCGGCCATGTGCCCGCGCATGCCTGCGCTGGCCTGCAGGATCGGCTTCATCACGTGCAGCGTGGCCACCTGGCGCAGCGCATCGCGGCCCAACAACACCACCGCGTGCTGCAGGCTGTGGATCGGCTGCGCGCTGCGGAAATGCGCACTGCCGGCCATTCGCATCACCTCGCCGACCAGCACCGGGTCACGGCCGATCATCGCGGCCAGTTGCGCGCCGCCCAGGTTGTCGTTCTTCAATGCGCGCAGCAACTGCGGCAGTACGGAAGGCAGCCGCGGCAGGCCGCTGACGTCGAAGCGCTCGCCGATCGCCTCCAGCCGCCGCAGCGTCGCCTGTTCGACCGGGCTGGCGGCATCGCCCGTGGCGTCGGGCAAGCCCAGCACGAAGCGATGGAAGCGGTCCTCCACCAGGGCCAGCGGCGGCCCGGCATCCACTGGCGCGGCCACGGCTGGAGCCACCGCCAGGGCCGGCAAGGCCGTGGCGGAACGGGGCGATGCTTTCCTCGCGGCGAAAAGGCGCCGCCACATGGCGATCATCCGACTGCAGTTCCCGTTGCGTGCTTCGCGCTGTATCGGCCGGCTGCGGCAAAAATGTAGCGCCGCCCAGGCTTTCGGCAAGAGCCCACTTGTGGGTGGCACCGGGCCGGAAGCATCGCCCACAAGTGAGCTCCTACCGGAAAAGCGGCGGATGGGTTGTTGCGCAACGTTGGACGTCGGCACGCCGCTGGCATTGCCCCAAGTCGCCCCCAGATAACAGCCATTCGCCCGCAGGAACCCGCGCATGATCCCGTTCTCGATCCTCGACCTGGCGCCAATCACCGAAGGCAGCGACGCCAGCGAAGCCTTCCGCAACACGCTCGACCTCGCCAGGCTCGGCGAGCGGCTGGGCTACCGGCGCTATTGGCTGGCCGAGCACCACAACATGCCCGGCATCGCCAGCGCCGCCACTGCGGTGCTGATCGGCCACGTGGCCGGCGGCACCTCCACCATCCGTGTCGGCGCCGGCGGGGTGATGCTGCCCAACCACGCGCCGCTGCAGGTGGCGGAGCAGTTCGGCACGCTGGCTGCGCTCTACCCCGGCCGCATCGACCTGGGCCTGGGCCGCGCGCCCGGCACCGACCAGGCCACCCTGCGGGCGCTGCGGCGCTATGTCGATGCCGCCGAAACTTTCCCCGACGACGTGCTCGAACTGCTGCACTACTTCGAACCCGCCCGCCCCGACCAGGCCGTGCGCGCAGTACCCGGCGCTGGCCTGGACGTACCGGTCTGGTTGCTCGGCTCCAGCCTGTTCAGTGCGCGGCTGGCCGGCGCGCTGGGGCTGCCCTTCGCCTTTGCCTCGCACTTCGCGCCCGATGCGATGGACACCGCGCTGGCCATCTACCGCCGCGAATTCCGCCCATCCCCGAGGCTGGGCCGGCCCCACGCCATGCTCGGCCTCAATGTGGTCGCGGCCGACACCGACGAGGAAGCCCGCCGCCTGTTCACCACCCAGCAGCAAAGCTTCATCAACCTGCGGCGCGGCCAGCCTGGGCTGGTTCCCCCGCCCATCGACGATATCGAGGCCTACTGGACTCCCACCGAGAAACTCGGCGTCGAACGCGCACTCGGCTGCGCCGTGGTCGGCAGCCTCGCCACTGTGCAGCAAGGCCTGGCCGATTTCATCGACCGTCATCGTCCCGATGAACTGATGCTCACCGCCAACATATTCGACCACGCCCAGCGCCGGCGCTCGTTCGAACTGGCCATGCAGGCGGCCCATGCCTCCGCCGCCAACCCGACGCCCTCGTGATGGCGCACTGAACCTCAGCGCCGTCAAACCGATCTCGCCTGGAAACCCAACCGCGGCGTAAATCAGCCCCTCCCCCTGCTTGCAGGGGGAGGTTGGGAGGGGGTTGCCCGCCCGGAGCAAAAGAGCACCCCTCCCCAACCCTCCCCTGCACGCAGGGGAGGGCGCTCCAACAAATGCCGAGCCCCGATATACACACGTAGCCGCACCCCCGGAAATTGCCCCCGGCTCGTTGAACGAAGCGCTAGACCAGTGCCGCCCTGCCAGCGGCCACCACCACCAGGACCCAGAGACCCAGCACCGCAAGGAAATTCACGGTGAACACCAATCCCCTGAGTCGGATATCACGGGTAAGAATCTGCACCGCGCTATGAACAACGCGTCCGGCCACAAAGATCCAGGCGAGAACGACCACCGCAAGGCCGGCCCGAAACTGCAGGAAGAACAAGCAGGCGACATGGAAGAACAGCGGCCACTCGAACTGGTTGGACAGGTTCGCGCTGATGCGCGTCTCAACAGCAGCCCACGGGTTGGTTCCATCCGGGCGGCGGCCGATACCCCATACCGCCGGGGCCCGAGCTGCGGTCAGCAACACGTACAGCAATGCAGTGAGCGCAACATGCGCTGCCATCGGAAGAATCAGGGCTTGCGGCATGGCGGTCGCGTCACCTGATCTTTTGCGGTGCCGAGCTGACGCCGGCGTTGGACGGCGCCGCCGGCGTTTGATGGTGCATCACCAACACCCACCGCCCCTGATCGCATAGGTATGTCGAGCTGCACTGGGCAACATACGAGGTGCCGGGCGTACCGCGATCGGCGTGCGCCACGTAGGCGAGGGCCGCCACCGTCGATCCAGGGGATACCAGGTGCCGATGCGCGAACGCAACCTTCCGCCAGCGGTTGCCGGAACGAAGGGAATCGATGGTGGCAGCGCGCTGGAGAATGCCGGCGGGCGGTGGAAGCACCATCAAGGCCTCCGGGGCCAGGGTGGCGGCGTAGAAATCCGCGGAACCCAGCCAGAACTTCTCCTCGAGCTGCCATAGTTCCGTGGCCTGGTCTTGATGCATGTCGACCTCCGAGCTTCTTTTTCTGGCGCCTGAACGCCCGGATCCGTCGCTGCCCCGCCCGCGGGACGGGTCATGGCGGCAGCGAATCGCGCCTTCACGGCTCTGGTTCCGCCTCGTACTGGCGAACGTGG
Organism: Frateuria hangzhouensis; assembly: GCF_026410505.1. Classification (GTDB taxonomy): domain Bacteria; phylum Pseudomonadota; class Gammaproteobacteria; order Xanthomonadales; family Rhodanobacteraceae; genus Frateuria_A; species Frateuria_A hangzhouensis. The sequence goes on from NZ_JAPMIU010000009.1 coordinate 172,562, forward strand.
TCGCAAATGTCGAACCAGGCCGCCTTGGACCCGACATGGAAATGCTCGGTCGGACGCACGGGTGGATCATCGTCGAGCGTGCCGCAGCGTACCGAAATCACGCCTTGCCTTGCCGTGGCCCTGGAATAAAGCGGTGAGCCGCAGCCGGAACAGAAGTACCGTTGTTCTCCCGGACTCGACTGGTGGGAACTGACGAGGTCCTCGCCCGAACGAACCACGAAGTCCGCCTCATTGACCAGCATGTTGGTTGCAAACGAGCTGCCGCTAGCCTTGCGGCACATGCTGCAGTGGCAGTAGTACATGACCAGGGGGCTTCCGTAAATTTCATATGTAACGCTGCCACACAAGCATGAACCTCGAAGCATGTCGTTTCCTCCCGACGGCGCGCGACGCGTCAACTATGCGCCGCCGATGCCGTCCGTCCTGAACGAACGACCAGAGCGCAATGCCGCCAGCAGCCGGGTTCGGATGTCGGAGAACTGGCCCGGCGCGTAAACAGGTTGTTGAACGCGGCGCGGCTCGATGGCGCCCCCCTCAAAAGGGTCGCCCGGATAACGCGGAAAGAAGTGCATGTGCAGGTGGGGAAGCGTGTTGCCATGGATCTCATAGTTGAGCTTGACCGCACCGGTGGCCACGGAGAGCGCGCGTGCCACCTGCCGCGCGTCGCTCATGAAAGCGGCCGCTTGGGCCTCGCTGAGATCATGCAACTCGACCGCATGAACGCGGGAGACCAGGCAGACGTAGCCAGGCATCGGCGCATCCTCGCTCATCGTGAGCCAGGCGGAGCCCATGGTTTCGAGGATATCAAGAGGGTGGCCGCGAACGCAGATGGGGCAGGCAGATCCGTCCAGCAACGAAGACCACGCCGTGGGGCTATTCCATTTGCTCATTGTGCTTGAGAGTTCCTACGACAGCCTGACGCTTGAACCAGGGTTCACAGCCATGGTGCCTCACCGAGGACCACCTTCTTGTAATAGCTGACATTCGCACGTATCCCGTATACCGCGGCAAAGCCATAACCCACGGCTCGCGAGATTTTTCCCAGCCCCGTGACTTCCAGTAACATAACCAGGGCCACAGCGAGGATGAAATAAAGAATGGCCTGCCGCCACAGCCCTTTGGCCAGGTAGTAGAAAGGGCCAAAGAAAAAGGCAAGCATGTTGAAGTTGAGGCCGATCCGGTCGCCATACGGAAGTTCCCGAAAACGCGGCAGCGCCGGCCCGCCAGCTCTTTCTATCAGCCTGAACCTGCGCTTCCACGCAGCCGAGACATCCAGGTGTGAGACAGGGTCGGTCTCGACCCTCGGCGGAGTCGGCGAGGAGGGCTGGGAAAGAGGCGGAAAAGATGAGCCGTAGGAATTGTATGGGTCGCTCACAGAGATTCCTTTCAGTGTGGGTGGGCTTGAAGATGGAGTTGAGCGTGCATCGCACTCGAAAAGCTGATTGGCGCTCTGTAACTCAATGGCAGGCCGGGGCGCAGCGCCGACCTTTTTCAGTGCCGTGGTGTGTAACTGTCTGTTACCTGCTCAATTCGTTGGACACATGCTCAATTAATTCCCTGGTGTTCCTGGAATACGCTGCCTCCAGATCAATTCCGCACTTGTCCGCAATGACCATGATCGACCAAAGGCAGTCCGACAGCTCATGCCCGAGCTTCGCCTTCCAGTCATCTATCTGCCGGACACCCGCGTTCGCCTGAATCAGCTTTGCCAGATCACCGACGTCGCCCACGAAGCCGAGCATCAGCTCTTCCGTGGTCCAGATGCGTCCGTACATCTTTATCTCGAGCTGTTCGTAAAGCTCGTTGAGCCTTAGAGCCGATTTTTCCAGATCGGTGAAGTCCATATCGATTACGCCTAAGGTTGGAGTTGATGGGTAACGTCGCCTACTTTGAATGAACTCTTATGTATCCGATTTCCATGACGCTGCCAATGCGGAGTACGCATGGTTCGACGCTCCGCGAAGTAGGAGATATAAGGTCAAAAAAAGCGAAGGAGAAAGCACGATTATGGCTGCATGCCCATGTAAAGGATTGTAAGGAGAGCGGCAGCCACAAAGCGGGAAAAAAACATAACAACACAGGCCTTGCAAAGGGAGGAAAAGCGACGCTCGGCGATCGCGTCAACAAAAGCAGTCAACAAGTACAGGGATAGCGAAAGCCAAGCCAAAGCTACAGCTGCCCCGGGGCTCACAAAAGCGACAATTCCACAGGCAATCAACAAGCAAGAGCCGATGTACGCAAGATACTTTACGATATCTCCTGTGAGTGGGTTCCTATCTTGGTACACGCAGGACTCTCGTATCTCCCCGTTCGCTGCGAGGCCGAAGATGAAGCAGCCCGTGAGCGCGTGAAGAATTGCGGTTGCCTTAAAAGCAAGTGCGAAGTAGTTCATATAGGCGTAGCACCTTGAGTTAAGCCGAGCCGCGACGCGGCTTCGGCTTGAACGAACTGTTAGGCCGCAGCTTACCGACAGTACTCCGTTTCGTTCCGAACTCTGCCGCGCTTGAGGATGCGTTTGAACTGCCTCGAGTGCCTACGCCGCATCTCGGACAGGGTCATGACACCAGCAAGCCGCAACTTCGCGTCGAAGGCGGCTACTTGGGCCACGGTAAGGTCCTGAAGGGACTCAACGGCATCGTTGGCGGCCTGTCGTAGCCCTGTTAGGGCCTTCGACTTGCCATCCGCGGCGGCTATGCGGACAAGAACGTTCGACGGATGCATCTCGGAAGTGCGCTCGATTCCGAGAACGTCAGTAGCCCATGCGTCCACAAACGCGCTCAGCTCCGCGTACTCGGCTTCTTTTTCCGGAGACATGGTTCCCATTAGAGCTAACGCCTGAGGTAAGCGGCCGACGGCCCGCGCAGCGGGACGGCGGTCCGCTTGACCGAGTTGTTAGCCGGCAACACTGCATTTACATGAAGCCCGCACATTGCCAACTGACCTGCTTGATGCTGGTGGAGCACGAACCCCGGCCGGGATGCGGCCAAGACGGCGTGTATAGGAATGTGAAGGTGCCCTGCGCAATATTGAGGTGGTAGATGACGCCTGATGATGGATTGTTTGCAGGGAGCTGAGCAAGGAACTCCGGTACGAGCAGCGCCAAATTGTCGGGGAGCACACCGTGCTTTTGTTGGTACGCGCGAATGGCAACGACGACAGGCGTGAACTTAGCTTGCAGTTTTTGACCAGCGGAATCGTTGCCTACTGCCTGAGCGTGACACCCGCAGAGCAGTGAACAGATAGCCACGAATACACTGAGTCGCAACATTTGACGGCTAACGCCTGAATTAAGCCGCGCCGCGAAGCGGCGTCGGCTTGAATGAATTGTTAGGCTTGCTAGCCAGGTAGCTTTGCCGCAAGTACATCAACGTTTTCGATGGACGGGGGCTCGGAGAACAACTCACCTGCCTTTGCCATCAACGCGGCTGCGACCTTGCCGGAGAGATGGGCCTGCCGACCCGCTTCATCCGGGAAAGCATCAAAGATTCCGAAAGTGCTTGGTCCAAGGCGAATGCCAAACCACGCAGTGGTGGCAGGCTCCTCATTGACGATGGGAAGGCCACTCACAAGGAAGCTCTCAACCTCTTTCTCTTTTCCGGGTTTCGCTTCAAGGCGAACAAACAAGGCTACTTTGACCATGGCATGTCTCCTGTTGTTAAAACGACATCACGATACGCGATGTTCTCTTGCAAGCCTAACGCTCAAGTTAAGCCGAATTGGAGCGCGTAGCTGACAACATGGCAAGCTCTTCCTGCCATGTTGTTGGCGTAGCGATCCAATTTCGGCTTGAACGCAATGTTAGGGCCCAGCCTCGGCTTGCTGGTCTCGCCAATCGGTGAGTATTGAAGCAGCTTCATCTGCGCGTTCCTTGCGGCCTGGGAGCCCCATGCGATCGCTAGAAATGGCCTCCAAGTGCGACGAGATCTCAAGGTCAGTGGCTCCGGAGCGCAGAAGGTCAAACACCGGGCCTACGTATCCGCCGTACTCGTCTCGGGCTTGAGGCACGCCGGATATGCCAATCGGATCCCAGACGTAGTGCAGCACCTCGTCGATGATCCGCAGGAGCTTTTGATCCTTGGGGCTGAGACTATTTGCCATTGGGGCCTAACGCTGGAGTTAAGCGGCGGCGAAGCCGTCCGCCTTGAACGAATTGTTAGACCTACGCCTTGGCATATACAGCCACCGAGTACATGGCCACCAGCGCATCCCTTGCGTCTGCCTCCAAGATGCTGTCCGGGTGCATGCGGCGAGCAAGCATGCGCTGCCCAAGGCTGTGCGGGTGGTCAAACGGCTTTAGGTGCACGAACGGGTTGCGGCTGAGGCGTAGGGCATCGACTTTGTCACACAACGTAGCCGGGATGACATCGGCATCTCGGCAATGCGCAACGATTGCCTTGAGGCCTTGCCCAGCAACTTTTGACTGGCCTGCGGCGCTAAGAATACCGCCGAGCCAGTGCTCCATGAATGATGCCGCCAAGACTAACGTTGCGACGAACTGGCCGTAGACGAAGCAGTCCTTAGCCTCCTGAAAAACCCGCATCGACTCAAGCGGCATCAGGTATCCGCTGCCTTTGGGAATGACGGTGCTTAGCCAACGAATGCGCTCAGCACGCTCAGGAACATTCTGAAGTTCGTGACGTTCGAGTGCCAGCTCGTATTTTGGACGCCGCCGTTTGATTGGCTTGCCGAGCAGGTCTTTCTGGACGTCGCGAGAAGGCATGTGTGGAGGTCTAACGCAGAGTTAAGCCGCGACGAACCGCAGAGCGGTTTGGCGTCGGCTTGAACGCCGGGTTAGACGACAGGCCGACATTAGCCGGCTGGCCGACGATGCTCGGGACGCCAGAACGCGTAGCCGATAGACGTAGCTACGCCGATGACGATAAAGCTGATGACGAAGCCAGGTACGACCCAAGTACCACCAATAAGAAGCCAGTGCCCCCAATGTACGCCTGCTCCCGAGCAGCTGTGAATTTCGCAGTGTAGGTTCGCTTGCCACGCGATGCACATCATGAGACCGCCTAGCGCGATACCGCAGACAGCTGAGACGATAGCTATCCATTTGAGTGCGCGCATTGGATCAATGCCTGCTTGTGAACGGGACGAACGAACATTTTGCTGTCACTGCGGAAGAGCAACTCCTGTCGCCTAACGCCCGAATTAAGCGGCGGCGGAGCCGTCCGCTTGAATGAAGAGTTAGGGGCTTGCGCTGCGCCATGCTTGGGCGACTGTGCCGGTGCAACCGCGAACCCCACCAAGCGCAACGCTAGCAGCTTTGGATGCCTGGAGCTTGCCGCAGCGCTGGAAAGGGCAGCGACCAAGTGCGAAGGGCCGAACGCTGGCGCGGGCTTGGCCGAAGTACACGCTGCGAGGGGCAACCAAGCAAGGGCCTAACGCTTGAGTTAAGCGGCGCGCGGTACGCGCGTCCGCTTGGACGAGTGGTTAGGTGCCGTTACCGCCACTGGTACGCGGCACCATTGCCCAACTGCTTCCGTGCCTTTGCTGAGAGCCACGGGAAGCTCTGGGCGAGACGGACCCCCGTGAGTGAGCAACCTTGGGCGAGGTCTTCGCAGGCTGACCACCCAGCCGAGTCTGTTGCGGTAGCCCAAATTCGTTCCAGCTCGGAGCGAGCACCTGGACCAAGCAACGAAGAAACCGACGCATAGAACTCCCAAGGGCGATCCCAAGCATCAAATTCTTCGATGGCTGCTACAAGCTCGCGATGCACTTCCATGCGACACCTAACGCTGGAGTTAAGCGGCGGCGAAGCCGTCCGCCTTAAACGAGATGTTAGGCCGCAACGCTAGGCTCGGTGAGATCGAGCACATGTTTACTGCCGACCAAATTTGCTCCAGATGCCGCCGATTGCCAAGGAGACAACGACAACATCCCAGAACATAAACGTACTGAATGATGTGGAACAACCAAAGGCTCGGAGGCCGCCGCCGCTGCCGTCTTGGCAACCGACCTGAGACCCTTGCAGCAGGGGCAAGCCAAAGATATATGTGACGATGCTGGCGCCGAGCAGTACAGCAAGCACCAGAATCGTAAAGATGATGGGATTCTTTAAGGGCACATCTGCGGCCTAACGCTGGAGTTAAGCGGCGGCGAAGCCGTCCGCCTTGAACGAATTGTTAGGTGTAGCCAGGTACTCGCGCGATGACAGGCTGAGCCAATTTGAACTCGGGCGTAGCCTGATGATGCCACGGAAAAAGCCCAGCGCGAGACGGCCAAACAATTTGATAAAGAGGAAAGCCATTGCCTTCGTAGTACCAGCGTGCGATGCCCACGTACTCGTAGTAGTTGGAACGCGGCACCTCGGCGAAGCAGCAAGAGAAGTCGTTGAGCAACGCTTCGGTTGGTTGGGTTAGATCGAGGGGCGTGCCCGACTTGGCGGCGTCTGCAGCGATGACGAGAATTTGATGGGCCACTTTGGAGGACAGACCAAAAATGACGAGCTCTGGGTGTCCGTAAGTTTGGAAAAGCCCAACGGTGAAGGAGTACCCGACTTGCTCACCCTCGGCCGAGATGTGCATGCAGTGCCACCCGAACTTGGCAATATCGTCCAGAACTTTCTGGTCTCCTTGATCTTTAGCAACGCGACAAACCATGTCTTTGACACCTAACGCCCGAATTAAGCGGCGGCGGAGCCGTCCGCTTGAATGAAGAGTTAGGGGCTTGCGCTGCGCCATGCTTGGGCGACTGTGCCGGTGCAACCGCGAACCCCACCAAGCGCAACGCTAGCAGCTTTGGATGCCTGGAGCTTGCCGCAGCGCTGGAAAGGGCAGCGACCAAGTGCGAAGGGCCGAACGCTGGCGCGGGCTTGGCCGAAGTACACGCTGCGAGGGGCAACCAAGCAAGGGCCTAACGCTCAAGTTAAGCCGAATTGCAGCGCGTAGCTGGCAACATGGCAAGCTCTTTCTGCCATGTTGACGGCGTAGCGATGCAATTTCGGCTTGAACGCATTGTTAGGGCTCATGCGGTGCGCCTTGGGACCTCAATGGTGATAGTGGGCTCCGCATCGGCTGCGTCCAGCAGAAGCACAATATCTTGCCCCCAAAAGTGGTAACGGTCGATTCGCTCGTAGAGCATGCGAGCGTATTCGTCGTAACTTTGAATAATGCTACTTTCTCGTTCTACCCATGCCGAGTATTGCCCAGCCTCGGCAGGATCGAACGCTTCATCGGACAGCTGGCCTGGCGCGAACCCAATAGGACTTTCGTCCCAAATCATTAGGCTGGCAATCGATCTGCCAAAGTCGATGCGCATCTTAAAAATGCATTCGCCATTCAGCCATTCCTCCCATGCGACGGATACATCGCGGCCGCGAATGTCGAGATATAGGCCAGGAAATGTGCCTAGATGTTCCCCCAATGGCTTCCATTGCTTGAACATGAGCCCTAACGCTGGAGTTAAGCGGCGGCAAAGCCGTCCGCCTTGAACGAATTGTTAGGCCGTAACCAGGTTGCGAAGGTGAGTAAGAACAAGCTCTGCCTCAGCAAGGGACTGGTTCTCAGCCTGAAGAATGTCATAAAAGTTACCGCCGTCTTGGATGGCGGCATAGAGATGTACGGTGTTCCGGCCGTCATGCAAATTTTGAAGTTGTGGCCAGATTGCCGCAACGTCTGGATGAGGCCTCTCATCTGGCAATTGCCAAGCCCCCAAAACTCTGCCAAAGGTGCGTCGATGTGCGGCCGCCGGCAAGCCGTAGTGACGCGCCTCCGCATGTGCGCGAAGAGCCGCCTCTGCGATTGAAGCGCAAAGCAGCCTAGCTGTTTTCAGGGCGCCTGCACGGACAGAGAGCCCTATTGGAATAGCGTCGCCCCCCTCAATCGCTTGGTGTCGAAGGCCGTTGATTAGATAGTGATGGAAGGCAAGGTACTGCGCCTCAACGGCAATAACGTTACGCGCTTGAGCATCAGGAATATTGCGCCACTCCTGCCTTAGCGCGTGCACCGACGGCGTGTCGTACTCGTCAGGATTGAGGGAAAACTTTCTCGGCATGCAGGGGTGTGTCCTTACGGCCTAACGCTCAAGTTAAGCCGAATTGCAGCGCGTAGCTGGCCATATGGCAAGCTCTTTTTGCCATATGGACGGCGTAGCGATGCAATTTCGGCTTGAACGCATTGTTAGGGGCCACCGACACGCTCGA
>NZ_JAPMIU010000010.1 GCF_026410505.1 Frateuria hangzhouensis
GCACACTGTCAAAGATCAATCACTTGCGACTCTTTCTTCTGAATCGCCCCGAGACGTTTCGTCCCGGGTGAGCCGCCCATTCTACATTCCCTTGCCAGTTCGTCAACACCCTTTTGCGAAGAATTTTTCGTCGGAGGGTGGGGGAGAACCGCTTCGCGAGGGGCGCCTCGTCGAAGGGGCGAGAATCATAGCGCCGACCGGGCACCCTGTGAAGGGGGCGTGGAGCATTTTTCGGGGCCGTTCGGGTGCGGTTCAACCGCTACACTCGAAAACCCACCTTCTTATAGGACGTCCGCGATGAACCGATGGCCGCTTGCGACCCTGTTGCTGATCGTTGCCGGCTGCGCGGCGGCCATGCCGCAGGCACCCGCAACAGTCGAGCTGCATGGCCACCGCTTCTCCACCGAGCTGGCCACGGATGACGCCAGCCGCGAGCACGGCCTGATGATGCGCACGGAACTGGCCGCCGATCACAGCATGCTGTTCGTGTTCCCCGACAGCCAGCCACGCTGGTTCTGGATGAAGAACACGCTTATATCGTTGGACATCCTCTACTTCGATACCGACCGCAAGCTGGTGTCGATGCAGCTGGATGTGCCGCCGTGCAAGGCCGATCCCTGCCCGAGCTACCCGAGCGACGCGCCGGCGCGCTATGTCCTGGAGTTGCCGGCCGGCACTGCACGACGCATCGGCGCGGAGACGGGCGACAAGCTGACGGTCGAGGGCGACATCGGTGCGGTGCGCTGAACTGCGGCACCACGCCGGCAGGGCAGCCCCACCTGATAGGGAACCAGCCGCGACGGATCGATGCGGTCCAGCGCGTCCCACTCATCCTCGAACGGAATGAACTGTTTCATGGCGTGCCTCCTGTGGCTGTGCACGGAGACAGCAAAGCAAACGGCCCGGTCCGCACGATGACGGAACCGGGCCGTTTGATGACGTTCGCAGGGCGCGGATCAGTCGATCTCGACCATCTCGAAATCGTCCTTGGTCGCACCGCAATCGGGGCAGGTCCAGGTATCGGGCACGTCTTCCCAGCGCGTGCCCGGCTCGATGCCCTCTTCAGGCACGCCTAGCGCTTCGTCATAGATGAAGCCGCAGACCACGCACATCCATTTGCGCGTCGCGGAAGGTTGGGCAGCGGTGCTCATCGTCTGGTGTCTTCGTCAGCAAGTGAATGGGTCATTCTCGCAACTCCCCCGCCCGAGCGGAAGCTCGGCGACACACGACAGGATTTCACCATGCCCGACTTTCCATCGCGCGGCCTGTACGCGATCACCGACGGCCCGCGGCCCGATCTGCTCCACGTCGCGCAACAGGCGCTGGCCGGCGGCGCGCGGCTGCTGCAGTACCGGGATCTCAGCGCCGACCAGCCGCGTCGCCTCGCCGAAGCCCAGGCGCTCAAGCGCGTGTGCGATGAGCGCGGCGTGCCGTTGCTGGTCAACGGCGATGCGGCGCTGGCGCAGGCCGTTGGTGCGGCCGGCGTGCACCTGGGCGAGACCACCGAGGATGTGGCGAGCGCGCGCGAGCGACTTGGGCCGCGCGCGCTCGTCGGCGTGTCCTGTTTCGGCTCGCTGGAGCGGGCCCGCGCGATGGTGGCGGCGGGCGCCAGTTATGTCTCCTTTGGTGCCTTCTTTCCCTCGCCGACGTTGCCGCACGCGAAGCTGGTCTTGCCGGACGTGATGAGGCAGAGCGCCGCATTGGGCGTACCGCGGGTGGCGATCGGCGGCATCACGCCGGAAAATGGCGCGATCCTGGTCGACGCCGGCGCGGACTACCTCGCCGCGATATCGGCCGTATTCGGCCATGCCGATGTGCGCGCCGCCGCACAGCGCATGGCCGGCCTCTACCGTCCCCCATCAAGCGAGTCCCCCCGATGACCAGCAACCATGAACTCTTCCAGCGCGCGCAGCAGTTGATGCCCGGCGGCGTCAACTCGCCGGTGCGCGCTTTCAAATCGGTCGGTGGCGAACCCTTTTTCACCGCGCGCGCCGACGGCGCCTATCTGTGGGACGTCGAGGGCACCCGCTACATCGACTACGTCGGGTCGTGGGGTCCGATGATCGTCGGCCACAATCATCCGCGCGTGCGCGAGGCGGTCGAGCGCGCGGTGCGCGATGGCCTTTCGTTCGGCACGCCCTCGCCGGCCGAAGTGACCATGGCCGAGATGATCACGCGGCTGGTGCCTTCGGTGGAAATGGTGCGGATGGTCAACTCCGGCACCGAAGCGACCATGTCGGCGATCCGGCTGGCGCGCGGCGCCACCGGCCGCAGCAAGATCGTGAAGTTCGAGGGCTGCTACCACGGCCACGGCGACAGTTTCCTGGTCAAGGCCGGCTCCGGCGCATTGACCCTCGGCGTGCCAACCTCGCCGGGCGTGCCCAAGGCGGCGGCCGATCTCACCCTCACCGTGCCCTACAACGACCTGGCCGCGGCCGAGGCGCTGTTCGCCGAACACGGCGCCGATATCGCCGGCCTGATCATCGAACCGGTCGCCGGCAACATGAATTGCATCCCGCCCGGGGATGGTTATCTGCGCGGCCTGCGCGAACTGTGCTCGCGTCATGGTGCGCTGCTGATCTTCGACGAAGTGATGACCGGCTTCCGCGTGGCGCTCGGCGGCGCACAGGCCCATTACGGCGTGACCCCGGACCTGACCACGTTCGGCAAGGTCATCGGCGGCGGCATGCCGGTGGGCGCCTACGGTGGACGGCGCGATCTGATGGAACAGATCGCGCCGTCCGGCCCGATCTACCAGGCGGGCACGCTCTCGGGCAATCCGGTGGCGATGGCCGCGGGCCTGGCGATGCTCGAGTTGATCCAGGCGCCGGGCTTCCACGACGCGCTGGCCGCACGCACGCGGCTGTTGTGCGATGGGCTGCAGGCGGTCGCCGATGGTGAAGGCGTGCCGTTCAGTACCAACCGCGTGGGCGGCATGTTCGGCCTGTTCTTCACCGGCGAAACCGTGCAGAGCTACGCGCAGGCGACCGCCGCCGACTCGGCGCTGTTCAACCGCTTCTTCCACGGCATGCTCAAGCGCGGCGTGTATCTGGCGCCGAGCGCGTTCGAGGCCGGATTCCTTTCCAGCGCGCACAGCGAAAAGGACATCGCCGACACGCTGGAAGCGGCGCGCGGAGCGCTGCACGAGGCGAAGCAGGCATAGAATCGGATGTCCTCGCGGCAGGAGCCCGCTTGGGGGCTCCTGCGGTTCCGGTGGCTCGCGCTACCAGTTGCCGGTGTTGGGCATGGACGCCCATGGCTCCTGTGGCGGCAGATGGCCGTCCTGCAGGAGCTCGATCGAGATCCGGTCGGGCGAGCGCACAAATGCCATGTGGCCATCGCGGGGCGGGCGGTGGATGGTGAAGCCCATATCCTTCAGGCGCTGGCAGGTGGCATAGATGTCTTCCACACGGAAAGCCAGGTGGCCGAAGTTGCGCGCCGAGCCGTAGTCCTCGTCCGAAGCCCAGTTGTACGTGAGTTCGATTTCCGCCCCGGGACTCTCTGGCGCGGCCAGGAACACCAGGGTGTACTTGCCCTCGGGGACTTCCTTGCGGCGCACCTCGCGCAATCCCAAGCCCTCGCAGTAGAAGCGCAGCGAGGCGTCCAGGTCGTGTACGCGAACCATCGTGTGCAGGTATTTCATGGCGTCTCTCCGTCTGGCGCGAGAAAAGCGGCGAGGGCCGCGCGCAGGCGCTCCAAACCTTCGGCCAGTTCCTCGTCGGTAATGGTCAACGGCGGCAGCAGGCGCAGCACGTCGGGGCCGGCCTGCAACAGCAGCACGCCATGGGCGGCGGCCATGTCGAGGATGGCCCCGGCTTTGCCGCGATGCGCTCCGGCCAGGGCCGCACCCAGCATCAGGCCGCGCCCGCGCACTTCCTCGAACAGGCCCAGCTCGGCGTCGATGGCCGCCAGACCCTCGCGCAACTGGTTGGCCTGGCGTTCGACGTTGAGCAGCACCGCCGGCGAGCCCAGCTTGGCGAGCGCCACGCGCGCCACCGCCGCCGCCAGCGGGTTGCCGCCAAAGGTCGAGCCGTGCGCGCCCACCTGCATGACCTGGGCAACCTTCGGCCCGGCCAGCATGGCGCCGATCGGGAACCCGGCGCCGAGCGCCTTGGCCAGCGTCACGATGTCCGGTGTCACGCCATCCTGCGCATGCGCGAACAAGGTGCCGGTGCGCGCCATGCCGCACTGGATCTCGTCCAGCACCAGCAATGCGCCGTGGCGATCGCATAGCTCGCGCACCTGCGCCAGGAAGCCGGGGGCGGCCGGGCGCACGCCGCCCTCGCCCTGCACCGGCTCGAGCATCACCGCGGCAACGTCGCCGGGCGCAAAAGCTCCTTCGAGCGCGGAGACGTCGTTGAAGTCGATGTAGCGGAAGCCCCCCGGCAGCGGCTCGTAGCCTTCCTGGTATTTCGGCTGCGCGGTGGCGGTCACGGTGGCCAGCGTGCGGCCGTGGAAGGAGCCGCGGAAGGTGACGATCACGCGCCGGTCGGGCGCGCGCCCCTGCGCCGTGGCACAGCGACGCACGAGCTTGATCGCGGCCTCGTTCGCCTCGGCGCCCGAATTGCACAGGAACACGCGCTCGGCGAAGCCGGAGGCCTCCACCAGCTCCTGTGCCAGCAGCAGCGGCGGCTCGGTGTAGAACACATTGCTGCTGTGCCAGAGCTTGTGCGCCTGCGCGGTGAGCGCGGCGAGCAGGTCCGGATCCTGGTGGCCGAGGCCGTTCACCGCGATGCCGGCACCGAAATCGACGTAGTCCCGCCCCTGGACATCCCACAGCCGTGCACCGCGGCCGTGGTCGAGCACCATCTCGCGTGGACGATACACCGGCAGCCAATAGCGCCGGGCCAGGTCGATCAGCGATTCGTCGTGCGGGGACATGGCCTCTCCGGCGGCGCGGGGGCACCGTCGCAACATGCAGGGAATACGACCGGGACGTCGTGCGCACATGCTAGCACCGGCGGCGGCCCGGGCCGCTGACCGGAGGCTGCATGAGACGCCGGGCGGAAGGCGTCATTCCGCCAAGGCAGGTCAATCCAGGAACAGGTCCGGTAGCAAAGGGGTTCCGGGCTGGACGGCGTAGCGCTCGAAGTCGACCACGCCCTCATCGCGAAGTACTTCTTCGTCGAGGGCGAAGTACCCGCTGTACTCGCTCGCCGGGCGGGTCAGCAGGGCGTGGGCAGCGTCGGCGACGATCTCCGGACGGCGGCACTGTTCCGCGCGCACGCCTTCGATCATGCCGATCGCCGCGGTAGCGATCACCGTACGCGGCCACAGCGCGTTTACCGCGATGCCGAGCGGCGCGAACTCCGCGCTCATGCCGAGCACGCACAGGCTCATGCCCATCTTGGCGATGGTGTAGGCGGTGTGCGGCGCGTACCACTTGGGGTCCAGGCTGGGCGGCGGCGCCAGCATCAGCACATGCGGGTTGGTCGCGCGCTTGAGATGCGGCAGGCAGGCCTGGGTAACCAGGAAAGTGCCGCGCGTGTTCACCTGCTGCATCAAATCGAAGCGCTTGGCCGGGGTGCCTTCCACCCCGGCCAGCCAGATCGCGCTGGCGTTGTTGACCACGATGTCGATGCCGCCGAAATGGTCGGCCGCCTGCGTCACGGCGGCCTGGACCTGGGACTCGTCGCGGATGTCCACCTTGAGCGCCAGCGCCCGTCCGCCGGCCTCCTCCACGGCGGCCGCGGCGGTATGGATGGTGCCGGGCAGCCGCGGATTGGGCACGCTGCTCTTGGCGGCGATCGCCACATTGGCGCCATCGCGGGCGGCACGCAGCGCGATCGCCAGGCCAATGCCGCGCGAGGCGCCGGTGATGAACAGGGTCTTGCCGGCCAGCGAGTTATCCATGAGGGTGCCGAGTTTCGCAGGGGAGCACAGAATACCCCCGCCGCCGCGCCGGCCCGGATGACAACCATCACTGGACGCGACGGGCACGGCACTCCACAGTGCGGCGGTCACACCGGAGCCCGCGCCGATGGCCACCCTGCTGCCCTTTCCCGCCCCGCCCGCGTCTACCGCCAGGCCGGCCCCGGTGCTGCGCGTGCAGGGCCTGCGCAAGGCGTTCGAACGGCGCGAAGTGCTGTGCGGCGTCGACTGGGAGGTGCCGACCGGCCGCGTGATCGGCCTGCTCGGCCGCAACGGCGCGGGCAAGACGACCCTGCTGCGCTGCCTGCTCGGACTGGCTCCGGTCGACGGCGGCACGATCGAGCTGTTCGGCGAGCCGATGGCCGAACCGGGCGGCGAGCGCCTGCACCGGGTCGGCTTCGTGCCGCAGAGCTTCGAGCTGTTTCCGTGGATGAAGGCCGGCGCGTACCTGGATTTCACCGCGGCCTTCTATGCGCGCTGGAACCACGCGCTCGCCGGGCGCCTGCTGCGGGAATGGCAACTCGACCCGACGCAGAAGATCGGCCGGCTTTCGCAGGGCCAGCGGCAGAAACTGGCGATCGTGCGCGCGATCGCGCCAGAACCAGACCTGCTGGTGCTGGACGAGCCGGTCGCCAGCCTCGATCCGCAGGCACGCCGTGCCTTCATGGGCGAACTGCTGGCGCTGATGGACGCGCCCGGCAAGACCGTGATTTTCTCCACCCACATCACCGCCGACCTGGAACGCGCCGACGCCGACATCGCGCTGTTGCGCGATGGCCGCATCCAGTTCACCCGGCCACTGGCGGAGCTGAAGTCGCGACTGTCCCGCGCGATACTCAGCCGACCCGCCGGCTGGACCGCGCCGCCCGCCATCGCGGGCGTACTCAAGTCGCGCGTGGCCGGCGCCAGCGTGCACCTGCTGCTGGAAGACGTGCCGGCCGAACGGTTGCACCAGCTTGCCAAGGACGAAGACGCCAGCCTGCGCATCGACATGCCCACGCTGGAGGATCTGTTCGTGGAACTGGCATGAAGGCGGTCGCCCAGCTGTGGCTGCTGCCGTCCCGGCAGATGCCGCTGCTTGGCGTAGTCGCCCATCTGGCCTGGCTGACCGCGCTGGCCTGCCTGATCGGCATCACGCCGCGCGCCGAGGGCGCGTCGATCGGCGCCGGCGTGCTGGCGATGGGCAGCTGGTTCTGGCACCTGGGCCTGGCCTCCACGTTGCGCGGCGCGTGCCAGCCGGAAAGCTTCCTGCTGCCGGCATTCCGCCGCCACCTGGCGGTCTTCGGGCTGGTCGACGCGACGATCTGGGTCGGCCTGCCTGTCGTAGTGGCACTGGCTTTCGGCGTACCGCACGCCTTATTGGGCGGGACGCTGCTGCTGCTCGCCGCGGCGATGGGTTTCGCAATGGGCGTGGAGCGCTGGATCAGCCTGCTGTTCTGGCCGCTGCTGGTGCTGGCCGGCTGGATGCCCGGGTTGATGGTCGCGATCGTGCACGATGCGCTTGCCTCGCCAATGACGCTGCCGCTGTTGTTGCTCGTCGCCGCATTGCTGCTGCGGCTGGCGCTGCATCCGATGTTGCGGATTAACGACCGGCCGCCGGACACTTCGCCGCTGGAAGGGTTGAGCCTGGGGCGCGGCGCCACTTCCGACAACGTGCCGCGGCGCAGCGCACTGGGGCGACGCTTCGAGGGATGGTTCGATGCGATCGCGCAGCAATCGATGGAACGGGCGCTGGCGCGCTATCGCGAGCGGCCCGGCACGAGGCGCCGTCGCGTGCTGCTGCGCCGCCTGCTGTTGCCGCATGACAATCCGGTGGCAATCGCCTTGCGCGTGGCGATCATGGCGCTGTTCGCCACGCTGTACGTGGTGGTGGCGTTGCATCGCCAGCACTTCAACGCGACCGTCGTGGGCGCCTACGCGGTGCTGATCGCACTGGCCCGCTTTCCGCAGGTCGGCCGCGGCATGCAGCGCATGCGGCCCAACCTGGCCGACCTCTATCTGACGATGGCGCCCGGCACGCGTTCGCAATACCAGCAGGCCCTGGCCGATGCGCTGCTGGTGCTGGTACCGATCGGCACGCTCACCGCGCTGGCCTATACCGCGCTGGGCATCGTGCTCATCCGCGCGGCCCAGCCGGGGCTGATGCTGCTGGTCACGTTGATCGTCGCCACGGGCGGCGGGCTGGTGTCGCTGGCGGTCCACCTGATCGGACCGCAGGGCGCGGTGGGACGGCAGGTAGTCAATGCGGTGGTGCTGATGGGGACCGTGGCGATGTACTGGGCCGGCGTGTGGGCGGTCGACACGCTGGGGCATGTCGCCGGCGGCGGCCTGCTGGCGCTGGTGGTGCTCGGGTTCGGGCTCGGCGTGTGGTTCGCGGCGCAACGCGAGTATCTGCGGCGCGATCCGTGTTTCGACGCACCGCTGTCGTAAGCACGCCCTGCAGCGAGTCCCGGACCACTTCGCTGCCTGGCCCGCCACTGTTCCTTGTAGGAGGCTCCTACAGATTGTCGTCCGGGCGGGCGAGCGCCTCGACGAAACGGCGCGGTGCGTTCTCGAAGCCACCATTGGACATGAACACCACGTGGTCACCGGGCTGGGCCTGCGCGCGCAGCGCTTCGATCAGCGCATCCACACCCGGCACGGTGCGTCCGCGCCCCTGCAATGCGCCGGTGACGCGGGCGGCGTCCCAGGGCAGTTCCGGACGATGCAGGAACACTACGGAGTCGGCATCGGCCAGCGATGGCGCCAACCCCGCCGCATGCGCACCCAGGCGCATCGAGTTCGAGCGCGGCTCCAGCGCGACCAGGATGCGCGCCTTGCCGACCCTGGCACGCAGGCCTGCCAGCGTGGTGGCGATGGCCGTTGGATGATGGGCGAAGTCGTCGTAGACGCGCACGCCGGCCTCCTCGCCCACCAGCTCCATGCGTCGCTTGACGCTGTGGAAATCGGCGAAGGCCGGCAGCAGCGCGCGCGGCTCGGCGCCGCCGGCCGCGGCCGCGGCCAGCGCGGCCAGCGCGTTGAGCACGCTGTGGTTGCCCAGCAGCGACCAGCGCACGTCGCCGATCGTCTCGCCCCGGTATGCCACCGCGAACGCCGAACCGTCGGCCTCGATCAACCGCGCCTGCCAGTCCCCCTCGCCGATGCCGAAGGTTTCCACCGGCGTCCAGCAGCCCATCGCCAGTACTTCGGCGAGGTTGGCGTCGTGCGCGTTGACGATCAGCCGGCCGTTGCCGGGCACGATGCGTACCAGATGGTGGAACTGGCGCTGGATCGCGGCCAGGTCCGGGAAGATGTCCGCGTGGTCGTACTCGAGGTTGTTGAGGATGGCGACGCGCGGACGGTAATGCACGAACTTCGAACGCTTGTCGAAGAACGCGGTGTCGTACTCGTCCGCCTCGATGGCGAACGGCGCCGTGCGCTCGCCCAGCCGCGCGGAGACGCCGAAGTTGCCCGGCACGCCGCCGATCAGGAAGCCCGGCGCCATCCCGGCACTGTCCAGCAGGTGCGCCAGCAGGCTGGTGGTGGTGGTCTTGCCGTGCGTGCCGGCCACCGCCAGCACGTCGCGCCCGGCCAGCACCGTCTCGCCCAGCCACTGCGGTCCGGAGACGTAGCGCAGGCGGTGGTCGAGCATGTGTTCGACCGCCGGATTGCCGCGGGTCATCGCGTTGCCGACCACCACCAGGTCCGGTGCCGGCTGCAGGTGTCCGGCCGTATAGCCGTCCATCAGACGGATGCCGAGCGCCTCGAGCTGGGTGCTCATCGGCGGGTAGACGCTGGCGTCGGAGCCTTCGACGGCGAGGCCGAGCTCGCGCGCGAGCGCGGCGACGCCGCCCATGAAGGTGCCGCAGATGCCGAGGATGTGCAGGCGCATGTGTTTGGAGACCCTCCCTCTCGCCGGTTGGGGCTCCCCTCTCCCGCCGGGAGAGGGGCTGGGGGTGAGGGTACGGGGCTTGCGGGGAGGTGGGGCTTTCGATGAATCGGCGGCCACTCGCTGCGCCCGGCCCCTCACCTCAACCCTCTCCCCCGTGTTTGACCATAAATGGGGAGAGGAGGCGGAGTGCGTGTCAGCCGTTGGCGGCGGCGGACTCGCTCTCCAGCGCGCGCTTGATGCGCGCGGTGACTTCATCCAGCTCGCCGACGCCGTCGACCACCTGCAGCTTGCCGCGCTTGGCGTAGAAGTCCGCCACCGGCGCGGTCTGCTCGGCGTAGATGCCCAGGCGCCGGCGCACCGTATCGGGGTTGTCGTCGGCGCGGTTCTCGGCCTGGAAGCGGATCTGACAGCGGCCGATGATTGCCTCGCTGGGCACTTCCAGCTTGACCACCGCATCCAGCGGCTGGCCGATGCGGGCCAGCAGGTGGTCCAGCGCGTCGGCCTGGGCCAGGTTGCGCGGGTAGCCGTCGAGGATGAAGCCGTTGCGAGCGTCGTCCTGCGCCAGTCGCTCTTCCAGCATGCCGAGCAGGATGTCGTCGGAGACCAGTTGGCCAGCGTCCATCACTGCCTTGGCCTTGATACCGAGCGGCGTGCCAGCGGCAACCGCGGCGCGCAGCATGTCGCCAGTGGAGATGTGCGGTACGTTGAGGTCGGCCTTCAGCCGCGCCGCCTGCGTGCCTTTGCCCGAACCGGGCGCACCGAGTAGGACGAGTCGCATAATGCTCCGGGGCGTGAGGTCCGCGCGCACGCTGCGGCGGTTCGCCAGATTTCACCCAAGGGGTGTCAAATTAGCGTCTGGACCCGGCCCAGTCAAACGAGCGCGCCGCCCGATCGGCGCCAAGCCACTGTTCCACAAGGAGATCACGCATGCCCTCCCACCCTGGCCGCCTGCTCTACGCACAGTCCGGTGGCGTCACCGCCGTGATCAATGCCACCGCCGCCGGCGTGATCGAAACGGCGCGGTCCAGGGGAGTGCCGGTCTATGCGGCGCGCAACGGCATCCTCGGCGTGTTGCGCGAGGACCTGATCGATACCGGCAAGGAACCCAAATCGGCCATCGCGGCGCTGCGCCATACGCCCGGCGGGGCCTTCGGTTCGTGCCGCTACAAGCTCAAGTCGCTGGAGGCCAACCGCGCCGAGTACGAGCGGCTGATCGACGTACTGCGCGCACATGACATCCGCTGGTTCCTCTACAACGGCGGCAACGATTCGGCCGACACCGCGCTGAAGATTTCGCAACTGGGCAAGGCGATGGACTACGACATCCGCTGCATCGGCGTGCCCAAGACGGTGGACAACGACCTGGCGGTGACCGACTGCTGCCCGGGTTTCGGCTCGGTCGCCAAGTACACGGCGGTCTCGGTGCTGGAGGCCAGCCTGGACGTGGCCTCGATGGCCGATACCTCGACCAAGGTGTTCATCCTGGAGGTGATGGGTCGCCATGCCGGCTGGATCGCCGCCGCCGCGGGCCTGGCCGGGGATGGCGCGGATGCGCCGCCGCACCTGATCCTGTTTCCCGAGAACGTGTTCGACGAGGCTGCTTTCCTGGCCAAGGTCAAGGCCACGGTCGAGCGCGTGGGCTGGTGCACGGTGGTCGCCTCCGAGGGTGTGCGCGACGCGGCCGGGCGCTTCCTGGCCGAGGGCGGCACGCGCGATGCGTTCGGCCATGCGCAACTGGGCGGCGTGGCCTCGGTGCTGGCGCAACGGGTCAAGGACAAGCTCCAGTACAAGGTGCACTGGGCGCTGCCCGATTATCTGCAGCGCTCGGCACGGCATCTGGCCTCGGCCACCGATGCGCTGCAGGCCTATGCGGTCGGCCGCGCGGCGGTGGAGTTCGCGCTGGGCGGAATGAACGCGGTGATGCCGGTGATCGTGCGCACCTCCGAGACGCCCTATCGCTGGAAGATCGAGCCGGCGGAACTGAAGAAGATCGCCAACCGCGAGAAGAAGCTGCCCAAGGGCTTCATCCGGCGGGACGGTTTCGGCATCACCGCGGCCGCGCGGCGCTACCTGTCGCCGCTGATCCGCGGCGAGGCGCCGCCACCCTACGGCAAGGACGGTCTGCCGGCGTACGCCGTCCTGCGCAACGCGGGGGTAACCAGGCGGCTGCCTGCCTTCCCGTGAGCCTGCGGGCGCCGGTTTCTTTGCTGAGCATCACGTGAAGGCCGCGTGCAGGCGGCTACCATGTATTCAGTTGCGGCTTCCTAGGCTGCGAATCACCCGGATCCCTGCGACCGGCCAAGGGAGAAACACGATGAAGATCCTGCTGAGCGCGCTGCTTGCCCTACCCCTGCTGGCCGCCAGCGGCGCCGCGCTGGCCGACCACGACCATGGTCGCGGCCACGGCCACGGTCACGACAAGCATCACGGCCACGACCAGGGCTGGCATGGCCATCGCCACCACCATTGGGAGCGCGGCCATCGCTACGATGGCCGCGTCGTGATCGTGCACGACTACGAGCGCGTCCGTCTGCGTCCGCCGCCGCGCGGCTACCACTGGGTGCGTGACGACAACAACGACTACGTGCTGGTCGCCATCGCCACCGGCATCATCCTGGACTACGTGCTCAACTGAGGCATGCGGTACGTCTCGCGGCCGGGGCGGTGACGCTTCGGCCGCGTGCTTTTCAATGCTTGGCTTGCGCGCCGCAGGTTGCGCCCCTGGCCCATCGTCCCATCCAGGCGACGGCCTCCCGCTCTGCCCCGCTCTTCCCTCGAGCTTCGCCGGAGGTGAGAACACTGGAGGCCGGGCGGGCAGCGCCCCTCGATGGCTCGGCGCTGCGGCGCACAACAATCAATCACGTCTCCCCTGCCTATACTCGCCGAGGCCGCTATCGAAGCGGTCTTGGGGCGAGCTGCCCGTGAGGCAACCCGCCTGCCGCGGTATCCACTCACCTGGGGAGGCACCGAATGCAGCAGCAGGACGGTATGTGGTTGTGGATCGCGCTGGGGTGCGCGGTCCTGGCGATACTCTACGGTTTGGTCTCGGTACGCTGGGTGCTCAGCCGTTCGGCGGGCAACGAGCGCATGCAGGCAATTGCCGCGGCCATCCAGGAAGGCGCGCGCGCCTACCTCAATCGCCAGTACGGCACCATCGCGCTGGCGGGCATCGTCCTGCTGGTTCTCATCGGCTTCTTCCTCAGCTGGTACACGGCGATCGGGTTCCTGATCGGCGCGGTGCTTTCCGGCGCCACCGGCTACATCGGCATGAACGTCTCGGTGCGCGCCAACGTGCGTACCGCCGAGGCTGCGCGCAGCGGCATGCGTGCGGCGATGGACGTGGCGTTCCGCGGTGGCGCGATCACCGGCATGCTGGTGGTCGGCCTGGCGCTGCTGGGCGTGACCGGCTACTGGCTGATCCTCAACAAGCTGGGCGTGCCCGACCCGCTGCACCCGCTGGTGGGCCTGGCCTTCGGCAGCTCGCTGATCTCGATCTTCGCGCGCCTGGGGGGCGGCATCTTCACCAAGGGTGCCGACGTCGGCGCCGACCTGGTCGGCAAGGTCGAGGCCGGCATTCCCGAGGACGACCCGCGCAATCCGGCGGTGATCGCCGACAACGTGGGCGACAACGTCGGCGACTGCGCCGGCATGGCCGCCGACCTGTTCGAGACCTACGCGGTGACGGTGATCGCCACCATGCTGCTCGGCGGGCTGATGTTTACCAACGACCCGCACGCGGTGCTCTACCCGCTGGTGCTCGGCGGCGTCTCCATCATCGCCTCGATCATCGCCACCTTCTTCGTCAAGGTGCGCGAGGGCGGCTCGATCATGGGCGCGCTGTACAAGGGCGTGATTGTCTCGGCGGTGCTTTCCGCGGTCGGCTTCTGGTTCGTCACCCGCGAGCTGCTGCCGCAGGGCCTGCCCACGGCCGACGGCGGCATCAGCAGCATGTCGATCTTCTGGTGCGCGTTGATCGGCCTGGTGCTGACCGGCCTGATCGTGTGGATCACCGAGTACTACACCGGCACGCAGTACAAGCCTGTGCGACACATCGCACAGGCCTCCACCACCGGCCACGGCACCAACATCATCGCGGGCCTTGGCGTGTCGATGAAATCCACCGCGTGGCCGGTGATCGTGGTCTGCGCCGCGATCTGGGGCGCGCACTACCTGGCCGGCCTCTACGGCATCGCCATCGCGGCCACCGCCATGCTGTCGATGGCCGGCATGATCGTGGCGCTGGACGCCTACGGCCCGATCACCGACAACGCCGGCGGCATCGCCGAGATGGCCGACCTGCCGCCGGAAGTGCGCGGCATCACCGACCCGCTCGATGCGGTGGGCAACACCACCAAGGCGGTGACCAAGGGTTACGCGATCGGCTCGGCCGCGCTCGCGGCGCTGGTGCTGTTCGCCGACTACACGCACAACCTGGCGGTGAACAACGCCGGGCAGACCTTCGCCTTCGACCTGTCCGACCACATGGTGATCATCGGGCTGCTGATCGGCGGCCTGATCCCCTACCTGTTCAGCGCCATGGCGATGGAAGCGGTCGGTCGCGCCGCCGGCGCGGTGGTGGAGGAAGTGCGCCGCCAGTTCCGCGACATCCCCGGCATCATGCAGGGCACCGGCAAGCCGGACTACTCGCGCGCGGTGGACATGCTCACCCGCTCGGCGATCCGCGAAATGATCGTGCCCTCGCTGTTGCCGGTCGCCGTGCCGATCGTGGTCGGCCTGGTGCTGGGGCCGAAAGCGTTGGGCGGCGTGCTGATCGGCACCATCGTCACCGGCCTGTTCGTGGCCATCTCGATGACCACCGGCGGCGGTGCCTGGGACAATGCCAAGAAGTACATCGAAGACGGCAACCACGGCGGCAAGGGCTCGGAGGCGCACAAGGCGGCGGTCACCGGCGACACCGTGGGCGATCCGTACAAGGACACCGCCGGCCCCGCGGTCAATCCGCTGATCAAGATCATCAATATCGTGGCGCTTTTGTTGATCCCGTTGTTGTAACCGGCTCGGGACCAGCTCCCTCTCCCCTCCGGGCAGAGGTTTGGGTGAGGGGCTGCTCTTGCGATTGACCACTACCGAAGGCCCTTCACGGGCCTTCGCTTTTGTTGGATGCAGGGAGCTGAGCGCGGTGACTTTCCCCACAAGCACCGCTCCATTCCGACCGCCACACTCACCCGTTCCACAGGCGAAAAACCGACATGACCCACACCGCGCGTTGGCTCACTCTGGTCCTAGGCTTCACACTCGCAGGCATGACACACGCACAGACTTCCGCGCCAGCCGGCGCGCACACTCCCGACGACGCCTACCTCTGGCTCGAGGACATCGACGGCAACCGCGCGATGGACTGGGTCAAGCAACAGGACGCGACCACCGTCGCCGGCTACGCCCAATCACCCGAATTCAAGCGCCTCGACGCGCGCCTGCTGGAAGTGCTCGACTCCGACGCGCGCATCCCCTACGTCGATAAAATCGGCGAGCACTACTACAACTTTTGGCGCGACAAGGCCCACCCCAAGGGCTTGTGGCGGCGCACGACGCTGGCCGAATACCGCAAGGCGGAGCCGGCCTGGGAGACGGTGCTGGATCTGGACGCGCTGGCCGCGGCCGAGCACGAGAACTGGATCTGGCACGGCGCGCAATGCCTCAGGCCGGACTATCGCCGCTGCCTGCTGTCGCTCTCGCGAGGCGGCGCCGACGCCGAGGTGGTGCGCGAGTTCGACCTCGCCGACAAGACCTTTGTCCAGGGCGGCTTCGAGCTGCCCGAAGCCAAGAGCCAGGTCGCCTGGGCCGACCAGGACCATATCTTCGTCGGCACCGACTTCGGTCCGGGCTCGATGACCGAGTCGAGCTACCCGCGCATCGCCAAGCTGTGGACGCGCGGCACGCCGCTGGCCGAGGCGAAGACCATCTACGAAGGCAAGCCCGACGACCTGGCGGTCAGCGCCTATCGCGACCTCACGCCCGGCTACGAGCGCAGCTTCGTGCAGCGCGCGCTGGCCTTCTATGACAGCGAGAGCTACCTGCTGGACAAGGGCGGCAAGCTCGTGCGCATCGACGTGCCTACCGACGCCGAGACCAGCGTCGAGCGCGAATGGCTTCTGATCGAACCGCGCAGCGACTGGAGCGTCGGCGGCCACAGCTACCAGGCCGGCTCACTGCTGGCCACGAACTTCGACGACTTCATGGCCGGCAAGCGCGACATCACCGTGCTGTTCGAGCCGACCGACACGACCGCGCTGGACGGCTATTCGTGGACCCGCCATCACCTGATCCTGAACGTGATGGACGACGTGGTGAACAAGCTCGAAGTGCTCACGCCGCAGCCGGGCGCGTGGCAGCGCGAGCCGCTGGGCGGCGCGCCGGCACTGTCGTCGATCGACGCCGGCGGCATCGATGCGGACGATAGCGACGAATATTTCCTCACCGTCACCGGCTTCCTGCAGCCGACCACGCTGTATTACGGCACGCTCGGCGACGGGGACGCCGAGGCGATCAAGCACAGCCCGAGCTTCTTCGACGCCTCGAAGTACCAGGTGAGCCAGCACTTCGTGCATTCGAAGGACGGCACCCGCGTGCCGTATTTCGAGATCGCGCCGAAGAATCTGAAGCTCGACGGCAGCAACCCGACCCTGCAGTACGGCTACGGTGGCTTCGAGATCTCGCTGCAGCCGAGCTACAGCGGCAGCATCGGCCGCGCCTGGCTGGAACACGGCGGCGTCTACGTGATCGCCAACATCCGCGGCGGCGGCGAGTACGGGCCGCGCTGGCACAAGGCCGCGCTCAAGGCTCAACGTCTGCGTGCCTACGAGGACTTCGCCGCAATCTCGCAGGATCTGATCAAGCGCAAGGTCACCTCGCCCGGCCATCTTGCCGCGATGGGCGGCAGCAACGGCGGCTTGCTGATGGGCAACATGCTCACGCTCTACCCGCAGCTCTACGGCGCCATCGTCAGCCAGGTGGCGCTGCTGGACATGAAGCGCTACACCCACCTGTCTGCCGGCGCCTCCTGGATCGCCGAGTACGGCGACCCGGACAAGCCGGCCGAGTGGGCCTGGATCCAGGCGTTCTCGCCCTACCAGAACGCGCGGCCGGGTCAGCATTACCCGCCGGTGCTGTTCACCACCTCCACCCGCGACGACCGCGTCGGCCCGGCGCACGCGCGCAAGATGGCGGCCAAGATGCAGGCGATGGGCTACGACGCGGATTTCTACGAGAACATCGAGGGCGGCCACGGGGGTGCGGCGGACAACAAGCAGTCGGCCTTCATGCACGCGCTCGAATACACCTGGTTGTGGCAGCACGTAAAATGAGATCCCCGGCGGCGGCCATCCGGCCGCCGCAGCCACCTGCATCCAACGCATGAAAGCTTCTTCCGGCAGCATCAGCCCCCAATTGCGCGAATGGATCCTCGCCACCGCGCGCGCGGGCCATGGCGTGCCGGAAGTGCTCAAGCTGCTCAAGGACGCTGGCTACCCGCCGGCGCAATGCCGCAGCGCGGTGGCCGAGGTGCTGAAGATTCCGCTCAGCTCGATCAACGCCACCGCGCCCAGCGGCCGGCGCACCCGCGTGCCATCCGCACCGCGGGTGATCGTCGATGGCCGCGAGGTGCGCGTGAGCGCCGGCACGGAGGCGCCGATCGTGCGTGTGCTGGACGGCCTTCTCGATACCGGCGAGTGCGCCGGGTTGATCGACGCCGCACGGCCTCGGTTGGCTCGCGCCATGACCGTGGCCGACGACGGCAAACACCAGGTGGACGAGCGACGCACCAGCGCGGGGATGTTCTTCAAGCTCGGCGAGACACCGCTGGTGCGCGCCATCGAGCAGCGCCTGGCCCGGCTGTTGGATCTGCCGGTCGAACACGGCGAGGGCCTGCAGGTGCTGCATTACCTGCCCGGCCAGGAATACGAACCGCACTACGACTGGTTCGATCCCACCCAGCCGGGCTTCGCCGCGGTGACCGCCAAGGGTGGCCAGCGCATCGCCAGCGTGGTGATGTATCTCAACACGCCCGAGGAAGGTGGCAGCACCGGCTTTCCGAACGTCGGGCTGACGGTCACGGCCCTCGCCGGGTCGGCCGTCTATTTCGCCTACGAGGGTGGCGACACCAGCTCGCTGCACGCGGGCCTGCCGGTGGTCCGGGGCGAGAAGTGGATCGCCACCAAGTGGCTGCGCGAGCGATCGTTGCGCTGAGCAGTTTCCGTAGGTGGGCTTCGACCCACCGTTTCCCGCACGAAGGTCGGTGGGCTGAAGCCCACCCTACGTTTCACGGCCAGCTGCTGGCCGCCCGCTAAACACCCGACACCCCGTTCGCTGCATCGCAGCAGCCTTTGCCGTATCCTTGCGCGCCTCGCTTTTTCGTTCCCCCCGAAGGATTCCCATGGGTCTGCATCACGTCCCCGCCGGCCGCAACGTGCCGGACGAAATCAACGTCGTCATCGAAATTCCCAAGGATGCCGAGCCGGTCAAGTACGAAGTGGACAAGGAAAGCGACGCGATTTTCGTCGACCGCATCCTGTCCACGCCGATGCGCTACCCGTGCAATTACGGTTACGTCCCGGGCACGCTGGGCGGCGATGGCGATCCGCTGGACGCGCTGGTGATCCTGCCGCTGCCGCTGATCCCCGCCTCGGTCATCCGCTGCATTCCGGTCGGCATGCTCAAGATGTCCGACGAGGCCGGCAGCGACGAGAAGCTGATCGTGATCCCCGCGCCGAAGATCTTCCCCGGCTACGCGCACATCAGCGACATCAAGGGCGTCTCGCCGCACTGGCTCGAGCGCATCGGCCACTTCTTCGAGCACTACAAGGATCTGGAGAAGGGTAAGTGGGTGAAGGTCGAGGGCTGGGTCGGAGCCGACGCGGCGAAGGCCGAGATCCTGGCGGGCGTCGAGCGTTACCAGGCCACCAAGTAGACACACGTTCCGCCCCAAGCGCGCCGCCAGCGATGGCGGCGCGCTTTTTCATGCCTGTTCAGCGGTGTTCCCACGGCGGTATCTCGCCGAAACACTCGGCCAGGAAATCGACGAAGGCGCGCACGCGCGGCGGCACCAGCCGGCGCTGCGGCATCACCGCGTAGATGCCGGTATCGGCGATCGGATAGTCCGGCAGCACCACCGCCAGCCGGCCGGCGCGCAGGTCCTCCTGCACGTGCCAGACCGAATGGTGCGAGATGCCCAGGCCCGCGATCGAGGCATCGCGGATCACCTCGCCCAGCGTGGTTTCGAAACGGCCGCCCACCTTCACCGCATGCTCGCGCCCCTGTGCATCGGTGAGCCGCCACACGTCCTGCCGCCCGCCACTGCCGACCAGCACAAGGCATTCGTGCGCGGCGAGATCCTCCGGCGTGCGCGGGTGGCCATGCCGCTGCAGGTAGGTAGGCGCGGCGCACAGCACGCGCCGGTTCACCGACAGCTTGCGCGCCACCAGACTGGAATCACCCAGCGCGCCGATGCGGATGGCCAGGTCGAAACCCGCGCTGACCAGGTCCAGCATCTCGTCGCTCAGGTGCACGTTCAGGCGCACGCGCGGATAACGCTCGAGGAATTGCGGCAGCAACGGCGAGATGTACTGGCGGCCGAACGACGCGGAAAGGGTCACTCGCAGGGTGCCGCTCACCTCGCCGGCGCCCTGGCGCAGGCCGGAGGTGAGCGCTTCGAGGTCTTCCACCAGCACGCGGCCCTGCCCGGCCAGCGCCAGCCCCTCGGGCGTGGGGTGCAGGCGGCGCGTGGTCCGTTGCAGCAGGCGCACGCCGAGCGAGCGTTCCAGCCGTTTCAGGCGTTGGCTGGCCACCGCCACCGACAGGTCCAGGCTGCGCGCGGCGGCGCTGATCGAGCCCTGGTCGAGCACGCGCAGGAACAGGGTCAGGTCGTCCAGACGGTCCAAGACTATCAACTGCTTGTTGAAAGTGATTGGTCATATTGCTGGTTTTTGCTGAGGATGCAAGCGCCTAGGCTGCGCGCTTTCCGTCTCCGGAGCGCGCCATGGCTTCCTCCGTTTCCCGTTCGCGCATGCCGCCGGCGCTGTACGCGCTGGCCGCCGGCGCCTTCGGCATCGGCACCACCGAATTCGTGATCATGGGCCTGCTGTTGCAGGTGGCCGCCGACCTGCACGTGGGCATTGCCGCGGCCGGACTGCTGATCTCCGGCTACGCACTGGGCGTGTTCGTCGGCGCGCCGCTGTTGACCGTGGCGACCAGCCGCATGCCGCGCAAGGCGGTGCTGCTGGCGTTGATGGCGATTTTCACGCTGGGCAACGTGGCCTGCGCGCTGGCACCGAACTACACGCTGCTGATGATCGCGCGCGTGGTCACTTCGCTGGCGCATGGCACCTTCTTCGGCGTGGGGTCAGTGGTCGCCGCCGGGCTGGTCGCGGCCGACCGCCGCGCCTCGGCCATTTCGATCATGTTCACCGGACTGACCCTGGCCACCCTGCTCGGTGTACCCGCCGGCGCGTGGCTGGGCCATCTGGCCGGATGGCGCGCCACCTTCTGGGCGGTCGCCGCCATCGGCGTGCTGGCGTGGCTGGTGATCGCGGCGCTGGTGCCGGCGGACGAGGGCCAGGGCGAGCCGATCGCGCTGCGCGCCGAGCTGCGCGCGATCGGGCGCCCGGCCGTGCTGCTGGGGCTCCTGACTACCGTGCTCGGCTTCGCCGGCGTGTTCACCGTATTCACCTACATCCAGCCGTTGCTGACCGGCGTGAGCGGCTTTGCCGACACCGCAGTCTCGCCGATCCTGCTGGTGCTCGGCGTGGGCTTGATCATCGGCAACTTGCTCGGCGGCCGCCTGGCCGACCGCCACCTGGCGCCGGCGCTCGTCGGGACGCTGCTGGTGCTGGCCGCGGTGCTGGGACTGGCCGGCCTGGCCTTGCACGCCCGCGTGTCGGCCGTGCTGGCAATCGGCCTGCTCGGCGTGGCCGGGTTCGCGACCGTGCCGCCGCTGCAGTTGTGGGTGCTGCACAAGGCCGAGGGAGCGCAGAACCTCGCCTCCAGCCTGAACATCGGCGCCTTCAACCTCGGCAATGCGTTCGGCGCCTGGCTCGGCGGCTTCGTCATCGAGCACGGCGCCGGGCTCGCCGCCGTGCCGTTCGCCGCCGCGCTAATCACGCTCGCCGGCGCGGCCACGGCGCTGGCCGGCCTTCGCACCGCACGGCCGGCCCCCGCGCAGCTCGTTACCTGCGAACGCTGATTCCCTTCCCACGCAAGGAACCGATGTCATGGAATACCGCTTTCTCGGCACCTCCGGCTTCAAGGTACCCGCACTCGGCTTCGGCGCCGGCACGTTCGGCGGCAAGGGGCCGCTTTTCAGCGCCTGGGGCGCGACCGACACGGCCGGGGCGCGTCGGCTGGTCGATCTCTGCCTGGAGGCCGGCGCCAATCTGTTCGACAGCGCGGACGTCTATTCCGATGGCGCCTCGGAGGAGATTCTCGGCGCCGCGCTGAAGGGCCGGCGCGACCGCGCGATCCTGTCGACCAAGCTCACCCTGCGCGCGGGCGACGGACCGAACGACGTGGGCGCCTCGCGCCACCACCTGATCGGCGGCGTCGAGCGTGCGCTCAAGCGGCTGGGCACCGATTACATCGACCTGCTGCAACTGCACCACTTCGACGCCATGACGCCCGTGGAAAGCGTGATGGCCACGCTGGACGAGCTGGTGCGCGCGGGCAAGGTGCGCTACCTGGGTGCGTCCAACTTCTCCGGCTGGCAGTTGATGAAATCGCAGGCGGCGGCCGATCGGCGCGGCGGGTCGCGATTCGTGGCGAACCAGGCGTACTACTCGTTGGTCGGCCGCGACTACGAATGGGAGCTGATGCCGCTGGGCCTGGACCAGGGCCTGGGCGCGGTGGTTTGGAGTCCGCTGGGCTGGGGCCGGCTGACCGGCAGGATCCGTCGCGGCCAGCCGCTGCCGGTCGGCAGCCGCCTGCACGAAACGGCGCAGTTCGCGCCGCCGGTGGACGCCGAGCGGCTCTATCGCGTGGTCGATGCACTGGAGGCCATTGCCGCCGAAACCGGCCGCAGCATTCCGCAGATCGCGATCCGCTGGCTGCTGCAGCGCCCGACGGTGGCCACCGTGCTGATCGGCGCGCGCAACGAAGCCCAGCTGCTGGACAACCTGGGCGCGCTGGACGCGACGCTGGACGAGACGCAGATGGCCCGCCTCGACGCGGCCAGCGCGGTCATGCCGCCCTATCCCTACTACCCGTACTGGAACGGCATGTTCGCCGAGCGCAATCCGCCGCCGGTGCCGGCCGCACTGCCCATCGGAGGAACCGCCGTATGAAGGCCGTCGCCTTTACCCACCGGCTCGCCATCGACGTTCCGGGCTCGCTGCTCGACCTGGAACTTCCCGTGCCCCGCCACGGCGGCCACGACCTGCTTGTCCAGGTCGAGGCTGTTTCGGTCAATCCGGTGGACACCAAACTGCGCGCGCACGGCCCGCCGCCGACGACACCGCGGGTGCTGGGCTTCGATGCGGCCGGCACCGTGCTGGCGGTCGGCGGCCTCGTCCAGGATTTCGCCGTCGGCGATCGCGTGTATTACGCGGGCGATGCCACCCGCCAGGGCAGCAACGCGCAATGCCAGGCGGTCGATGCGCGCCTGGTGGCGCACGCACCGCGTACGCTCGATGCCGCGCAGGCGGCCGCCTTGCCGCTGGTTTCGCTGACCGCCTGGGAGCTGTTGTTCCAGCGCATGCCGTTCGACAGCGAGCATGGCGGCGAAGGCCGCAGCTTGCTGGTGATCGCCGGTGCCGGTGGCGTGGGTTCGATGGCGATTCAGCTCGCGCGGCTGGCGGGATTCCGCGTCGTCGCCACCGCATCGCGGCCGCAGACGGCGGCGTGGTGCCGCGAGCTCGGCGCGGCGGAGGTGATCGACCATCGCCATCCGCTGCTGCCGCAACTGGCGGCACTGGGGCTGGCGCAGGTCGACGCCGCGCTGAACCTGGCCGACACCGACCGCTACTGGGAGGTCCTCGGGGAGGCCATCGCCCCGCAGGGACACGTGGGCCTGATCGTCGAGCCGCGCGGGCCGCTGCCCGTCGGCGGCGCCTACAAGACCAAGTCGATCGGCATCCACTGGGAGTCGATGTTCACCCGCTCGGGGGCGGGTACGGCGGACCTGGCCGAACAGGGCCGCATCCTCGCGCGGGTGGCCGCGCTGGTCGATGCCGGCCAGCTGCGCGACATCGCGCGCGAGACGCTTTCGCCGATCGACGCCGCCCGCCTGCGCCAGGCACACGCGTGCATCGAATCGGGCCGCAGCATCGGCAAGCTGGTGCTCGCCGGCTGGTGATCAGTGCTGCCAGCCGGAGCCGGCGTTGGGCGAGGGTTGCGCGGCCGGCTGGGCCTGCGCCGGATGCGCGGGCTCGCCTTTCTGGCCCAGTTGCGCGAGCAGGGTGGCCATGTCCTCGGCGTGCTCCTCCTCCTGCGCCAGCACCTCTTCCATGATGCGGCGGGTGGTCGGATCGTCGGCACCGATGTATTCGACAATGGCGCGGTAGGTGTCGATGGCGATGCGCTCGGCGATGAGGTCTTCCTTGATCATGTCGACCAGGTCGGCGCCTTCGGCGTAATCGGCGTGCGCGCGGCTGAGCAGGCCGTCGGGATTGAAGTTCGGCTTGCCGTCCAGTTGCGTGATGCGCTCGGCGATCCGGTCAGCATGCTCCTGCTCCTGCTGCGCGTGTTCCAGGAACTCGGCCTTGACCGCCTGCGAGTGGATCCCCGAGGCCATGTAGTAGTGGTACTTGTAGCGCAGCGTGCAGACGATCTCGGTAGCCAGCGCTTCGTTGAGCAGCTTGATCACCGTCTCGCGGTCGGCGCTGTAGCCGGCGGTGATCGCACCCCGGTCGATGTGCTCGCGGGCGCGCTTGCGGATGGCTTCGATATCGGTCAGGAACGGCTTGCTTGCCATGTCTGTCCCTCGGGAGTGGATATCCGGGGCAGGCTAGTGGCGGTGGCGCGAAACCGTGGTGAAGCGGGGCCCCGTAGGGTGGGCTTCAACCCACCATGGGCTTGCGTCGCAGGTTCGATGGTGGGCTGAAGCCCCCCTTCGTCCATCCCACGCGCTAACGCCGCAGGTAGGCGCGCAGGAACATCTTCACGCCGGAACGGGCGGTGGCCTCGATCTCCGCGGCGTAGCTCTCGGGGCATTCGCAGCAGCCGAACATCTGCCGCATCATCAGGTTGCCCTTGATCAGGGTGAGGAACTGCACGCAGGCGCGCGGCACGTCGTCGATGTCCAGTCGGCCGGCGTCAACCGCCTGCTGCAGCAGGCGTTCCATCAGGCCATGCGTGCGTGCGGCGCCCTCTTCCCACATCAGCCGGCCGTAACGGGGATTGCCCTGGCGGCAGTCGGACAGGATCGCGCGGAAGGTGCCCACGGTTTCGGCGTTGCAGTCGAGCCGGGCATGGGTCAGCGCCACGCGCAGCAGCGTCTCGGTGATGTCCTCGGCCGGATCGAAGTGATAGGTCTCTTCCGGCAGCAGGTCCTGCACGCGGGCCCGGATCACTTCGCGGAACAGGTTGTCCTTGTCGCCGAAGTGACTGTAGACGGTGAGCTTGGAGACGCCCGCCTCGGCCGCCACGGCGTCCATGCTGGTGCCGGCGAAGGCGTTGCGGATGAACAACGCCTTGGCCGCCTCCAGGATCGCCGCGCGCTTCTCCATGTCCTTCGGACGGCCGGGGCCGGGGGTCTTGGCATGGGCGGGACAATTCATGGATACACCTTGGGCGGAAACGGCTTCACAAAAAACGGCAAGAACTTTATTATACGGATCGGTTTACTTATTTCCAGTTCCCCGGGAGCGACCATGCCCTCGACCGTTCCGCGGCCATCCATGCGCGCAGTGTACCGCCACCCCCGGTACCCGCCAGGCGCCTGGCGGCAATGGTGGCAGGCACGGGCCCCGTAACGGATGCGCTGCGCCAGGCGCGGCGGGTGTCCGCGGACACCGCGCCACGCATGACTTCCGTCAATCGGGCGCGGTGACTTCCGGCACTTCGGGCACCAGCCGCCAAGCCGCAGGCTAAACGCACTGTCGCGGCGGGCCTCGAACGCTTATCCTTTTGATCTTTTTTGATTCTTGCGGACGTACGACCATGGCGATGAACTTCGAACAGGCGCGGCAGAACATGGTCGAGAACCAGGTGCGACCCTGGGACGTCCTCGACGCGCGCGTGCTCGACGCGCTGGCGCAGGTGCGTCGCGAAGAATTCGTGCCGCCGCAGTATCGCCAGCTGGCCTTTGCCGACGCCTGCCTGCCGATCGGCCACGGCCAGGTGATGATGAAGCCGGTGATCGAAGGGCGCGTGCTGCAGGCGCTGGACCTCAAGCCCACCGACCGCGTGCTGGAGATCGGCACCGGTTCGGGCTTCCTCGCCGCCTGCATGGCGCAGTTGTGCGCGCACGTGACCAGCATCGACCTGCAGGCTGATTTCACCGCCGCGGCGCGGGCGCGCCTGGACGCGGCCGGCGTCGCCAACGTCGACCTGGTCACCGGCGACGCGATCAACGGCTGGCAGCCGCAGGAAAGCTTCGAGGCGATCGTGGTCACCGGCGCGGTGTGGCAGGTTCCGCCGCGCTTCCTCGGCTGGCTCAAGCCGGGCGGCCGCTTGCTGGCGATCCGCGGCGAGTCGCCGGCGCAGCAAGCCGTGCTGCTGACCCAGGCCGGCGCCGGCGGTTTCCGCGAGGAATACCTGTTCGAGACCGACCTGCCGTACATGGCTCACGCCGAACCGCCGCGCCGTTTCGTTTTCTGAATTTCCCCCTGTCGATTGCATGAGGCAACCCACGATGCGCTTGAAGCTTCTGACCCTCGCCCTGGCCGTGTCGGCGATCTCGCTGCCCAGCCACGGCGA
Organism: Frateuria hangzhouensis; assembly: GCF_026410505.1. Classification (GTDB taxonomy): domain Bacteria; phylum Pseudomonadota; class Gammaproteobacteria; order Xanthomonadales; family Rhodanobacteraceae; genus Frateuria_A; species Frateuria_A hangzhouensis. Next base: position 25,607 of record NZ_JAPMIU010000010.1, read on the forward strand.
GGACCTGCTGGATGCCTACCGCCAAGCGCGCGCCAATGACCCGGTGCTGTCGCAAGCCGAGGCGCAGCGCCTTTCGGTGGGCGAGACCGTGACCCAGACGCGTGCCCTGCTGCTGCCGCAACTGTCTGCACGCGCCACGTTCAGCCAGTCCAGCGGTTCCAGCGCTCGGACCACCACCGACGACGTCGCTCCACTCAACGGCGGCCACCTGCGCAGCCGCGACGAGTCGCTGGAACTGAGCCAGACCATCCTGGACCTGAGCAAGATCGCCGACCTGCACGCGGCCGAATCGCAGTCCGACTCGCAGGACGCGCAGTACCAGGCGTCGTTGCAGGAATTGTTCGTGCGCGTGACTTCGGCCTACTTCGGCGTGCTCACCAGCCAGGACGAGCTGGCCTACGCCAAGGCCAACGAGGACGCCTTCCGGCAGTCCTACGAGCAGGCCGAACAGCGCTTCAACGTCGGCCTGTCGGCGGTGACCGACGTCTACCAGGCCAAGTCCTACTACGAGCTGGCCAAGGCGCAGACGGTCGCCGCGAACAATGCACTCAACGACGCGCGCGAGGCGCTGGCGCAGATCACCGGCAAGCCGGTCGGCGACCTGAAGCAATTGCGCAAGGATCTGCCGATGGTGCCGCCCAAGCCGGCCGACCCCAATGCGTGGGTGCAGGAAGCGCTCAAGAGCAACCCCGCGGTGATCGCCCAGCAGTACAACGTCGAAGCGGCCTCGCACAGCGTCAATTCGGCGCGCGCGAACCACCTGCCGACGATCAGCGCCTCGGTCAGCCGCGGCACCTCGGCCAGCTGGCTGGAAAACCGGCCCGGCACCTTCGCCGCCACCAACGGCCGCTACGGCACCACCGTGGGCATCACGCTGAACGTGCCGATCTTCTCCGGTTTCGCCACGCAGTCGCGCGTGCGCCAGTCGATCTACCAGCGCGACGCCGCCGAGGATTCGCTCGAAGCCCAGCGCCGCGCGGTCACCCGCGACACGCTCAACTACTACCGTTCGGTGATCGCCGGCATCAGCCAGGTGGAGGCGAACAAGGCCTCGGTCGAGTCGGGCCAGAAGGCACTGGAAGCCACTCGCGCCGGCTTCGACGTGGGCACGCAGACCATGCTCAACGTGCTCAACGCGATCCAGACCCTGACCCAGGCCGAAAGCAGCTACTCGCAATCGCGCCATGCGCTGATCATGGACCAGTTGCTGCTCAAGCAGGCCGCCGGCACGATCGACGTGAAAGACATCGAGGCGGTCAATAAGCTGCTCGAATAAGCCCTGCTCCCGCAGGAGCCCACTTGTGGGCTCCTGCAAGGCTCTCTACTCCTCCAGCACCCGGTCGATCAGCTCCATCACCCGCCCCACCGCGCCGCGCTCGCTGTCGAACACGCGCCGCGCGCTCTGCCCCATCCGCTCGCGCAACCGCTCGTCACGCAGCAGCTCCAGCACGTCGTGGCCGAGCTGGTTCACGTGCGCCACCCGGTTGCCGCCGCCCTCGCGGATCAGCGTCAGGGTGATCTCCTCGAAATTGAACGTGTGCGGCCCCACCAGCACCGGCCGCGCCAGCGAGGCAGGTTCGAGCACGTTATGCCCGCCGATCGGCACCAGGCTACCGCCGACGAAGGCCAGGTCCGCCGCGGCGAAGAACGGCATCAGCTCGCCCATCGCATCGATCACGAACACCCGATGCGGCCCGGGTACCCGGTCCACGCTGCGCGTGGCCACGGTGAAGCCCAGGCTGCGCGCGGAGTGCTCGACCAGCTTGAAACGCTCCGGGTGCCGCGGCGCGATCAGCAACAGCGCGTCGGGCAGGCGCCGCAGCACATCCAGGTGCGCTTCCAGCACGGCCAGCTCCTCGCCTTCGTGCGTGCTGGCGGCGATCCACACCGGCCGCCGCGGGCCCCATTGCGCGCGCAGCGCCGCGCCCTTGTCGAGCGCGCCGTCGGGCACCGGCATGTCGAACTTCAGGTTGCCGCTGACCACCAGCTGCGAGGGCTCGGCACCGAGCAACCGGTAGCGCGCCGCGTCGGTGCGCGACTGCGCCGCGATCTGGCGCACGCTGCGCAGCGCCGCGCTCACCAGCGAACGCAGCGGCCGGTACCCGCGCATCGAACGCTCGGACAATCGCGCGTTGACGATCATCAGTGGGATTCCACGGCGGCGGCAGGCGAAATACAGGTTCGGCCAGATCTCCGTCTCCACGATCAGCGCCAGCCGCGGCCGCACCCGCTTGAGAAAGCGGTGCACCGCGAAAGGCAGGTCGTAAGGCAGGTAGACGTGGAACACGCTGTCGTCGAACAACTGGTGCACCCGCGCCGAGCCGGTCGGCGTGACCGTGGTGACCACCAGCGGCGCTTCGGGATAATCGCGCTTGAGCGCCTTGATCAGCGGTTCGGCCGCGTTGACCTCGCCCACCGACACCGCGTGCACCCACAGGCTGCCGCTGAATTCGGGCTTCTGGAACAGCCCGAAACGCTCCGGCCAGCGCCGATGGTAGTTGCCGTAGCGCACGCCACGGACCAGCAGGCGCAGCACGATCAACGGCGTCGCCAGGTACATCACGAAGGTGTAGAGGTAGCGCAACGGGAGGCCAGCGGCGGGAAAGTGGCGGGAATTATAGGCCGCGCGCCCTGCTCCCCCGGGGCGATGGCTGGAACCTGCCGGAAGCCCTCTGCGCGCTCTGCCCTCGGGAAGAGCACCGCTCCGGGTTTGTCGAAGGGGTTGGGTGAGGGGACCAAGGCTTGCAGGGAGCGCCACCGAGGTGGCGCTTTGAGAATCCCTGCGCGAGGCCTGGCGACCCTTTCCTGCCCCTGACAAGTGGCAGGGAACAAACCTTCAAAGGCTACAATCGCCCGGATGCCCGGCATGCCCCGCCCCTCCTTCGACGCCTCCCTGCTCGCACCCCGCCACTGGCCCGCGTGGCTCGGCGTGGGCGCGATCTGGCTGATCGCGCGCCTGCCCTACCCGCTGCTGCTGCGGCTGGGCCGGCTGCTCGGCGCGCTGATCCGCAAGCTGCCCTCGCGCCGCCGCCATGTGGCCGAGGCCAACATCGCGCTGTGCTTTCCCGAACTCGGTGCTGGCGAGCAGGCGGCGCTGGTCGATGCGCACCTGACCGACATCGGCCTGATGCTGGTGGAATTCGCGCTGGGCTGGATGGGCTCCGATCGCGCCATCGCGCGCATCCCCACCCGCATCGAGGGCCTGGAACACCTGGAGGCGGCGCGCGCCCGGGACCAGGGCGTGCTGCTGGTGGGCGGACACTTCTCGCATCTCGAACTATGCGCGCGGCTGATCTCGCGGCGCATACCCATCGCCGGCATGTACCGGCGCATGGATTCGGCGGTGTTCGAGTGGACCGTGCTGCGCGCGCGGCTGCACTACGCGGCGGCGATGTTCGAGAAGGATGACATCCGCGGCACGGTGAAGTACCTGCGTGGCGGCGGCACCCTGTGGTACGCGCCCGACCAGGACATGCGCAGCAAGGACAGCGTGTTCGTGCCGTTCTTCGGCGTGCCGGCGGCGACCATCACCGCCACCCACCACCTGGCGCGCATGGGCCAGGCGCAGGTGATCCCGTTCTTCCACCAGCGCCTGCCCGGTGGCGGCTATGCGATGCGGCTGGGTGCGCCGCTGGCCATGGGCGGCGATGCGGCGACCGACACCGCCCGCGTCAACGCCAGCATCGAGCAGATGGTGCGCGCCGCGCCGGCGCAATACCTGTGGGTGCACAAGCGTTTCAAGACGCGTCCGCCGGGGGCTGCTCGCATCTACCGCTGACGCGGATGGCGCGGCGCGCCCTGTGCGGCGCGCACGCGTGCCTCGTGGAGCTTGGCGTACTTGAGGAAAGCGTAGAACGCGTGCACCCGCGCGGCGATGAAGCCGGCCCAGCCGGCGCGCCAGTGTCCACGCAGCAGGTAGTAGCGCAGGAAGGCGATGCTCGGATAGGCGACCAGCCGCCAACCCAGCCGGCCGCGCAGGCGGCGCGCATCCCCGGCCGCCTGCAGCGACGAGTAGCGGTTGGCCTTGTCCACGCGGCCGGAGATGTCCGCTTCGCCGTAGTGATCCAGCACGACATCCAGCGTACCGACCGGGCCGTCCACGCGCACCGACTCGTGCACGCTGTGCCCGCTCATGCGCGCGCGCCCGCGGTCGAACAGCCGTACGTAGTGGTTCAGCCGCGCGCGCGGCGACTGCCAGCGCCAGAACACCCATTCGCGCCGCCATAGCTGGTAGCCGGCGCAGGCCGGCTCCTCCAGCACGTGTTGCACGGCCTCGGAAGCGCCGGGCGGCAGGGCCTCGTCCGAATCCAGCAGCAGCACCCAGCGATGCCGGGCCAGGTCGATCGCGGCCTGCTTCTGCGCGCTGTAGCCGGCGAACGGCTGCACATGCACGCGTGCGCCATGGCGCTGCGCGATCGCGGCCGTGGCATCGATCGAGCCTGAATCGAGCACCACGATCTCGTCGGCCCAGTCGACGGAACCGAGACAGGCCTCCAGCGTGTCGGCGCTGTTGTACGTGGTGACCACCACCGACAACGGCTCACGCATGGTCGTCCTCCACCACGTGGAGCGCCGCGCACCACAGCCCCAGCAGCCAGGCGAACAGCAGGCCCCACCACGCCGAATAGAAGGCCAGGTGCGTGTTGAGCGGGAACAGCATGACGCCCAGCGCCACCGTTACCGGAAACGCCCGCGCGCGCGCCGGGTCATCGCGCCGATGCCAGGCGCGCACGGCCAGCACCATGCCGGCCAGCCACAGCAACAGGCCGATCGCGCCGGTCTCGCTCAGCACCTCCAGCACCAGCTGGTGCGCGTGGCAGGCGCCCTCGCCCGCGCCGCAGGCCTCCTGCACAAGGAAGTGGTCGTTGGCCGGCGCGTAATCGGGATAAGCATAGCGGAAGCCGCGCACACCCACGCCGTTCCACGGATGGTCAGCGGCCATCCGTACGCTGGCGCGCCAGATCGCTGGCCGGCCGGTCAGCGCCTCGTCGAAGCCCTGCGGACTGCCCGCGAACACCGCCAGAGTGCGTTCCATCCGCTCGTGGAAGCGACCGGAGGTGCACCAGGCCAGCGCGCCAGCCAGTGCCACCAGCAGCAGGCCCAGGCCGCACCACAGCGTGAAGCGCCGGGCCGAACCGGCCTCGCGCCAGGCGAACGCGAGCCCGACCAGGCCGTAGCAGAGCCAGCCCGCGCGCGAGCCGGCCAGCAGCACCGGCCCCAGCAGCACGGCGAACGCCAGCACCATTCCCATGCGCCCCCAACGCTCGCGCGCCGCCCACAATGCGAACGGCGCAAGCACCGCCAGGGTCGGCCCGAGCTTGAGGTTGTCCGCGCCGAAGATGCCGGAGACGCGCTCGGCCTGGGCATGGCCGCCCAGGCTCCAACCGGTGAATGCCTGCAGCCAGGCATCGGCGACCCACAGCGCGACGACCGCCGCCACGGCGACATACAGCGCGCGCAACTTGTCCTCGCGCCGCATCGCGAAGCAGGCATACAAACCCAGCGGCGCGTAGCGCAGCAACCCCGCGGTGGTGCCCCAGCTCTTGCCGGGCGCCACCGCATCGACCGACGACAGCAACGCCGCGCCGACATAGCAGGCCAGCAACACCAGCAGCAGGCGCGCGCCGGCATGCCCGCGCAGGGCGTCCGGGTGGCGCAGGAACAGCAGCACCGTGCCGATCAGGCACAGCAGCGTGCCCAGTTCGGAGCTGCGCCCCACCGGCAGCAGCGCGATCACCAGCCAGAACGGCAGCAGTGGCGAGCGCAGGGCGGCGGCGAGGTGGCGGGTCACGGGCATCGGGCGATTGTAGAGGACGCCCGCAATCCCCTTGCAGGCGCCCGCGCGCGGGTGCCGGGCCCCGGATGACGCAATGGCAGCGCCCGCGGCGGGCGGGCGGCGCGGCGGTCAGCCGGCGACTTCACCGTACAGCGCCAGCACCGCCTGCTGCATGTCCGAGAGCCGGTAGCTCTGCAGCATCGGGATCGGCGGCGCCACGCGAAGCAACTCGGCCGCGCGCTCGACCAGCTTTTCGCGATCGCCCAGCGGCACGCGGCCGGCCGGATAGAGCTCGGCCAACAGCTCGCCCACGCCGCCATGGGCATAGCCCAGCACCGGGCGGCACAACGAGAGGGCTTCGACCACGGTGCGCCCGAACGATTCGGGCTTGGTCGACAACTGCAGGATCAGTGAGGACACCGCGTAGATGTCGCGCACGTCGTTGCGCGGCGGCGTCAGCACTACCTGCGTCTCGACGCCGCGCTCGCCGATCAGCCGCCTGAGTTCTTCCACGTAGGCCTCGCGGCCCGGCTCGATCACGCCCAGCAGCAACAGGCGCGCCTCGATGCCGCGGCGCTTGAGTTCGGCGACCAGCTCGATCGCCTCGTGGTGGCCCTTCAGCCGCGTGCCACGGCCAGGCAGGGTTAGCAGCGGCGCGCCGGCCAGTTGCGGGAACTCGGCGAAGAAGCCCTTCTGCCAGGCATCGTCCGGGCGATGACCGTAGGGGAACGCATCCGGATCGATGCCGCGCGGGATCACCTTCACCCGCGCCGGGTCCAGCCACGGATAGTGACTGAGCGCGTAGTCGCGCATGGTCTGCGACACCGCGATCACCCGCTCGCCGCGCAGCAGGATCGAGCTGTAGCGGCCGGGCGAGTTGAGCCCATGCACGGTGGTGATGAAATGCGGCCGCGGCGTCATCCCGCGCAGCGCCCACCAGCCCAGCCACCCCGGCAGGCGCGAGCGGGCGTGCACGATGTCCGGCCGCAGCTCCCGCAGTCGCCGCCGCAGCGCACCCAGGCGCAACAAGGTGCGCGGCGCCTTGGTGCCGATGTCCAGGGTGATGTGCTCGCTGCCCTCGGCCTCCAGTTGAGCCACCAGGCGACCGCCGCCGGAGATCACGATCGAGCGGTGCCCCGCTGCCACCAGCGCCCGACCCACTTCCATGGCGGAACGCTCCGCCCCTCCCGAATGCAGCGCAGGGATCAGCTGGACGACAACCAGACGCCGGGTGGGGGTGACGACGGCAGACATGAGGGGTTGTTGGGTGGCCTTCATCCGCCGAGACAAGCAGCGATCGTGCCGATGGCGCCCGATCCGGGGCCGGCCACGGGGCGCCGGTCAGTCGCGCAGGACGTAATGCGCGCCACAGTAAGGACAGACGGACTCGCCGCCATCCTCGACGATCGGCAGATACACCTTCGGATGCGAATTCCACAGCGACATCGCCGGCATCGGACAGGACAGCGGCAGGTCGTTGCGCGTCACTTCGTAACGATTTTCGGCATTCGCCGGGATCGGCGCGGCCTCGGACAGGGGGCGCGACATGGCAGGCTCCAGGAAGGATATCGAAACAGCGCATGGTAGCAGGCGCACGCCCGCGCAAGCGTGCGGTGACGGGCGCGGGCGCGGCGCGCACTGGACTTCCCCGCCCAGTTGCCATCAACTGTGCGCTGGTGGCGCCCGGAGGGGCGGGGGCCACCTGGGGGGACGACCGTGGATGGGCAGGCGGCGGACGGATGGCCGCCACCCGGCCGACGGCCATCCGTCGCCGATTCATCCGTCGCAAGGGGAATACCTATGGACTTCGGAAAGACTATCGCGCGCGCCAAAGCCATGCTCGCCACGCCCAGGACCGAATGGCCCGTGGCCGCCGCCGAGCCGGCCAGCATCGGCAGCCTGTACGTCGGCTACATCGTCTGGATCGCCGCACTGCCCGCGATCGCCGGCTTCATCAAGAGCAGCCTGATCGGCACCGGTTTTCTCGGCGTCGTCGTGCGCGTGCCGGTCGCCGCGGGCATCGGTGGCATGGTGCTCAAGTACGTGCTGTCGCTGGTCGTGGCCTACGTCATGGCTCTGATCATCAACGCGCTGGCCGGCACCTTCAACGGCCAGAAGGACATGGTGCAGGCGCTCAAGACGGTGGCCTACTCGTGGACCGCCGCCTGGATCGCCGGCATCGCCGTGATCATCCCGTGGATCGGCTGGCTGATCGCCATTGCCGGCGCCATCTACGGTATCTACCTGCTGTACCTGGGCCTGCCTTTCACCATGAAATGTCCGCCCGAGAAGTCCGGCGGCTACACCGCGCTGACCGTGATCATCGCGATCGTGCTCAGCTGGATCGTGGGCCTGATCGTGGCCGGCGTGATCGGCACCGCGGCCTACACCGGCGCGGCCATGAGTGGCGCGCACCTGGGCAGCACCGACGACAACGTCACGGTCGATCCGGAGAGCGCGCTGGGCAGGCTGGCTGCAATGGGTGCGCGTGCCGAGCAGGCCAGCAAGGAGCTCGAAGCGGCGCAGAAGTCCGGCGACGGTGCCGCGCAACAGGCCGCGATGGGCAAGATGATGGGCGCGGCCATGGGCAACGACGGCACCGTGCAGGCGCTGTCCACCGAACAGGTCAAGGCGTTCCTGCCCGATACCCTGCTCGGCCTCAAGCGCACCCGCAGTTCGGCCCAGCGCAACAACGCCATGGGCATGCAGATCACCGAGGCGCACGCCGAATACGGCGACGACAGCGGCCGCTCGGTCACGCTGGAGGTCGCCGACATGGGCACCGCCAAGGGCCTGATGGCGGTGGCCGGCGCCATGGCGCCGCAGCAGGAGCGCACGACCGACCATGGCTACGAGAAGACCTACACCGCCGACGGCCGGCTGACCCACGAGGAGTGGGACGAGTCCGGCAATGGCGAATACAGCGTGGTGGTCGGCCAGCGCTTCACGGTCAAGGCGCACGGCGATGCCGTCAGCATCGACGAGCTCAAGCAGGCCGTGGCCAGCGTCGACCTGGATAGCCTCGAGGCCCTGCGCGACGAGGGCGTGACGCGGCGCTGACCGATGCCGGCAGGCCTACGCGGCCGCGTGCCGGGGAAGCGCTGGACGGTCGACGCCTTCCTGCGCACACGCGATGAACCCAAAAAAAGCCCGCGTCGTCACCGGCGCGGGCTTTTTCGTTCAGACCATCCGAGTTACTTGGCCGACCCCTCGGTGGTGATGTGCAGGGTGATCTCGTCACTCACGTTGGGCGTATACATCGACACGCCGAAATCCGAGCGCCTGAGCGTGCCGGTGGCATTGAAGCCGATCGACGGCTTGCCGCTCATCGGGTGCTTGCCGATGCGGTTGAGCGTGGCATCGAGCACCACCGGCCGGGTCACGCCGTGCACGGTGAGGTCGCCGGTGATGCGGAAATGATCCTTGCCCAGCGGCTCGACCCGGGTGCTCTTGTAGGTCACCTGCGGGTACTTGGCCGTATCCAGGAAGTCGGGCTTGGCCAGGTGCTCGTCCAGTGCCGGCACATGCGTATCCAGGTCGGCCAGCGGCAGGGTCACCTCGACCGTGGCCTGCTCCGGATGATCCGGGTCGAACACCAGCGTGCCCTGCCCCAGACCCAGTTCGGCGGTCGGGTGGGAGAAACCGAAATGGCTCCAGCTGAACAGCACCATCGTATGGCCCGGATCGAGCTTGTAGGTGACCGGCGCCGCCTGGGCAGCAGAGGCGGCGGCGAACAGACCGGCCAGGGCGAGGATCTTCAGTGCACGCATGGGCTTCTCCGATGGACGTGGGTGGTCAGGCGATCGCGCAGGCTTCGTCGAAGGACAGGCGCGGGCTGCGGGGGAACAGGTCGCGACTGGCGTCGCCGTACCCGAGGTTGATCAGGAAGTTCGACTTGACCGTGCTGCCGGCGAAAAACGCCGCGTCGACGCCCGCATTGTCGAAACCGGACATCGGCCCGCAATCGAGCCCGACCGCGCGCGCGGCCATGATCACATAGGCGCCCTGCAGGGTCGCGTTGCGGAAGGCGGTGGTGTCGATCAGCGGCTGGTTGCCGGCGAACCAGCTGCGCGCATCGGCGTGCGGGAACAACTGCGGCAGCTTTTCGTAGAACGCGTGGTCGTTGGCGATGATCGCGGTGACCGGCGCGGCTATCGTCTTGGCGCGGTTGCCTTCGGAGAGGAACGGCGAGAGCTTGGCCTTGGCGTCCGGGGACTTGACGAACACCACCCGCATCGGCGACGAGTTGGCACTGGTCGGACCGAACTTGGCCAGGTCGTACAACCGGTGCAGGATCGCGTCATCCACCGGCTTGGGCAGGAACGCGTTGTAGGTGCGGGCGGTGCGGAACAACTGGTCCAGGGCGGCCTCGGAAAGCACTTCGCTCATGGGTATCCTTTGGGCAACAGGCGCGCCATCGGGCGCAACAAGCCTCTAGTGTAAGGCCACGACGGCGGATGGTCGGGTGAGGAACGGGGAACCCAGCGTGCAGGATCCGACAACAATCAGCGGGACCGCGCCCGCGTGAGCGCGCTGCGCGAGGAGTGCTGGGCGATCGCCGACGAGGCCGCCGGCAACCAGCGCCAGGCGTTGGCGCTGGCCGAGCGGCTGGGTTTGCCGGTGCGCCCGCTGGTGCTGGTGCCGCGCGCGCCGTGGTCGTGGCTCGCGCCGCGGCTGACGCTGGGTGGCGAGCTGGCACTGCCGCCGGCCGACCGCGCGGGCTTCGTGCCACCGTGGCCGCGCGTGGCGGTCGGTTGCGGTCGCGCCGCGGCGCTGTTCACGCGGGTACTGCGGCGGTTGTCGCACGGGCGCTGCCATACCGTGCAGATCCTCGACCCGCGGATCGATCCGCGGCATTGGGACACGGTCGTCGCGCCGCGCCACGACGGCCTGGCGGGTGCCAACGTACTCACGCCACTGGGCTCGCTCAACCCGGTCGACGAGGCATGGCTGGCCGATGCGCGCGACGCCTGGCCGCAGCTGGCCGAGCTGCCCGCACCGCGCATCGGCGTGCTGCTCGGCGGCCCGCGCCATGGCATCGCACTGGACGAAGCATGGGCCCGCGGCTTCGCCGATGGCCTGCATGCGCTGCAGCGGCGCCATGACGGCAGCCTGCTGGTGCTCGCCTCGCGCCGCACGCCGGCGCCACTGGCCGCCCTCTTGCGCGAGGCCACGCACGGCATCGCCGGCCTGCACTGGCATGGCCCCGCCGACGGCCTCAATCCCTACCCCGGCGTGCTGGCCTGGGCCGACGGCCTGGTGGTGACGCCCGATTCGGTCAACATGCTCTCCGAAGCCTGCGCGGTCGGTTGCGCCGTGCGCACGTTCGCGCCCGTACCGCTACCGGACAAACTCGCCCGCTTCCACCGCGTCCTGCGCGAGGGCGGGCTGCTCCACGACCTCGAAGCCGATGCGCCAGCACGCCAACCGCCCTTGCGCGAGACCGAACGCATCGCGTCCACCGTGCGGCATCGGCTGGCGCACCGCTGACGCCAGGCCGAGCAAAGCCGCAAGGCGCACGACCGATCCATCCATGCGCGCGAAACCGCCGCACCTCGCCCCTGTAGGAGCCCACTTGTGGGCGATGCTCTCGCCCGGGAAGCATCACCCAAGTGAGCTCCACGAAGCGCTGGTCACGGCAAACTCAGCCGAAATCGAAGCCCAGCGCCGCGGTCACCGATCGCACCTGCGCAGTCAGCTCCTCCAGCGCCACCTCGCGCGGCGCGATCCGCGGACGCAGGTCCAGCGTGCAGGCCAGCGCGCGCCGCAGCAGGTCGGCGTGAGCGTGGGCGAGGGTGTCGGCCCGCGCGTCATCGAGCAGGCCGGCGCGATGGCAGGCCGCGATGAGCGAGGCGTTGGCCGTGTTGGCGAGCAGTTGCGGATGATCGGCGGCGTGGGCCAGCACCAGCCCCTGCAGCGCGAACTCGATGTCCAGCAAGCCGCCGACGCCCTGCTTGAGGTCGAACCGGGACGCGTCCGAGCGATCGCGTTCCGCGCGCCAGCGCTGGCGCATCTGGCTCACCTCGGCGCGTACCGCGGCCGGCTCGCGCGGCACCGCCAGCACATCGTGGCGCACCTCGCCCAGCGCCCGGCCCAGCGCGGCGTCGCCGGCTACCGGGCGGGCGCGCAGCAAGGCCTGGTGCTCCCAGGTCCAGGCGCGGCTGCGCTGGTAGGCATCGAAGGCTTCCAGGCTACTCACCAGCAGGCCCTTGGAACCGTCCGGGCGTAACCGCGTGTCGACCTCATACATGCGCCCGGCGCGGGTGAGCAGGCCCAGCCAGTTCATCACCCGCTGGGCCAGGCGCTGGTACCAGCGCGCGCCATCCAGCGGCCGCGCGCCATCGCTGCTGGCCTGGGTGCGCGTGCCGTCGAACACGAACACCAGGTCCAGGTCGGAGGCGAACCCCAGCTCCTCGCCCCCCAGGCTGCCGTAGCCGAGCACGGCGAAGCCCGAGCCTTCGCCAGGCAGCCGTCCATGCTGCGCGATGAGCTCGCGCTCGGCCAGCGCGGTGACCGCTTCGACCACGGAGCTGGCCAGCGCGGCGAGACGGCGCGCGGTGGCCACCGCGTCGGCGCGACCGTCGTTGAAGGCCAGCCCCAGCCGGAACGCGATGCTGGCCTTGAACTCGTTGATGCGATCGAGCTCGGCCTCGGCCTCGCGCTCGTCCAGCGTGGACAGCACGCGACGGATCTCGGCGCTGATGTCGGCACGCTTGAGTGGCAGCTGGTCGATGCGCGGGTCGAGCACGTCGTCCAGCAGCAGCGGCTGGGCGATCACGCATTCGGCCAGGAACGCGCTGTCGGCGAACAGCCGCGCCAGCCGCGCGCGCGCGGCCGGTTGCTCCTCCAGCAACGCCAGGTAGGCCGAGCGCCGCGCCACCGCCTGCACCAGCCGGCACAGCCGCAACAGGCAGGGCAGCGGTGCGGCGCTGTCGCGCGCGGCGGCTATCAGGTGCGGCATCAAGTGGTCCAGCCGCTCGCGCGAGCGCGGCGACATCGCGCGCACCGAGGCGGCCTGGGGCAGTTTGGCCAGCGCGTCGGCCGCCTCGATGCCGGGCACGAAGCCGGACGCCTCCAGCACGCCGGCCTCCGGCGTGCCTTCGCAGGCCTGCTGCCACAACGCGGTGTCGGCGATTGCCACGCGTGCGGCGCGACCACCGCTGGGCATCAGCACGCTGGAAAATTCTTCGCTGACGATGGCGCGGTAGTGCGCCACTTCCGCCTGCAAGGCCTCCCAGTGGTCGTGGTCCAGGCCACGCGCGATGCGCTCGCGACTGAGCGCGTCCTCGGGCAGGTCGTGGGTCTGCGCGTCGCGCAGCATCTGCACTCGGTTTTCCACCCGGCGCAGGCAGCGGTAGGCCTCGCGCAGCGCCTTGGCGCGCACCGCGCCGATGTGCCCGCGTGCCTCGCAGGCGGCCAGCGCCGGCAGCAGCCCGCGCACGCGTAAGGAAGGCTCCCGCCCGCCGCGGATCAGCTGCGCCAGCTGCACGATGAATTCGATCTCGCGGATGCCGCCGGGGCCGAGCTTGAGGTTGTCGGCCAGATCCTTGCGCGCGACCTCGGCGTCGATCAGCGCCTTCATCTCGCGCAGGCCGGCGAAGGCGGTGTAGTCCAGGTACCTGCGATAGACGAACGGCCGCAGCAGCTCCTGCAGCTGCTTGCCGGCGGCGCGATCGCCGGCCACCGGGCGCGCCTTGATCCAGGCATAGCGCTCCCAGTCGCGGCCCTCGCTCTGGTAGTACTGCTCCATCGCCGCGAAGGACAACGCCAGCCGCCCGGCGTTGCCGAACGGGCGCAGGCGCAGGTCCACCCGCGCGCAGATGCCGTCGTCGGTGGGCTCGTTGAGCAGGCGCACCAGCTGCCGGCCTAGCCGCACGAAGTACTCGCTGTTGTCCAGCGGACGCGCGCCGTCGCTCTGCCCGCCCTGCGGATAGGCCAGCACCAGATCGATGTCGGAGGAAAAATTGAGTTCCGCGCCGCCGAGCTTGCCGAAGCCGACCACCACCAGTCGCTGCAACGCGCCTTCGTCGTTGCGTGCGTGGCCATAGCGCGTGGCCAGGGCGCGTTCGGACCAGCCCAACGCCGCGCCCAGCAGGGCCTCGTACAGCACGCTGGTGGCCGAGAGCGTCTCGGCCAGGTCGTCCAGCCCGTTGACGTCGCGGAACACCAGCCGCAGCGCTTCGGCATGGCGGAACCGGCGCAGCGTGGCCAGCGTGACCGCCTCGTCTTCCGGCAGGGCGAGCGCGCCGATGCGCGTGCCCGCGTCGCCGGCGGCGCGCAGGCGCTCCAGCCCGGCCGGGGCGAGCAACTGTGGTTGGCGCCGCCACACCTCGAAGGCGAAATCGCTGGCGGCGAGCGTGCGGCGGATGCGCTCGGCCACGCCGGCGTCGTCATGCAGCGCCACGCCCGCCGCGCGGCAGCGGGCGGCCAGTTCGGCGTAGCGGTCGTCGATCAGCGCGCGCAGCGCAGGGCTTTCCGGGACGCTCATCGCGCCATTGTGCCGCAGCCGAAGGCCGCATGAACCGCCAGCAACCCGGGGAAAGGAGCGAACGCATGATTCATTTCCGGGCGATTACAGTCACATTCCCCTAACGCCGCAGACCTGCCATGCCCCCGTTCGCCCGCTCCACGATGACGCACTGGCGCCCCCCGGCCACGCGCGTCGCGGCCGTCGTTTCGATGAGCCTGGCCTTCGCACTGCTGACCGGCCTGATGGACGGTGGCGTGGGCGTGACGCCGCTGCGTATTTTCGACCAGGCGCGCTACCCGCTGGCCAATGCCCTGCCCGGCCTGCTGGCGGCCTGGTTGCTGCTGGCGCTGACGCGCCGCCTGCTGTTCTCCTTCGGCCTGGTGCTGTTGTTCGAAGCGCTGCTCTACCAGGTCAACGCGCTGAAGGTGGCCAACCTGGGCAACCCGCTGATGCCGGCGGATTTCCAGATCATCGGCCAGCTGCGCAAGGGCGGCGCGCACCTGCTGGTCGGCTACCTGCCGCACAGCCCCTGGCCCTACCTGGGGCTGCTGGCAGGCATCGCCCTGATCGTGGCGTTGTGGCGGCTGGAGCCGCCGTTGTTCGCCCGCCGCACGCGCGGCAAGCGGCTGGCCAGCGGGGCGGTGAGCCTGGTGCTGCTGGCCAGCCTGCTCGGCGGGATCACCCTGTGGAACAAGCTCTACAACGCGCGCGTGCTGTGGCTGGAGCCATGGTCGGCCACCTCCACGGCGAACCATTCGGGCCTGGTCAGCTCGCTGATGCTGTATCACCTGCAGTACGGCCAGGGCCAGCACAAGGCCAATCCGGCCGCGGCCAAGGCGCTGATCGCGCAGACCCGCGACGAACTGCGCAAGCGCCTGGCCTCGCTGCCCACGGGGGGCGAGCGGCCGGACATCGTGGTGGTGCAGAGCGAATCGTTCTTCGACCCGGCCATCATGCGCGGCTACCAGGAAAGCCAATTCACGCCCAACCTGGACCGGCTGGAGCGGCAGGGCTCCAGCGGCGCACTGCACGTGCCGACCTTCGGCGGCGGCACCATCCGCACCGAGTTCGAGATGCTGACCGGCCTGTCGTTGCGGTACTTCGACGAACTGCAGTTCCCCTACCTGACGCTCAACCAGAAAGTGGTGCCCAGCCTGGTGCGCACGCTGCGCGCGCACGGTTACACGACCACCGCCATCCACGGCAACGACCCGGCGTTCTGGAATCGCACGGCGGCGTTCAAGGCGATCGGCTTCGACCGATTCGTCTCCAAGGGCCAGTTTCCGAAAAACGCCCCGAACGACGGCAAGTACATGGCCGACAGCGCGATGACCGACGAGATCATGCGCCAGCTGCGCGACGCCGGCCCGCCGCAGTTCCTGTTCGCGATCAGCATCGAGGCGCACGGCCCGTACGACGTACCGCCGACGGATACCGACGCGCGCGACGCGATTGAGGTGCCAGCGGGCATCACCGGCCGGGACAAGCTGGAACTGCAGACCTACCTCTATCACGCCGAGCACGCCGACGCGGAACTGGGCCGACTGGCCAAGCTGCTCGCCCGGCGCGCGCGGCCCACGCTGCTGCTGTTCTACGGCGACCACCTGCCGGCGCTGACCAACAGCTTCCACGCCACCGGCTTCGTCGACGGCGGCGACATGTTGAGCGAGCCGGGCGTGTGGCTGCTGGTCGACCCGCGCAACCCCGGCAAGGCCACGCGCGAGAGCCTGGCTTCGTGGATGCTGCCGGGCAAGTTGCTGGAAGCGGCCGGCATCCGCGCCGATCCCTATTACGCGCTGACCCAGGTGCTGGCGCCGCAACTGGCCGCGCTCACCCGCGCCCCCGGCGCCCCGCAGCCGGAGATGACCGCCGAGCAGAAGGTGATCGACCAGGACATGGCCAGCGTCGCGCTGCTTCGCATGAAGGGCAAGCTGGACGCGCTGATGCCGCCGCTTGCCGCCAGCGCCGCCGCCCCGCCAGCACGGCCGCAGGCGCGGATCGCAGCCTACGGCGCCCGCCCCTGACAGGATGGCTGCCCGCGTAGGGTGGGCTTCAGCCCACCAGCACCCCGCCGGAAATCGGCAGCGGTGGGCTGAAGCCCACCCTACCGGGGCATGGATTCATCGCGGCTGCACAGTCGCCCATTCAGCCACTTATCCGGCCGCTTAAGGGCGGCGGCGTCGATTCAGAAAGCGCTCGGGGAGGGCCGCCTAGGGTCGGGATGCCACCCACCCACGGAGCACACCATGCGCAAGATCCTGTTTGCCGCCATCGCCGCCGCCGGCGTGTTCGCGGCCCCCACGTTCGCCCAGGTCGACCCCGGTGCGACCGCCGCATCGGCAAGAGCCGGCGCCAGCGCGTCCGGCACGACGACTCCGACCGCCGCCGGCGTTGGCGCGGGTACGAGCGCGACCGCCACGTCCGGCACCCAGCCGATGGGCCTGGGCGACCTGCTCAAGCAGCAGAGCCGGGCACACGACACCAGCCCCGCCATCGACAGCAGCACCGACGGTGCCGGGCCCACCGGCTCGCTCGAGGCCAAGGCGCGCGCCAAGGCCCACGCCCACGGCCACTGATCCAACCAGCCTGCCATCGCACCTTCCCCCGACTGGCGGGGGAAGGTGCCGACAGGCGGACGACGGCACGCCCGCAACGCCGCCGCCCGTCCTCGCGGGTCAGCCAAGCGCATCCTCCGCCGCCACGAAGCCGCCCGTCTGCCGTTCCCACAACCGCGCATACAGCCCGCCGCGGGCGATCAATTGCGTGTGCGTGCCGCTCTCCACGATGCGCCCCTTGTCCAGCACCACCAGCCGATCCATGCGCGCGATGGTGGAGAGCCGGTGAGCGATGGCGATCACCGTCTTGCCCTGCATCAGCAGGTCCAGGCTGTCCTGGATCGCCGCCTCGGCCTCCGAATCCAGCGCGCTGGTGGCCTCGTCCAGGATCAGGATCGGCGCGTCCTTGAGCAGCACGCGGGCGATCGCGATGCGCTGGCGCTGGCCGCCGGAGAGCTTGACCCCGCGCTCGCCCACGTAGGCGTCGTAACCCTGCCGGCCCTCGCCGTCGGATAGCTGCGGAATGAACTCGTCCGCGCGCGCCTTGCGCACCGCTTCGGCGATCTGCGCCGCGGTGGCGTCGGGCCGCCCGTACAGCAGGTTGTCGCGGATCGAGCGGTGCAGCAGCGAGGTGTCCTGGGTGACCACGCCGATCTGCGAGCGCAGGCTTTCCTGGCTGACGCCGGCGATGTCCTGGCCATCGATCAGGATGCGCCCGTCCTCCAGGTCGTACAGCCGCAACAGCACGTTGACCAGGGTGGACTTCCCCGCGCCGGAGGGCCCGACCACGCCGATCTTCTCGCCCGCGTGCACGACCAGGCCCAGCCCGGCGATCACCCCGCCGGCCTTGCCGTAGTGGAAATGGATGTCCTCGAAGCGCACCTCGCCGCGGGTCACCTGCAGCGGCATCGCGCCGGCCGCGTCCTGCACCGCGCGCGGCTGCGCGATGGTCTGCATGCCATCCTGCACCGTGCCGATGTTCTCGAAGATGCCGTTGACCACCCACATGATCCAGCCGGACATGTTGTTGATGCGGATGACCAGCCCGGTCGACAGCGCGATCGCGCCCACCGTCACCTGCCCGCGGCTCCACAGCCACAGCGCCAGCCCCGAGGTGCCGACGACCAGGAAGCCGTTGAGCGTGGTGATGGTCGCGTCCATCGCGGTGGTCAGCCGGGTCATCCCGCGGGTCCGTTCCACCTGCTCGCCCAGCGCCTCGGCCACGTAGGCCTCTTCGCGTCGCGTGTGGGCGAACAGTTTCAGCGTGAGCACGTTGCTGTAGCCGTCGACGATGCGCCCCATCAGCTTCGAGCGTGCCTCCGACGCCTTCCACGAGCGCTGGCGCGTGCGCGGGATGAAGTACGCCAGCGTGCCGACATAGAGGAACAGCCACGCCACCAGCGGCGCCGCCAGCCAGGCGTCGGCCTGAGCGAACATCACGATCGCGCTGCCGGTGTAGATCGCCACGTACCAGATCGCATCGACGATCTGCACCGCCGATTCGCGCAGCGAGCTGCCGGTCTGCATGATGCGGTTGGCGATGCGCCCGGCGAAATCGTTCTGGAAGAAACCCAGGCTCTGGCGGATCACGTAGCGGTGGTTCTGCCAGCGGATGCGCGCGGTCACGTTGGGCACGATCGCCTGGTTGACCAGCAGGTCGTGCAGCGCGTTGAACACCGGCCGCGCGATGAGCGCCACGAACGCCATCCAGGCCAGTTCGTTGCCGTGCCGGCGGAAGAACGCCGTGCCGTCGGCCACCTTGGCCATGTCCACCAGCCGCCCGATGAAGGCGAACAGCGACACTTCGATGATCGAGACGAAGAAACCCACCACCAGCACCGCCGCGAACATCGGCCAGACCTGGCGCAGATAGAACAGGTAGAAGCGGCCGGGCGACGGCGGAGGCATCACGTCGACCGGTTCCTTGAACGGATCGATCAGGGATTCGAACCAGCGGAAGAGCATGGGGATGTTCTCGTGGGGCGAACCGACATTCTGAATCATCGACAGGGCCACGGGAGTGAATCCCTCTCCCCAACCCCCTCTCCCGAAGGGAGAGGGGCTCAAAGAAAAACCCCGCACAAGGCGGGGTTTTCCTCAGGTACAGCGATCGAGCGAAGGACTTAGAAGTCCATGCCGCCCATGCCACCCATGCCGCCGCCCATGCCACCGGCGCCGCCGCCGTGGCCTTCATCCTTCTTCGGCAGCTCGGCCACGATCGCCTCGGTGGTGATCGCCAGGCCGGCAACCGACGCGGCGTGCTGCAGCGCGGTGCGGGTGACCTTGGTCGGATCCAGGATGCCCATCTGCACCATGTCGCCGAACTCGCCGGTGGCCGCGTTGTAGCCGAAGTTGCCCGAGCCGTCCTTGACCTTGTTGAGGATCACGGAGGGCTCTTCGCCGGCGTTGGCGACGATCGCGCGCAGCGGCGCTTCCAGCGCGCGGCGGGTGATCGCGATGCCGAGGTTCTGGTCGGTGTTGTCACCGGTCAGGCCCTCGACCGCCTTGAGCGCACGGATCAGGGCGACGCCGCCGCCCGGGACCACGCCTTCCTCGACCGCCGCACGCGTGGCGTGCAGGGCGTCTTCGACGCGCGCCTTCTTTTCCTTCATCTCCACTTCGGTGGCAGCACCGACCTTGATGACGGCCACGCCGCCGGCCAGCTTGGCCACGCGCTCCTGCAGCTTCTCGCGGTCGTAGTCGGAGGAGGTCTCCTCGATCTGCGCCTTGATCTGGCCGATGCGCGACTGGATGCGCTCGGCTTCGCCGGCGCCGTCGATGATCGTGGTGTTTTCCTTGGTGATCACCACGCGCTTGGCACGGCCCAGATCGTTGATCGTGGCCTTCTCCAGCTGCAGGCCCACTTCCTCGGAGATCACCTGGCCGTTGGTCAGGATCGCGATGTCCTCGAGGATCGCCTTGCGGCGGTCACCGAAGCCCGGCGCCTTGACGGCGGCGACCTTGACGATGCCGCGGATGGTGTTGACCACCAGCGTGGCCAGCGCCTCGCCCTCGACTTCCTCGGCGACGATCAGCAGCGGCTTGCCGGCCTTGGCCACGCCTTCGAGGATCGGCAGCAGCTCGCGAACGTTCGAGATCTTCTTGTCGTGGATCAGGATGTACGGGTCATCCAGCTCGACCTGCTGGCTCTGCTGGTTGTTGATGAAATACGGCGACAGGTAGCCGCGGTCGAACTGCATGCCCTCGACCACGTCGAGCTCATTGTCCAGGCCCGAGCCCTCCTCGACCGTGATCACGCCTTCCTTGCCGACCTTCTTCATCGCGGTGGCGATGATGTCGCCGATGTTGGTGTCGGAGTTGGCGGAGATGGTGCCGACCTGCGCGATCGCCTTGTCGTCGGCGGTCGGGTTGGAGAGCTTCTTGAGCTCGCCCACGGCCGCGGTCACGGCCTTGTCGATGCCGCGCTTCAGATCCATCGGGTTCATGCCGGCGGCGACCGCCTTGAGGCCTTCCTGGATGAACGCCTGCGCCAGCACGGTGGCGGTGGTGGTGCCGTCACCGGCGACGTCGGAAGTCTTGGAGGCGGCTTCCTTGACGATCTGCGCGCCCAGGTTCTCGTACTTGTCGGCCAGCTCGATCTCCTTGGCGACGGACACGCCGTCCTTGGTGATCGTCGGGGCGCCGAAGCTCTTCTCGAGCACGACGTTGCGGCCCTTGGGACCCAGGGTGACCTTGACCGCGTTGGCCAGGGTGTTCACGCCCTTGAGGATGCGCGAGCGGGCGTCTTCGCCGAAGCGGACTTCTTTGGCTGCCATGAATTTTTTGCCTCGAAAAAAATTGAAATAGGTACGGAAAATTCCGCGGAGATCTACAAGAAGGAGCCGAAGGCGACTGGCGTGCGCGCTCTTTTTCTACGCGCTCAGCCAATCGCACATCCGATCAGCCCTCGATCACGGCCACGATGTCGTCTTCCTTGAGGAAGACCAGCTCTTCACCGTCGATCTTGATTTCCTGCCCGGCGTACTTGCCGAACAGCACGGTGTCGCCTTCCTTCAGCGACATCGGACGGACCTTGCCGTCGCTCATGATCAGGCCGGTGCCGGCGGCGACGACCTTGCCGCGGGTCGGCTTCTCGGTGGCGCTGTCGGGGATCACGATGCCGCCGGCGGAGACACGCTCCTCTTCCAGGCGCTTGACGATGACGCGATCGTGGAGCGGACGCAGTTTGCTCATGGAGGACTCCAGCTTTTCAGGTTGAAAGAGGGTGAGGATCACCGGGTGGCTGTTAGCACTCGGTGACGGTGAGTGCCAATTCTAGCGATGCGAGCGGCCCCTGCAAGGGGCTGCAAACGCGATGGACTTGCAAGTGGGGCGGCGCGTACGGGGTTTCAAGGGTGCCCGCCCATCGCCTTGCGAAGGCCGCGCCCGTGAGCCGCGAACCCACACCCCGAACGCCCTTGTAGGAGCGCACCTTGTGCGCGACCGCGCGGCACGCCGGTGCATGGCGGTCGCGCACAGGGTGCGCTCCTACAGAATTCCTGCGGGGATGCTTCAACGGAGGAGCGACTACCATGGCCCGCCATGCCCGACACCGTCCTGCTCTGCTACTGCACTTGTCCCGACGCCGACAGCGCCCGGCGCATCGCCGAGGCGCTGGTGGCCAAGCGGCTGGCCGCCTGCGTGAATCACCTGCCGGGCATTGCCTCGACCTACCGCTGGCAAGGCCAGGTCACCACCGACAGCGAGCACCTGCTGCTGATCAAGACCACCGCCGCCCGCTTCGACGCCCTCCGCGAACGCCTGCTGGCGCTGCATCCGTACGACCTGCCCGAACTCATCGCCGTACCCGTCGCCCACGCCCACGCCCCGTACCTGGCCTGGGTGCGCGAAGCCACCGGCGAGGCATCGCAAGACTGCTGACAGCCCTTGTCAGTGGCACCGCGGCAGACTTGCCGCTCCCCGACCGCCGCCGCCTGAAATGAAGAAGATCGACCTTACCGTCCTGGTGTCGCTGGGCGCACTGTGGGGCGGCTCGTTCCTGTTCATGCGCATGGGCGCGGACGCCTTCGGTGCGTTGCCGCTGGCCGGCCTGCGCGCTATCGGCGCGGCGCTGTGCTTCCTGCCGCTGCTGGCCTCGCGCCGGCGCCTGGCCGAATGGCGCGCGCATTGGTGGCCGATCGCCGTGGTCGGCGTGGCCAACTCGGCGCTGCCGTTCCTGCTGTTCACCTTCGCCACGCGCAGCCTGCCGGCGGGGCTGGCCTCGATCATCGACGGCATGACGCCGATGTTCGCCGCGCTGATCGGCTGGCTGTGGCTGGGCCAGCGGCTGGACGCCTGGCGCGGTGCCGGCCGGGCCGCCGGTTTCGCCGGCATCCTCTGGCTGGGCGAGGGCAGCCTGGCACTGGCGCCGGGCGCGGGCCTGGCGCTGCTCGCCTGTGTCGCGGCCACCGTGCTGTACGGCTATTCCGTGCATTACACGCGGCTGCGGCTGGACGGCGTCACGCCGCTGGTGGTGACCGTCGGCAGTCACCTGGTCGCCGCACTCGCGCTGCTGCCGACGACGCTGCTGGCCTGGCCGACGCAGGCACCGCCGCTGCAGGCCTGGCTTGCCGCCGCCGGGCTGGCCGTGCTGTGCACCGCGCTGGCCTACGTGCTGTTCTTCTGGGTGCTGGCACGCGTGGGCGCGCAGCGGATCATGGTGATTCCCTACCTGATCCCGGCCTTCGGCGTGGCGTGGGGCGGGCTGCTGCTGGACGAGCCGGTGACGATGCGCATGCTCGGCGGCTGCGCGGTGATCCTGCTGGGCACGGCGCTCACCACCGGCCTGGTCGGTCCGCGCCGACGGTCGCCGCGACTGGCCGCCGGCGAGGCCTGACCGGACGTAGCCGATGGGAGGACCACCTCACCGCCGCGTCCCCGCACCGGGCAACGACCGCAGCGCGGCGGCGAGGTCGGCCCGGCCTTCCAGCCGCCGCACGATGCGGCCCTGGCCGTCCGCCAGCAGCACGGTCGGCACGTGCATGACTCCGAAGCGGCGGAACAGCGCGCCGTCGGCATCCAGGGCAAGCGGCACGGGAATGCGGTGTTTGCGCCGCCAGCCCTCCAGATCGTCGCGATCGGTCCACAGTCCCGAGGCGATGCCCAGCCAGTGCACGCCCGGCGTGGCGGCCAGCGCGGTTACCTGTTCGCGCATTCGGCGGCAGGCTTCGGCGTACTCTGGACGGCTGTCGGCCAGGTAGCTTTCGCACCAGGGCGAGAGGAACACCAGCACGGTCGGCTGCGCGGGTGCCGGCGCGCCAGTGCGGAAGACCTGGCCATCGAGGGTGGAAATCGCCAGCGCCGGCAGGCGATCGACTCCTGCTCCGCCGCTCGCCGGCGCGGTGGCGACCACGCCGGCAGGCGCCACCGGCGCGCGCCGTGCCGCGGCAAGCGCCGCCTCCAGCGCGGCATTGGTCTGGTGGCCGACGTAGGCGATGCGGCCATCGCGGCCGATCACCACGTGCTGCGGCGTCACCCGCAGGCGGAACGCCTCGCCCAGGCGGCCGTCGTGGTCGAACACGATCGGCATCTTCAGGCCTACCTCGCGCCGGTACTTGCGCACCTGCGCCACCGAGTCCTCGAAGCCGACGTCGATGGCGATCACCGCCAGCTCCGGCCCGGCCTGCTCGTAGGTCTTCTCGAAGTGCGGCATCTGCTCGCGGCAGGGCACGCACCAGGTGGCCCAGAACTTCAGGTACACGGCCTTTTTCCCGTACAGCTGGCCGAGGTCGATGGTCTTGCCGTCGATGGTGGTCAGCACCAGCGGCGGCGCCGGTGTGCCGACCAGGCCGCGGCCGGCCGCTTCGGCGCGCTGCTGGCCGCTGTCGGCCCACAGCGGCATGGCCAGCAAGTACAGGCCGAGGAGGAGAACGAACTGGCGCATGGGGCACTCCGCAAAAAGGCGATGCCGTCATGCTGGCCCGCGCCATGCGCGTGGATAAGAGCCAATCCGGGCCAAAACCGGGGAGCCACGCCCGCATGCCGCGTCGCTACCCCAGCAGGCGCGCGATACGCCGCACGGCCTCCTCGATGCCACCCTCTTCCACCCGCCCGTAGCCGAACGCCAGGCCATTGGGGCCCGGACGGTCCAGCGCATAGCCGTCCAGCGCCTCCAGCTGGATGCCCTGCTGCGCCGCCCGCGCGGCCACCCCGCCGGCGTCGATGTCGCGCGGCAGGCGAGCGGCCAGGTGCAGGCCGGCCCCGGACGGCCACACGTCCATGCGTCCGTCACTGTGGCGGTGCAGCGCCTCCAGCAGCCGCTCGCGCCGCTGCGCGTAGAGCCGCCGCATGCGGCGCACGTGGCGGGCCAGGTGGCCTTCGGCGATGAACGCGGCGAGCGTTTCCTGCGCGACCGGATCGCCGAAACCGTCGGCCAGCCGCCGCGCGTGGGCCAGCGCCGGCTGCAGCCAGGCCGGCGCCACCGCGTAGCCCAGCCGCAGCGACGGAAACAAGCATTTGGAGAAGGTGCCGACGTAGCAGACGCTGCCGGCGCGATCCAGCGTCTGCAGCGCCTCCAGCGGCCGCTGGCCGTAGCGGAATTCGCTGTCGTAGTCGTCCTCGATCACGGTGGCGCCATGCGCGCGGGCGAAGTCGAGCAGCGCGGCGCGGCGCGGCGGCGACATCGCTACGCCCAGCGGGAACTGGTGCGAGGGCGTCACGTAAACCACCCGCGCCTGCGCCGGCAGCCGTTCGACCACCAAGCCTTCGTCGTCGACCGGCACGCCGACCACGCTGGCGCCGGCGGCGGCGAAGGCCTCGCGCACCGGCGGATAGCCT
Organism: Frateuria hangzhouensis; assembly: GCF_026410505.1. GTDB lineage: Bacteria > Pseudomonadota > Gammaproteobacteria > Xanthomonadales > Rhodanobacteraceae > Frateuria_A > Frateuria_A hangzhouensis. Next base: position 50,184 of record NZ_JAPMIU010000010.1, read on the forward strand.
GGATCCTCCACCGCCACCACGGTGCGGCCGGGTGTGACCAGCACGCGGGCCAGCAGGTCGAAAGCCTGCTGCGCGCCCTGGGTGACGATCACGTCGTCCGGGCCGCAAGCCACCGCCCGGGCGAACGCCACGTGCCGCGCGATCGCCTCGCGCAGCGCCGGACGCCCCTGCGGCGCGTCGTACATCGGCGGCAGCCGTGCGGCCGTGCGCCAGGCACGCATCGACAGCCGCCGCCACACGTCGAACGGGAACGCGCGCTGGTCCGGGATGCCAAGCCGGAAATCGCAGGCGCCCGGGACCATGGCCGCCTGCATCGGCACGGCGAGGCCACGCCAGGGCGCGGCCAGGCGGCGGTCGGCAGAACCGCTATCGGGCGGTGGCACGCGCGGCGCACCGAGCGTCGCCACGAAGTTGCCGGCACCGCGGCGTGCCTCGAGGTAGCCCTCGCTGAACAGCCGCTCGTAGGCGGCCACCACGGTGTTGCGCGACAGCCCGAGCGCGAGCGCCAGCTCGCGCGTGGCCGGCAGGCGCAGGCCGCTCTTCAGGCGCCCGTCCAGGATCGCCGCGCGCAGTTGCGCGTGCAGCGCATGCAGGCGCTGGCGCGAGCCGCGCGCGGGCAGGTCCAGCGGAAACTCGAACGGGTGCACGGGTTGCTCCGCCCCAAAATTGGACCCATAGACTTGCCTTCTCGTGGTCCTTTTTCAAGTCCACATGTGGGCCTAGCCTGCAGCCTTTGACACCCTCCGGAGCCGCCGATGAAACGCACCGACCTGGCCGCACTGTTGCTGCTCGGCGCCCTGTGGGGTGGCTCGTTCCTGTTCATGCGCATGGGCGCCGGGGCGTTCGGCGGCATGGCGCTGGCCGGGTTGCGTGCGATCGGCGCCGCGTTGTGTTTCCTGCCGTTGCTCGCCTCGGCCGGCCGCCGCGCCGAACTGCGCCGGCATGCCTGGCCGATCGCCGTGGTCGGCCTGAGCAACGGCGCGCTGCCCTACGTGCTGTTCTCGCTGGCCGCGCGCAGCCTGCCGGCGGGATTGTCGGCGATCTTCGACGCGATCACTCCGTTGCTGGTGGCCGCCTCCGGCTGGCTGTGGCTGGGCCAGCGGCTGGACGCGCCGCGCGTGGCCGGGCTGCTGGTCGGGCTGATCGGCGTGCTGTGGCTGATTGCCGGCAGCGGCGGTCTCGTCCACGGCGCGGCCGGCAGCGGCTGGGCGATGGCGGCCTGCCTGGGTGCGGTGGCCTGCTATGCCTTTACCGCGCACTACGCCGAGCGGCGGCTGCCGGCCGTGTCGCCGCTGACCGCGGCAGCGGGCGGGCAGTTCGCCTCGGCACTGTTGCTGGCGGCGCCGACGGCGTGGCTGTGGCCTGCGCAGCCGCCCGGCCTGCGCGCGTGGATGGCGATGGCCGGCCTGGCGGTGCTGTGCACAGCGGTCGCGTACGTGTTGTTCTTTCGGCTGATCGGGCGTATCGGTGCGCCGCGCACGATGGTGGTGCTGTATCTGATCCCTGCCTTCGCCGTGCTGTGGGGTGCGCTGTTCCTCGGCGAGCCGGTGACCCTGGCCGTGGCCGGCGGCTGCGCGGTGATCCTGCTTGGCGTCGCGCTCACCACCGGCCTGCTGCAACCGCGCGCGGCGGCGCGGCAGGCATAAGGCCGCACGCCGCGGCAGCGCGGCGTACCTGCGCCATAATCCCCGACAACCCCACAAGGGTCCCCATGATGCGATCGATGCTTTCCGGCCGCCTGGCCGCCTTCGCCCTGCTGTTGCTGGGTCTGCTGTTCACGCTTCCCGCGCCGGCGCAGGAGGAAGACGGCCTGTTGCCGGTCACCCAGGCCTACCGGCTTTCCGCCGACGCCTCCACGCCCGGGGTGCTGAAGCTGCACTGGGAAATCGCGCCGGACTATTACCTCTACCGCGGCCGCATGAAGTTCAAGCCGGCCGGCGGCGTGACGCTGGGCGAGCCGGCCTTTCCGGACGGCGAGAAGCACCACGACCAGTACCTGGGCGACGTGGAGATCTACCACCACGCGATCGACGCCAGCGTGCCCTACACGGTGGCGCCCGGCGCCACGCGGCTGCGACTGGGCGTGCAGTTCCAGGGCTGCCACGAGGTCGATCCGAAGATCTGCTATCCGCCGCATACCGAGCAGCTGGACCTGGCGCTGCCGGCCACCGGCGGCGTGGCCGCGGCAGGCGGCGGCTCGCTCGGCGCCGCGCTCGAACAGCTCGGCGCCACGCATGGCGCCAGCGGCGGCGATGCGCCGCTGCCTGCCGAGCAGGCATTCAAGCTCGAGGCGCTGGCGCAGGACGGACAGCACCTGTTGCTGCGCTGGACGATGCCGCCGGGCTACTACCTCTACCGTGACCAGACCCGATTGCGCCTTCGCGATGACGGCGATCTGGCGCTCACGCCGCAATGGCCCACCGGCACCCGCAAGGACGACCCGCACTTCGGCAGCGTCACGGTCTACTTCAATGAACTGGACCTGCCGGTGACGATCGCCGGCGACCTCGCCGGGCGCACGCACCTGGCCCTGGAAGCGAGCTTCCAGGGCTGCCAGGACGGCGGCCTGTGCTATCCGCTGATGACCCGCGCGCTGGATGTGCAGCTCGGCAGTGCGGCGCCGGCCAGCGGCACGCCGATCACGACGGCACCGCAAGCCCCGCCGGCCCCTGCCGCGCAGGGCCCGCTGCGCACCAGCCTGTGGCTCGCCCTGCTGCTCGCCCTCGGCGGCGGCCTGGTGCTCAACCTGATGCCTTGCGTGCTGCCGGTGCTGTCGATCAAGGCGGTAGGCCTGCTGGAAAGCGGCGAGAGCCCGGCCCGCGCGCGGGCGCATGCGCTGGCCTACACCGCCGGCGTGCTGCTGAGCTTCGTGGCGTTGGGCCTGGGCATCCTCGCCTTGCGTTCGGCCGGCCACGCGCTGGGCTGGGGCACGCAATTGCAGCAGCCGCTGCTGGTCGGCGTGCTGGCGCTGGTGATGCTGGCGGTCGGTCTGTCGATGTCGGGGCTGGTGCAATTCGGCGCTTCGTTGGGCAACACCGGCGCGAAGCTGGCCACGCGCGGCGGCGTGGCGGGAGACTTCTTCACCGGCGTGCTGGCGGTGGTGGTGGCCAGTCCCTGCACCGCGCCGTTCATGGGCAGCGCGCTGGCCTACGCCTTCGCCGCGCCGGCGATGTATGCCTTGCTGGTGTTCCTCGCCCTGGGCGTCGGCCTGGCACTGCCATTCCTGGCCATCGGTTTCGTGCCCGCACTGGCCCGGCGGCTGCCGCGACCGGGCCGCTGGATGGAAACGCTCAAGCAGTTGCTGGCCTTCCCGATGTATCTGACCGCCGCCTGGCTGGCCTGGGTGCTGGCCAACCAGCGCGGCGCCGACGCGGTCGGCCTGTTGCTGGTCGCCGCGGTATTCCTGGCCTTGAGCCTGTGGTGGTTCGAGCGCAGCCGCGGCCGCGGCGGGCTGGTGCGCGCGCCGGTGCTGCTGGCGCTGCTGGCCACCGCGCTACCGCTGTACGCGCTGGCGCAGTTGCCGCCGCCGGCGCGCGCCGCCCAGGCGGACAGCGGCACGGTCGCCTACAGCCCGGAGAAGCTGGCCCAGCTGCGCGGCGCCGGCACGCCGGTGTTCGTCGACATGACCGCCGACTGGTGCGTCACCTGCAAGGCGAACGAACATACCGTGCTGGACACCGACGCCTTCCGCGCCCTGCTCGAGCGCACCGGCGCGGTCTACATGAAAGGCGACTGGACCGACGTCAACCCCACCATCGCCGCCTTCCTGGAGCAATACCACTCGCCCGGCGTACCGTTGTACGTGGTGTTCCCCCGCGGCGGCGGCGAGGGGCGCAAGCTGCCCACCGTGCTCACCTCCGGATTGGTCGAACAGGCATTGACCGAAGCGGCGCGCTGACATGATGACCCGTGCAAGCTGGCTGATCCTGCTGCTGGCGGTGCTTGCCGCCGCGGCCGGCGGCTGGCTGCAGCACGCTTCGCGCGAGCGGCGCGGACCGGACCTGGTCGGCCAGCCGGCGCCGGCACTGCGCCTGCCCGACCTGGACGGGCGCACGCATGCGCTGTCGGACTACACCGGACGCCGTGTGCTGGTGAACTTCTGGGCCAGTTGGTGCGGCCCGTGCCTGAAGGAAATGCCGGCGCTGGCCGCGGCGCAGCGGCGGTTTGGCGGCGATCGCCCGGTCGTGGTCGGCATCGCCATGGATACGCCCGACAACGTGCGCGCATATCTGCAGGCGCATCCGGTCAATTACCCGATCCTGCTCGGCCGGCTCGACGCGCCCGACAGCGCGCGGCAGCTGGGTGACGGCGCCAGCGTGCTGCCCTACAGCGTGCTGCTGGATGCCAGCGGCACGGTGCTGGCGACTCATGCCGGCGTGCTAGATGCGGCCAAGCTGGAGCGCTGGCTGGGCGGCGAGGCGAACTCCTTGTAGGAGCGCACCCTGTGCGCGACCGCGCGACCGCGCGACCGGTCGATATAGGGCGGTCGCGCACAGGGTGCGCTCCGTCAGGAATGCCCTGGCCCATGGTATCGCCCACATACGCCCACGCACGGTTTGTGCGCCAGTTCTCCGCCAAACATCGCCGAACTGCGTCGAAGTGGACAACATCGGCCGGCGCGCGCACACTTCGCCCCCTCGCCGGACCCGTCCGGCTGGCTGCAAGGTGTGGCGTGGCAAAACTGCTGGTCCTGCATGGCCCCAACCTCAACCTGCTGGGCTCGCGCGAGCCCGAGGTCTACGGGCGTGACACGCTCGCGGACATCGACGCGCGACTGGCCCGCCAGGCGCAGGCGGCCGGGCACCAATTGTCGAGCTTCCAGTCCAACGCCGAACACGCCCTGGTCGAGCGCGTGCAGCAGGCCGGCGCCGAGGGCATCGCCTGGATCGTGATCAACCCGGCCGCCTTCACCCATACCAGCGTCGCCCTGCGCGACGCTCTGGCGGCGGTGGCCATCCCGTTCATCGAAGTGCACCTGTCCAACGTGCATGCGCGAGAACCGTTCCGGCGCCACTCCTATCTCTCGGACCTGGCGGTCGGCGTGGTCGGCGGCTTCGGCGCCGACAGCTACGCATTGGCGCTGGATGCGGCGCTGCGCCGCCTCACCTGAATTCCGTTTGCACGCATTCCCCTTGAACCCTGGCCGCCGCGGCGGCCCCTGAAACAAAGGCACTCCCATGGATCTGCGCAAGATCAAGAAGCTGATCGACCTGCTCGAGGAATCCAACCTCGCGGAACTGGAAATCAAGGAAGGCGAGGAAGTGGTGCGCCTGTCGCGCGTGCCCACCGGTGGCATGGCCGTGGCCGCGCCGGTCGCGCTGCAGGCAGCCCCGGCCCCGGCCCCCGTCGCCGCCGCCGCGCCGGCGATCGATACCACCCCGCCCGCCAACGCCCTGCCTGAGGGCCACGTGGTCAAGGCACCGATGGTCGGCACCTTCTACGCCTCGGCCACACCGGGCGCGGCCGCCTTCGTCAAGGTCGGCCAGCAGGTCAAGGCCGGCGAGACGCTGGGCATCATCGAGGCGATGAAGATGTTCAACCAGATCGAAGCCGACGTCGCCGGCACCGTGCAGGCGATCGTGGTCGAAAACGGCCAGCCGGTCGAATTCGACCAGCCGATGTTCGTGATTGCCTGATCCGGCGGGACATTACCGATGCTAGAAAAAGTCGTTATTGCCAACCGCGGTGAGATCGCGCTGCGCGTGCTGCGCGCGTGCCACAGCCTTGGCATCAAGACGGTCGCGGTGCACTCCACCGCCGACCGCAACCTCAAGCACGTGGGCCTGGCGGACGAGGCGATCTGCATCGGCCCGGCGCCATCGGTCGACAGCTACCTCAACATCCCGCGCATCATCGCCGCGGCGGAAATCACCGACGCGCAGGCGATCCACCCCGGCTACGGCTTCCTCTCCGAGCGCGCGGACTTCGCCGAGCAGGTCGAGCAGTCCGGCTTCATCTTCGTCGGCCCGACCGCCGACGTGATCCGCCTGATGGGCGACAAGGTCGAGGCGATCAAGGCGATGCAGGCTGCCGGCGTGCCGTGTGTGCCGGGCTCCGGTGGTCCGCTGGGCGACAACACCGACGAGAACATGCGCATCGCCCGCGAGATCGGCTATCCGGTGATCATCAAGGCCGCCGGTGGCGGCGGTGGCCGCGGCATGCGCGTGGTGCGCACCGAGGCGCACCTGGCCAACGCCGTCACCATGACCAAGTCCGAGGCCAAGGCGGCCTTCGGCAACGACATGGTGTACATGGAGAAATTCCTGGAGAACCCGCGCCACGTGGAGATCCAGGTGCTGGCCGACGGCCAGGGCAACGCGATCCACCTGGGCGAGCGCGACTGCTCCATGCAGCGGCGCCACCAGAAGGTGGTCGAGGAAGCGCCAGCGCCAGGCATCACGCCCGAGCAGCGTGCACAGATCGGCAAGGTGTGCGTGGAGGCCTGCATCCGCATCGGCTACCGCGGCGCCGGCACGTTCGAGTTCCTGTTCGAGAACGGCCGCTTCTATTTCATCGAGATGAACACCCGCATCCAGGTGGAGCACCCGGTGACCGAGTTCATCACCGGCGTGGACCTGGTGCGCGAACAGTTGCTGATCGCCGGCGGCGAGAAGCTCTCGATCAAGCAGGAAGACATCCAGATCCGCGGCCACGCCATCGAATGCCGCATCAACGCCGAGGATCCGGACACCTTCATGCCCAGCCCCGGCACGGTCAAGCGCTTCGAGGCGCCGGGCGGCCCGGGCGTGCGCGTGGACACCCACCTGTACGACGGCTACCGCATCCCGCCCAACTACGACTCGATGATCGGCAAGCTGATCGTCTACGGCCCCGACCGCGAGACCGCGATCTGCCGCATGCGCCTGGCGCTGGCCGAGACCGTCATCGAAGGCGTCAAGTGCAACATCCCGCTGCAGCAACGCATCATGGCCGACGCCGGCTTCCAGCACGGCGGCCAGAACATCCATTACCTGGAAAAGCGCATGGCCGAGCAGAAGGAACAGAAGGCCGGCGGCGAATAGTCCGACCGGCAGCAGCCCCTGTAGGAGCGCACCCTGTGCGCGACCGCCGTGCTCACGGTCGCGCACAGGGTGCGCTCCTGCGGTGATCAACAAGCGCAGTACACAGACCATCCCATGCCCTTCCTCGAACTCGCCCTCACCCTCCGCGCCGAGCAGCAGCCGCGCGTGGAGGAAGCCCTCGATGACCTGGGCGCCCTCTCCATCACGCTGCGCGACGCCGAGGCCGAAACGCCCGACGAACAGGCGATCTTCGAGCCTGGCGTCGGTGAGTTGCCGCTGTGGCCCACGCTCACTCTGGACGCGCTGTTCGACGCCGGCACCGACCGCCGCGGCCTGGTCGAGGCGCTGGGCGAACTGCTGCCGTGGCTCGAACCCGATCAGCTCGCCTTCCGCGAGGTCGCCGACGAGGACTGGGAGCGCGCCTGGATGGACCAGTTCAGGCCGATGCCGTTCGGCCGGCGGCTGTGGATCTATCCGTGGAACATCGAGCCACCCGCCGACGAGGACCTGGTGGTGGTGCGACTGGATCCGGGCCTGGCCTTCGGCAGCGGCACCCACCCGACCACCGCGCTGTGCCTGGAATGGCTCGATGGCCTGGATCTGGCCGGAAAGCAGGTGGTCGACTACGGCTGCGGTTCGGGCATCCTGGCCATCGCCGCACTCAAGCTGGGCGCGCCGGGCGCGGTCGGCGTGGACAACGATCCGCAGGCGCTGACCGCCTCGGCCGACAACGCCGAACGCAACGGCGTGGCCGACCGCCTCTCTGTGTACCTGCCCGGCGAGGAACCGCACGCGCCGGCCGACGTGTTCGTCGCCAACATCCTGGCCGGGCCGCTGGGCGAACTGGCGCCCACCTTCGCCGCTGCCTGCAAACCGGGTGCGCCATTCGCCATCTCCGGCATCCTGGCCGGCCAGCAGGACGAACTGCTGGCGCGCTACGGCGAATGGTTCGACGAGCTGCGCGTGGATACGCGCGAGGACTGGGTCCGCATCAGCGGGCACCGCCGCTGAGCCGAAGCCTCCGGTAGCGGCGCACCTGTGCGCGACCGCGATGCAGGGCGGTCGCGCACAGGTGCGCTCCTTCAAAAAGCACCCCAGTCGACAGGCCTCCTCTCCCGCTTCCGGGAAAGGACGGGATCCGGCGCCGCACCGTGCACCGGCGCACACGACCGGTCCCGACAAACGCCGGCTTACCATTTACTCTTGCGCGCATGTACGCCCAATGCCCCGACTGCCGCACCGTCTTCTCGCTCGACGCGAGCGCGCTGGCGCAGGCGCGTGGGGGCGTGATCTGCGGCAACTGCGAAACCCTGTTCGACGCACTGGACACGCTGGCCGACCAGTTGCCGCCCGAACCGTTCCGGCTGCTGGCGGAAAACAGGCGCTCGGAGGAAGCCCCCAGGCTCGAACTGGCGATCTACCGACCGCGCGAGGACGTGCCGGTCGCGGCCGAACCGCCGCCCGCCGCGCCGGCCTTTACCCCACGCTTCGCGCACGAGCGGCGCGCGCCGCGCCAACGCGCGCGGCGGTGGCCCTGGGTGCTGACCTGCGCGCTGCTGACGCTGCTGCTGGCGGCACAGGTCGCCTGGGCCAAGCGCGACCTGCTGGTCGCCGATCCGGCCATCGGTACCTGGTTGCGCCAGGCCTGCGCCTCGCTCGGCTGCAAGCTGCCGCTGGTGCGCGACGTGCACCGGCTGCACCTGGTCGCGCGCGACGTGCAGGCGCATCCCAGCGTGCCCGGCGCCTTGATGATCAGCGCCACCGTCCGCAACGACGCACCCTTCGCGCAGCCTTATCCGGTGGTCACGATGATCCTGTCCGATGCCGACGGCCACCGCGTGGCGATGCGCCGGCTGCATCCGACCGACTACCTCGATGACAACGCGGCACTGCGCGCAGGCCTGGCGCCCGGCGCGAGCGCGGCGTTGCTGATCGAGGTGGCCGACCCCGGCACGCGCGCGGTGGCGTTCGAATTCGGTTTCGAATGAAAAGACCCGCCGCCGACGCCAGCACTTAAATTTATCGGCGCGCGCCGGTACACTCGCCCTCTCGCGCATGCGCCGTCGCATGCCAGGCGCGCCGCTGCCGGCGCGGATCCGCCATAAACTCTTGCAGCGGCCCACGCAGCCGCCGCATCGCTCGTGAGGTACTGCCTGTGAACGCCGTCCGATTGCCTGCTGCCGAGGCCGTCCGGGAGACCCAGTCGTCGCAGAGCGCGCTGGGCGAGTGCGTCAGCCGTACCGTGCGCCGCTACCTGGCCGACATCGGCGACACCGAGTGCGCCGAAGGCCTGCATGCGCTGGTGATCCGCGAAGTCGAAGGCCCGCTGCTGCGCGAGGTACTGGCGTTCCACGACGGCAACCAGAGCCGCGCCGCCGCCGCGCTCGGCATCAACCGCGCCACGCTGCGCAAGAAGCTGGCCGCACACGGCCTGCTGTAGCCCCCTTTTTCGACCGCGCCCTTGTAGGAGCCCAATTGTGGGCGATGCTTTATGGGGGAACGCGCACGAAGGGCATCGCCCACAAGCGGGCTCCTAGGAAGGGCACGTACACTGCATTTGGACGCCTGGACGTCCAAACGACAACCCAGCCTGCCCGCGTTATAATCGCCGGCTTCCCCCACCCTGGAAGCCGCCATGCCCGCCGTCACCCCGATCCGCCGCGCCCTGCTCAGCGTCTCCGACAAGACCGGGCTGATCGACCTGGGCCGCCGCCTCGCCGCCAGCGGCGTGGAACTGCTGTCCACCGGCGGCAGCGCGAAAGCCCTGCGCGAGGCGGGCATCGCGGTGACCGACGTCAGCGACGCCACCGGCTTCCCGGAAATCATGGATGGCCGCGTCAAGACGCTGCATCCGAAGGTGCATGGCGGCCTGCTCGGCCGGCGCGGCACCGACGACGCGGTGATGGCCGGGCTGGGCATCGCCCCGATCGATCTGCTGGTGCTCAACCTCTACCCGTTCGAGCAGACCGTGGCCCGGCCCGACTGCACGCTGGAACAGGCGATCGAGAACATCGACATCGGCGGCCCGGCGATGCTGCGCTCGGCGGCGAAGAACTGGGCGGACGTAGCGGTGTTGACCTCGCCGGAGCAGTACGAAGAAACACTCGCCGCGATCGAGCGCGAGGGCGGCCTTTCGCGCGCCACCCGATTCAAGCTGGCGGTGGCCGCGTTCAACCGCGTGTCCGACTACGACGGCGCGATCAGCGATTACCTGTCGGGCCTGAAACTCAACGAAGCGCATGACGCCATTGCCGGTCACGAGGCCTTTCCGGGCCAGGTCAACAGCCGCTTCGTCAAGCTGATGGACCTGCGCTACGGCGAGAATCCGCACCAGGGCGCGGCGTTCTACCGCGACATGTTCCCGGCGCCGGGCACGCTGGCGGCATTCCGCCAGCTGCAGGGCAAGGAGCTGTCGTTCAACAACATCGCCGACGCCGACGCGGCGTGGGAATGCGTACGCAGCTTCGTCAAGCCGGCCTGCGTGATCGTCAAGCACGCCAACCCGTGCGGCGTGGCGGTGAGCCTGGAGGGGACGGCCAAGGCCTATGACCTGGCCTTCCAGACCGACCCCACCTCCGCCTTCGGTGGCATCATCGCGTTCAACCGCGAGGTCGATGGTGTCACCGCGCGCGCCATTGTCGAGCGCCAGTTCGTCGAGGTGGTACTGGCGCCCGGCTACGCCGACGACGCGCTCGCGGCGTTCGCGAAGAAGGCCAACGTGCGCGTGCTGGTGATCCCCGCGCCGGCGGACGGCGACCTGCGCGCCGCCCATCCGGGCATGCACTCCAAGCGCGTGGGCTCGGGTCTGCTGCTGCAGAGCGCCGACACCGGCATGATCAGCGCGACCGACCTCAAGGTAGTGACCAAACGTGCCCCCACGCCGGCGCAGATCGACGACCTGATCTTCGCCTGGAAGGTGGCCAAGTTCGTCAAGTCCAATGCCATCGTCTATGCGAAGGACCGCCAGACCATCGGCGTCGGCGCCGGCCAGATGAGCCGCGTGTACAGCGCGAAGATTGCCGGCATCAAGGCGGCCGACGAGAAGCTGGAAGTACGCGGCTCGGTCATGGCGAGCGATGCGTTCTTTCCCTTCCGCGACGGCATCGATGCGGCCGCCGAGGCGGGTATCGCCGCCGTGATCCAGCCGGGCGGGTCGATGCGCGACGCCGAAGTGATCGCCGCCGCCGACGAGCACGACCTGGCGATGGTGTTTACCGGCATGCGCCATTTCCGGCATTGATGCCGGCCGTCCAGGCTTGCCAAAAGCCCAGCTCCCTCTTCCCCAGCGACGCCGGAAAGATGGCTGGGGAGAGGGGGGGAGCCCTGTTCCCAGGACCCCTCCCCGCAGCCCCGTCCCTCACCCAAACCCTCTCCCTGAAGGGGAGAAGGCTTCAGAGCGGCGCCCCTCACATCTGCCGGAACAAATGCAGATAGCTGCGGCTGACCGGCAACACCTCGGTGCGGCCTTTCAGGTGCACCTGCGCCGTTTCATTGGCACCGCGCGTGACGTGGCTCACCGCGTGCAGGTTCACCAGCGCCGCGCGGTGCACCTGCATGAACTGCCCGCCGTCCAGCTGAGCCGCCAGTTCCTTCAGCGGCGTGCGGATCAGCGCCTCGCCCGGCTTGCCAGACTCGTCGCGCCAGGCGATCCGCGTGTATTTTTCCTCGGCACGCAGGTAGTCGATCTGCTCAACCGGAATCAGCCGCAGTGCCTGCCCTACCGACGCCCGGATCCAGCGCAGCGGACCGGCCGCCTCCGGCTTGAGCAGACGCGCGGCCAGCTGCTCCAGCAGGGCCTCGGTGTTGGACGCCGGCTGCGCCGTGCGCAACCGTTCGCGCAGGCGTGCCACCGTGGCGTCCAGGCGTACCGCCTCGACCGGCTTGACCAGATAGTCGAGCGCGCCCTGCTCGAACGCCTCCACGGCGTACTGGCGGTGGGCGGTGACGAACACCAGGTGCGCACGGTCGCCGATCTGGCGGGCCGCCTCCACGCCGGACAGCCCGGGCATGTGCACGTCGAGGAAGCAGATGTCCGGCTGCTGCGCCTCGAACGCGGCCACGGCCTCGCGGCCGTTGCGCGCCTGCGCCACTACCTCCAGCTGCGGCCAGGCCTGCGCTAACAGGCGTACCAGCGATGCGCGCAGCAAGGGCTCGTCGTCCGCGATCAGCGCGGTCGGACGATCATCCCTCATGCGACGACGGCCTGCGCCGGGAAATCCACGCCGGCGCATACGCCATGCGGCTCGAGCCCCGCCAGCGTGACTTGCGCGTCGCCACCGAAGGCCAGTTGCAGGCGTTCGCGAAGTGTCGAAAGCCCGGTACCCAAGCCCCGGCTGGAAGCCTGCAGGCCGATCCCGGTATCCACCACTTCGGCGCGGCAGCGCCCTTCCCGCACGCAGGCGCGCACCTCGATCCGGCCGCCCTCCTCGCTCGGATCGACGCCATGGCGAACGGCGTTCTCCACCAGCGTAAGCAAGGTCATCGGCGGGCAGCGCAAGGCCAGTGCCGCCTGCTCGGCCTGCAACGAGAAATGCAGGCGGTCGGGCATGCGCATGTGCATTACTTCCAGGTAGACCCGCACCAGCTCCATCTCCTGCCCCAGCGTGGTGGCCGCCTGCTGCAGGCGCGGCACCGCGGCGCGCAGATAGACGATCAGGCTGTCCAGTACCTGCGAGGCCTGCGGCGAGCCGGCCTCGACCAGTTCGCGTACGTTGGCCAGCGTATTGAACAGGAAGTGCGGCTCCACCTGCGCCTGCAACAGGCGCAAGCGGGCGTCGGCGGCGCGGCGCTCCAGTTCGCTGCGCTGCAGTTCGAAGGCCAGTGCCTGGGCGCGCACCGCATCGTCGCGCTGGCGAAACAGCGCGGCGACCGCGATCCACGGCCCCAGCAACAAGCCGAGCAGGGCCATCGCCACGAATCCGCATTTGTCGGGATCGAGCCAGGGCATGCCCGAACCGGGGCCGTCCAGCAGATACAGCCCCAGCGCCGCCAGCGGCACCGCCATCGCCACGCCCCACACCTGCAGTACCCAGCGCGCGAGCCAGCGCGGCAGGCGCGCCGGCCAGCGTTCGAACAAACCGAAACCGATCAAAGCGGCCAGCCCCACGATCATCGCGCGGCCGACCAGCGGCACCGTCGGCATCGGGCACCAGGTGCTTTGCAGCAAGCCCAGCATGGCCGCCACGCCCAACCCGAGCAGCAGCCGGCGCCAGCCCAGCATCAGGACGAGCCAGTGCCGTGCTACAGGGGTGGGCGAAGTGCGCATGCGCAGACGATAGCAACGAATCGCCGCGGCGGGCGGGAATGCTACAGATGCGGCAGCCACAGCATCATCGATGCGGTGGCGATGCCCGCCCCGGTCGCCAGCGTCGCCACCGCCAGGCCCGCCGCCATCGCCAGCTGCGCCGCCGGCCGCCGGCTTCGCTGCGCGCGGAAGTACAGTTCGGCGATCGCCAGCGGCAGCGCGTACTGGGCGAATGCGATGACCGTCAGCGCCGGGCCCGTGAAGGTCTCGGGATCGAAGCCGGCCGGTCCCTGGTTGAGCGCGATCCACAGGGTCAGCCCGATGCGGAAGAACCACACCCCGCTCACCGCCAGGAACAGCCGGATCGCCCAGCGCCGGTGCCGGTCGATGCGGCGCGCCAGCGCCTCGCGCCAGGCCAGGCTGGCGAACAATACGATCAACAGCGCGTTCAGGCTGATCGCCACGTTCTGGGACAGATCACCGACGCCGCCGCGGCCCCACACCATCGCCAGCCCGCCCAGGCTCAGCAACAGCGCGGAAAACAGGTAGCCGCGGCCGTTCCAGCGATGAAAGCGCGGCCACGTCCGGCGTATCCACGGCATCAACTGCAGCGCACCACTGGCGATGATCAGGGCGGCGAACGCCAGGTGCACCGCCACCAGCGCGTTGCCTGGGCCATCGCCGGGCACGTAGCCGTGGGGCATGACATCGTTCCACGCTGCCCAGTCGCCCTGCAGTGCCGAGCGCCCGTAGAAGCCGAACAGATAAGCGGCGAAGGCGAACTGGCCGAGCACCGCCACGGCGAACCAGCCGGTGACCGCCTTCCTGAGCGCCGATCCGGCCAGCCGGTCGAGCCGCTCCGGCGCGGACGCCACGCGGCCAGGTCGCGGCGCGGCGGACAGCTCGGCATCGAGGACGAGTGCCTTGGCCATGGGGGAACTCCTTCGATGGCCGATGCCGGCCGACCCAACGATCCTGCCCGCCGGCCGGCCGCTGCCGACAGCCCCGTTGCGACGAACGGCGGATCGGCCGGGCCAGACCGCGCCCAGGCGCGACAAACGGCACCGTTCACGGCCGCTGGAAACACCTTGGCCTAGCCTGCGGGGTCGGGCGGACACCGCTCGCGACGGCAAGGGTCATGCAATACGAGCTTTACTACTGGACCGGCATCCCGGGGCGCGGCGAATTCGTGCGGCTGGCGCTGGAAGACGCCGGCGCCGACTACGTAGACGTCGCCCGCAACCGCGGCGACGCGGTGATGGATCCCTTCCTCGCCGGCGACAGCACCGAGGACGCGCTGCCGTTCGCGCCCCCCATCCTGCGCGCCGGCCACCTGCTGATCGCGCAGACCGCCGCCATCCTGGCCTACCTGGGCCAGCACCTGCGGCTGGTGCCCGAGGGCGAGGCGCGCCGCATCTACGCCAACCAGTTGCAGTTGACCATCGCCGACGTGGTCGCCGAGGTGCACGACAGCCATCACCCGATTGCCGCCAGCCTGTACTACGAGGACCAGCGGCAGGAAGCGCAGCGGCGCGCGGCCGACCTGCGCAAGCACCGGCTGCCCAAGTACCTGGGCTATTTCGAGCAGGTACTCGCGCGCTCCGATGGCCGCCATGCGCTGGGCGAACACTCCTACGTCGACCTGTCATTGTTCCAGCTGATGGCCGGGCTGGACTACGCCTTTCCGCGGGCCATGCGGCGCCTGCGCCAGGGCTCGCCACGCCTGGGCGCACTGGCCGACGAGATCGCCCAGCGCCCGCGCATCGCCGCCTACCTCGCGTCCCCGCGTCGCCTGCCGTTCAACGAACAAGGCATCTTCCGCCACTATCCCGAGCTGGACGATCCGGCCTGAGGGGGCACGGTGGGCTGAAGCCCACCCTACGGTCCGGCGGCGTAGGGTGGGCTTCAGCCCACCGCACCTCCGCCCAAACCCTACTTCCCCGGACGCTCTCCCCTGATCCTGCGCTGCGACCAGACAGCTCATTCTGTTCGCCATGAGCAATTACTTGCGCGCATGGCAGCCGGGCGGCACCTTTTTCTTCACCTTGACCCTGGCCAACCGGGAAAGCGCCTTGCTGACGAGGCATATCGAGCTGTTACGAAGCACCCTTCGCGAAGCGCGACGAGCCCGCCCTTTCCGCGTGAACGCCATGGTCGTGCTCCCGGAACACCTGCACCTGCTTTGCACATTGCCGCACACCGATGCGGACTACGCCACACGCATCGCGCACTTGAAGGCCGGCTTTTCGCGGGACCTACCGGGGCGTGGTTCGTCCGCCCGCTCTGCGCGCCGCGAGCGCGGCATCTGGCAGCGACGCTATTGGGAGCACGCGATCCGCGACGAGCGCGACCTGCGAACCCATATCGACTACATTCATTACAACCCGGTCAAGCATGGCCATGTGGACCAGGTCCGGGACTGGCCCTGGTCCACCTTTCATCGGTTCGTGACCACGGGGTTCTTGCCGCCCGATTGGGCCGGAATCAAGGAAGGCGGTTCACGCACGCGCTTTGGCGAATGAAGACGGTCGGCTGAAGCCCACCCTACGGTTAGCGGCTTGTGGGCGGGCTTCAGCCCACCAGCCCTCAAAACACCGCGATGACGATGGCGCCGGCGACGATCAGCCCGCCGCCCAACAGCAGCGGCAGGCTCGGCTTCTCGCCGAGGAACACCAGTCCCAATACGATCACCATCGCCACGCTGAGCTTGTCGATCGGCGCGACCTTGCTCACCGGCCCGAGCTGCAACGCGCGGTAGTAGCACAGCCAGGACAGGCCGGTGGCGATGCCCGAGAGGACCAGGAACAGCCAGCTGTGCCATGGCAGGCCCGCCGGCCTTGCCCACTCGCCACGCAGGCTCACGATGCCGGCGGTGACCGCGAGGATCACCACCGTGCGGATGAAGGTGGCCAGGTTGGAGTTGATCCCCGCCACGCCGAGCTTGCCGAACAGCGCGGTGAGCGCGGCGAAGAACGCCGAGCCCAGCGCGAACAGCAGCCAGCTCTGGCGCAGGTCCATGTCCGGCTCAGTCGCCCGTGGAGGCCGCCGGCGCAGGCTTGGACTTGCCCCACTCCAGCACTTTGTACATCACCGGCCGCGTGGGTTTCTGGCCGTGGTCGTCCACCAGCCGGCCGCTCGGATCGACCATGTACGTCTGCGCGATGCCGCTGGGCGGGGTGATCACCACCATGTAGAGCCGGCCGTTGCGACGGTATTCCTGCACGGTGTCCTCGCCCTGCTTGTGCACGCTGACCTCGGGCATCGGCTGGCCCGAGCGGATCGGTTCGGGCTTGCGCGGCAGTAGCGACGTGCCGCTTTGCGCCGGCGCCGCGGTCGGCACCGGCGCCGAAGCGGGCGCGGTCGCCTGCACGCCCGGATCGTTCATGCCCGGCGGCGGCGGCACGTTGGCCGGCGGCGGCGCCGACTGGGCGAAAGCGGGCGCGGCAAGCAGCGCGGGGACGAGGACGAGCGCGGCGGGAAGCTTCATGGCATGGCTCCGGGGATGTGCGCGCGAGCATAGCAGCGGCCCCGGCGCGGGCCGGTGAACCGCGGCGCCATGGCACGCGTGCGAGAATGGCCCGATGGCACAGCTCATCCTGATCGACGGCTCTTCCTACCTTTACCGCGCCTTCCATGCGCTGCCGCCGCTGACCAACGCGCGCGGCGAGCCCACCGGCGCGCTGTTCGGCGTGGTCAACATGCTGCGCGCCACGCTGAAGGCGCAGCCGGAGTACCTGGCCTTCGTCTGCGACGCGCCCGGGCGTACGTTCCGCGACGACATCTACCCCGAGTACAAGGCCAACCGCCCGCCGATGCCCGATGACCTGCGCGCGCAGGTCGAACCGATGATGGCGATCGTCGGCGCGCTGGGTTTTCCGATCCTGTGCGTGCCCGGCGTGGAGGCCGACGACGTGATCGGCACGCTGGCCCGCGCCGCGGCGGCGCAGGGCATCGACGTGGTCATCTCCACCGGCGACAAGGATCTGGCCCAGCTGGTCGATCCGCGCGTCACGCTGGTCAACACCATGACCAACGTGACGCTGGACATCGCCGGCGTCACCGAGAAGTTCGGCGTGCCGCCCGGGCGCATCGTCGACTTCCTCAGCCTGACCGGCGACAGCATCGACAACGTGCCGGGCGTGACCAAATGCGGACCCAAGACCGCGGCCAAATGGCTGGCCGAGTACGGTTCGCTGGAGGGCGTGATCGCCAACGCCGACAAGGTCGGCGGCAAGATCGGCGGCTACCTGCGCGAGGCGCTGCCCACGCTGCCGCTCTCGCGCGAGCTGGTGACCATCCGCACCGACCTGGAACTCGAGCAGGGTCCCACCGACCTGAGCCTGCGCGAGCGCGACACCGCCGCGCTGCGCGAGTTGTTCACCCGCTACGAGTTCAAGGCGGCGCTGAAAGACCTGGACGCCGAGACCGGCGGCGCCACGCCGGCGCCCGAGGTCGCATCCGCGCCGCCGATGCAGGCCGCGCCGACCGCCGCCGACGCGCGGCCCGGCGAATACGAGCTGGTCACCACGCCCGAACAGTTCGAGCGCTGGCTCGCGCGTCTGCGCGAGGCGCCGCTGATAGCCTTCGACACCGAGACCAGCAGCATCGACGCCATGCGCGCCGAACTGATCGGCCTGTCCTTCTCCATCGAACCGGGCAAGGCGTGCTACATCCCGGTCGCGCACGACTACCCGGGCGCACCCTGGCAGCTGGACCGCGATCAGGTGCTGCACGCGCTCAAACCGCTCTTCGAAGACCCCGCGCGGCCCAAGCTCGGCCAGCACGCCAAGTACGACATCAACGTGCTGTCGCATTACGGCATCGGCGTGCAGGGCCTGGCGCACGATTCGATGCTCGCCTCCTACGCCTGGAACGCCACCGCCACGCGCCATGACATGGATTCGCTGGCCAGCCGCTACCTGGGCTACCAGACCATCAAGTACGAAGAGGTGGCCGGCAAGGGCGCCAAACAGATCCCGTTCTCGCAGGTCGACCTGGACACCGCTTGCCGCTACGCCGCCGAGGACGCGGACATCACCCTGCGCCTGCACCAGGCACTGCAGCCGATGCTCGCCTCCGTGCCGGCGCTCAAGCGCGTGTACGAGCAGATCGAAGTACCGCTGGCGCCGATCCTTGCGGGCATGGAGCGCAAGGGCGTGCTGATCGACGTCGACGAGTTGCGCAAGCAAAGCCAGGAGCTGGGCAAGCGCATGCTGGAACTGCAGCGCCACGCCTACACGCACGCCGGACGCGACTTCAGCCTGGATTCGCCCAAGCAACTGCAGGCGATCCTGTTCGACGAACTGGGCCTGCGCGCCAAGCTGAAGACGCCCAAGGGCCAGCCTTCCACCAACGAGGAGGCGCTGGAAGCGATCGCCGACGACCACGCGCTGCCGCGGCTGATCCTGGACTACCGCGGCCTGGCCAAGCTGCGCTCCACGTATACCGACAAGCTGGCCTCCATGGTCAACCCGCGCACCGGCCGCGTGCACACCTGCTACCACCAGGCGGCGGTGGCGACCGGGCGGATCTCCTCGTCGGATCCGAACCTGCAGAACATCCCGGTACGCACCGACGAGGGCCGGCGCATCCGCGCAGCGTTCATCGCACCGCCCGGCTGGGTGGTGATGGCGGCCGACTACTCGCAGATCGAATTGCGCATCATGGCGCACCTGTCCGGCGACGAAGCGCTGCTGCGCGCATTCAGGAGCGGCGGCGACGTGCACCGCGCCACCGCGGCCGAGGTGTTCGGCGTGGCGCCGGAGGAGATCACGCTCAACCAGCGACGCGCGGCCAAGGCGATCAACTTCGGCCTGATGTACGGCATGAGCGCCTTCGGCCTGGCCCGCCAGCTGGGCGTGGACCGCGGCGAGGCCAGCGATTACATGGCGCGCTACTTCTCGCGCTTCGCCGGCGTGCGCGCCTTCATGGACGCCACCCGCGAGCAGGCCCATCGCGACGGCTTCGTCGAGACCATCTTCGGCCGCCGGCTGTACCTGGAGAACCTCAAGGCCCGCAACCAGGCACTGCGCGCCGGTGCCGAGCGCGCCGCGGTCAACGCGCCGATGCAGGGCAGCGCGGCGGACATCATCAAGCGCGCCATGATCGCGATGGGCTCCTTCCTTTCCGAGCGCACCGACGCGCACATGCTGATGCAGGTGCACGACGAACTGGTGTTCGAGGTGCAGGAAGACGCCGTGGACACCCTGCGCCAGGCGGTGGTCGAGCGCATGTCCGGCGCCGCCGAGCTGGCTGTGCCGCTGGTGGTGGATGTCGGGGTCGGGGCGAACTGGGAGCAGGCGCACTAGCACGCAGCTTTGGCGCCCTTCCCCTCCGGGGAGAGGGTTGGGTGAGGGGCTGGGGCTTGCAAAATTTTTTGTTAGCGGTTTTTAACGAGCGCACAAGCGCGGGCCTCCCCGCGAGCCCCGCCCCTCACCCCTGCCCTCTCCCGAGCGGGAGAGGGAGCCAGGGCGCGGCGGATGAACAGATGCTGACCTGTTCCCGATATCGCGAACGCCGTCCTTGAAACTTTCCTCCCTGATCCGCATCCAAGGTTTCGGATGCACGCAACGGCATCCCCCGACCCGCCCACCTCCCTGAGCGGGTCACCAAGGATACGAACCTCTCCCCTGGGCTTCGTATCCAACCCCCGGCCCCGAAGGTTCCCCCTAGCCTTCGGGGCTTTTTTTTCGTTTGTTCACGGCCGAGCTCGCTATGATCGGGACGCAACACCACCGAGGAGACGGCTCATGCGTGCAGGACTCATCATCGTAGGCATCATCCTGTTGGTCGCCGGCATCTGGGTGACCGTGGGCAACGGCAGCTACAAGCAGACCGATACCGTGGCGCAACTGGGTCCCGCGAAGATTGAGGCGACGCACGAGAAAGCCGTGCCGCAGTGGCTGGGCATCGCCGGCATCGTGGTCGGCGGCCTGCTGGTGATCGGCGGCGTCGTGAAGAAAGGTTGAACCCGGCCGCGCCGCGTCCGCGCGGCGCGGCGCGGTTGACAGGCACCGCTACAATCGGTGAATGGATGTTTCGTACCTGATCGACTCGCTCAACGACGCGCAGCGCGAAGCCGTCTGCGCGCCGCCCGGCCACTACCTGGTGCTGGCCGGCGCCGGTTCCGGCAAGACCCGCGTACTGACCCACCGCATCGGCTGGCTGACCCAGGTCGAGCACGTGCCGCCGTGGGCGATCCTGGCGGTCACCTTCACCAACAAGGCCGCCGGCGAGATGCGCGCGCGGCTGGACCAGCTGGTTCCCGGCGGCACCACCGGCCTCACCGTCGGCACCTTCCACGGCATCGCCCACCGCCTGCTGCGCCGGCACTGGCGCGAGGCCGGCCTGCCGGAGGGCTTCCAGATCCTGGACTCCGATGACCAACAGCGGCTGGTCAAGCGCGTGGTGGCCGGGCTGGGGCTGGACGAGTCGCGCTTCCCACCGCGCCAGGCCACCTGGCAGATCAACGGCTGGAAGGACGAGGGCAAGCGCCCGGACGCCATCGAGCACGGCAACCACCCGGTCACCCGCACGCTGGTGCAGATCTACCAGGCGTACGAGGAGGCCTGCCGCCGCGCCGGCCTGGTCGACTTCGCCGAACTGCTGCTGCGCGCGCACGAACTGTGGCTGAAGAACCCGGCCGTGCTGGAGCATTACCAGCAGCGCTGGCGGCACCTGCTGATCGACGAGTTCCAGGACACCAACGCGCTGCAGTACGCCTGGATCCGCGTACTCGCCGGCAACGTCGGCAAGGTGTTCGCCGTCGGCGACGACGACCAGTCGATCTACGGCTGGCGCGGCGCCAAGGTGGAGAACATGCAGCAGTTCCTGCGCGACTTCCCCGGCGCGCGCACGATCAAGCTGGAGCAGAACTACCGCTCCACCGCGACCATCCTCAAAGCCGCCAACAGCGTGATCGCACGCAACGGCGGCCGGCTGGGCAAGCAACTGTGGACCGCGGGCGAGGACGGTGAGCGCATCGCGCTGTACGCCGCCTACAACGAGCAGGACGAGGCGCGCTTCGTGATCGAGCGCATCCGCGAATACGTCAACGAGCACGGCAACGCGAAGGACTGCGCGATCCTCTACCGCTCCAACGCCCAGTCGCGCAACTTCGAGGAACAGCTCAGCCAGCGCAGCATCCCCTACCGCGTCTACGGCGGCCTGCGCTTCTTCGATCGCGCCGAGATCAAGGACGCGCTGGCCTACCTGCGCCTGACCGCCAACCGGCATGACGACGCCGCCTTCGAGCGCGCGGTGAACACCCCGCCGCGCGGCATCGGCGACCGCACGCTGGATGTATTGCGCCGGCGCGCGCGCACCGAAAACACGTCGATGTGGGAGGCTGCACTGGGCGAACTCGCCGATGGCCGCGAACTGGCCGGCCGCGCCAAGAATGCCGTCAAAGCCTTCCTGACGCTGATCGACCAGATGGCCCGCGACTTTCAAACCCTCTCCCCCCGGGAGAACGGTTGGGGTGAGGGTGCGGGTACGCCGGGTGCTCCTGCTCCGACCGAAGCCTCACCCCCGGTCCCTCTCCCGGACGGAGAGGGGAGCCCAAACCTCACCATCGCCGAACAGGTCGACCACGCCATCAGCCACACCGGCCTGCGCGACCACTACGAAAAGGACAGCCGCGGCAACGGTGAGGCGCGCGTGGAGAACCTGGACGAGCTGGTCAACGTCGCCAGCCGCTTCGCCATGACCCCGGACGACGTCGAAGCCGGCCTCACGGAACTCTCCGCCTTCCTCTCCCACGCCGCGCTCGAGGCCGGCGAGGGCCAGGGCGAGGCGTGGGACGACTGCGTGCAACTGATGACGCTGCATTCGGCCAAGGGCCTGGAGTTCCCGCTGGTGTTCCTGGTCGGGATGGAGGAAGGCCTGTTTCCCAGCCAGCGCTCGACCGAAGACGAAAGCCGGCTGGAAGAAGAACGCCGCCTGGCCTACGT
Source organism: Frateuria hangzhouensis (assembly GCF_026410505.1). Taxonomy (GTDB): domain Bacteria; phylum Pseudomonadota; class Gammaproteobacteria; order Xanthomonadales; family Rhodanobacteraceae; genus Frateuria_A; species Frateuria_A hangzhouensis. The sequence goes on from NZ_JAPMIU010000010.1 coordinate 72,401, forward strand.
CGGCATCACCCGCGCGCGCGAGCGGCTGGTCGTCACCCACGCCGAATCGCGCCGCATGCACGGCACCGAGATGCTCGCCCGCCCCTCGCGTTTCCTCGCCGAAATGCCGCCCAGCCTGGTCGACGAGGTACGCCCGCGCGTGCAGGTCAGCCGTCCGGCCTACGCCGGCCGCTACACCGACACGTCCTCGCTCGAGGAAACCCTGCCGGTCAAACTCGGCCAACGCGTCAGTCACCCGAGCTTCGGCGAGGGCGTAGTGACCAGCGCCGAGGGCAGCGGCGCGCATACGCGCCTGCAAGTGAACTTCGAAGGCGCCGGCAGCAAGTGGCTGGTAGCGGCCTACGCCAACCTCACTCCGCTGTAATCATCCGGGCGAACTTACTATTCCTCATCAAACCGAAGGAGCCACGCGATGAGAAAGACAAGCGCTTCCACATTGACCATCGGCGCGGCTTTCGCCGTGTTCTCCGTGGCGTTCGGCTTTTCGGGCATCGCGCACGGGCAGGAACGTGGCTTCCAGGCACTCAACCCTGCCGCTCTTCCCCCGGCCCATGGGTACTCGCACATCGTCATCGCGCCGGTTGGACGACTTGTCACCCTGTCGGGACAAGTCTCGATGGACAGCAAAGGCGAGATCGTCGGCAAAGGCGACTTCAAGGCCCAATGCGACCAGGTATTCAGGAACATCCGTGAGGCATTGCAAGCCGTCGGCCTGACCTTTGGAAACGTCACGCGCACGGACATGTTCGTGACCGATCTGGGCCACCTTTCGGATCTGCGGGAATGCCGCACCCGCTATCTGCCTGCCAGGAACCCGCCAGCGGCCAACCTGGTCAAGGTCGATTCCTTGTTCCGCCCGGAATTGATGCTGGAGATATCGGTGCAGGCGGTCATACCGCAGCGCACCGAACCGCGATAGCACCAACCGCCGGGCCAACGGCGCATCGCCTTGTTCGGTCGCTGCACGGATCTGCTTGACTCCGTCGGTTTCCAGCCCGCTCGTTCGCACTTGGGGAGGTCGAAATGAACACGTCACCCGTCTGGTTCAAGGTTGTCGCCGTGGTCGCGCTGCTATGGAACCTGCTCGGCTGCCTGGCCTTCGTCTCGGACCTTCGGCTCTCCGCGGAAGACCTGGCCAGGCTGCCGGCATCCCAGCAAGCCCTTTACGCCGCGCGGCCGGCCTGGGCCGTCGCGGCAACCGGACTTGCGGTCCTTGGCGGGGTGCTCGGTTGCATCGGCCTGCTTTTGCGCAGGAAGTGGGCGTGGGTCATCCTGGCCCTGTCGCTGATCGGCATCGTGATCCAGGACTTCGGCCTTTTCGTGCTGGTGGACGGCGCTCGTCTGGCCGGGCCCGTGGCGCTCGTCATGCAGACGATCGTCCTGCTGGTCGGCATCGGACTTGTCATCCTCGCTCGCAAGGGCATCGCACGCGGCTGGCTGGTTTAGCCCAGCTGCAAACCAGGCCAATGCAGACCACGGCTTGACCCTCGCGCTGTCCGCACCGACGATCGATCGCATCGTCGGACCTGTTCGCCCTGCCGTCTTGTTGCCCCTGAGCCAGGATCGTCGGCCGAGAGCCTGTCACCGTGCTCGGAACGCATTTCGCAACCGGTGCGGCGCGGCCTGGCGCCCGACCACTACGGACATCGCCCATGCATGAGACAACCGCAACGTACCGGTTCGAGGCCTTGCTGCATCGCCCGGCCAAGCCCGGCAAGGATGGCGGCTGGAGCTTTCTGGTCCTGCCCAAGGCCGCCAGCGATATCCTGCCGCGACGCGGCAGGACGACGATCGACGCCAGCATCAACGGCCACCCTTTCCAGGCCACGCTCGAGCCGGACGGCCAGTTGAGCCACTGGCTCAAGGTGGACGAAGCGCTTCGCGAAGCCGCCGGTGCGCAGGTGGGCGAGAGGGTGACGCTGGAGATCGCGCCCGTGGCGCAGGAGCCGGAGCCGAAACTGCCGGCCGACCTGCACGACGCCCTCGCTGCCGCTCCGGAGGCCAGGGCGGTGTGGGAGGACACCACCACCATCGCCCGCCTGGACTGGATCCACTGGGTCGAATCGGCCAAACAGGCCAAGACCCGCCAGAGCCGCGTCGATAACGCATGCGACATGCTGGCTTCCGGAAAGCGGCGGGTTTGCTGTTTCGACCAGTCCGGCTACTACAGCAAGAGTTTCCGGGCGCCCGAGGCGGCGGAGTAGGACGGCATCGGGCGCTGGCGCGCCGGGTGGGCGGGCGTTCCAGCGTGGGGCGGCGGGGACAGGAGCATCGCCCACAAGTGGGCTCCTGCAGGGGCGGTGGCTGGCGGCGACGTCACTCCGCGGGCCAGATCAGTGGCGCCAGCCACGCCAGCGCCAGGCCCAGGATCAGGGTCAACGGCGTGCCGACGCGCACGAAGTCGACGAAGCGGTAGTTGCCGGGCTCGTACACCAGCAGGTTGCCGTGGTGCCCGATCGGAGTAAGAAACGCGGCCACCGCGCCCATGGCGACGCTGAAGACCATGGCCGGCGCGGACAGATGCAGCAGCGCGGCCATGCCCAGCGCAATGGGACCGAGCAGGATCGTGGTGGCGGTGTCGGACAGTATCTGGGTGAACACCGCGGCGGTCAGGAACATCGCCAGCAGCACCCAGGTCGGCGACCAGCCGGACACCACGCCGGAAAGCCACCCGGCGAACAATGTCGCGGTGCCGGTCTGTTCCATCGCCAGGCCCAGCGGAATGGCACCGGCGATGAACACGAAGATGCGTATTTCCATCGACGCGTAGGCCTGCTTCAGCGTCAGGCAGCCGCTTGCCACCATCGCCGCCGCCCCGGCCATGAACGATATCGTCACCGGCAGCAGGCCCGATGCCGCGCCCACGACGCTCAGCCCCATGATCATCGCGGCCAGCCAGCCGCGGCCACGACGGGCGCGCACGCTGCGCGAGAACGGCACCAGCAGCAGGAACGACGGCTCGTGCGCGAGCTGGTCCAGCGCGTCACGGTTGCCCCAGAGCACGACCAGGTCGCCGCCTTTGAGCTGGATCTTGGACAGTTCCTTGCGAATGAAACCGTGCTTGCGCCACAGGCCGACCACCACCACGCCGTAGCGGCGCAGGAAGTCCACGGTACCGATGGTCCGCCCGACCAGTTCCGAATCCGGCGCGACGACGGCTTGCAACAGGCGCTCGTCGTCCTCCCGGCCTTCGCGCGCATCGTCCTTGATCTCCTCGCCGTATTGCACGACCGCGCTCAAGGCCAGGCCCTGCTGGTTCCGCAGCTCGGCCAGTTCGTCCGGGCTGGCCCGCACCAGCAGCAGGTCGCCAACGCCCAACTGCTTGCGCCGCCACGGCCGCCGGCGGGAGTCGCCGTGGCGCAGCCAGTCCACCACCTGGAAACGGCCGGCGTGCTCTTCGCTGAACGCCTGCATGGTCTTGCCGGCGTGAGGCGAGTCCGCCAGCACCACCAGCTCGGTGTAGTAGCGCTCGAGGCGGAAGCGGTCTTCGATGCCGGCCTTGCCCGCGCGGCTGGGCAGCAGCCAGCGCCCGAACAGCAGCACGTAGGCGGTGCCGATCAGGCTGAGCACGATGCCGGCTGGGGCGATCGAGAAGATGCCGATGTCGTGGGCGCCGCCGCGCTCCAGCAGATCGCGCGCGACCAGGAAGGCCGGCGCGGCGATCACCGTCACGGTGGTGCCCAGCGACGCGGCGAAGGCCATCGGCATCATCAGCCGCGAGGCCGGCAGGTTGTGCGAGCGATTGAGCTCCAGGATCACGGGCAGCATCATCGCCGTCACCATCAGGTGGTGGCTGAAGGCGGCCATCAGCGCCACGCAGGGCATGATCACCAGCACCGCCCGCCAGACGCTCGCGCCGGCCATGCGGCCGATCCAGGAACCCAGCCGCGCGGTCAGGCCGGTCTGGGCCAGCCCCGCCGACAGCACGAACATCGCCGCCAGCAGGATCGCCGGATCGCTGGAGAACCCGGACAACGCCTCGGCCGGCTTCAGCACGCCGCTGGCGGCCAGCGCCACCACGATCAGCACGCCGGTCAGGTCGATGCGCACCCACTCGGTCACCAGCAGGACCAGTGCCCCCACCAGGATGACCAGAAACAGGATCTGTTGGAGTTCCATGTTTCGGACATACTCCCGACGTTCGCGGCCGTATCGTGACGGTCGCCGGTAACGCGCGCGGGTGCGCGCGGGCTGGATGGCGCCTGATTACCTGCGCTCTGGTGGATCTTGAGTGAGGACCGGGCCGCGGGTGCGTTGCGGGCAGGTTCCACAGTCATGGTCCCCGGGCGGTCGGAGGTTTGCTTGCCTACGTTGAGAACGGCCGACCGCGGCGACGCCACGCGACTTTCAGCGTTCGCCGAACACACCTTCCGGGACACCTTCGGCGCCACCAACGCGCCCGAAGACATGGCGGATCATTGCCGCACCAGCTACGGCCCGGACATCCAGGCAAGGGAGATCGCCGACCCGGCCCGGCTTACCCTGCTGTGCGAAGAGAAAAGCCGCCTGGTGGGGTTTGCCCAGCTTCGCTGGGAGGACGCGCCGGCTTGCGTGGCGGCCCGTGCGCCCGGCGAGATCCAGCGCCTGTACGTGGTCACCGACCGGCACGGCCAGGGCGTTGCGCGACAACTCATGGACGCCTGCCTCGCGGCAATGCGGGTGCGCGGCTCGGACGTGGCCTGGCTGGGCGTGTGGGAGCACAACCCGCGGGCGATCGCGTTCTATCGCAAATGCGGATTCGTCGAAGTCGGCGACCACGTCTTTCCCCTGGGTAGCGATCCCCAGCGGGATGTCGTGATGGTCCGGCCCGTCGTCGGCTAGCCCCCACCAGCGGGTCTGGGACCTGCAGGGGCCCATTGGTGGGCGATGCTTTTCCGGCCGCCGGACTGCCCACCAGTAGGCCCCTGCAAGCAGAGCGTGACAGCCCGGCAGGATCACCGATGCAGACGTGGCTCCGTTCCCGCGGCATGCCCCAACGGGCACGCCGTCGGCGCGTTGTGCCGGCCACGCGCCGCGCGCCACGGCAACAGCATCGGCACGTCGCGCTGGTAGCTGCGGTAGGTGTCGCCGAACTGGGCGACCAGGTCGCGCTCCTCGAGAAACTTGACCGCGACCAGGATGTAGCCGGTTGTCATCACGGCGAACAGCAGGTGGCCCTGGCTCATGTCCGGGGTGGACCAGAACGCGATCAGGAATCCCAGCATCAGCGGGTGCCGCACCAGGCGGTAGAAAGCGCGCGTGACAAACGGCGTGTCGCACCCGGCGCGGCGGTGGTGGGCGTAGTACCAGACCTGGCGCAGGCCGAACAGGTCGAAATGGTTGATCAGGAAGGTGCTCGAAAGCACCAGCAGCCATCCAGCTGCGGCCAGTGCGTAGAGCACCCAGCGGGCGATCTCATGATCCACCTGCCAGACCGTCGCAGGCAGCGCGCGCCACTGCCAGAACAGCAGGATCAGCGCCAGGCTGCTCAGAAGAACGTAGGTGCTGCGCTCGACCGGTGCGGGGACGTACCGGGTCCACCAGCGCTTGAACGCCGGCCGGGCCATGCCGCTGTGCTGCACGGCGAAGAGTCCCAGCAACAGCAGATCGATCGCCAGCGTGGCGGCCGGTGGCGCCGTCGTGCCGGTATCGATGGTGCGGGGGACGGCGAAGCCGCTGACGAAACCGATGGCGTAGAGGAACGTGAGCAGGAAGAGACCGTAGGCGACGGCGCCGTAGAGGATGGCGAGCGGGCGGGACATGGTGGCGACCTCGTGTGGAGGGTGATGGGGTTTCGCAGTGGGTCGGGGTTCGACGGGCCTTTACAGCGCGGAGAGGAAGGTCACCAGGTCACGCTTCTGCCGCGTGCTCATGTGGATCCCGAAGCGGTGGTCGTAGAAATCGACGACGTCGCGCAGACTGGCGGCCGAGCCGTTGTGGAAGTACGGCGCGCGGGCGGCCAGGCCGCGCAGGATCGGGCCCTTGAACTTGCCGATGTCGGCCCACTTGCCGGTGAGCATGGCCAGGCCGGGGTCGGTGGTCTGCACGCTCTTGCCGGTGGCGATGTTGGTGAGCGTGTACAGCGGCAGGTCGGGAGTGCGGCGGCTGGCGGCGGCGATGCCGATATCGACCGGCAAGGCGACCGAGTGGTTGCCGATGTTGGGTGCGTTGTGACAGCTGCTGCAACTGCCGCGGATCACCCGCTGGCCGGTGAGGTCGTTGAGCCCGCGCACGCCGCGGATGTCGATGGGCATCGAGTTGAACAGCTTCTCGCCGCGCGCGATGGCGGCCCGCGCGCGACCGCGCCGGTCGCGGCGGAACGGCGCGCCGGGATCGTCCCAGCTGTCGAACAGGCGCATGGTCTTCGCGTCGAACGCATCGCCGCTGGGGTCGTTGCCCAGGGTGTCGTTGATCCCGATCCAGAAGCGCTGCTGGGCGAGGATGTTGGCGCCACCCATGGCGTCGTCCTCGTTGAGCCGGCCGGCGGCGTTGTCATCGATCTGCGCGGCCACCAGGTGCAGCTCGAACTCGACGATGCGCTCGATGATGTCCCCGCCCGGCGCGCTCGACGCCTGCTCGTGGCCGACGATGGCGTGGCGCGCCTGCGCGGCCAGGCTGGTGCGCAGGTTCTGCAGGTCGATGCCGGCGTCCATCGGCGGGTTGAACGGGGTGAAGGTTTCGCGGCCATCCCACATCACCGCGGTGAGCCAGATCAGGTTGGCCGCCGGCAGCGGCCGGCGGAACAGCGACAGCTCGCGCGCGCTGGCGTAGCCGTAGGGATCGTCGACCGCGGTCAGGCGGAACTGCGCGTTGTCCGGCATCGGCATGCCGATGCGCACCAGGCCACGGTCGAGCAGCATGGCGTAGGCGCTGCGGCGGGCCTCGACGCTGGAGACGTCGGCCAGCGGCGAGACGGCGCCGTCGACCGGCGAGAACACCGGATCCATGCCGTTCGTGCGGTCGAAGCGCTGGCGCAGCTCTTTCGGGGTGATCGTCCAGCCTTGCGCCTGGCGATGGCAGGAGTTGCACGAACGGCCGTTGCTGCCGAGCGGCTGGAAGAATGGATTGTCGCTGTCGATACGTCCGCTGGGCGTGCGGGTCTGCAGCCAGCCGGAGGCGTTGGCGGTGGTCAGCGGACGGTTGCGCTGTTGCGCCTGCGCGGTGCCGGCCGCGGCCAGCAGCAGGATGGCCAGCCTGGTGGCCAGGCGCCGGCAGGCGGCGAACCGGAAAGTGCGGTGATCGAACATGATGCTGCCCCGTGTAGTGGTGCGCCTCCGTGCCTGGTCTGGCCAGGAGGGCTTCAGGACGGGGAACACCGCGTAACCGGGAACTGCGACATGCCGGCGGCGCCGGCCAGGCATTCCTGAATTGCCCACCGGCCCGATGACTTGCAGGAGCGCACCTGTGCACGACCGCCCGGAGCGCCGAACCCGCGATGGCGCAGGATCGAGCGGCCTTTCAAGGTTGGCGGCAAAAGGAGCGGGGCCGCCGTACCGCAGCGTCACCGGCGCGGCTTCATGCCGGCGTGCCAACGGGCCAGCCGGGTGCCGACAGGCCAATGGCGGATGCGGCCGAGCGCGGTTTCGAACGCCGGGTCGTCGACCGCGACCGCGGCCAGCGTGAGTTGCGATTCCAGGCGCCAGGGGTGGCTGGACGGCGCCTGGGCGCGATCCAGCGCGGCGACCAGTTGCCGTGCATCGCGCGCGGCGGCCCCGCCATGTCCGAGGGCGCGGGCCAGGCGCGTGGATTCGATCAGGTACAGCGGCCACGACAACGGGTCGTCGGCGTGCACGCGCGCGTTCGAGGCGGCGGCCCGGGCATAGGCCGCCTCCGCGCCCCTGGTGTCGCCCGTGGCGGCCAGCGCGCGGCCGTGGGCGAGTTCGGCCAACGCGAGGGAGACGTCACGGCCGCGGTGGCAGCTGGCGCCATCGGCGAGGGCGCGCGCGGCATGTGCGGCGGCGGCTTGCGGATGCTGCAGCAGGAGCCGGGCGCGCGCCTGTTGCAGTTCGCTCCAGGCGATCGAGCAGCGCGATGCGTTGCGCGCGCGCTGCGTGTCGATCACGGCGAGCGACTGGGCCAGCGCGGCGCCGGCGTCCTCCCGCGCCAGCAACACGTCGATGCGCTGCACCCTTGGTTCCAGCGGCTTGCGATGCAGGCTGTTGCCGAGCGAATCGACCAGCGCCTGGGCCTTGCGCGCATACGCCTCGGCGGCATCGAGCTCGCCGCGGTAGAGGGCGATCTTCGATTGCAGCTCGATGGTGTTGGCCAGGCTCATCGGCGTGGCCCCGCGCCGCTTGCGCGCCAGTGCCTCGTTGGCCAGCACGCCGGCTTCGGCGATACGGTCGGCGTCCAGCAGCACGCTGGCCAGGTCGTGGGTGGCGAAGGCCAGTGCGGCACAGCGCTGGCCGGCGGCGCAGTCGGCGCGATAGGCGGCAATCATCTGGCGGCCGTAGGCCACCGCGCGATCCATGTGGCCGCGGCCGTCCTCCACCACCATCGCGATCTTCAGCAGTTCGGCGTGCGGCGCGTCGGCCGGCAGGCGCCGCGCCGGGATCGCCAACAACGGCCCGAGGCGCTGTGCGGCCTCGTCGTAGCGGCTGCGACGGATCAGCGTGCGCACCAGCCCCATGCGGCTCTGCACGCGCACGGACGAGCTTGCCGGCAGATCCGCGGCGTTGGCGTCGGCGGCACGCAGCAGCTTCTCGGATCGTTCGTAGTCGCCCATGTCGCGCAGCACGTTGCCCAGCGTGTAGAGCAACTCGGCGTGCAGCTCGGGCTGGTCGCGCAGTTCCTGCGGCAGGCTTTCGGCGGCGGTGTAGACCAGCGTCGGCACGTCCGGGCGCTGGCTGGCGGGCACGTCCGGCGCGGTGTTGCCGAGCAGGTTCACCACGAAGTCGCGGATCGCCTCGGCCCGCTGCGCTTCGTGGCGCGCCACGCTGGCCTGCCACAGGGCGACCGACAGCGACACGAGGATGGCCAGCAGGAACACCACGGTGATCGCCACGCCGCCACGGTGCCGCGCCACGAACTTGCCGGCGCGGTACCAGCGCGAGGGCGGGTGCGCCTGCACCGGTTCATTGTCGAGGTGCCGCTCGAGGTCCTCGGCCAGCGCGCCGGCCGAGGCGTAGCGGCGGTCCGGTTCGGCGCACGCGGCCTTGCGCACGATGTTGTCGAGGTCGCCGCGAAGCTTGCGCCGGATCGGCATCACCGCGGCCGGCGACGGCGCGAGCCCGTAGGCGTTGGCGATCGACCGCGCATCGGTGCGCGAGGGCAGCGTGGTGGTGGTCGCCGTGGCGCCGATGGCACGGCGGCGACCACTGATCAGTTCGTCCAGCAGGATGCCCAGCGCATAGACGTCGGTGGCGGTGGTGACCGGCTGCTGGGCGAACTGCTCCGGCGCGGCGTAAGCCGGGGTGAGCGCGCGATGCTGGGTGCGGGGGGCGCCGGTCATGTCCTCGTCGAGCAGCTTGGCGATGCCGAAATCCAGCAGCTTGACGTCGCCTTCGGCGGTGACCAGCACGTTCGATGGCTTGAGGTCGCGGTGCACGATCAGCGCGCGATGGGCCGTCTCCACCGCGCGGCACACCATCAGGAACAGCACCAGCCGCTGGCGCAGGCCGAGCGCGCGCTCGCGCGCGTAGTCCGTGATCGGCTGGCCGTCGACCAGTTCCAGCGCGATGTAGGCCAGGCCGCCATCGGCGATGCCGCCCTCGATCAGCCGCGCGATGCCCGGATGGCGCAGCCGCGCCAGCGCCTCGCGCTCGCGGCGGAACTGCCGCTGGGCCTCGGCCGTGTAAAGGCCACGCGCCAGCAGCTTGATCGCCACCTCCTGGCGCACGCCGTCGTTTTCGCGGCATGCGCGGAACACCGTGGACGAGCCGCCTTCGCCGAGCACCTCGATCAGCTCGAACGGACCGATGCAGCTGCCGGCGGGCAGCGCCTCGGCCACGCTGGCGTCGCCGATCGCATGCGCCGCCCGCGCCGCATCGCCGGTGGACAGCAACTCGCCCTCGGTGGCGTCGGCCACCAGCATGCGTTCCAGTTGCGCGCGTAGCCGCGGGTCCGGGCAGCGTTCGGCCAGCAGGTTCGCGCGCGCGTCGGCCGGCAGCGGGAGCGCTGCCTCGAACAGCTCGCGCAAGGACGGTAGGGATGCCATGGCGACCTTCTCCGACGATGCCCCGCGCTTCGATAAACCCCGAATGCGCGCGGTTTGCGACCTGGACCGCAGCGTGCCCGTCCACGACCTCGGGCGGCAGAAGCGCGCGGGGCGAAACCTTGCAGCCGGACGGCCTCGATCGCCCTGCCTGCTAGTCCATGCGCGCCTTGATGAAGGCGCGCGCGAAACGCCAGTCGCGATCGATCGTGCGCCGGCAGAGCCCGAGCGTTTCACCGACCTGCTCCAGGCTCAGCCCGGCGAAGAAGCGCAGCTCCACGACCTGCGCGGCGCGCGGGTCGGCCTGCTCGAGCTCGTCCAGCGCGGCATCCAGCGCCAGCGCCTGCTCGGCGGTGTCCAGGGCCAGTTTCAGCGCGCGATGGTCCAGCGTGACGCGCTGCCACTGCCCGCCGGCACACAACCGCAGGCGGTCGCGCGCCCGGTTGATCAACAGATGGCGCATGGCGCGCGCGGCATAGCTGAAGAACTGCGCGGGATGTTCGAACTGCAGCCCTTCGCGCTGCCCCATGCGCAGGTACAGCTCATGCACCAGCTCGGTGGTGTCCAGGGTGCCGTGGGGACGTCCGGCCAGCTGCTTGGCGGCCATGGCCTTCAGGCGTGCGTAGACGGTGACGAAAAGTTCTTCCGCCGACTGGTCGAGCGGTGTCTGCCGGGATTCGGGCATGGCGAAGTACCCCGTCGATGCAGGTCTTCAACGGGGCGATGGTACGCCTGTGCCGAGTGGCTGGCGTGGTGGTCCGGACGAGGTCGCCCGCTCGCGGGCCAACGTGTCCGACCGCCTTTCCCGCGAGCCCCGGCCCTCACCCGAACCTTCTCCCCGACGGGGAGAGGACTTCGGATGGCGAGCGGACGCCTTAGCCGCGCAGCCGCGGCATGCCGTGCTCGTCGCGTTCTTCCACCGCCAGCGAGCGGGTATCCGGATGCGAGAGCCGGCTGTCGCGCGGCAGCTCGACGGTGGCCTCGCCGCGGGCGAGCGCCAGCGCATTGCGGTAGCAGCGCTGGGCGAGGGGGATGTCGCCCTGGCCGACGCAGGCGTCGCCCATGGCCTCCCAGGCGCCGGGACTGGGCGCGATGGCGAGCGAGCGTTCCAGATAGGTGCGTGCCTTGCCCCACAGTTGCTGGCGCACGCACATGCGGCCCAGTGCAAGCAGCAGGCCGGGGTCGTTGGGATGGGCGTCGAGCCAGCCTTCGGCGCGGCGCAGGCGGGCGTCGAGGTCGTCGCTGTCGAGCGCGCCCCAGGTTTCGGCCAGTTGCGGCGACCACTCGCGGCGCAGCGCGGATTCGAGTTCGTCCATCGCCGGCAGCGTCAGGCCGAAAGCCGCCGCGCGGCGGGCGTAGGCGTCGATCACCGTCGGCGCACGGCGCTGGCCCTTGCCCAGCTGCGACCACAGTGCGTTGAGCGATGGGCCTTCCGTAGCCGCGTTGATGGCGGCGACCAGCACCTGCGTTTCCAGCGCGGCGTAGCGCTGGGAGCCGAGCGCGCCGCTCTTGTGCAGCGGTTCGAGTGCGGCCATGGCGCGGCGGGGCTCGCCGGCGGCGAGCGCGGCGAGCGCCAGTTCGTGCCAGCCGCCGGGGGTGAGGTTGCCGCTGTCGGCTTCCGGGCCCAGCAGCGCCAGTGCCTCGGCCGGCTTGCCGTCGCGGCGCAGCACGCGGGCGCGCACCACGCGGGCGGCCTGCGGCGCGGCCTGGCCGGCGCGGTTGAGGGCTTCGAGTGCGCGCGCCGGCTCGCCGCGACGCGAGGCGGCTTCGGCCGACGCGAGCAGGGCGGGACCGCGCAGGTCATCCAGCCGCGCGGCACGTTCCAGGTCGCGCTCGGCTTCGCCATGGCGGCCTTCCATCAACGCAACCAGGCCGCTGCCCAGGCGCTGCCGGCTGACCCGGCGGTGCCGCCGCGTCATCGCGCCGAACGGCCAGCGCGCCAGCCGCCACAGCCCGGTGAGGATGGCCCAGGCCAGCAGCACGATGACCAGCGCCGCTACCACGGTGGTTTCCACCCGCCAGCCACGCAGGCGCACCAGGACATAACCCGGATCTTCGGCGACCCAATGCCAGCCGAACGCAGCCAGCGCCGCGACCACGATCAGCAGCAACAGCCAGCGCCACGGCTTCACGGCCGCTGCCCCGTGCTGGCGGCGGGGGCCGGCGTGGCGTCGGCCGCCCTGAGCGCATGCACCGCACGCAGGTTGCGCAGTTCGGCCAGCGCGGCACCCAGTTGCACCGGGGTAGCCGGCGCCAGGGTCTTGGCCAGGCTGGCCAGTTGCGCCTGCGCATGGGCGACGGCGGGGTCATGGGTATCGAACTGCGCGGCCAGGCTGGCCTGGGCACGGGCAACCGCATCACGCGCGGCGTCGACGTCGGCGGCCAACAGCGCGGCCTGCGCCTGGGCCAAATCCAGCGCGGCCAGTTCGCGGGCGAAGCGGGCGTCGGCCATCGCCAGCGGCGCGCCGTTGTCGCGCTGCACGCTGACCACGCTGCCGAGCGCCCGGCCGATCCGCGCCCAGGCACCCGGGTTGACTTGGCCGCCGGACGTATCCCGCGGCGCGAGCGGGAGCGTTTCCAGCGCGCCGCGCAGTTGCTGCAGGGTATCGACCGCCCGGGTCCGCGGCAGGCCCTGCTCCAGCGCCTCGCGCTCCGCGGCGATGCTCTGGCGCACGCCGGAGAAGGCGCCGTCGTTGACCGCCGCCAGCGCCTGGTCGGCCAGCGCGTAGGCGGCCGCGGCGCCCTGCGCGTCGTGGAACAGCACGTAGCGTTGCTGGCCCATGCGCAACAGCGTTCCGGTCTCGTCCAGCAACATCGCGTCATGGCCGGAGAGGCTCTTTTCCGAGAGCTTGGCGACCGCGTCCTCCAGGTTGCGCAGGCGCTCGGACTGGCCAAGCATTTCCTCGCGCAGGCTGCGGTTGACCTGCTCGGCGTCGCCCAGGCGCTGGCGTAGCGAGCTGCGTTCATCGCCGAGGGTACCGAGGGTGCCTTCGAGCTGTCCGACCCGCTGGTCGAGATTGTCGCTGGCGCTGCCCTGCGCCTGCTGCCACTGGCGCCAGGCCACGTAACCGGCCAGGCCGAGCGCAAGCAGGGCCAGCAACAGGGCCAGCGCAAGCGTGCCGCCGCGGCGCGGAGCCGCGGCGGGTGCCCGCGCGGGGCGCGGGGCGGGCGTCGCGGCCGGAACCGGCGTCGCGGCGGGACGGTCGGAAGCGAGGTCGTCTTGGCTCATGCGCGCCATGCTAGCAGCCCGCATGGCGGGCTTCGCATGGTCGGCGTGAAGCGGTGTGCGCTCATACAAGGCACCTCGAAAAGCTCCGTAAGCTTCCGGCAACTGTAGGAGCCCACTGGTGGGCGATGCTTTTGGCGGTGCGATCAGGCGTAAGAGCATCGCCCACCAGTGGGCCCCTACAAAGCATCGCGCGAAAGGAAGTTGTTCGAGGTTCCCTACGGGGGGGTGCCCGCGGCAGCGGCGAGCAGGTCGGCCGGCATCGCCGAGGCGGCACGAAGCACTTGGTGAAAGCCGGCATCGCGGGCGGCCTCTTCCAGCCGCTCGCTGCTGACCACTGCGACCACCGCGCACAGGCGCGACCAGGCCTGCGGCGGCAAGGCGTGGCGCAGATTCGCCAGAGCCTGCGCGCTGGACAGCAGCACCCGCGCGTCCGGCCGCAATTGCCGCACGGCGTCGACGTGGCGCCGATCCAGTCGCGGCGCGGCGCGCCGGTACACCCACACCTCGCGCAGCCGTGCGCCGCCGTCGCGCAGGCGCTGCTGAAGCAGGCCGCGTCCGCCGGGGGCACCGATCAGCGCCACGCGGCGCCGGCGCACGTCGTGCAGGGCGGGCAGGTCGAGCAGGCCTTCGCTGTCCTGGTGCCGGGTGGGCGCCTGCACGGTCACTCCGTGGCGACGCAATGCGGCGGCGGTGCCCTGCCCCACCGCCAGCACCGTGGCGTGCGTGTGCAACGGCTCCCATGCGGCGGCGAAGCGCACCGCGGCCGGGCTGGTGAACAGCAACAGCTCGTCCGCGTGCAGCGCCTCACGCAACTGCCCACGGGCCTGGTCGGCATCATCGACCGGCCGCAGCGCCAGGCCCGGCAGCAACAGCGGCATGCCGCCGCGCGCACGCACCTGGCGCGCGAAGGTCGCGGCGGTGCCGGCAGGCCGGGTGATCACGATTTGCCGGCCGTGCAATTGCCCGTTGGAACAAGCCTGTGGCACCGCGCCATCCACGCAACAAACAGGCCGCCAGTGTAAGCCGCTCGCTACACTTGCCGCTTTTCGACCGAAGCCTTTGCCGTGACCGATCCCCAACTGCTCGCCGACGACCTGCTGCACTTCATCCGCGACAGGATCCCGCTCGCCCGCGCCATGGACCTGCGCCTGGACCATGTCGCGCGGGACAGCCTCGCGTTGGCCGCGCCGCTGGCGCCGAACGTCAACGACAAGGGCTGCGCGTTCGGCGGCAGCCTGGCCAGCGTGATGACGCTGGCGGGCTGGGCGCTGGTGGAACTGGCATTGCAGCGCCGCGGCGAAGCCTGCGACGTGTTCGTGGGCGATTCGCGCGTACGCTACCTCGAACCGGTATGGAGCGATTTCCGCGCCGAGGCGCGGCTGGCCGAAGAGGCCGACTTCGGCACTTTCTTCGCCACGCTGGCCGAGCGCGGCAAGGCGCGCATCGACGTGCGTTGCGCCGTGCCCGGCAGCGGCGCGCGCCCGGCCGCCACGCTGGAGGCGCGTTTCGTCGCCAAGCGGCGCGCTGGGGCACAATGAAGCCTGGTACTCGAGGGGGATCCGCCATGCGCCGCTACCTGCTTCCGTTGCTCGCTGCCGTCGCCATGCTGTGCGCCGGCTGCGCCACCGACCAGCGCAACCAGTCGCTGGTCACCACGCTCAACGCGTACGCCAGCGCGCTGCGCTGGGGCGATTTCCAGAACGCGCGGCAGTTCGTCGATCCAAAGGTGCGCGATTCCAGTCCGCTGACGCCGCTGGACCTGGCGCGCTACCGGCAAGTGCGCGTGGTGGGCTACGACGAAGGCGCCGGTCCGGTGCCCGATGGCGAGCTGCAGGTGCGCCAGGTGGTGCAGATCGGGCTGGTCAACATCAATACCCAGGCCGAGCGTACGGTGACCGACCGTCAGACCTGGCGGTTCGATCCGGAGAAGAAGCGCTGGTGGCTGACCAGCGGGCTGCCGGATATCACGCGCGAGTAGCGTCTGTTCCCTCGCGCCGGCGGCGAAAGGGGTTCCATACGGGCCACCTTTGCGCCTGCCGCGCCGCTACCGGATAATCGCCGGTTTGCGCATCCGGCCGGGCCCATCGAGCAATGAACGACTTCCTGCACAAGCTCCCCACGTTCGTGGGCAATCACATGGCGCTGTCGGCGCTGTTCGTGATCATCCTGGTCGCGCTGGTGGCGATGGAATTCGGCCGCCTGCTACGCAAGTACAAGGAACTCTCGCCGTCCGGGCTCACGCTGCTGATCAACCGCGAAAACCCGCTGCTGGTGGACCTGTCCGCCCGCGCGGATTTCGAAAAGATGCACGTGCCCGGCGCGCGCCACGTGCTGCCCAGCCAGTTCGACCCCGAGCACAAGGACCTGGTCAAGGCGCGGGAACTGCCGGTGGTGGTGATGGACAAGGACGGCCGCGGCTCCGACAAGGCCGCGCAGCGGCTGGTCAAGGCCGGCTTCAGCAAGGTCTATACGCTGGGCGGCGGCGTGCTGGCGTGGCAGCAGGCGCAGTTGCCGGTCGCCAAGGGCAGCAAGTAAGCCAACGGCAAATGGCGCTCTATCCGCCGATGCCAGCGCGGCCGGCCAGGATCTGCGCCAGCACATCCGGCGCGTAGTCGAACGAATCGAAGTACAGCCGCTCGTCGGGCAGGCCGGCGTCGGCGAACAATCGGCGGCCCGCGTCGATCATCGCCGGCGGACCGCTCATGTAGACCTCGTGGCCGGACAGGTCCGGCTGGTCTTCCAGCACCGCCTCGTGCACCAGGCCGGCGCGCAGGCCCGCGGCGGCGGCCTGTTCGGGGTCGGACAGCACCGGGCGAAAGACCAGGTGCGGCGCCTCGCGTGCCCAGCGTTCGGCCAGCCCGCGCAGGTACAGGTCGCCCGCGCTGCGCGCGCCCCAGTACAGCGCCATCGGCCGGCGCGTGCCCAACGCCAGGAAGTGCTCGACGATCGCCTTGACCGGCGCGAAGCCGGTGCCGCCGGCCATGAAGATCATCGGTCGCTCCGAATCCTCGCGCGGCACGAACGTGCCCAGCGGCCCCTCGATATGCAGCCGCGCCCCCGGCACCAGCCCTTCGTGCACCCATGAGGTGAAACCGCCGCCGGCGACGTGGCGCACGTGCAGTTCGATGCTGCCGTCCGGGCGCGGGCCGCCGGCGATCGAGAACGGCCGGCGCTTGCCCTCCTCCAGCAGCACGTCCAGGTACTGGCCGGGCAGCCAGGTCAGCGGCTTGCCGCCGGGTACCGGCTTGAGCACCAGGCCGATGACGCCCGGTGCCAGCGGGTGTTTGGTGGCGACTTCGACGGTGAGTCGCCGGCGCGCGATGTCCTCCACCGAGGTCACCTCGCGTGCGGCGATGGTCAGGTCGCTGGCCGGCACCGCCTGGCACATCAGGATCGCGTGCGCCGACCCCGCGCTGCCGCTCAGCGCCACCGGCGGGTTGCGCGGGTAGCCACAGCGTCCGTCCAGCAAGGTGGCCTTGCAACTGCCGCAGACGCCGGCGCGGCACGAGTAGGGCAAGGCAATGCCGGCGCGCTGCGCCGCCTCGAGCACGGTTTCGCCCGGCGCGGCGGGAAAGGTGCGACCGGAATGGGACAAGGTGATGGTGAACACCCGTGCATTGTCGCCGCGACCACCGTGGACGGACAATGCACGCTTCCCCTCACGCGGTCTTTCCCATGGCGATCTGGAAGCAGGCACCCGACCTCGAACGCATCAACGGCTGGAGCGACAACACGCTGATGCAGGCGCTCGGCATCCGCTTCACCGCGATCGGCGAGGACTGGCTGGCCGGCACCATGCCGGTCGACGCGCGCACGCACCAGCCGTTCGGGTTGCTCCATGGCGGTGCCTCGGTGGCGCTGGCCGAGACACTGGGCAGCTCCGCGGCGCTGCTCACGCTCGATCCCGAGCAGGAGGTGGCGGTGGGGCTGGACATCAACGCCAACCATATGCGCGGCGTGCGCAGCGGGATCGTCACCGGCACCGCCAGGGCGCTGCACCTGGGGCGCTCGACGCAGGTGTGGGAGATCCGCATCGAGAACGAGGATGGCGCGCTGGTGTGTGTTTCGCGATTGACCATGGCGGTGGTGCCGCGGCGGGCGGTAGTGCGGTGAACGCGCGTGTAGCTCCGTCTCCCCTGCGGGGAGAGGTAGCTGAAGCATGACCGCCGCCCCCTACGTCAACCTCACCCCCGATCTCGTCCTCGACGCGGCCGGTGCCTGCGGCCTGTGGCCGGACGGGCGCCTGCTCGCGCTCAACAGCTACGAGAACCGGGTCTGGCAGATCGGCATCGAGGACGCCGTGCCGGTGATCGCCAAGTTCTACCGGCCGAACCGCTGGAGCGATGCGGCGATCGCCGAGGAACACGCCTTCGCGCTCGAACTGGCGGCGGACGAACTGCCGGTGGTGGCGCCGCTGGCGTTCGACGGCCGTACCCTGCTCGAGCACGGCGGCTACCGCTACGCGCTCTACCCGCGCCGCGGCGGCCGCGCGCCCTCGCTGGAATCGGCCGAGCAGTTGCAGTGGCTCGGCCGCCTGATCGCCCGCCTGCATGGCGTGGGCTCGCGCCGCGCCTTCGCGCATCGCGAGCGGATCGACCGCGCCACGCTGATGACACGTCCGGCGCAGGCGGTGCTGGCCTCTGCGCTGCTGCCGCCGCACCTGGCCGAGGCCTACCGTGCGGGCGTGCAGCGACTCGATGCAGCCCTCGCCGCACGGATGGAGGCGATTGGCCCCGTGCGCCAGTTGCGCCTGCACGGTGATTGCCACCCCGGCAACCTGCTGTGGACCGACGCCGGCCCGCACTTCGTCGACCTCGACGACGCGCGCACGGGGCCGGCGGTGCAGGATCTGTGGATGCTGGCGCACGACGACGCCGCGATGGACGCGCTGCTGGAGGGCTACACCTCAATGTGCGACTTCGATCCGTCCGAACTCGCCCTGGTGCCCGCGCTGCGCGCGATGCGCCAGGTCCACCATGCCGGCTGGATCGCCCAGCGCTGGGCCGACCCCGCCTTCCCCGCCGCGTTCCCGTTCGCCGCCGAGCCCCGCTGGTGGGAACAGCATGTCGCCGACCTGCATGAGCTGGCCGACACGCCCTGACGGTTGCCGGCCGGCCGCGGAATTCCAGTGGACGGTGCGTTCGGTCGATGGTCCGGAAGGATTCTCGCCGGGGTCCGACTGCTGGTGCTGGCTGCCTTCTAGTGTCGGCCGGGCGCCCGCAGCCTTGCCGCCGATGTTGCCACGCGACGCGCCGGAATCGGCGGAATAGCGCAGCCAGCTCGCGCTATGCTGCGCGCTTTCCAGGCAGGTACCGCCCGTGCGCAACATCCTTTTCCGCCTCATCGGCATCCTCGAAATCGCCGGTGGCCTGTACGGCGCCGCCGGTGCGCTGCGGCGCGTGCTGGCGATGGGCTCGACCTACGACACCCTGCATGCGCTGCTGGCGCTGGCCGCTTTCGGCTTCGTGCTGGTCGCCGGCGTGTGGCTGGTCGAGGGCAGCGATCGCGGCGTGGCGTTCTCGCGCGTGGCGCAGTTGCTGCAACTGCCGCTGATCGCCACGCCGGTTTTCAGCTACGCGCTGCATGCCGGTGCGTACCTCAACGTCCACACCACCTTGCACCTGGCGCGGCCGTGGCTGGACTGGAGCTTCGGCACGCAGGGTTTCATGCTGGCGGTAGCCGGGCCGTCGGTGTCGCGCATCGGCGTGAACCTTCTGGCGGTGGTGTCGTGGCTGGTGTTGAAGCTGCGCTAGCCCGGAACCCGTAGGGTGGGCTTCAGCCCACCGCCCCTTGCCGTACACCCTACGTGGTCAGAGGCAACGCCGCAGCTCCTCGCCGACGGGCATGGCGGTCGCGCACAAGTGCGCTCCTACAGGGGGGTAGCGACGCCGGCTATCATGTCGCGATGAACGTCCCCTCCCCGCATGACCCCGTCGCGCTGCCGCGCATCCGTCTCAAATCCGACCGCGCGCCCGGCCATCCCTGGGTGTGGTCGGCGCAGGTCTACAAGCCCGAATCGCGGCTGCCGCCGGGGAGCGTGGTCGAGGTGGTCGACAGCAAGGACCGCTTCGTCGGCCGCGGCTTCTGGAACGGCCATGCGCGCATCGCGCTGCGGCTGCTTAGCAACGACCCGGAAGAGGCGGTCGACGCCGAGTGGATCGCCGCACGCATCGCGCGCGCCGTGCAACTGCGCCGCGAACTGCTGCAACTGGACCGCACCAGCGATGCCTGGCGCGTGGTGCACAGCGAGGGCGACGGCCTGTCCGGCCTGGTGGTGGACCGCTACGCGGACATCCTGGTGATCGAATACTTCGCCGCCGGCATGTGGAAATTCCGCGAGGCGATCCACGCCGCGCTGCTCGAGCACTTCCCCGGCGCGCGGCTGTACTGGTTCGCCGAGAGCCACGTGCAGAAGCAGGAATCGTTCGACTGCCGCAGCTCGGAGCCGCCGGCACCGGTCGAAGTGCACGAGCACGGACTGGCCTTCCACGCCGCTCCCGGCTACGGCCACAAGACCGGCTTCTTCGCCGACCAGCGCGAGAACCGCCGCCGCTTTGCCGAGCTGGCCCGCGGCCGGCGCGTGCTTGACCTGTGCTGCAATGCGGGTGGTTTCGCGGTACACGCGATGGCCGCCGGCGCGCGAGAGGCGACCGGTGTGGACATGGATGCCGGCATCCTGGACATCGCCCGCGCCAACGCCGCGGCCAACCGGCTCGAGGTCGACTTCCAGCAGGCCGATATCTTCGACTGGCTGCGCCAGGCGGCCGCGCGTGGCGAGCGCTACGACGCGGTGATCCTCGATCCGGCCAAGCTCACCCGCGACCGCAGCAAGGTGTTCGACGCGCTGAAGAAGTACTTCGCGATGAACCGCCTGGCGCTGGACGTGATCGCACCCGGCGGCCTGCTGCTGACCTGCTCGTGCACGGGCCTGGTAGCGGAGGCGGATTTCCTGGAGATGCTGCGCCGCGTGGCGCTCAACGCCGGGCGCGAGATCCAGGTGCTGCAGGTGGCCGGTGCCGGCGCCGACCATCCGGTGCGCGCCGACGTGCCCGAAGGCCGCTACCTCAAGGCGGTGTTCTGCCGGGTGGAATGACCGCCTCCCGACGAGGCTCTCGTAGGGTGGGCTTCAGCCCACCAACACGCCCGCCGGGAGGCCCGCTCGGGCCGGCGGTGGGCTGAAGCCCACCCTACGCAGCTGGGCCGGGGCGGGGGAGGAAAGTCGCCCGTTCAGCCATCGTGCGGGATGCGCCCGCGCAGCGACGCCGCGTCGAACGGCCCCGGCTGCGCGATCAGCGCGCGGGCGGCATCCACCTGGTCCCAGACGTTCCACAGCAGGACGCCGCGCACGCGGCCGCCCTCGAGGTAGTAGACGACGCCCTTGCGATGCGGCTCGCTCCAGTCCTCGACCACCTGTAGCCGCGCATCGAGCAGGCCGACGGCCTCGTAGCCAAGGTCGAACAGGTCCGAGTAGAAGTACGGCAGGGTGGTGTAGTCCCCGCCCGCGCCCGCCATCGCGCGGCCGGCGTGCGCGCCCATCTCCACCGCCGCGTTCTCGTGTTCCACGCGCAGCCGGCGGCCGAGCGAAGGATTGAAGAAGTTGGCCAGATCGCCGGCGGCCCAGATATCCGGGTCGCTGGTGCGCAGCTGCGCGTCGACCACCACGCCATCGGCCACGGCCAGGCCGGCGTGCTCGGCCAGCGCGGTGTCCGGCGTCACGCCGAGCCCGGCCACCGCCGCGTCCACGCGCAAGTGGCGGCCATCGGACAACACCAGCTCGACGCCGGTGTCGTCGGCGCGGCCGTCGACCACCTTGACGCCAGCCAGCAGATCCACGCCCCGCCCACGGTAGTAATCGTCCAGGAATGCCGCCAGAGTCGGCGGATAGCGCCCGCTGCCGATCGACTCGCCCGGGAACAGCATGCTCACCTTGCAACCGACACCCGCGAGCGAAGCGGCCAGCTCGCTGCCGATGAAGCCGCCGCCGATCACCGCGACGTGCGCGCCGGCCACCGCGTAGCGGCGCAGCCGGCGGTAATCGTCGACGGTGCGGTAGTGGATCAACCGGTCGCCGGCGGCGAACGGCAACCGCCGTGGCGTGGCGCCGGTAGCCAGCAGCAGCCGGCGGTAGCCGTAGCTGTCGCCGCGCTCGTCGCGCACGCGGCGGGCGGCCGGGTCCAGCGACGTCACACGGCGCCCCAGGTGCAGCACGGCGCCGGTGGCGGCGGTGCCCAGGTCGACCGAATCGAGCGCCGTGTCGCCCTTCCACAACGCCTTGGACAAGGGTGGCCGCTGGTAGGGCGGCGAGGTTTCCGCGCCGACCAGGCCGATGAATGCCGTCGCGTCGGCGGCGCGGATCGCCTTGGCCGCCGCGTCGCCGGCCATGCCACCGCCGACGATCAGATAGTCGTATGCGTGTTCCATGTTCCGCTCCCGTGCCCGGACCACCGGCCCATCATGCGCCCGTTGGCGCCGATGGGCAGCAGGCATGGTGCAAAGCCGCCTGCACGCGGCCTTGATCGAGGCCACCGCCACACTCGCAGGCGATGAGCAGCCTTCCGAGCGCCCCCGATCCCGCCCTGCGTGCGCAAGCGCGCGCGGCCGGGCTGGTCTATGTCAGCGATGCGCAACCGGGCATCCGCCGGCTGCGCCGGGGCAAGGGCTTCAGCTACCTCGATGCCGACGGCCAGCCGCTGGCCGACCGCGCGGAGCTGGCGCGCATCCGCGCGCTGGCGATCCCGCCGGCGTACCGGGACGTGTGGATCTGCCCCAGCCCGGATGGCCACCTGCAGGCCACCGGGCGCGACGCGCGCGGTCGCAAGCAGTACCGCTACCACGCGGACTGGCGCACGCAGCGCGACCACGGCAAGTTCGATCGCCTGCTGGCCTTCGGTGCGGCCTTGCCGAAACTGCGCCGGCGCGTCCGCCAGGACCTGGCGCGCGCCGGGCTGCCGCGCGAGAAGGTGCTGGCGCTGCTGGTGCGGTTGCTGGACGAGACGCTGATCCGCGTGGGCAACGAGGCCTATGCGCGCGACAACCACAGCTACGGTCTGACCACGCTGCGCTCGCGCCACGTGCGCGTGGTGCGCGGACGCCTGCGCTTCTGCTTTCGCGGCAAGAGCGGGCAGGAACAGGAGGTCGAGCTGGACGACCGCCGGCTGGCGCGCATCGTGCGCCGCGTGCAGCACCTGCCCGGGCAGCGGCTGTTCCAGTACCTGGATGACGAGGGCGCGCGCCAGAGCGTCGATTCGGGCATGGTCAACGAGTACCTGCACGCGGTCTGCGGCGAGGACTTCAGCGCCAAGGATTTCCGTACCTGGGGCGGCACCGCGCAGGCCGCCGGCGTGCTCGCCTGTACGCCGCTGCCGGAGACCGGCGGCGAGCGCGCCCGCCGCCACGCGCTGATGACCGCGGTCAAGCAGGTGGCCGGGGTGCTCGGCAATACGCCGGCCGTGTGCCGCAAGTCCTACATCCATCCGCAGGTGTTCGAAGGCTGGCAGGACGGCAGCCTGCACCGCGCGATCAGCCCGGTCTGCGCGGGCCATCCGCGCCAGCTCGAACAGGCCACGCTGCGCTTCCTGCGGCAACGCCTGCGTCCGTCGCGTCGCGGCAGGCGAGACGCCAGCGCGTAAACTGGGCGGGTAACTTGCCGGAACCCGCCATGCCTTTTGCCGACGTCATCCTTGTTCTCCTGCTTCTGGCCGCCGTGGCCATCCTCGCGCTGCAGTTGGTGCTGCTGCGCCGCGGCCGCGCCGACAGCGGCCTGACCGTTCGCCTGGATGCGATCAAGGACGACGGCGAACGTTTGCAGCGCGCACTGCGCGAGGAACAGCGCGCCGGCCGCGAGGAGCTGCAGCAGGGCTTCGACCGCTTCCGCAACCACGTCGCCGAGCAGCTCGGCGGCATGTCGCGCCAGCAGGCCGAGCGCATCGACGGCTTCGGCCAGCGCCTGGACGGCCTCACCGCGCGCACCGATGCCGGCCTGCAGGCGCTGGCCCAGCGGCTGACTGACGACGCCCGCAAGAGCCGCGAGGAAGTCACCCTCACGCTCAACCGCGTCAGCGAGCAACAGCAGCAACGCCTGGCCGCGCTCACCGCCGACAACGAAAAACGGATGGGCGAGGTGCGCGCCACGCTGGAGGCCAAGCTCGGCGCGATCCAGCAGGACAACGCGGCCAAGCTGGAGCAGATGCGCGCCACCGTCGACGAGAAGCTGCAGAGCACGCTGGAGACGCGCCTGGGCCAGTCCTTCCAGCTGGTGTCCGAGCGGCTCGAGGCGGTGCAGCGCGGTCTCGGCGAGATGCAGAGCCTGGCCAGCGGCGTGGGCGACCTCAAGCGCGTGCTCACCAACGTCAAGAGCCGCGGCATCCTGGGCGAGGTGCAGCTGGCGGCGTTGCTCGAGCAGTTGCTCACGGCCGAGCAGTACGAGTCCAACGTGATCACCGTGCCCGGCAGCAACGAGCGCGTCGAATTCGCCATCCGCATGCCCGGCCAGGGTGATGCCGAGCAGTTGTACCTGCCGATCGACGCGAAATTTCCGGTGGAGGATTACCAGCGCCTGCTCGAAGCGCAGGAACTGGCTGACGCTGAGGCCGCGATGGTGGCCGGGCGGGCGCTGGAACTGCGCGTGCGCGAGGAAGCCAAGCGGATCAAGAGCAAATACGTGTCGGTGCCGCACACCACCGATTTCGCCGTGTTGTTCCTGCCCACCGAAGGCCTGTACGCCGAGGTGATCCGCCGCCCCGGCCTGTTCGAGCTGCTGCAGCGCGAGCACCGCGTGGTGGTGGCCGGGCCGACCACGCTCAGCGCCCTGCTCAACAGCCTGCAGATGGGCTTCCGCACGCTGGCCATCGCCAAGCGCAGTTCGGAGGTGTGGAGCATCCTGGGCGCGGTGAAGACCGAGTTCGGCAAGTTCGGCGACGTGCTGGACAAGGTCAAGAAGAAGCTGGACGAAGCCGGCAAGCACATCGACGCGACCGGTGTGCGCACGCGTGCGATCGAACGCAAGCTGCGGGGCGTGGAGACGCTCTCGGGCGACGTCACGGAGGAGTTGCTGGGCGTGGCGGCGGAAGTGAGCGACGACGTCGAGGAAGACACCGTCTAGCCAGGCCCGCCGCCCCCTTGTAGGAGCCCACTTGTGGGCCCCTACAGACAACCTGGAAACAGACCGGTACCCGGCAGGCCGGAATTTGTCATTCCTTCCACTGGAACACATCCTCCAGCCCCGCGCCGAACGTGCGCGCGATGCGGAAGGCCAGTTCCAGCGACGGCGCGTACTTGCCGCCCTCCAGCGCGATCACCGTCTGCCGGGTGATGCCGCAGGCATCGGCCAGCGCCTGCTGGGTCATCTCGCCGTGCTCGAAACGCAGCCGGCGGATGGCGTTGGTGATCGGGGTGCCGGTCGCGCTCAATGCCGGTCGCGCCAGTACGCGAGCCCGGTCACCAGGTACTCGAGCAGGCACGAGCCGATCAGCCCGGCCATCAACAGGTTGGAGAGGGTCATCGGCTTTGCCCAGGCCAGCCGGTCGACCGGCGAAAAAGCGAACGTCACCGCCAGCGCGATGACGAAGATGGCCAGCCCGCTGCGCGCCCACTCGGTGGCACGCGCCTGGATGGCGCGGTCGCGCTCGTCCGCCTGCACCTTGTCGCGCCAGCGCTGGCGCAGCACCTGCATCACCACCAGCCAGGCGATCACCAGCATCGCGATGTGCCCGCCGATCGCGCCCGCCTCCGGCGCCCGGCCGCCATCCGCGGCAACCATCTGCGGGGCGCGCAGCCCGAAATAGAGCAGGATCGCCAGAGTGAACATCAGTCCGATCCACGCGCGCTGCTCGCCGGGCGAGATGGCGGCCACCGCCTCGCCGGCATTCGCCGCCGGGCTTTGCCAGGTCGCCCACAGCAGGTACCAGACCACCCAGGCGCCGACCAGCACGGCCAGCCCACCCGGCCAGCCCAGGTCCACGTCCGGCAGCACGAACAACACATAGAACGCGAGCACCGACAGCGGGACCAGCACGGCGTAGCGCAGGGATCGTTTCATGGCATCGCTCCAGATTCGGAATGTAAGCTACACATGACATTGTGTACTGTCAACATTACGTTCGTCCTGCGCCCGGCGCTTTGCACACCCCTCCGGCCGCCGGCTTGACAGCGCCGCTACACTGGATTGCTGCGAACGCCACTCCGGTGGCAAGCCACTCCCCTGGCCCAAAGGCACCCGCATGAGCGACCCCGGCACCCCCAACGACGTCACCCAGGCCCAGGCCGAGGAGGCCGTGCGCACGCTGCTGCGCTGGGCCGGCGAGGACCCTTCGCGCGAAGGCCTGCTGGACACGCCGCGCCGCGTGACCAAGGCCTACCGCGACTGGTTTTCCGGCTACGCCGACGACCCGGCCGAGTTCCTCAAGCGCACCTTCAAGGAGGTCGAGGGCTACGACGAGATGGTGGTGTTGCGCGACATCGAGTTCGAAAGCCACTGCGAGCACCACATGGCGCCGATCATCGGCCGCGCGCACGTGGGCTACCTGCCGACCAACCGCGTGGTCGGCATCAGCAAGCTCGCCCGCGTGGTCGATGGCTACGCACGCCGCTTCCAGGTGCAGGAGAAGCTCACCGCGCAAATCGCTCATTGCATCCAGGAACACCTGCGCCCGGCCGGCGTGGCGGTGGTGATCGACGCCAGCCACGAGTGCATGACGACCCGCGGCGTGCACAAGCGCGGCGTGTCGATGGTGACCAGCCAGATGCTGGGCGCCTTCCGCGACGACGCCCGCACCCGCGCCGAATTCCTGCAGTTCATAGGCATCCACGGCGCGCGCTGAAGTTTTTCCGCGGGCGGCCGATTAAGGCGCGTCGCCACCCCGGCGCGCCGTCCGATCACCGCTTTGCATCTGGACCTTGCCACCCTGGCCCTGCTCGGCGCCCTGCAGGCGCTACTGCTCGCGCCGCTGCTGCTGGTCGCCACGCGCGCCTACACCGGCGTCGCGCGCACCAGCCTGCGCATCTGGGGCGTGGTGCTGCTGTTGCAGGCGCTGGGCTGGATCCTGGCCGCGCTGCGCGGCCAGGTCAGCGACTGGCTGTCGATCGTGCTGGCCAATGGCGTGTTGATCGCCTCCTATGCCGAGACCACGCGCGCGCTGCGCCTGCTGCTGGGCGTGCCCCAGCGCCGCCGGTGGCTGCTGGCAATCGGTGTGGTGATCTGGCTGGGCATCGTCTGGTTTGGCGTGGTGCAGCCGGACTACCGCATGCGGGTGGACCTGGCCGCGCTGATGGTGGCCGCCTATTCGGCGCTGCTGGCCTGGCCGTTGCGCCATGCGCTGCGGGCGGGCGGTTCCATCGCGCAACGGGTGATGCTGCTGGTGCTGGTGGCGGCCGCCGTGGCGTGGTACCTGCGCCTGCACGAGCTGCACGGCGACGCCGCGCTGCAGCCGGGCCACCTGGTGCCCACGCCCGGCAACGTGGTCAACATGCTCTACAGCGCGATCGAGCCGGTGGTCGCCAGCATCGCCTTCCTGCTGATGTACAACGAGTTCGCGCAGGCCGACCTGCGCCGGCTCGCGCGCACCGACCCGCTCACCGGCACGCTCAACCGGCTCGGACTGGACGAGGCGGCGCGGCAACGGTTCGATGACCCGCACGGGCTGGCCGTGCTGATGCTCGACGCGGATCACTTCAAGGCGATCAACGACCGGCACGGCCACGCCGGTGGCGACCGCGTGCTGGCGGCGCTGGCCCGCTGCCTGGGCACACGGCTGCGGCCGGGCGACCTGCTCGGCCGGATCGGCGGCGAGGAGTTCCTGGTGCTGCTGCCGCATACCGGCCTGGCGGCGGCGGCCGCCCTGGCCGAAGACCTGCGCGCGCACGTCGCTTCGTTGCCGCTGGAGTTCGACGGACTGGCGCAGGCCATTACCGTGTCGATCGGCGTGGCGGCGCGCGAAGGCACCGATGCCAACGCCGACGCGCTGGTGCGCCGCGCCGACCGCGCGCTGTACGAGGCCAAGCGCGCCGGTCGCAACCGGGTAGCCGGCGCGGCGTGTCCGGCCTGACCGGGCCGCGGCTGTGCTCCAATGCGCCGATGCGTTGCCTGCTTCTTTCACTCGCCCTGCTCGGCACCGCCGCCGAGGCGGCCGATTACCCGGCCACGACGTCGGCCTACCTGACCTTGTTCGACCATGACGGCGACGGGCGCATCGGCGTGCAGGAGTACGTCGACTACCTGAGCACCGGTTTCCTGCGCATGGACGCCAACGGCGATGGCGTGCTCGATGCGGCCGAGCTGCCTGCCGGGCCGCGCCGCACGCCGCGTACGCTGGTCGCGTTCCAGACCGACGTGCGGGCGCAGTTCCGGCGCATGGACCGGGACCGCGACGGCTATCTCGACGCGCGCGAACTCGCGCAACCGCCCCGCTGAAACGTAGGGTGGGCTTCAGCCCACCGTGCCCAATGGTGGGCTGAAGCCCACCCTACGACTGCATTGCGGCGCGCGGGGACATGGGACGTTGCGCGGGGTGCAGCAATGGCCGCGCATCGATGCGCTATCGTGCGCGCTTCGTCCGCCCCGGCCCGCGCATGGACCCGACCCACACCGAACTGAGCGACAGCCGCCGCCGCGCGGCGGTGGCCTTCATCTTCGTCACGGTGCTGCTGGACATGCTGGCATTCGGCATCGTCATACCCGTGCTGCCGCACCTGATCGAGCAGCTGGCCGGCGGCGGCATCGCGGAGGCCGCCTGGTGGGTGGGCGTGTTCTCCACCGTGTTCGCGGTAGTGCAGTTCGCGTTCTCGCCGGTGCAGGGCGCGCTGTCGGACCGGTTCGGGCGGCGGCCGGTGATCCTGATCTCCAACCTCGGCCTGGCGCTCGACTTCGTGGTGCTGGCGCTGGCGCCCACGCTGTGGCTGCTGTTCGTCAGTCGGGCGCTGCTCGGCATGACCGCGGCGAGCTTCACCACCGCCAACGCCTACATCGCCGACATCACGCCGAAGGAGAAGCGCGCCGCGGCCTATGGCGTGCTGGGCGGCGCGTTCGGGCTGGGCTTCATCGTCGGGCCGGGATTGGGCGGATTCCTCGGCGACATCTCGCTGCGACTGCCGTTCTGGGTGGCCGGCGCGCTGGCGCTGTGCAACTTCCTGTACGGCTTTTTCATCCTGCCCGAGTCGCTGCCGAAGGAACGCCGCACGCCGCGCTTCGAACTGCACAGCGCGCATCCGCTGGGTTCGCTCAAGCTGCTACGGCGCTACCCGCAGGTGCTCGGCCTGGGCGTGGTGATGTTCCTGGTCTATCTCGCGCACTACGTGCTGCAGACCACCTTCGTGCTGTACGCCGACTACCGCTACGGCTGGGGCCCGCAGGCGGTCGGCTTCGTGCTGATGCTGGTGGGCGCCTGCGACGGCTCGGTGCAGGCCTTCCTCACCGGCCGGCTGACGCCACGCTTCGGCGAGCGGCGGGTGCTGCTGGCCGGGTTGCTCTGCGGCGTCGGCGCCTTTCTGCTGATGGGCGTGGCCGGCCAGGGCTGGGTGTTTCTCGCCGGCATCCCGCTGATGGCGCTGTGGAGCCTGTCCGGGCCGCCGATCCAGGCGATCATGACCCACCAGGTCGATCCGTCCGAGCAGGGCCGCCTGCAGGGCGCGATCACCAGCCTGGGCAGTTTCGCCGGCATCTTCGGCCCGTACCTGTTTGCGCAGGTGTTCGCCTTCTCGATCGCGCCCGCCTCGCCGGTGCACCTGCCGGGGCTGGCCTTCGTGTTGTCGGCAGTGATGCTGGCCATCGGCGCGGTGATCGCGGCGCGGGTCACCGCGCGTACCGTGCCACTGGCCGAACCGGCCGGCTCGCCCGCGCCGCTGCCCCAGGATCCTTCCCACTGACGCTGGAGTTTTCCATGTCGCTTTCCATGTACCAGGCTTCCGTTCCCGTGTTCGTACGCGCGCTGTCCAACCTGGCGCACGTGCTGCGCAAGGGCGAGGCGCACGCCAAGGCCAAGGGCGTCACTGACGAGGTGCTGCTGGGCACCCGCCTGATCCCGGACATGCTGCCGCTGGCCAAGCAGGTGCAGATCGCCTGCGACATGGCTGCGCGTGGCACCGCCCGGCTGGCCGGCGTGGAGCCGGCCTCGTTCGAGGACAACGAGACCACGCTGGAACAGCTGCATGCGCGCATCCACCGCGTGATCGAGTACATCCAGGGTTTCGACTCCGGCCAGATCGACGGCAGCGAGGCGCGGGCGATCCATCTGAAGATGCGCAACGGCGAGCTGGATTTCAGCGGCCAGGATTACCTGTTCACCTTCCTGATCCCGAACCTGTATTTCCACTGCACGACCACCTACGTGATCCTGCGCGAGGCCGGCGCGGAGCTGGGCAAGACCGACTTCGTGGCCGGCGCCCAGCAGTAAACGAAGCGGGCGCGACGGCCCGCCGTCGCGCCTGGCTGAACGCAAGCGATGCGCCGGTTTTCCGGCACGTCGCGAAGCGTGACCGGCCGCACATTCGACGTCGCCCGATGGCGCGCGCCCTGCTTGTCCCTGCGCGAGTTCCAACCCATCGAGCAGATCCATGGACAGCTTCTACGAATGCATCATCGCCGGCGGCCCGCAACACGGGCTGGTCTACCGGCGCCGGCGCGAGCCCAGCCAGCCCACGCCCATGGCGGTCGTCACCGAGGACGGCCAGTTGTGCACGCCCGCCGCGCGCAAGTACGGCTCGCGCGTGGTGTTGCTGCACCCGCAGGCCACCGGCGAGCAATTCCTGACCATCCTCGCCGCGTAAGTGGCGCAACGCGTCACTGCGCCGGGGCAGTCGTAGGGTGGGCTTCAGCCCACCGCTTCCCGCCACGAGGCCGGTGGGCTGAAGCCCACCCTACGGAGGCGTGTTGCGGGTCCGCCCCCTTGCACCTTGTCCCGGCGCCGTCGCCGCAAGGACAATACGCAGCCGGGCGTCATGCCCGTGCCAGCCAACGTCCTGCGAGCCCATGCTGCGACTGACCGACCTCAAGCTGCCGCTCGACCACCCGCCCGAGGCGCTGGCGTCAGCGATCCTCGCGCGCTTGAAGCTGCCGGCCGCATCGCTGCATGACTACAGCGTGTTCCGCCGCGGCTACGACGCGCGCAAGCGCGGCGCGATCGCGCTGATCTACACGCTGGACGTGGACGTGGCCGACGAGGCCGCGTTACTGGCGCGCTTCGCCGATGACCACCACGTGCAGCCGACGCCGGACACGAGCTATCACCCGGTCGCGCGGGCGCCGGAGCAGCTGGCGCATCGCCCGGTGGTGGTCGGCTTCGGCCCGTGCGGCATCTTTGCCGCGCTGATCCTGGCCGAGATGGGCTTCCGGCCGATCGTGCTCGATCGCGGCAAGGCCGTGCGCGAGCGCACCAAAGATACCTGGGACCTGTGGCGCAAGCGCGAACTGCATCCGGAGTCGAACGTGCAGTTCGGCGAGGGTGGCGCGGGCACCTTTTCCGACGGCAAGCTGCACAGCCAGATCTCCGACCCGCACCACCACGGCCGCAAGGTGCTGACCGAGTTCGTCAAGGCCGGCGCGCCGGAGGAGATCCTCTACGTCAGCAAGCCGCACATCGGCACCTTCCGGCTGGTGACAATGGTGGAGACCATGCGCGCGACGATCGAGTCGCTGGGCGGCGAGATCCGCTTCAGCCAGCGCGTGGAAGACCTGCTGGTCGACACCGACACGGCCGGCGCGCGCCACGTGCGCGGTGTGCGGCTGGCCGGCGGCGGCGAGTTGCGCACGGACCACGTCGTGCTGGCGGTCGGCCACAGCGCGCGCGACACCTTCGAGATGTTGCACGCGCGCGGGGTGTACCTGGAAGCCAAGCCGTTCTCGATCGGCTTCCGCGTCGAGCACCCGCAATCGGTGATCGACCGTGCGCGGTTCGGCCCGCAGGCGGGCCATCCGATCCTCGGCGCGGCCGACTACAAGCTGGTCCACCACGGCAACAAGGCCGGCCAGAGCGGTCGTTCGGTGTACAGCTTCTGCATGTGCCCCGGCGGCACCGTGGTGGCTGCCACCTCCGAGCCGGGGCGTGTGGTGACCAACGGCATGAGCCAGTATTCGCGCAACGAGCGCAACGCCAACGCCGCGCTCGTCTGCGGCATCGTGCCGGAGGATTTCGCGCCCTACGGCGACGGTCCGCTGGCCGGCATCGCGTTGCAGCGGCATTGGGAGTCGCATGCGTTCGCCATGGGCGGCGGCAACTACAGCGCCCCAGCGCAGCGCGTGGGCGATTTCCTGGCCGGACGGCCCTCGCAGACGCTGGGCGAGGTGTTGCCTTCGTACAAGCCGGGCGTGCATCTGACCGACCTGGCCACGGCCCTGCCCGGCTACGCCATCGGCGCCATCCGCGAGGCGCTGCCGCTGTTCGACCGGCAGATCCGCGGGTTCGCCATGCACGATGCGTTGCTGACCGGAGTGGAGACGCGTACGTCCTCGCCGGTGCGGGTGCGGCGCAACGAGGGCGACTACCAGAGCCTCAACACGCGCGGGCTGTTTCCGGCCGGCGAAGGGGCTGGGTATGCCGGCGGCATCCTGTCGGCCGCGGTCGATGGCATCCGCGTGGCAGAGGCGGTGGCGCGGGATATCACGGGCGTCGCATAGCGGTTTCCTCTCCCCCCGGGAGAGGGCGCCCGTCGAGGGCGGGAGAGGGTACGGGCGGAGCGCGACATCCCGCTACGCCCGGGGCTTCACTCCGCGTCGTGCTCGCGTGCCAACCACTTCCCGATCGGCGCCGGGCGCCCGAGCAGGTAGCCCTGGCCCAGCTCGCAGCCCATGTTCAGCAATGCCTGCCGCTGCGCCGGCGTCTCGATGCCCTCGGCGATCACCTGGATGCCCAGCGCGCGGGCCAGCGCCAGGATCGCGGCGACCACGGTGATGGCGGTGGTGTGTTCGTCCTCGCCCAACGCGTGCACGAACGCGCGGTCGATCTTGAGCATGCGCAGCGGCAGCGAGTGCAGGTAGCTCAGCGAGGAATAGCCGGTGCCGAAATCGTCCAGCGCGGCGCCCACGCCGATCGCGCGCAGCCGCTCGAGCATGGCGCGTACTTGCTCGGGGTTGTCCAGCAGCGACCCTTCGGTGACCTCCACGATCAGCCGCCACGGCGGCAGCCCGGTGCGCTCCAGCAGCTGCACCAGGCGCGTGTCGAAGTCGCCGTGGCGCAGGTGCAGCGCCGAGACGTTGAAGGTCAGGAAGGTGTCTTCGTCCGCCAGTTGCAGGAAGCGCTCGCAGCCGCGTTCGAACAGCCGCCAGTCGATCGTTTCGATGTGCCCGCTGTCCTGCGCCACCTTCAGGAAATCGGCCGGCCCGAGCACGCCCAGTTCCGGGTGGTTCCAGCGCAGCAGCGCCTCGTAACCGACCACCGCGCCGTCCCCGAGCCGGCAGAACGGCTGCAGGTAGGGCTCGAACTCGTCGCGCTGCAGCGCCTGGCGCAGCTCGCCTTCCATGGTCAGCACGTCGATGACGTTCTTGGCCAGGGTCTCGTCGAACATCTCGTAACGATTGCGGCCCTGCTCCTTGGCGCGGTACAGCGCGATATCCGCATCACGCAGCACCTCGTCGGCGGTGGCGTAGGTGCTGTCGCCGATGGCGATGCCCATGCTGGCCGAAGGCGCCAGTTCGCGCCCGGCAACCTGCATCGGCACGCTCAGCACGTCGAGCACGCGCTGGGCCACCGCTACCGCGGCGGCGGGGATCTCCACGTCCTCCAGCAGGATCGCGAACTCGTCGCCGGACAGCCGCGCCACCACGTCCGGCTCGCGCACGCAGCCGTGCAGGCGGCGGGCGATCTCCTGCAGGAAGGCATCGCCGGCCAGGTGGCCGAGGCTGTCGTTGATGACCTTGAAGCGGTCCACGTCCAGGTACAGCAGCGCGCAGCGCCGGCCCGGCTCGCGCTGCAGGATGCCCAGCACGCGTTCGAGCCGGTCGCGCAGGAAACCGCGGTTGGGCAGGCCGGTGAGCGCGTCATGCATCACCTCGTGGCGAAGCTGGTGCTGCACGCGCTCGCGCTCGGCGATCTCCTGGCGCAGCTCGGAGGTGCGCTCGGCCACGCGCAGCTCGAGTTCCGCGTAGGCGCGCTGCAGCGAGGCGGCGGCACGGCGGCGATGGATGCTGTTGGCGATCTGCAGGGCGGCGAAGGTGAGCAGCTCCTGGTCGGCCTGGTCGTAGTCGACGGAGGGTGTGTAGCTCTGCACGGTGACCAGGCCGATCACCTCCTCGTCGACCCGCAGCGGCACGCCCAGCCAGCACACCGCCGGGCGGCCCACGCGCACCAGGTCGATCTCGCCCTGCCCGGCCAGCGCCACGGTGTCCTCGAGGAAGGCCAGCAGCGGTTGCCCGGCGCGCAACACGTACTCGCTCAGGCCGCGCCCCAGCGGACGCTCCTGCGCCTTGCGCACGCCGGCGTCGACGTAATAGGGAAACACCAGGTTCTTGCGATCGTCCGAGATCAGCGCGATGAAGAAGTTCTCCGCGTTGATCAGCTCGCCGACCACCGCGTGCGTGCGCTGGTAGAACTCGCTTTCGTCGATGTCGGCGGTAGCCAGCTGCGCAAGATGGAACAGCGTGGCCTGCAGGCGTTCGGCGCGCTGGCGCTCGAGCACTTCCTGCTGCAGCCCGCGGTTGGCGGCGGCCAGTTCCCGCGTGCGCAGAAGCACGCGTTCCTCCAGCTCGTCCTTGCTCTGCTTGCGCTCCAGCGCGGTGAGCACGTGGTTGCCGACGAACTCGAGCAGCGCGCGATCGTCGTCGGAAAAACCGATGCCCGGCTGGTAGCTCTGCACCACCAGCGCGCCATGCGCCTGGCCATCGCGCAGCATCGGTACGCCGAGCCAGTCCACGCTGTCGGGGCCGGAGGGGGCGAAGGTGCCGCTGACCTGCTCGCGCAGCTGCTCGTGGCTGCCGCGCAGTGCCTTGCCGCCGGTCAGCAGGTGCCAGGTGAGCGAGTTGCGCAGGCTCTCCAGCGGCAGGTCTTCGCTGGTATCGGGGGCGTCGGTGTCCTTGGCGTCGGCGTAGTAGAGGAAACGGATCGTGTCCCGCTGCAGATCGCGGCGCACGAGGAAGAAGTTCTCCGCGTACATCAGCGTGCAGATGATGTCGTGGATGCGCTTGAGCATGTCCGTCATGTCCAGCTCGGAACCGGACAGGTCGGCGATGGCGAACAGCGCCCGCTGCAGCGCCTCGGAACGCACCAGCTGGGTGTGCGAATTCTCCAGCTCGGTCAGCTTCAGCACGCGCTGCAGATGCGGCGCGGCCATCGCCAGGAACGGTTCGAGCTGCGCCTGCAGCGGCTCGCTGCGCTGCTCGCATTCCAGTTCCAGCAGCAGCATCGCGTGATCGGGCGGCACCAGCCGCACCACCAGCTGGCAGCCTTCCCGGGCCACGTCGTACGCGGTGCCGGCCAGCAGATCCTGGGCGCGATCGATGCGCTCCGGGTCCGGCGCCCGGTCGCTTCCGCTGTAGGCCCATGGCCGGCCACTGCTGGACCAGACCACCGCGGCGTCGCGGCAGCCGGCAAGCGACTGGGCGAACGCGGCGATCACCGCGGCGACGCCGGCCGGCGTGGCCGCATCGACCAGCCGGGCCAGCCAGGCGGCCTGATCGTGCCGGAACGGCTGCAGGGGCGTGGCGCGGGGCAGGTTCATGCGCGCGCTCCGTGTCGACCCGACCGCTTGCCGTGGCAAGCGATCCGGCCATGCGCCCACGCATGGCAACAGCGCCGTTTCATGGAATTGCCGTTTCCCCCTTCCCGCCAGCCTGATGCTTACCACAAGATCGACCGGAACGAACCTATCTTTAGCCGCGTGCACGCCGCGCAAGCAGCCGGCGGCAGCCTTCCCCCCGGGCTAGAATCGCACGATGCTCACCGATGCCACCAAGGACGCGATCCGCGCCGCCTACGCGCGCCTGAAGGAAGGCCTGCCCGGCTTCCGCCCCCGCGCCGCGCAGGGGCGGATGATCGCCGAAGTGGCCAAGGCGCTGGCCAGCGAAGGCGGCGCGGCCGCGATCGAGGCCCCCACCGGCACCGGCAAGTCGATGGCCTACCTGATCGCCGGCATGGAGGTGGCCCGCGCACAGAAGAAAAAACTGCTGATCGCCACCGCCACGGTGGCGCTGCAGGAACAGCTGGTCGAGCGCGACATCCCGCTGTACCTGAAGCTTTCCGGGCACGAGGTCAAGGTGGCGCTGGCCAAGGGCCGCGGCCGCTACCTGTGCCCGCGCAACCTGGCGATGGCGCGCCAGAGCATGGGTGCGGAGGCCAGCCAGCTCGGCCTGGGTTTCGACGCGGATTTGGCGTTGTGGTCCCGGCCGCCGGCCGAACGCGACAAGCAGGCGCTGGCCAAGCTGGCCGGCGCGTTCGAGCGCAGCGAGTGGAACGGCGACATGGACGCCGCGCCCGAGCCGGTCGGCGACCTGCTGCGGCCGATGCTCACCACCAGCGCGGGCGGCTGCACCGGGCGCAAGTGCGTCCATTTCATGAATTGCCCGTTCTTCGCCGCGCGCCGCGCCGTGGCCGATGCCGAACTGATCGTGGCCAACCAGGACCTGGTGCTGGCCGACCTGACCATGCCCGGCGAGGACGAGGGTTGGGGCGGCGTGATCCTGCCCAAGCCGGCCGAGACGGTGTACGTGTTCGACGAGGCGCACCACGTGCCGGCCAAGGCGATCGACCGCGGCGCCGCCGAGGTCTACCTGGGCGCCAGCGTGCGCCAGTTGAGCCGCCTGGCGCGCCAGGTCCACGCGGCCTACTCGCTGACCGACAAGGAATCGCTGGGCAAGCTCGCCCTCGATGCGGGCGATGCCAGACTGCAGGAACTGAGCGACGGGCTGGAAGAGCTGGAAAAGGCGATCCGCCTGGCCTGGCTGCCCGATCCGGGCGAGAAGGAGCCGATCTACCGCGGCTCGCTCGGCCAGTTGCCGGAGGACTGGGTGATGCAGGCGCAGGCACTGCACCTGCAGACCGCCGAGATCCAGCGCTGGCTCACCGCCGTACGCCGCGCGGTGGTGGAAATGACCGACGGCGGCCCGACCCAGGAGGCGCTCTCGCGCGAGCTGGGCATGGCGCTGGAGCGACTCGACCGGCAGGAACGCACCTGGCGCGCCTGGGCCGGCGAGGACGCCGACAACGCGCCGCCGCTGGCGCGCTGGGTGACCCTGGCCGGCGACCAGCAGCTGGTCTGCCACGCCTCCTCCGTCTCCGCCGGCGGCTTGCTGCGCCACGTGCTGTGGGGCAACGCCAGCGGCGTGGTGCTGACCTCGGCCACCTTGAGCGCGGGCGGCAACTTCCGCGGTTACGCCGATGCGGTCGGACTGCCGAACGAGGCCGTCACGCTGAGCCTGCCCTCGCCGTTCGACCTGGGCCGGCAGGCGCGTCTGGAGGTGCCGGCGATCGACGCGCTGCCCGAGGCACGCGAAGCGCACGCGCAGGCGATCTGCGACTGGCTGGCCGGGTCGCTGGACTGGAGTGCCGGCAACCTGGTGCTGTTCACCTCGCGCGCCAAGCTCGACCGCGTGCTGCAGCGCCTGCCGATCGACAAGGTGCGCAAGGTGCGCGCGCAGGGTTCGCTGGGCAAGGCGCAGTTGATCGCCGAACACATCGCCGACATCGAGGCGGGCAAGGGCAGCACGCTGTTCGGCCTGGCCTCCTTCGGCGAGGGCCTGGACCTGCCCGGCAAGCTGTGCGAGACGGTGGTGATCACGCAGCTGCCGTTCGCGGTGCCGACCGATCCGGTGGGCGCAACCTATGCCGAATGGCTCGAATCACGCGGGCGCAACCCGTTCCTCGAGGTCAGCATTCCGGAGGCCACGCGGCTGCTCACGCAGTACTGCGGCCGCCTGATCCGCAGCGAGACCGATCGCGGACGCATCGTGCTGCTGGACCGGCGCGTGGTGACCAAGCGCTACGGCGCGGGCATGCTGCGCGCGCTGCCGCCGTTCGAGCGGGTGATCGAACACGTCGCGTAGGGTGGGCCTCACCTCATCGGACCGGGTTCCTGCGCCCCCCGGACAGGGTACGCCCGATGGGAGCAGAGCTGGCCGCTCGCAGGGCGGCGGTCTGGCTACGCACCCCTTCGACTTCGCTCCGCTACGCTCGGGGCGAACGGCTGGTTTTCAAAATCGCTTCGCCATGTCCAGGGCGCACGGCTGGTTTTCAGAATCGCTTCGCCAAGTCCAGGACGCACGGCTGTTTTTCAGATTCGCTTGGCCATGTTCAAGGGCGAATCTTTTCCAGAACCGATCATGCCGAGCGTAGGCGCGTAACGCCGAAGCGAAGCACCTGCCGCGAGCCGATGGTGGGCTGAAGCCCACTCTACAATGGCGGTTTCAGCCGTCGAGGCCTGCCGTGTCCGATCCGATCCTGAACCTGCGCGACTGCCCCGCGCGCTCCTGGAAAAACGGCCAGGGTCGCACCCGCGAGCTGGCCGTGGACCCGCCCGGCGCCGGCATGGACGACTTCCTGTGGCGCGTCAGCGTGGCCGAGGTCGACAGCGCCGCGCCGTTCTCCGCCTTTCCCGGCATCGACCGCACCATCGTGCTGCTCGATGGCGCCGGCTTCGCCATGGCGCTGGGTGATGGCCGCACGCACGCGCTGACCGAGCCGTTCGCGCCGTTCGCCTTTCCGGGCGAGGCGCAGGTGGCCGTGACGCTGGCCGGCGGCGCCACCCGTGACTTCAACCTGATGGTCCGCCGCCAGCGCGCGCGCGGGAAGGTGTCGGTATGGCGCGATCCGGCCGACGTCG
Source organism: Frateuria hangzhouensis (assembly GCF_026410505.1). GTDB lineage: Bacteria > Pseudomonadota > Gammaproteobacteria > Xanthomonadales > Rhodanobacteraceae > Frateuria_A > Frateuria_A hangzhouensis. Next base: position 110,497 of record NZ_JAPMIU010000010.1, read on the forward strand.
TGCCGGGTCCGCACACCGTGCTGCTGTATTGCGCGCAGGGCCGGCTGCAGCTGGACGATCTTGTGCTGGAGCCAGGCGACGCCTGGCGGCACCCGACCGCGGCGCCGGTACGCGCGACGCTGGCGCCGGGAAGCGCGGTGCTGGCGGTGGACGTGGCATCCTGCGGCTGAGCCGGCCCGCCGCGATCGCTCCATCCGTCACGGCGCATCGCCGACGCCCGCCTATCATGCGCGTTCCGCTCCAAGGAGAAGCACGATGCAGCTCATGATCATCGGCCTGTTCGTCTTCCTCGGCGTACACGTGCTGCCCCTGGTCTTCCCGCGCTGGCGCCAGCGGCAGATCGACCGCTTCGGCGAGCGGACCTGGAAGGGACTGTTCGCGCTGGTGGCGCTGGCCGGCCTGGTGCTCATCTGCTGGGGTTTCGGCCGGGCGCGGGACCTGCCGCTGGTGCTGTACGCGCCGCCGCCGTCGATGGACCACCTCAATGCGCTGTTCACCCTGGTCGCCTTCGTGCTGGTGGCCGCGGCCTACGTGCCGCGCAACCACATCAAGGCGGCGCTGGGGCAGCCGATGCTGCTGGGTGTGCTGGTGTGGGCTTCCGGCCACCTGCTGGCCACCGGCATGCTGTACGACGTGGTGCTGTTCGGCGCGTTCCTGTCGTGGTCGCTGCCGATGGCGGTCTGGCTGCGCCAGCGCGATCGACTGACCGGCGTTCGCTATGCGGCCGGCACGCTGCGTGGGGACCTGCTGGCGGTGGTGATCGGCGTGGTTGCCTGGGCGATCTTCGCGTTCTGGCTGCACCGCTGGCTGATCGGCGTCGATCCGATGGCGGGCATGCACTGACGCATCCCGGGGGATGCCGCCAGTCATCTACGCGGCAGCGCGCGCCCGCGCTAAAGTCGGCTCTTCCCCACCGTCGGAGGACCGCTCATGGTCGGTTTCCTGCTCTGGTTGCTGCTGCTGGTGTTCTGCTGGCCGCTGGCGTTGCTGGCGCTGGTGCTTTATCCGGTGGTCTGGCTGATCGCGTTGCCGTTCCGGCTGGTGGGCATCACGCTGCACGCGGTGTTTGCCTTCCTCGGCGCACTGCTGATGCTGCCGGCGCGGGTGCTGCGCGGTCGCCCGGCCTGATGGCGGACAAGCCGTTTGCGCCTGCCTGCGAACGCAACCGCGAACCGATCCTGGCGGTGCTGCGCGCGGCCTTTGCGCGATGCACGCGGGTGCTGGAGATCGGCAGCGGCACCGGCCAGCATGCGGTGCACTTCGCCTCCGCGATGCCGTGGTTGACCTGGCAGTGTTCCGACCGCGCCGCGCACCTGCCCGGTATCCGCGCCTGGCTGGACGATGCCGCTTTGCCCAACACCCTTCCGCCGATCGAGCTCGACGTGACCGGCGATTGGCCATCCGCGCGCTACGACGCGGTGTTCAGCGCGAACACGCTGCACATCATGGGCTGGTCGGAGGTGGAGCGCCTGTTCGCGCACCTGCCGCAGGCCACCACCGACGATGCCGTGCTGGCCATCTACGGTCCTTTCAACCGCGGCGGCCGCTTCACCAGCGACAGCAATGCCGCCTTCGATCGTTCGCTCAAATCGCGCGATCCGCGCATGGGCCTGCGCGACGCCGAAGCGGTGGATGCGCTGGCGCGTGGTGCCGGCTTCGTGTTGCGCGAGGATCACGCGCTGCCGGCCCACAACCACTGCCGCGTGTGGCATCGCGATACCGGCGCCGGCAAACCGGACGCGGCGCGATCGCAGGACCCGCGCGTGGCTGCCGCTTGACGCCGGATTGATCGTCGCGCGTGCTTACATGAGGCCACCCTCGTTCACCCAGGGAGGCAGCATGCAGCGGCACACAGGCAAGCAGTCGGGCCAGCGCGGGCCGCGCGCCAGCGGTACCGCGACGCGCGGCGTCGTGGAAGCCGTGCCGTGGCTGGACCTGGACCGCTACGTGGGCCGTTGGCATGGGATGGCCTGGTTGCCGTTGCCCTTCCAGCGCCGTTGCGCGGGAGAGCTCATGCTGGAGTACACGCCGCGGGACGATGGCCTGATCGCGGTCGACAGTGCCTGCGTCGACATGGACGGACAGCCCAGCCAGGCGCACGGCGTGCTGCGCCAGCCCGAGCCGTTGCGGGAACCGGCGCGGCTGCAGTTGCGCTTCGCACCGGCCTGGCTGGACCGGCTGCGCTTCGTCTGGAGCGAGCATTGGGTGATCGGGCTGGACCGGGACTATCGCTGGGCCGTGGTCGGCGAGCCGCGCCGACGCCACCTGTGGATACTCAGCCGCGAAGTGCGCATGGACTACCACCTGTTCGAGGAACTCAAGGCGATCCCCCGCCGCATGGGCTACGACCTGGCGCCGCTGATCGCGGGACGGCGCCGCACCGATTAAGCGCACGTTGCATTTTTGTCGCGGCGCGTCAGGATGGCCACGCATCCCCGGCCTGGAACGACTGCATAACGTGCGCGCCATCGATACCCTCACGCCCTGCCCCTGCGGCAACACCGCCGGCTACGCGCACTGCTGCGGGCCGCTGCACGAAGGCACGCCCGCGCCAAGCGCCGAGGCGCTGATGCGCTCGCGCTACAGCGCCTACGTGCTCAAGCGCGAGGACTATCTGCTGGATACCTGGCACCCCAGCACGCGCCCGGCGCACCTGAAACTGGCCGCGCAGCAACCGGCACCGAGCTGGCTCGGGCTGTCCGTGAAGCGTCACGAGGGCGGCGCCGGGGAAGCGGTGGTGGAGTTCGTCGCCCGCCTGCGCTACGGCGGCGGGCGCGCGCAGCGGATGCACGAAGTCAGCCGGTTCCTGCGCGAGGACGGGCGCTGGTATTACGTGGATGGGGAAATCCTCGCCTAGGGAAGCGCGGACCCGGTTCCCTGGTGCGGGCGACAACCTTGGTGGAGCGCATTGATGTGCGACCTTCATCGGCGCCCCGGCATCGCGGTCGCGCACAGGTGCGCTCCGACAAGTGTTCCGGGCAGTTTCAAAACCCGGCGATACCCGCCGCATGCAGCCGTTCAGTGAGGCGATCCACCTCCGGATGATGGAAGAACGCCTGCAACCGCGCAGCGCGGCCAGGACCGATGCCCGGGGCCTTTTCCCATGCTGCCGCATCCCGCGCGACCAGCGCAGGCCAATCGGTCAACACCGCGTCGCCCGCCGGCGGCATGCCCAGCGCGCGCAGCCAGCGGCCGAAGCCGGCCGCGCGCGTGCGCTCGAATGCCTGCGCCAGGTGCGCGGCACGGCCGGCGCCGATGCCCGGCACGGCAGCCAGCTGCGCGGGCGTGAGCGAGAACCAGTCGAGCACGCCGTGCACCAGGCCGGCATCGACCAGTGCACGCCAGGTTGTCTCGCCCACGCCGTCGATGCGCAACCCCTGCCGCCCGCCGAGCCACACCAGCCGGGCGAGGAACTGGTCTTCGCAACCGGCGTCGGGGTGCCAGCAGTCCAGCCCGTCGCGCGCCGTCTCCCGCGGCACGTCGACCGCGGCGCGCTCGTGGGTGCGCCACACCACCGCATCGAAGCGGGGAATGGTCAGGCCGGCCAGCGACAGCGAGACCTGGTCGCCCGGACGCGCGTCGAGCTGGCGCCAGTGCGCCAGCGAACCCACGCTGACGCGACGCACCGTGCGGTCGTCGAGCACCACCGGCTCCAGTTCCAGCACCACGCTGATGCCGCCGCGGCGCCCGCGGCGAAAGTCCACCCCGCGCACGGTGGCCAGCGCCTTGGCGGGCGGGTATTTCCAGGCGACCGCCCAGTCGGGCGGCGCGGCTTGCCATGCGGCGGCGGGCGGTCGCCGTCCCTGCCGCAGCACGGTGCCGTCGGTGGCGAAAGGCAGCGCCTGCCGGTACCAGCGCTCGCGCCAGCGGCGCACGTCGGCAAGATCCTTCACCGGGTGGGTCAACGCGGCGCTGGAAGCGAAGCCCATCGCGGCCAGTCCGGACAGTCGCGCCGGCATGCCGGCCGGGCCGTTCGGCCAGTCCCACACGAACAGGCCGATGCGTGCGGCGGTGGCGGCATCGAGCGGCTCGCGCGCCAGCGCACCGGCAACGTCGGCCCGCGCGCCGACGCCGCCGTCGTGGGCCTGCCGGTGCCCGGGCAGGCGCCAGACCAGTTCGCCCTGCAGTACTACCCGCGGCGGTGCGTGCGGCAACTGTTTCGGCACCGCGGCGATCCGGCGTGCCTTGGCGGTCCAGTCCGAACCGTGCAGGCCATCGCCGCGACTGACCGCCTGGCGCAGGCGGCCGTCGACGTACAGCAGCGTTACCGCCACGCCATCGGCCTTGGGCTGCACCCACAGGTCGCGATCGCCGCGGGCATCGATCCATGCCTGCACCGCGGCCGCACCCGGCAGCTTGGCCAGACCGGTCTGCGCGACCGGCGCGCGCGCCGGGCCGGTGGCGTCGGCCAGGTGTGCCAATGGCGCGGGCGCCTGTGCCGGGAAGCAGCTGCGCCAGCTTTCGTAGCGTGCCAGTGCCTGGTCGTAGATCGCATCGTCGACGGGGGACTGGCCGTCGGTGCGGTAGGCGTGGTTCCAGCGGTCGAGCTGGTCGTGCAATGCATCGAGTTCGTGTGCGGCGTGTTGCGCGTTCCAGGCCGGACAGGCCGCCATGCACGGCATCGCAAGCATGCATCCGACCAGGAGGCCGGTCGGCCAGCGCCATCCCTGTGGCATTGAAACGTTCCCTCGCTTAGGTGGGTTGTACACGGTAGCGATGCGGTTGGACGGGGGGCAGGGGTGGGAGCCGACCGGTTACGTAGGGCGTGGGCCGATGGGTGGGCGGGCTGATGCCTACGTGGGTGGCGGCTCGCGCGGACCTTGCTCCCTCTCCCCTCCGGGGAGAGGGCTGGGGTGAGGGGCCGGGGCTCGCGGGGATACGGGCAAAAACGTTGTCGTTCTTGCGCGGTCCTTCCGCGACCTGGCTCGCCTGCGGCGGGCTTTCGATCGCCTGTCGGCGCTCGAGTCACTTTTCTTTGCGGACCCAAAGAAAAGTAACCAGAAGAAAGGGTCTGTGGAGCGCGGGGTGGAGAAGAGCTAGGTGCCTTCCCGCCTTGCCTGGTGGGCGCCTGCTCATAGAGGAGCTGACGCCGCTTTGCCGCGGTCGCTCGGGAGGCGCGTGCTTGCTCCCTCTCCCCTCCGGGGAGAGGGCTGGGGTGAGGGGCCGGGGCTCGCGGGGATGCGGGCAAAAACGTTGTCGTTCTTGCGCGGTCCTTCCGCGACCTGGCTCGCCTGCGGCGGGCTTTCGATCGCCTGTCGGCGCTCGAGTCACTTTTCTTTGCGGACCCAAAGAAAAGTAACCAAAAGAAAGGGTCTGTGGAGCGCGGTGAGAGAGAAGAGCTAGGTGCCTTCCCGCCTTGCCTGGTGGCCGCCTGCTCATAGAGGAGCTGACGCCGCTTTGCCGCGGTCGCTCGGGAGCCGCGTGCTTGCTCCCTCTCCCCTCCGGGGAGAAGGCTGGGGTGAGGGGCCGGGGCTCGCGGGGATGCGGGCAGGAGCGTGGTCGTTCTTGCGCGGGGTTGCAGCGACTTGGCTCGCCCCCTGGTGAACGCCTGCTCGTAGAGGAGCTGCCGCCGCTTTGCCGCGGTCGCTCGGGGGTGAGGTTCGCCGCTTTGCGTTCTTTCCCTCGGGGAGGCAGCGGGTTTGTGGATGCTCTACGGGCCGGGCTACCAGTCGATTGTCGTCTGGCCGTCCGGACGCCCATTCGGACCGAACCGGCGTTCGACGATCTGCCCGTGTCCGGCATGGTCGATGGCCACCACCGTGCTGGCGCGGGTGCCGTAGTCAGCGCCGCGCACGAATGCCGCCGACAGCCACCGCTCGCGATCGCGGCCGATACCGGTGTCGGGCAGTTCGTCGTCGAGCGCTGGCCGTTCGTCCGCCAGCGCGGCGAACAACGGCTCGAACGCTTCATCGCGTGCTTCCTCCAGCCACGCTTGCAGGCGCGTCATCAGCAGGCGCGTCTTCGGCCAGGGCGTGTTGAAGTCGGCGTTGGAAAGTCCGTGCACGCCGGGTGTCACCGCCTGTGCGCGCGGCTCGGGCCGGTTGCCCAGGTAGTAGGCGGCGTGCGCGTCGAAGGTGAGCAGGTTGAAGGGCCGGTACTGCCCGGCCACCTGGCGCAGGGCCTGCGCGTGCGCGGTGGCATCGGCGCTGCCGCGCAGCCAGTCGGTCACCAGCAGGCCGCGCGACCGACCGCTCTGCGGCACGCGCGGGTCACGCACGTTGGTGACCACGCCGCAGCGGCCGCCCGGGCTCACGCCGATCCAGGTGCCTCCTGCCTCCAGGTCGCGGCCGGCGATCACCGGCGCATCGTCCCAGCGCGCCAGCGGGGCGCTGGGGCGGGCGTGCGCTTCGTCGCGATTGCCGGCCAGCAGCAGCCGCCAGCGTGGATGGGTATTCCAGGCGAAGGCGATCAGGCACATGGCGTGCAGTCCGGGGTCATGCGTACGACTTTGCCCCTTTGCGTCCGCAAAGAAAACGTCGCATCAGAACACCAGGCGCAATCCCACGGTCAGGCTGCGCCCTGGTGCCGGTTCGTAGTAGCGGCCGTTGCCGTCGTTGACGATCACCGCGCCGACCAGGCGTCGATCGAACAGATTGTCCACCCGCGCGCTCAGCCGCAGCTGCGTGGCGCCGAGCGCCAATCCGTAGCCGAGGTCGACGCCGGTGCGCAGGTAGCCCGGTGCCGCGTCGCTGTTGCGGTCGTCCACCGGCACGGCGCCGACGCCTTCGAATTCGATCCCGCCGCGCCAGCCCAGCTCGCCGCCGCGCTCCAGCCGCAACGAGCCGTAGCGGCGCGGCACGCCGGGGATGCGCGTGCCGGCCGGAACCGGCAGGTCGGGCGCCAGGCAGGGCCGCTCGACGCAGGCCAGGAAGCGGTCGCGGAAGCGTGCGTCCAGCCAGGTCAGGCCCAGGCGCAGGCGCCAGCCCGCGCCGAGTTCGCCATCGACCGCCAGCTCCGCACCCTGACGGCGGCTGCGGCCGATATTGCGGTAAGTCGAGCGGCCGTCATGGTTGCTCGCCACCGCCAGTTCGTCGCGGCTGTCCGCGCGGAACAGCGCCAGCTCGACGCCAAGGGCCTCGCGTGGCCGCCACTTCAGGCCCAGTTCCCCGTTGCGGCTGCGTACCGGGCGCAGGTCCAGCGCCAGGCCGCTGCCGCCGTCGCGGCGGTAGCCCAGTTCGTTGAAGGTGGGTGTCTCGAAGCCCTCGCCGTAGCTGGCGTAGAGGCGCAACCGCGGATCGGGCCGGTAGTCGATGCCGGCTACCGGCGTGGTCGCGCGGTAACGCACCGCGCCACTGTCGTCCGGATTGCCGGCGACGACATAGCGGTCGCGCGTGCGGAAGGCGACTTCGCTGTGGCGCGCGCCGAGCAGCAGCGACCAACGCTCGGCCAGGCGCCAGTACAGTTGTGCGTACTGGTCGAAGGCATGCACGCGGTCGCGCTCATCGCGGCGCAGCGCGCCGGCGACGCCCAGCATGTCGCCGACGAAATTCGCGTAACCACGCCGATGCTGGTCCTGCGCGTCCCAGCTCGTGCCCAGCACCAGTTCCAGCGGCCGGCCGAGGGCTTGCACGCGATGCGTCCAGCGGGCGTCGACGCCGCCATAGCCGCCATCCAGGTCGATCACCCCGCCGGCGCTGAGCGGGCTTTGCTGCGCCGCTGGCGGAATCGGCAGCACCTGCATCACCGCGCGCTGCCCGGCGTATGCCATCAGGCGCACGCCGCCGTGGCCGTCGCCCCCGGCCTGCCAGATCGCGCCCAACTGCTGCTGGCGCACGCGCTTGCGGGTGTCGAAGGCGAACGCCGCGTCCACCGCCTGGCTCGGCTCGGCCCGCCACTGCGCCCGGTCGAGGCCGAGCGGGTCGCGCGCCTGCTGCGCCAGCGTGTTGAGCACCAGGGTGAGCGTGCGACCGGCGCCCAGGTCGATGCCCAGCCGCGCATTGCCCGAGGTGCGGCGCGCGCGGCTGTGCGCGCGGTAGCCGTCGCTGGTGAACCGGTTCAGCGCCAGGTTGTAGTCGAACAATCCGGCCAGCCCGCGGGCGGCCGCGCCCACGCGCCGGCTGGCGTCGGCGCCGGCGAAGGCTTCCAGCGTGCGCACCGGCACCGGCCCGCCTTCCGCGCTCCACAGCTGCACCACGCCGCCGGAGGAATTGCCGTACAGCGCCGAGAACGGCCCGCGCAGCACGTCGATGCGGTCGGCCGCCGCCAGCGCGAAATGCGACAGCTGGCCTTGCCCGTCCGGCATCGTGGCAGGAATGCCGTCGGCATAGAGCCGCACGCCGCGCACGCCGAAGCTGGCGCGCGCGCCGAAGCCGCGGATCGACAGTTGCGCGTCCTGCGCGTGGTTCTGCCGGTCGCGCACCAGCACGCCGGGCACGCCGGTCAGCGCCTCGGACAGGTTCACGCCGGGCTTGCCACTCTCGCCGGTGGCCACCGGCACGCTGGCCAGGGCGGCCGGCAGGTCGAACGGCGCGATGTCCAGCCGCAACGCCTGCACCGGTACTGGCGGCAGCTCGGTGACGGTCTGCGCCGCCAACACCAGCGGCCACCAGGCGACGGCCATCGCTCCCCACGCCCCGATCCTGCTCATCGCATCGCCTGTCCACCATCGACTTGCCATGGTAGCGGCCGGCCGTGCAGAGGCCGTCGCGAGAGCGCGCGTAGGGTGGGCTTCAGCCCACCGTTTTTCCGGGACATCGGGACCGTGGGGGCTGAAGCCCACCCTACGCCCACCCTACGACGCGCCCGCTTCGGGGATAATCGGACCCATGCGTCGCCCTACTCTTCGTGTCTTCGTCGCCCTGCTCCTGCTCGCGCTGGCCGTCGCGGTGCCCGTCAGCGCGCAGGACAGCGCCCGCCAGCAGGCCCAGGCCCGACGTGAGCTGGCCGAGCTGCGCAGCAAGATGCAGGCGCTGGCGCGCGAGCAGGCGCAGACCGCCGCCCGGCGCGACAGCGCCAACGCCAAGCTGGCGCGCCAGGCCGAGGCGCTGGCCGCGGCCGCCCGCGCCCTGCGCGAGGCCGACGCCGCGCTGGCCGCCAAGCAGCAGCAACTGGAACAACTGCAACAGCAGCGCGCCGAACTCGACCAGCGGCTGGCCGGCCAGCGCGCCGCCATCGCCGATCTGCTGCGCGCGACCTACACGCTCGGCCGCGGCACCGACCTGCGCCTGTTGCTGGGCGACCAGGACCTGGCGCAGATCGCGCGTGCGCTGGCCTATTCGAAGTATTTTCAGCAGGACCGCGCCGCGCGCGTGGCCCGGCTGATGGACGAGCTGAGCCGCCTGCAGCAGCTGGAAGCGCAGATCACCGCCGAGCAGCAGGCCCTGGCCGCCACCCGCGCCGAACGCGCCGACAAGGCCGAGGCGCTGGCCGCGCAGCGCGCGGCGCAGCAGAAGCTGGTCGCGCAAGCCAATGCCAGGTACAAGGACGAGAGCCAGCGCCTGGCGGCGATGAAGCAGAACGCGAGCTCGCTCGACCACCTGGTGGACAAGCTGCAGCGCGCCATCGACGAAGCCGCGCGTGAAGCCGCCCGCAGCGACCGCACCAGCCCTGCCGCGCCCAGCCGTACCGGCGGCAAGGCCGACATCCGCGGCAACCTGCCCTGGCCGGCCGATGGCGCCGTGGTCAACTACGGCAACGGTGTGCTGATCAAGGCCACCGCCGGCAGCGAAGTGCACGCGGTGGCGCGCGGCCGGGTGGTCTACGCCGCTTTCCTGCGTGGCTACGGCCTGCTGGTGATCCTCAACCACGGCGACGGCTGGCTGAGCATGTACGGCAACAACGAAACCCTGCTGCACAGCGTCGGCGACCAGGTCGAAGCCGGTCAGCCGCTGGGCACCGCCAGCCCGACCACCGGCGTCAACACCGGCGTGTACTTCGAACTGCGCCACAAGAACAAGCCGGTCGACCCGCGCAGCTGGCTGGCCAAGCGGCGTTGACGGGCCACCCGCCGGCCCGCACGCTAGTGTGGCGTCGCACGTCACTATTGGAACGACCGCACACGCACGCGGTCGAAACCCGACGGATACCCAGGAGTCTTCGCATGCACCCGATCCCCCGCGCCCTGGCCTGCGCCGTCACCGCTGCGCTGGCGCTCGCACCGCTGCATGCGCAGGACGCCCCGGCCGCTGCCGCGAGCACCGCGGCGCCGGCCAAACCGGCCAGCGCACCCGAACCGGTCGACCTGGACGACGTGCGCAATTTCAGCCGGGTGTACGAGGTGATCCGCCAGGCGTACGTCGAGCCGGTCGACAACAAGACCCTGATGAAGGCGGCCATCAGCGGCATGCTGGCAGGGCTCGATCCGCACAGCGAATACCTGGACAAGCGCGGCCTGCAGCAACTGTCCGAAGACACCACCGGCCAGTACAGCGGCCTGGGCATCGAGGTGCTGGAGGTGGACGGCGCGCTGCGCATCATCGCGCCCATCGACGACACGCCCGCCGCGCGCGCCGGCATCAAGCCGGGCGACACCATCGTCGGGATCAACGGCAAGCTGGTCGACCCGGAGAACATGGACGACATGTTCAAGCAGCTGCGCGGCGAGCCGGGCAGCAAGGTCACGCTCTCCATCCTGCACGAGAAGAGCGACCGACCGGTGGACATGCACCTGGTGCGCGAGCGGATCTCGGTGACCAGCGTGAAGCTGCGCGAACTGCAACCCGGCTACGCCTACATCCGCATCAGCCAGTTCCAGGAAGACACCGCCGGCGACCTGGAAAGCAAGTTCGCCGACTACGTGGCCAAACATGGTCAGCCCAAGGGAGCGGTGCTGGACCTGCGTTCCAATCCCGGCGGCCTGCTTACCTCGGCGGTGGCGGTCAGCGACGATTTCCTCGATGCCGGCGGCATCGTCAGCACGCGCGGCCGGCTGGCCGACGCCAACCTCAAGTTCGATGCGCACCCGGGCGATCTGCTGCAGGGTGTACCCATGGTGCTGCTGGCCGACAAAGGCACCGCCTCGGCGGCCGAGATCGTCGCCGGCGCGCTCAAGGACAACCACCGCGCGCTGATCGTGGGCCGACGCACGTTCGGCAAGGGCGTGGTACAGACTGTACTGCCGCTGGATGCCGACCATGCGGTCAAGCTGACCACCGCCCGCTACTACACGCCCGACGGCACCTCGATCCAGGCCGAAGGCATCCGCCCCGACATCGCCCTGGCCGAGCTCACCGTCAACCCGGCCGACAACCAGCCGGTGCTGATCGACTCGGAGGCCGACCTCAAGCACCACCTGGCGAACGAACACGCCGCCGCGGACGAAGACATCGACAACGACGGCAGCGCGGAGAACGCCAAACTGGCCACCCAGGACTACGCCCTGGCGCAGGCGTTGAACATCCTCAAGGGCCTGGCGCTGGGGCACCGGGTGGGCGCGGCGCAGTAACGCGTCATTGAGGCCGTGCCGCGGCGAGGCAAACCGGGCCGATCCCGTTCCCACGCCCAGGCCACGTGGTTGTAGAGCCCACTTGTGGGCGATGCTCTTGCTCCGGTATCGGCCAAGGGCATCGCCCACAGGTGGGCTCCTACAGGGCATCCGCGATGACGCGTTTCCCGGTAAGGCGCGATGAATCCGGTTAGGGCCCGTCGCGAACCCGGGCCCCTCACCTGCCCCGCGGGGCACCTTCTCCCGGAAGGGAGAAGAATCCTTGATCAGTGGCCGGTGAACAGGCGCGTCAGGCGGCGGAAGAAGCCGGGCTTCTTGCCGGCCGATTCCGCCGCGGACTGCACCGCTACCTGGCGCGACGGCCGCGACGGACCGGCGGCGCGCTCGCGCGGCGGCTTGCGTTCGCCGTGCGGCGCGCGGTTTTCCACCGCAGCCTGCGCCTGCGGCGCGGCGTTTTCACCGCCCTCGCGACGACGACCACGGCCACCACGGCGGCGGCGCCGCTTGCGCGCACCTTCGCCAGCCTCGGGCGCCGGCGCGTCGGCCGGTACGACCGCCGCGGCATCGGCCACGGCCGTCTGTGGCTCGGTCGCGGCCACCGCCTCGCCTTCCGTGCGGGGCGGTCGCGGTGCGCGTGGCGGGCGATCCGTGCGCGGACCGCGCTCGCCGTCGCGGCCACGGCGCGAGCCGCTGCGCGGCGCCTTGCGCTCGTCCCCGCGCGGCTCGACCTTGTCGCCGAACTGCTCGCTATCGGCCGCCGCCTGCGCGACGAACTGCGGGTCGACCTCACGCGCCTTGGGCATGATCAGCATGTCCGGCTCGACCGTCGCCACCGGGATCTTCTGCCCGATATAGGTTTCGATGTCCGGCAGGCTCATCGCATACAGGTCGCAGGCGAAGCTGACCGCATCGCCCTCGGCACCCAGGCGTGCGGTGCGGCCGATGCGGTGCACGTAATCCTCGGCATCCTGCGGCAGGTCGTAGTTGAAGACGTGGCTGACCGCCGGGATGTGCAGGCCGCGCGCGGCGACGTCGGTGCACACCAGCATGTCGAGCTGGCCCTCCTGGAAGCGCTGCAGCAGCTTCTGGCGCTTCAGCTGCGGCACGTCGCCGGACAGCGCGCCGACGCGATAGCCCTGGCGCTTGACCCGATCGGTGATGCGCTCGGCGGCGGCCTTGGTGTTGACGAAGACGATGCTGCGACTGGGCTTTTCACGCTCCAGCAGGTTGAGCAGCAGCGGCATCTTCTCTTCCTTGGCCGGGAAGTAGACCACCTGGCGCACCTTGTCGGCAGTGACGTTGTCGGTCTCCACCACCAGCTTCTCGGCCTCGTGCATGTGCTCGTAGGCCAGCTCCAGCACGCGGTGGCTGAGCGTGGCCGAATACAGCAGCACCTGGCGCTGCTCGCGCGCCGGCAGGCGGCGGAAGATGAAGCGCACGTCCTTGATGAAGCCGAGGTCGAACATGCGGTCGGCCTCGTCGATCACCATCACCTCGACGCCGTTCAAGCCGAACACCTGCTGCTTGTAGTAATCAAGCAGGCGGCCGGGGGTGGCGATGATGATGTCGCAGCCATCCTTGAGCTGCTGGCGCTGCTTGTCGTAGTCGACGCCGCCGTAGATCAGCGCGGTCTTCAGGCCGGTGTGGCGGCCGATGCTGCGCGCGTCCTTGTCGATCTGGATCGCCAGTTCGCGGGTCGGCGCGATGATCAGCGCGCGCGGGTCGGAATCCTTGCGTTCGGCCACCGCCGGCTGGGTCAGCAGGCGGTTCATCAGCGAGACCAGGAAGGCGCAGGTCTTGCCGGTGCCGGTCTGCGCCTGGCCGGCGACGTCGCGGCCGGTCAGCGCCACGGGCAGGGTCAGTGCCTGGATCGGCGTGCAACGGGTGAAGCCGGCATCGGCAAGACCCTGTTGCAGCAGCGGATGAAGGTCGAAGTTGGTGAAGAAGGTGTCGGTCAGTACGGTTTCGGACATGGGTCACTGGATGGGATGCGGGCGGCCGCAACGCGGGCCCGGCTCCGCTGCCGGAAGGCGCGGAACGGTTGAGGATTGCGGGGGCGGCTGGCCGGGCGTGCGTCTTGCGCGCGCACCGCCGCTCATCTCCGCCGGTGGAGGGTTCGGACCGACGGTTCCGCTGGCATAGGCGAGAAGGCTGGCAGGTGCGGCCCTCTCGCCTATGACAACGGAACCCTCCGTCGCCACCCTTGAATCGCTTGAATCGCGACCCGAGTTACGCTGGAATGGAGGCCTGCCGCAAAGGCAAATCCCCGCAGTCTTCCGGTTGGACCCCGCGCAACATGGGCGCCCAAGTGTAGCCGATGCGCGTGGCCGATGCCGGCCACGCGATGCCGACCCTCTTTTCCACGCAACCCACGGAGATCCTGGTGAGCGACCTGATTACCCACGTCAACGACGATGCCTTCCAGAAGGAAGTGCTCGAGTCCGACACCCCCGTGCTGCTCGACTTCTGGGCCGAATGGTGCGGCCCCTGCAAGGCCATCGCGCCGATGCTCGACGAGCTGGCCAGGCAGTACGAAGGCAAGCTGCGTGTCGTCAAGCTGAACATCGACGAAAACCAGAAGACCCCCCGCACCTATGGCGTGCGCGGCATTCCCACCCTGATGGTGTTCAAGCACGGCAAGGTCGAGGCGACCCAGATCGGCGCCGTCAGCAAGGGCCAGCTTGGCCAGATGATCGACAAGGCGATCTGACTCGCCGTTCCCGCCGCGCGCGCTTTACGGCGCCGCGCGGCGGATGCTAGATTCGCTCAACGACCGTCGGGGCGGTCTGCCTGCCCCTCCCGCGCGCACCGCGCGACGCTCGCCTTCCCTCCTGCCTGATCCACCTGCGGCCTGTCCCAACGGCGCCCCACGAGGTTTGCCCGTGTCCGATATCGAAACCCAAGACCCGTCCGACGCCAAGCGCGCCGAACCCAAAAGCGCGGACGCGCCGGCGCGCACCCGCGCACCGCGCAAGTCCGCCGCCGAAAAGGCGGCCGAGAAGGCTGCAGCATCCAGCCCGGCGCCAGCGCCTGCGGCGGCTGCACCCGCTCCGGCGCCTGCCCCGGCCCCCGCGCCTGCTCCTGCTCCTGCACCGACCCCCGCGCCGACCCAGGCCAACCTGCCGATCGAGGCGGGCGACAACGCGCCGCGTCCCGCGCAGGAACCGCGTGAAGGCGGCCAGCCCGGCAATGCGCCCCAGGGCAACGGCCAGCAGGGCAACAACGAGCGCCGCAACGACCGTAACGACCGCAACAACGAGCGCGACGGCCGCGGCCGTCGCCGCCGCCACGAGCGCGGCCAGCGTCCCCAGGGAGGCCAGGGCGGCGGCCAGGGTGGCGGCAACCAGGGCCAGCCCAACCGCAACAATCCGCGCGGCCTGCCCGAAGACGACGAGAACGCCGACATCGGCAGCAACGACCGGCTGATCAACCTCACCGAGCTCAAGCGGATGAAGGCGCCGGAGCTGCTGGCCTTTGCCGAATCGCTCGGCATCCAGGAAGGCGTCGCCCGCGCCCGCAAGCAGGACGTGATCTTCAACATCCTCAAGGCCCACGCCCGCTCCGGCGGCGGCATCTGGGCCGAGGGCGTGCTGGAAATCCTGCAGGACGGCTTCGGCTTCCTGCGCTCGGCCGACGAGAGCTACCTGGCCGGCCCGGACGACATCTACGTGTCGCCCAGCCAGATCCGCCGCTTCAACCTGCGCACCGGCGATTACATCACCGGGCGCGTACGCCATCCGAAGGAAGGCGAACGCTACTTCGCGATGCTCAAGGTCGACGACATCAACGGCGATCCGCCGGAGGCGTCGAAGAACAAGATGCTGTTCGAGAACCTCACGCCGCTGTTCCCGCGCAAGGCGTTCAAGCTGGAGCGCGGCAACGGATCGAGCGAGGACATCACCGGCCGCATCCTCGACCTGATCGCGCCGATCGGCAAAGGCCAGCGCGGCCTGATCGTCTCCCAGCCGAAATCCGGCAAGACGATGATGCTGCAGAACATCGCACAGGCGATCCAGTACAACCACCCCGAATCGCACCTGATCATGCTGCTGATCGACGAGCGCCCGGAGGAGGTCACCGAGATCGCCCGCACCGTGCGCGCGGAGGTCATTTCCTCGACCTTCGACGAGCCGGCCGTGCGCCACGTGCAGGTCGCCGAGATGGTGATCGAGCGGGCCAAGCGCCTGGTCGAGCACAAGAAGGACGTGATCATCCTGCTCGACTCGATCACCCGCCTGGCGCGCGCCTACAACACCGTGATCCCCAGCTCCGGCAAGGTGCTCACCGGCGGTGTCGACGCCAACGCACTGCAGCGTCCGAAACGCTTCTTCGGCGCCGCGCGCAACGTCGAGGAAGGCGGCTCGCTGACCATCATCGCCACCGCGCTGACCGACACCGGCTCCAAGATGGACGAGGTGATCTACGAGGAGTTCAAGGGCACCGGCAACATGGAAGTGCACCTGTCCCGGCGCATCTCCGAGAAGCGCGTCTACCCGGCGATCGACATCAACCGCTCCGGCACCCGCCGCGAGGACCTGCTGATCGATCCTGACCTCCTCGCGAAAATCTGGATCCTGCGCAAGCTGCTGCATCCGATGGACGAGCTGGCGGCGATGGAGTTCATGCTCGACAAGATGAAGAACACCAAGTCCAACGACGAGTTCTTCAATTCGATGAAGCGGTAGGGCAAACGCCTTCCGCAGAAACAGGCCGGCATCTGCCGGCCTGTTTCGTTTCTTCAGTCAGGGCCGTTGCCAGCCCAGGCCGTCGGCCGATCCATCCGGATGCGCAAACCACCGCACGTGATTGGTCCCCCGGGCGCAATCCATGCCGGTGGCGGTGTCGTCCAGCGCACCGTTTCTGGTGGTTACCGCCTTCTGGTAGCAGCTGCCACGGTTGTCGTGGAAGGTGAAGGTATGCGCTGCGTGCCAGTGACTGCTCGCACCGGTGTCCGGATCGACCCGGTGGTTCCCGTAGAACTCCTCCCGCAGGTGGGTGCGGTAGGGTTCAAGGCCGCGCCGGTAATGGCTGGTATCCGCGCGCCGATGCTGGTCCACGCTGACCGAGCCGCCAAACACGTCCACGTCGTAGTCGTCACCGCTATACCAGGTCGTCAATCGCCCGATGCCCACATAGTGCATCTCCAGCGGATAGCTGACCTTCTGCCGATCCTCGCTGAGCAGGTGCCCGCCCTGCGTGCGGCGGCTCACGCTCTGGGTGGCGGTTTCCAGCCACAGGTCCTCGCGGTAGACCGGCAGGTCGTAATTGTCGGAAGCGTCGTCCTTGACGTGGAACTGTTGCACGTTGTGGAACTGCGACTGCTGCACGACCGACGAATGAACGCGGCCGTGCGAGGTATCGACGTAACCGCAGATCCTGAAGTTGCGATCCAGCCGCGTGCGCACCCGCCCCTGCAGCAGGTCGCCTTTCTGGGTCAGGTCATCCTTGATGGCGGGCTGGGGCTGCGCGGCCGACAGGGAATTGTAGGTGACCGCACCGGACAGGCGCGCCTTGCCGTGATCCAGGTACACCAGCAGGTTCGCGTTGCGCGGTCCGAAATAGGAGGTCAGGTTGGTACTGGCCCACCTGGGCATGTGCAGTACTACCTGATGCGGGCCTGCCTCGTTGAGAATGGCGGCGAACGGGCTCAGGTCCACCCGGTAGGGCACGTAATCCAGCGATTGCGCACTGTCCGTGGGCGTATCCAGGACGTTCCAGAATGCCGATCTCGGCCTGGGCCCCTGGTTGAAGCTGAAGTCGGTAGGCAGCCATGGAAACACGGGCGCGACGCCGGCCGGTGTGCCATCGACGGTTATGCCCACGTCGAAGTAGCTGGAGGGGAAGCAACCCTGCGGCGGCGGGAACAACCCCCGGCCTGCCAAACCCAGGGCCACCCTGCTTACCAGGGTTGGATGGGCGTCCGCCAGTTCCGGAGTGAGGCACGCAAACCAGAACTCGTTGTCGTTGGCGGTCACATCGAGATAGGCGCGCTCGATGTTGTGAGGCAACGCAGCAAGGTCTTTGATCGGCGGCGTGCTGTCTCCGTAGGGCAGGTCGGGGGGATACATCGCCGTATAGGTCGAGAACACCGCGTCGGGCACCCGCGGCGCGGGTTGCGCTGCCGTGGGCGGGTAGAAGCGCAACGTCGCGGTTCCGACGGTCGGAAGGTTCCCGGCCGGGCGAAAGGAAACCACTGCCCTGAGGGTTCCGGTCCCGGGCTCCTTGAACAGGGCGCTGTAATCGGTGAGATCGCGCTCCACGTGCCAGCTCGATGGTTCCCTCGTGCCCGGCGTGGGGCCGACGAACAACGTGACGCCCTTCAGCGCCACCGCGATTCCCCTGGCCCGGTCCGTACCGCTCAGATCCATATCCAACGTCACCTTGGCCCAAGGCGGCGGACAGCGGACCGGGGGCGCAAAGACATAGCCGGCGTCATCGCCAAAGGTCGCATCGCGGAACAACTGGACCTCGCAGGGCTGGCTACGAGGCACGGGTACAGGCGGGCCGGCGCGTTCGATCGCCTCCTGTGGGGACGCCTGTGCCCCGGATGGCACGAGCAGGGCGAGAATCACGGCTGGCAGGGCCGCTTGCGTCAGTCGTTGACGCACGGACTGGGTCGACATCGTATTTCCTCCTCTGATGTCCCCTGTGCGCAGGATCTTGCGGCAGTCGACATCAAGGCGCCGTTTACAAAAAAATAACAGTCGAGTTCGCTGCCGTTCAGCCTCGGAGCGCGGGAACCGGGCCGGACATTTCACGGAAGTCATCAGAACCCTGGCGTACACTATTTCGGTCCCACCCCCTTTTCATGACCCCCCGCGGCCCCATAGTGGCCGTTCCCTCCGAGCAAGGCGTTCGCCTGTGTCCATACCCAGTGCCGTAAAGAGCACCCCGATCGAAAACCGCCAGCAGCTGGTCGATTACCTTGCGGCCGGCGAGAAGCCGCGCGAGGCCTGGCGCATCGGCACCGAGCACGAGAAGTTCGGCTTCCGCACGGACGACCTGATGCCGCCCACCTACGAGGGCGAGCGCGGCATCCGCGCGCTGCTGGAGGGCCTGGCGTCACGCTACGGCTGGGACATCGCCCGCGAAGGCGAGACACCGGTGGCGCTGACCCGCGGCAAGGCCAACATCACGCTGGAGCCGGCCGGGCAACTGGAGCTTTCCGGCGCGCCGGTGGAGAACATCCACCAGACCTGTTGCGAGGTGAACGCGCACCTGGAGGAAGTCCGTTCGGTGGCCGACGGCCTCGGGCTGGGCTTCCTGGGCATGGGCTTCCAGCCCAAGTGGCGTCGCGACCAGATGCCCTGGATGCCCAAGGGCCGCTACAAGATCATGCGCGAGTACATGCCCAAGGTCGGTTCGCTGGGACTGGACATGATGACCCGCACCTGCACGGTGCAGGTGAACCTGGATTTCTCCAGCGAAGCGGACATGATCAAGAAGTTCCGCACCAGCCTGGCGCTGCAGCCGATCGCCACCGCGCTGTTCGCCGATTCGCCGTTCACCGAGGGCCAGCCCAACGGCTTTCTCTCCTACCGCTCGCAGGTGTGGACGGACACCGACCCGCACCGCACCGGCATGCTCGACTTCGTGTTCGCCGACGGCTTCGGCTACGAGCGCTATGTGAATTACATCCTCGGCGTGCCGATGTATTTCAGCTACCAGGGCGGGCGCTACATCGACCTGGCCGGACAGGATTTCCGTCGCTTCCTCGAGGGGCAGTTGGAGGCCGTGCCGGGCACGCGCGCGACCATGAAGGACTGGGCCGATCACCTCACCACCGCTTTCCCCGAAGTGCGCCTGAAGCAGTACCTGGAAATGCGCGGCGCCGACGGCGGCCCGTGGAACCGGCTGTGCGCGCTGCCGGCGTTGTGGGTCGGCCTGCTGTACGACGACGAGGCGCTGGACGCGGCCTGGGAGCTGGTCAGGGACTTCACCATGGAAGAGCGCCACGCCCTGCGCGACGGCGTGCCGCGGCAGGCGCTCAAGCTGCCGTTCCGCGGCGGCAGCGTGCGCGACCTGGCGCGCGAGACGCTGAAGATCGCCTCGCATGGGTTGAAGCGGCGCGCGCGGCTCAACAAGAACGGCGCCGACGAAGGCATTTTTCTCGACCCGATGATCGAGATCGTCGAGGCCAACCAGACCCCGGCCGAGCGCAAGCTCGAGCTGTTCCACGGACCGTGGGGCGGCAGCGTGGATCCGCTGTTCCGCGAGTTCGCGTACTGAGGATTCCGGGCCTTCCGTAAGGAACCTCGAAGAACCCCTTTCGCGAAACACCGCAGGAGCCCACAAGTGGGCTGCTAGAAGGGCACCGCCCAACTGGAAAGGGCCGGCTTGCGCCGGCCCTTCGTCTTACTTCTCGTTGCCCTTGGGCGCGTCTTTCAGCCCGCGGGCGACCAGCATCGGCTCGACGCTGGGCTCCTTGCCGCGCCAGTCCTTGTACATCTTGGCCAGGTCCTCGGTGTTGCCGCGCGAGAGCACCATCTTGCGGAAGCGGTCGCCATTGGCGCGGGTCATGCCGCCGTGCTCCTTGAACCACTCGAAGCCGTCGTCGGCCAGCATCTCGGTCCACAGGTAGGCGTAGTAGCCGGCGGCGTAGCCGTTGCCCCAGATGTGCTGGAAGTAGCTGGAGCGGTAGCGCGGCGGCACGTAGGACAGGTTGATCTTGTCCTTGGTCAGCACGCCCATCTCGAACTTGTCGGCGTCCTTCTTCGGCGCGTCGGCCGGGATGGTGTGCCAGCCCATGTCCAGCAGCGCAGCGGCGACCAGCTCGGTCATGTCGTAGCCGCTGTTGAAGTGGCGCGCCTTCTGGATCTTGTCCACCAGCGCCTTGGGCATCGCCTCGCCGGTCTTGTAGTGCCTGGCGTAGTGCGCGAACACCTTCGGGTTGGTCGCCCAGTGCTCGTTGAACTGCGAGGGGAACTCGACGAAGTCGCGCGCGGTGCTGGTGCCTGACAGCGACGGGTACCTGGTGTCGGCGAACATGCCGTGCAGCGCGTGGCCGAACTCGTGGAACATGGTGATCACGTCGTCGAACGACAGCAGCGCGGGCTGGCCCGGTGCCGGCTTGGTGAAGTTGGCGACGTTGTAGATCACCGGCTTGGTGCCCAGCAGGCTCGACTGGTCGACCAGATTGCTCATCCAAGCGCCGCCGCCCTTGTTGTCGCGCTTGAAGTAGTCGCAATAGAACAGCGCCATCGAGGTGCCGTCCTTGTCGAACACTTCGAACACGCGCACGTCCGGCTGCCACACCGGGATGTCGTGGCGCTCCTTGAAGGTCAGGCCATAGAGCTGGTTGGCGGCGTAGAACACGCCATTCTGCAGCACGTTGTCGAGCTCGAAGTACGGCTTGATCTGGCTTTCGTCGAGGTCGTACTTGGCCTTGCGCACCTGTTCGGCGTAATGCTGCCAGTCCCACGCGGCGACCTTGAAGCCGCCGTGCTGGCTGTCGATGACGTCCTGGATGTCCCTGGCCTCGCGCTCGGCGCGGGCGGTGGCGGCCGGCACCAGGTTCTGCATGAAGGCGATCGCGCGGTCGGGCGTCTTGGCCATCTGGTCTTCGAGCTTCCAGGCGGCGAAGGTCGGGTAGCCGAGCAGCTTGGCCTGTTCGGCACGGATCTGCGCGATGCGCTCAATGGTGGCGCGGGTGTCGTTGTCGCCACCGTGCTCGGCGCGGTCCCAGGACGCCTTGAACAGCGCCTCGCGGGTGGCGCGGTCGTCTAAATCCTTCAGCGCCGGCTGCTGGGTGGTGTTCTGCAGCGCCAGCGTCCACTTGCCGTCCAGGTCGCGGCTCTTGGCCGCCTGCGCGGCGGCAGCCAGGTCGCCTTCGGACAGGCCCTTGAGCCTGGCCGCGTCATCGACGGTGAGCGCGCCGGCCTTGGTGGCGGCCAGCAGCTTGTTGGTGAATTGCGTGCTGAGGGTGGACTCTTCCTTGTTGAGGTCCTTCAGCTTGGCCTTGTCGGCGTCGGACAGCTTGGCGCCGTTGTGCACGAAATCCTTGTAGGTCACCTCCACCAGGCGCAGCGACTCGGGATCCAGCTCCAGCTTGTCGCGCTGGTTGTAGATGGACTGGACACGATCGAACAGCTTGGCGTTGAGGTAGATCGCGTCGCGGTGCGCGGCCAGCTTGGGCGCCTCGATCTCCTGCACCTTCTGCAGCGCGTCGGAGGTGTTGGCGCCGGTGACGGTGTCGAAGGCGGCCATCGCGCGCTTGAGCAGCGCGCCGGACTTCTCCATCGGGATGAAGGTGTTCTCGAAGGTCGGCGCTTCGGGGTTGGCGGCGATCTTCTCGATCTCCGCCAGGTGCTGGCGCATGCCCTCTTCGATCGCCGGCTGGTAGTCGCCTTCCTTGATCTTGTCGAACGGCGGCGCCTGGAACGGCAGCGTGCTGGCGGTGAAGAACGGGTTGGCGGTGCTGGCCTGGGCCGTGTCGGCCGCCGACGCACTCGCGGCGGGCGCGGGCGTGGCGGGATTGGCGTCGTTGGACGATTGCGAACAGGCGGCCATGGCGATCGAGGTGGCGATCACGAGCAGGCGAAGACGAGGCATCGGGCATTCCCCAAGGTGGCGTCCGCGGCGCGGGACGGGCGAATCAAGCGTTCGACTCTACCGACTCTGGGGCGGGACTTCCAAGGGCCGCAAGCCGCCGGCTCCGCCGGCGCGTCAGGCCGCGCGCATGTCGCGCAGTTGCCAGTTCGATCCGATCAGCCAGTTCAGCCGCGGACGCACCACGCGCATCGGCAGGTCGGTGACCAGGTCGATGTCAACGTGCAGGTCGGCCACCCTGGCACTGACAGTGGCCTGCGGATCGCTGGCGGCCAGGCTCATGTCGACTTCGTCCGGGTCCGGCTGCATCGCGCGCCAGCGCTCGAACAGGCCGGTGCCGCGCAGCGAGTCCTGCAGCGTGGCGGCCAGGTCGTCCGGGCTGGAGCCCTGCCAGGCCAGCGCCGGATCGGCGCCGCGGGCGTGGCGGATGTCGTCCACGGAGAGGTAGTAGTGGTTGCGGTTGCTCATGCGCGCTCCTGCGGTGGGCGTGGGAAGGGATCGAAGCATGGGATGCGTGAAGCCGCTGCCACGCGTGCTGCTCCTACAAAGGGCCGGCCAGGTTCACCAGGTCCAGCCGTTCGGCCGCCTGGGCCGGTTCCACGCCATACGGCAGCACGCCCAGGCACGGCGCCGGCAGCATCCCGCGCAGGGTTTCCAGGTTGTCTTCCACCGCCGCCATCGCCGGGTCGATGCGGTTGCCGATCCAGCCGGCCAGGCGGCAGCCGTCGGCGAGGATCGCGCGCGCGCTGAGCAGCGCGTGGTTGAGGCAGCCTAGCCGCAGGCCGACCACCAGCACCACCGGCAGGTCCCACTGGCGCGGGATTTCCGACGCCAGCAGGCCGGGCGCAAGCGGCACCATCCAGCCGCCCACACCTTCGACCACCACGCGGTCGTGCGTGGTCTGCAGATGCTCGAAGGCCGCGCGCAGCGGCGCCATTGCGATGGTCACGCCTTCCAGCCGCGCGGCCAGGTGCGGCGAGAGCGGCTCGCGCAGCGCCACCGGATTGATCGCCTCGTAGGGCAGCGGTTTGCTGCCGGCCGCCTGCAGGGCCAGTGCGTCCTCGTTGCGGCGCCCGCCCGGGGTCTCCAGGCAGCCGCTGGCGACCGGCTTCATGCCGCAGGTACGCAGGCCGCGCAGGCGCAGCGCGTGGATCAGCGTGCAGGCCGCGTGGGTCTTGCCGATGCCGGTGTCGGTACCGGCGATGAAGACCGCACGGCCGCTCATGCGCCGGCGTAGCGACGGTTGAACCGATTGACCACCGGCCCGATCAGGCCCAGCAGCGAGTACATGAAGCCGGGCACCGCCCACATCCAATGCGGGGCGCTGTCAGGAAGCGCCAGGGCGAGCGCGGCCGAGGCCAGCCCGACCAGCGCAGGCACACTCCACACCCGCATCTCGCGCCGCGCGTCGAAGGTGCTGTGGCCAGTCCGCGCAGCGCGCCTGGCGGCGTGGCGGAACAGCAGGGTCAGCGTGCCGGCCATGCAGGCGAAGGCCAAGCCGTAACAGGCGAACAGGGTGCGCGGGCCGGACGGGTCGCCGGTGAAATGGAAGTCGCTCGGCAGCACGCCGCCGCTCAGGGCGTTGAAGACCCCGGCGAACACCATCTGCAACGGATAGACGAAGATCAGCGCGAAAAACACCAGCAGCAGCGACAGCCAGCGCCCGATCGGGTCCGGCTGCGGGCAGCGGCGGCGCCATCGCACGTGTCCGTGCCAGAAAAAGGTAACGTGGAAGAAGCACGCCGCGAAAGCGGGAATGCCGCCGAGGGTTTGCAGCAGCTCGGCGGTGCTGCGCGGCACGTCCTCGCCGCCGATCAGCAGCAGGGTGAGGGTCAGCGCGAACGCGCCATCCACGAACATGTCCAGCCGCCCCGCCTCGATGCCTTCGCGCTGTTCGGTCAGGCTCATCGTCGGTCTCCCATCCGGTGGTCGGGCGCATAATACGGGCTTTGCCGCCGGAAGCCCCGCCATGTTCCATCTCTCGCCGACCGCCTACGCCAGCAAGCGCGAACACTACGCGGACCTGGCCAGCCAGGCGCGCGGCCTGCTGGCGGATGAAAAGGACCTGATCGCCAACGCCGCCAACTTCAGCGCGCTGGTGTTCAACAGCCTGCCCGACCTGAACTGGGCGGGCTTCTACCTGTTCGACGGCACCGAGCTGGTGGTCGGCCCGTTCCAGGGCAAGCCGGCCTGCGTGCGCATCGCGCTGGGCCGCGGCGTCTGCGGCACCGCCGCGCGCACGCGGGAGATCCAGCTGGTGCGCGACGTCAACGCGTTCGATGACCACATCGCCTGCGACGCGGCCTCGCAATCGGAAATCGTGGTGCCGCTGGTCAAGCCCGACGGCTCGCTGCTTGGCGTGTGGGACGTGGACAGCCCCAACGTCGGCCGCTTCGACGAGGACGACCGCGAAGGCATGGCCGCGCTGTGCGCGGTGTTCATGGCATCGTTGTCCGGCTGACCGCTCTCCGTAGGGTGGGCTTCAGCCCACCACCGATCTGCCGAGGATGCCTGGTGGGCTGAGGCCCACCCTACGTTCGATCGCGCGGCGTGCGCAGCAACGCCAGCACCGCCTCGCGCGCCTGCTCCACCCCGGTGCCGTCGGCGGAGGAGAACACCTGCGCGCTGGCCTGCACGCCCTCGGCGAAGCCCTTGCGCACCGCCGCCAGCGATTGCATCGCCTGGTTGCGCGAGAGCTTGTCGGCCTTGGTCAGCAACAGGTGGCAGGGCAGCGCGGTCTCGAAACAGAAGTCCAGCATCATCCGGTCGAATTCCTTCAACGGATGGCGGATGTCGGCGATCAGCACCACGCCGCGCAGGCTGCGGCGATGGTGCAGGTAGGCGTCGATCTCCAGCTTCCAGTGCTCGCGCAGGTCCTCCGGCACCTTGGCGTAGCCGTAGCCGGGCAGGTCGATCAGGCGGGCTTCCGGCGGTGTCCCGCCCGAGCCCTGCGCCAGCGGCGGCAACGAGAACGCCACCATCTGCTGGGTACGCCCGGGCGTCTTGGAGGTGCGCGCCAGCGCCTTGTGCCCGGTCAGCGCATTGAGCGCGCTGGACTTGCCGGCATTGGAGCGCCCGGCGAAGGCGACCTCGGCACCCTGATCGGCGGGAAGCTGGTTGATGCGATGGGCGGCCAGCACGAACTGCGCGCCGTTGAGCGGATTGGGCATGGGGATGGTTTGACCAAGGTGCGGTGGCGCGGGGATAATTCGGCGGTTTCTGCCTCCGCAGGCCATGTTGGCGGCGGTTCGCGGCGGATCAAGCAGTCTTTCGGGAGACAAGTGTATGAGTTTTCGGTCCGCCGGTTTCCGGCCTGCTGCCCTTGGGGGCGTGATCGCCCTCGTCTTCGCGCTGTCCGCCAGCGTGGCGGTGGCGCAGGAGGCCCAGCCCGCGACGAGTGCGCCGGCCACCGCCACCAGCGCCGCACAGAAGAGCTCGGCGGGCCAGCCCGGCGTCGATGCCGCGCCGTCGGCCCCGGCCGATGCCGGCAAGCAGGCCACGGCCGCTCCTTCGGCAGCCGCCTCCGCCGCGCAGCCGGCGTCGCCCGCCGAGGCCGTGGCCAAGGCCGGTGACGCCGCCGCCGGCCAGACCAAAGCCACCGTCTGCGGCGCCTGCCACGGCATGGACGGCAACTCCACCGACGCGCAGTACCCCAAGTTGGCCGGCCAGCACGAGGCCTACATCGTCCGCCAGTTGATCCACTTCAAGTCGGCGCAGCGTCAGAACCCGATCATGATGGGCATGGCCGCGCCGCTGTCCGAACAGGACATGCACGACCTGGGCGCCTACTTCGCCACCAAGCGCTCGCTGCCGGGCGTGGCCGACGCCGCGCTGGTCGAGCACGGCCAGACGCTGTTCCGCCAGGGCGACATCGAGCGCGGCATCCCTGCCTGCATGGCCTGCCACAGCATCGACGGCCGCGGCAATCCGGGCGCGGCCTATCCGCAGTTGACCAGCCAGCATGCGCAGTACGTCGAGGCCACCCTCAAGGCCTGGCGCGACGGCGCCACCTGGGGCGACGACGCGCAGGCCAAGATCATGCCGGCGATCGCCAAGAAGCTCGACGACAAGGACATCGCCGCGCTGGCCAGCTATATCGAAGGCCTGCACGTGAACGAAGCGGCGGGACCGTCCAAGCCGGCCACGCCCTAATCGACCACACGCCGGCCACAAGCCGGCGTGTTCGTTTCCAGCGCCGGGATTTGCGACCGGACAGCGCGCGAGCGCCTGCGTAGAATCGGACGTTCCCTGCCCCAAGCCCGAGGTCACCCATGCTCAAGCGTCTGCCGATCCTCTGTGCCGCCCTGCTCGCGCTGGCCGCCTGCAGCCACGACAGCGACACCGGCAGCACGCCGACCGCACCGACCGCCAGCAGCACCGCGGCGGCGGCACCGGCCGGCAACACCGCGCCGGTCGCCAGCGATGGCGGCACGCCGGCGTCCGCCGCCAGCGCGCCGGCCAGCGCCACTACCGCCGCCGCCGCAACGCCTGCCACCAGTGAAATTACGCCGCCCGCGCCGCCGGCCGAGCCGTTCGTCGACACCGGCAAGTGGATCGAGGGCAAGCATTATTTCCGCATCGAACCGGCCCAGCCCAAGGCCACCTCCACCGACAAGATCGAAGTGACCGAGGTGTTCTCCTACGGCTGCCCGGCCTGCAACCAGTTCCATCCGGTGGTGGAGAAACTGGCCGCCAGCCTGCCCGCGAACGCGGTGATGGCATACCTGCCGGCTTCGTTCATCCCGCAGGAGAACTGGCCGATGCTGCAGCGCGCCTGGTTCACCGCCAAGGCGCTGGGCGTGGCCAAGCAGGGCAACGACGCGATGTACCAGGCGGTGTGGAAGACCAACGAGCTGTCGGCCATGAACCCGGCCGGCACCGGCCTGAAGCCGCGCGACGCGCTGCCGACCATCGCCGACGCGGCGAAGGTGTACGCCAAGTACGGGGTCGACCCGAAGGAATTCGTCGCGGTCGCCGACTCCTTCAGCATCAACACGCAGATGAAGCGCGCCGACGACCTGGTCAAGGGCTACGGCGTCACCGGCACGCCGACCCTGGTGGTCGACGGCAAGTACCGCTTCACCCCCAACACCGCCGGCGGCTATCCGCAGACCATCGAACTGGCCAAATGGCTGGTGGCGAAGGAAGCGGCCGGCAAGTAATCCCGCCGCGGCGCGTCTCCCTTGTAGAAGCGCACTTGTGGGCGATGCTCTTGCTTTCTGGCGGCATCAAGGCAGGAGCATCGCCCACAAGTGGGCTCCTACGGGGGTTTGCGCAGCGAGGGCGCGGCTGCATCGCGCGGGACCGCGAAAGTGGTGGTTCAATGGTGCATCCACCGCCGCCTCACGTCGCGCGGCGCGACCGCTTCCCGACATCCACTCCACGGAGATCCCCATGATCAAGCACCTTGCCCGCCTGCGCCTGCTGACCCTGCTCGGCGGCCTGCTGCTGGCCAGCGCCTGCACCGCGGCGCCGGACGCGCCCGCGCCCTTCACCGAGGGTGACCAGTACGTGGCGTTGCCCGCGCCGCACCAGCGGCTGAGCCCGGAGGGCAAGGTCGAGGTGGTGGAGGTGTTCTCCTACGGCTGCGTCCATTGCGCGCATTTCGCGCCGACCGTGGAGAAGCTGCGCAAGTCGCTGCCCGAGGGCGTGGTGTTCAAGCTGATGCCGGCGCCCTTCAGCGAGGCCTGGATGCCGTTCGCACGCGCCTACTACGCGGCCAAGCAGCTGGGCGTGGTCGAGCGCACTCACCTGGCGCTGTTCCAGGCCAAATTCGAGCAGCACTTCCCGATCAATACGCTGGACGAGCTGGCCGACTTCTACGCCCGCCACGGCGTCGATCGCGCGCAGTTCCTGCGCATCGCCAACTCCGACGCGGCCACGGCGCAGATGAAGAAGGACTTCGAGCTGCTGCAGAAGTGGAAGATCGACGGCACGCCCACCATCGTGGTCGACGGCAAGTACCGCAGCGGCCAGGTGAAGACGCTCGATCAGCTGGTCGACCTGACGCAATGGCTGGTCAAGCGCGAGCTGGCTGGCAAGTAAACGTGGCGCGCTTCGCGTTCACGCACGACGGGCGATGCTTTCCTTGAACCACGCCGATCACCCGGGTCGCGGGTGCGCAGGGCCGCAGTCGAAGAACCCTTCGACGCCGCTGCGCGACGCCCGGGGTGAGCGGCGCAAGGATTGCCCCCATCGCCCCGTTGCCGGTACCGCCCCTCGATGACCCGCGCCGCCACCGCCAAAGTCCACGCCGACAAGGCCGACCCGGAAACCACGCCGGAACGCCGCCTGCGCCTGCTCAGCTGCAACATCCTGGCTGGTGCCAGCGTGCAGCGCTACAGCGAATACGTCACCCGCAGCATCAACGCCGTGCTGCCCGGCCGCAGCAAGATGGACAACCTCGACCGCCTGGCCGAGGTGCTGCCGCAGTTCGACGTGATCGGGCTGCAGGAGGCCGATGCCGGCAGCCTGCGCTCGGGCTTCCTCAACCAGACCCGCTACCTGGCCGAAGCCTCCGGCCTGCCGTTCTGGAGCCACCAGCCGAACCGCCCGATGGCGCGGCTGGCGCACTCGGCCAACGGCCTGATCAGCCGGATGGAGCCACACAGCGTCTACGACTACCCGCTGCCCAGCCGCATCCCCGGCCGCGGCGCGCTGCTGGTGCGCTACGGCGCCGAGGCCAGCGCGCTGACGGTGATGATCGCCCACCTCTCGCTGTCGGCGCAGGCGCGCGCACGCCAGCTCGCCTTCATCGCCGAAGTGCTGCACGACTATCCCAACGTGGTGCTGATGGGCGACCTCAACACCGAGGCGCAAAGCGCCGAGATGCGCCACCTGTTCGCGCGCTGCAGCCTGCAGCCGCCCGAGCAGCCCACGCCGACCTTCCCCAGCTGGAAGCCGCGGCGTGCGCTGGACCACATCCTGCTGTCCGAATCGCTGCAGCTCGAACGCGCCTGGGCGCTGCCGCAGGCGTTCTCCGATCACCTGCCGCTGGCCGCCGAGATCCGCCTGCCGGCCACGCTGGCGCCACGCTCGCACCGGTTGCGGCGATGAGCCGCTCGCTGCGCCTGGTGCTGCCCTGGTTCACCATCGCGCTGGTCGCTCTGGCTGCCGCCGCGCTGCGCTTCGGCGCGATCGAGCCGCCAGCGGTGGCGCACCAGTGCACCGCCGACGGCGGCCCGGCCTGGTGCGCCTGGCGGCACTGGGCGGTGCTGGGCTTCCTCAGCTACGGCTATGGCTACGCGGCCCTCACCGCCGCGTTCATCGCGCTGGTCGCGCGTCATCCGCTGGCGGCGTGGCTGGCAGCCGCGCTGGGCATCGCCGCGCTGGTGCTGTACTGCTTCGAGGCCGGCGCGTTCGCGCTGCTGGTCGGCGCGCTGCGGCTACTGCGCGCGCAGGCGGACGGCCTGCCGCCAGGCGACCAGCACCGGCAACCCGAGGGCCAGGTTCAAGCCCAGCCATAGCCAGGCGCTGAGGTTGAGCCCCACCTCCTGCACGACCACCAATATGGCAAGCAGCGGCAGCACGACGGCCAGCAGGCGGTGCTCCAACGGCGGCCGGTCCGGCGCCGGATCGAGCCAGGCGCCCAGCGCGTAAGCCACGCAGGGCAGCGCGAACAGGCCCAGCGGGAAGTCGCGGTAGCGGCCGTCGAATACCAGCAACAGGTCGTACCAGGTCAGCCCGAACAACCAGCCCAGGCACAGCCAGGCCGGCGCCGGCCGCGGTTCCACGCCGAGCAGGCGCCAGGCCAGCCCACGCGCCAGCCACCACGCGGTCGCCAGCGCCGCCACGCAGGCGGCGATCGAGGCGCCCCACTCCAGCAGATCCCGGCAGGCATAAATCATCTGGCGCGCCTGCCAGGCCAGCGCGGCCCCGCTGGCGGCACCGGCCAGGGCCAGCGCCGCGCCCGCGCGCCAGGCCCGGCGCCACCCGGCCAGCGCGAACGCCACCGCGCCGATCGCCGCGGCGATCCAGCCCCACCACCAGTGCGCTTCCTCCACCACCGGCCCGGTCATCGGAAACTTCGGTTTGGCATCGACGTCGAAGATGCCCCAGTAGCCGCCCACGGTGCCCTCCTGCACGCGCTTCCAGGGCTGGTCGAACGCCTCAATCACGTTGTAGGGCATCTGCACCCTGGCGGCGTAAGCGAGGAACTCGCGCAGGTAGCGCGCCTCGTTGACCCGGGTGGCGCGCGCCGCGCGGCGCGGCCGGCCGGCGCTGGGCCAGCCGGTCTCGCCGATCATCACCCGCTGGCCCGGGAACGCGTGCTGCATCCGCGCGTAGACCGCGGCCACGTGGCGCACGGCGTGCTCCGGCGGCACCGGATCGTCTTCCCAGTACGGCAGGATGTGGATGGTCAGGTAGTCGACCACGCGCGCCATCTGCGGAAAGCGCAGCCAGAACTCCCACACGTCCGCATAGGTCACCGGCACCGACGCCGGAATCGCCGCGCGTACCTGCCGCGCGTAACCGGCAAGCACCTGCGGCGAAAGCTCTCCGCGCAGCAGCACCTCGTTGCCCACGATCACGCCGCGCAGCACGTCCGGGTTGGCGTTCGCCGTGGCGATGCCCATCGCCACCTCGCGCGCATTGGCGACCGGATCGCGCGCCAGCCAGATGCCCATCAACACCTGCATGCCATGGCGCCGGGCGATCGTCGGCACCGCGGCCAGGCCCTGCCCCTGCGCGTAGGTGCGCACGCAGTCGAAGCGCTGCGACAGCGCGCGCAAGTCCGCGTCGATGCGCTCGGGGCTGATGAAGGCGTTGGGGTCGAACGGTGTCTCGCCGGCGCGGCGGTAAGGCGCATATGACACACAGGCGATGCGCGAGGAGGGCGCATCCGGCAGCGCCACCGGGCGCCCCAGCCACCACCATCCGGCAATGCCGGCGACGGCCGCCAGTACGAGCGCGAGCCACACGGGCCAGTGCGAGCGGGAGCGGGGCGCGGCAGCGTCGGACATGGCCATCTGAATGTCAGCCCAAACCGCAAGCTTACCAACCCACGCACCACACCTCGCAGGAGCCCACTCGTGGGCGATGCTCCTGCTCCGATGCGGTTCTACGTCCAGAGCATCGCCCACAAGTGGGCTCCTGCAGGAACGCCTGGGCCTGGCAAATCGATCGCGGCGGGGCGGTTAACGCTGCGCTTACCGGCGCTTACTACACTTGTGACGATGACCCCGAACGCATCCCCCGCCGCCCGCGTGCGGCAGCCCTCGTCGTATCTCCTGCTCGCCCTGATCGCCTGGTTCGGCCTCGCGGCGATGGTCCATGCCGCGCCCTCGCCGGACGAACAGCGCGTGGCCTTCAAACAGGCCTGGGCGGTGGCGCAGCAGGGTGGCGATGGTTGGCGCACCTGGGCCAAAGGATTGACCGACTATCCGCTGTATCCCTACCTGGAGGCCGCGGCCCTCGAGCACGACGTGGACACGCTGGACCGCGCCACCGTCGCCGATTTCCTCAAGCGTCATCCGGACCTGCTGCCGGCCGGCGACCTGCGCCGCGCCTGGTTGCACAGCCAGGCACGTCGGCACGACTGGAGCGACTTCCTGGCGCTGTACCAGCCCGGCCTGGGCGATGCGCTCGCCTGCGATGCGCTGCAGGCGAAGCTGGCGCAGGGCGGCACGCTCGACTTCCAGCGCGACCTGGCACCGCTGTGGGACAGCGCCAACCTGCCCGGCGCCTGCGATCCGGTACTCGACGCGGCGAACGACGCCGGGCTGCTCACCAACACGCGCCTGTGGGCCAGGATCGATCGCGCCCTCGACGCCGGCCAGGGCGGCACCGTCGCCGCGCTGGCCACCTGGTTGCCGGGCGCCGAAGGCAAGGCCGCCGCGCGCCTGGCGCAGGCCCTGCGCGATCCGGCCACCGCGGTCGCCGACGCTGTGAACTGGCCCGACACACCGCGCCACCGCCAGGCAGCGTCGTTGGCGCTGCAACGCCTGGCACGGCGCGACACCGACGCGGCCGACGCCGGCTGGCAGCGGCTGCGGCCGCACTTCAGCTTCAGCGACGACCAGCGCGACGGCGTGCTGTATGCGCTGGCACTGTTCCACGCCACCGATTTCGACGAACACGCCCTGGCCCGCCTGGCCGCGCTGCCCGCCGCCGCACAGACCGACACCAGCCGCGAATGGCGCGCCCGCGTGGCGCTGGCGCGGCAGGACTGGCCGGCCGTGCTGACCGCCATCGAGGCGATGCCGGCGACGCAGCGGGACGAGGACGAGTGGCGCTACTTCCAGGCCCGCGCGCTCGCCGCCACCGGCCACGGCGACCGCGCCGCCACGCTGTACGACAAGCTGGCCCAGGAGGCGACCTACTACGGCTTCCTCGCCGCCGACCGCGTGCAGGACAACTACGCCATCTGCCCGCTCGACCCGCCCGACGACACGCAACGGGAGCAGGCCCTGCAGGCCGACCCGGGTCTCCAGCGCGCCTTCGAACTGTTCGCCGTGGACCTGCCGCACCTGGCGCGGCGCGAGTGGTCGCGCGCGCTCGCCGGTGCCGACACCACCACCCGGCGGCTGGCCGCGCGACTGGCCTACGAGCGCCAGTGGTACGACCGCGCGGTGTTCACCTACTCCAGCGGCGAGGCCATGCACTACTACGACCAGCGCTTCCCGCTGGCCAGCCAGGACGGCGTGGTACCGCAGGCGCAGCAGGCCGGCATCGACCCGTCCTGGGCCTACGCGATCGCCCGCGCCGAAAGTGCCTGGATGAGCGACGCGCATTCGGGCGCCGACGCGCGCGGCCTGATGCAGCTCGTGCCGGCCACCGCGGCGCAGGTCGCGAAAAGGAACGGATTGGACTGGGGCGGCGGCCAGTCGCTGTACGATCCGGCCGTGAACATCATGCTCGGCACCCGCTACCTGGCGCAGATGGCGTCGCGCTTCAACGGCGCGCCGTGGCTGGCCAGCGCCGCCTACAACGCCGGTCCGAACAAGGTCGACCAGTGGCTCGGCGAGCGCGGCGCACTGCCGCCGGACCTGTTCGTGGCGACCATTCCCTACCATGAGACCCGCGACTACGTCGCCCGCGTGATGGCCTTCGCGGTGATCTACGACTGGCGGCTGTCCGGCAAGGCGCTGCCGCTGGGCTCGCGGATGCCCGCGATCGGTCAGCCGTACAGCCTTCCGGACGTCCATACGCCGCGCAAGGACGTGACCTGCCCGAGCGCCTCGCCGGCCAGCGCGGTAGCCACGGCGGGCGGGAAGGACTGACGTGCGCCGATACCTGGTCGGCGGTGCGGTACGCGACCGGCTGCTGGGGCGGCCGGTGGTCGACCACGACCACGTGGTGGTCGGCGCCACGCCCGAAGAGATGCTGGCCCAGGGTTTCCGGCCGGTGGGCAAGGATTTTCCGGTCTTCCTGCATCCGGATACGGGCGAGGAATACGCGCTGGCGCGCACCGAGCGCAAGACCGGGCGCGGCTACCACGGCTTCGTCGTCCACGCCGATCCCAGGGTGACGCTGGAAGAGGACCTGGCGCGGCGCGACCTCACCATCAACGCGATCGCCCAGGACGAGCACGGCACGCTGGTCGATCCGTTCGACGGCCAGCGCGATCTCGAGCAGCGCGTGCTGCGGCATGTCTCGCCCGCCTTCGTGGAGGATCCGGTGCGGCTGCTGCGCGTGGCGCGCTTCGCCGCGCGCTTCGCGCCGCTGGGTTTCCAGGTGGCGGAGGAAACCATGGCGCTGATGCGCCGCATGGTCGCCGAGGGCGAAGTCGACCACTTGGTGCCCGAGCGGGTGTGGGCCGAGACCCGCCGCGCGCTGGGCGAGGCGCAACCGTCGGCATTCCTGCGCGTGCTACGCGGCGCCGGTGCGCTGGCGGCGCTGTTTCCCGAGGTCGACGCGCTCTACGGCGTGCCGCAGCGGCCCGAATACCACCCGGAAGTCGACACCGGCACGCACCTGGAACTGGTACTCGACATGGCCGCCAGGCTCGCCCCCGGCGACGACCTGGTCGGCTTCTGTGCGCTCTGCCACGACCTGGGCAAGGCGCGCACCCCGGCCGACGTGCTGCCCAGCCACATCGGGCACGAGCATGCCGGCGTCGCGCCGGTGCGGGCGCTTGCCACGCGACTGAAGGTGCCCGCCGAACATGCGGCGCTGGCCGAGCTGGTCTGCCGCGAGCATCTCAACGCGCACCGTGCGCTGGAGCTCAAGCCCACCACCGTGTTGCGCCTGCTCAATACCCTCGATGCGTTGCGCCGGCCGCAGCGGCTGGAGGTCTTCCTCACCGTCTGCGAGGCGGACAAGCGCGGGCGGCTGGGGCGCGAGGAAGCGGCCTATCCGCAGGCGGGGTTCCTGCGCGCGGCGCGCGAAGCGGCGGCGTCTGTCGGCGCGGCCGGTTTCGTCGAGCGCGGGCTGACCGGACCGGCCATCGGCGAGGCGATGGAGAAAGCGCGCGTCGCGGCCATCGCGATGTTGTCCCGCCCTGCGCCTTGATACCGGGCTCGCTCCTGCTCCCTCCCCCCTTTGGGGAGAGGGTTGGGGTGAGGGGTCGGGGCTTGCCCGAAGTTTCATCTGATGCGTGGCTTTTTTGCCCGGCGGTCGGCTCCGAATGGCATTCCCCGCAAGCCTTGACCCCTCACCCCAGCCCTCTCCCCGGTGGGGAG
>NZ_JAPMIU010000011.1 GCF_026410505.1 Frateuria hangzhouensis
CAGTCATGCGCAAGTACCTCACCGGTCTGTGGGCCTGCATGCAACGCGGCGAGACCTTCGATCCCACCAAGTTGTTCAGCGCCTGCCACCTCGCTAGGGGTTGACCGGTAACAGAGTATCTACAAGGCGTGCGGTGCGTCGAAGTGTGGCCGCAGTGGCGCTTGGCCTGGCAGGCGTGGGGCTCAGTCCGGCAGCAGGCTACGGCCGATGTGGCGCAAGCCAGCCGGATCAAGGATCTCCAACTGGCGCCCCTCCACCTGGATCAGCCCCTGGCTGCGGAACCGGCTGAGTACCCGGCTGACGGTCTCGGCCGCCAGCCGCAGGTAGTTGGCGATGTCGCCGCGCGACATGCTGAGCTGGAACTGCGTGCCGGAAAAGCCGCGCACCGCATAACGCTGGCCAAGGTCGGTCAGGAACGCGGCCATCCGCTCGTCGGCGCTGTGGTCGCCCGCCAGCAGGCTGGCCGAACCCAGCTCCTTGCTGAGCAGGCGGAACAGGTGCGTCTGCACTGCCGGCATGCGCGCAGCCAGCGCACTCATCGCAGGGAAGGAGAAACGACAGAAATGCGAGGTCTCCAGCGCGATCGCATCGCACGGGAAATGCTCGGGATAGATCGCGTTCAGCCCGATCACCTCGCCGGGCAGGTAGAAGCCCAGCACCTGCTCGCGGCCTTCCTTGTCGACCATGCTGGTCTTCACCGTGCCCGAGCGCACCGCGAAGATCGCGCGGAACGGGTTGCCGGTGCGGAACACGTACTCGCCCCCGCGGAATGGCCCGACGTGCTCGACCAGGCAATGCAGCTCGCGCAGCTCTGGCTTGCCGTAGCCCACCGCCTGGCACGCGCTGGCAAAAGCGCAGGTGCGGCAGAAATGGGTCTCGTCGCCGTCGTCGGCGATCGGACTGGGCGGCTCGGGCAGGCGACCGGCCTGGTTTTCGGAATGCATCAGCAAGACCCTGTGGCCCAACGTCAGATCGTACGCGAGAAGCGCTTTGGCGCTTCGTTCGCATGCAGATAGGCATCGAAGCACATGGCGATGCTACGGAGCAACAACCGCCCGCGGGGAGTGACCCGGATCATGCGCCCGTCCAGCGTGACCAGGCCGTCGTTGGCCAGCACGCGCAAGCGGCCGAGCTCGGGGGCGAAGTATTCATTGAACAGCAGCCGGTGGCGCGCGCCGAACAGGCGCGTGTCGATCTCGCCGTGGCACATCAGCTCGCCAATCAGGGTGCGCCGGACCAGGTCGTCCTCGTCCAGTTGCAGTCCGCGCGCGATCGGCAGGCGGCCGGTGTCCAGCGCGGCGTAATAGCCCGTAAGGTCGCGCGCGTTCTGGCTGTAGGTGTCGCCGATGCGGCCGATGGCGCTCACGCCCAGGCCGACGATGTCGCACTCGCCGTGGGTGGAATAGCCCTGGAAGTTGCGTTGCAGGGTGCCTTCGCGCTGGGCGCGGGCCAGCTCGTCGTCGGCGCGGGCGAAGTGGTCCATGCCGATGTAGACGTAGCCGGCGGCGGTGAGCCGTTCCAGCGCGCGGCCGAACAAGGCCAGGCGGGTGGCCGGGTCGGGCAGGTCCGCGGCGTCGATCTGCTTCTGCGCCTTGAACAGGTCCGGCAGGTGCGCATAGCCGTACACGGCGACGCGGTCGGGGTCGAGCGCGATCACCTCGGCGAGGGTGCGGTCGAAGCCTTCCAGGCTCTGCTTCGGCAGGCCGTAGATCAGGTCCACGCTGGCCGAGGCGAAACCCGCCGCGCGGCCGGCCTCGATCACCTCGCGCGTTTCGGCCACGCTCTGGATACGGTTGACCGCCTGCTGCACCACCGGGTCGAAATCCTGGATGCCCACCGACAGGCGATTGAAGCCCAGTTCGCCCAGGCCCCGCACGTACTCGCCGTCGGCGAAGCGCGGGTCGATCTCGATGCCGAACTCGCGCGCGCGCTCGCCGCTGAAGCTGAAGTGCCGGGCCAGCGACTCCATCAGCTCGCGCATGCGCGGCAGGTCGAGAAAGTTGGGCGTGCCGCCGCCGAAGTGCAGCTGCCGCACGGGGCGGTCGCGGTCGAACAGCGGCGCGGTCAGCTCAATCTCGCGGTAGAGCCGCTCCAGGTAGCGGTCGGCCTTGGCGATCTCGCGGGTGATCACGCGGTTGCAGCCGCAGTAGAAGCACGGGCTCATGCAGAAAGGCACGTGCATGTACAGCGACAGCGGGCGCGGAATCGGCTCCTCGTTGGACAGCCGGACCGCCTCGCGCAGGGTCGCCTCGCCGAAGCGCGCGTTGAATTGCGGCGCGGTCGGGTAGCTGGTGTAGCGGGGGCCGGCGGTGTCGTAGCGGGCGATCAGCGCCGGATCGAAGGCGGGGGCAGCGAGAATGTGGCTCATGGCGCCAGTGTGGCGACCCGCACCACGGGACTCTTGATCCGGATCAAGGCACGGGCGGGTCCGGATGGACAGAAGGTCGCGGGCGGATCCGGGCAGCTTGCCCCGTTCGGCCGACCGGCGCTTTCCCCGGGAAACGGGGGTTCTGGACGTATGCCGCTCCTGCTCCCCCGCAGAGGAAGATGCCCAGGCAGCTAGCCCCGCGGCGCATCCTGCAGGTAGGTACGCGCGGCCAACATATCCCGCGCATCAAGCGCGTCGGCATCCAGCGAAACCACCTTGCCGCCGCCATGGCAGGACGCGCACAGGTTGTTCGGCCGGACCGCCGTGGCCTGTCCGGCCGCATGCGCCGGTACGGCGGCATACAGCGCCAATCCAAGCAACGGGGCGGCAACGGCGGCGGCAAGGATGGATGACGGACGCGGCATGCGGGACTCCTGTGTGAACGACGGCCGGCGGGCCGGGACCACCCAGGCGCCTGTGCGCCTGGGTGCGTCGATCATGCCTTCATCGGTGTGATGGTTTGTTCGATGGCGCCGAAGATCGAGGCGCCCTGGGCGTCGGTGACGTCGATGCGCAGGCGGTCGCCGAATTTCAGGAACGGCGTGCTGGGCTTGCCGTCGCGCAGGGTTTCCACCGTGCGCTGCTCGGCCAGGCAGGAGGCGCCCTTGCCGGTGTCTTCGTTGGCGATGGTGCCGGAGCCGACGATGGTGCCGGCGGTCAGCGGGCGGGTCCTGGCCACGTGCGCGACCAGCTGGGCGAAGCTGAACTGCATGTCCACGCCACACTCGGCCTCGCCGAACCACTGGCCGTTGAGCCAGGTGCGCATGGGCAGGTGCAGTTTGTCGTCCTTCCACGCATCGCCCAGTTCGTCAGGCGTGACCAGCACCGGCGACAGCGCCGAGCGCGGCTTGCTCTGCAGGAAGCCGAAACCCTTGGCCAGCTCGCCGGGGATCAGCCCGCGCAGCGAGACATCGTTGACCAGGCCGATCAACTGGATGTGCACCGACGCCTGCGCCGGCGTGGCGGCCATCGGCACGTCGTCGGTGACCACCACCACTTCGGCTTCCAGGTCGATGCCGTAGTCCTCGCTGGGCACCACCACCGGATCGCGCGGTCCGAGGAAGCCGGCACTGGTGGCCTGGTACATCAGCGGGTCGGTGTAGAAGCTTTCCGGCACCGTGGCGCCGCGCGCGCGGCGCACGCGCTCGACGTGCGGCAGGTAGGCCGAGCCGTCGACGAACTCGTAGGCGCGCGGCAGCGGCGAGGCCAGCGCGGCCATGTCCAGCTCGAACGCGTCCGGCACCCGGCCGGCATGCAGCTCGTCCGACAGCGTGTTGAGGCGCGGCGCGGCGTTGGACCAGTCGTCCAGCGCGGCCTGCAGCGTCGGCGCGATGCCGGCGGCCTTGACCGCGCGCTTGAGGTCGCGGCTGACCACGATCAGCGTGCCATCGCGGCCGCCTTCCTTGAGACTAGCGAGTTTCATTGGGACTCCGGTTGCAGACAGGGTGTTCTGGAGAATCCGCCACGAGCGGCGGGTGGGTTCATGGCCGGGAGGCGGCGGGTGGTCAACCGCAGCCTTCCACGTAGTCGACCTGGGGCGGTATCCCCGCGCGCCAGCGCGTCACCTTGCCCTGCGCGTCGGTTTCGAACACGAGCACGCCTGCGTCCCGCGGCCCGGTCACGCGCAGTACCTTGCCGCCGGTCACGTACTTGTGCGGCAGTTCGCTGACCCGGGCGCCGTAGAGCGCATGGATCTGCGCCGCGCTCATGCCGACCTTGCCCCCGCCCGGGGCCGTTTCCTTCGTGGTGCCGACGTCATAGCGCACGAAACGGCCCGCCTCGAACATGAAGGCGAAGTCCGACGGCGTGTCGACCCACGTGGGCGTCTGGTAGAAGCACGCTTCGCCCGCCGGACCCAGGCGCTCGAGTTCGCCTTGCCAGGCCTGGGCGAAGGCTTGTTCATCCATGCCGAAGCGCATGTCGCCGTAGCCGTCGTAGCGGGCCAGCGTCGCCACCGCTTGCGCCCCGGCCGGTGCAACGCTGCCTGCCACGGCCGGCACGCTTGCCGCCGTGGCGGCCGGTGCCGTGGCGGTGCCGCCCGGCTCGCCACCGCTGCAGGCGGCAAGCAGCAGCACGCCGGCCAGGCACGCCGGCCTGATCATTTGCGCTCCGGCTCGAAGTGCCGCGCGATGCCTTGCCAGCACTCGTAGTAGTTCTTCTGCAGTTGCGGCGATTCCAGCGCCTGGCGCGTGGGCCGGATGACCTTGCGCGTCTCGAACATGAAGGCCATGGTGCCGCCGATGACGTCGGCCTTCGACAGATCGGCATTCGATGCCTTCTCGAACGTGGCCGCGTCTGGCCCGTGACCGCTCATGCAGTTGTGCAGCGACGCGCCGCCGGGCGCGAAACCCTCGGCCTTGGCGTCGTACACGCCGGTGATCAAACCCATGAACTCGCTGGCCACGTTGCGATGGAACCACGGCGGCCGGAAGGTGTGCTGCGCCACCAGCCAACGCGGCGGGAAGATGGCGAAATCCATGTTGGCGGTACCGGGCGTGTCGCTGCCGGAGGTCAGCACGGTGAAGATCGACGGATCGGGATGGTCGAAACTGATCGAACCGATGGTGTTGAAGCGGCGCAGGTCGTATTTGTAGGGCGCGTAGTTGCCGTGCCAGCCGACCACGTCCAGCGGCGAGTGGTCGATTTTCGCCTCCCACAGCGCGCCCTGGAATTTGGCAACCAGACGGAAGTCGCCTTCGACGTCCTCGTAGGCGGCGCAGGGCGTGAGGAAATCGCGCGCATTGGCCAGGCAGTTGGAACCGATCGGCCCGAGATCGGGCAGGCGCAGCAGCGCACCGAAGTTCTCGCAGACGTAGCCGCGCGCCTCGCCCCCGCGCTCATCGATATCCGGCAGCTCGACGCGGAAGCGCACGCCGCGCGGGATCACCGCGATTTCCTGCGGCTCGACTTCGAGCACGCCCAGTTCCGTGGCGATGCGCAAGCGGCCCTGTTGCGCCACGATCAACAGCTCGCCGTCGGCGTCGTAGAAGAAGCGGCCCTGCATCGAACGGTTGGCCGCGTACAGATGGATGCCGATGCCCGCCTGCTCCGCCGGGCCGCCGTTGCCGGCGATGGTCACCAGGCCGTCGACAAAGTCGGTGGGTTGCGTGGCGCCCGGCAACGGATCCCAGCGCAGCTGGTTGGGCGTGGCCGGGACTTCGTCGAAACGGTTGTGGAAGCGCTCGTGAGCCAGCGGTTCGAAGGGCTCGTGCACGGCCGCCGGGCGGATGCGGTAAAGCCAACTGCGGCGGTTGACGTGCCGTGGGGCGGTGAAGGCGGTGCCGGAGAGCTGCTCGGCGTAGAGGCCGTGCGCCACGCGCTGGGGCGAGTTCTGGCCCTCGGGAAGGGTGCCGGGGATCGCCTCGGTGGCGAATTCGTTGCCGAAGCCGGATTGGTATCCGCTCGATTGCATGGTGCTCATCGCTTTTCGCTCTTGAGCCCCTCTCCCTCCGGGAGAGGGGTTGGGGTGAGGGTCCGGTCGTGCGCGGTGCGGAGGATCACCTCGAGCACCGCGTCCATCTGCTGCAGTACTTCGTTATCCCAGAAGCGCCGTACCTTCAGGTCCTTGGCCCCGAGAAAGCGCGTGCGCGTCCGATTCGTATGATCGTCGTGCTGCGAGCCGTCGAGTTCTCTCCCGGAGGGAGAGGGGCTCAAAAGCGTCAAAGCACCCCGCGCTTCATCTGATCCCGCTCGATCGACTCGAAC
Organism: Frateuria hangzhouensis; assembly: GCF_026410505.1. Lineage (GTDB taxonomy): Bacteria > Pseudomonadota > Gammaproteobacteria > Xanthomonadales > Rhodanobacteraceae > Frateuria_A > Frateuria_A hangzhouensis. The sequence continues at coordinate 6,134 of NZ_JAPMIU010000011.1, forward strand.
AACGCCTGGAAGTTGCCCTCGCCGAACCCTTCGTTGCCCTTGCGCTGGATGATCTCGAAGAAGATTGGCCCGATGTTGTTCTGGGTGAAGATCTGCAGCAGCTTGCGCTGCTTGGTTTCCGCATCGGCGTCGATCAGGATCTTGTTCTTGCGCAGGCGTTCCACATCCTCGCCGTGGTTGGGCACGCGCATGTCGATCACGTCGAAGTAGGTGTCCGGGGTATCGAGGAACTCGACGCCCTGCTCGCGCATCGCCTCGACCGTCGCGTAGATGTCGTCGGTGAAGCAGGCGATGTGCTGGATGCCCTCGCCGTGGTAGGCATCGAGGTACTCGTTGATCTGGCTCTTCGGGTCGTTGGACTCGTTGAGCGGGATGCGCACGATGCCATCGGGCGCGGTCATCGCCTTGGACACCAGGCCGGTCTTGGCACCCTTGATGTCGAAGTAGCGGATCTCGCGGAAGTTGAACAGCCGTTCGTAGTAGTCCGACCACTTCTGCATGTTGCCGAAGTAGAGGTTGTGCGTGAGGTGGTCGATGAAGGTCAGCCCGAAGCCTCTGGGGTTCTGATCGGCGCCCTCGACCGGTGCATAGTCGCCGTCGTACACGTCGCCCTTGGCGCCGTAACGGTCGACCAGGTACAGCATGCAGTCGCCGATGCCCTTGACCACCGGCGCATTGACCGCCTTGCTGGCCGCCTTGTGCTCGACCGCCTCGCCACCGTTGGCCAGCACCTTCGTGCATACCTCGTCCGAGGGCATCTTGAAGCGGATGGCGAAGCCGCAGGCGCTGGGACCGTGCTTGGCGGCGAAGTCGGCGGCGAAGGAATCCGGGTCCTCGTTGACCAGGAAGTTGACGCCGTTCTGGCGGTAGACGGTGATCGCGCGGCTCTTGTGCCTGAGCACCGCGGTGAAACCCATCTTGCGGAACAGCTCGTGCAGCTCCTGCCCGCGGCCGGCCGGTGCGGCGAACTCGACGAACTCGAAGCCGTCGATACCCATCGGGTTCTCGAACGTGGTGACCTGCATGCCGAGGTTCGGTTGGGCGTTCATGGCGCTCTCCTGGAATGGCGGAAGACGTAAGCTGGCAACGCGGCCACGCCGGCAAAGGATGCGCGGGGACCACGAAGAATTCGGCTAGATCTCCGTTATAGTTACATATGAAACCATTTGCAAGGAACCGCGCTGCCGTGCCAGCCAAGCGCCAACCCGCCCGGTCCCCGGCCGAACATGCCTCACTGGAGCATGCCCCGCTGGAGCTGGAGCACTTCCTGCCCTATCGGCTGTCGATCCTGTCCAACACCATCAGCCAGGCGATCGCCGACGACTATCAGCGCCGCTTCGACCTGTCGGTGACCGAGTGGCGGGTGATGGCCGTGCTGGGGCGCTTCGACGGGCTATCCGCGCGCGAAGTGGCCGAGCGCACGGCGATGGACAAGGTCGCAGTCAGCCGCGCGCTGGCGCGACTGGTCGAGGCCGGCCGCGTGGACCGCGCGATCCACGACGGCGACAAGCGCCGCTCGGTGCTCAATCTCAGCGAGGCCGGCTGGGCGATCCACGATCAGGTGGCACCGATGGCGAGGGCGCGCGAGCGGGAAGTGCTGGCCAGACTCACGGCCGAGGAGCGCACCTGGCTGGAGCGCATCCTCGACCGGTTGATGGGGTAACCGCCCCGCCAGCGGCCGAGCGGGGCACTCCCGCTTGTCACCGGTGGCAAGACCTTCTGAATTACCGCGTTGCGGGAAGGCCGGAATTGAAAACCGATTGACCGGTGGACAGCGTCATCGACGGCACGCTTTGGCTAAAGGCGCATCCGGGTACATCCAGGCATCCGCCCCGGTTTTCCCAGAGCGTGAGTGCGTGCCCATCGGACCACAGGACATCGGCCACGCCATCCCCGTCGTAATCGGCTACTGTCGCCACCCGGGAGCCACTGACGGCCGCTGGTACGCCAAAGCTCTTGATGGCGCGGGCCGCTCCGCCGTTCATCAGCCAATAGCCCCACTCCGCATCGTCGTCGGTCATCCACACCAGGTCAGCGCTGCCGTCGCCATCGAGGTCGCCGCGGCCGACGATCTTCCAGGTCGCCGGGAAGTTCGCGACGAACTTCGAGACGAAGCCCTGTCCGCGCGAGATCCAGGTGTACAGATCGTGGCGATCGCTCGACCACAGGACATCCGCCCGCCCGTCAGCGTCGAAGTCGCCCACGGTGACCGGGTAATAGCCGGCCGTGTAGCGGATGACCTTGTAGCCGGTGCGGGTGGCACCGTTCATCAGCCAATAGGCGAACTGGTGCGTCGACTTGTGCACCCACGCCAGGTCGTCCCTGCCATCAGCATCGAAATCGCCCGCGCCGGCGACCGTCCAACCGGCTGGGTAGGTCCCTGCGAATTTCGAGGTGAAGCCGTTCGGGCCGCCCGACCAGACGTAGAGGTCATGACGCGGGCTAGTCCAGAGGATGTCGGCGATGCCATCGCCGTTGAAATCCGCCACCGCCGCCGGGTAGTAACCGGCGGTGATGGCCAAGTCGGTGGCAGTACCGCTGGCCGAGCCGATGGAGAGAATGCCCGGACCTGTGAAAATCAGCGAGGAGACGCCCTTACCGGTGACATCGTCCTGGATGGGGACCACCAACTTGAAGATCGCGCCAGTTCCGTTGGGTCCAGAGTAAAGACTGATCCCGTAGATTGTCCTTGGCGCTCCCTGGATCAGGTTGGTGAGAACGGGTGCGGCGGTGCTGCGATCCGGATCCGGTTCCATGGTATGGAGCACGCTATACCGCCCGTTAGGGGCCACCCTGAATATCACACCAGTCCCATAGCGGACATCGCTTCCGTTTAAATCGTTGATGCCGTAAATGCTTCCGTCCGCGCCGATCAGCAGGTCGCTGGGTTGATCCCCGTTTTTGATAACAAGACCGTCGAACTCGTGGATGATCGAAGAAGTGCCGTCCGCCGCAAGCCGGAACAAGGTGCCGTAGTGGTAGCCAAACCCTGGACCGCCCGACAACGTGCTTCCAACCAGATTGCCGCCCCCATCGATGACCAAAGCGCTCAGTTGGCCTCCTTCGTAGTCATCGGAAAGAACGCGCAGGACGGTGCATACGCCATCCTTGATTTTGAGGATGACCTCTCCTTCTTGCCTGAGTACCGTCACGTAGAATTCGCCGGAAAGGCCGGCGACCAGGTGTTCCACCGGCCAATCACCGACATCATTCCGAAAATCGTAGATCACCCGAGTGTCGCCCTGCGGATCGATCGCGACTAATGTCGGTCCTGAAGGGGCGTTGGCGATGCCGAAGACGTTTCCGTCACGGTCGACTACCAGATTGTGGGGGCTGGTCCACGAGCCGTAGGTACCCATATCTGGGTAGGTATGTACCCGTTTGAAACCCTCACTGCCGGAAACCGTAAAGGCGCTCGCCGTGGTCGTCCCGAATAATGAACCGTCCTTCAGGCGTACAAGGTCGCTGTACGCTTCATAAAAGAAGTCGTCGTAGGGCATTCCATCACCCCAATCGAACTCATGCAGCTTGGTGAAGTCACCCTGTAACGACATTGAGAAGACACCGGCCTGTTCGAAGTAATCGCCGGACGCCATTCCATAGATATACCCGTCGGTGTAGGCGATATCCAGCGGATTGGCGAGCCCGCCGGAACCCCAGGCAGGCATGCTCCCGACCAGGCTGTAATGGGGCGAGGCGCAGATTGCCGCATCGGAAAACATCACTGCCACGATACATGCCAGCACCCGCAGGCGCCGGCTTGCCTTGTTATTTGACATGCTCTCCCCCGTGGCCCCGTGGCCGTATCAGCCAAATTACTTTATGCCATGCATCAACTTGTTGATCAGCGGCGCGATCAGCAGCAACAACACGCCCGAGCCGATCAGCACCGCGAAGCTGAAAGTGAAGCCCGACAGCGCCGAGGCGACCGTCATGCCGGTATCGCCGCTGATCCAGCTGGCTACCAGGCCGGAGAAATCACCGCCGCCGGCGAGCGACAGGAACCAGCCGCCCATTGCCACGCCGACCAGTCGCGGCGGCGCCAGCTTGGTGACCATCGACAGGCCGATGGGCGACAGGCTCAGCTCGCCCAGGGTCTGCATCACGTAGCACAGCACCAGCGGCCAGAACGGGATCAGCCCGGCCGGCCCCAGCAGTTCCTTGAGCGCGTACACCAGCACCGCGAAGCCCAGCCCGTTGAAGATCAGGCCGAAACCGAACTTGCGCGGGATCGAAGGCTCCGCCTTGCGGCGCGCCAGCGCGGCCCACACCAGCGTGACCAGCGGTGCGAACACCAGGATCGCCAGCGGCGTGACCGACTGGAACCAGCCGACCGGGAATACCCAACCGCCGAACATGGTGCGGTCGACCCAGTTCTCGGCCAGGAAGTTGAGCGAGGTGCCGAATTGGAAGTAGAACGTCCAGAACAGCACGCTGAAGACGAAGATGATCAGCATCGCGATCACCCGGTCCAGCTGCACGCGGTCGTGCCGCAGCGCCTCGACGATCAACATCGTCGCCACGCCGATGAACAACAATCCGAGCAGCCATTGCAGGCCCGCCGCGCCGACCCACGCCAGCAGCATGTACACCAGCGGCACCGCCACCGCCACGCCCACCAGCACCCAGGCCACGCGCACACGGCTTTCCATGCCCGGCAGCGGCCGCCCCACGTTCTTCAGCGTGCGCCGGCCGAACCAGAACCACAGCAGGCTGAGCAGCATGCCGACGCCGGCGGCGCCGAATACCACGCGGTAGTTCTGCTGCATCGGCGTGTCGGTGAAGTGCGCGGCCATCCACCCGGTGAGCAGCGGCGCGACCAGCGCGCCGGCGTTGATGCCCATGTAGAACAGGGTGAAACCGCGGTCGCGGCGCGGATCGTCCGTGCCGTACAGCTGGCCGACCATGGAGGAAATGTTCGGCTTGAACAGACCGTCGCCCACCACCACTAGCGCCAGCCCCAGCATCAGCAGCGGCTTGCTCGGCACCAGCAGGGTGAACAGACCGGCGGCCATCACCGCGGCGCCGAGCAAAATCGAGCGCTGGTAGCCGATCACCCGGTCGGCCACGTAACCGCCGAAGATCGAAGCGGCGTAGATCAGCGCGGTGTACGCGCCGAACACGCCCGAGGCCCAGCCCTGCCCGGCCGCGTCGCCCTGGTAGAACTGCGCCACGATGTAGAGCACCAGCGCCCAGCTCACGCTGTAGAAGGCGAAGCGCTCCCAGAACTCGGTCATGAACAGCATCCACAGCGGACGCGGGTGGCCGAGCAGTTGCGGGTAGTCGGGCGCGGCGGCCGGCGTGGCGGTGTCGGTCATGGGTTCCCCTAGGCGTGGAGGGCACGCTCAGCGCGCGCCACCGGGGACGTGTAACCGGCGCAAGGGCGCCACGTCAATGGCGCGGACACCTGTAGGAGCGCACCTGGCGCGACTGCCATCCCTCGGTCGCGCCCAGGTGCGCACCCACAGGAGAGGCGGTTACGTCCCCAGCACCGTGCGCACGTCGAGCAGTTCGGGGAAGAATTCCAGTTCCAGCGCCTTCTTCAGGAACGACACGCCGGACGAGCCGCCGGTGCCGCGGCGATGGCCGATGATGCGCTCGACCGTCTTCATGTGGCGGAAGCGCCACAACTGGAAACTTTCTTCCACGTCGACCAGCTGCTCGCACAGGTAATATTCCGGCCAGAAGCCGGCGCGCTCTTCGTAGATGCGCTTGAGCACCGGCAACAGGTCGGCATGGCGCCGGTACGGCTGCGTCCAGTCACGCTCGATGAGTTCCGCCGGCACGGCGTGGCCGCGGCGCGCGAGGTAGCGCAGGAACTCGTCGTACAGGCTGGGCGCCCCCAGCACCGCGCGCAGCTGCGCCTGTGCCTCCGGGTCGTGGGCGAACACGGTGAGCATGTCGGCGTGCTTGTTGCCGAGTAGAAATTCGATCATGCGGTACTGCAGCGACTGGAAGCCCGACGAGGGGCCCAGGTTGTCGCGGAACTCCAGGTACTCGGCCGGGGTGAGCGTCTCCAGCACCGCCCACTGCTCGAACAGCTGGCGCTGCACCTGCTTGACGCGGGCGAGCACCTTCAGACAGGCGTCGACGTCGTCCTGGCGCAAATGCACGATCGCCGCCTTGAGCTCATGGATGACCAGCTTCATCCACAGTTCGGACACGTGGTGCTGCACGATAAACAGCATTTCGTCGTGCTGGCCGGTGAGCGGACGCTGCGCGGACAACAGGGTGCCCAGCTGCAGGTAACCGCCGTAGGTCAACTTGCCGTCGAGGTCCTTCTCGATGCCGGTTTCGAGGTCGCGCTGGTTGTCCGCCATGGGAGGTGCATCCGCTGCTGCAGGATCGAGCGCCCATGGTAATGGGCCGGCGACGCAGGCGGTCCTGATCCAGGGCAAGAATGGTGTGCCGGAGCCGGCCCGCCGGCCATCACAAGGCCTCCACACGCCCGCGCATGTTGCACCGTACCTTGCAGCGCAACATGCCCGCCTGCTATCAAACGCGGTCTTTCCGGGACGAAAAGTGCGTGCCGGGCCCCACTGGAAGGGCCGCCGCCTCCCCCCGCAAGAAATCACCCACCCCATCTATGGGAGCGAGTCGTGTCCATCGCCGCCAAATTTGAAATCGAGTACCTGCAATACCTCGACGCCGAGGGCAAGCAGGTGCGTGATGACCTGCCTGCCTTCGCGCAGGACCTCGACCAGATGGTCGAGCTCTACAAGCTGATGCTTTCCACCCGCGTGTTCGACGCCAAGTCGATCGCGCTGCAGCGCACCGGCAAGCTCGGCACCTATGCCTCCTGCCTCGGCCACGAGGCCGCGCACGTCGGCATCGGCAGCGCCATGAAGCCCGAGGACGTGCTGGCGCCCAGCTACCGCGAATACGGCGCGCAGCTCTACCGTGGCGTGCAGCCGCGCGAGGTGTACATGTACTGGGGCGGCGACGAGCGCGGCAACGATTACCAGAACGAGCCTGCGCGGCACGACTTCGCCTGGTCGGTGCCGATCGCCACGCAATGCCTGCACGCGGCCGGCTCCGCGCTGGCGTTCAAGATCCGCGGCGAGAAGCGCGTGGCGGTGTGCACGATCGGCGATGGCGGCTCGTCCAAGGGCGACTTCTACGGCGCCATCAACATCGCCGGCGCGCAGAACCTGCCGATGGTCGCCGTCATCGTGAACAACCAGTGGGCGATCTCGGTGCCGCGCAAGATCCAGTCCGGCGCGCCGACGCTGGCGCAGAAGGGCATCGCCGCCGGCCTGTACTGCATCCAGGTCGACGGCAACGACATCATCGCCGTGCGCAAGGCCATGGAAGACGCGCTCGAGCGCGCCCGCAACGGCGAGGGCGGCAGTGTCATCGAGGCGGTCACCTACCGCCTGGGCGACCACACCACCGCCGACGATGCCCGTCGCTACCGCGGCGAGCAGGAGGTCAAGGACGCCTGGGCGAAAGACCCGATGATCCGCCTGAAGAACTGGCTGGTCGCCAAGAAGATGTGGGACGACAAGAAGGAAGAAGCCTGGAAGGCCGAGTGCGACGACTGGATGGACAACGAGGTCAACGCCTACCTCGAGACCAAGACCCAGCCGGTCACCGCGATGTTCGACTACACCTTCGCCGAAATCCCCGCCGACCTGGAAAAGCAGCGCGATCTCGCGCTCTCGCTCGAGAACAAGGCTCACTGACGTCATGGCACAGATCACCCTTATCGAAGCAGTCACCCAGGCACTGGCCTACGAGATGGCGCACGACGAATCGGTCGTGGTGCTGGGCGAGGACGTGGGCGTCAACGGCGGCGTGTTCCGCGCCACCCAGGGCCTGCAGGAGAAGTTCGGCGAGCTGCGCGTGCTCGACACGCCGCTGGACGAGACCACCATCGCCGGCGTCACCGTCGGCCTGGCCGCGCAGGGCATGAAGCCGATCGCCGAGGCGCAGTTCGAAGGCTTCATCTACCCGATGATGGAGCAGATCGCCTGCCACGCCGCGCGCCTGCGCAACCGCACCCGCGGCCGCATCACCGTGCCGGCGGTGTTCCGCGCACCGTGGGGCGGCGGCATCCGTGCGCCGGAGCATCACTCCGAGGCGAACGAACACCTGTTCACCAACATCCCCGGCCTGCGCGTGGTGCTGCCCTCCTCGCCGGCGCGCGCCTACGGCCTGTTGCTGGCGGCGATCCGCGATCCGGATCCGGTGATGTTCTTCGAACCCAAGCGCATCTACCGCCAGTACAAGGAAGAGGTGCCGGACGATGGCGAGGCACTGCCGCTGGACGTGTGCTTCGTGCTGCGCGACGGCACCGACGTGACCCTGGTGACCTGGGGCGCGCAGGTGAAGGAGACGCTGGAAGCGGCCGACGCGCTGGCCGCCGAGGGCATCAGCGCCGAAGTGATCGACGTCGCCACGCTGACGCCGCTGGACTTCGACACGATCGCCGAGTCGGTGGCCAAGACCGGCCGCTGCGTGATCGTGCACGAGGCACCCAAGACCGCCGGTTTCGGTGCCGAGATCGCCGCGCGCCTGGCCGAGGAATGCATGTTCGACCTGCTTGCGCCGGTCGAGCGCGTGACCGGCTTCGACACGCACATCCCGCTGTTCCGCCTGGAAATGAAATACCTGCCCAGCACCGAGCGCGTGGTCGAGGCGGCCAAGCGCACGCTGGCGGCCAGCTGACGCTCTGCTCCTCCCCCTGCTTGCAGGGGGAGGTCGGGAGGGGGTGGCTTTTGACTTGGAGCCCCAGATCAAGAGCACCCCTCCCCAACCCTCCCCTGCAAGCAGGGGAGGGAGCCAAAACCCCCACTTTGGAACTCCGCCCATGGCTGACATCAAGACGTTCTACCTGCCCGACCTCGGCGAAGGCCTCCCCGACGCGACCGTCGTCGAATGGCACGTGAAGGTCGGCGACACGATCAAGCTCGACGCCCCGCTGGCCTCGATGGAAACCGCCAAGGCGGTGGTCGAGGTGCCTTCGCCCTACACCGGCAAGGTGACCAAGCTCTACGGCGCCGCCGGCGACGTGATCGAGACCGGCGCCGCGCTGGCCGACTTCGAGCCCGACCCCAACGCCAAGCAGCGCGCCGAGGCCGAATCCACCGGCCACCACCATGGCCCGAAGAAGGGTGTCGGCAGCCCGGCACCGGACGACGGCGGCAAGGTGGTCGCCTCCGACGAAGGCGGCGAAGTGCAGACCGGCGGCAAGGACCGTGAAGACGAAGGCACCGTGGTCGGCGCCATGGTCAGCGGCAACCACGTGCACGTGGAGCAGGTCGCCACCGTCGGCGGCGTCAAGGCGGTGCCCGCCGTGCGCGCGCTGGCGAAGAAGCTCAAGGTGGACCTGGCCAAGGTGCGCCCGACCGGCGCCGATGGCGTGGTCACCATGAAGGACGTCAAGGACGCCGCCGCCAACGGCAGCGCCCCGCTCGGCGCGCGCGCCGTACCCGCTTCGGCAGGTCGCCACCTGGCGCCCGAGCTGCCGCAGCCGGAGCCGCAGCGCGGCCCGGTCTCGCTCGCCGGCAAGCCCGTGCGCACGGCCCCGCCGTCGCAGCCGGCCACCGGCCAGCCCGAGCAGCTCAAGGGCGTGCGCCGCAACATGGCCCGCGTGATGTCCGATGCCCACGCACAGGTCGTGCCGACCACGCTGGTCGACGACGCCGACCTGCACGCCTGGCTGGGCAAGCAGGACATCACCGCGCGCCTGATCCGCGCCATCGTGGCCGCCTGCAAGGCGGTGCCGGCGCTCAACGCCTGGTTCGACGGCAAGAACCTCACCCGCACCATGCACGGCCACGTCGACATCGGTATCGCGGTGGACACCGACGACGGCCTGTTCGTGCCTGCTCTGCGCAATGCCGACGTACTCGACGGCGCCGGCGTGCGTGCCGCGATCAAGCGCCTGCGCTCGCAGGTGGAAGACCGCAGCATCCCGTCGTCGGAACTGTCCGGCTACACCATCAGCCTGTCGAACTTCGGCATGTTCGCCGGCCGCTATGCCACCCCGGTGGTCGTGCCGCCATGCGTCGCCATCATCGGCGCCGGCAAGCTCAGCCACGACGTGGTGGCGGTGATGGGCGGCATCGAGGTCCACCGCCGCATGCCGATCAGCCTCACCTTCGACCACCGCGCCGCCACCGGCGGCGAAGCGGCGCGCTTCCTCAAGGCGCTGCTGGACGATCTGGCGCTGCCGCAATAACGCAGGGGGTTGCGTGCTCTTCCCCGGTCCGCCGGGAAAGGGCTGGGGCGCTTGCCGCCCGACCCGAGAAAAGCGGAGCGCCCCGGGCGCTCCGTTTTCTTTTCACGCCCCCGGGCGCACCCTTGGCCTTCCGTACTGACGGAGGTCCCCATGCACCACAGCCGCCTCAGCACCATCGTGCTCGACTGCCAGCTCGACGACCTGGAACCGGCCATCCGGTTCTGGAGCGCTACGCTGGGCAAGCCGGTCGAGGACGCCGACCAGGACGGCGACGGTTGTTACGCCGCGCTCGCCACGGCCGATGACGAGCCGATCATTCTGCTGCAGAAGGTCGAGCATGAGAGCCGCGTGCATCTGGACATCGAGACCGACGACCTGGAAGCCGAAGTGGCCCGGCTGGAGTCGCTGGGCGCCCGCGCCATCGCCTTCGTGCGCGAGCGTTGGTGGGTGATGCAAGCGCCCACCGGCCATCGCTTCTGCGTAGTGCAAAAACAGCGCGAGCGTTTCGGGCCGCACATCAACCGCTGGGATTAGCGGCCTTCGCGGTGTCGACGGCCGCGGAATGAACTGCTGATATCATCGAATATCGTTTATTTCTTCGTTGGCGTAATGACTATCGGGGCTATCGGGGGCGGCGGGGGAAGCGCTGACGATCACGCGCATCGGGACGCCCTCGAATGGCTACTGATGGCGATACTCGCCGTCATCTGCATTCCATTGGCCTCGAGCGGACTGGTTCTACGGGCCGCCATCTGGCTGGGGCTTTCGTTTCACTCCGCATCGCTTGCACTGGCCTGCGTGGTCGCGCCGGGCTGGATGTTGGCAGGCATGTTGTTCCTGCCCAAGCGCCCCCGGCCTGGTCCTTGTTCCGTCCGCCTGGATCGCGCTGCATTGCTTGCGCTATCGGTCGCTTGCGTGGCCGCGGTCCTGTCCGTTTTGTGCCTGCATCGTGCGGACGCCGACGACGTCATCTATTTGCCGAAGCTCGTTTACGCGGTAGCCCACCCAGGCGTGGTCATGGATGGCGCCATTCACGAGATTGCGCACACTCCGGTGCTCGCGCTGCCATTGTCGGCAGCGGCTTACTATCCGACCGCGTACGAGTTTTCCCAGGCTGCCTTTGCGCACTTGAGCGGGATCGATCTGCTATGGGTCTATTACCGCCTGGCGCCTGCACTGACGACATGGTTCGGCGTGCTTCTGCTCGCCTTCAATTTGCATTACCTCGGGGTTTCCAGGCGCGCATCGGCCGTTGCGGTGCTGCTCCTTGTCCCCCTTCTTTTGCTCATGGGCGAGAGCCACAGGAGCCTCGGCAACTTCACCCTTGTCCGCATGTATCAGGCCAAATGCGCCTTCATTTTTCTTGGCCTGCAGATCTTCACCGCCCTGTCGCTGCTGTTTTTCCGAAAGCCGGACATCGCCCGATGGATGCTGCTTCTGGTCGGCGTGATTGCCGTGTCCGGCATGACGACGTCGGCATTGGTCATGCTGCCGCTGCTTTCCCTGCCGCTGTTCCTGGCCTGGTGGCTGGCTTTTGGTCACGGCGGCTCGCTATCGGCCAGCATCGGCAGGGGGGCGGCCTATGTCGCGGCGCTGTCGCCGGCCTTCGCTTTTGCGCTGGACTTCCGCGGTTACGCCCTTGCCCGCGCGGCGTATGGTTCCTCGCTCAACGCGGGTTTTCCCGGGGGCTTCCACGGCCAGCTCAACCTGGTAACGGGCGGCTCCGCGCTATCACCGACCCTGCTGCTTTTCGCATCTTCGGCTCTCGTGCTGGCCGGCTTCTGGCGCGAGCCCCGCCATCGTTTCCTGCTGGCAATGGCGGCATTGACCGTCATGTTCTATCTCAATCCCTGGATGGGTCCCTGGGTCATGCGGTACCTGACCTCGGAGAATATCTATTGGCGGCTGTTCTACCTGCTGCCTTTGCTTCTCATGATGGGGGCTGCCGTGGGCGCCCTGTTCGAGAAGGTCGGTGGGGGCGCCCTGTTGCGGCGTGGGGTGCCGTTCGTCTGTTTCGCCGCTCTCGTAGCGGCCGTCTTCGTGTCACCGAGCTCGGTCATGCGGCCGGGCAATCGCGTCGAGGTCTCCGCACAGGGCTATCCGCTCGGCATTTACGCTGAAGATGCGCGCGCCTGCCTGCGCCTCGCCCGGCCGGGCGTGATACTTGCTCCGGTCGTGCTTGCACAGAACATGGCCGTGCTTTCGGCACGGCATGCGCAGGTGGTGACGCGTCCGGACTTCCTCGCCAACGCGCTTTTCGGCGACCGCGAAGAGTTCAAGCAGCGCATGAGCGCAGCAGCGGCCGTCGCCGGGAAAGGCGGCCGCCTGGAAGATCTGGTCGCGGTGGTGAGGCGCGTTCGGCCATCGACCGTTGTCGTCGCGCGCAAGGCACTCACCGCCACCATGGCATCGACGCTCGCGGACGAAGGATTCCACACGGATGGTGCGACCGGCCGCTGGATCGTTTACGGCCGTGCCGTAACGGGCCCGATGGACCGATAGTTCCGCCAACAGCGGGTTACCGCGCAGGAAGCGACACTCAGGCGCGGCTGGTGATGACCAGGCCGGCGATGACCAGCACGAGCCCGATCATTTTCGGGGTCGACAGCGATTCGCCGAAGAACGGCACCGCGAGCAAGCCGACGAGCACGAAGTTGAGCGCCATGAACGGATAGACCTTGCTCAGCTCGAATCGCGAGATCGCGGCGATCCAGCACGCCGATGCAAGGAACGCGGCGGCCAGGCCGCTCAACACCCAGGGACGCAGGAACATGCCGACGACGTAGGTCACAAGGCTGCCGTTCGCCGGCGGCGGCACCAGGCTCGTCTGCCACTTCAACACCAGCTGGCCATACACCGTGAAAAGAATAGTCAGGGCCACGAAGAGATAATTCATCGGTGTGCTCCTTCCCGCCAGCCCCACAGATAGTAGGGTGCATCGGGTCCGACGTTGAACAGAAGATCCAGGATCGATACCGCGTGTTCGAACGGCGGGTGCATTTGCGGATATTCGGGATAGCCCGAATAGTCCTTGTATTCGAGCGCGATGCCGGCTTGCTCGAAGCGCGCATCGTCGATGTAATCCCGCGCGGAGGGGCCGGACAGATAGGTGGTGGCGCCGGCCTGCCTGACCAGGTCGAGCAGGCGATCCAGCTTGCGGCCTTCTACCGTGAATTCGCACGAGTCGCGGAAGGCCGTGGTGATGCCCAGGCATTCGTTGGCGATCCGCCGCGTGAGGTACTGGTTCATCTCCGACAGGTTGGTCCAGGTGCGCCCGCAGTAGAACTCCTCGAACAGTTCGCGGTAGTGGCTGAAGTACGGCGCCTTTGCATAGTTCTGCTCGATGATCCGCCAGTGCTGGCGCTGCCAACGGTCGTCCGCTATCGCCACCTCGTGGATCAACCGGCTGGTGTCGGCCCCCACCGGCACCGTGAGCCACTTGAGGCCGTCCTTGGTCTTGACGCGATTGCGCGAACGCCAGTCGCGCACGGTGAACTGCACATCGTCGAGGAACACGAAGGTGTCCACGTCGCGGATGATGTCGAAGTAGCCCTTCCAGGGGATGTAGTTCGACTGGATGATTGCGACACGCATCGTCGAGCCAGCCCTCAGCTACCGGCCTGGCGCAGGGCCAGCGGAAGTACCCGCAGGTCGGTTGCCGTCCAGGTCCGGCTGGCGACATCGGGCGCGCAACGGGCCAGCAACGTCTCGTGTACCTGGAACCGGCCGCCGGGGCGTTGTACCAGGAGGCACGAGGCGTAACCCGCAGCGATCGCGCCCATCGCATCGCGCGCCGGGTTGTCGCCGACCATCATCAGCTTGCCCGGAGCCAGTCCCAGCGCGGCTGCCGCCGCCTCGAACGCAGCCGGAGCGGGCTTTTCCGCGCCGTGTTCGCGAGCGAACACCACGGCATCGAAAGCCTCGGCCAGGCCCGGCGCGGCGGCCAGCTTGGCGCGCTGCGAGGCCGGAGGGTTGTCCGTCAGCAAGGCCAGGCCGAAGCCCATCTCCCGCAGCGTCCGCAGCACATCCAGGACTTCCTGGTGCAGTACGGCGCGTGCGGGCACCGCCGCCCGGTAGGCGGCGAGCAGGCGATCGCGCAGGTCCGTGCGACCGATGCCCGCGGCGACCAGGTCGATCAGCCGGGCGTGCTCGCCCTCCTCCAGCGCGACATACGTTTGCGACAAAAGCGCTCCGGGTGCGATGTCATCGGCGAGGTCCCGCGAGGCCAGTTCCATCCGGTCGAGCATCCATCGCTTGTGGTCCAGCAGGGTGTCGTCCAGGTCGAAGACCACGCCGCGCAGGTGCTGCGGGAGGACAGGAACGGCTTGCTGGCGCAGCGGCCTGAACGTACGCACCTCGCGCCGCCCCGGCGTACCGGACCGACCCAGCAGGAAAGCGACCAGGTTGTTGCCCTCGGCCAGTGCGTGGCCACTCGAGGTGCCGTGCCGCGGATTGACGTCGGAGATGAACATCTGGCCGTCCGGCGTACGCAGCAGTTGGACATTGAACAACCCGCGGGCGCCGCCGCCGAGCAGCCATTGCCCCAATCGTTCTATCAGCGTCAGCGCTTCCGGATCGCGCGCGGTCTGGCTGATCACCGCGAAACCGCCGGAAGTGCGCACGCGCTTGCGCAACGTCAGCGGCGAGAGCCGTCCGTCGAAGTCGATCGCGAAATCGACGGACAATTCCTCGAAGGCGTCGAGAAAGCGCACCCAGGCGTGCGATTGGGCCAACGCTTCCATGCCGGCCGCCTGCGCCTGGGCATGCGAATCCAACCGAAGCTTGCCCTGTCCGCCCCAACCGGAGCGGGGACGGCCGAACAGCGGAAACACGGCCAAAGGGCTGAGCTCGACCAATGCCTGCACGGGAAGCCGCGCCGCGGCCAGCGCCGCATACAAGGCCCGTTTGTCCAGCAACGTGTCCAGCAGCGCCGCAGGGCACACGGCCACGTGGGCACCCGCCTGCTGCAGGCGTCCGGCAATCCGTGCGAGCGGCATCAGCTCGCGCTGGGTGGCCGGCACCACCAGGTCGATGTTTTCCGCACGCACCAGTTCGAGCAGGAAATCCTCGAAGGGTCCGGCCGGATCGAGTGGTGGCACCTGCACGTAGCGGTCGGCCAGCAGTTCGCCGATCGCGTCGCGGGTGCTGTCGGCGATGATCGCGCGACCTCCCGGAACGGCATGGATCGCCTCCACCAGCCCCTGCCCCTGGAAGCCGCCGCCGGCAATGACAACGACGTTCAATCGCATGGCCTGGCTTCGACGAAGATCGCGTTGCAGATCTCCGGCAGGCCGAAACCGATCTCGTCCATCGACTCGACAATCCTGGGATCGAGTTCCAACGAGGCAAGCTGCGCGCTGGTCAGCGGCTTGAGCATCAGCCCCGCGCGACCGACCACCTCCAGCCCGCAGGAGGCCATCAGCGCATCCAGCGATTGCGGGTCGAAGTAGCGTCGGTGACCCAACGCGAGATCCGCGGGGCTGAGGTCGTGCACGTCCGGCAGCAGTCCCGCCGCATGCCCGATCAGACGGTGCAACGAATCGGCGTTGGGCACCGCCACCATCATGCGGCCACCGGGCGCGAGGAACCGGCGGAAACGCCGCAGCACCAGTTCCGGATCGTTGACGTGCTCGAGCACGAAGCCCATCTCGACGACATCGAAACGCTGGTCGGTCTCGAACTCCTCGAAATAGGACTGTTCGAGCCGCACCTGCTGCGGCAGCGCGACCTCGCGCCGCAGCAGTTCGATGATATCGGCCGAACCTTCGACGATGACGTAGCGCTCGAGGCGTTCACCCAGGCCCTCGATCAGGCCCTTGACCGTGTAGCGATGGCCCACGCCCAGGCTGAGCAGGGAAAGCCGTTGCATGTGCGCCGTGCGCCGCAGCATCTGCTGCAGTCCTGCGCGCAGCAGCCGGACGTTGTCCTCGTAGTACTGGAAACCCGGCACGTAGGCGGCGTTGTCCTGGTCAATCAACATGGTCGTCGCACCCGGACTGTTCGATGTTTCTGACGATGAAGAGGGGGCGCTGCTGCCCCTGCACGAAGATCTTCGCCACGTACACGCCGATAACGCCCAGGCCCAGCATCATGATGCCGAAGAATGCCGTGAGCAGTGCCACGATGGTGGGAAAACCCATCATCGTCGACGCAGGGTCCAGCAGCTTGTGCACGACCACGTAGCTGGCGTTGGCCAGGGACACCAGCAGGGCGAATGCGCCCACCCAGAGGCTGGCATAGAGTGGTTTGGCCGAGAACGACGTCACCGCATGGGCCAGCAATGCCACGCGTTTGGCCAGGGTGTACGACGAAGGCCCATGCCGATGCCTCTTCTCGACAGGAATGCCCAACTGCACGAACCCGGCCCAGTACATCATGCCCGCCAGGAACACGTTGCGGTCGCCGAGCGCCAGCAGCGCATCGACGTAGCGCCGCGCCATCAGGCGTTCGGTGACCACGCTGGGCGGCACCATGGTGTCGCTCAACCGGTTGAAGGCGGCCCAGAATGCCTGCCCGCCCCGGCGCTCGACCCAGCCACCCTTGCGCGTCTCCTGGTAACCGTAGACGACATCCGCGCCGCTCGCCTGCATTTTCGCCCACAAGTCCTCGAGGAACGCCGGTGGTACTTCGAGATCGCAATCGATGAGGAACACATGCGCGCCACGCGCGTGCGCCAGGCCCGCGAGCGCGGCGTGGTGGTGGCCGAAGTTGCGCGACAGTTCGATCAGCCGGATCCGGGGCCGCGCGCGGCACTGCTGGCGAACCCAGGCCGCCGAATCATCCGGCGAGCCATCATCGACGAACACCAGCTCGTAGTCCGCGATACCCAGTCGAGCCAGGGCCGACACGCACTGATCGAGGAAATCGGGCAAATACGCGAGCGAGCGATACAACGTGGTGACGATGCTCAGCGCGGGCGCCGGAACCGGCATGCCTCCGCCGGTCGTTGGCATCGAATGACTGTTTGACAACGCGCCGTCCCTCCCCCAGGACCCGACTTGACGAAGCGCGAGCCCCCGCTCGCTGCTTCAACCCATCTTAGTCCAAGACGGCAGCCGCCAGCGCGCTCAGTAGTCGCGCACGTCCAGCAAGACCAGGTTGCGCACGCTGTAGGCGTTTTCGGCCGACGGCCAGGCCAATGCCGCGAGCGCACGATCACCGGCCGGCCAGGGCTCGTTGTCGAGCAGCGCTTCGGTCGCCAGCTTGCCGCCGGCGTCGCGCTGCAGGAACAGGCGGACCCAGTGCAGGCGTGGCGCGAGCGATTCGGCTTTCAGTGCGTCGGCCACCGCGGCCACCGCGCCGGGCGGCACCGCAACGTCGGCGCCTTCGACCAGGAAATGGCCGATGAACACATCCCACTGGCGCAACCCGATTTCCCATTGCGCCAGGTCGAGCTTGCGGTCGTCGGTGACGTACCAGCAGGCAGCCAGCAGCACCGGCAGAGCGCCGCGGGCGAAGCGGTCCAGCGCGTCACGGCAACCGGCCTCGCCCGGGCCATGCCCGGCGTAGCTCAATTCGAGCTGGCGGTCCTCGTCCAGCACGAGGTCGATGTCCAGGCGCCCTGGAAGGTCCGGTGTCGCCGCGGCGTGCCAGCTGGCGCGCACCGCCGGGAAGTCGCCATCGGTCAACAACCAGTCTTCGTCCGGCTCGAGTTCCACCTCGTGCCGTTCGAACAGGCGCAACAACAAGGTCTGCAAAAGGTCGGGAGGCATCATCGTTTCACCGCGGTGCGGGGGTGCCACCACAGATAGCGCACCAGCATCGCCACTACCAGTACCGCGACACAACCGCCGTAACCGAGCAGGGCCGGCAGCACCTGCTGCCAGATGGCGCCCGTGGCGCGGCCGAGGGCATCGACCGGCGGCGCCGGCGCGGCTGCGAAACCCCAGTCGGCACACCACACTGCGGTGATCGCCGCCACCAGCAGGGCAGCCCAGTCGAACACGCGCCGTACCGCGGTGCGCGGCAGGCTCTTGGGATAAGTGAAGTAAGCCCAGCCGAGGATCAACAACCAGGGCGCGAGCAGCAGCAGGGCGAGGTAGCGGAGCATGGACGTCGCCTCGCTCAGGCCGCAGCGGCAAGCATGTCGAGCGCCTCGCGCAGGCGCTCGAGGGCCAGGTCGCGCGCCTGCTCGTCGCCGTACTCCGGGGTGCTGCCAAGGGTTTCGCCGTCCAGTTCGAGCAGCAGGCTGCCGGGTTTGATCTGCACCACGGCAGCGGCCGCGCCGAGCTGCTTGAGCCGCTTCTGCGCGGCGCCGGCGGCCTTGGGATCTTCGAAGGCACGCGAGAGCAGCAGTTCCTCGCCGTCGCCGGCGAACAGGCGGAAACGGAAGCGGCCATCCTCGTCGCGGAAGCTGGCCAGGCGCGGCGGCTTGTCGTCGCGCGGCCGGGACCCGGCGGACGCGCCGGCGGTGGCGGCATGGCTGCCCAGACCGACCGCTTCGCGCAATCGCGCCATCTTCGGCGTGGCGATGGCGCGCGCCTTGCGTGCACCGTCGCGCAGGATCTCCTCGATATGGCCGGGCTGGGCCATCAACGATTCGTAGCGCTCGCGCATGGGCGCGATCTGCCCGTCCAGCAGTTCGAACAGCGCCTGCTTGGCCTCGCCCCAGGCAAGGCCCGCTTCCAGCGCGCGCCGGAACGCGGCCGCCTGCGCTTCATCGGCAAACGCGCGGTAGAGCGTGTACAGCGACGAGCCGTCCGGATCCTTCGGCTCGCCCGGCAGGCGCGAGTCGGTGACGATGCGCATCACCGCCTCGCGCAGCGCCTTGGCGCCGCCGGCGAACAGCGGGATGGTGTTGTCGTAGCTCTTGGACATCTTGCGCCCGTCCAGGCCCGGCAGCGTCGCCACCTGTTCCTCGATCTGCACCTGCGGCAGCACGAAGAAATCCTGGCCGTAGATGTGGTTGAAGCGCTGCGCGATGTCGCGCGCCATTTCCAGGTGCTGGATCTGGTCGCGGCCGACCGGCACCTTGTGCGCGTCGAAGGCGAGGATATCGGCGGCCATCAGCACCGGATACATGTACAGGCCCGCGTTGACGCCGGCATCGGTGTCCTCGCCCGCCTCGAGGTTCCTGTCGACCGCCGCCTTGTAGGCATGCGCGCGGTTGAGCAGCCCCTTGGCCGTGACGCAGGTGAGCAGCCAGGTCAGCTCCGGGATTTCCGGGATGTCCGATTGCCGGTAGAAGGTGACCCGCTGCGGATCCAGCCCGCAGGCCAGCCAGCTCGCCGCGATCTCCAGCCGCGACCGCGCGATGCGCGCCGGATCGTCGCTCTTGATCAGCGCGTGGTAGTCGGCCATGAAGAAGAACGCATCGACGTCCTCCCGCCGGCTGGCGGCGATCGCCGGGCGGATCGCGCCGGCGTAGTTGCCCAGGTGCGGGGTACCGGTGGTGGTGATGCCGGTGAGGACGCGGATTCGGTTCATGCCTTCAGATACCACTGAAAAGAAAGTCGAGGGCGCAAAGAATGGCGTGGCTCTGCTCCTTGAGATTCGCCACCTTGCGGCGCAATGCGGATGCCGGGAGCGCAGCGAGCTCCGGCGTGTACATCACCCATGCGTCGCCATCCAGCTGCAGTTCGGGCATGAGCTTGTCCATCGCCCTGCCACCCACCGTCGAAGCCCGTCCCAGCGGCACGACGACGCAGGTGCGAAGCTCCGCGAGCAGGTCGGATTGCACGGCCAGGAGATAGGGAAATTGCTTATTGCCAGGCGCGTGCTCGTTGCGGAAGACATCAAAGCGAGCCATCAGAATGACCTGATGCCGTCGCTCCAGAGCCCATCCCGCTCGATGTGGCGATTGTAGGCTTCGATGGCATCACGATTGGCTTCGCGCCATTTGTCGGCACGCCGCTGCCGCACGACCTCTGCCAGGTGTTGCTCGAACTCCTGCGAAAGGTTGATGTTCAACTCGCGCGCCTGCTCGAGTAAATCCAGGCGCACGGTGAGATTGGCCGCCTTCTTGGGAACGGATGCCATCTTCCACCTCCGGTGCGCATGAGCGATGCGCACAGTATATGCGCATCGGCACGAGGTCGCTCAGCGGATCAGCGTGGACTTGCCGAACAGCGACTCGACCAGATCCACCGCCAGATCGCCGGTCTGGTTGTGCACATCGTAGGCGGGGTTGAGCTCGACGATGTCCAGCGAGGCGAGCCGACCGGTGTCGGCGATCATCTCCATGCACAGCTGCGCCTCGCGGTAGGTCGGGCCGCCGCTCACGGTGGTGCCCACGCCCGGCGCGATCGGCGGGTCGAGGAAGTCGACGTCGAAGCTCACGTGCAGGTGGGTGTTGTCGTCGAGGTCGGCCAGCGCCTCCTCCATCGTGCGCTTCATGCCGACCTCGTCGATATGGCGCATGTCGTAGATCTTCATGCCGGCCTCGCGCACCAGCTTCTTCTCGCCATCGTCGACCGAGCGGATGCCGATCTGGCGGAACACGTGCGGCGAGGTCGACGGCGTGTGGTTGCCGATGCCGGTGAGCTCGGCCGGGCCGTTGCCGCACAGGCAGGCCACCGGCATGCCGTGGATGTTGCCCGAGGGCGTCGCGTTGGAGGTGTTGAAGTCCGTGTGGGCGTCCAGCCACAGCACGCGCAGCTTCTTGCCCTGGTCGCGGCAGTGGTCGGCGACGGCGGAGATCGAACCGATCGCCAGGCAGTGGTCGCCGCCGAGCATCACCGGGATGCGCCCGGCCTGCAGCTCCTGGCGTACGGCCGTATGCACGGCCATGTTCCAGGTGGCGACTTCGTCCAGGTGGCGATAGCCGTCGTCCGGCGGCAGCCAGGGATTGAGGGGGCCCTGCAGGTTGCCGCGGTCGACCACCTTCAGCCCGCGCGCGGCCAGCCGTTCGGCCAACCCGGCGACACGCAGCGCCTCCGGTCCCATCGAGGCGCCGCGGTGGCCTGCGCCGATGTCGGTGGGTACGCCGATCAAGCTGACTGTCTGCTGGGTCATGGGGCCTCGTCCGTCCGGTAAGGTGCCCGGTGCGCTGGCGCGCACCGCATGGCTGGTGCCGGCAGCAGGAGTCGAACCCGCGACCTACTGATTACAAATCAGTTGCTCTACCAACTGAGCTATGCCGGCATGAAGAAGGCACGGAGTCTAGCAGGCCGATTGTGGGCGCGCGTCGAGGGAACGCCCGTTCCCGCTCCCACCCGAAGGTCAGAAGCAGGTCGTGCTGTGCGAGCCGATGCCGGTCGTGCCCACGCGGCCGCGCCAATCGAAGCGCGCCCCATCGGCCACTACCAGGTCCAGCCAGTACTCGGGCACCTGTTCGGTGCGCTCCTGGATCTGCGCGGCGAAGCCGGCCGTGGTGACCTCGTCGCGGCGTTTGCGCGCGTTGGCCGGGTCCTTGAACAGGCCCAGCGAGATCGCATTGGGCTGGTCCCCGCCGGAGCTCATGACGAAGTAGTCGCCCACGTGCGCCGCCTCCAGCCGCCGCGCCAGCGCCAGGGCCTGGGCGCGGGTCCCGGGCGTGGGCAGGTAGACCCACCAGGCGCGAGCCTCGGTGGTGTGTTCCTGCCGCGAGCGCATGCGCACGCCGCTTCCGGCCAGTGCGCCGCGGGCGTTGCGCAGGTCCTGCGGGGTATCGAACGGGCCGATCGCCAGGCACCGGGTTTCGAGGACGGCGCTGCCGGAAGCCGCCGTCGCCGCGATGACGGGCACCACGGGTGCACGGCTGCTTGCCGGCGCGGCCGCCACCGATTGTTCGGACAACAAGTGCAGCATCGGCACGCCCGGGTCGGTAACGCTGCGGCCATGCGCGTCGTCCTGGCCCAGCAGCAACCAGGCGCCGACCGCAATATTGAGCGCAACCAGCAGGACGAACAGCAGGCGCAGGAACATCGGACTCCCCTTCCAGACGCGGGCCATTCTAGTGGCGGGCGACGGCGTCCGATTGTGTCTGCGCCCACACCGCCAGGCCGTGCAGCACGCCGTGCTCGACCATGTTCGCGGACAATCCCAGCAATGGTGCCAGCGCCGCCGCGTCACCGCCGTCCAGCCGCACCGCGGGTGCCGTGCACAGCCGCGGCTGCATGCGCGCCACGAAGCGCTCGACCAGTGCCGCGGCGGCCTGCCAGCAGCCCGACACCACCGCGTCGGAGGTGTTGTCGGCAACGTCCACCAGCACGCCGGCGCTGCGCGGTCGCACCTGTGCGGTAGCGCCGAACAGAGACTGCTGCATCAGTCGCGGGCCGGGGGCGATCAGGCCGCCCAAGTGCTGGCCGTCGGCCGTCAGCGCGTCCAGGGTCAGCGCCGTGCCGACGCCGATCAACAGGCAATCGCCCGCGCGGGCGGCATGGGCGGCAACCATCGCCAGGAAGCGATCCACGCCCAGCCGCTGCGGTTCGGGATAGGCATTGCGCACGCCGCAGGCGGCGGCGGGCGTGCGCAGCCAGTCGATGCGCAGCCCGAACCGGTCGCGCACCTGTGCCGCCACCAGTCGCTCACGCGCCTCGTCCACCACCGAGGCGCCAAACGCCGCCGCCGGTGCCGGCAGGGAGTCCCAGAAGGAACCGAGCAGCGTCGGGGCCTCGTCCCACGCCACCGCGCCATGGGCATGCCAGCGGCCACCGTCCTCCAGCGCCCATTTCAGGCGGGTGTTGCCCAGGTCCAGCAGCAGCCTCATGCGCGGCGCACCGTGACGTCGGCACTGTCGACCGAGCGCAGCTCGCCGTTGGCCAGGCGCACCTGCAGCGCGCCGCGCGCGTCGATGCCGGCGCCGATGGCTTCGAAGTTCCCCTGCGCGCCGCTGAGCTTGAGCGCGCGGCCGGCCAGCAGGTCGTGGCGGGCGTAATCCTCGGCGAAGGGCGCGAAACCCTGCCGCTCGAACTGGCGCAGCCCGTCGGCCAGCGCGGCGACCAGCCGGGCGGCCACGAGGTTGCGATCCGGCAGCTCCCCGGCCAGCGTGGCCAGGTCGCAGGCCGGTTGCCCGGCCTGCGCGCGCAGCGCGTCGGTCAGGCGCAGGTTGAGTCCGATGCCGACCACCGCGGCGCAGGGCCCCTGGTACTCACCGCTCAGCTCCACCAGCACGCCCGCCAGCTTGCCTTCGGCAGTCAGCACGTCGTTGGGCCACTTGAGGCCGGCGCCCTGGATGCCGAGCGAATCGATCGCCCGCAGTACCATCGTACCCACCGCCAGCGACAACCCCGAGAGCGCGGCGAATCCCTGGTCGAACCGCTTGAGACAGGAGAGATAGAGATTCAGGCCCGGAGGCGACAGCCAGGTCCGGCCGCGGCGGCCGCGGCCGGCGGTCTGCGTTTCGGCCAGCACCATGCTGAGGTCGGCTGCCTCACCCAGGCGCCGCTGCAGTTCGCTGGAGGTCGAATCGAGTTCCCAGTGCACCTCCAGCGCGCCCAGCCGCGCCGCGCACCCGCGCGGCAGCGCGGCGCGGATGCGGGCCGCATCCAGCAGCTGCACGGGCCAGGGCAGACGGTAGCCGGCCGCACCGCGGGCCTCGACCGGCACGCCCCGCGCGCGCAGCGTCTCGACCTGCTTCCAGATCGCCGCGCGGGTGATACCGGCGCGATCGGCCAGCTGGGCGCCCGAAACGGCCTCGCCGGAGGCCAGTGCGGCCAGCAGTTGTCGGGGCTGCATCAACCGGATACTCCAGGGTGGTACCCGGCCACGCGGGTGGAGGGGGAAAAAGTCGCGCGCATCGGCCGATTCTAGCCTTTCCGACCTGCGTCACGCCCCGGCCGGACGCCCCGCGCCGGGCACTGGCAACGCCCTCACGTTTCTGCGACGATCCGGCCCTTGGCTGGTGGATCAAGGGGTTGGTCACCATGGGACTGAATCGCTGCCTGTTCGGATGCCTGCTCGCGCTGTCCAGCGTGGGTACGGCCTCGGCCATGGGCGCGTCCACGCAGGACCCCATCCCGCCGCACGCCACGATCGACAGCGGCAGCCGCGATGGCGGCGGCGACGCCTCCAGCGACGGCCGCGACTGCACCCTGCCCGGTCCCGCCAGCGACAGCTCCGACGCCGGCATCGGTTCGGGCGGTGGTGACTCGATGGCACATCCGCGCGCCAGCCACCGCAGCGGCCTGGGCTGGCAGTCCCTGCTGCCGGGCTCGATCCAGTAAGGCTTCGCCCGCGCGGCCCGGCAACGGGGCTGGAACCGGTCGGTACCCGCATCGCGATCGCGCTCGAAGGCGCTCTACGGAAAATCCGCCGACGCGTCGTCAGAACCGTACGGGCCCGGGACAACTGCCAGAACCCTCTGGCCGAAACGCCGGCCGTCAGCTCGCGGGCAGGTTCACGCCGAAGCGCGCGCCACCGAGTTCCGGTGAGCGGTCGACGGTCAGTTCGCCGCGGTAGGCCTTGACGATGTCCTGCACGATCGACAGGCCGATGCCGTGGCCCTGCACGCGCTCGTCGCCGCGCACGCCACGCTGGAGCACCTTCTCGATCTTGTCCCCGGCGATGCCGGGGCCGTCGTCCTCCACGCTCAGCCAGAGGCCCGGGCGCTGGCGGCCCGCCTGCGGCTGCGCCTTGACGACCAGCAGCACGTGGTGGCCCGCCCACTTGAAGCCGTTCTCCAGCAGATTGCCCATCAGCTCGAGCAGATCGCCCTGCTCGCCGTAGAACGCCGCGCCCTCGTCCATCTCGAACTCGCACAACACGTTCTTGGCGGCGTAGACCTTTTCCAGGCTGCGCACCAGATCCTCGGCGTGGCCGGCGATGGGCACCGCGCTGGCGAAGGTCTGCCGGCCGGAAGTCGCGGCGCGGGCGAGCTGGTAGGCCACCAGTTCGTCCATCCGGCGCACCTGGTCGAGCAGGTCGCCACGCAGGGCCGGTTCGTTGCCGGCCGATTCCAGCCGCGAGCGGATCACCGCCAGCGGCGTCTTCAGACTGTGCGCGAGGTCCGCCAGCGTGTTGCGGGTGCGCGTGCGCTGCTCGCGCTCGGAGTCGATGAAGGCGTTGATACGGTCGGTCAGCGCGGTCAGCTCCAGCGGGTACTGGCTGTCCAGGTGGTCGCTCTTGCCGCGCTCGACCCGGGCGATGTCGGTGGCCACCTTGCGCAGCGGCGTCAGGCTCCAGCGCAGCAGCAGCAACTGCAGCACGATCAGCATCACGCCCAGGATCGAGAGCATGCCCACCAGGGTGCGGCGGTAGACCGCGTTCTCCCCTTCGAACTGGTCCTCGCTCTGCGCGACCATGAAGGTGAGCCGCAGCGGCCTCTTGTCGGGCCGGTCCCAGGCCACGCCGAAGGCGTAGTAATACAGCCGTCCCATGCGCGTCTCGACCGGGCCGACGAAGCGGTTCTCGCCCGGTTCCAGCGTCTTGAGGAAGTTGAAATCGCGGCCGATCGCCGAGGACGATTCCCAGCGGAAACCCTTGTCGCCCAGCACCAGGGCGTAGAGTCCAGAGCCGGGTTGCGAGAAGCTCGGATCCGGCGGCGCGTCGGGCAACAGCACCTTGCCGTAGCGCGATACCTCGGTCCCGGCCAGGTAGGCCACGACGTAGTTCTGCAGGCGATCGTGCAGGTTGTTGAGCGCGGTCTCGTGATTGGCCCGCGAGAGCGTCAGGCCAACCAGCCCGAGGAAGCCTGCCAGCACCAGGCCGGTGGCGATGGCCGCGCGCGCCGCCAGTGAAAACGGGCGAGGCGCAAACATGTATCAGCGACCGTCCGTGGTCAGCGGACGGCGCGAGGCGTGCGTACTCTGGGGCCGCCGCAGGACCATGCGCCGGCGCTCAGTCGTCGTCGCCGTCACTGCGGGGTATGGCGAAGCGATAACCGCGCCCGCGCACGGTTTCGATCGGCTTGAGCGCGCCTTCCGGATCGAGCTTGCGCCGCAGGCGACCGATGAACACTTCCAGCACGTTGGAGTCGCGGTCGAAATCCTGCTGGTAGATGTGCTCGGTGAGGTCGGCCTTGGAGACCAGCTCGCCGGCGTGCAGCATCAGGTACTCGAGCACCTTGTATTCGTAGCTGGTCAGGTCGACCGCTTTGCCCTCGACCACCACCGTCTGCGCGGTGGTGTCCAGCTTGATCGGGCCGCAGGCCAGCACCGGCTTCGACCAGCCGCTGGCGCGGCGGACCAGCGCGTTGATGCGCGCCAGCAGTTCCTCGACGTGGAACGGCTTGACCAGGTAATCGTCGGCGCCGTGCTTGAGGCCCTCGACCTTGTCCTGCCAGCTACCGCGCGCGGTGAGGATCAGGATCGGATAGCGCTGGCCGGCCTCGCGCAGCGCCCTGACCAGTTCCATACCGGACATCTTGGGCAGCCCCAGGTCGATGATCGCCAGGTCGAAGGGCACTTCGCGGCCCAGGTAGATGCCTTCCTCGCCGTCCTGTGCGGCGTCGACCGCGAAGCCGTCGCGCTTCAGGCGCGCGGCCAGGGTCTCGCGCAAGGGCGCCTCGTCCTCTACCAAAAGGATGCGCATCAGTGTTTCTCCTTCTTGCCTGCGCCGTTGCCGGCCGGGTGTTTGCCCGCGCCTGCACGCGGGGCATCGGACGAAATCGAAATGGTCCGCACGTGTCCTTCCGGGGTGAGCACCTTGATGCGGTACTCGGTCCGCCGGCCGAACTTGCGCGGATCAGCCGACAATATCTTACCGCCGGTGTCCTGCTGCACCTTCGCCACCGCCTCTTCCAGGGTCAGCGGCGCCTTGTCCTGGGGCGAGGCCTGCACGGGGGCGGCCAGCAGCAAGGCCGGCAGGCTGGCGAGAAGCAATCGGGTAAACATCGATGGCAAGGTAGCGGCTCCAGCCCAAATAGCTAGCAGCCTAGGCAAACGGGCCTGAACCATGGCCGGATGGGCGCCGCCGGCATACCTTTCGGCCGCCCTGGCGAACACCTCCGGAACAGCGATGGGTCCGAGCACGTGATGGACGTTCATGCCGCGGCCCGACGACCGCTCGCGGCCTGTTCGAGCAGGCTCCAGCCGGCGCCCGGCAGGTGCGCTCCCTGGCTCAGCACGCGCCGGAACGTGCGCGCGCCCGGTTCGCCCTGGTACAGCCCCAGCAGGTGCCGGCTGATGTGCTTGAGCGCGGTGCCGCGACTGAGTTCCGCCTCGACGTAGGGCCGCAGGTGCGCGAGCACCTGCTCGCGCGTGGGCATCGGCACTCCGTACAGCGCCGACTCCAGCTGCGCAAGCATGTAGGGGTCGTGGTACGCGGCGCGGCCCAGCATCACGCCGTCGACCTGCGCCAGGTGCGCCTGCACCGCCTCGACGGTGGTGATGCCACCGTTGATCACCACGATCAACTCCGGAAACTCGCGCTTGAGGCGGTACACCCGCTCATAGTCCAGCGGCGGGATCTCGCGGTTCTCCTTCGGGCTCAGGCCCTGCAGCCAGGCCTTGCGGGCGTGCACCACCAGCACCTGCACGCCAGCCTCGATCATGGTTTCGGTGAAGCGCTGCAGGCCGGCGTAGTCGTCCTGGTCGTCCACGCCGATGCGGCACTTGACCGTCACCGGCACCTCCACCGCCGCACGCATGGCGCGGACGCAGTCGCCGACCAGCGCCGGCTCGCGCATCAGGCAGGCGCCGAAGCGGCCCGATTGCACGCGGTCGGACGGGCAGCCCACGTTGAGGTTGACCTCGTCGTAACCGGCCTGTGCCCCGAGCCGCGCCGCCTGCGCCAGTTCCTGCGGGTCGCTTCCACCCAGCTGCAGCGCCACGGGATGCTCCTGCTGGCTGTGTTCGAGCAAGCGCAACTGGCCGCCGCGCACCAGCGCGGCGCTGGTCACCATTTCGGTATACAGCCGTGCGTTGGGCGACAGCAGACGGTGGAAATAACGGCAATGCCGATCCGTCCAGTCCATCATCGGGGCGACGCAGAGGCGGAAGTCGGCGGGGGTGGCGGTCACACTCATGGCGCCATTGTACGGGGCGGGCGTGGCCGGTCGTGGCGGACGTCCTGATGAAAGTCGCCCGCAACGCCATCCACGCGGCGCGGGCGGGCCGGTACGCCGTGTCGCCCGCGGTTCAGACGCTCAGGACCGCCGCCACCGCCGGCTGCGCACAAAGGGCCTGCAGGCGATCGGCCAGGCGCAGGCTGAGCGCCACGATGGTGAAAGTGGGAAACGCCCAGCCGCCGGTAGGGAACACCGAACTGCCCGCGATGTGCAGGTTGTCCATGCCATGCACGCGGCAGTGCCGGTCGACCACGCCGTGGCGCGGATCGTCCGCCATCCGCGTGGTGCCCAGGTGGTGCGCGGTGCCCTGGACCCGCGGCGGCGTGCCGTCGTCGGCATCGACCCACGGCTCGGGCTGGAAGCGTCCGCCGCAGGCCCGCGCCAGTTCGTCGCCGAACAGGTGGGCGGCAGTGCGGTAGGTGTGGCGATCCAGTGCGGTGAGCCGCCAGTCGATGCAGACCTTGCGCTGGCCGAGGGCGTCGCGATCCTGGCCCAGCGTCACGCGGCTGTGCGGGTTGGGCGCCTGCTCGAAGTAGCCGACCAGGTCGACGTGGCTGCTGCGCACGGCCGGCTTGTCGGCCTTTTTGCGCACGAGCGCCCAGGCCACGTCGCCCATGCCCAGACCCAGTTGCATGGCGAGCCTGGCCCAGGAGCCGGCGTCCGCCCTGGCCTCTGGCAGCGCCTCGTTGCGGGTGGCCGCGAACAGGTCGGACTCCAGCCGGCTCGCTTCGTCGCCGGCTACCGGGCGCATCGCCTTGCGCAGGCCGCGCAAGGCGCGCAGCCCCCGCGGCACCGGGCCTTCCACCGCAAACGGATGGACCCGTCCGCTGAGCAGCCGATGCGTCCTCTGCGCCTGTTCCGACAGGCATATCTCCGGTATCGGCACGGTGCCCCGGGCACGCTCGCGGTCGTAGGGGCGCACCAGCCGGTCGAGCGCACCGCACGCCACCGTACCCAGCTTGCCGCTGGGATGATCCATGAAATAACGCCCGACCAGGTCGTGGGCGTTGCCCGGACCGCCCGGGACCACCGCATCGGAAAGCAGCAGCAGCCGGGCATTCTCGATGCCGCCGCAGGCGAGCACGTAGTGGCGCGCACGCACCACCCCGCGGTGCCCGCCGAGCGAGCCGATGCGGGCGCCCCGCACCGCATCGCCGCCAGGGGCGATGTCCAGCTCCAGCAGGTTGGCGTGCAGCAGCACCGTGACATTGGGCTCGTGCGCCAGTTCGTCCAGGTAATCGCGCCCGAACAGCACCGGCGCGCGTATGAAAATCTGGTTGGTCAGCGTGCCGGCATCGAACGATATCGGCGCGCGCGCGGGCATCGAGCCGAATCCAAGGCCATCGATCGGGTGCGCCTGGATGCGGCAGATGTCACGCGCGCGTCGGTAATAGGGCTCCAGATCGGTCGCGGCGATGGGCCATCCGCTATGCGCCACCCACTCGCGTGGACAAAGGTCCAGTGCGCTGAGCGGTATGCAACCACCGCCCCACAGATTGCAACTGCCGCCGAACGCGCGCATGCGCGATGTGCCCGGATCGAACGGCAACCCGTCGTCCGACGAATGCCCTTCGTACAGCGCCTGGCTGGATCGCTCGCCGGCCAGGCCGCCGCTTTCGAGCAGGCACACCCGCAGCGGCGTGCCGATGAAGGAACGGGCCATCGCGATGCCTGCCGCGCCCGCGCCCACGATACAGATATCCGCATCGAGCTCGGCTGCCGCCGAGCCCTCTAGGTAATCGACGATCATTCCATTGCCCCGATTGACCGAAAGGCTGCCCCCAGCGGGCGCGAGTATATGCCCGTGTTCTGCCTTGTGCGCGTGCCCGGCCCAAATGGCTTGGGACGCGCTTTCCATTCGGTTTCAACGCGTTCCCGGCGTTTGGCAAAGAAACGAAAACGCGCCGGCCATTCCAGAGGGACACGCCCCATGAAATAGCACATCGAAAAAACCCGGCCAGCCATTGTGAAAACCAACCCATTAACGCGTGACAGCACCTTCACAATTTGGCTGCAGCGTTCGCTTTTACTCTATGCTAACGTCAAAGTCTCAAAAACAATCGCCCAGGCCGCCATGAACCGTTGCTGCCGTCTCGTTGCGTTGTTGTTTGTCTCCGTACTGGCCGGCTGCGCCTCCTCGGCCGGCACCCGTTCGGCGCCCACCCTCGATTCCGACCGCATGGCCGTCAGCGCTTACCACATCGGCGTGGACGACCAGTTGCAGATTTCGGTTTGGCAGAATCCCGACCTGAGCGTCACGGTGCCGGTCCGCCCGGACGGAAAGATCACCGTGCCGCTGATCGGCGACGTCCAGGCCGGCGGCCAGACGCCCGAAGCCGTTGCCGCCACCATCCAGGGCAAGCTCAAGTCCTACGTGCGCGACCCGCAGGTGGCGGTGATCCTCACCCAGCTGCGCAGCCATGAATATCTGTCGCGGGTGCGCGTCACCGGCGCGGTACGTACGCCGGTATCGCTGCCCTATCGACAGGGCATGACCGTCCTTGACCTGGTGCTTGCCGCCGGCGGCACGACCGAGTTCGCCGCCCCGGACCGCACCGAGCTGTACCGCCGCGACGGCGATGGCGCCACCCAGGCGTACGCCGTGCAGTTGGGCAAGATCCTGCAAAAGGGCGAGCTGGCGACCAATTATCCGGTCCAGCCCGGCGACGTGGTCACCGTTCCACAACGCGCATTCTGAGAGCCCGGTACCGGGCTCTTGGCGGCAACACCGGGTCAATCACGACAGGGACTGCCATGAACGAGCAACCCACCTCCCTCCAGGCTCTGGTGCCGGTGCTGGTCCACGAAGCGGGGCGGCGCCGCCTTGCGCTGGCCGGCATATTCGCGGCCATTGCGCTGGCCGCCCTGGCGGTCGGATTGCTCTGGCCCAAGAAATACGTCGCCTCCACCACGATTCTGGTGCAGGAAAAAAGCATCATCACGCCGCTGATGGAGGGTGCCGCCACGCCCACCGGCAACGCCGACCGGGCCGGCATCGCGCGTGCCGTGATCCTGGGCAACAAGGTCATCGACCAGGTGTTTGCCGCCGGCGGCTGGGCGGCCACCCATCCTTCCCCGATCGAAAAGGAACGCATGATCGAGGACATCAAGGCACGCACCAGCGTGCAGTTCTCGCGCGACAACCTGCTGACCATCAGTTACTTCGATTCCGACCCGCGGCGCGCCTATGAGGTGACCCGGCTGTTCGGCCAGCTGTTCATCAGCGAAAGCCTCGCCTCCAAGCAGCGCGAAAGCCGCGAAGCGTTCGAGTTCATCGATAGCCAGGTCGAGGCCTACCGGCAGAAACTGACCAGCGCGGAAAACAAGCTCAAGGCCTATCGCGAAGCCAACGCCGACGCACGGCCCGGCAGCGACGTGGCCACCCTCTCGCGCATCAACGACCTGCGTGCCCAGGTCGAGAACACGCGCATGGACCTGATGGAAAAGCGCTCGCAGGAAGCCTCGCTGGTGGCCCAGCTGTCCGGCGAATCCGAGATCACCGCCGTGCAGACGACCGAAGGGGTCTATCACGCCCAGCTGGCCGAGCTGCAGGCACGCCTGGACAAGCTGCTGCTGAGCTACACGGCCGAGTATCCGGACGTGGTGCGGATCCGCCACCAGATGGAAGACGTGCAACGCCAGCTGGCCCAGGCCGAGCTGCGCAAACAGGGCGCGCAAGCGTCCGGCACGCCGACCGCGCTGGACAGCCACGCCCAGTTCAACCCGCTGTACCAGCAATTGAAGAGTCGCCTGTCGGCGCTGCGCGGCGAAGTGGCCGCGACCACCGCGCGCCTGGGCGCGACCGAAGCGATGCTCGGGAACGAGCTGGAACGCAGCCGGCACATCGCCGAATCGGCCAACGTCACCTCCGAGCTGACGCGCGACTACGACGTCAACCGGAACGTCTACCAGGATCTGCTCAAGCGGCGGGAAAACGCGCGGGTCTCGATGAACCTCGAAGCGCGCCAGCGTGGCCTGACGTTCGTCGTGCAGAACGCCGCGGCGCTGCCGCTGGTGCCATCGGGGCTGCGCTTCATGCACTTCGGCCTGGCCGGCATGGCGCTGGCCTTCGCGGTGCCGTTCGGCTTGCTGTTCGGCGTCGCCCGCTACGACCCCAGGATACGCTCGGCCGAACAGCTGGGACGCCTGACCGGCCTGACCATGCTGGCTACGGTGCCGTACTACCCGACTGGCCAGGACCGGCGCCACCAGGCAATGCAGAACAGCTTGCTGGCGTTGATCGTGTTTGCGGTGCTCGGCGCCTACCTGGTCGTTTTCTGGGTCAAGTTGCGGGGGCACGCATGAACAGCATGAATTCGGCGCACGGCCTGGACGAGCACGCCGGCATGGACACCGCGCAGGTCACCGAACTGGCGCACCGGGCCTCCTCCAGCCATGCGATAGCGCGCATGGCCGAGGCCTCCGTCCTGGCTCCCGTGCAACTGGAACGGCGGCGCCTGATCCACCGGGACGAGTCGGTGCGCCGGCAGTCGGACGCCTTCCGCGAGATCCGCACCCGCCTGCTGGGCATGGCCGACGGCCAGAACTTCATCACCCTGCTGGTCGCCGTCAGCCCGCGATCGGGCAGCAGCTTTGTGGCGCGCAACCTCGCCGCCGCGTTCGCCTTCGACGAGGCCAGGACCAGCCTGCTGATCGACTGCAATCTGCGCTATCCCGGGCAGCACAAGGCACTCGACGTCGACCCGGCATCGGGCGGGCTGATCGACTTTCTCGAATCGCCCGAGCGCGGCATCGGCGGCATGATCTACCCGACCGGCATCCCGCGTTTGCGGCTGCTGCCGGCCGGCAAGGCCCGCGAGAACGGCGCGGAATACTTCTCCTCGATGGCCATGCGCTCGGCGCTTGATGCGCTGCGCAATCGCTATCCGGACCGCTACATCTTTCTCGACGGGCCTGCCGCGGCGGGATCGCCGGACGCGCGCATCCTGTCCGACCTGGCCGACTTCGTGGTGTTGGTTGCCGGCTACGGCCGCGACACGGCCAAGGCGATCAGCCAGGCAGCGGCGAGCTTCGACCCCCGCAAGCTGGCCGGGGTGGTGTTCAACCACGCCCCCTGACTTGCCGGACGGTCGGGGCGCGCGCGGGCTTGGGGGCGGTTGTGCACGTAGTGCCACGAACATCGAAGCGGCGTCGATCGCGATCGGCCGGGCAGCCGCTCCACGGTGATCGATGCTGCTGCACCAGACGGTTTGCCACGGTCCACCTTTCAGGGATAGAGCGTATGCCGGCACCCATCAAACTCGCGAGCGCCGTAGCGCTGGCCCTCTCCGGCGCCGCCGTCATGCCGGCCGTGGCCGGGACACTGGACTACACGCTGTACGGCGGCGTGGAGCACAGCGACAACATCGCCCTGGCGGCGGACGACCCGATCAGCCAGAACGTAGTGATCCCCGGCCTGAGCGTCGCCTACCTGCAGCAGGGATCGGAGCTGCAGGCCAACGTCGCCGGAAGGCTCGAGTACCGCGACTACCTGGGCAGCCGCTACACCGACCAGACGCAGGTGCAGTTGGCCAGCCAGGCGAACTGGACGATCCTGCCGGCGCGACTGGACCTGGGCATACAGGATTACGCGGGCGTGCAGCCCATCGACCGGCTCAACAGCAACGCGCCGGACAACCAGCAGCAGACGAACGTGTTCACCTTCGGCCCCGCCCTGCACTTCCAGCTCGGCCCGTCCACGCGTGGGCAGGCGCAGCTGCACTACATCAACAGCTACGCGCAGAAGACCAAGGATTTCAATTCCCACCGCACCGAAGGCTCGCTGAGTCTGGTCAAGGACGTCAGCCCCACCGACCGCGTGTCGGCTGCCCTGGAGGTCCAGCGCGTGTCGCTGACCGAGCGGGCCTCGAGCCCCGATTACGACCGCCGCGAACTGTTCGGTGGCTACGCGAGCACGCTGTCGCGCCTGCAGATCGACCTGGCACTGGGCTGGTCGCAGATTGATTTCCAGCGCGCCGGTACGCCGACGGCCGACGGTCCGCTGGCGCGCCTGACCCTCGACTACCACCCCAGCGAACGCAACACGCTGTCGATATCGGCGGCCCGGGAATATTCCGATGCGGCCGAGGACATACTCCAGCAACAACCGGTCGGCATCCTCGAGGGCGCCGGCAGGGGCATCAACGTGAGCAACACGACGGTCGATTCCCAGGTCTATCTCGAACGCCGCCTCCGGCTCGCTTACGCCTTCAGCAGCGAACGGCTGACCTTCTCCATCGCGCCGCTGTATCGCAAGCTGGGCTACGTCAACGACCCCAGCCTGGACCAGACGACGCGCGGCGCCAGCATCGCCCTCGACTACCGGCTGCGCCCCACGCTCACGCTGTCCGCCATCGCATCAGGCGAGCGGCTGAACTATGACCGGCTCGAACGCCGGGACACGACCATCCATTACGGGCTCGACCTGTCGCAGCAACGGACGCCCCATTGGGGCTGGCGGCTGTCCCTGCTGCGGCAACAGCGGCACAGCGACGAGCCCGGGCAGGGCTTCCACGAAAACCGGATCTACTTCGGAGTCATCTACACCCGATGAGCACGCGAACGGAGCGGGACGAACCCGGCTACTTCGGGCCCGGACAGGACCTGTTCGGCATCTACCATCCGGGCTGCCTCGGAGGCCGGCAGGCCGCGTTGCTGTGCCCTCCGCTGGGGCAGGACCTGATCCGCTGCCACCGGTTGTACCGGCAGCTGGCGCGGGCCCTGGCCAGCCTGGGGCTGGCGGTGTTGCGCTTCGATTACCACGGTACCGGGGACTCGGCCGGCGCCACCGGCGAGGTCGACTGGTCGCGCTGCCTGGCGGACGTCGCCACGGCGGCCGGGCAACTGCGCCTGCGCAGCGGCTGCGAGCAGGTGATCGGCTTCGGTGCCCGGCTCGGCGGCAGCCTGGCGCTCGCCGCCGCCGACCGTGCGCAGTTCGCCGAGCTCATCCTGTGGGATCCGGTACTCGACGGACCCGGCCATGTCGCTGCGCTGGACGCGCTGCAGTCCGCGCTGCGCCTGGACGGCAACCGCTTCGTCGCGCCGCGGCCGGCAGCCGCGCTGGCCGACCAATGGCAGGGCTTTGCCATCGGCGACGGCCTGCGCCAGCCGTTGGCCGGACTTCGCCTGGATCCGCCGCGCCGCCGTACCCTGCTGGTGTGCTCGAGTGCCGCCGATGGCAACGCCGACCACCATCGCTTCGCCGCCGCTGGCGCCGAGGTGGCCGCGCTGTCGCAACCCACGCCCTGGCAGGACCTGGCCCACCTGGAGACCGCAATCCAGTCGCACGAACTCATCGACATCGTGGGCCGCCGCGTGCAGGAGGCCACTTATGCATGAACATGCCAGCCGGTTCGGTCGCGCCGACCACCTGGTCGGCATCTGCTCGCTGCCCGATGCGGACGCGCGCAGCACCGGCGTGATCGTGTTGAACGCGGGCCTGGTCCACCACATCGGCCCGTTCCGCCTGCACGTGGAAATGGCCCGCCAGCTCGCCGGGCGCGGCTACCCCACGTTGCGCTTCGACCTTTCGACCCTGGGCGACAGCAGCGCCAGCGGCGAACCGCTGTCGCGCGAGCAGCAGGTGCAAAGCGACGTGGCCGACGCCATGACCCTGCTTCGCGAACGGTCCGGCTGCACCCGGTTCGTGCTGGTCGGATTGTGCTCGGGCGCGCAGAACGCCCACCTGGTAGCCCGCGACAACGAGGCAGTGGCCGGCGTGGTGTTCCTCGACGGCTATGCCTATCGCACGACCGGCTTCAAGTTGCGCCACTACCTGCCGCGCCTGCTGAACCCGGCGCGGGTGGCGCGCCACCTCGTGCAGCGGCTGCGCCCCGCGCAGCCCGCCGGATCGGGCTTCCGGGTCGAGTTTCCGCCGCAGGCGCGCGTGCGCGAGGAGCTGGCCGGCATGCTCCAGCGCGGCCTCAGGCTCTGCTTCGTCTACAGCGGCGGGGCGACCGGCTATTTCAACCATCGCCGCCAATTCGGCGAGTGCTACGGGCGCGCCCTGGCCCGCCACCCGGGCGTCAGCGTCAGCTTCCTCAAGCAGGTCGACCATACCTACATCCTGGTCGGCGATCGCGCGCGGCTGCTCGATGACATCGAAAGCTGGCTCTGCACGCATTTCCCCCACGTGGACGCGCCGCCGGAAACGCCGCATAACGTGGTAGCGATCCGCTGATCGGCCGGCATCGCGCCGCAATCGCCGCTAGCGTTCTTCCAGTCGCACCACGAAGCGGTCGCCCGGTCCACGGACATCGATGCGCCAGCCGCTGGTGTAATCCGCATCCACGCCGGTCCAGTCGACGGCCGTCAGGCTCGCGCCGGCAGGCGACAGCACGGTCATCCGCAGCCGGCCGGCCACCGCCGTGTTGCCCTTGATCGTCGGGCGCCCCGGCACATTGAGCTGGAATACCGCCTGGATACCGGGACTGACGGCAAAGCTGTCCTGCACGGTCAGCACCCGGTCCTGGAAATCGATCCGGCGCTGCCACGCACGCACCGCGGGGTCGCCGCCATAGGCCGGGGTCAGGTCGGCCACCGCGTGCACCTGGCCGCCCGGACCGGTGGCTTCCAGCGTCAACGTGGAGGTGGTGGGCATGACCTGCGGCACGGGCTCGCCGTTGCGTTCGAAGCGGACGACGTTGTTGGTTTCCGTACCCTGCTGGATGCCGCTGTGGCTCCAGATGTTTTCGGTGACCGCCAGCCAGTCGCCCGCGAACAGGGTGAAGGCGCCCTGCGCCTGGTGCGCATGGACCTGGTCGAAGGGCCCGACGGTGAAATCCAGCCACATCGCATCGCGGCCCCAATCG
This sequence comes from Frateuria hangzhouensis, assembly GCF_026410505.1. Classification (GTDB taxonomy): domain Bacteria; phylum Pseudomonadota; class Gammaproteobacteria; order Xanthomonadales; family Rhodanobacteraceae; genus Frateuria_A; species Frateuria_A hangzhouensis. The sequence continues at coordinate 42,996 of NZ_JAPMIU010000011.1, forward strand.
GTGCGGGCGAACAGCTGCCCCACTCCGGTCGCGTGATAGACCAGCTCGTGCGGCGCCGTGCCGGCGTCGCCCGCCGGCAGCAGGTCGTGCCGGCTGTTGAAGCCACTTTCCATCCGCTTGACCGAGATCCGGTGCAGCCACCAGGACGCCAGATTCGCCGCGGCGGCCTCGCGGGTCGACCTGCGCGCCTCCAGCATCAGCCAACGCTCGTAATCGTAGAGCTCGGGCACCGATACGCGCGGCTGGTCGCCGATCGGCGCGAACCGGTCCATGGTCGGCACCGTGGCGTGCACCCAGTAGCGAATGGTGTCAGTCAGGTGGCCATTGGCGTTGGCCAGGTCGACGCCGGTGCTGTCGTGCCATAGCCGGTACAGCCCGAACAGGGTCCGCAGCGAGGCGCCGTAGCTGGTGCCCTCGCGGCTGCCGCCCCCGGGCAGTCGGGCGACGTACGCCGTCAGCAGCGGCAGCCGGTCGTTCTGCAGAAAGGATTTCAGCGCGGCGTTGTCGCTGGCCAGCGTCCAATACATGGTGGCCTGCAGGAAACTGTAGAAATAGTTGTTGCCCGGGTCCTCGATGGCCCAGCCGTTGCCGGGCATCCAATGCCCGCCCCAGCGGGCCACGTACGGGTGCCACACGTTGGCGAGCGTCTGGTCGGCGTAGGCCTTCCAGCGCGCCTTCTGGTCCGGCGTGGCCAGCTCGCCGCACCAGTCGTAGGCCAGCGCCATGTCGCGCAGCATCGGACCCACGCCGAGGAAGGAATCGCCCGCGATGGGCGGAGCCTCGCCGGCCGCCATCGCCGCCTCCGCGGCGCTCACCTGCGCCTCGACCATGCTCACGGCGAGCGCGCCATAGCGCCGCTCGCCGGTCAGCCGGTACATGTAGGCCGCATCGGTGGCGGAAAAACCGTAGCCGGGGTCGCCGGCCACGGCGCGGTCGACGAATCCCTTGAAGCGCCGGTACTCGGCCGAGTGCTTGTCCACGTACGACAGGTCGAGCTTCACCGCGGCCCGGGCCGCCGGCACCAGGGCCAGAAACAGGACCGCCATCCAGATCGCCACGCGATGTTGCGCCATTGCCGGATCCTCGTATCGCCTCCCTGTAGAGCCATCCCCCACCGCGCCTGCGTCAACGTCGCTTGCGCACGGCATGCCAGGTGTAATGGAACATGTAGACGGCCGAGGCCAGCCAGCCGAGCCGCTCGATGCGGCGGTAGATCCGCCATTGCCACTGCGCGGCACGGATCTTGTTGGAAGACACCGACCCTTCGCGTACCAGATACCAGGCCAGCGGCGCCGGCGCGCTGACGCAGATCGCGCGGCCCGCGCGCCGCACCAGCTCCAGCCAGAACACGTAGTCCTCGTGGCCCACACGCTGGAATCCCGTGGCGCCGAGGCTGCGCTCGTACATGCCGGTCAGGTGGCCGATATGGTTGCTCTTGAGCATGTCGCGGTAGTCCACCGCCGGGCGCGGTCGCACCTGCGAGAGCAGTTGTCCCTGCGGCGTCACCCGGTCGTACGGGCCATAGCTGACCCGCACGCCCGCGGCGATCATCTGCGCAAGCTGCCACTCGAGCTTGCGCGGATGCCACCAGTCGTCGCTGTCCAGGAAGGCGACGTGGCTGCCGGTGGCCGCGGCGATGCCGGCGTTGCGCGCGGCCGCGACGCCGCCGTTGCGGTCCAGCCGGATCGGCCTGACCCGTTCGTCGAGCGCGGCGTAAGCCTCGAGGATGTCCCACGAGCCATCGCTCGAACCGTCGTCGACGGTGATCAGCTCCAGCGACGGGTGCGTCTGCTGCAGCACCGAGTCGATCGACCGGCGCAACCACGGCTCGGCGTTGTATACCGGCATGACCACGCTGACCACTGAAGTCGACATGGTGGCGTTGTCCTAGGCCGCGCCAGCGTCGGCGCGCGCGGGCGTATCCGCCCCGGGCTTGTGCCAGCGCGAGTGCGGCGGCGGCGGCAGCAGGAAGTCGCGAAACCGTGCCGGATCGCCCGCATGGCCCGCTTCGGCGGCCTTGATGATGTTGTAGGTCTCGCGCGCGGTGACGTAATGCAGCACGTACCTGCGGCCGTCGTTGTAGGCGGACTCCAGGTGCGCATGCATCGCGTCCACGGGTGCACCGAGCAGCGTGTCCAGGTCATGCTCCTGGGTGCCGTGGGTATGGATCTTGACGAACAGCCAGTCGGGGCGTCCGGCGACGTGGATGCCGGTGCGCACCCAGGCGTCCACGCGCTCCGGCGTGGGTGGGCAGGCGCGGCGTATGTCCGCGTTCTCGATGCGCGGCAGCACGCCCCACTTGCGCTCGCGCCAGTTCAGTGCGAGCGGACCCTGCACGATCATCAGGTCGCCCGTGGCGCGGCCACCGGCACGCACCGCCACGCCGTAATCGTGCGAGCGCGGCCGCGCCGGGTCGTCGGTGGCGTAGTAGATGGCGTTGACCGTGCGGGTCTGCGTGTCGCTGGGCGCCGAGGGCAACGTGAAGTCGGCATAGCAGCCGAGCTGGCGCAGCAGGATCAGCTCGTTGTTGAGGCCACACCAGCGGCCGTCCGCGCGCGCGTTGTCCAGGCACCAGTTGCCGTGGATGAAGCCGAAGCGCAACTGCCCGCTGGCCGGATCGCGCGACAGCGCGCCGTGGCGCTCGTGCAGGGTGTCGCAGAAGCGGCCGATCGTGGCGCGGAAGTTTTCTTCGGTGTCGTTGTCGTGGTGCAGGTGGATTTCGATCTCGCCGAAACCATCCGCGCACAGCGCCGCAAGCTTGTCCAGGTGCTCTTGGGCGTACTCCTCCTCCGGATAGAAAAAACTGTGCTGCGGCGGGCGCCCGTCGGCATCGCGGTGGCGCGCCGCCATGGCGCGATAGTCCTGGCACCAGCGGTCGACCCGGCGGCGCTGGCTGGGCAGGTCGGCCTTGCCCCACATCGGCTCGAAATGGTCGACGAAACAGAACATCACGTGCACCGGCCCGTCCACGGGCGCGGGGCGGCGGCGGCGCAGGTAATCGCGCATCCACAGGTGCATGTTGCGCGCGCGCAGCAGCGCGTAGCCCGCCGCCATCGCCAGCACGACGAGCGCGGCGAGCGACAGCACGATCACGGCAGCCTGGCTGGTCATCGGCGATTCCTTGGGTGGCGTGGCGAAGGCATGGCGGCTCAACCGGCCGAGGACGAGGCGGCCTGGCGCGCGCGGCGCTGGTCCGCCGAGCGCGCATGGGGCAGCGCGCAGAAACGGAAGCCGGCGGCCTTCCACTCGCCGAGCAGGGTTTCCAGCACGCGGGTCGAACAGTCGCCGTCGTCGTGCATGAGGATCACCTCGCCCGGCCGCGGCGGCACCTCGCGCATCCGCCTGATCAGTTCCGTCGGCGGCCGCCGCAGGTAATCCATGCTGTTGTAGGACCAGTAGGTCAGGTTGCGCCCGCGCACGGCGAAGTGCAGCGCCAGCGCCGGCGAAAAGACGCCGCGCGGCGGCCGGAAGCGGTGATGCCGCACGCCGTCGAAGCCGGCCAGCAGACGATCGGTCGCGTCGATCTCGTGCAGTTGCCGGGCCAGCGGCAACTGGCCGAAGTACGGGTGCGTGTAGGAGTGATTGCCGAGCCGGTGGCCCTCGGCCACCATCCGCTGCACCAGCTCGGGATGGCGCTCGACCTGGCGCCCGACCAGGAAAAAGCTGGCCGACGCCTGGTGCGCGCGCAGCAGGTCCAGCAGCACCGGCGTGCAGGCGTGGTCGGGGCCGTCGTCGAAGGTCAGGTAGAGCGCCTTGTCGGCACGGGCGCCGCGTGTGGAGACCAGCGCGTCCGGCAGCCACCCGAGCACCTGCATTTTCCGCGGCCGTAGATTCATTCAGGTCACCCGGTCATCGAAGCGCGAACGCGATCGCTGGCGGAACGCGCCGGCGCGTGGCGGCACACTGGTGTGGTCGTGGCCATCGGCGTGCCCGTAGATTTCCGTGTAGCGCTCGGCCATGGTGCGGAACGAACCGTGCCGCAGGGCCCACTCGCGTCCGGCCTGGCCCATCGCCCGGGCGCGCGTGGCGTCGCCGAGGATGCCGATCATGGCCTCGGCCAGCGCCACCGGTTCGCCGGCCGGCACCAGCGCACCGTTGATGCCGTCACGGACGATCTCCGGGTTGCCGCCGACGCGGGTCGCCACGATCGGCAGCGCCGATGCGCATGCTTCCAGCAGCGCGATCGAGTAGCCCTCGGTGACGGAGGACATCACGAAAAGGTCGAGCCCGCGCAGCAGCGCAGGGATGTCGTTGCGGTCGCCCATGAAGAACACCCGCCCGGCGATGCCCTCCGCTTGCGCAAGCGCTTCCAGCGCCGGTCGCAACGAGCCGTCGCCGATCAACACCAGCGCGGTGTCGGGCAGCCGCTCGTGTACCCGCCGGAAGGCGCGCAGCAGCGTCGCGTGGTCCTTGGCCCAGGTCAGGCGGCCGACGAACCCGGCCAGGCGGGTGTCCGGCGGCACGCCCAGCGTCGCCTGCAGCCGCTGCCGATCCTCTTGCGACGCCGGTTCGAAGCGGTCGACGTGGATGCCGTTGGGCACCGCCAGGATCTTGTGCGCCGGAAGATCCGCGCGTTGCTGGAATTCCCTGCGCGCGGTTTCGCAGACGGCGGCGACCGCGTGGGTGAACGCCATCGACTTGCCGTACAGCCATTCCAGCCGGTCGTCGCGCCACGAACGTCCGCGCGAACGGCTCTGCGCGGCGGCGCGGGTGGCGCCCATGCCATGCCGCGTGCTGACCACTCGCCGCAGGCGGAGGCCGCGCGATGCCAGCACCGCGTAGTAATGCGAGATCGCGTTGTGCGTATGCAGGATCTCGGTGGCATGCGCGAGCAGGAAGCGGCGCGCCCTCCGGATGGCGCGCAGGTCCAGGCCGCGGCGCTTGCCGCAGCTGAGCACGGGCACACCGAGTTCGGCCAGCTCCGGCGCCAGCGCACCGGGCGCGAACAGGCAGACCACCTGGCAGCGGTAGCCGGCATCCCGTTGTGCCCGCACCAGGTCGATCACGACCCGCTCCAGGCCGCCGCGATCGAGGGACTCGACGAAGTGGGTGATGTTCACGGCAGCCTCGGGTCGTGGTGGCATCGAAGACATCTCAGGCATCCTTGCAGGCACGCTTGCCTGCCCAGGCCAGCAGGGCCACCAGTGCGGGAACCGCCGGCAGCCGTTCGTGCAGCCGCTGCATGTGCCCGATGTCGCCCCGGCTCCAGCAGCCCAGCGCGAACGTCAGCAACAGGTAGGCGACGGCGAAGGTGGCACCGCCCAATACCAGCGTCGGCAACGGCGTCCACAGCCCGCGCAGCGGCAGCACGGCGACGGCCGCCAGCGCCGCGGCGGAGATGATCCGCACCAGCCGCGGCCAGTCCGGCTGCAATCCGCTCACGCGCATGGCCAGGGCGACGATCGCCATGGCGGTGAGCACGTTGGCGATGGTGCAGGCCGCCACCGCGCCGGCCAGTCCGAAGTGCACGGTCAGCACCACGTCGAGCAGCAGCTTGAACGCCGCATTGGCGATCACCAGCAACATGATGCTGCGTTGCCGGTCCGCACTGATCAGCAGGCTGGAGGCAGCCTGCGATACGGTGCCCAGCGCCGCGCCGAACAGGCAGATGGCGAACACCGGCGCCGCCGCGGCATAGGAGGCGCCGTACAGCAGACCGATCACGGCCGGGGCGAACACGAAGCCGAAGGCCACCAGCGGGGCGGCAAGCAACATCAGGTAGGTGGTCGCTCCGGCGAACCGCCGCCCGGCCAACGACATGCCGCGGCTCAGCGCGTTGGCCATCATCGGCAACAACAGGGCGCCGACCACGCCGGGCAGCAACAGCGCCGCGCCGGCGGCAAGCTGGAACGCCACCTTGAACTGTCCGGCCTCCGCGGGCGAGGCGAACAGGTTGAGAAACAGCACCTCGACGTCGCTGGTGGCGACGAAACCGACGGTGATCGTGACCGCCACGTAGCGCATGTGGCGCGCGATCCGCCGCTTCAGTTCCGGCGACAGGCGGGCGCCCGCGGACGCCGGCACCAGCCGCGCCGTCTGGTAGTGCGAGACGCCGTAGAACACCGCGCTCGAAATCGCATACACCACCAGGAAAACGCCCATGGAAGCATCCAGCCACCACGCGCCGGCCACCATGGCCAGGTTGAGCGGGGTGGCGATCAGCGCCACCATCGCGGTGGCGCGAAAATTCTCCAGCCCCTTGCCCAGCGAGATGTTGAACATGTAGGGCGCGCGCAGGCTGATGGTCAGCGCCAGCAGGCCGAACAGGACCAGACGGTCGATGTCCGGCACCAGCTTGTCGCCAGCCAGCGCCGCCAACAGCCCGGTCGCGACCAGCACCAGCAGCAGGCAGGTCCGCTGGGTGCGGCGCAGGTAGCCGAGCAGCGGCCGGATCAGCTCCTCCCGGCCGCTGCCGCGGAATTCGGCGACGAACTTGATCGCCGCGCTGGCGGACCCGGCGTTGGTCATCGTCATGCCCACCGAAACCAGCCAGATCACCAGGCTATAGATGCCGAAGCTCTGCGGCCCCAGGTGGCGCGCGATCAGGATCGACGTGAGCATGCCCAGGACATACTCGGTGTAGATCCCCGCCGAGGAGAACAAGGTATTGCGGAGCGCGCTCGCCGGTGCGTTCATTGGAACGCCAGCAGGGTTCGGACCACGACATACAGGCCCACCACGATGGCCGCCGCGATCGCCGCCAGGCGAACCCAGTCGCGGCCCAGGGCAAAGCCCGGCAGCGAGGCAAACCGGCGCCGCGCGTTGGCATAGAACGCCACCACCAGTGCGGTGAGCAGATACAGCACCAGCGTATAACTGCGACTGAGGAAGAACGCCGATGCCAGCCAGCCGCTGAGCGATAGCAGCAGCGTCATCGCGATCGCGCGCTCGGTAGCCCAGGCGGCGGTCGCCTGCGCATCCGGCAGCTCCGGCTCATGCCGCAACACCGTCAGCATCATCCAGAAGCAGTAGCCGACGAAGCCAAGCCACAGCGTGAACCCGACGAAGCCGGTCTCGGCCAGCACCAGGATCAGCGAGTTGTGCGCGGTGAGGTCGTTGTGGTCGGTGAAATTGCCGGCACCGACGCCGAACACCGGATGGGAGAGGAACATCTGCAACCCTTCGTACCAGGCGTCCACCCGGCCGCTGGCCGATTCCTCGCCCGGGCTCAGGTCTTCCAGCCGCGAGGGCAGCAGGAACAACCCGGCCAGTCCCACGCTGCCGAGCATGGCGGCTGCCACGACGCCATGCTTGCGCCACAGGTAAACGCCAAGGACCGCCGCCACCGCCAGCATCGCGCCGCGCGAATCGGTCAGGTAGATCGCGTAGAGCAGCATCAGCCCCGCGCCCAGCCAGAACACCCGGCCCAGTCCGAGGCCGCCGGCACGGCTGCCCAAAAACAGCGCCATCGGCAGGGTCAGCACGAAAAGCATGCCCAGGTCGTTGGGGTCGTTGAAGATGCCCACGTACTGGATACGACCGTCCTGGATCAGCGGCACGCCGGTCCAGCCGACGCCCGTATGCGCCTGCTCCACGCCATGCAATGCGAGCACCGTCGCGCACACCACGAACGCGGCCATGACGATGTAAACCTGCCGCGTGCTGGTGACCGCGTTGGCCAGGACGATGAAGGCCGCCACGATCGGGCCGAACTGCAGCAACTGGGCCAGCGCGCCTCCGGCCCAGCCGTTGGTGATCTGCGAGAACATCATCACGACCAGGAACGCACCCAGCAGCAGGTACTGCGGCGCCGCGAACGACTTGTTGCGCGAGACCAGCCAGCCGCACAACGCCAGCACCAGCGTCATCGGCAGCAGCGGCAGGTTGGCCTGGACGAGCGCCGGATATTCCTGCGGCCGGATCAGCACCAATGCGAGATACAGCACGATGAAGAAAAACATGGAGGCCGCCGTCTACCGTGTTCGCCCGAGCGCCTAGCCGGCCCGCACGCGCTTGGGGTGCGCGAACACCTCCGGCAGCGAGGTCATGGCGGCGAACCAGTCGATGTCCATGTCGCTCTCGACGGAAAGGCGCTGCAATCCGTAATGCGATGTGGCCGGCAGGCGATTGAGCCCGGTCACGTAATTGCAGGCCATGCGGAAGCCCGCCCGCCGGGCCGCTTCGATGACCTGCGGGTTGTACGAGTCCGGGCCGCCGACCGGATAGGACAGCACTTCGATCGGTGCGCCGATTTCACGCTGGAGCGTGCGCATGGATTGGTCGATCTCGGTCACCATGTCCGCCGGCGAAAGCTTGGCCAGGATATGGTGGTGGACGCCGTGCGAGCCCACCTCCATGCCCGCCGCGCGCATCTCGCGCAACTGGTCCCAGGTCATCGGACGGCACTGCGCGTGCCGGTCCGGCCGCATGCCCCAGGCCTCGCCGAGGCGGGCGATCACCGCCGCCTGGGTGATCGCATCGAGTGCCTTGAGATGGAACAGCAGTTCCTTGCCCAGCGCCCGGCGTCCGGCCAGCGTGGCGGGCATGGCCTGGTCGAAGGCCAGCTCGTCCACCTGCAACCGCTCAACCTGCGTGCGGCATAGCATGTGGACCAGCCAGTCGTAGGCATAAGGCATGCCGCTGTCGATATGGCCGGTGGAGACGAAAAACATGGCCGACATGCCCAACTCGCGCAATATCGGAAAGGCGACATGGTAATTGTCGTCATAACCGTCATCGAAAGTGACGATGAGCGGCTTTGGCGGCAACGGCCGACCGCTGTCCAGGGCGGCAATGAGTTGATGGAAACCTATCGGATCGTAATAACGCTTGACCAGCAGCATCTGTTCGCGGAACTGGTCCGGCGAGGCGCTGATTTCGTTGAGGTCGAAAGCGAATGCATCCGGGTTGCCGACATCGAGTACCCGGTGGTAAGCCAGGATGCGCAGATCCTTGCGCAATACGCGCCGCAACGTCGTCAATCCGGGCAGCACGCCGACGGCGCTGCAAAACGCAGCCAGCCGTTGCCGCTTTCCCGGTCGCTGCAGGGCAACTTGGTCGGATCCGTTGGCGGTTTCGGTAGTCAAGGCAACGCTCCATGCGCAACTGACACACCAGGACGAGGGCCGTACGGCATACGCCGGCTTCAGGTGCCGGACCCTACGCATACCGCTATATCGACCCCGTTTCGGAAGTATGGCACTACCTCGGGTGTCATGGGTGAAATTGCACGAAAACTTCACGTATGCGACGTCGCTTTAATCGGCGATTAACTCGACCCCTCCGCGTGCCCTGCGCATGCGAATGCAACGGGCATATGTACTCGCTGCAGAACATCGACTACCGTTACCTCCCTGCACGGTTTATGCACTCGGCGGCGCAATTAATGCGCTGGTTGCTGGACATGTCGGCCAAGGGGAAACCGCGATGCGAATGCGCGCTGCGAAAGGCGGAACCCGATCGCATGCCGGATTTTCGCGGCGCCCCGCGGCCCACGTCGATATCCGCCCCGCCCGGGCGACGCTGTATCGGGCGTTCCGTCCCGGCGGCATCGCCGCAGCGAGCTTCGCCGGCGAATCGGCCGCGGCGCCCGGCCGCGCGGGAGCCTGACGCCATGCGCGTGCTGGTCGTCACCTCGCAGTTCCCGATCCGCGACGAGCCCACGCGCGGCCGGCCGCTCGTGCAGACCGTGCAGCAGTTGGCGCGGATGGCAACCGTCCGCGTGATCAGCCCGGTTGCCGTCTATCCGCGCTGGGCGCGACCGGGCAGCTACGTGGCGCACGCTCCAGGTGCGCCGGCAGGACTGGACGGCGAGGTCGAGTATCCGTCCTACGCCGCCCTGCCCGGCCTGACCCGCCCCCTCAACGGCTGGCTGTGCGCCCGTGCGATCGGTGATGCGCTGGCGCGCTTCCGGCCCGACGTGGTGCTGGCCTACTGGCTCTATCCGGACGCCTACGGCGCGATGCTGGCGGCGCGGCGTGCCGGCGTGCCGCTGGTCGCCGGTGCACGCGGTTCGGACATCCGCGTGCGTGGCGGGGTCAGCCGTCGGCTGACCTGCCGCGTGGTGCGCGATGCACGGCGCCTGCTGGTGGTCAGCGAGGACCTGGGCCGGCTGGCGGTACGACGCTACGGCGCCGATGCCTCGCGGGTGCGCGTCATTTCCAACGGATGCGATGCGGCGACCTTCCATCTCGGCGACCGGATGGCCGCACGCCAGGCGCTCGGCGTGCCTCCGGACGCCGAGGTCGTGCTGTACGTCGGTCGACTGGTCGCCGAAAAGGGGCTGCGCGAACTGTTCGAGGCGGCTCGCCGGATTGCGGTCCAGCGGCCCAGGCTGCAGTTGGTGCTGGTCGGCGGCGGTCCCATGCAGGCTGAACTCGAAGCGCTGGCGGCAGCGAGCGACCACGTGCGACTGGCCGGCCCATTGGCACCGGCGGCCGTGGCGCAATGGATGGTGGCGGCCGACCTGGTGACGCTGCCGAGCTATTCCGAGGGCCACCCCAACGTGCTGGTCGAGGCCCTCGCCTGCGGCCGCCCGGTGGTAGCCACCGACGTGGGCGGTATTCCGGAGGTGGTCGACGCGGCCAGTGGGGTGCTCATCCACCCGCGCGATAGTGCCGACCTGGCGCGCGGCCTGGACGAAGCCTTGCAGCGGCACTGGGACGAGGCGGCCCTCTCCGGGCGGTTCTCCCGCAGTTGGAGCCGCGTCGCCGAGGAAACCCTCGCGCAATGCGCCGAGGCGCTGGCCGATACCGGTGCGTGCACTGGCGGCATGGGGCGGGCAGAACCGGCCTGAACGCCCGCGCCGGCCCGGCCCTCAGCGGTTGAAGAGCCGGCGCAACTTCCCACCCAGCGACAGCGTGCCCGAACGCGCGTCACCCCACGACTCCGGCAGTTCCGTCGCCAGCGATGCCAGGGTGCTCGTGGCCACGTGCAGCAGGTTCAGACGCACCCCGGTCTCCCTGTGCACGCGCGCGGTGAATTCCACCGCGAGCAGCGAATGTCCGCCCACGTCGAAGAAATTGTCGCTCGGTCGCACTGCCGCGATGCCGACCAGCTCGCGCCAGACCCTGGCCAGGTAGGCCTGGCGCGGATCGGTCAGGGGCGGCTGCGCCGCGGAGCCGGCCGGATCGTCCTCACCATGCAGCGAGCGCATCGATGCTGGCGCCGGCAGCGCCTTGCGGTCGATCTTGCCGTTGGGCGTCTTGGGCAGCGCATCGAGCCGTTCGATGTGCTGCGGCCGCATGTAGTCAGGCAGGGTCTCGCGCAGTCTGCCGATCAGGTGCTGGACGAGCTCGGGGGCGGCGTCGGCCACCACATAGAGCACCAGCCGCACGTCGTTGCCGCCGAACGATCGCGCCACCGCCACGCATTCGCGCACGGCCGGCTCCGCTGCGGCGGCCGCCTCGATGTCGCCCGGCTCGATGCGATATCCGCGGATCTTTATCTGATTGTCCGCACGGCCGTGAAAATACAGCACGCCCTCGCGCAGGCTGCCCAGGTCGCCGGTGCGGTACATGCGTGCATCGCCGCCGGCAAACGGATCGGCGACGAAGCGCTCGGCGGTCAGTTCGGGGCGGAACAGATAGCCGTCCGAAACACCGTCGCCGCCGATCCAGATTTCCCCCACCACGCCGGCCGGTACCGGTCGGCTGCTCGCATCGAGCACATAGATCCGCGTATTGGCGATCGGCTTGCCCAGCGGGATGGTGGCGACGTCCGGATCGATCCGCGCAACCGTCGACCAGATGGTCGTTTCGGTAGGGCCGTAGAGGTTCCAGAATTCCCCGCAGCTCCCGGCCATGGCACGTGCCAGCGTCAATGGCAGCGCCTCGCCACCGACGAACAGGCGCAGCCGCCGCACCACGTGCTCCTGGCCCAGGCCCTGCAGCAGCTGCAGCAGCGACGGGGTGGTCTGCAGCACCGTGCAACCGGTACGTTCGATGAGCTCGAACAACGTCGCCGGCTCACGATGCAGCAGCTCGGTGGCAATGACCAGCCGGCCACCGACGATCAGCGGCAGGTACAACTCCAGGCCGGCGATGTCGAAGGACAGCGTGGTCACCGCACACAGCACGTCGTCGGCGCCGAACCCCGGTTCGCGGCACATGCTGAGCAGGAAGTTGACCAGGTTCCTGTGCAGGATCCGGACGCCCTTGGGTTCACCGGTCGAGCCGGAAGTGAACAGCACATAGGCCAGGTCGTCTCCACGCACCGCGGGCAGCGGTGCTTCATCGACGCGCTCTGCGCGCAGTCGCGCCACTGCCAGCAGTTCGCGCCCCTCGGCGACCACCTCCGGCACCTGTTGCGGATCGGTCATGAGGACATGGCGCAGGCGCGCGTGCGTCGCCATGTGGCGTAATCGTCCATCCGGGAATTTGGGATCCAGCGGCACGTAGGCCGCGCCGCTGCGCAGGATGCCCAGCACCGCCACCAACATGTCCAGGCTGCGCGGCACGCACACGCCCACCATCTCGCCGCGGCCGATGCCACGCCGCCCCAGCGCCTGTGCGACCGCGCGGGTTGCGCGTTCCAGGGCGGCATAGTCGATCCGTTCGCCCTCGCATTCGGCGGCGATGCGCCCCGGGGTCTGGCGCATCTGCGCTTCGATCAATGCCGTCAGCGCCTGCTCCCGGTCGTAGGCGCTTGCCGTTGCGTTCCATGCCTCCAGTACCTCACGGCGCGCATCGGTACCGAGCAGTTCCAGGTCGTCCACCGAGGCATCCGCGGCACCCTCGTCGACCATCGCGGACAACAGGGTCGCGTAAAGCCCGATCCAGCGCCGCACGGTGGAGCTGTCGTAGCGCGCGGTCGCGTAATGCACGTCCAGGGTGAGGGTCTCGCCGCTGTCGGCCAGGTTGAAATACAGGTCCCAGTCCAACGCCACCCGCGGACATTCGCGCAGTTCATGGGCCAGCCCCGCGAAAGCCCGGGTCGGCAGGCGTGGCAACAGGTTGAACGTGACACCGGTCAGCGGGGCTTCGCCGCCGCTGGCGCGCAGGCCGAGCGCACGCAGGATATTGGTCAACGTGGTGTCCTGGTGTGCAGCGGCATCCAGCAGCGCGGTATGGACCTGTTTCACCAGCTGGCCCAACGGGGCGCCGTGGGCGATGTCCAGGCGCACCGGCAACGCACTGACACCGTCGCCCATCACCACGCCGTTTCCGCTCAGCGCCAGCCCGGCGAACGGCACCGCCACCGCGAAATCGCGCTGTCCGGACAGCCGCGCCATCAACATGCCGAAGCCAGCCAGCAACAAGCCGTACAGGCTGACACCATGACCCCGGGCCGCTTGCCTGAGCGCCACGGCCAGCGCAGGGTCGAAGTCGTACTGCTCGGTACCCGCGGCGTAGTCCGGTTGCGCGGGTGCCGGCCGATCGGCGGGCAACCGCAAGGCCGCGGGCGGCGCCTCATGCAGTGTCTTCCAATAGGCGAGGCTGGCAGCGCCGGCGCCGTCGCGACGGCGCGCCTGCTCATCGAGCAGATGGCGCCGGAACGATCCGGCCTGCGCAAGAGCGGGCTCCTTGTCGGCAACGTACGCGTTGTAGGAGGTGGCCAATTCATCGACGAACAAGGCCATCGACCAGCCGTCCATGACCAGATGATGGGCGATCACGTGCAGCGCATGATCCGCCTCGCCAAGCCGTACGAGGGCGAACCGCACCAGCGGCGCCGCCGTCAGGTCGAACGGCCGGCCGGCCTGTTGTTCGCAGAACTCCCGCAGTCGTTCTTCGGCCTGCCCGTCGGCATAGTCCAGCAGTGCCAGCGGCAGGGTTGCCCCGGCCTCGAATCGCTGGCTGCTGCCGTCGCCGGCAACACTGAAGCGAAGCGCTTCATGGCGCTGCCAGACCGTGGCAAGCGCGCGCTCCAGCGCCGTCCTGTCCAGCGTGCCGCGCAGGCGGAGCAAGGACGATTCGTTGAAGGCGAGCGACGCCGTTTCGCCAAACTGGCACGCGAACCATTTCTCCATCTGTGCTTCGCTGAGCGGCAGCGCGAGGGGAAGATCCATGACCGGATCGTTTTGCGCCACCGGCGTTGGTGCATCGGGCGCGGATACCGTGCCGAGCGCGCGCGCCTGCTGTCGCGGCGTCGGCAGGTCGTACACCGTTTGTGCGGCCAGCGTCGCGCCGGCCAGTGCGCGCAGCCGGGTGACGAAAATCATGACCTGCAGCGAGTCGGCACCCAGATCGAACACGTTGGCGTCGACATCCACCGCGGGCACGCCCAGCAGTTGGGCCCAGAGGTCGGCGATGCGCACCTCGACCGCTTCGTCGCCTGGCGTGCCGACCGCCGCCATGGCAATGGTGGACTCGGCTTCCAGCCGGCGGCGGTCGATCTTGCCGTTCGGCGTGCGCGGCAACGTTCGGCGTACCACAACGCGATGAGGCCGGGCGAAGGCGGGCAGCCGCTCAGCCAGGTGTCGCCCGAGCTCGGCCTGGACCGATTCGGTGGAGACTGCGAGGTCATCCAGCAGGACATGAGCGACCAGACGCCGTCCGGCGGAGCCCGCGGGAGCCACCACCGCCACCTGGCTTACCGCCGCGTGAGTGGCCAGGACGCCTTCCACCTCTGCCAGCTCGACACGATGTCCGGCAATCTTCACCTGATCGTCCGTCCGGCCGAGAAACGTGAGATGGCCATCAGCCGCGCGGCGCACCCGGTCGCCGGAGCGGTACACCCGCTCTGGCGCGGCGCCCGCGGCTTCCAGGTGCACGAAGCAACCGGCACTCGGGATGGGGCGGTTGATGTAACCGTCGGCCAGGCACGCACCTGCGATCAGCAACTCGCCGTCGGCGCCGACTGGTACCGGTTGCATCGCTTCGTCCACCACATGCAACCGCACGGTCGGTCGCGGTTGGCCCAACGGCGGACGGTCCGGCCATTGTGCCGGATCACCGGCGAGCGAATGGCTGGTAACGAATACGCTGGCTTCGGTGGGGCCGTACTCGTTGTGGAGAACGGCTCCAGGCATGGCGGCAAACAACTGGCGGATGGCCGGCGTGATCACCAGCGCTTCGCCACCGGTAGTCACATCGCGCAGCGCCTGCGGTCGTGCGCCGCCCTCGGCGTGGGCCTGCGCCATGGCAAACAGCGAGACATAAGGCAGCGATATCCGCTCGATGCGCAGCCTGCGCAGGTGTTCCAGCAGGCCGAAAGGGTCTTGGCGAAGTGTTTCGGGCGCGATCATCAGCGTCCCGCCGGTCGCCAGAGTCGCGAAGACATCGCGCACGGCCGGATCGAAGCCAAGGGGCACGTACTGTAGTACGCGCGCTGGCCGGCCCAGGCGCGGATGGTTCACGTGCCAGGCCACCAGGTCATCGAGCGCACGGCGCGGCAGCACCGCGCCCTTGGGCTGCCCGGTCGAACCCGAGGTGAAGATCACATAAGCCGGCTGATCGGCCGCCGCGGCCACGGCATCGATCGGGGCGCCGGCGACGGTCGACTCCAGCACGGGCAGCCCCAAGGCCTGCAATGCCCCACCATGCATGTCGGGCCCGGCCACGATCAGCCGAGGCCGCGCGTCTCGCACCATGCTGGCCAGGCGGGCAGGCGGGTGGGACAGGTCCAGCGGCAGCCAGGCCGCGCCGGCGCAGTACACCGCCAACATGCTCACGATGCTTTCGACCGAACGGTCGCAGGCCACGCCGACGATGTCTCCCGGTGCGGCCCCCTCCCTCCGCAGGCGCCCCGCTAGCGCCAGCGTGCGCGTACGTAGCGTGGCGTAGTCGAGTTCGCACTGGTCGTCCGACAAAGCCAGGCGCGCGGGATCCATCTCGGCCCAATGCAGAAAGCCGAGCGCCATGTGATCAGCTTGCATCCTTCCCCCTAACGATCGAATTCCCGTTCGTTCAAAGCAGCAAAGCAGTCATTGCACAGCCTGGATCCGGAAAGTACCGCAATTGCCAAATGCGTACCAATGCGCGTCATCGCGGCCATTTTTTTGATAGGAGCGCGCGCGATCCCGTGCGGACAAGGAGTGCCGTTCCCGCTGGGCAAATGCGGCGACCGGACGGCGTACATGCGGCCCGTTCAAATGGCGCGGACGGGGCACGTCACGCCACCTGCGCCGCGGCGACGACCCGCGGAGGCGTCCAACACCGCGAACCATCGCCCTCAATCGGACCTGCCAATGCCCAGCAGACGGCGCAGCCGTGAACCTATCGCCGTCCGCGAATCCGCCGGCGGCTGTGGCACCGAGGCGCCCCCTTCGGGAAGCGCAGCGGCGAGCGCGGCCAGCGTGCCGGTGGCGATATCCAGCAGATTGATGCGCACGCCGGTTTCCCTGCGCACGCGCGCCGTCAGCTCCATCGCCAGCAGCGAATGCCCACCCACGTCGAAGAAATTGTCGCTTGGCTGGACCTGGGCCACTCCGATGAGTTCGCACCACAGCGTCGCCAGATATCGCTCGCGCGGCTCGGCATCGGCCAACCAGCCGGCACGGTCTTCTGCGGGCGTCACCCCGGTGCGCAACTGCGGCATGGGCAACGCCTTGCGGTCGACCTTGCCGTTGGGTGTGCGCGGCAACGCCGGCAGTGCCACCAGGTACTGCGGCTGCATGTAGCCTGGCAGTTGCGCGGCGAGCCGGCCGCGCAGGCGCGGCAGCAGGCTGGTTTCGGCTTCGCCGGAGGCGACGTACAGCAGCAGCCGGCGGTCCTGCGCATCGACGTCGTGGATGGCCGCGACACATTCGTCGACCGCCGGATCCTCCCGCGCGATCGATTCGATCTCGCCCAGCTCGATGCGGAAACCGCGCAGCTTGATCTGGAAATCGAGCCGGCCCAAATGTTCCAGCGTGCCGTCGCTGCACCAGCGTCCGCGGTCGCCGGTGCGATACATGCGCGCGCCCGGGAGCCCCGCGTATGGATCGGCGACGAAACGTTCGGCGGTCAGGTCGGGCCGATGGCGATAGCCCAGCGCGACGCCGGCACCGCCGATCCAGATTTCGCCGGGCACGCCCACGGGACAACGCTGCCCTTGCTCGTCGCGGATCCACACTGTGGTGTTGGCGATCGGCTTGCCGATGGCGATGCGCTCGCGCGGGTGCTCGACGCGCCAGCAGGTCGACCACACCGTGGTCTCGGTCGGGCCGTACAGATTCCACACTTCGCTGCAGCGGGCCAGCAATTGGGCAGCCAGTTCCGGCGACAGCGCCTCGCCGCCGCACAAGGCGCGGAAGCCCGGGGTGCCGCACCAGCCCGCCTGCAACAGCGCCTGCCAGGTGGCCGGCGTCGCCTGCATCACGGTGGCGTGGCTCGCCATGAGCAAGCCCTTGAGCGCCTCGCCGTCCATCGCGTCATCGCGCCGGGCCACCACGACCTCACCACCGACGCTCAACGGGCCGAACAGCTCCAGCACGGCGATATCGAAAGACAACGTGGTCACCGCCAGCAGCCGGTCGTCCTCGCGCAGGCCGGGACGGGCCGCCATGGCGGTAAGGAAATTCACCGCCGCCCGGTGCGCAATCTCCACGCCTTTGGGCTTGCCGGTGGAACCGGAGGTGTAGATCACGTAGGCGATCGCATCGGGAGAGACCTGCGCTTCGACCGGCAGCGGCATCGCGGGCAGATCCTCCATCGCCGCCGATTCGTCGAGCAGCAGCACCTCGCACTCGCAGGCCGGGAAACGCGAGAACAGCCGCTGCTCGGTCACCAGCACCGCCAGCCCGGCGTCCTCGAGCATGAAGGCCAGCCGCCCGGCCGGGAACGACGGGTCCAGCGGCACATAGCCCGCGCCGGTCTTGAGCGCGCCCAGCAGCGCGGCGACCATGTCGAAGCCGCGGTCCAGCGCGATGCCGACCAGCGCGCCCGACCCCGCGCCGCGCGCGCGCAACGCATGCGCGATGCGGTTGGCGCGGGCATCCAGTTCGGCGTAGGTGAGTCGCGCATTGGCGCCGCGCAGGGCGATGCGTTGCGGGGTCCGCCGGGCCTGGGCCTCGACCAGGCCATGCAGGCTCTGCGCGGGAATCTCCGCGGCAGTGGCATTCCAGCGTTCCAGTTGCGCGATCTCGTCCGGCGG
The DNA here is from genome assembly GCF_026410505.1 of Frateuria hangzhouensis. Classification (GTDB taxonomy): domain Bacteria; phylum Pseudomonadota; class Gammaproteobacteria; order Xanthomonadales; family Rhodanobacteraceae; genus Frateuria_A; species Frateuria_A hangzhouensis. The sequence continues at coordinate 60,951 of NZ_JAPMIU010000011.1, forward strand.
CAGCAGCGCCAGCCGGCACACCGGCTGGTCCGGCTCGGCCAGCGCCGAGGCCAGCAGCGCTTCGTAGTTCCTGCGCAGGCGCGCGGCGGCCTCGGTATCGAAAAGATCGGTGCTGTAGGTCAGTCCACCAAGCAGGCCGTGGTCCTGTTCGATGAACCACAAGCCCAGGTCGTCGGCGGCGCCGCGCTGGAACACCGGCAGGTGCTCGTGCCTGAGCTGCGCCCAGCACAGGTTGCGGTGGCGCACGTCCTGGAACGAGAAGCTGGCCTGGTAGATCGGCGAGCGGCTTTCGTCGCGCGGCACGCGAAGGTCCCTGACCAGTCGTTCGAATGGCACGTCCGGGCAGGCGAAGGCATCGAGCACCACGCCGCGCACCTGTTGCAGGACGGTGTTGAACGAGGCCTGCGGATCGATCTGCAGCCGCAACGGCAGGGCGTTGACGAAGAAGCCCATCACCGATTCGAGCTCGGCCGTCTCCCGCCCGCGCACGGGCACGCCGACGATCAGGTCGCGCTGGCCGCCGCTGCGGTGCAGGAACACGTAATAGGCCGCCAGCAACACCATGAACGAAGTGGTGCCGGTGCGCTGGCCCAGCCCGCGCACCGCTTCCATGCCCTCGGTCGACAGCCGGATCCACTCGGTGGCGCCGGCGCCCGACGGCCGTGGCGGGCGTGGGCGGGCCGCGGGCAGCTCCAGCGGTTCGAGCGGGCCGGCCAGGCGTTCGCGCCAGTGCGCAAGCTGGCGCTCCAGTTCCGGGCCCTGCATCCAGTCGCGCTGCCAGGCGGCAAAGTCGCCGTACTCGACCGCCGGCGGCGGCAAGGCCATCGGCCGGCCTTCGCAGGAAGCGGTATAGGCCTCCGACAGCTCCGCGTACAGCAGATCGAATGACCAGCCGTCCCAGATGATGTGATGGGCCATGAAGAAGAACACGTGGTCCTGCTCGGCGAGCTTGAACAGCCGCACGCGGAACAGCGGCGCAGCGGCCAGGTCGAAGGGCTCGGCGATCATTGCATCGAGCCGCTGCATGAGTGCCGCCTCGCGTTCCCGCAGCGACGCGCCCGGCAGCGTCTCGACGGGCAGCAGGCGCACCTTCAGCGTCTCGTGGATGCGCTGCACGGCCGCGCTGTCATCCTGCTCGATCGACGTGCGCAGGATGGCCTGGCGATCGACCACCTGCTGTAGCGCACGCTCGAACGCGGCCTCGTCCATCGGCCCGCGCAGGCGATGCGCCGAGGGCGTGTTGTAGACCACCCGCCCCGGGTGCAGTTGTTCCAGGTACCAGAGCCGCTGCTGCATCAACGACAGCGGGGCGCGTTGGCGGTCGGGCAGCCGCGGGATGCGCCTGCGATCGGTGGCCGCGCCGCCCTGCCCTGCGGCGCGGATGGCCTCGGCCAACCGCGCCGCGGTCTGCGCTTCGAACACCGTGCGCATCGGCAGTGCCAGCTCCAGCTCGCGATTGAGCCGGGCGACCAGTTGCGCCGCCAGCAGCGAATGCCCGCCGCGTTCGAAGAAGTTGTCTTCGACGCCCGGCTCGCTGCCGAGGACGGCCGCCATGGCCGTCACCACGCGCTGCTCGAGCGCGTCGCGCGGGGCGACGCGGCCGGCTTCTGCGGGAGATCCCTCCTCCGGGACCGGCAGCCGTGCGCGGTCGATCTTGCCGTTGGGCAGCCGCGGCAGCGCCGCCAGCACGACGAGGTGCTGCGGGATCATGTAATCGGGCAACGCCTCGCGCAGGTGTGCGCGGAGCGCCGCTTCGTCGACGGTGGCACCGGGGGCCGCCACCACGTGCGCGAGCAGGCGCACGTCGCCGGGACGGAGTTCGCGCGTGGTGGCCAGGGCATCGGCGACGCCGGGCAGGCTCAGCAGGCGCGCCTCGATCTCGCCCAGTTCGATGCGAAAACCGCGCAGCTTGACCTGGAAATCGAGCCGGCCCAGGTGCTCAAGCGTGCCGTCCGGACGCCAGCGGCCGCGATCGCCGGTGCGGTACATGCGGGCATCCGGCGTTGACGCGAACGGATCGGCGAGGAAGCGTTCGGCGGTCAGTTCCGGCCGATGGCGATAGCCCAGTGCGACGCCGGTTCCGCCAATCCAGATCTCGCCCGGCACCCCCAACGGGCAAAGCTGGCGCTGCTCGTCGAGGATCCACACCACCGTGTTGGCGACCGGCGTGCCGATGGCGATGCCCTCGCGCGGATGCTCGACGCGCCAGCAGGTCGACCACACCGTGGTTTCGGTCGGGCCGTACAGGTTCCACACCTCGCCGCAACGGGCAAGCAATTGCTCCGCCAGGTCCGGCGCCAGCGCCTCGCCGCCACACAGTGCGCGGAAGCCGGGCGCCGGCGCCCAGCCGGTTTCCAGCAGCATGCGCCAGGTGGCCGGCGTGGCCTGCATCACGGTGGCCTGGCTCGACTCGAGCAGGCGTTTGAGTGCTTCGCCGTCCATCGCCTGCTCGCGTCGGGCCATCACCACCTCGCCACCGACGGCGAGCGGCCCGAACAGTTCCAGCACCGCGATGTCGAAGGACAGCGTGGTGACGGCCAGCAGCCGGTCGTCCGCGTGCAGCCCCGGTCGCCCCGCCATGCTGGCGAGGAAGTTCGCCGCCGCCCGATGGGGAATCTCCACGCCCTTGGGCTGGCCGGTGGAACCGGAGGTGTAGATCACGTAGGCGACCGCCGTGGCATCCACATCGGCATCGTCAGGGCGGGACGCCGGTGCTGCCGCGAGCGCATCGCCGGCCTGGTCAAGCGCCAGCACCGGGCGACCGCGCAGATCGAAGCGCCCGGCATGCCGCGCCTGGGTGACCAGCACGGCCAGGCTGGCATCGCTGACCATGTAGTTGAGCCGCTCGGTGGGAAAGCCCGGATCGAGCGGCACGTAGCCTGCACCGGCCTTGAGCACGCCGAGCACGGCCGCGAGCATGCCCACGCCCCGGTCCAGCGCGATGCCGACCAGCGCGCCGGCACGCACGCCATGGCCGCGCAGCACGTGCGCGATGCGATTGGCAAGCGCGTCCAGTTCGGCGTAGGTCAATGCCTGTTTGCCGAAGTGCACGGCGGTCCGCCCGGGATGGCGATCGCACTGCGCTTCGAACAGTTCGTGCATCCGCTGCGTCGCGACCGGCGTGGGCGCCGGCTGCAGCGCGAGCAGGGCGCGGCGCGCGGCCTCGTCGACCAGCGGCAATGCGCCCAGCAGCGCTTCCGGTTGCTCGGCCGCGGCACGCAGCAGCGTTTCGTAGGCGCCCAGCCAACGCGCCACCGTGGCCCGGTCGAACAGGTCGCGGTTGTACTGGCACTCCAGCCGCAGCCGGCCTTGCTCCTGCACCGCGTTGATGAACAGCTCGAAGTTCTCGAAGCTGCGCGGCGTGCTGGCGAAATCCATCGCCAGGCCCGGGAAGGCGGTGGCCTCGTGGTCGAGCGCCTGGTCGATGTTGAACAGCACGCTGACCAGCGGCAGCCGGCTGGGGTCACGCGGCACGCCGAGCTTCTTGAGCAGGGTGCCGAAGGTGTAGCGCTGGTGGTCCAGTGCGTCCAGCAGAGTGGCTTGGGTGGCGTCGAGCAGTTGCGCCAGGGGCGCGGCCGGGTCCGGCGCGCAGCGCAACGGCAGCAGGTTGACGCAGTGGCCGACCAGGCCGTCGTGGCCGTCGACCGATTGCGCGGCGGCCGGGATACCCACGACCACCTCGTGCTGCCCGGCGAGCCGGGCCAGCACCGCGGCAAAACCGCCAAGCAGGGTCGCGAACAGGCTGGCGCCGCGTTGCGCGCCCAGGCGCTTGATGGCGCTCACCAGCGTGGCGTCCAGGACGTGGTCGATCCGCGCCGAGGCGAAACTGCGCCGCAGGGGGCGGGCGCGGTCGGTCGGCAGATCCAGCGGTGCCGGCGGGTCCGCAAAGCGCGCCAGCCAGTACGACTCGTCGGCGGCGAGTGTCTTGCGGTCGGGCTGGCGTGCCGCCGCCAGGGCGTAGTCGGCAAACGATTCGGCCGGCGGCAGCGGCTCGCCCTGCGCGCCGGTGCGCGCGCCGTAAAGCGCCGCCAGTTCGCGCACCATCACCCACCACGACCAGCCGTCGCAGATGATGTGGTGCGCGGTCAGCAGCAGGCGGTGGTCGTCCATGCCAAGCCGTAACAGTTCGGCGCGCAACAGCGGCCCCTGTTCCAGTTCGAAGGGCATTTCCACCACCGCGCGCAGCCGCTGGGCCAGGGCCGCCTCGCGCACGGCATCGTCCAGCGTGCCGAGGTCGGCCAGCGGCAGCGGCAACTCGAGCCGCTCCTGCACGCACAGGGTCTCGCCATCGGGCCCGAAGGTCGCGCGCAAGGCATCGTGGCGCCCGGCCAGGTCGCGCAGTGCGCCATGCAGCGCGTCGACGTCGAGCGGGCCGCGCAGGTGCAGGCTGACCGACTCGTTGTAGGCCAGCGAGGCATCGCTGCCCAGCTGCGCGGCGAGCCAGATTTCGCGCTGCGCTTCGGTGCTGGGCACCACGCGCGACAGCGCCACGGTCGCGAACGGATCGTAATCGACGGCCGTCAAGGCGGCCGGCGCGTGCAGGTCAGTGTTCATGCGCCCACCTTCAGGTACTTGCCCGGTTGCTCGGGGTTGGGCACGAACCAGCACGGGTTGCCCTGGGGATCGCGGCCCAGCCGCGCGTCGGGGCGCGGCGGGCGACCGGCCTCCATCACCGTGCGCGAGGTCGCCGCGCGGCGCGGCAGGAAATCGCACTCCTGAAGCTCGACCACCGATTCCTTGTAGGCCTGGGCGATCGCCGCGAAATCCGCTTCGCTGTGCGCGCTGGTGAAGAAGCAGGGGAAGTTGTCCAGGATGTGGATGCCGCGGCTGCGCATCATCGCGAACAGCAGGTCCTGCAGCGGATGGTCCTCGAGGAACTGGGTCTTCCACACCGAGGCGAACTGCTTGACCAGGATCGGCGCGCCGCGCTCGTCGCAGAACGCGTTGAGTTCGGCCGCCAGCGCCGCGGTGCGCTGGTTGAGGCGCTCCTGCAACGCGGGTCCTTCGCGTTTCATGTGTTCCAGCGCCGCCTTGGCCGCGGCCAGGGCGAGGGGATGGCGCACGAAGGTGCCGGCGAAATAGGTCACGCCCACGGTCGGCTGCGAATCGTCGCCGAACTGCCACGCGCCGCCATCCAGGGCGTCCATGTACGGGCGCTTGCCGGCGATCACGCCGATTGGATAACCGCCACCGACCACCTTGCCGTAGGTGGCGATGTCCGCCTGGATGCCGAACAGGCCCTGCACGCCGGCCGGATGGGCACGGAAGCCGGTGACGATCTCGTCGAAGATGCACAGCGTGCCGGAAGCGGCGGTGATCGCTCGGACCTCCTTGAGGAAGTCGACGGGCTGGAAGTCCGGGCGCCGGCTCTGCACCGGCTCGATCAGCACGGCGGCCAGCTCGTGCGCGCGCTCGCGGATGATCTGCAGCGATTCAGGCGTACCGTAGTCCAGCACCAGCACGTTCTCGGCGGTGTTGCGCAGGATTCCCGGCGCCGCCGGCACTGCCTTGAGCTTGCGCGTGCCGCGCACGATCACCTCGTCGATGATGCCGTGGTAGGAACCGGAGAACAGCACCACCGTCTCGCGCCCGGTGACGGTGCGTGCGATGCGCAGGGCACCCAGCACGGCTTCCGAGCCGGTATTGCACAGCGCCGCGCGACCGTGTCCGGTGAGCTCGCAGACCAGCCTGGCCACTTCGCCGGCCAGCGGATGTTGCGGGCCGATCTCGTAGCCCAGGTCGAGCTGCTCGCGCACCGCGTCCAGCACGAAGTCCGGTTGCCAACCGAACAGGCTCATGCCGAAGCCGTTGAGCGCATCGACGTACTCGTTGCCGTCCAGGTCCCACAGGTGCGCGCCCTTGGAGCGGCCGATCACGATCTGATAGACGATTTCCTTGAGCATTGGCCGGAAGCCGTTGACCACGCGCGGGTCGGCCATGTGCGGCCGGTGCGCCTCGGTGTACTCCTTCGATTTGCGCGTGCGCGCCACGTAGCGCTGCGCGAAGCGGTCGAGCCGGGCCTGCTGGTGCGCCGACAGTTCGCAGGCGCCGGTGTCGATGCGGGCGATCGCACCGAAGGCCTTCTTGACGTCGTAGCGGGTGTGGGCGAGCGCGGCCTCTTCATCCGTGGCCGCCACGCTTGCCGCCGCCGGGCTGGCCGGCGAGGAGGACGCCGGCGATGGCGCGGCGGGCGCGACGGCGGGGATGGCCGCCACCGGTGCCGGGGCGACGGCCTGCCCGGAGAGCAACGCCAGTTGCTGCGCCATCAGCTGCATCTGCTGCGCGATCACCTGCTGCATGTAGCCGCCCGTAGTGGAGGCCTGCGGCGCCATCGCCGTCAGCGAGGTCGCCGCGGGCACCGGCGCCGGAACGGGGACGACCGTGGCGAGGGCGACCGTGGCCGCTGCCGCCGGCGGCGCCTCGGCCGGCAGTTGCCCGTCGATCAGTTCGGCCAGCCGGTCCAGCGTCGAGTAGTCGGCCATCAACTGGCGGAAGGTGACCTTGACCGGGAATACCTTGGACAGGTGCAGCGCCATCTGCGTCAGCATCAGACTGTCCAGCCCCAGTTCCATGAAATGGGTGGTGCCGTCGGCATCGGCCAGGTCCATGCCTGCGACGTCCTCGAAAGCGCTCTTCAGTTGCTCGACGATGGCCGGCCGGCGGTCGGCGCTGGGGGCTGCAACGGTCGACATCGGAAGCTCCTCGTTCTGGGATGGGGCGATCGGTTGAATGACGGATGGAACAGGCGCGGCCTCGGCCGCCGCCGGTGCATCGGCGGCGCGCGCCTCGACCCAGTAGCGCTGGCGTTCGAACGGATAGGTCGGCAACCGCAGGCGGCGACGCACGCTGCGCCGGTCGAAACGGGCCGGGTCGATGGCGATGCCGCGGCACCACAGCTGGCCCACGGCAAGGCGCACCGCCGCCGGTTCTGCCGCTGGCGTGTCCGAGAGCGAGGCCAGTGCGACGGTGTGGCTGCGTTGCGCGCCCGGATGCTGGCGTGCCAGCGTGCCCAGCGTTGCGCGCGGCCCCACTTCCAGCAGCACCCGCGCCGGCGCGTCGAGCACCCGGCCGAGCGCGGTGGAGAAGCGCACCGGACGGCGCATGTGCTCGCTCCAGTAATCCGCGGAAGTGGCTTGCGCCTCATCGAGCCAGTCGCCGGTGGCGGTCGACACCAGCGGCAGCCGCGGCGCCCGCAAGGCGATCTTCTCGACCTCGGCGTGGAACGGCGCCAGAGCCGGATCCATCATGGCCGAGTGGAACGCATGCGAGGTACGCAGCGGCCGGCAGGCGGTTCCCTCGGCCTCGAGCCGGGCCCGGAACCGCTCGATGGCCGCATGCGTGCCGGCCACGACGCAGGCGCCCGGCGCGTTCTCCGCGGCCAGCGACAGGTCCGACGGCAGGCGCGGCCCCAGCGCGGCCAGCGGCAGGCGCACCGACAGCATGCCGCCCGAGGGCAACGCCTGCATCAGCGCGCCGCGCCGGGCCACCAGCCGCAGGGCGTCGTCGAGCTCGAACACCCCGGCCAGCGTGGCGGCCACGAACTCGCCCACGCTGTGGCCAATCATCGCCGCGGGCACGATACCCGTGTCCATCCACAGTCGCGCCAGCGCGTACTCCAGCGCGAATGTGGCCGGCTGCGTCACCGCGGTCTGCCGCAGCGCCTCGGCATCGTCGGCGAAGACCTTTTCGCGCAGGTCGAAACCCAGCGTCGCGCGCAGCGTCTCGGCGCAGGCATCGAATGTCTCGCGGAACACCGGCTCGCCGGCGTACAGCGCCCGTCCCATGCCCGGGTACTGTGCGCCCTGGCCGGGAAACAGGAAGACCACGTCGCCCGGGCGGGCGGGATGGCTGCGCGCGGTCGCCGCGGCGGTCTCCAGGCTGGCCAGCTTTGCAACGGCCTCCGGCACGTCGCTGGCGACCACCGCGATCCGGTGGGCGAAGGCCTTGCGTCCGGCCGCCAGCGTCCAGCCGACATCAGCCAGGTTGATCTGCGGCTGGACGGCCAGGTGTTCGGCCAGGCGGGTGGCGGCGGCGCCGAGCGCGCTCGACGTGCGCGCCGACAGCACCAGCAGTTGCGGTCCCTCGGCCGGTTCCGACGGCGCGCGCGGCGGCGGCTCCTCCATCACCACGTGCGCGTTGGTGCCACCGACGCCGAACGAACTCACCCCGGCGCGCAGCGGCGCCTCGCCGGCGGTCCAGTCGCACAATCGGTCGTTGACCACGAACGGCGAGTTGGCCAGGTCGATCGACGGGTTGGGCGCGCGGTAGTGCAGCGTCGCCGGCAAGCGCCGCTCGGCCAGCGCCAGCGCGGTCTTGATCACCCCCGCCGCACCGGCGGCCATCACCGTGTGGCCGAGGTTGCTCTTGACCGAACCGAGGCGGCAGAAGCCGACGTCGGTGGTGGTGTGGCGGAAGGCCCGGGTCAGCCCCTCCAGCTCGATCGGATCGCCGATCGGGGTGGCAGTGCCGTGCGCTTCCACGTAGGAAATGCTGCGCGCCTCGACGCCCGCGTCGGCGTGCGCCATCGCGATCACCGCGGCCTGGCCGGCGCTGCTGGGCGCCATGAAGCTGGCCTTGGTGCCGCCGTCGTTGTTGACCGCGCCGCCGCGGATCAGCGCGTACACCGGGTCGCCGTCGGCCAGCGCGTCGGACAGGCGCTTGAGCAGCACCACCGCCGCGCCGTCGCTGAACACCGTGCCGCTGGCATCATCGCTGAAGCTACGCGTGTGCCCGTCGGCCGAGAGCATGGTGCCTTCCTGCGCCAGGTAGCCGCTGCGCGGCGGGCAGGTGATCGACGCGCCGCCGGCCAGCGCCATGTGGCAACGTCCCGCGCGCAGTGCGTCGAGCGCCTGGCAGATCGCCACCAGCGAGGTCGAGCAGGCGGTGTTGAGACTCACCGCCGGGCCGGTCAGGTTGAGTTTGTGCGCCACGCGGGTGGCGAGGAAATCCTTCTCGTTGGCGAGCATCACCTGGAACGCGCCGAGCTTGTCGATCAGGTCCGGCCGCGGCTGCAGGTGGTGCTGGAAATAGGTGGCGTTGTACATGCCGCCGAACACGCCCACCGGCATCGCGTGCGCATCCGGCACGTGCCCGGCGCGCTCCATGCACTCCCAGCACAGCTCGAGGAAGATGCGCTGCTGCGGATCCATCAGTTCGGCTTCGCGCGGCGGGATGCCGAAGAACGCCGCGTCGAACTGTTCGGCTCCGTCGATCACTCCGCGCGCCGGCACGTAGGCCGGATCGTCGCGCTGCAGCGCCGGGATCGAGCGGTCCAGTTCCTCCGGCGCGAAGAACGTGATCGAGTCCTGGCCGGCACAGAGGTTGCGCCAGAAGGTCTCGACGTCGCCGGCGCCGGGGAAGCGCCCGGCCATGGCGATGATCGCTACCGGTTCCTGCGCGGCGTTCGGGTCGCGCGGCCGGACGAGGCGCTCGGCCGCGAGCGCATGGCTGGGGCCGCCCTCGATGCCGGCGGCCACCGCGGCAGGCGTCGGGTCGCCGAAAAAGCCGGTGATGGTCGGCAGCGGCGAGAGTTCGGCATGGATGCGCGCGACCAGCTGCATCGCCAGCAGCGAGTTGCCGCCCAGCTCGAAGAAGTTGTCAGCACGGCCGATCTGGTCGAGTCCCAGCAGGTTGGCGAACAGATCGCAGACGGTCTGCTCGAGCGCGCCCACGGGCGCGGCGTAGGGATGGGCCAGCTCCGGCCGGCGGCGGTCCGGCGCCGGCAACGCGCGGCGGTCGAGCTTGCCGTTGGCGGTCACCGGCAGCGCGTCCAGCTGCAGGTAGCTCACCGGTACCATGAATTCGGGCAGGTGCCGCGCAAGCCGGGCACGCAGCGACTTCGGCGTCGGTGCCGGCTCGTCGGCCACGTAGTAGGCGACCAGGCGCTTCTGGCCCGGCCGATCCTCGCGCGCCAGCACCGCGCAGGCGCGGATGCCCTCGATACGCTGCAGGGCGGCAGCGATCTCGCCGAGCTCGATGCGGTAGCCGCGGATCTTCACCTGGTCGTCCAGCCGGCCGACGAAATCGATCCGGCCGTCGGGCAACCGGTGTACCAGGTCGCCAGTGCGGTACAGCCGCGCGGCGGAATCGTCCCAAGGATGGACGACGAAACGCTCGGCCGTCAGTTGCGGCTGCCCCAGGTAGCCGCGGGCCAGGCCCAGGCCGCCGATATACAGTTCGCCGATCACGCCGGCCGGCACCGGCTCGCCGCGCGCGTTGAGCACCTCGAGCGTGGTATTGGCGATCGGCCGACCGATCGGAATCGAGCGCTGCGTTGCGGGCAGGTCGCGCGGGATCGGGTAATGGGTGGCGAAGGTGGTGCATTCGGTCGGGCCGTAGACGCTGCTGAGCGCCAGTTCCGGCAGCGCCGCCTGCGCCCGGCGCACATGCGGCACCGACAGCGCTTCGCCGCCGGTCAGCAATTGCCGCAGGCCGCCAAGATGGCGCGCGTCGTCATCGACGATGGCGTTGAACAGGGCCGTTGTGAGAAAGGCGACGCGGACCTCGTGCCGGTCGATGGTGCGGGCCAGGCCCTTGCCGCTGGGAATGCGCTCGTCGTGCACCACGCAGGTACCGCCGTTGAGCAGCGCGCCCCAGATTTCGAAGGTCGCCGCGTCGAAGCCCAGCGGGGCGGTATGCAGCACGCGCGGGCTCGCCAACAGGTCGACGTAGTCCACCTCGCGCACGAGCCGGATGATCGCCTGGTGCGCGATCTCCACGCCCTTGGGCGTGCCGGTCGAGCCTGAGGTGTACATGACGTAGGCCAGCGCATGGCCGTCCACCGACGAGGGTGCCGGCCCGGCGGCGTCGCCGGCGCCTTCCAGTTGCGCGAGCCCGACCACGGGCGCGGCGATGCCCGGCAGCGCGGGTGTACCGGCCGTCGCGACCACCAGCGCCGCGTGGGCGTCGTTGATCGCGAAGGCCAGCCGCTCCGGCGGGTGGGTGGGATCCAGCGGCAGGTAGGCGGCACCGGCCTTCAGGATGCCCAGCAGCGCCACGATGGCGTCGGCCGAGCGTTCCAGCAGCATGGCCACCGCCGCGCCAGCGCCCACGCCGGCGGCCTGCAGTGCCGCGGCCACCCGGTTGGCGCGCGCATCGAGCGCCGCATAGGACAGCCGTCCATCCGCCCATTCGACCGCGACTTCCTGCGGGTGCTGGCGGGCGACCTGGTCGAACAGGCCATGCACGGTATCGTGCACGTTGCGGGCGATGTCCGTGGCGTTCCATTCGCGCACCCGGCGCCGGTGTTCGGCCATGTCCATCGCCTGCACCTGCGCCAGGCGGGAGGCGCAGGCCAGCCCGCGCAGCACCTGCGCCAATCCGTTCGCCAGCACCGCGGCCATCGCCTCGTCCACCACTGGCGACAGGTAGTCCAGCTGCAGCGCGTCGCCGCCGGGCGTGATCGCCCACAGCAAAGGCCGTTCCGGCGAAGACGCCTGTGCCGGATCGACCGTCCATTGGCCGATCACGCTGCACGCGGGCGGCGACGGCAGGCCGGCGTCACTGTCCGGCGCTGGATGGGTCAGCCAATGGTCGAGCGGCCCATCCTGAGGCACCTCGAAGACCGCCATGCCATCGGGCTGGCCGGGCGCGGCGATCGCGATGCGCGGTTTGCCGGTCAGGCGCGCCTCGAGCACGGCCAGCGCGGCGGTCATGATCGATGCGGGCGGAATGCCCAGCCGCGCCGCGCGCTGCGCGATCGAGTCCTGCAGGGCGGGTTCCAGCGGGCAGGCGAAGCGCCGCCGAGCCGGCTCGCCTCTGGCCGGAGGCATGCGCACCAGCGCGTCCAGCAGCGAAGCATCCACCTGCGCAGCGCGGCAACTTTCCAGAGAGATGGTCATGTCCGTGGCTTCCCGATCAGTAGCTGAGGGAATATCAGTGGCGTCCTGCGCAGACAGGTGGCGGCGCGGCGCGCGAACCGGCGCCGGCCACGGCATGCCAGCACTCCGAACTCTGCCCATCGGCGTCGATGCAGGCCTGCGTGCATGTCCATGTCCTTCCGCCCCTTGCTGCTTGTCCCCTTGATCCCGATGGCGCCTTGGCCCGCCGCCGCAACCGCCCGCCTAGCTCCCGGCCTGGAAGGCGAACAACCACAGAATGGCCCCCTGCGCCGGCGCGCCGCGCCATGTCACCCGCCAGGTACCGGCGCGATCGACCTGCCTTACCGCCACGGCACACTGCACACCGCTGCTGGGCGGCAGGTCGAGGAACCGTTCGATCACCTTGAAGCCCTGGTCGGGCACGGCGGTCATGCGGTAGACGTAGGCGTCGCCCCACCACACGGCTACCAGCGTCGCCGGCCCGGTGGTGGTGACCTCGCCGCTGGTCAGTCCGGCTCCCGGCCAATTCCGGCCCAGCTTCCTGCCGATCCGGGCGACGGTGCCGGGAGCGGGGTAACTGGTGGCGACGTCCTGCAAGACGCCGGCATTGCGGATTTCGACGAAGGGCGCGCTTATCTCGCCGGCTGGCACGCCGGGCTTGGCCAGGCTGACCCGATGGTCGCTGCCGCCCTTTGCCGGGAGCGCGACATAGGCGGCCGTACCGAACCTGCCGCTGTATCCGCGATAGGTGATGCGCGGCCCCTGCTGCACCCAGGTGTTGCCGTAGTTGTCCGACGGAAGCGCAGCGTTGCCGTTATAGCCGCCCACCAGCACGAGCAGCGCGCTGCCCGACGCCTGCGTCCGGACCGGCCCGGCGATGGCCGGGGCGCTCCCCTGACCATCCGGCTGCGCCAGCAGTGTGTGGGCCCCCAGCGACGGGCCCTGCGCGTGCTTGGGCGCCGCCGTGGCGGCGTCCACGCACGTGCTGCCGGTTGCGATGGCCATCGTCACGGCGACGGCAACCGTCGCGCCGAAGCTGCTTGCCCTGGGCCGCCGGCGATTCTCGTACACGGGTACCCCTCCCTTCCCCTGGGTTGCCGCCTCGCTAGACCGGCGGCAACGTTGGCAACGTCAATGTTCTCCAGCGCGCTTTCCACGACGGTCCGCGCCATCAGCTGAGCTGGAAATGGAACCCGTAATAGCGGTCGATCGAGTGATCGCTTTCGAACGGAATGCGCATGTAGCGTTCGAACGATTCCCAGCGATCGATCGCGGTGTAACCGGCCGCTTCCATCTCGGCCAGGAACCCCGGCAAGGCCATGACCCGATAGGGGCAGCTGCTGAAGCCGATCTGCTGCAAGGTGAAGAAGCTGCGGCTCGGATGCAGGGGCGTCACGTTGATCAGCACGTGGCGCGGCGGTTCGCGCAACGCGCGCAACATCTCCGGCAACGGGAAGCCCAGGTACTGCAGCACGCCGCTGGCCAGCAGGATGTCGCAGCCGTCGGCATCACCGCGCGACAGGGTGAACTTCAGCCTGCCGCCCGCGTCGTGCTCGCTGGCCCACGCGCGCCCGGCAGAAACCACCTCGGGCAGGTCGTACACCGTCCATTGCAGGTCGTCGGGATAGTTCAGGTACGACTGGAAGCCGTAATAGCTGATGCCGATATGGCCGCCCAGGTCGAACACCGTCCGGTGGCCGGACATCAACAACTGGGACAGCCAGAAGACCACCGGGTAATCGCCGACCAGGATGGTGTCCAGGCGGTCGCGGTAGAGTGCTGCGGCACGCGGAAGGTCGAAGCCGGTGGGCATGGTCTTCGGCGCCTGGGCAAGCGCCTGCTCGAAGCTGGCATATACGCCGAAATAGCTGTTGTTGGGCAGCGTCCCGCGGTCGAACAACTTGCGGTACATCGGCTTGGCCAGCAACCGCAGGCCGGGCAGTTCCGCGCCGTCGTGCGCCATGCGCCGGAGGTTCCCGGAAAGGCCTTTCATCGGCATAAGCGTGGTCCCCCGCATGGGTTTCGGTTCACCGGCCCGGAAGCGCTTCGCTGGCGGGCTCCCGCAATCTCGAACATGGCGCTCGAAACGAACGGACTGCCGTCCTAGCGCGCACCCTTCCCGAACAGCACCACTTCCACGGTCTGGATCAGGATCAGCATGTCGAACAGCAGGTTGTGGTTCTTGACGTAGTACAGGTCGTACTTGAGCTTCTCGGCCGCGTCCTCCTCGGACGCGCCGTACGGGTAGCGCAGTTGCGCCCAGCCGGCCAGGCCCGGCTTGAGGCAATGGCGCAGGTTGTAATAGGTGATCTTCTTGCCGAGGTCGGCGACGAACTGCGGGCGCTCCGGACGCGGACCGATGAAGCTCATCTCGCCCTTGAACACGTTCCAGATCTGCGGCAGCTCGTCGAGCCGCACCTTGCGGATCAGCCGGCCCACGCGGGTGACACGGTCGTCGCCGGCCTTGGCCCAGCGCGCCACGCCGTCCATCTCGGCATCGGTGCGCATGCTGCGGAACTTCACCAGCCAGAACGTGCGGCCGCGCGCGCCGACGCGCTCCTGCCGGTAGAACACCGGCTGGCCGGGGCCTGATTCGATGCGGATGGCCAGCATCACCAGCAGCATCAGCGGCCAGGTCAGCAGCAATACCCAGAACGAGGCGATGAGATCGAAGCTGCGCTTGGTGAACAGGCGCACGGGGGTGGCGTTGAAGCCGCCCGAGTACACCAACCACGAGGGGTGGGTCAGTGACAGCTGCACGCGGCCGGCCTCGCGCTCGAAGAAAGTGGTCAGGTCGGTGACCAGGATGCCGAGCTGGCGGCACTCGAGCAGTTCCTCCATCAGCACGCTGCCGCGACGGTCCTCGACGCCGACCACGATCTCGTCCACTTCGTGCTGCTCGGCCCATTCGCACAGCGAAGGGCCCGGCGACACCAGCAGGCCGGCCGGTAACGCGACCGTCTCGCCCGGGCAGGGCACGAAACCGACCAGCGAAAAGCCCCGCCGATCGGACCGGCGGCGCAGGCGGCCGTGGATCTGCGCCGCCCGTTCACCGGCTCCGAGCACGAGGATGCGGCGCTTGAAGGCCTCCACTTCCACCAGCCGCAGGAACCCGGCGCGGAAGGCAGTCACGACGGCGAAGCCAAGCACCAGCGCAATGCCGAGCACGCCGCGGCCCACATACGCCTGCGGTACTACGTAGTAGGTCACGATCAGGGCGAAGCCGCCCAGCGCAAAGCCGATCGCCTGGCGCGCCAGCAGGCCGAACCAGTTGGCGCGCATGTAGGTCTGGTATTGGCCCAGGGCACCCAGGCCCAGCATGATCAGGACGGCGAAGACCACCGCCTGGGCGGGCAGGTACCGGATGAATTCGTCGACTTCCTCCGGTTCGCTGAAGCGCAGGTAGGTCGCCGCGTACATCGAGGCGACCAGCAGCAGCAGTTCGGCGATCCCCAGCAGAAGCAGCCAGCGTACGGTCTGTCGGTGCAGGAAACGAAGCATGTCCCTATCCCCGTTCGCGTTACGTACAGCGGGGAGGGAACGCTACATCCGGTTGAGGTTGCTGTCCATAGCATTAAGTAAATATTTTTTCAATACACGAAATTGGGCATTCGTTCACGTTTTGGCAACCTCGACAATGATTCACCTGCCCGGCCCGCTCCCGCCAAACCCGTCTGCGCCCGCCGCCCGGCCCGCCCCGGAGGGCAGGTAGAGCCGGTAGCGCACCGTCTCCAACGAGGTCGCGAGCGAGCCAAGCCGGTCGCCGGGAAGCGCCAGGTCGAAGGCGCGGCAGGGCGGCTCGCCGCTGTTCGACGGCGGCACCACCGGCTCCCCGGGCACCACGCCGAATGCCGCGGGCGCCTGCGCCAGCCCGGTGCCGAATGCCTTGAGCACCGCCTCCTTGCGCGTCCACAGTTGCAGCAGCGCCCGCTCACGCTGCGCGGGCGGCAGTGCGTGCATGGCTTGGGCCTCCTCCGGCGTGCAAATGGCCGGCAGCAGCCCGTCCATGGACGCCCGTGGCGGCCACCGCTCCAGATCCACGCCCAGCAACCGCGTCGCGCCCACGGCAACGAGCACGTCCGGGCCGCTGTGGCTCAGGCTGGTGGCCAGCGGCGTGCCGGGAAGGTTCGGCTGGCCGGAAGGAAGAAAGCGCAACGGGACCCCGTCCGGATTTCGCTCGAGGCAGACCGCCAGCACCACCCGCCACAGCGCATGGGCGAGCACGTAGGCGTGGCGATCGCGGTCGAAGCGGAAGCGCGCCGCACGGCTGCGCTCCCCCGGATCGAGCAGCCCGGCGGCGGCTGTTTCGAAGGCGCTCCACGCGGTGGTGTCGAAAAACACCACGCTGACGTCACTGCCCTGGCGCGGTGCCAGGCCGGAGGCCAGCAAGGCCCGCCGGGCGTGGCCGGCAAAGTCATCCGGGCCGGCGGTGGCCTGGATCATCGCCGGCAGCGTGGCGTCAGCCGGCGCGGCATGCCGCCTGCTGCGCGATGAATTCCAGGTACCACGGCATCGCCTCGCGCAAGCCTTCGGACAGGGTGTGGGTGGGCGCATAGCCCAGGCGCGTTCCGGCGCGGCCGATGTCGGCCAGCGAATGACGCACGTCGCCGGCACGGAAGTCGCGATACACCGGCCGCCGCCCGTAACGCACGCCCTCGCTCGCCAGTTGCGCCACCAGGCCATCGAAAAGCTGGTTCAGGCTGGTGCGCTGGCCGACCGCGACGTTGTAGACCCGGTCGCGATGCTCGTCGGCGGCCAGCGCGGCCAGCAGGTTGGCCTGCACCGCGTTAGCGACGTGGCAGAAATCCCGCGTGGTCTCGCCGTCGCCGTTGATGTAGACCTCCTCCTCGCAGATCATCGTGGCGATCCACTGCGGGATCACGGCGGCATAGGCGCCGTGCGAATCCTGCCGCCGGCCGAACACGTTGAAGTAGCGCAGGCCGATGGCCGAAAAGCCGTAGCAGCGGGCGAACACTTCCGCGTAAAGCTCATCGAACAGCTTGGTGGCGGC
This sequence comes from Frateuria hangzhouensis, assembly GCF_026410505.1. Lineage (GTDB taxonomy): Bacteria > Pseudomonadota > Gammaproteobacteria > Xanthomonadales > Rhodanobacteraceae > Frateuria_A > Frateuria_A hangzhouensis. Next base: position 77,781 of record NZ_JAPMIU010000011.1, read on the forward strand.
GTAGGGCGAAAGCGGCCGGCCGATCACATCCTCGACCTTGGGCAGGCTCGGCTCGTCGCCGTAGGTGGAGCTGGAGGCGGCATAGGTGAAGCTGCCGACCCCCGCGTCGCGGGCGGCCACCAGCATGTGCAGGAAACCGGTGGCGTTGGCGCCGTGGGTGGCCAGCGGATCCTCGATCGAGCGCGGCACCGAACCCAGCGCGGCCTGGTGCAACACGTGGCGCACGCCGGCGCAGGCTTCGCGGCAATCCTCCAGCTGGCGGATGTCGCCGCGGATGAAGCGGAAGCGCGACCAGGCCTCGGCCCCGACCAGCCGCTCCACTTCGTCCAGGTTGCGCTGGTATCCGGTGGCGAAATTATCCAGCCCCACCACCTGCTGGCCCAGCCCCAGCAAGGCCTCGACCAGGTTGGAACCTATGAAGCCCGCCGCGCCGGTGACCAGCCAGGTACCATCCTGTTCCCGCACGCGCGCCTGCACCTGACGCGGCAACCATGCATCCAGCGTAGCCATCAGAGCCTCCCGTCGACTGCCTCGCGCGGCAGCACGTACTTGACGTCATAGACCACCGACGCCGGCTTGCCGAACGCACGCACGCCCTCGGCCCCCAGCGCCACGAACTGTCTGTGTCCCACCGCCACGATGACCGCGTCGTAGCCGCCCGGCGTGGGCTGCTCCACCGGTACCAGGCCGTACTCGTGGTGGGCGTCGTCGGCGTTCACCCAGGGATCGTGCACGTCCACCTGCGCGTTGTAGCTGCGCAGCGCCTGCACGATGTCGACCACGCGCGTGTTGCGCAGGTCCGGGCAGTTCTCCTTGAACGCCAGCCCCAGCAGCAGCACCCGCGCGTTCACCGGATTGATGCCCTTGCGCACCATCAGCCGGATCACTTCGCTGGCGATGTACGGCCCCATGCCGTCGTTGGTGCGCCGGCCGGCCAGGATCACGTCCGGGTGGTGGCCGACCTCCTGCGCCTTGTGGGTGAGGTAATAGGGATCGACGCTGATGCAATGGCCGCCGACCAGCCCGGGCCGGAACGGCAGGAAGTTCCACTTGGTGCCGGCCGCCTGCAGCACCTCCAGCGTGTCGATGCCCAGTTTGTTGAACAGGATCGCCAAATCGTTGACCAACGCGATATTGAGATCGCGCTGGGTGTTCTCGATCACCTTGGCCGCCTCGGCCACCTTGATGCAACTGGCCCGATGGGTGCCGGCGGTGATGATCGAGCCGTACAGGCGGTTGACGAAATCGGCGGCCTCCGGGGTCGAGCCGGAGGTGACCTTGAGGATGCCGGTGACGCGGTGCTGCTTGTCGCCGGGGTTGATCCGCTCCGGGCTGTAGCCGGCGAAGAAATCGCGGTTGAAGGTCAGCCCCGACCCGCTGGCGAGGATCGGCACGCAGACCTCTTCGGTGCAGCCCGGATATACGGTCGACTCGTACACCACCACGTCGCCCGGCTTGAGTACCTGGCTCAGGGTCTGGCTGGCACGGATCAGCGGCGTGAGGTCGGGCCGCTTGGCCGTGTCGATCGGCGTGGGCACGGTGACGATGTAGACGTTGCACTCGCGCAGGTCGTCCAGCCGCGTGCTGAAATCCAACCGCGTGGAAGCGGCCAGCTCGGCCGCGTCCACCTCGAGCGTGCTGTCGCGGCCGGCGCGCAGCTCGTCCACCCGCGCGGCGTTGATGTCGAACCCCAGGGTCGCGTAGCGCTTGCCGAATTCCACCGCCAGCGGCAGCCCGACATAACCCAGTCCGACGACGGCGATCTTGCTGTCTTCCAGAGTCTGCATGCGATACGTCCCTGACGAATGCTGCACCCGACAGCCGGATGGCGTGCCGGAAAAAACGGAAGCAGGGTGATGCGATGTCCGAGGATGCGCCGGGAGCGTCCCGGCCCGGTCGCGCAAGCGCGCGACCGCTGGCGATGCGAACCCCTCGTCCCCCTGTACTGACCGCCAACGCTGGCGTCCGGTATACAGCCGCAATGAGCCGGTTATCAAGTCCTCCCGCTGACGCCGCAACGGCCCGGCTGGCATAATGGGCGGCCCGAATTCCCCCAGCGCGCCTCCGATCGACGCCGATGCGTCCGGCAGGCTGCGCTCCCAGACCGGACGGTATTTCCATGGTGGCGCTTGCAACCGAGCACGTGATCGACGTGCGGCACTGGAACGACAGCCTTTTCAGCTTCCGCACGACGCGCGACCCCGGTTTCCGCTTCGAAAGCGGCCAGTTCGTGATGATCGGCCTGGAGGTCGACGGGCGGCCGCTGATGCGCGCCTATTCCATCGCCAGCGCCAACTGGGAAGAGCACCTGGAGTTCTTCTCGATCAAGGTGCCCGACGGCCCGCTGACCTCGCGCCTGCAGCACCTGAAGGCCGGCGACCCGCTGGTAGTCAGCCGCAAGCCCACCGGCACGCTGGTGCTGGACGATCTCAAGCCCGGCAGGAACCTTTACCTGCTCGGCACCGGCACCGGCCTGGCGCCGTTCATGAGCGTGGTGCGCGACCCGGCCACCTACGAGCGCTACGAGAAGATCGTGCTGGCCCACGGCGTGCGCCGCGTCGATGACCTGGCCTACGCCCACCACATCGAGAACGAGTTGCCGCAGCACGAATACCTGGGTGAGCTGGTGCGCGAAAAACTGCTCTACTACCCCACCGTCACGCGCGAGCCGTTCCGCCATCGTGGCCGCATTACCGACGCCATCGTCGACGGCGTGATGAGCCAGGCCACCGGCCTGCCGCCGCTCAACCCCGCCACCGACCGCGTGATGCTGTGCGGCAGCCCGGCGATGCTGGACGACCTGTGCGCGCTGCTCGACGGTCGCGGGTTCCAGGCCTCGCCGCGCACGCGCGAGCCGGGGGATTACGTGATCGAGCGGGCATTCGTCGAGAAGTAGGCCGGCGCAGCGCGCCCCTCCGCCAGTTCGACGTCCGGACACTTCCAGCAACTGCAGGAGCCCGCTTGCGGGCGATGTTCCCGCTCCGGTGGACACCCTTCCAGAAGCATCGCCCGCAAGCGGGCTCCTGCAAGGATTCCGCCAGGCGGGACCGAGCGCGCTCCTGGCGGAAACGGGGGATGACCGCCGCGGCTTCAACAGCCCATCCACACCACCGCCACTAGCCTCCCTGGCGATCCGGCGTCGCCCGACCGACGCCCCTGTTCGGGAGACCCGTGTGGCATCCAGCGTCCCGCCTCATCCAACAGCAGGCCCGGCACGCGGCAATGTGGTCCTCGGTGTGGGCCGCGATGCCGCCCATTCGACGCACGAGGCCGCCACGCACGCGGCCATCGCGCGGCAACTGGCCGACCTGCTCGACTACGATTTCGCCGGCGCCTGGGTGCCCGGGCGAAGCTATCCGGGTCCGGTCTACTTCGTGCCGGGCGACGTGCTGACCGGGTTGGACGCCGCCGATGCCTGCGGCATCCGCGGCCCGGGCGATCTGTTCGGCGGCGTGGTGCCCGATCGCGTGGTGGCCTCCAAGGCGATCACCCATCCGCTGGTCGATTCGCCCACCCGCGCGCCCGAGGGCTGGTGCGGCGACTTCGCCGAGCGCGTGCGTCCGGTGGTGTTGCCGGGCTACAGCGCCTACGCAGCGGCCGATGCGCGCCGCGCCGGCCGCGCCCTGCTCCATCTCGGTCCGGTGCGCATCAAGCCGGCGCACGGCAACGCCGGCCGCGGGCAGCGCGTGGCAACCGACATCAGCGAACTGGACGCGATCGTCGAGAGTTTCGACGAGGACCTGCTGGCCAGCGACGGCATGGTGCTGGAGGCGGACCTGCTCGACCTGACCACCTGGAGCGTGGGTCAGGTGCGCGTGGACCATCACACCATCGCCTACTACGGCACGCAGTGGCTGACCCGCGACAACGCCGGCGACGTCGCCTATGGCGGCTCCAGCCTGCGCGTGCACCGCGGCGGCTTCGACGCGCTGCTGCGCGAGCCGCTGCCGCCGCCCGTGCGCGAAGCGGCGGCGCAGGCGCAGCTCTACGACGAAGCCGCGCGGCAGTGCTTCCCGCGGATGTTCGCCTCGCGCCGCAACTACGACGTGGTGCAGGGCAAGGATCACCGCGGCCAGCCGCACGCCGGCGTGCTCGAGTCGTCCTGGCGCATCGGCGGCGCCAGCGGCGCCGAGGCGGCCGCGCTGCTGCGCTTCCGCGACGACCCCGGCCGCCGCTGGCTCGACGCGCGCACCGAGGAACACTACGGCGCCGACGCCACCCCGCCCGCCGGCGCCACGGTGCTGTTCCACGGTGTCGACCCGGCCTGCGGGCCGTTGCTCAAGTGCACGCTGGTGGAGGACGATGACCACACGTAGCGAGAACATCGACATCGCCGTCGACGGCGCCCGCCTGGCCGGCACCGTGCTGGCGCCCGGCTCGACCATCCCCGGCGTGCTGTTCGTGCATGGCTGGGGCGGCTGCCAGGAACGCGACCTGGGACGCGCGCAGCAGATCGCCGCGCTGGGTTGCATCTGCCTGACCTTCGACATGCGCGGCCACGTGCGCACCGAATCCCTGCGGCAAAGCGTGACCCGCGAACAGAATCTCGCCGACGTCGTTGCCGCCTACGACCAGTTGCGCATGCAGCCGCACATCGACCCGGATTCGATCCTGGTCGTCGGCGCCAGCTACGGCGGCTACCTTGCCTCCATCCTCACCTCGCTGCGGCCGGTGAAGTGGCTCGCCCTGCGCGTGCCGGCGCTGTACCGGGACGCAAACTGGGACGAGCCCAAGCGCTCGCTGCCGCGCGAGGAACTGGACGCCTACCGCAGCCGCGTACTCGAAGCGGAAGACAACCGCGCCCTGCGCGCCTGCCGCGATTTCGCCGGCGACGTGCTGATCGTCGAATCCGGCCACGACCACCTGGTGCCGCACCCGGCCATCGTCAGCTACCGCAATGCCTTCGGGCGCTCGCACTCGGTCACCTACCGGATCATCGACGAGGCCGACCACGCGCTTTCCAGCACCGATTGCCAGCGCGCCTATACCTCGATGCTGCTGGGCTGGACCACCGAAATGGTGTTCGGCGCGCGCGCCGGCGGCGCTCCCGGCCAGGCCCCGCCGCGCTCCCCGTAGGGAGGGCTTCAGCCCTCCCTGCGGCATCGGAGCCGGTGGGCTGAAGCACCCTACGGGGAGCCACGTCGCATCCGTTCGATGCGCCCGGAGCCGCCGATCATCGCGCAAACTGACGCCCATCCGGTCCCGGCTTGCCCGCAGGCGCGTGCGACCGCACATTGTGGAGGGTCCCGAGGAGAAGGCTTGATGGAAATCGCGCTCTACCTGCTCGCCGCGCTGCTCATCCTCGGCGGCCTCGCCGGTTCGGTGCTGCCGGTGCTGCCGGGCATCCCGATGATCTTCGGCGGCATCTGGCTGGCCGCCGCGGTCGATGGCTACCAGCATCTGGGCACCGGCTGGCTGTTGGTGATCGGCGCCCTGGGCGCGCTCGGCGTGCTGGTCGACTTCGTCGCCGGCGCGATGGGCGCCAAGCGGGTCGGCGCCAGTCCACGTGCGCTGTGGGGTGCCACGATCGGTACCGTGGTGGGCATGTTCCTGGGCATCCCGGGGTTGATCCTCGGACCGTTCGTGGGCGCGCTGCTGGGCGAACTCTCGGCCGGCACCAGCGTGCTGCGCTCGGCGCACGTGGGCGCCGGCACCTGGGTCGGGCTGCTCGCCGGCACACTGGTCAAGCTGGTGATCTCGTTCCTGATGGTGGGGCTGTTCGGGCTGGCGATGTTGCTCTAGACCTCCGGCACAGGCAGGCTCCGCTGACGCCCGCGTACGCTGCGCCGGCCGCCCAAGGAGCAAGACGCCATGCCCAAGTCCCTCGCCCTCGTCCTGGCCGCCGCGCTGGCCACCACCGGATCGCTGCACGCCCAGTCCGCGCCCGCCGCCTGGGTCGCGCGCAGCGACGCCGACGCCAAGGTGTTGCTGGACACCATTGCCCGCTTCAGCCCGGAGTTCGCCACCCAGGTCGGTCTGTCCGGCTACGACAGCCGCGTTTCCGATCTCAAGCCGGGCATCGACGAACGCTCGCGCGCCGCGCTGGTGGAGGCCAAGGGCAAGCTCGAGAAGCTGCTCGCCAGGGAGCAGGACGCAAACGTGCGCGAGGACCTCGCGATCATGATCGAGGCCACGGCCCAGCAGATCGAGGGCATCGACCTCAACCACAAGTACCTGCTGCCCTACACCGATGTCGGCTCGCTGATCTTCAGCGGCGAATTCGCCCTGCTCAAGGACGACGTCGACGCCAAACGCCGTCCGGCCGCGCTCGAGCGCCTGCAGTGCTACGTCGGCACGGCGCCCGGCTGCACCCCGATCACCCACCAGGCCAGGGCGCTGATGATGGCGCGGCTGGGGGACGCGGCGCTGCTGGGCCCATACAAGGGCGAGGTCGAGCAGAAGCTCGCCAATACGCCGCGCTACGTCGAGGGCATCCGCAAGCTGTTCGCCAAGTACAAGCTCGACACCGCCGAAGGCAAGGCCGCGCTCGATGCGCTCGACGCGCAACTGAAGTCCTACGACGCCTGGGTGCGCAGCACCGTGCTGCCGCGCGCGCGCACCGACTTCCGCCTGCCCGAGCCGCTGTACGCCTACAACCTCAAGCAGGTCGGCATCGACATCCCGCCCGAGCAGTTGATGAAGCAGGCCGAGCTCGAGTTCATGGAACTGCGCGGCATGATGCAGGCGATGGCGCCGGTGGTGGCCAAGGCCGAAGGCATCGACGCGACCGACTACCGCGACGTGCTCAAGGCACTGAAGAAGCAACAACTGACCCGCGACCAGGTGGAACCGTGGTACCACGAGGTACTCGGCCACATCGAGGACACTATCCGCGAGAAGAACATCGTCACCTTGCCCAAGCGCAAGATGCAGATGCGCCTGGCCTCCGAGGCCGAGGCCGCACAGGTGCCCGCACCGCACATGGACCCGCCGCCGTTCCTCAACAACCACGGCGAGCGGGGCACCTTCGTGCTGACCATGGGCAACCCTGGCAACGGCAAGGACAACAGCCAGTCCTACGACGATTTCACCTTCAAAGCCGCCGCCTGGACGCTGACCGCGCATGAGGGGCGTCCCGGCCACGAGCTGCAGTTCGCGGCGATGGTCGAGCGCGGCGTGTCGCTGGCGCGCAGCCTGTTCGCCTTCAACAGCGTCAACGTCGAAGGCTGGGCGCTTTACGCCGAATCGGAAATGCTTCCCTACGAGCCGCCGGCCGGCCAGTTCGCCGCCCTGCAGGCCCGCCTGATGCGCGCCGCCCGCGCCTACCTCGACCCGATGCTCAACCTGGGCCTGATCAGCCGCGAGCGCGCCCACGACGTGCTGACCGACGAGGTGGGCCTGTCCGAAGCGATGGCGCGGCAGGAACTGGACCGCTACACCTTCGACAGCCCCGGCCAGGCCACCGCCTACTTCTACGGCTACCTGCGCCTGCAGCAACTGCGGCTGCAGACCGAACTGGCGCTGGGCAAGCAGTTCGACCGCAAGGCCTTCAACGACTTCGTGATCGGCCAGGGCCTGCTGCCGCCAGCCCAACTGGCCGAGGCAGTGAAGACCCAATTCGTTCCGCAACAGGAGCGGAAAGACTAACCACGCGCCGGCGCCCTCTCCTGCATCGCAGGGGAGGGCTGGCGAACGGTCGCCCCACAACGCCGGCGCAAGAAGCGCGCCGTTGGCCACAGGGGCCTCCAGTGTGCGCCGCGTAGCGCAAACAAACCCCTGCTCTTCTTCCGCGGCTCCCGAGCGACCGCGGCAAAGCGGCGGCAGCTCCTCTATGAGCCGGCGCCCACCAGACAAAGCGGGAAGGTACCTAGCTCTTCCCCCACCCCGCGCTCCACAGACCCTTTCTTTTGGTTACTTTTCTTTGGGTCCGCAAAGAAAAGTGACTCGAGCGCCGACAGGCGATCGAAAGCCCGCCGCAGGCGAGCCGGGTCGCGGGAAGGTCACGACCGGGAGAAGACTCCAGGAGAGTTCCCCGCGAGCCCCGACCCCTCACCCCAACCCTCTCCCCGGAGGGTAGTGGGACCCAAAGGCCGGCGCGCTCAGTCGGGAATGACGTAGAGCAGCACGGCCAGGTAATGCAGCACGCTGCCGGCCAGCACGAAACCATGCCATACCGCATGGTGGAACGGCAGCCGGCGGCACAGATAGAACGGCACGCCCAGCGTGTAGGTGGCGCCGCCGGCGATCAGCAGCGCCAGCCCGCCCGGCGCCAGGTGTGTGCGCAACGGCTCGAACGCCACCAGCGCCACCCAGCCCATCGCCACGTAGATCGATACCGCCAGCCAGCGCGTGCGGATGCGTTGCAACAGGCCCAGCTCCAGCGCACTGCCGGCCAGTGCCAGCGCCCAGATCGTGCCGAACAGCCCCCAACCCCACGCGCCGGGCAATACGATCAGCGTAAACGGCGTATAGGTGCCGGCGATCAGCAGGAAGATCGCGATGTGGTCCAGCGTGCGCAGCACCCGCCGCGGCAGTTCGCCGGGCACCGCGTGATAGAGCGTGGAGGCGGTGTAAAGCAGGATCAGCGTGCTGCCGAACACCGCGCAGGCGACCACCGCCCGCGCGTCGCCGCGCAAGGCGGCAAACGCCACCAGCGTGGCCAGGCCGGCAATGCTGAGCAGGATGCCCACCGCGTGGATCAGCGTGCTGGCCAGCTCATCGCCGAAGCGGTAGCGCGGCGGGCTGACGACGGAAGGCACGGACATGGCGAGGCTCCAGACAAAGGCCTGGTGGCACCTTACCATACCCGCGCGTACTGTCCATCCACGGACGTCTGGACGTCCGTTTTGGCGACTACTGCTCGATGATGAACGCGCCGAAGGACACGCCCAGGTTCCAGCCCTCGCCCTTGCCGCTGAGCGCCAGCCCCACGTTGCCCTTGGTCAGCGCCTGCGCCCCGGCCGCCTTGCCCGCGCCGGCGTGCGCCTCGGCGTTGGCATAGTGGCCGAGCACCTCGTGGATGTCGTACACGCCGGTGAACTTGCCGATGCCGTTGTCGATGTGGGTCTTGCCGAAGGTGAGCCCGCCGCCCTTGGTGCGCAGCTTCACGTGCATGGTCTGGCCGTTGCTGCAGTGGACCGTGCCGCTGCCCTTGGCGGTCTTGTAGAACACCGACCAGCCCGACAGCGAGAACGTCATCTTGCAGGAGATCTCGCCCGCGTGTGCGGCGGCCGGCAGCATGGCCAGTCCGCCCACCAGCAGCGCCAGCGCGCCGAGTTTGTTCCAGATCGTCATGACTGCCTCCCGGCGGCCGCCACGGCCGCATCGTCCGATTGTGCGGCAAACGGCACGGCGGCGGGAATGCTTGCGCCCGGTCGACCGCCGGGCCTAGGCTGGAACCGCGCCGGCACGATTCCCTCTGCGCCAAGCAGCGTGCCCGCGCCACGCCAAGCACAGGAGGATCGCCCATGTCGTCCGCAACCCTGGCTTCACCCCGCACGCACGCCCATCCCGATCTGGTCCGCATCACCGCGCTCAGCGCGGCCATGACCATCAACTTCGCCGTACTCGTCGTCGCCCTGCGGCCGCTGCCGCCGATGGCGATTCCGCACCTGGCCGCGCCGAGCCTCGGCGTGCGCCTCATCGACAAGCCCGAGCCCAAGCCACTGCCGCCGCCCCCGCCACCGATCAACGTCAGGCCGCTGGCGCACACCACTGCGGCGCCCATCCTCGCGCCGCCGGTGGCCACCACGCCCATCGTCACGGAGGAAGGCCGGCTGGCCGAGCCGCCGATCCCGTTGCCCACGATCGTGCCGCCGGTTGCGGGGACCATGCCCACGACCTTGCCGGGGCCGCCGATCGAGGCCACTCTGGCCTACCGCAGCGCGCCGTTGATCTTCCCGCGGCAGGCGATCCGCCTGCACATGCACGGCACGGTGCTGCTGCGCGTCCTGGTCGATGAGCAAGGCAAGCCGATGCAGGTGATCGTCGCGCAGAGCAGCGGCCATGCGCTGCTCGACCGCAGCGCGCGCCAGCAGGTGCTCGCCGGATGGCGTTTCCAGCCGGCCGTCGTGGATGGCCACGCGGTACGCGCCTGGGCGCAGGTGCCGGTGAATTTCGAGCTGCGCCAGCTTTAGAAAGCCCTCAAGCATCTCCCATCGTCGGGTTACGGATGCTTAACGGCGCCCATGATCCACTGGGCGCCGTCTTTCGTACGGTTTCGCGCATGGCCAATCACAGGCAAAGCTTGAAGGCGCTGCGCCACATCGCGCTGGCGCACTGCCGCGGGGGCCACCCCGACCTGGCCGCCCTCGCCCGCGAACTGGGCAGCGCGGTGCGCTGCCATGCGGACGGCCTCGATGCACTCGCCGCGCGGGCACGCGTCGGCGGCACCCCGCGGGTCCGGCCGCTGCGCACCGGCGCTGCGGACCTGCAACTGTTGCTGATCGCCTGGCCGGCCAATCACGTCTCCGCGCTGCATGACCACGGTGCGCGCTGGGGGCTCGAAATTCCCCTGCACGGTGCGCTGCAGATCGAGGCCTGGCGCCGCCAGGTCGATGGCGGTGATCCGCTGGCGCACGGGCGCCACTGGCTCGGTCCGGGCGACGCACTGTGGTTCGACGCCGACCAGTCGCGCCTGCATCGCTGCCGCAACCTTTCCGGTCGCGAAGCGGCGCTCAGCCTGCATCTGTTCGGCGGCACACCTTGCCAGGGCCTGGCCTATGCGCCGGCCGCATCCTCCCCCCGGCAGCGGATGCCCCCATCGCGCCCGGCGATCGCCGGACCGCTGCCGGGCTGACTACCCGACGCTGGAGAACCGCCATGTTTCGACGGGTCGCCATCATAGGCGGCGGCGCGGCCGCCGTCGCTTTGCTCAGCGAACTGGTCGAGCGCGCGCACGCGCCGCTGCACCTTGACTGGTACACCGGCGGCGTCGCCCGCCCGGGCCGCGGCACCGCCTACGGCACGTCCTCGCCGCGGCATCTGCTGAACGTGCGCGCGGCCACCATGGGCATGTTTTCGCGCCGGCCGCACGGCTTTCTCGACTTCGCCCAGCGCGCCGACCCGCAGGCGGCCGGCACTGACTTCCTGCCGCGCCGACTGTACGGCGATTACCTGGAAGACGAAGCGACGCGCGCGCTGGCGCAGTCGCGCAGCCGCGGCGTCGACGTGCGCATGGTGCCGTTCGCGGCCGATGCGCTGGTACCGGAAACCGACGGCGCCACGGTGATCCAGGGCGAACGCGCCAGCCGCGTGGATGCCGCGGTGCTGGCGCTCGGCGCATTACCGGTACGGCCGCTCGCCGGTGTCGACGCGACCGTGCTGGGCGATGGCCGTTACGTGATCGATCCGTGGTCACTGCTGGCGGGCGCGACATCCGACGACGCCGCTCGCGAGGTCGCCCTGGTCGGCCTGGGGCTGACCGCCGTGGACGTGCTGCTGGAACTGGCCGAGCGCTGGCCCCATGCGCACTTCACCGCCGTCTCGCGCCATGGCCGGCTGCCCGCCTCGCACCTGCCCGCATCGGCGGTGCCGGACGATGACGGCGGCGCGCTGGTCGAGGCCATGCACGATGCCCCGGAAACGCGCCGCTGGCTGCGCCTGCTGCGCGAGGCGATCGATGCCAGCGACGACTGGCGCGTGGTGATCGACAGCCTGCGCCCGTACACGCCGGAGCTCTGGGACGCCCTGCCCGCGCCGGAGCGGGCCCGCTTCCTGCGGCATGCGCGCTGGGCGTGGGAGCGTGCGCGCCATCGCATGCCGCCACAGGTCGAGCGCCAGGTGCAGGCGCTCGAGCGCGACGGCCGGCTGCAGCGCGTGAGCGGACGCGTCACCGGCGCGGGCGCGGCGCAGCAGCGCGTGCAACTGTCGGTATGCCGCGCCGGCCACTGCGCGCCGCTCGTGGCCGATCTGGCGATCCAGACCATCGGCCTGGATACCGACGTGCGCGGCACCGCGCACCCGCTGATGCGCCAACTGGTCACCAATGGCCACGTCACGCCCGATCCCTTCGGCCTCGGCTGCCAGGCCACGCTGGACGGCCATCTGTGCCGCGACGGCGTGCCGTGGCCCAGCCTGTACGGCGTCGGCAGCCTGTTGCGCGGCGCGCGCTGGGAATCGGTGGCCATGCCCGAGATTCGCCTGCAGGCGCGCATGCTCGCCAAGCGGTTGCTGGATGCGACTGGGCCCTCGGCGCGCCGGCGGCTGGCTTCGCAGGCGGGCTGAGCGGCGCGGAAAAGGCCGGTGGGCTGAAGCCCACCCTACGGCCCGCCGGTTATTTCCGTCGCGTGGCCCACTCGGTGGCGAACCAGGCCACGCCGATGCCGACCGCCACCCCGGCCAGCTCGCACAGCACACGCGTGCCCAGGCCATCGGGGTCGTGCACTTCGGCCAGCTTGGCGCGTAGCAGCTGCAACGACTGCAGCCGCGCGTAGTTGAAATAGAACAGGTCCGCCAGGTCGCCGCTGGCGGCCAGGATCACGCCCAGCACGTAGGACCAGGCCATCTGCGCGCCATGGCTCCAGACCTTGCGCGTGCGCCAGTGGAACAGCAGGAACAGCAATCCGCCCGCCAGCGCCGCGATCAACCCGGCCTGCAGCCCGCCGATCCAGCCGTAGCCCATCCAGGTTTGGTCGTAGTGCATGCAATCATCCGTCAGGGTGACGGCGCATTATGCCCGGCATCGGTCGGTGCAGCGGCAAGCGCCCGGCGGCACCATCGCTTTTAGACTGTGCCGATGAACGAACTCCCCTCCGACACCGCCCTCATCCTCGTCGACGTGCAGCCGGATTTCATGCCCGGCGGCCCGCTGGCCTGCCACGAGGGCGATGCGATCGTGCCCGGCATCCAGGCGCTGCTGCGCACGCGCGCCTACCGCCACGTGGTGGCCACGCAGGACTGGCATCCGCGCGCGCACGTGTCCTTCGCCGCCAACCATGCCGGCCAGGCGCCGTTTGCGCAGATCACCCTGCACGGCCAACCGCAGACGCTGTGGCCGGTGCACTGCGTCGCCGGCACGCCGGGTGCGGCGTTGCACCCGGCGATCGACTGGACAGCGCTGGACCTGATCGTGCGCAAGGGTGCCGACCCGGCGGTCGATTCCTACAGCGCCTTCCGCGAGAACCATGGCCCCCACGGCACGCGCCCGCCCACCGGCCTGGCCGGCTGGCTGCGCGAACGCGGCGTCGTCGAGGTGCACGTGTGCGGGCTGGCGCGCGACGTGTGCGTGTTGTGGACCGTGCAGGACGCGCGGGCGCTCGGGTTTCGGGCACGCATGCTGTGGGAGCTCACGCGGCCGGTGACGCCGGAAAGCGACGAGGCCACCCGCTCGGCGCTGGCAGCGCTGGGGTAAGCCGCCAACGCTCGAAGGTCCGCCGCCGCGAATCCGCTCCCCGGCGTCCTTTCCCAGGCGTGGACGGTTCAGCGGCGCGGGCCGCTCAGGCCTCGTTCTCGCCCGCGACGTTCGCCTGCGCGTGACCTCGATCGTCCACGGTTACCGTCACGCTGATCGGCCGGCAACACACCTGGCAGTCTTCGATGTAGTGCTGGTCGCCCGCCGAGGCGTCGAGCAAGAGCTCGATCGACTCGCCGCAGTACGGGCAGTGCGTGGTTCGGGATGTGAGCACGGTTTGTCTCCGGTTCGGCCCGAGCCGAAGGCGTGCGCGGACCGTGGGTGTGGGGCGGGATATACTGCCGTTCCGCTTCCAGTGACCACCATGGCAGAACGCCACTTCGACCGCTATGTGATCCGCTCCGGCGCCAGCGCCGAAGGCTCGCGCTACACCGCCTGGCTGGCGGTATCGCCGCAGGACGGGCGCGGTTTTCCGGTGTACTACGCCATCTGCGAGAACCGCAGCTTCCGCGAGCAGGCCAAGGCCGAGCAGGCCGCCGTCGACGCGCTGGCCGCCGTGCTTGCGCTGGAAGAGGACGGCACGCCGGTGTTCCCCGAGGACTACACGGGCTTCGCGGACAGCCCCTGAACCGGCCGGCCGGCGTCGCGCCCGGCGGATACGCATGCATCCGGGGCGGACGCGATCCACGCCTGCGGCGTGAGCACGCCGAAGCCGCCGTGGCGCAGGCAGCGCCGATGCAGCTCCAGCAAGGCGCTGTCGCGGCTGAGCAGCCATCGCGCGCCAGCGCGCGCCGCAAGCACGAGAAATTTCTGGTCGTCCGGATCGGCACAGCGCGGCAGCCGGGCCGGGCCCGCCGCCGTGGGCCGCAACCGCCGTACCCGCGCCTCGAAGGCAGCCATCGCGCGGACCCTTGCTGCTTCATCCAGGGCAAGCTGCGGATAGGCGAGCACGGCCCGCCATTCCTGCTCGCAGTCGGTACAGGTCACTGCCTCGACCGTGCCCGCGCGCAGCGCTTGCTCGAGCCTGGCGCAGTGCGGGTCGGCGAACACGAACAGGTCCAGGCACACGTTGGTGTCCAGCACCACGCGCGGCGGCGACGCCCTGCGCGGGTCGCTGGCGGTCACGCGCGCACCGCGTCGACGCGGCTCACGACACCGCCACCGAGGCCGCGGCCAATCCGCGCAGGTGTTCCACCGCATCGGCGATGCCATCGGGCGATTCGACCGCCAGCACGCGCGGCTCCTGCCCGCTCAGGCCATTCTCGAGCTCGTGTGCCCAGGTCACGTGGTAGGGCATGTGGACGCCCCAGCCACCCATGCGCACCACCGGCTCGATGTCCGAGCGCAGCGAATTGCCGACCATCGCGAATTGCGCCGGCGCCAGGTCGAATTCACCCAGCACGCGCCGATAGGTCGCTTCGTTCTTTTCCGAGACGATCTCGATGCGGCCGAACAGGTCGGCCAACCCGGACTGGGCGACTTTCTTCTCCTGGTGCGCGAGGTCGCCCTTGGTGATCAGCACCACGGCGTGACGCGCGGCGACCGCCTCCACCGCGGCGCGGATGCCGGGCAGCAGTTCCACCGGATGCTCCAGCACGCTCTTGCCCAGCTCGACGATGCGGTGGATGTCGCGCGCTTCGATGCGCGCGTCGGTCATGGCGATGGCTGTTTCCACCATCGACAGCGTCATGCCCTTGGCGCCATAACCGAACAACCCCAGGTTGCGCCGCTCGGTGGCCAGCATGCTGTCCTGCACGTGGCGGTCGGCGACGTCGACGTAGCGGCCAAGGATGTCCTTGAACGCCGCGCCTGCCGCCTGGTAGTAGCCCTCGCTGTGCCAGAGGGTGTCGTCGCCGTCGAAGCCGATCAGTTCCAGCATGGGTATGCGCCGTGGTGGGGCCGTCCATTCTCCCACGCACGGCACTCGCCCGGGCCATCGGTCGCGGCCCGTTTCCGGCACGGGTCGTCAGTGGAACACGCCCAGCAGCCACAGCACGATCACGATCACGATGATCAGGCCCAGGCCACCGCTCGGGCCATAGCCCCACGAACGCGAGTAGCCCCAGGTCGGCAGGCCGATCAGCGCGAGAATCACCAGAATGACAAGGATGGTAATCAGCATGGGACACTCCTTGCGGCCACTATTGGCGCTTGCCATCGTGCGCGCGGCACCCGTCTAGGGCGTGTGAGCCGGCCGAGCGCACGGCGTGCAGACGCCCGGCTGCCTGGCCGTTTCGTCAAGGAAGTTTGATGGGTGTGAAGCGGGCGGCAAGGTCGGTCGACGGCGCGCAAGGCTGAGACAACCCGCCCTTCGACTTTGGCCCTGCGGGCCTACGCTCAGGGCGGACGGTGGGGAGGAAGCGTCTACTTTGACGCGTGGGCGCGTCCGAATCCCTGAGACGCGCGCCGCCTATCGTGTCTGGGTCGTCGGTCCTCCGCCGCCGGCACCGATCTACTTGGCAGTGGTCGGCTTCGACTTGCCGCGCTCCGACCGGGGCGCGGCTTTTTTTCATCTCGCCTTACCGGAGATGGGAGCCTTTCGGCTTCCGCAGGAGCGCACAAGTGTGCGCGACCACCATGCCGAAACGGTGCCGCACGGTCGCGAACAAGTGCGCTCCCACATGACGCGCAGCGGTCGCGTGCGGTGCAGCAGGCCCGGTCGGCCCTTTCCAGCGAACCCGCGAAGAACTCTCTCAGGCGCCCACGCGGCGGCGCACGGCATCCATGTCCCTGACCGGGCGTACCTCGATGGCGCCGACGCGC
Organism: Frateuria hangzhouensis; assembly: GCF_026410505.1. Lineage (GTDB taxonomy): Bacteria > Pseudomonadota > Gammaproteobacteria > Xanthomonadales > Rhodanobacteraceae > Frateuria_A > Frateuria_A hangzhouensis. The sequence continues at coordinate 93,835 of NZ_JAPMIU010000011.1, forward strand.
GCCCAGGGAAAGGTCTGCGCGATGCGCATGGCGTGATCCAGGTCGTCGGCCTCGATCAGGTTGAACCCGGCCAGGTACTCCTTGGTTTCCGCGAACGGGCCGTCGAAGACGGTAGTGCGCTGCTGGCGCACGCGGAAGGAACGGGCTGTGGCCGGTGGCTCGAGCTGCTGGGAGTCGAGCACGCAGCCGGCCTGATGCAACTCGTCGGCGTGCGCCAGGCATCCGCGCATCAAGGTGTCGAATTCGCCCTCGGGCAAGGCCTGCATGAGCGCGTCATCGACATACACCATCATCAGGAATTTCATGGAGCCTCCGGCCGGCAGGGATTCGGCCGATTATGGCTGTCCCGTCCGGCGGGCGCAGCCCGGGCGGCATGCCCTGCCACCCTCGCGGCAACTACCGCGGCACCAGACAAGCGAAAGGCGGCCTGGTGGCCGCCTTTCGCTTGTCTGGTGGTTGTACGGGGTCAGTCGTTCTTGTGGCTCTGCTCGCCGGCCCTTACGTGCTGCTCGTGCGTGCCGCCGCTGCTCTGTTTGCCGGCCTGCACATGCTGCTCGTGCGAGGCGTGGTCGCCGCCACCGGCCTTGCCGCCCTTGCTGGCGATCTCACGCTGCTTGTCTTCGTCCATCGAGCCGAAACCGCGCTTGTCGTTGCTCATCGTGTTCTCCTGTTGAGAGGGGGAAAGTCCGCCCAGCTGGCGAACGGTTTCCATGCTAGCGACGAGCCCATAAAGAACCCCTGATCCGACGGTCAACGGGCTCCTCTACATCCATTCGTTCAACTTCGGGTGCGGGCATCGCTTCATGCGCGGAATGCCTTCTGGTCGCGGCCGAGCACTCGCGCATCGGCAGGCCTCCATTTCTTTCCAACGACGGCGCGCGGCCCGCGCCAATGGGTCGGCACGGGTTTCCAACAGCTGCTCCGGAGGGAGATGGTGAGCGGTCCGATGCGGGAGCTGGCAGGCGCCAGGCGGCTACAGAAGACGCTTTGCACGTGACGAAGGAATCGCTGTTGCGCCACGCGTTGCCCGAGAAACGGCGGGGCGTTTCATTCGGCACACCTTACCCGGCAAGCGGAAAGGCAGGCTCGCGCGGCGCCGATCATTACCCGCTTGCACGGACCGACAGGCGACTCATGAAAAAAGCCCCTCCTCCGTTGAGCGGAGGAGGGGCCCGAATGCGGATGGGAAAAGCGCGAGGCAGCCCGCGCTTGCGCGTCAACCCGCGGCGGCACCGTTGTATGCATCGCCCGTGGACGACTGACCGGCGAAATCCACCACCAGCGTCACGCGACGGTTGGAGGCACCGGCCTCACGCGTCTGGCCACGCTCGACCTGACGATTGCTCGCCTCGCCGTAGCTGACCGCGCGCAGGTGCTCGCCCGACAGGCCATTCTGCGTCAGGTAGTCGCGTACGGCTTCGGCGCGGCGCTCGCCCAGGCGGCGGTTGTAGCTGGCCGAACCGGCCGGGTCGGCAAAGCCTTCCACGGTGATCACCGCGTCGGGGTAATGCTGGCTGATCACCTTGGCGAAGTCGTCCAGCAACGGCTTGTCCTGGTCGCGCAGGGTGGCGTCGTTGAAGGCGAAATGCGCGGCGGTATCCAGCCGGACGCGGCCCGCGAGCTGGGAGATCTGCGCGTCGTACTTGGCGAAGCGCTGCTGCATTTCCTGGGTCAGCGAATCCAGTTGCTGTTGCTGCTTCTGGTCGTTGGCGCGCAGCTCGGCAATCGCCGAATCGAAATCGGCTTTTTTGACGTAGCTGGTGCAGCCGCCCAGGGCAAGCGACGCAACCATCGCCGCTCCCGCCGTCCATCGGAATGTCGAATTGAGCATTGCACCTTCTCCTTGCTAGCTAACGGGCACTTGGCGGGTGTCTGCCCCTCGGGCGGCCACCAGCCGTGTCGGCCCAGAGGTTTGGACCCTAGCACCGCTTTTGGCCCGATACCTTGACGTTTCCTGACTCGCACGACGGAGCGTGCGCCACGGCACGGTCCGCCACATTGCCGATTCCCTCGGGATGGCGATCCATGGCAGGCACCATCGGGGAACGCTGGCGGCAGCAAAAGCGCTTAAACGGCTAGATCTGCTGGTCGCGCTGGGCATCGTTGCCACTCTGGCCGCCCTGGATCACGCCCTCGTCCGTTTCCTGTCCCGGCACGTGCGCCGACGCCGTGCGTGCCGGGCCGCCGGGCGAACCGGCCGTACCGCCGCGATTGGGCGTGTCGGCGCCGGTGGTGCGGTCGGCCGGGTCGCGTGGAAGCCCATGCACGCGCGCGTCCTGCTGCGCGCCCAGGCCGGCCGCGGCGCCGAGGTTGCGCGAAGCCGGCACGCCGGTGCTGTCGGACGGCACATGGTCGCCATCGTCGCCGCTGAAGCCCTGCCCGGCACTGCCCTTGTCGCCCCGGCCACCCTGGTCCAGCGACATGCCCGGCGGATCGACCCTGGGCAAGCCGCCCGGCAGCCCCGCGGCGGGGTCGAAATCCTCGCGCGCGGAGCGGGCCACCTTGTGGCTGATGCCGCCCTGGCTTTGCGTGTTGGAGCCAGCGGTCTTGCCTTCGGCGTCGGGGGCCATCGGCCCGCCGATCGGTTCGCGCTTGTCGTGTTCGTTGCCCATGGCGCCGTCCCGTTGCTGATTTGTCACAGTGTCGCGCGGGGCCCGTCAGGGCAGCGTCGATGGCGCCGGGCGGGCTCATCGCCACGGTCATAGCTTTCGCATTACGGGCAGCTAACACGGTTCGGTGCACATTCAGCGTCCGGGCAGCGAACCGCGCGCCGCCACGGCTCCCGTTTCGAGTTCCAAGGATGCGCATATGAACAGCCATGCACAGCTTCCCCACCACTCCGTGTGGCCCGCGGGCAAATGGCGCCAGCAGGCGATCCGGCTCGGGCGGTACCTGGGCCTGATTCCGAACGAAGCGCCGATCATGCCGCCGACCCGCCGCCAGCTGCTGCTTGCGGCGCAGGACCGGCGTCGCGCCGAGCAGCGCCAGGCAGCCGAACTGGCGCGCGCGCGCCGCTGATCTTGGCCGTCCTTCAGGACTCGCACACCCAGTAATAGAAATCCTTCGCAATGGTCGCGTCCGCGGCATCGCCCGGATAGCCGAAGCGTGCCTGTTCGCCGCGCGCCACGATCTGGCGGGCGAAGGCATCGGCCAGGCGCCGGGTCGGGTCGCGCCCGAGCAGGAACGTGCGGAAGCCGTCGTAGCGCAACCGCTCGGTCTTGGCGTTGGCCTGGATCAGGTGGTCGGCATCCAAATCTGGACTCCCGCACAGTAAGGGCGGACCGGCGCAAACGCCCGGGCTCGCCACTGGTGGGGCCAGCCTACGTTGGGCACAGTGAAGTTCCCGCGCGCGTGCGGTCATCATCGTCTCGATCCGCCTGACGCGGGAAAAAGCGCGTTGAACGGAACCTACACATCGGCTTGCCGGCGGCAATCACACGCTCGGCCGGCTTGCGCATTTCTCGTGTCCGCGCGAGTGCACGCCGATGACACGCTCGCGCCCGGGGCGATGACTGCGAACCGCGAACCCGATGATCCCGACCGCCCGGAACGCGAAGCCGCCCTCGAAGCTGAGAACGCGCGCCTGCGCGCCGCGCTGGTTGCCAGCCAGACCGCGTTGCAGGAAAGCCGCAAACGGCTCGATGGCCTGTTCGCCATGCGCACGCTCGGCGTGACCCTGTGGGCGCCGGACCTCACGCTTACCGACGTGAACGAAGGGTTTCTCCTGATGACCGGCCTGTCCCGCGAGGGGGCGCTGGGCCTGCCATGGCAGCAGCTGACGCCGGAGGAATTCCACGATGTTTCGCGGCACGCCGCCAGGCAGTTGCAGGCCACCGGTGAGAGCACCCCTTACGAAAAACAGTACTTCCGCAAGGACGGCTCGCGCTGGTGGGGTCTGTTCGCCGCGCGCAAGGTCGGCGAGGAGATCATCGGCGTGGTGGTGGACGTCACCGCCCGCCGACAGGTGCAGGAGACGCTGCGCGAAAGCGAGGAGCGGCTGCGCCTGATCGTGCAGGGCGCCCGCGACTACGCCATCCTCACCATCGACGTCCAGGGGCGCATCACCGAATGGCTTCCGGGCGCAGCGGCGATCTTCGGCTGGTCGGCCGAGGAGGTGATCGGCCAATCCGGCGCGGTCATCTTCACGCCCGAGGACCGCGAAGCCGGCCGGCCCGAAAAGGAAATGGCCATAGCCCGCGAACAGGGCGTGGCGCCGGATGTGCGCTGGCACGTGCGGCGGGATGGCTCGCGCGTATTCATCGAAGGGCACCTGGTCGCGCTGCGCAACTCGCTCGGAGAGTTGAGCGGGTACTTCAAGATCGGCCAGGACATCACGCAGCGCTGGATGGCGCAGGAAAAACTCCGCGAGGGCGAAATCGCACTGCGCCACCTCAACGAAACGCTCGAGGCGCAGGTGGACGCGCGCACCGCCGAACTGCGCGACGCCGTGGATGCGCTGCACGCCGAGGCCCTCGATCGCGCACAGACGGAGGATGCACTGCGCCAGGCGCAGAAGATGGAAGCGGTGGGCCAGCTCACCGGCGGCCTGGCGCACGATTTCAACAACCTGCTGGCGGGCATTGTCGGCAGCCTGGATCTGCTGCACCGGCGGGTGAACCAGGGCCGCTACAACGACGTGGACCGCTACCTCGCCGCCGCGCGCGGCGCGGCCGACCGCGCCACGGCGCTGACCCAGCGCCTGCTGGCGTTCTCCCGGCGGCAGACGCTCGAACCGCGGCCGACCGGCCTCGACGCGCTCGTGCACGGCATGACCGAGCTGCTCGGGCGCACCATCGGCCCACACATCGATCTGGAAGTGGCCGGCGCCGACGACCTGTGGACCATCCTGTGCGATCCCAATCAATTGGAGAACGCACTGCTCAACCTTTGCATCAACGCGCGCGACGCCATGGCCGAGGGCGGGCGGTTGACCATTGCCACGGCCAACCGCCACATCGATGCCGCGGCGGCGAAAGAGCTGGACATGGTGCCCGGGCCCTACGTGGCGCTGCACGTGACCGATACCGGCACCGGCATGCCGCCGGAGGTGGTTGCGCGCGCGCTCGACCCGTTCTACACCACCAAACCGCAGGGCCGGGGCACCGGGCTGGGGTTGTCGATGGTGTACGGCTTCGCACGGCAGAGCGGCGGCCAGGTACGAATCGACTCCAGCCCCGGCCGCGGCACCACGGTGACGATCTACCTGCCCCGGCACGAAGGCCGCCCGGAAATGGGCACGCGCGGAAGCGACCCGGCAGACGCGCCGCCGGCCAGCGCCGACGAGTGCGTGCTGGTGGTCGATGACGAACCGACGGTGCGCATGCTGGTCGGCGAGGTGCTGCGCGAGTTTGGCTACACGGCGATCGAAGCCGCCGACGGCGCGTCGGCGCTGCGCGCGCTCGCCTCGCAGGTGCGCGTGGACCTGCTGGTGACCGACGTGGGCCTGCCGGGCGGCATCAACGGGCGGCAGCTGGCCGACGCGGCACGCGTCACGCGCCCGGGACTGAAGGTGCTGTTCATCACCGGCTACGCCGAAAACGCCGCGCTCGGCACGCTGCAGCCGGGCATGCAGGTGATGGCCAAGCCGTTCGCGATGGAGTCGTTGGGATCACGCATCCGCGCCATGCTGGGCGCTGGCACAGATACCGGCGGTTGAGCGGTGCTGCGTTCGCCCCGCCGGCGTCGCTCAGGGAATGGGCCCGGCCGACGGACCGATTCCCAGCTCGAGGCTGAAACCGAACACCGCCAGATCCCCCTGCATGAAATCCAGCGCCGGCGCACGCGCGAAACCCAGCCGCTCGTACATGCCCCAGGCGACCTGCATCGCCCGCGTCGTGTGCAGCACCACGCGCGCGTGGCCGCGCTCGCGCGCCCGAAGAATGCAGGCTTCGGTCAATGCCCGTCCCACGCCCATGCCACGCGCCGCCGGTGCCACGCCGAGCAGGCGGATGCCGGAAGCTTCGGTGAGCGTTCCGGCGATGCCGCCGGAACCGTAGTGCGCCATGTCGCCGAAATACACCACGCCGCCCAGCAGGCGGTCTTCCGTGTCGTGCGCCGCCAGCAGCTGCACCTGCGGCTTGCGGGTGAATTGGCCGATGTTCGCCAGCAGGGCGTAATAGCGCGGCTGCTCGTCCGGGCCGGGAAAACCCTCCAGCCGCGTGTAGACGTCCACCAGCAGTTGCCCCAGCGCGTCGAACTCGTCCGCACGCGCCGCGCCGATGCGCAGCCTGCCACCGCTCACTGGTCGCTCGAGCGCACCAGCGCCAGTCCCGCGGGCGTCAGCTCCAGCACCGGCGCGCCCTCGCAGACGTGCCCGGGACGGCGCACCACGCCTGCCTGCATCAGTCGCCTCACCGCCGCCTCGGGCAGGTCGGCGCCGCGTCCTTCGGCCACGCGGGCCAGATGGACCAGGTCTTCAAGGTCGAGCGGGTCGGTCATGTTCGGCATCCCCGGGGGCAGCGCCCAGTGTGCGCCAGCGGCGTCTTTCGCGCGACGGCGCAAAGGGCCACCAGCCGCGACCGTGGCTCGCGTAGCGATCGGCCGCCCGTTCGAACCGGTTGCGCACGCTCACGCCGCCGCACAGCAGATAAAGCGGCAGGAACAGCGGACCCAGCGCCATGTACTGGTAGACGTGAGCGCGCTCGTGGTCGACGAGCGATACACACGGCTCGACGGCCCATCCCGCGCGATGAGCGTAGGTGTGGCAGGCCACGTCGAGGCTCTCGCCGGTGTGCAGGACCACGTTGCCCAGGGTCAGCGCACCTGGCGCCGGCCATCGCATCCGGGCGAACACCAGCGCCCGCGCGCGCGGTTGCCATCGCATCCGCGCGCCCATCGCCAGGCCGAAGGCGCCGGCGAACAAGCCAAGCAGGGTGTTGGGCGAGGTCCACGCGATGCCAAACACGAGCCATGGCCAGCCCTCGCGCGTCCGCGCGACCGCGGGCCGCTGGCGGGCATGGAAACCTAGCAGGATCCCACCAGCTCGTGCGCGAACGATGTGGCCGCGGCCAGCGCCTGGTCCTCGCTGCCGAAGTGTTCGCCCGGCACCACGCGCAGGGTTCCGTCCGGAAGGCGCACGGTGGCGCTCAGCAGGCCGTCGGGCTGTTCGTTGAGGATCGCCACGAACTGCTTGCCGCTGTCCTCGAAAGTGCGCTCATGGTGAGTGTGCTGCATGGAGGGGCTCCTCGTGGGTGGGGACGGTTCGATCTTGCGGCCGCGGCGCCTCAACGCAAGCAGGCGCGACCGGCCGGATCGGCGGGCACCGCGGTTGCGCCGGCACGGCGTGCTGCGTGCCGGCGACGCCCATGGTGGACGCAGCAGGCATCACGCGAAGATGAATTCGCCTCGGTGTATCGGGAAACGCCACCGGTCGAGCGTGGCCGTTCCAGCCAGCCGCGACACTCACGAGGGGACGCATCCGCGCGGCTCGGGCTACGCGCGTTCGATGCGCGCCGCATAACAGCCCGGCCTGGCGTAATGCGCATGCAAGTAGGCCACGGCGGGGTCGGCGAACATGCGCTCGATCGCGTCTTCCAGGTCGTCGCCCGGCACCAGCCCGGCCTCGACCATCATGTGGTCGCTATCGAAGGCGCGCAGCGAGATCGGGCGGATGCGGATCGCCTCGGGCACCTGGTCGACCACATCGCAGGCCATCGTGGCGCCCTCGCGCACGAAGATCGCGTGGCTGGCACGGAACGGCGTGTCGGCTGGCTGGTGCGTGTAGTTCAGCAGCAGCGCCGTCTCGCCCGGTTGCAGGTCGCGTACCTCGATGCGATCGGGCACGCCCGGCGCGTGCTCGACCACGTGGCGGCGCACGCCGACGGCGGCCAACGCGGCGGCGTCCAGGCCGAACAGGTGACGGAAAGGCTCGGGCGAAAGCCCGCGGATGCGGAAAGCCATGACGTTTACTCCAACTTTCGGTGGAGCAAGCCTGGGCTGGTGGCTCCCACGGCGCCATCCGTTTGTTGCGCCACCACCGGGCGGCCGCCTGGGGCTCCGCATGGCCTGGCGCTCGACGCATCGCTCACGCGCGCTTTCGGACCCCCGGCCAGAATGGCCGCGGATTCCCGCAGGAGAAACGCATGAACACATCCCACCCAGGCAAAGGCAACGGTCCCGACCATGACAAGCGCGCCGGCGGCAGCCCGGGCGAGGAAGTGCCCAAGCATCCCGGCGACACCAATGCCAGCGGCGAGGCGAAGAACGACACCGGCGAGGACAACCAGCGCCAGAAAGGGGAGCGACCGGCCGACGATTACGTGCGCCGCTGACGCCCTCCCGTTGCCGCCCGCCTGCGTTCACGCCAGTCTGAAGCCCAGGCTTCACCACCCGGCGGGCAGCCTTGGCCTTGCCCCGAACTGTCGCGAACGGGGCGCAGCTCTCGGCCTAGGTCATTTTGCCTTTTTCGCATTGCGGCCCAGGAAATCGATCAGCAGTTGGTCGGCAGCCAGATAACGCTGTTCCTTGAGGGCAATCTGCATCATCTGGGCGACTTCCTGGTTGCTCTTTCCGTTCAACGACGCATGCGGCATCCGGGCGGCGCGTTCGGGATCATAGGCATCGGCGACCAGCTTGGCGGCCTGGGGCGACATGCCCATGCCCTGCCACGCCTGTGCCAGGTTGACCCGCAGCTCGTCCAGATTGGCCATCGAGTTGATCCAGGCCTGGTGATTGCCCCAGCCAGCCTCACGCGTGTTGGTCATGGCGTCATGGCTGATGATTTGCTGGGCGAATGCCATTGGCGCGAGCAGCGCCAGCATGGGTACCAAAAACAGAGCTCTGTTCATTACGCTCCCTCCGGTTGCGCCGGCCCTACCCGCCGGCCATTGAACGTCCATACCAACCTTCGCTACCGCACCCCGCAACCGAGCGTAGGCCCATCACGGATCGCTTGCAACGCTTCCCGCCGGCAGGCATCCGGTGCCCCGGCGGTGCCCGGGGCCCGCCTGCAAAACGGCACGTCGTCCGGGCAGAATCGGTAACCGATACCTGCCACAAGGGCTCATCCATGAAACGCCGGGATTTCATCAAGGGCAGCCTGCTGGGCGCCCTCCTCCCCGCCTCGCTGGCGAAGGCTGCCGCAAGCACCGCACGCGAGGCGGATCCCGTCCGTCGGCTCGCCGCGCTGGAGCAGCGCCATGGCGGGCGGCTGGGCGTGGCCATCCTCGATACCGGCGACGGAGGCCGCGTCGCACACCGCGGCAGCGAGCGGTTCCTCATGTGCAGCACGTTCAAGGTGCTGGCGGTGGCCGCGGTGCTGGCGCGGGTCGACCGCGGCGACGAATCGCTCGAGCGGCGCGTCGTGTTCGGACGCGACGTGTTGCTGAGCTACGCGCCGGTGACCCGCCTGCGTACCGGCGCGCCGGGCATGCGCCTGGAGGAACTGTGCGCGGCCGCGATCACCGTCAGCGACAACACCGCAGCGAACCTGCTGCTGGCGGCGCTGGGAGGGCCCACGGCGGTCACTGGCTTCGTGCGCGGCCTGGGCGATCAGGTGACCCGGCTGGACCGCATCGAGCCGGACCTCAATGTCACCCACCCCGGTGACCTGCGCGATACCACCTCACCCGACGCCGCGCTGGACACCCTGCACCGGCTGCTGCTCGGCAACGCGCTCTCGCCCGCGTCGCGGGCGCGGCTGCTGGACTGGATGCGCGGCTGCCTGACCGGCACCGACAAATTGCGCGCCGGCCTGCCGCCGCTCTGGAGCGCCGGCGACAAGACCGGCAGCGGCGCCCAGGGCGAGAGCAACGACGTGGCCATCGTGTTTCCGCCCGACCGCGCGCCGCTGCTGGTTACCGCCTACTACGCCGCGCCCGATGTCGACGCGCGCGTGCGCAGCGAGGTACTCGCCGCGGTCGGCAGGATCGCCGCCGCGAGCTAGCCGCTACTCACCAGCGCGAAATCGATCGCCGCGCAAACGGCCGCCACCTGGGCCTCGTTGCATTGCTCCGCGCTCGCGCGCGGGCTGTCCGGGTAGACCTCGGTGGTGGTCTTGAAACGCGCATTCGTGACGCTGGCGCACAGGCCCAGCTGCGTGAGCGGATAGTTGATCACGCCGGGCGCGACCATTGGCGAGCCGATGATTTGCCCATGGGCGTCGGCCGGCGCGATGTGGGTGACCCCGGCCACAGCCGCGATCACCGCCTGCTGGAAGTCCGCCTGCGGGTTCTCGCTGTCGCCGACCAGGTAGAACCCGTCGGGGATGTCGCCCGGCTCGTAGGCCACGCCGTCGCGCGCAGCCAGCGCCGGGCGGAACTCGGACTCGTCGGTGTCGGTGGTCTCGTGCAGATCGACGTGCACCAGCACGCGGTCGCGCAGCGGCTCGACCAGGCGCATGAGCGCGGCCGATTCCTGCGCCGGGCTGTCCTGATGGAACGAGCGGTTCGGGTCGATCGCGTGCGCATTCCAGCGGTGGATCCGCTCGTAGGCCCACGGGCTGACGCACGGCACGATCATCAGATTGGCGCGACCGGCATAGCGTTGCGCATGGCTGTCGACGAACCGCAGCGCGCCATGCACGCCGCTGGTTTCGTAGCCATGCACGCCGCCGGTCACCAGCACGCAGGGCAGCTCGTCGCGCCACTGGCGGCTCTTGATCGCGAACAGCGGATAGCTGTCGGGCCGGTAATCCAGGCTGCCGTACTGCTCCACGTCGAAGCGCGAACGCAACCCCTCGACCGCCTCCAGCACGTCGATCTGGTAACTGCGCTTGCGGCTCTGTCCGGACAACCAGGTGGCCACTTCCGCGGGCCCCCAGGGCGTGCCGGGCGTACCGATCGGGTAGGTCGCTTGGGTCGTCATCAGGTCGCTCGCTCTGCAGCCGCGGAAGGAAAGCGACGCACTGTATCACCCCGTGGGAATGCGCCCGGACCCGCGATGGCCGCTCCACAGGCGCCCGGCAGCGGGCGGCCAGATCGCGCGGCGCCTGGGCGGGGCCGTGATCGCGTTTACATGGCCGACGGCCGGCGGAGACCTTGCGTTAACCGCCAGGGCACTAACTTGGAGGCAACCGTCACAGGAGCCAAAGCCATGTCCCAGGGCGACAAATCCTCGTATACCGACAAGCAGAAGCGCGAGGCTCACCACATCGAAGAGAGCGAGAAGAAGGAAGGCAAGTCGCAGGACACCGCCGAGCGCATCGCGTGGGCGACGGTGAACAAGCAGGATGGCGGCGGCAAGAAATCCTAGTCCAGCGGTCCGGCCCGCCTATGCGCGGGCTGGACGTGTGGCCGATGATCCTCGGCCGTCGGTGGCAGGACCATCTGCGACATGTCGAAGTGGATCGTCAACACGTGGCCGCCGGCATCGCGCACCGGCCAGGCATGCAGGAACCTCGTGGTCAATCCCGGCAACAGCACGGTTCTGGTCTGGACGCCCTCGATGCGCGTGTACGCGTGCCCATCGAGCCACGCGAGTTCGGCCATGACGAACACCAATGGACCGCCGCGCACCGGTCCGAAGCGCACAGCAGTCTCCGGCTGGCGGCCGTCGCCCGTTGCGTGGGCGGCAAGCGCCACCCCCGGCTCGCGTGGATGGATGGCACAGCCACCCACGAGCATCCATGCAAGCGCGACGACCACGCGTTCTGCACTGATCCAGTCCATCTCACTCCCTTTCGACGAACACACGCGAAACCCAGCGGCGCGGCAGTTCCCCCCGCCCCGTAGCGCTAGCTGCCGATGTATTCGTTGCGACGAAAGCGCAGCGCGGACCAGTCGTCGTCGATCGCCACCTGGCGCACGCTATCGAACCCCAGCCCCCGGATGACGTCCCAGCCGCTCTCCCGGTTGAATTCGCATGCGTACCGCTTCGACGTCTTCTTGGGATAGGCAAACCACAGCACTGCGTCGCCGCGCGCCTTGGCCGCCAGGGCCTCCGATACCGCGTCGAGTTCCGCCTGCCGGGTCACGAATGCCAGCGCAAACGAAACGTCCGATGCCTGGCGCAGATCGCGCAACACAGCCACGCCCTCGAGCGCACGCAGCTCCGTCTCGAAGCTTGCCGGTGCGTCGAGCACCAGGACGGCGGTCTGTTGTTTGAGGTTGAGCTTGGCGAAAACGGATGGCACGGGTTCTCCGGCTGCTTGCGCTGGAATGCAGGCGCCTGGCGAAGGTACTCCATCGAAACGAACCCGACCTGGCCACTTGCAGATAATGCGAATAAATATCATTATCGAAGGCTCGGCACGACACGGAAGCACTCCCTTGGGCAACTTCATGCACCGCTACGGCACGCCGCTCACCGCGGGGCTGTTCCTGGTCTCCACCGTCTCCGGCGTCGCACTCTTCTTCCATTGGGCGCCGCGCACGTTCCACGCCATGCACGAATGGCTCAGCCTCCTGCTGCTGGCGCCCTTCGCCCTGCACCTGTGGAAGAACTGGAAGCCGTTGCTGGCCTACGCCAGGCGCAAAACCCTGCTGATTCCCCTGCTGTTGTGCGTGATCGGCGCGGTGCCGTTCGCGCTGACCGCCGGCAAGGGCCGAGGCGGCAGTCCCTCGTCGCAGACCGTGGCGCTGATGACCCGGGCCAGCCTGGCCGAGCTCGCCCCGATGCTCGGCGCGACTCCCCGGGTGCTGCTGCAGCAGTTGCAAGCGCGAGGCTACAAGGCCACATCCGTGGATCAGACGATCACGGCCATCGCCGCCGCCTCGTCGGTGCGGGCGACCGAAGTGCTTTATTCGATGACCGCGCCTGCCTCTGCGTCCGACAGCAAGGCGTCCGGACGCAACTGACGCGCCGTGCCGCGCTGTTCATGGCGTGCGGCGCCAGGACGGCGGCGCGAATGCCTAGCGGCCGGGCGCCCGGCCCGCGGTAAGCGGCATGGTGGCCGCCAGATCGATCTTCGACATCGACACGGCTGCCTCCATCGCCAGGCGCAGCGCCAGGCCCGGTTCCAGCACCGGCTTGGCGGCCACGATGACTTCCTGCACCGACAGGCTCACTGCCACCGGCCAATGGCCGGGATCGGCGCAGTACCGCGCGAGGATCGGCTGGAGCTCCGGCCACCAGCGCGTGACGTAGCGGACGGGCGTATCGTGCGGCCGGTGCTGCTCGGGCAGGCGCGGGATGCCGAAAGCCGGCGTGCCCACCGCGCCGGCCACGTATTCGAAGATCTCGTCCATGTCCGGCAGGTCGTTGCAGCCTGCCGGCTGCGCGCCGCCGGCGGCGACGCCCCAGACCGAATAGCGCGCATGCACCAGCAGACGGTTGAGCTCATCGCCAAAGAACAGGATGCCGCCCTCGGCGGTTTCGACGCGCACCAGCGCGGCCGCCCCGTCCAACCCCTGCGAAACCGCCGCCGCCCGCGTGGCCGCCTGGCAGGCGTAGCCGGCGAGCCCGCCGAGCGCACACAGCAGCGATTCGACGTGGATGCCCTGCCCGGTCTTCATCGCATCCATGAGCCGCCGCGTGACGGCCTTGGCGGCGACCTTCGCTCCGATCAGCGGATCGGCGCCGCTTTCCTCGGCAATGACGCGCAGCAGGGCTTCTTCCGCCGGATCGGCAGCTTTCGGCGCGACGGGCGCGGCTGCCTGCGGGCTACCGCTTCTGAACCTGGCGAAGAGCTTGCCGATCATCGGCGTCCCTGCGGGGGCCGGGCAACCGAAGGGGCGGGTCCCGGCCCGCCCCTTCGACTACCGCCTGCCTGGTGATGCCGCGGCATCGACCGGCGTGCTTACTTGCCCGAATTGCTGGGCAGCGGCTCCAGGTTGAAGCTGATCGTGGTGACCTTGCCATCCAGGCCCTTGATCACATCGGGCGTCAGGTCGTTGGTCATGTTGCCGCCCAAGACGGAATCGCGGTCCAGCAGCAGGCCGCAATGGTGGCTCTTGTAGGTGCTGGCGACGAGCGGCTCGGCATCCTGGCCGATGCGCTGCATCGCCTTGGTACGGGTCAACTGGATGCGCTGGTTGAGCTCGCCGGCCTGGCCCTGATACGTCTGCACGCGCTTCTGCAGGGCTTCGCCCTGCTGCTTGCGCTGCGCCTCGCTCAACGATTCGGCCTTCTGCTGGAAGCTCTTCAGGTCGGTATCGAGCGGCTTGCGCTGGTTGTCCAGCTGCGTGCGCGCCTGCTGCGCCAACTGGCCCAACCGCTGGCTCGCCGCCTGGCCCACCTTGGACTGTGCGAAGACCGCCTCGCGCGAAAGCAGGCACACACCCGGCACGGCGTTGCCGCCGAGGCTCTCCGCGGCTTGCGCGGCGGACATCGGGACGATGGAAAGGCCGGCCGCGGCGACCAGCGAAGCGACGAGCAGCGAACGATGCAGATTCATGTCGTGGAAATCCTGTCTTGGCTGATGCACATGGTCCGTGGACCCCGGCGGCGGGCCGTCGGTTCCCCAGCATAACCAATCCTTGCCCGCGCCACGCGCAACTCGCGAATGATCGCTACCAGGTAGCCGGCGGCCACAAGCGCGCGCCGTTGGCGCAGACCACAGAAGAGGCATCGGCGGCTACCGTGGACGAAAACCACAGGGAAACCCAGGCACGCCGGGGCTCCGGAAGACATCGTGGAGCGATCGAGTCAGTCCGGCTTGGCTCCCTCGGCCTCATGCACGGTGTCTATGCCAGCCTTGCCGGCCGGCCTGAACCGGCGACTGAACAGCCCCAATACATACGCGACGCCGTACACGCATGCCCACCAGGCCAGGCGCATTTCGATCACCGGCAACACTTCGGCTTTTTTCGCCTGAAAGACGGAAAGCCAAGGCACCGGCATGGGCAGGGCACTGGCACCGGAATCGACAACGGGCGTCACGACAGTGAACACAACGAAGAGCGGAATGCCCGCCCACAGCGCCCGCCGGGGAGACCAACGGCTCTGTACGCCGGCATAGGCGGCAACCAGTGGAGTCGCCACCCATTCCAGGCCCAGGTACGCAACGATCAATAGCCCAAAGCCGAGAACGACCGTGACGACCTGCAGCATTTTCCCCAGCACCAGGCACATGACGGCATAGCCGAAAATCGCCTTGTAGAGGGTCTTCAGCCGTGGCCTATCCATGGAGCCGCCCTGGTTCGATCATCGGCAGGTGAGCCGAGTCCCGCATTATGGGGTGTTCGGCAGCCCGCCGGCGTCAGCTCTTGAGCTTGTACCCGGTGCGAAAGATCCATCCGATGGTGACCAAACAGGCGACGAGGAAACCGGTGATGGCCGCCAGGCTGGCGCCGACGCCGACGTCCGCCAGGTCGTAGAAGCTCCAGCGGAAGCCGCTGACGAGGTAGACCACCGGGTTGAGCAGGGTGATCTTCTGCCACAGCGGCGGCAGCATGTGGATGGAGTAGAAGCTGACGCCGAGGAAGGTCAGCGGCGTGATCACCAGCATCGGGATCACCTGCAGCTTCTCGAAATTGTCCGCCCAGATGCCGATGATGAAGCCGAACAGGCTGAAGGTGATCGCCGTCAGCAGCAGGAACGCGGCCATCAGGAGCGGATGGGCGATGTGGTAGTCCACGAACAGGCGCGCGGTGGCCAGGATGATCACCCCGACGATCACCGACTTGGTCGCCGCCGCCCCCACGTAGCCGGCGATGATCTCCACGAACGACACCGGCGCGGAATGGATCTCGTAGATGGTGCCGGTGAACTTGGGGAAGTAGATGCCGAACGAGGCGTTGGACACGCTCTGCATCAGCAGCGACAGCATGATCAGGCCCGGGATGATGAACGCGCCGTAGCTGACGCCCTCGACCGAGGTGATGCGCGAGCCGATGGCCGAGCCGAACACCACGAAGTAGAGCGAGGTCGAGAGCACCGGCGAGGCGATCGACTGCATCAGCGTGCGCCGCGTGCGGGCCATCTCGAAGTTGTAGATGGCGCGGATGGCATACCAGTTCATCAGCGGCTCCTCACCAGGTCGACGAAGATTTCTTCCAGCGTGTTCTGGCGCGTGCTGATGTCGCGGAAGCGGATGCCCGCCGCGGCCAGGTCGCCAAGCAAGGCGGTGATGCCGGTGTGCTCGGCCTGGGTGTCGTAGGTGTAGGTCAGTTCGCTGCCGTCGGCGGACAACGCCAGCGCATGGGCCGAGAGCGACGGCGGAATCGCCGCCAGTGGATCGTGCAATTGCAGGGTGAGCTCCTTCTTGCCCAACTTGTGCATGAGCGTGGCGGTCTGTTCCACCAGGATCAGCTCGCCCTTGTTGATCACGCCCACGCGATCGGCCATGTCTTCGGCCTCCTCGATGTAGTGCGTGGTCAGGATGATGGTGACGCCGCTGTCGCGCAGCCGCCGCACCAGGTTCCACATGTCGCGCCGCAGTGCCACATCGACGCCGGCGGTGGGCTCGTCCAGGAACAAGACGTTCGGCTCGTGCGCCAGCGCCTTGGCGATCATCACGCGGCGCTTCATGCCGCCGGAGAGGGTCAGGATCTTGTTGTCCCGCTTGTCCCACAGCGAAAGGTCACGCAACACCTGCTCGATGTGCGCCGGCTTGGGAGGCAGGCCGAACAGGCCGCGGCTGAAGCTGGCGGTATTCCACACCGTCTCGAAGGCGTCGGTGGTCAGCTCCTGCGGCACCAGGCCGATGCGCGAGCGGGTGGCGCGGAAATCGCGCACCACGTCGTGGCCGTCCACCGTGATCGAGCCGTTGCCGGGGTTGACGATGCCGCAGATGATGCTGATCAGCGTGGTCTTGCCCGCGCCGTTGGGGCCTAGCAGCGCGAAGATCTCGCCGCGACGGATGCTCAGATCGATCGGCTTGAGCGCCTGGAAGCCGGAGCCGTAGGTCTTGTCCACGCCTTTGACGACGATGATCGGATCGGCCGTCACAGGCGCGGACGCCTCGGTATGCAGCAGGGTCATCGGCGGACACCCCGCCGCGTTGCGCGATGCGTGCTCATGGCGTTCCTTTGGGGATGGGGAGCGATATCGTCCGCGGAGGCCCGCGTCGTCGGGGCATCCTAACGCGAGCTGTCGGTCGATGCAGTCCGGGCACCCGCAAAACGCCCGCCAGGCAAGCACGGCATGCGTGAAGCGGCCCGCGAGAGCCGGTCTTGGCCGGCCCGAGCTACGGACGATCGAAGCGCCTGAACCAGGCGACCGCATCGCCGTCCCGTTCCGCGGCACGACCGGTCAGGACGTGGTTCGCACCGTGGAATATCTTCAGTTCGTAGGGGTTGCCCGCCCGCATGAGGGCGCGGGCCATATCCAGCGCCTGGGTCGGCGGTACGGTTTGATCGTCCGCGCCATGCATGATCAGCACCGGCGCGTCGATGCGGTCGGCCCATCGCACCGGCGAGCGGGTCTCGACGATGCGTGCTTCCTCGCGGCCGAACTGCGGCCAGATGTTCGGAGCAAGGCTGCGACCGGGCGTGCCCGGGCCGATCAGGATCGAAAAATCCGCTGTCAGGCCATATACGGCGATGGCGCGCGCCGGGAAATGGCGACGCGCGGCGATCATGCTCATGATGGCACCGCGCGATTCGCCGTAAAGGAACAGGCGATCGGTATCGGCGTAGCCCAGCTCCTTCAGCACCGGCACGATATTGAAGATGTCATCGACGTCGGCGCCGCCCATCTCGTCATGGCCGGGCGCGCCGCCGCTGCCGCGAAGCATCGGCGCGATCACCAGGTACCCCTGCCCGGCCAGCCGGTGCGCCGGCATCAGAAACTCCGGCGAAAAATCATCGCGGACGTAACTGCCGCGGTTGAAAACGATCACGGGCAGCTTTTGCCCCTCGGGCACCGAACGTGGGCGATACAGGTACGCGTAGACCCGCAGGCCATCGCTGCTGTAGGTGACCCGTTCCATCACGAAGCGGGGGTCGTCCCGGGCCTCTCGGTAGGACTCGACGGTGGGCGCGTAGTGCTCGATGTGTTTGTAGTCGGCATAGCGTGGCAAGGTCACCGGCGCGAATTGCAGGCGTTCGGTCGACGCCGCGCGGGCCCGGTCGCCGGGCAGCAGCGCCAGCAACAGCAAGGTGATGAGCCCGATGCGGTATGCCATGGTTCGCTCCGACAGCGTGCGGGCAGGCCTCGGCGCCACATGGCTCCGGCCGTGTCTGATCTTTTAGGCTCAACCGTCGGGCGTCGCCATGCGCCGTTCGTCATGCATCGCCGTGGGTTGCGGCGCCCCCCCCCAACTTTCGCCCAATTTGATGCCCGCTGGACCCCGACCGGCTCGCCCCCGCTGCCTTCCTATTGCGCCAGCAACCGCTTCACTTCGGCGTCTTTCTCCGCCCACAGCGCATTGACCCATGCCTGGAAGCGCTCCCGGAAGGCCGGGTCGTTCTCGTAGTCGCCGCGCAGCCCCGAGCCGATGGCGCGCTGGCGGACATGCACGCGGATGTCGCGGATGCGTCCGGCGATGAGATCCATGAGGGACCCGGCGTCCTGCGCATAGACGATGGTGACATCGAGGATGGCGTGCAGGCCCTCGCCCATCGCGTCGAGCACGAACGCGACGCCACCGGCCTTGGGCCGCAGCAGGTGGCGATACGGCGAACCCTGCGCGTCGTGCTTGGCGCGGGTGAAACGCGTGCCCTCCACGAAGTTCATCACCGACACCGGCAGGTGGCGGAACTTTTCGCAGGCGCGGCGGGTGGTTTCACGGTCCTTGCCGGCAAGTTCCGGGCGCTTCGCCAGCGCCTCGCGGGAGTGCCGCTTCATGAAGGGAAAATCCAGCGCCCACCAGGCCGGGCCAAGCAACGGCACCCAGATCAGCTGGCTCTTGAGGAAAAAGCGCAGGAACGGGATGCGCCGGTTGAAGATCTTCTGCAGCACCGGAATGTCGACCCAGCTCTGGTGGTTGCAAAGCACCAGATAGTTGCCGTCGCGCTCGAGCCCCTCCACTCCCTCGATGTGCCAGCGGGTGCGGGTGAACAGGTCGAACAACGCGCTGTTGACCCCGATCCAGCTCTCCGCGATCGCCACCAGCGCGCGCGACAGCACCACGCGCGCGCCGTGCAACGGCAGCAACAGCTTCACGAGGGTGAGCGCGAACAGCACCACCACGTGCAGCACGGTGTTGACGATCAGCAGCAGGATGGCGAGCGGAACGCGCAGCAGCGCCGGAATCGAAGCGAACATGGACAAGGGGGCCGTCGTGGGGAGGCCGCAGCGTAGCGCGTGGACGCGAACGCCGCTTGACGAGCGTCAGCCATACGCAGAAGTGGCGGTGCGGCTGTCCCGCGCCGATCAGGCAGCGGTCGGTCCGGTCTGGCTGCCACGCGGCTTCACCATGCCGTGCTTGCGCAACAACGCACGCATCTGGTGATAGCTGAGGCCAAGCAGGGATGCGGCTTCGGCCTGGCTGTAGCGGGCCTGCGCAAGCGCGCGCCTGAGCAGGTCGACTTCGAGGCGGGCCGTTTCCGACTTCAGGTCGCAAGGGAGAGGGGCCGGTCTTTCAGGCGGCGCCACTGCGGGATCGCCGGGCTCGACCTCGACGGGCGGCCGGTAGGCGGAGGCGAAGGGATCGAACACGATGGCGTCGACCGGTTCGTCTACAACGCTGCGATGGACCGATCGCTCGACCGCATTTTTCAGTTCGCGCACGTTGCCCGGCCACGGGTAGCGGATCAACGCCGCACTGGCCGCCTCGGTGAAGCCGGCGAACAGTTCCCTGCCGAGCTCGCGACTGATGTCGAGGGCGAAGTGCTCGGCCAATTGCATGATGTCGCCCGTGCGCGCCCGCAACGGGGGCACGGTCAATACGTCGAAAGCCAGCCGGTCGAGCAGGTCCGCACGAAACTGCCCGGCACGCACCGCTGCCGGCATGTCCCCGTTGGTGGCCCCGACAATGCGCACGTCCACCGTCAACGTCTCGCTGCCGCCGACCCGTTCGAACTGGCCATACTCGACGGCGCGCAGGATCTTCTCCTGCACGCGCATGGAGACCGTGGCCAGTTCGTCGAGAAACAGCGTGCCACCGTGAGCCTGCTCGAAACGGCCGATGTGGCGGCGGGTGGCGCCCGTGAAGGCTCCCGCCTCATGGCCGAACAACTCGGTTTCGAGCAATGCCTCGGTCAGCGTCGCGCAGTTGAGCTTGACCAGCGGCGCTTCCCAGCGCGGCGACAGGTAGTGCAGTCGCGCGGCAATCAGCTCCTTGCCGGTACCGCGCTCGCCGATGACCAGCACGGGCTTGTTGACGGCGGCCACTCGCGAGGCATGCTCGAGCAGATCCAGGAACGCCGGCGACTCGCCCAGCATGGTCGTGGCCTGGCTGTCGAAGGACGCTGGATCTGGCATGGGGGCGCACTTGGATTCGGCACAGCGGCCGGAGAGAGATGCCTACGGCGAGAGCTGCATTGACTCGATCTTAGTGTATTTCACCAAATGTCAGTGAATTTCACTCAATAGAACGGGCCGCCATTAGACGGCTGAACGCCGTGTATTCTAGCGTATTCAATGACTTGACTCATGGAATCGCGCTTGGCACGCCATCTGCTTTATGGACTTCGTGGCCCTTCACTCACGAGGTAAAGCAGACATGGGCGTTTTTTCGAGAATGAGCGACATCATCAACTCCAACATCAACGCGATGCTGGACAAGGCTGAAGAGCCGGAAAAGGTGGTGCGGCTGATCATCCAGGAGATGGAAGACACGCTGGTCGAAGTCCGGTCGGCCGCGGCGCGCTCGCTCGCCGACCGCAAGGAGCTGGAGCGACGCATGGCCCACGCCGCGCGCGAGACCGATGAGTGGCAACGCCGGGCGGAGCTGGCCATCACCAAGGGGCGCGACGATCTGGCCAAGGCGGCACTTGCCGAAAAGAAGCATACGGAGAGCGCACAGGACGCCCTCAGGGAACATTACGACGAAGTCGAGCTCGGCCTGGCCAAACTCAACGACGATATCGCCGCGCTGCAAGCGAAGCTGGCCGATGCCAAGCACCGCCAGAATGCGCTCCAGGCCCGCCACCACACGGCCACTCACCGCCTGAAGGCGCGCAGCCGCACCCACGACGAGCGGATCAACAGCGCGCTGGGACGCTTCGAACACTACGAGCGCAAGCTCGAACACATGGAAGGCAAGGTCGATGCCTACGACCTGGGCAAACAGCATGACCTCCACCGCGAGTTCGCGGATCTGGAGACCGACGACCACGTCGAGGCCGAGCTGGCTGCGCTGAAGGAGCGGATGGCGTCGGCAAAGGCGGCCAACCGGGATTGAGCGCCACGAGCGCGCTTCGGGCGCCCAACCATGGCCAGCCCAGTCGCACCGCGGTGGCTGATTGGCCCACACACCGGGCGCTGACTGTGGACCTGACCCGCCACCGCGCGATGCGGCGAAGAGATGTTTTCGGATTTGCGAAACGCAGCCTTCCGGTGGATTCCCGCCGCGAAACGCTGGCGACCATCGGACAGGCACAACCATTCAACGGGAGGGACAAGGCATGAACGATTCACGGGACCGGTATCGCCCACGCCGGATGTATCGCAATTCGGAACGCGGCGTGATCCTGGGTGCATGCGCAGGACTTGCCGAATGTTTCGATTGGCCCGTGTGGCTGACTCGCGTCGGCGTGCTTGCCCTGGCCTGGCTCTTCCCGGTGAGCGTCGGGGTGGCCTATATCGTTGCCGGATCGATCATGCCGGAGCGACCGCTGCGCTATTGCGGCAAGGGTGACGAACGCAGCTTCTGGCAATCACGGCGCAACGGGGCGGGCGCATGAGATACGAACAGGACGGGCGCGCGCAGCGTCTTTATCGCGACCGGCGCGGCGGCAAGCTCATGGGCGTATGCGCTGGCCTGGCCGACTATGCCGGCTGCAACGTCACCGCCATCCGGGCCCTGGCGATCATCGCGTTGATCTGGTTCGGCGGACTGGCGCTGATCGCCTACCTCGCACTCGGCTTCATGCTGCCGACCGAGCGCGACGCGCTCTGCGATCGGAACACCGAAGAGGCTTACTGGCGCGCTGCAAGGCGTACGGCGGACGAGGTTTACTGCGACGCACGCCACCACGTTCGCGCACTGGACATGACGCGGCGTCACGGGGAAGGTTATGCCACTTCAAGTCAACACCATCTCGCCCAACAATTTCGCGATCTGGAAGATTAGGAATCAACGATGGAAAGCGGCCAATTCTTCATTCTCAGCATCATCATCGTCGTCTTTGGCGCCCGCATCTTCAGGGATCACCTGCGACTGAAACAGAGCCAGCCCCGCGAGAACCCGCATTACCAGGCGCGCATCGACACCCTGGAGCAGCGCGTGAGGACGCTCGAGCGCATCGTCACCGACAAGGGTTATGACCTCAAGCGGGAGTTCGACAAGCTGTAGCCCTGCCGGCAGCCAGCCTCCCGAGGATCATGTCGCCGTGGCCGGAACGGGCGACCTTCCGGACATCGAACCGTCATTGCGCCGGTGAGCGCCCCCGCAGCTCGGCGCGTTGCCGCGGCGTCAGGCCCGGCCTTCCTCCGCAGCGGCATCGCCGGCATGAAGATCGAGCGCGCTCGCGCCCGTATTCACCAACGGCACGAAATTGTCGTCCGGGGTCACTTCGCGCTTGCGGCGCGTGAAGCGATGGAACGCGTAGGCGGCAAGCGCGCCGTCGAGCACGGCGAACCACACGAACAGCAGTTTCGGGCCGAGCAGGCTCATGAGCGTACCCGCCAGCAGGGGACCGAGCGCGGAGCCGATGCCGTTGACCAGCAGCACCGTACTGGAGGCCGACAATAGCTCGTCGGCGTGCACGTAATCGACCAGGTGCGCCACGGCGATCGGGTACAACGTGAAGCTCATGCCGCCGAAGGCGAAGATCACCACCATCGCCGCGACGCCCTCGGCGCCGGGCAGAAACAGGTTGGTCAGCGCCGCCAGCGCGGCCACCGCACTGATCAGCGAAAGCGCCAGGCGCCGGTCGATGCGATCGGAAAACCGCCCCAGCGGCCATTGCAACACCACGCCGCCGGCAATGCCCACGCTCACGTACGTGCCGATGCCGCCGAGGTCCAGCCCGCGGGCCGCGGCATACACGGGCAACAACCCCCAGAACGCGCCGAGCGCCAGGCCGGAAAGCAACGCACTGACCAGCGCGGTCGGCGCCAGCCGGAACAGGTGTGCGATCTGCACCCGGGGTATCGAACGGATGTGCGGCTGCGGTTGGCGGCTCGTCACCACCGGCAGGCTGGCGGCGCAAAACAGGATCGCCACCACGCAGAACAGCACGAAGCCCTCGCCGCGGATGCGCAGCAACTGCTGCGCCGCCGCGCTGGCACCGAGATTCACCATCATGTACACCGCGAACACCGAGCTGCGATGCGCCGGATCGGCCGACGCGTTCAACCAGCTCTCGATGATCGCGTACAGGCCGACCAGCAACAGGCCCTGCAGCACGCGCAGCACCAACCACAAACCGTACGACGGTTCGAGCGCCTGCACCAGCACCACCAGCGTCACCAGCGCCGTGCAGAACGCGAACGTGCGGATGTGCCCGATGCGATGGGTGAGCCGCGGCACCGTGTACGTGCCGACCAGGAATCCGGCGTAATAGGCCGATGTCAGCACGCCGATCATCGCCACCGAGAAGCCGAGCGTCCGCCCCTCCAGCGCAATGTGGGTATGGAGCAGGCCGACCCCCATCAGCAGGAACACGGTGCTCAACAGCAGCGGCGTAGACGTGCGAAGGCTGGTCAGCATCGGCAGGCAGGCGGCGAAAGGGGCAATCGAAACAGCATACTGCCCCGGCCTGCCCCGCTCCGTGACGGCTTGCGGGCCGTGGACGACGGAAGGCGATGTGCGGCTCTACAAGAACGCCTTGGTTCGCGATCATGCGAAACGAATTCGGCTACGCAACCCCGGTGGTTCGTCAAGGCAGCTTGTGGCAACCGAGTATGGAGCCCGTCAGGCCGCGACTCGTCGCTCGAAATAGAAACCGAATGTGCTACGCCAACCAAGCGAGCCAAGCCCCTTCTTGGCGCCCGTTATGGAAAACGGCAAAACATCTCGCGCGGCCAGATTCGCTTCGCGACAACACGGCGACCAAGCGCTGGTACGAGCCCGGAAGCACCACCTCGTCGTCCTCAAGGCGGTCGCGCACAGCTTGCTCACGCTTGCTACCACCTACTTCACGAGGGCACGCATCCTTGGATTCGGTGCGCCCCGTCGGCTGATTCCATGGCGAGCGAAGGTCGGAACGCCCGAGGTGTGGCCCTCGAGCCTGCCCCTCCCCAAATGGTCGCGTCCCGCCGGCGCCCCACGTTGCGAGCAGGAACGCGCGAACTGACCACAACGTGTGAACCGCCGAGCCCGCGACTCCGTGCCGACTAGTTGAGAAGATGGAACCGCCTTCGGCCCGGCCCGCCACGAGCCGCTCAGCGCCGGCGATAACGCTGCATTTTCTCGGCGGTTCCGCAGGTTTCCATGGCGCACCAGCGGCGGCGCCCATTCTTGGTGGTGTCGAGGAACAGCCAACCGCAGGAGGTGGTGTTGGCGCAGCGGCGAAGGCGCGAGACGTTCGGACCGCCGAGCAGGTCGAGTGCGTCGAGCGCGATGCGCTTGAGGGGCAGTCGTGCATCGCGCGCATCGGCGCGCCAGTGCATCTGGCCGTCCGCACCCAGCGCCTGGCTGGCCCAGGCTTCGTGCAGCCAGCGATCGAGCCCGCGCACCGCCTCGGCCGGCGGCGACAAACCGTCGATCCGTGCAGCGAACAGCGCATGCAGGCACTCGCGCAGGGCAACCACCTCGCGCATCAACGCGGCTCGCGCGTGCACGGCACGCGGCGCGTGAACGCCATCGCCCGGACCCAGCGCGCCAGCGCGCTCGCTCCATGCGATGAAGCGCTGCGCGTCCTGCACGTAGTCCTCCACGTCCACGGCATAGCGGTCGTGGATGGTATTGACGAAGTCCAGGCACAGGCGCCCGCCGTCCAGCCGGGCGGCGGCAACCGATCGTGGCGTCGAAGGCGGATGCGTGGGCGACATGCGGTCCTGCTCGATACTCCGGCCCGGATCATGATTACCGTCTAAACGATCATAACTGGTAGCATGCCTGCCGACACAGGCGACGAGGCTCACGCATGATGCCCCAACCGGCTGCATCGACGGCACCAGCGAACGACCCGACACAACGCAGGTTGATGGCCGGCATCGGCATCGTGACGCTGCTGGTACTGGTGATCATGATCGCCGAGCTGGCCATCGGCGGCCGCCCCGATCCGGCGCCGCTTCGCGCCGCATCCACCTTGCTCGACGGTCCCTGGCGGTTCCACGTCGGCGACGATCCGGGCTGGGCGGCTCCGGACATGGAGGACAGCCGGTGGGAAACGATGGACATGACCGCCCCGGCAGGCAGCCATGACGGCGACGTGGGCCTGCCCGACTACGTGGGCGGGTGGATGGCGCACGGCCATCCGGGCTATCACGGCTACGCCTGGTATCGACGCACGGTCACGATTCCGGCCGGCGACGTGTCGTGGGCCATCCTCGGGCCGACGCTGGTCGAGGACGGCTACGAACTGTATTGGAACGGCCGGTTGCTGGGCGGTTCGGGTCGGCTTGGCCCCGACCCGCACCTGGTCGGCACGCGGCCGCTGCAGTTCGCCCTGCCCGCCGGCGCGGAGGGAACCACCGGCGTGCTCGCCATCCGCACCTATATGCTCCCCAGCTCCGCTACCAGCGCGGAAGGCGGCGGCATGCACACCCCGCCGATTCTCGCGCCGCAGCCCGCGGCCGATGCGCTTCACCGCGCGCAATGGCAGCGCACCATCGCCGGCTATATCGTCGACGCGGTGGAACCGGCGGCGATGCTGGCGCTCATCGGCCTGGCGCTGGTGTATGGGTCCCGCAGCCGCCACAAGGCGTTTCTGGCATTCGCCTGTGTCGCGCTGGCACTTACCGCGGCCAGGCGCCTCAACAATGCGATCGTCTCGTGGACCGACCTGCAGGATCTGACCACGTACGTCTGGCTTGCGTCGGTGATGTGGATCCCGATGATCAGCGCCTGGCTGCTGGCCTGGAACCGCTGGTGCCGGCCCGCGTGGCGGAGCATCGATGTGCTGGCCGTCGCGTTGGGCATCGCCGGCATCGTCGGCGTCCTGGGCCACCAGGCGACCTGGACGAGCGTCAGCCGCCTGGGCTCGATCGCACTGTTCGTCGTGATCGCCGTACGCATCGCCCGCAGCGGCCCGATGCGTGTCCTAGCGCTCGCCGCGCTGGCCTCGATCGTCGCCGCACTGTTCGGCGCCGAACTGCTCGCCCCCCTCGGCGTGCCGGGCATCTGGTTCCCGTTCAACATCGGCGTGTCCCGCACGCAGTACATCTACGCGATCAGCATCCCGCTGCTGGCCTTCCTGCTCGTGCGGGACCTGTCGCCACGCGGCGCGCGGGCGCAAGAAGAGATGGCGCCAGCGGAGGCCGGCGCGCTGGCCGACCTCCGGTAGGCCGCGCGGCAAGCCAACTGCACGCACGCGCCCGTCGTCGCGGATCCCGTACCGCCGATCACCATCAGGCCGGACGATCCGGGCGTGGTCGAAAGACAACTGCCACATTCTTTTCGACCCGAGCTCGATCAGGTCGACGAGGCCGGCAACTACATGGGCAACCGTGTGTGGATCGTGGATACGCGAACCCACGCGATCACCAAGGTGGCCCGCGGCGAGCCCACGGCGACGAGCTGGTACGAACCGTAACAGCGAGCACCTTGAACGGCAGGTTGCCAGGGAAGGCACCTGGCCTGCCTCTGCCGAAGGCGGCCAAAAGGCCAGATGGCGTGACCGAGCCCGGGTTCGTTCCCGCCCCTTTTTTGGATGGCCCGGTTGCGCTCAGGCGCGCGCCAGATACACCGACTGCGTGAACGGCCGGCCCAGCAGCGGATTGTCGAACGTCACCGACTCGGCCCAGGCCTCGGCGAACACGCCAGCCAGCCGCTCGGTGAAGGCAGGGTCGGGGCGGTCGTTGGACCACAACCCGAAGATACCGCCGGGCTTGAGATGCCGGCTTAGCGCGTGCAGACCCTCGGGCCGATAGAAGCTGGTGCTGCGCGCGTCCAGCAGCGCCTCGGGCGAATGGTCGATGTCGAGCAGGATGGCGTCGAAAAGCCGGCCCGGCCGGCGCGTGTCGAAACCCTCGGCCGACGCGGCGAGGGCAAAGAAATCGTCCTGCACGAAACTGCAGCGCGGATCACCCGTCAGCCCCGGGCCCAGCGGCAGCAAGCCGCTGCGGTGCCAGGCGATCACCGGATCGAGATACTCCACTACCGCCATCGACGCCACGCGCGCGTCCTCCAGCACGGTGCGCGCGGTGTATCCCAGGCCCAGGCCGCCGACCACCACGTCCAGTGCGTCGCCGTCCCGTGCCGCCAGCCCCAACCGCGCCAACGCCTCTTCCGATGCGGTGAACAGACTGGACATGAGGTATTCGTCGCCCAGCTTGATCTCGTAGACCTCGCGCTTGAGCGTCAGCTCCATGCGATGGCGCAGGCTGACCGGCCCGATCGGCGTGGGGCAGTACGCGAGTTCTTCGAACAGGGGATGCATGGAAGCGGCCAATGCCGTGAGCGCCTTGCAGCATAGATGATCGGTCGCGGTCGCTCACCAAGGGGGCAGCAGCGCCGGGCCAGGCTCTGAGCAGGCCGGCGGGATCAGCGTCGACTTTCCCGGCAAAGTGCATGCTGGCCTCGGCCTTTGACGGGAATTGAGTGAACCCCGCCTCGTTTCGCGCCAATGGGACACGCCACCCGTTGCTGCATTGTTGACTTGGCCATCACGCCATCGGATGGTCCGGAAACGGCAGCAGCTTGACGTCGGCGGTCCGCCGAACAGAGCGCCGTGGCCCTCCCCTTACCGGAGCATCGATGGTGAAGACCCGCTTCCTGATCGCCGCACCCGCCCTGCTCGCCCTTGCCGCCTGCCAGACCATCGGCAAGCTCACCGTCCACGATTACACCGCCGCCAACGGCGAACACGTGATGATCGGCCAGGCGGCACCCGACAGCGCCTACCAGTGCAGGCCCATCACCCGCGAGAAGGAAGCCTGGGGCCTGACCGCAAACATGGACGAGGCGGCCGCGATGGAGCGCATGCGTGAGGTGGCGCTCGAGAAGATGCCCGAGAAGCACGCCAACTACGGCTACCTCATCAAGCCCGGCAACACCAGCGTCATGGGCTTCAACGTCAATGCGTTCGACGATGCAGAGATCGCCTACTACCGCTGCGACGCACTGCCCTCGTCAAAGTAAACATCTGCCCGGCGCCGCTGCAGGCCTTCATCTGCCAGGCGCAAAGGGAACGGAGGGGATCAGGCCCGATTCAATTTCCTCCGTTCCCTTTTATCGATTCCTCAGTCGCAGCCGGACCGCTCCACGGACCAGGTCACGTTCTGGACCTTCCACTGCCCGGCCTCGCGCACCAGATCGAAATGCTGGTAGCCGCAGTGCGCCACCTTGCCGTCGACCGCGAAGCTGTAGCGCCCCCAGACCACCGCCATGCCTCCCCGCACCCGCACCAGCGGATCGTGCATGCGCTCTTCGTAGCGTTCCGGCCCGGGCGTCGCCTCGGCATAGGCGCCGAGGGCAACATTGCGCACATCCACACGGCCGTCGTCTTGGTGGAAGAGCACGGTGGCCGTTCCGCTCTGCCGCAGGTACCGGCGTGTGCCATCTTCGTCACGGGCGGAGACCGCCGCGAGCATAGCATCCACGACATCCAGCACGGCCTGCTCGTCGATCGCGCGTGGCGCGGCAGGCGAGGGAGCAGCGACCACTTGAAGGGTCATCGCAAGGATCACGAAAGCGGAGGCAAGTACGGAGCGCGTGGGCATAGCGGTTACCGGGTAGGCCAAGCTCGTCGTTCGGCCGGCTTGTTTATTTCGCTCAGCCGGGCAGCTGATCGAACTGCGGCAGGCCGTCGGTGATGGAAAACCAGGGCGCTTTCGACCCACAGTAGATGTGCAGCTCCGGCGTACGGGTGGGCGCCTCGTCCAGTATCCCCAGGCGAACGACGTACCGGTCCAGCTGCAGCTTGTGCGAGAACAGGCTCGATCCGCACTGCCCGCAGAACGCCAGCTCGGTCTGCCCGGACTTGCGGTATCGGCTTATCCGCTCTTCGCCAGCAGTAACCTTCAAGTCGGTGGCGGCAACCATCCCGCCGGAGGCGAATGCCGACCCCGTCCACTTGCGGCACTCCGAGCAGTGGCAGTAGCCCAGGAAGGTGAAGCGGTCGGCGACCTCGATAGTGACCTCACCGCACAGGCACGAACCCTTGAGCGTTTTCATCCGGACCTCGAGCGCAAGAAGAAGCGGAGTCTAGCGAAGATGGGTCCGAGGGGGTTCCTGGTTGAGGGGCGCGCGCGGCGGCCGATCGCTCGGGCCGGGTTGGAAGGATCGCTGTTGCAGGCTTTGATCAACAAGGACCGACGAAAAACTCGGGCCATCTCACTCCGCCCCCTTAAGTTGTTATTCCGGCGCTCCGTCCCTTATTCCGACGCCGTCTAGTCCCGGACTTCGCCCCCTTTGGTCCGGGTTCAACGAAACGGCCGCTTATTTCCAGGGCAACGCGGCCGCGCCGTTCGCCGGGGCGCCGACCACGTACCAGCCGATCGGGTAGCTCCAGAGCATCGGCACAGGCATCGGGCCCGAGCCCGTGTCGCCAGGGAGCGGCACGCCGCGGGTGCCCAGCTGGTGTGCCGTCCGGTCCAGCTCGTACAGGCCCGTACCGGCATGCGTTCCGGACACGATCAGGTAGCCTGCCGAGACCGCACGCTCAGCCGCAACGTAGCCTGTCCACAACGTGTATGCAGTGCGTCCGGTCTGGCGACCCAGGCCATCGAAATTGCGATAGACGGCGCCGCCGAATGCTGCACCCGTGTCGTCGCGCCGCTCGAACTGAATGTTCGTGCCGGCGACACCGCCTCCGATCGCCCAGACGTGGCCGATATCCAGGTCGCCCCCATGGGCGAACGCCGACGTCAGGTCGTAGCTGCGAAATCCGGGCGGCGCGCTATCCCAGACGTAGAGGTCGTTCATC
Organism: Frateuria hangzhouensis; assembly: GCF_026410505.1. Taxonomy (GTDB): domain Bacteria; phylum Pseudomonadota; class Gammaproteobacteria; order Xanthomonadales; family Rhodanobacteraceae; genus Frateuria_A; species Frateuria_A hangzhouensis. The sequence continues at coordinate 123,735 of NZ_JAPMIU010000011.1, forward strand.
GGGCTGGTCCAGAGGATGCTGAGCCGTTTGCCGGGGGTGTAGTAGCCGATCCCGATCGGGTAGTAGCCGCAGGCGACGGACATGACACGGGCTGCCTTGCGCGTCGCGCCCCGCATGAGCCAATAGCCGAACTGGCAATCGGACGGATCCAGCCACAAGAGGTCGTCGTAGCCGTCCCCATCCAGATCACCTGCGCCGACCAGTTGCCAGGCATCGGGGTAACTACCGATCCGGGTCGAGCGCCACTTGCCCGCGCGATTGTTGGTCCACAGCCACAGATCGCGCGAGGCGCTGGTGAACACCAGATCGGCGTACCCGTCGCCCGTCAGGTCGCCCGCCGCGCCAACCAGATAGCCAGGCGTCACGCTGTAGGTGTGCGCGCCGACCCGACTGGCCGGTGGATCGCCGTCCGGGTTGGCCCGCATGGGCCAATACCCGACCTGGCTCGTCGTCGGGTTGAACCAGAGCAGGTCCGAGGTGCCGTCCCCGTTGAAGTCGCCCGGCACACGCGAACTGCCAGGAATCGGCGTGGTCGCCTGAAGGGCCGGCAGCGTCTCGAAGGCGATCCTCGGCGAATAATGTCCATTGACAGGATCAACGGTGATGGTCGCGGTCGCCGTCGCCCAGACCGGGCCGTAATAGGCGCGGAACACGAACGAATCCTTGCCTGCGTAGCCCACGTCGGGAACGTAGACGGCGACATTGTCTCTCAGGGTCACATGGCCGTGCGCCGGCGGGGTCACCAGGTCGAAGTCGCTGTCCGGGATCGTGCTGTGGAGCTGGATCCACACCTGACCACCCCCGCTGTTCGCGGTGACCGGCCCGGTCGCGATCGAATCGTACAAATGGACGAAACGCACGCCGCCTGTGACCGCCACCATCAGTATCTGGCCGTCCGGCGAGATGCGGGTCCGCCCCTGCCCGTAGGCCCAATTTCCCGTATGGTCGAAGGTGTCATTGAAGTTGTAGCTCCCGAGCAGTTGCATCGTCTGCATGTCGTAGACGCGCACGTCGCTCGATTCGGCCCAAGGAAAATAGGCCCTGGGCCTGACCGGGTCGTAGGCCACACCCGTCGGCTGGCCCGCGGCATATTCGCCGAGCGTCGCCGTCTTCTGGTACTGCGAGTCGTACACGAACGTACCGTCGTAGGTCGGTAGGGCGAACTGGGTGCCGTACGGGTTGGCCGCGATCTCGAAGTTGAACCACGAGGTGCCGTCGGTGTAGCCCTCGCGCCGCACGATCTGGCCAGTCCCCGGGTAGTACACGCCCCACGGACCATCGGAACTGTTCGACTCGGCGAAGGCGATCGCCGAGCGGTCTGCGCTCGCCGACAGCATGGTGGCCTGATTCACCGAGGCGAGCGTCGTCCATTGCAGCGTGGCCAGGTCGAGCCGCCGCATCGACACCCACCCGGACCCCACGAACAGCGAGGTCGTCAACAACCCGCCATCCCCGGTGAAGGCGACCGAGTAGGTGCCGACCTCGCCGACCATGTTCGTCCCGTCGACGGGGAACGTCACCTTCCTGTCAGTGAGCGTGGCGAGGTTGACCAGGTGGACCCATGCCGTCGGTGCCATGCCGGACCCATCCCCGACGGCAAGCGTGTTGCAGTCCGGCGAGATGTCGAGCCCGTAGAGTCGCCCACCCAGCACGATCGGCGCGAGCAGGCGCTGGTTTGTCACGTCGTAGCGCAACACCCGGTCGCCGTTGGCGATGTAGATGACGTTGCGCGCATGGTCGAACACCATGTCCGTGCGTTTCGCCGCGGCGATGAACGTGCCATCCGCACGGGCGACCCCGGCCCCGGCGCCGAGCGAAAGAAGAAATACCGCGACCCAGCCCCTGATCCAACGATGCATGTCCCGCTCCCTGCCGCCGGAGCATCGGCGCCCCCCATGGGCGAGCTCGGCGGCGAGCCATGGTAATGCGAACTTGGGCCGGCGCCATGGGGAGGGTTAGAAAACAGGTGGCGGGACGACTTAACTTCCTCCGTCCCCTTTATCCGATGCCCCCAACTTGATCGTCAGCTCACGGGATCCTGTGCAGAGCAAGGGTGTCCGGCGCAACCCGCTTCGATCTTTCCGCGAGTCACAACCCAGCACACCAGCGCCAGCAGGCTGACCATCGTGCCCAAGATACACACACCATTCCAGCCGCCATAAGCAAATATGGCCGTGGTGCCGAGTGCCCCCAGCCCGCTTCCGGCAGCGTAGAAAAGCATGTAAAGGCCAACCAGTCGGCTGTGCGCCTCGGGCCGGGCACGGAGGATCATGCTCTGGTTGGTGACGTGCAGCGCCTGGCCGCCCATATCCAGGAGCAGGATGCCCAGGAGCAGCAGCCACAGGGACCTCGGCATGAGCGACAAGGGCCACCAGGCCAGCAGCAACAGCAGCAACGCCGCGGCGCTGGTGCGCTCGCCCAAGCCCCGATCGGCCCAATGTCCCGCCCGCGAAGCAGCGAGCGCTCCGACGGCACCCACCAGCCCGAAGGCTCCGATGACGGTGTGAGAGAAGCCGTAAGGCGGTGCACTCAGCGGCAAGACCAAGGCGCTCCAGAAGATATTGAAGACGGCCCACATGAGCAGCGCCAGGATGCCCCGGACCCTGAGCGTTCGCTCCTCCCGCAGCAGCGTAAGCATGGACCCAAGCAGCCATAGGTAGCTTTTGCGGCTGCGGTTGGAAGGTTCTGGCGGCAGCCACCTCCACAGCGGGAACGCAAGCACCAGCATCAGCGTGGCGGAAGCGATATAGACAGCGCGCCACCCGGCCAGATCATTCACGCCGCCAGCAAAAACGCGTGCCAGTAGCAGCCCCAGGAACACACCGCTTTGGGTGGTGCCAACGACACGCCCCCGGTCGACGGGCGCGGCGGCACTAGCGGCATACGAGATCAACCCTTGCGTCATCGCCGTGCCCATCAGGCCGACGCCGAGCATTCCCGCCAGCAATACCCCCGGCGACTGTGCCGCGGCCACGACGGCCAGCGCCAAGACCAGGCTCCAAAGTTGCCACGCCATCAGGCGTCGTCGATCGAGGAGATCGCCCAGCGGAACAAGAAACACCAGAGCCATGCCACAGCCAATCTGTGTCGCTGTTATGACCAGGCCGATAGCTGCGCGACTGATGGCGAAATCATGGGCAAGCCGGTCCAACAGGGGCTGGGCGTAGTACACGTTAGCGACGCTCAGGCCTGCGGCCATGGCGAACAACAGCCTTGTACCGCGGCCCAGCGACCTCGACAGCATCCCGGAAGCGCTCATGGACGACCCATCTGGTTGCAAATAAAAACTTGTTTGCATGGTAGCTAACTGGTTTTAAAGTGCAACCGACATAAGCCGACGATCGTGACCGCCATGCCTCGCCACAAGACGCCCAGCGCCGACACATGCCCCGTGGCCCGCAGCCTCGACGTGATCGGAGATCGATGGATCTTGCTGGTGATACGCGATGCCTTTGATGGCATCCAGCGCTTTGGCGATTTCCAGCGCAGCCTTGGCGTGGCGCGGAATATCCTCTCCGATCGCCTGCGCCGGCTGGTCGAGGCAGGCGTCCTGAGGGCTCGGCCCGCGTCGGACGGTAGTGCCTATCAGGAATACGTGCTTACAGCGATGGGCAGGGGCCTGTTCCCCGTTGTCGTCGCGTTGAGGCAATGGGGGGAAAGGCACCTGTTTGAAAACGGTGAACGCCACTCCCTGCTGGTCCACAAGCACTCGCGCAAGCCCGTACCGTTCATGGCACCTCGCGGCCAGAAAGGCATGGTGCTGTCAGCCGAGCAGACGGAAGTACAAAAGGTGCCGTAACCCGTGGCGCAACCCGACTTCGTCCCAGACGGCAACGATCGAAGCATGCCGGGCCAACGCCAGGCGCCCATGGATGGGCTGCAGCTCCGACGTGTCTCCCGATCGACCGGTCGCCCGGCGTTTAGTGCCGAAGAGAACGCGCGATGGGGCCGGAGCCGTAAGCGACTGGGGTGCTCGGTACTCTCATATGGCGCTTTGGCCCCGACAAAAGCGTTCACTCAGCCGGGCAGCTGATCGAACTGCGGCAGGCCGTCGGTGATGGTGAACACGAATTGATGGGCTGCGACCCCATTAATTCCATTAATTCATCAAATGCTAATTAGGTCAACGCCAGGTCAGCTGCGCGAGTCCTGCGCCGAACGATCCACGCGCGAAGGAATAGATTAATGGCAACGCTATCGACAATGGATTTCGTCGCGCTCGGATCCCTATGCGGCGGCATCATCATTACAATTTTTAACAAGGGCATCACCGACGGCGCCAGAAACGGCGCAGCCCGGTTTGCGTGGTTCTTAGTAGGTACAGCTATCGGGTTGTACGCCTATGGCGCGGTCGGCGGCATGTTGTATGCGCTCAGTACCGGGGATGTCGCAGCGAACCATAGAGGCGGCGGTAGCGTCTCGTTTCATCGTAACGAACATCCGCTACTGTTCTGGATCACATTTCTCGGACTAAGTGCGGGTACAGGCGCAATCACCTGTCTATCGCTGACGTGTTTTTGGAAGGCCCTAAAAAGGGGTTGAAACTTTATCTTTTCAACGTGGCTGAATGATGGATATTGGATTTCGAATTAGGGAAACTCTGATTTTGCCCCGCTGTCCAAGCGAGGGCCTCCGCCCACCGAGCGTAACCGATGCCCGACCAATTGACCCTGGCCAGCCAAGCCGACGGCAGTTTCGAAGTACACCGCAAGCCGAC
>NZ_JAPMIU010000012.1 GCF_026410505.1 Frateuria hangzhouensis
GGCCAGATCGATTGCAATGGTCGTAATCTTGCTCATGACTCGCCCTCCGCATGTGACGGTGAAAGCGTTATCTCACCGCTGGCGCCATGACGCCTAAGTGCGCGGGGGCGAGTCCATGTGATTACGGGCACGTGGACGCCTGCCCGGCGGCGACCGGGCCGGCCACCCGGGCGATCTGCCCGGCAAGGGCCGCCAGCGCGCGCTGGTGGCCCTCGACCAGTGCACCGTAACCGGCCCCGACCGGCTCGCGGACCTGGCTGGTGCAGGCGAGCATGGCCTCGCCCTGCAATTGCCGCACGCTCCAGGCGGCATCGACCAGCGCGTAGTCGCCCGGCACCGAGTCGAAGCGACGCAGGTCGACCTTGATGCGCAACCGCGGCTTGCCGCCGCTGGCCAGCCCGGTCACGTCCGCGGCATGCAGCGCCTGCGCGAGATCGGCCGACAGCGCGCCGCGGACCTCGTCGGCCAGCGGCGCGATCCAGCGTTCGCCCGAGAGCGGTGCCACGCCCTGCCCGCCCTGGCGGATCACCAGTTGCGGCTGGTCGACCTGGGCCGGGATGCCTACTGGCATCAACTCGAACTGGAACGCCGCCGCGGACCCGTTGGCGCTCCCGGCAGCAGGCGCTACCGGCACGCCCGCCCGGGCAGGCGCCATCAACGTGTAATAGCGCGCCGGCTCGGAGGCACAGGCGGCCAGTCCCAGCGCCAGCGCGGCGGCCAGCAGGTGTCGCGTGCGGATCATGGCTTGCTCCCTTGCCGGGTGGGCGGATGGGCGCGCTCGGGTGGCGGCGGGTCGTCCGGGCGGCCGCGGATCAGCGCCTCCGGATGCACGCCCAGGTAATCGGTCAGCGCGCGCAGCGAGCGCGCCATCCGGCGCAGCTCGCCCAGCGTGCTGCCCAGGTTCTGCTGCAACGGCGAATCGGCCGACAGTGCGTTGCCGGCGCTGCCCAGCGTGTGCTGCGCACTTTCGAGCGTGCCCCTGAGCTGCGGCAACACCTGGCCATTGACCTGCTCGAGTGTGCGGTCCAGCTCCGCCAGCGTCCGGTCGAGGTTGTGGCCGATGCTGTCGAACGGGATCTTCTGCACCTTGGTCACGATGTCGGCCAGTTGCTCCTGCAATTTATCGAAGCTGCCGGGCGCGGTGGGCAGGTCGATCGGCGTCGACTCCATGTCGAACGGGGCCTTTGCCGCCTTGGGCACGAAGTCCAGTGCGATGTAGAGCTGGCCGGTCAGCAGGTTGCCGGTACGCGCCTGCGCGCGCAGGCCGTGCGCCACCAGCGGGGCGAACATGCGGCCCAGGTCGACCCGGCCGTCTTTGGTGCCGGCCTGCGCGGCCAGCTTGTCGTAGGCCTGGCCCAGCCGCTGCGGGTAGATCACCGCACCGACGGTTACCGGGAAGCGCTCGTGCTTCGCGTCGTAGTCGAGGTTGATCGACACCACGCGGCCGATGTTCATGCCCAGGAACTCCACCGGCGCGTCGACCGCCAGCCCGCGCAGCGTTTGGTTGAAGCGCATGCGGATGTAGCGCGGCGGGCCGTCCGGCGGCGACATCGCGGTCGCCTCGTCGCCGAACAGCGTGAAGTCGGCATCCTCGGCAGCGGGCGAATCGTCATGCGGCCCCTTCGGCTCGGCGAAGGCGACGCCGCCGGCGATCACCGTGGCCAGCGACTGCGTGTTGAGCTTCAGGCCGTTGGCGCCCAGCGACACATCCACGCCGCTGGCGTTCCAGAAGCGCGTATCCCGGGTGACGAAGCGGTCGTTCGGCCCGTCGACGAAGATGCGCAGCGACACGCCCTTGCCGTCCTTGTCCAGCGTATAGGACACCACGCGGCCCACCTGGATGCGCCGGTAGTAGACCGGCGAGCCGATATCGAGCGAGCCGAGGTCGTCGGTGTGCAATTGGAAGCTCTTCCCCGGCGCACCGTTCAACACGGCCGGCGGCATCTCCAGGCCGGTGAATTCGTACTGTTCTTCCTTCGAGTCGCCCACGTCGGCGCCGATGAAGGCGCCCGACAGCAACGTGTCGACGCCAGACACCCCGCCCAGCCCGATGCGCGGGCGCACCACCCAGTAGCGCGTGCCCTTGGTAGCGAAACCGTCGGCGCTCTTGTTGAGCGCCACCTTTACCCGCACCCGCTCGCGGTCGTCCGACAGCTCCAGCCCGGTGACCTTGCCGATCACCACGTTCTTGTACTTGACCGTGGTCTTGCCCGCCTCCAGCCCTTCGGCGGTCTGGAAGGTGATGCTGATGTCCGGCCCTGCCTGCAGCCAGGCGTGCACTACCAGCGAAAGGCCCACCAGTGCCGCCAGCACCGGCACCAGCCAGATCAGCGAAAGGCTGAAGCGGTGCTTGCGCACCACCGGTTCGGGCAAGTCGTCGCGCGGCGCCTGTCCGGTGCCCGGCGTCTGCTCAGTCATGGTCGGGTCCATCCCACATCAGTCGAGGATCGAAACTCATCGAGGCGAACATCGTAAGTATCACGGTCAGGCCGAAGAACACCACGCCGGGCAGCGGCTCGACCTGGCTGAAGAAGCCGAAGCGCACCAGCGCGGTAAGCAATGCCACCACGAACACGTCCAGCATCGACCAGTAGCCGATCACCTCGACCGCGCGATACAGCTTGGCGCGCTGGCGCAGCGCCCAGTCGCTGTCGCGCTGGGTGGTCACCAGCAGCGTGCCCAGCACCAGGAACTTGGTCATCGGCACCACGATCGAGGCGGTGAACACGATCACTGCCAGGCTCGGCGAGCCCTTCACCCACAGCTCCACCACGCCGCTGATGATGGTGTTGTCGTCGGCGTCGCCCAGGCTCATCGTGCGCATGATCGGCAGCACGTTGGCCGGGATGTACAGGATGAACGCGGCGATCAGCAGTGCCCAGGTACGCCCGAGGCTGCCCTGCTTGCGCCGGTGCAACGCCGCGCCGCAGCGCGGGCAGGCAGCATCATCGCCCGCCGGCTCGCGACAAACCAGGCCGCACACGTGGCAGCCGATGATTCCCAGCTCGTGCGCGCGCGGGGCGGCGCTCACGCGTCCGGCTCCGTCGCGTCCCACAGCCGGCGCAGGTCGATGCCGGAAAAGATCGTGATCAGCAGCGTCAGCACGCCGTAGGCCCAGATGCCCGGGTCCGCCTGCACGTCGAAGTACGCGCGCGCCTTGACGATGGACACCAGCGCGCCGAGCACGAATACCTCGGTCATGGTCCACGGCTGCAGGTAGTGCAGCGTGCGCATGATGGGCGCGAAGCCCGGCGCGCGGCGGCCGTCGCGGGCGAACAGCAACACCCAACCCAGCATCAGCATCTTGTTGAGCGGAAAGAAGAAAAGCGTGGCCGCCGCAACCACCGAGACCACCTGCGAGCTCTGCTCCCACATCGTCAGGATCATGCCCCACAGCGTGGCGCTGCTCTGCTGCGCGCCCAGGCCCAGGGTCACCACCGGCCAGACGTTGGCGATCACGAACACGATCAGCGCAGTGAGCACCAGCGCCAGCATGCCGCCGGCATCGAGCGCGTGCCAGCGGGCCAGCAAGGCGCCACAGCGCACGCAGCGGATCTCCTCGCCGGGCGCCAGCGGGCGGCTGCGGTGGACCGTATCGCAGTGCTCGCAGATCAGCAGCGCGGCGGCTGGCGCGCGCACCTGTCCGTGCGCGACGTCGTCCGCGTCGCCGGTGCCTGCGAGGCCGTGCCCTGGCGTACTCATCGGCTCATTCTCGCAAATTGGACACAAGGGAGCGCGAAGCTTTGCATCTTCGCAGCCGCGCCTGCGCTCCCTCGCGTGGAAAGCGGCGACGAGACGGGTGGTGCACTTGATATGCTGGCCGACGCCCCGACCTGAACCGTTCCCTTGCAGGAGACTCCCGTGACCGACGCCGTCCAAGCCCACGTTTTCGACATCGACACGGCCAACTTCGAAACCGAGGTGCTGCGCGCGTCGATGACCACGCCGGTACTGGTCGATTTCTGGGCGCCCTGGTGCGGCCCCTGCAAGACCCTTGGACCGATGCTGGAAAAGCTCGCCGCCGAGTACAACGGCGCGTTCCGGCTGGGCAAGGTGGACGTGGACAACAACCAGGAGCTGGCCGCGATGTTCGGCGTCCGCTCCATCCCCACCGTGATGATGGTCAAGGACGGGCAACTGCTCGATGGTTTCGCCGGCGCACTGCCCGAGGGCCAGTTGCGCGAATTCCTGTCGCGCCACGTGCAGCCGCTGGAGGGCGATGCACCGGCCGAGCCGGAAGCGGACGCGCCGGAAGACCCCGCGCAGGCGATCAACCGCCTGCAGCAGGAAATCGCCGCCGACGCCGACCGCCCCGAACTCAAGCTCGACCTCGCCCTGGCGCTGATGCGCAATGGCCAGGCCGAGGCTGCCGAGTCGGAACTCAACGCGCTGCCCGCCAACCTGGCCACCGACGCCCGCGCCGTGCGCCTGCGCAGCCAGCTGGACCTGGCCCGCGCGCTGGAAGGCGCGCCCGCGCTGGCCGAACTGCGCCAGCGCGTGCAGGCCGACCCGGCTGACTGGGCCGCGCGCGACCTGCTCGGCGTGCGCCTGCTGCTGGAAGACGATCCGGCCGCCGGGCTGGACCAGTTCCTGGCGATCCTGGAGAAAGCCCGCGACTGGAGCGACGGCGCCGCGAAGAAGCGCCTGCTGGCTGCCTTCGCCACGCTGGACGACGCCGAACTGGTCGGCCGCTACCGCCGCCGCATGGCCTCGCTGCTGTTCTGACCCTGAGGCGTGTGCCTGCAGGGACCTCGAAAACGCGCTGAAGATGCCGGCCCCGCCCGCCGTGCGGGAAACCTGTAGGAGCCCACTTGTGGGCGATGCTTCCGGCTTTAGATGTGCACCAGAACAAATGCATCGCCCACAAGTGGGCTCCAACGGACGGGTGATGTCCCGATCCGCCAGTTCGGTTCGCGATCAAAGATGGCACCGGGTCAGCGGAGTTTTTCGGGGTCTCGCCCATACGCGCGCGTACGTTAGACTGGCGCTTTCCCCGCCAAGCCCACCCATGCGCCCCGCCACCTTCCGCCGCCTGCTCAACCTCTGGCCGCCGTTCCTGTTCAACAGCATTCGCGTGCTGCACCTGGCCGAGGACTGGAGCGAGGCTCGCGTGGCGCTGCGGCTGCGCCCGTGGAACCGCAACTACGTGCGCAGCCAGTTCGGCGGCAACCTGTTCTCGATGACCGACCCGTTCTGGATGCTGCTGGCGATGCACAAGCTGGGCAGCGACTACTACGTGTGGGACAAGGCCGGCGCGATCGACTTCGTGGCACCCGGCCGCGAAGACGTCTTCGCATCGTTCCACCTCGATGAGGCTACCGTCGAAGAACTGCGCACGGCCGCCGCCGGCGGCGAGAAGGTGCTGCGCTGGTTCGAAACCGAGGTCGCTACCGCCTCGGGCGACGTCGTCGCCCGCGTGCGCAAGCAGCTCTACGTGCGACTCAAGCCCAAGGCGCGCGCCGACCAGGGCTGAAACCCACGCTACCCATCGCGCTCGAAGCAGGCGATCTCCTCGAGCGCCGCTTCGGCCTTGCGCACCGCCTTGCCAGCGGCGTTGTCGGTGATCCAGCGCATGCGTCCGGTCCAGTGCGCAAGCAACACCACCATCAGTACCAGCGCCAGCGAAATCCAGCCGCATATCACCAGCCAGCCCACGAAGGCGGGCCAGCGGGCCCAGACATCGACGCCGATTTCCCAGTGGATCTCCATCAGCAGCAGGGGAATCCACACGAAGCTGCCGACTACCGCGAACACCGGTGCCTCGATCCGCACGCGCCATGCACGCAGCTGTGCGAGGCGCCGCTGGATATCGAGCACCGGCGCGGTGTAGTCGATCTCCAGCACTAGGTGGAGGATGCGGCCGGCGAACGCGACCATGACGATGCCGAACACCTGCACGGTCACGCCCAGCACGATCCGGTGCAGTGTCTCCAGATGGCCGGCCCAATAGGCCGTGCCGAGCAGCATGAAGAGCACGCCGAAGGCGATCTGGATCGCCTGGCCCCACACCAGCGGCCGCAGGCCGTGGCGCAGCTTGTCCAGCCGCCGCTCGCGGTAAAGCCTGAGGTTGAGCGCCTGTTGCCGATCCAGCCGCTGGTTGAGCTGTTGCCAGGCCAGCTTCATCTCGTCCAGTTCCATGATCACGCTCCGGTGGTGGCCGCGGGCGCCATCCGGCCGCGCAGCCGTTGCTTGATACGGCCGATCTTCGTGGCCACGTTGGTTTCGCTGATGCCCAGCACCTGGGCGATCTCGGCGTAGCTGCGATCTTCCAGATACAGCAGGATCAACGCGCGATTGAGCGGATCGAGCTGCCCGATGAAGGCATGGAGCGCCGCCAACCGCTCGTCCGGCTGCGCCACGTCCGCTTCGCCGGGCAGTTCCAGATGCGCGGCGTCGAGCGGCTCCAGGGGTTCCCCGCGATTGGCCCGACGGGCGTGCGAGATGGCCACGTTGAGCGCCACGCGGTACATCCAGGTCGAGAATTTCGCGCGCGCGGCGTCGTAGTGGCCGAAGGAGCGCCACAACTGCACCGCGATCTCCTGCGCCAGATCGTCACGATCCGCGCTGCCGCGGGCATAGGCGCGAGCGATCTTGAACACGATGCCGCGGTGTTCCTGCAGCAGCGTCTCGAACTGGCGTTGTCGGTGGCGGTCGGTCATGGCGTGACGGGATCCCTTTCCCCCATGATTCGCGACCCGCGGGAAAAAATCACACACGCGGTGCGGCCTACAATGCATGCCGCACCTCCGCCTGCGAACCGCCATGCCGCGCCTGCGCCTCAAACGCTACCTGATTACCGGACTGCTGACCTTTATCCCGCTGTGGGTCACCTGGACGGTGTTCCGGCTCGTGCTGGGCTTCCTGGCCGGCATCGGTGCGCCCATGGTGGCCGCCGCGCTCGGTGCCCTGGCGCTGGTGGCGCCGCAGACGGCCACGGCGCTGGGCGATGCCTGGCTGACCTCGATCCTGGCGCTGCTGATCACCCTGCTGGCGCTCTACCTGCTTGGCTTCCTGGCCAGCCGCGTGATCGGCCAGCGGTTGCTGGATGCATTCGACACGCTGTTGCAGCGCATCCCGCTGGTGCAGACCATCTACGGCGGCACCAAGAAGCTGATGGCGGTGCTGCAGCAGAAACCTTCGGGCGTGCAGCGGGTGGTACTGGTCGACTTTCCGCACCCGGGTACCAAGGTGATCGGCTTCGTCACGCGGCTGATGACCGAAGAGCGCTCCGGCCGCGAGATGGCGGCGGTGTTCGTGCCGACCACGCCCAACCCCACCGGCGGCTTCCTGCTGACCCTGCCGGTGGACGCGGTCACCCCTACCGACTGGACCATGGACCAGGGCATGGCCTTCATCATTTCCGGTGGCGCGGTCGCACCCGATACGCTACCGGCGGTCGACCGCAAGCCGCTGTAGGAGCGCGCGCACCCGTGCGCGGCTCCGCCGGCGTTGATGCTTCATTGGCCTTTCGCGCACGAGTGCGCTCCTACATAGGGATAAGCATGCCCCGCTGGACTTTCCTCCTGCTGCTTCTGCTTTCGGCCACCGCCGCCCATGCCGCCGACTGGACCACCCCAGCGGAGGCTTCGCACTTCCGCACCACGCCCAGCTACGCCGACACGCTCGGCTACCTCGAGCGGCTGCAGCAAGCCGCGCCGGACAAGATCCGGCTGGCCACCTTCGGCACCACGCCCGAAGGCCGGCCGATGACGGTGGTGATCGCCAGCGGCGACGGCGCTTTTTCGCCCGAGGCCGCGCGCGCCGCGCACAAGCCGGTGGTGCTGCTGCAGGCGGGCATCCATCCGGGCGAGATCGAAGGCAAGGATGCCGGCCTGATGCTGCTGCGCGATTTCGCCGTCACCGGCAAGCTGCCGCATCTGCTCGATCATGCCGTGCTGGTGTACATCCCGGTGTTCAGCGTGGACGGCCACGAGAACGCCTCGCCCTATCACCGGATCAACCAGAACGGCCCGCAAAGCATGGGCTTCCGCGGCCAGTCGCAGTACCTCAACCTCAACCGGGACTACGTCAAGGCCGACGCGCCGGAAATGCGTGCCTGGCTGAAGCTCTGGCAGCGCTGGCTGCCGGATTTCCTGATCGACGTGCACACCACCGACGGCGCGGACTACCAGTACGACCTGACCTGGTACACCGAGGATCCGCACAAGCTCGATCCCGGCGTGGCCGCCTGGCAGCACGCGCTGATGGACACGGCGATCCCCGACTACGAGGCGCGCGGCCACCTGGCCTCGATCTACCTGGAATTCAAGGACGGCCGCGATCCGCGCAAGGGCATCGCCAACTTCGGCTCCGGCCCGCGCTTCTCCACCGGCTACGCCGCGCTGCAGGATCGGCCCGCGCTGCTGATCGAAACGCACATGCTCAAGCCCTACGAGGTGCGGGTGCGAGCGGTATACGACCTGGTCGACGTGCTGCTCGAGCGCATCGGCAGCCACCCGGATGCCCTGGCCAGGACCACCGCCTCGGCCGATGCCCGCACCATCGCTCGCGCGCACGATCCGTCCGCGCGGGCGGCGCTCACCTTCAAGCCTGACCCGGCCTCCACGCCGTACGCGTTCAAGGGCTATGCCTTCACGCTTACCCACAGCGAGGTCTCGGACAGCGAGTGGATCCGCTACGACCCCGCCCAGCCGCGCACCTTCACCATCCCGAACTGGAACGGCCTGCTGCCGGACGTCTCCGTTGCCATACCGGCGGCCTATGCGATCCCGGCGCCATGGACCGTCGTGATCGACCGCCTCGACGCGCACGGCATCACCTACCGCCGGCTGGCGCAGGCGACCCGGGTCAGCGCGCAGGGGTACCAGCTCGAACAGCCGCGCTGGGCGACCCGCCCGTTCGAGGGCCACCTGATGTTGCGCGACGTCCAGGTCCATCCGGTACCCCGCGAGGTGACCCTGCCGGCCGGCTCGGTGATCGTGCCGCTGGACCAGCGCGCCGCCAACGTGGCCATCGAGCTGCTCGAGCCGCAGGCGCCGGACTCGCTGCTGCGCTGGGGCTACCTGGATGCCATCTTCGAGCCCAAGGAATACGGCGAACCGCGCGTGGTGGAAAAGCTCGCCCGCCAGATGCTGGCGGCCGACCCGGCGCTCAAGGCCGCGTTCGGGCAAAAGCTGCAGCAGGACCGCGCTTTCGCTGCCGATCCCCGCGCACGGCTGATGTTCTTCTTCGAGCGCTCGCCCTGGTATGCGGCCCAGCACGTGGGCGCCTATCCGGTGTTGCGGTTGAGCGAGGCGCAGTGGAAGGCGCTGGCCGGGTTGCCGGGGGCGAAGGACAAGTAGCGACGGCGCAAGCGCGAAAGTCCCTTTGTCCCTCGCCCCACCCCTGACCTTTGACACTGTCTGGCCCATGACTCATGGCCTAGCGTGGCCGGTCGTGGCCGCGCCGTGAGGGGACGTGGCCGGCGACAACGCAACCGCCCACGGGCGAACCACACAGAGGGATACCCATGTCCAAGCAGTACCTGAAGCCGCTGGCGCTCGCGGTGAGCCTGGCGCTTTCGCTGACCGCGTGCGGCAAGCACGACTCCGACCAGAACTCCGCGGCAACGCCCGCCTCCGCCGGCACGACCGCGATGGCCGGCGCGCCCAAGACCGTGTTCGACGTCAGCGAGCTCGGTTCGATGGACCAGGCCTGCACGGATTTCAACCAGTTCGTCAATGCCAAGTGGGTCGACGCCAACCCGATCCCGTCCGACCGCACCCGTTGGGGCGCCTTCGACCAGTTGGCCGAGGCCAGCCTGAGCACCCAGCACGACATCGTCGAGAACGCTGCCAAGAACGCGGCAGGTGCGCAGGCCGGCTCGATCAAGCAGAAGATCGGCTACCTGTACTCCGCAGGCATGGACGAGGCCGCCATCGAGAAGGCGGGCTTCGACCCGATCAAGCCCAAGCTCGACGCCATCGCCGGCCTGAAGAACGGCCAGGACGTGGCCGAGTACCTCAACAAGAGCTTCAGCAACGGTGACATGCAGGTGTTCTCCTTCGGCGCCAGCGCCGACTTCCAGCATGCCGAAACGCAGATCGGCTACGCCTTCCAGAGCGGCCTGGGCCTGCCGACCAAGGACTACTACACCGACCCGAAGCACGCCGACAAGCGCGCGGCCTACCTCGACTACATCGCCAAGACGCTCCAGCTCACCGGCGTGAGCGCGGCCGATGCCAAGAAGCAGGCCGACCAGGTGCTGGCGTTCGAGACCAAGCTGGCCGACGCCTCGTTCGCGCCGGTCGAGCTGCGCACCCCGGAGCACCAGTACCACTTCGTCAGCGTCAAGGAAGCGGACAAGATCACCCCGCACTTCAGCTGGGAGAAGTTCTTCGACGCCCAGGGCGTGAAGATCGACAAGGGCTTCTCGCTGTCGCAGCCGAAGTTCTTCGCCGAGTTCGACAAGCTGCTGGCCAAGGCGCCGATCGGGCAGTGGCAGGCCTACCTGCGCTTCCACGTCATCGACGACGCCTCGCCGCTGCTGACCAAGGCCTTCCAGGACAACAAGTTCGACTTCTACGGCAAGACCCTTTCCGGCCAGCCGGAGCAGAAGCCGCGCTGGAAGCGTGTGCTGGGCGCGGTCAACAACTCGATGGGCATGGCCCTGGGCGAGCTCTACGTCGACAAGATGTTCAAGCCCGAAGCGAAGGAGCGCGCGCAGGTGCTGGTCGACAACGTGCGCAACGCCCTGAAGGCGCGCATCGAGAACCTCGACTGGATGAGCCCGGAAACCAAGGCCAAGGCCATCGCCAAGTGGAACACCTTCCTGCCCAAGATCGGCTACCCGGAAAAGTGGCGTGACTGGTCCGGCCTGGACATCAAGTCGGGCGACTACTACGGCAACGTGATGGCCGCCGCCAAGTACAACTACGAGTACGACATCAACAAGATCGGCAAGCCGACCGACCGCAAGGAATGGGGCATGACCCCGCAGACGGTCAATGCGTACTACAACCCGACCGACAACACGATCAACTTCCCGGCCGCGATCCTGCAGCCGCCGTTCTTCTATGCCAACGGCGACGACGCGATCAACTACGGCGGCATCGGCGCGGTGATCGGCCACGAGGCCAGCCACGGCTTCGACGACGAGGGCAGCCAGTTCGACGGCCAGGGCAACAACGTCAACTGGTGGACCAAGGAAGACCGCGCCAAGTTCGACGCCCGCGCCGACAAGCTGATTGCGCAGTTCAACGCCTACACGCCCATCAAGGACAAGCCCGACGCACACGTCAACGGCAAGCTGACCCTGGGCGAGAACATCGGCGACCTGGGTGGCCTGAACGCGGCCTACGACGCGCTGCAGGCGGCACTGAAGCAGAACCCGGACGAAGCCGGCGGCAAGATCGATGGCTACACCCAGGACCAGCGGTTCTTCCTCAACTGGGCCCGCGTGTGGCGCGGCAGCATCCGCGAGAAGGAAGCGCTGCTGCGGCTGAACACCGATCCGCACGCACCGGCCTCGCTGCGCGCGATCGGCGCCCCGTCGAACATGGAAGCCTTCGCTACCGCGTTCCAGTGCAAGCCGGGCGCTCCGATGGTCCGCTCCGGCGACAAGCAGGTGAAGATCTGGTAATTCCGCTCCCTCCCCTCCGGGGAGGGAATCGGCCCAGCTTCGAGCCAAAAGGCCCCGCCCCGGCGGGGCCTTTTTTTTATGCCGCGCCCCTGTCGGAAACCCCGAAAGCTTCCGACGCCCACGGTAGGAGCCCACTTGTGGGCGATGCTTTTGGCGGTGCAATCAGGTGCAAGGGCATCGCCCACAAATGGGCTCCTGCAAAAAGCGTCGCACGAAGGGAGTTATTCGAGGTTCCCTGTAGGAGCGCCCCTGGGCGCGACCGCCAGCCCCGACAGCGTCCCGATCACCCGCCAGCGCGGCCGCACCCAGGGCCAACCCTGCAAAGGCCAGGCGCCATCGGCGCGGCGAGCCCCTACTGCCGGACGTCCGTCCGGCCTATGGCGCCCGTCCCGGAAATTGCTTTACCTTCGGCAACGTCTGCCGTAGGGGGCGACAGGCGAAGTTGTTTGGTCGAACAAAACAATCAACTTAGCCGGGGAGTAACAATGAAACCGAATACTCGTCGCAACGCGCTTGCGTCGGCGCTGGCGCTCGCCATCGCCGCCATTGCCCTGCCAGCCTTCGCGCAGGACACCACCTCCGATACCGCCAACCCGCAACAGGCCACCAAGCTGGAGACCATCGAGGTGACCGGCTCGCGCATCAAGGGCGCCGACATGGCCACCCAGGTGCCCGTGGTCACCATCACCTCGGCCGACATCGAGAAGACCGGCCTGACCAGCATCGGCGACATCCTGCAGCAGCTGTCCTCTTCCGGTTCGGCGCTCAACACCAAGTTCAACTCGGCCGGCAACTTCGGCTTTCCGCCGGACGGCAGCGGCGTGGGCTCGGGCTCGGCCACGCTGGACCTGCGCAACCTGGGCGCCAAGCGCGTGCTGGTGCTGGTCGACGGCATCCGCTGGGTGAACGAGAGCTCGGCCTCGGGCGTGTCCGCCGCGGTCGATCTCAACACCATTCCCGCCAGCATCATCGACCGCATCGAGATCCTGCAGGACGGCGCCTCGTCGCTGTATGGCTCCGACGCGATCGCCGGCGTGGTCAACATCATCACCAAGCGCTCGCAGGAAGGCGCGGCGGCCAACGTGTACTACGGCACCTACAACAACCGCAGCGGTGGCCAGACCACCAATGCCGACGTCTCCTTTGGCAACAAGGGCGAGCGGTTCGAGTTCTTCGTCGACTTCAGCTATCTCAAGCAGAAGGGCATCAAGTCCAGCGACTGGTCGCAGGCCAGTGCCGAATGCGTGCCGGGCACCGGCCTGGCCAACTGCAGCTCGGGCACGCCGACGGGTCGCTTCGACTTCATCGACCCGGACGGGGTCGAACACGACGTGACCTTGAACGGGCCGGTCGCCGGGCGGCCTTCCTTCCCGGCCGACTACCACGACTTCAGCACCGCCGACCGCTACAACTTCGCCACCCAGAACCTGCTGCTGACGCCGAACGAGCGCAAGGGCGTGTTCGCGCAGACCCGCTACAAGGTCACCGACAGCATCGCCTGGTACGCGCGCGGCCTGTACAACACCCGCACCTCGCTCAACCAGGCCGCGCCGGAACCGATCTTCCTCGGCCCGGGCGCCGGCACCGGCGGACTGGCCGACACGGTCGGCATCGACGCGACCAACCCCTACAACCCGTTGGGCTACACGCTCGACGCCGATCCGGCCAACGGCAACTTCGGGCTGTTCGCCCGTCGCCCGATCGAGGGCGGTCCGCGCCGCTACAGCCAGGACGTGGATACCTTCTACTTCGGCACCGGCCTGGAAGGCTCCTTCGGCGTGGGCGACCACGACTTCTACTGGGACGTGAACTACGCCAACGGCAACAACAAGGCCTCGCAGACAGTCACCGGCACCTACAACATCGCGCACATCCAGCGCGCGCTGGGCCCGGTGGCCGACTGCACCGGCCCCTGCGTGCCGCTGAACATCTTCGGCGGCCCGGGCACGATCACGCCGGAGATGCTGCAGTACATCCAGTACATCGAGCACGACACCAGCGACAACAAGATCAACCTGTGGACGGCCAACCTGTCCGGCGCGATCGTCGACCTGCCGGCCGGCCCGCTGGCCTTCGCCACCGGCTACGAGCACCGCCGCTACAGCGGCTCCTACCAGCCCGACGCGGTGGTGGTCGCCGGCGAGACCAACGGCGTGCCCTCGCTGCCGACCTCCGGCAGTTACTCGATCAACGAGTACTACCTGGAACTCAACGCGCCGCTGCTGAAGGACATGCCCGGCTTCAAGGCGCTGGACCTGTCCGCTGCCACGCGCTATTCGGACTATTCGACCTTCGGCGGCACCGTCAACAACAAGTTCGGCCTGCGCTGGCAGGTGTTCGACGACCTCACCCTGCGCGGCACCTGGGCCGAGGGCTTCCGCGCACCGACCATCGGCGAGGTGTTCGGCTCGCCGGCGCGCTTCGACGCCACCCTGCAGGATCCCTGCTCGGCGCCGATCGGCGACGCCACCACCGCCGCCAACTGCGCGACACTGGGGGTGCCAGCGGGCTATTCGCAGCCGAACTCGCAGATCTCGGTGCGCACCGGCGGCAGCGAGACGCTCGATCCGGAAACCTCGCGCAGCCTGACCTGGGGCGCGGTATACAGCCCGGGCTGGGCGATGGACACGGCGTGGTCGAGCAAGCTGGACTTCACGCTCGGCTATTACCGCATCGACCTCGACGACGCCATCCAGGCACCCGACGCACAGACCCAGCTCAACCGCTGCGTGGCCAGCGCCGACCTGGCGTCGGAGTTCTGCACCGGCATCCACCGCAACGCCACCGGCACCATCGACGCGTTCGACAATACGCTGCAGAACCTGGGCACCATCCACACCGACGGCTACGACTTCAGCGTCGCCTGGCGCGGGCCGGAAAGCGACATCGGTCAGTTCCGGGCGAACTGGAGCAGCACGTACGTGGCCAGCTACGTGGCACGCAGCGAATCCGGTGCGCAGGAGCCGCGCACGGTCGGTCTGGAGGTCACCGACAGCGCCATCCCGCGGCTGACCTCCAACGTCGGCCTGGGCTGGAGCATGGGTGGCTGGAGCGTGGACTACACGCTGCGCTACATCAGCGGCCTGCGTGAGGATTGCGCCGGCGCCGCCGGCTTCCCGATCTGCAACCACCCGGACGAGGTCGCACCGAACCGCCCCAACGGCACGCACTACCTGCCGTCGGTGACCTTCAGCGACCTGCGCGCCAGCTGGAAGCTACCCACGGCACTGGACCTGACCCTCACCGCCGGCATCAACAACCTGTTCAACAAGGAACCACCGATCTGCGTGTCCTGCTCGCTGAACGGCTACGACGCCTCCACCTACGACCTGCCCAGCCGCTTCACCTACGTGCAGGCCAGCGTGAAGTTCTGACCCGCCTCGCGCGGTCGATAAACGGGCCGCCCCGCGCGGCCCGTTTTTTTTGTCCTTCGCACGGATGGCCCGGAACAGTCGATGCTCCCCGGTACGCGACCGTCCTGTAGGAGCACACCCTGTGCGCGACTGCGCGGCACCGAGTGTGGCATGGCGGTCGCGCACAGGGTGCGCTCCTACAAGGGATCGCGCTAGCGAAAGGCCAATCTCGGCGCGTGTAAGGGTCCAGACGGATGCCGCCCCGCCTTGCCGGCTACCAAACGATCCGGCCCCGCCACCGAGTCTGCCGACACGTCCCCACCTCGCCACTCAATAGTTATTGCGAATCATTATTATTTAGATTAGATTCTCGAACTTCCCGCTGCAGCCCTCGCGGTCGACTCCGCTCCGCCACCAGCGCTCGGTTCCGATAAACAGCCTCGAAGGATTCCGCATGGCTTTCATCACCAGCCGCAAGCACCCTGTTCCGTCCCGCCTGGCACCGACCATGATGGCGGCCAGCCTGCTCGGCGTATCGCTCGGCGCCGCTGCCGCCGACGTGCCGCAGGTTGCCCAGGCCAGGACCCTGCCAGGCGTGCACGTGGAAGCGACGGCCGGCAGCGACTACCGCGTCGACCAGGTCGCCTCGCCCAAATTCACCCAGCCCCTGCTGGATACGCCCCAGACCATCAGCATCATCAGCAGGGAACTGATCGGGCAGCAGGGCGCCACCACACTGACCGAAGCGCTGCGCAACAGCCCGGGCGTGGGCACCTTCTACGTTGGCGAGAACGGCTCGACCAGCACGGGCGACGCGATCTACATGCGCGGCTTCGACACCTCCGGCAGCATCTTCGTCGATGGCGTGCGCGACCTGGGTTCGATCTCGCGCGACGTGTTCAACGTCGAGCAGGTGGAAGTGACCAAGGGCCCGGACGGCACCGAATACGGCCGCACGGCGCCCACTGGCGCAATCAACATGGTGAGCAAGCAGCCGCAACTGGGTCACGGCCTGAGCGCCTCGGTGTCCTACGGCAGCGGCCGGCACCAGCGCGCCACCGCCGACTGGAACCAGCAGCTCGGCAAGACGTCCGCCTTCCGACTCAACGTGATGGGCCAGGACAGTGGCGTGGCCGGCCGCGACGAAGTGCAGAACGATCGCTGGGGCCTCGCCCCCTCGCTGGCCTTCGGCCTGGGCACGCCCACCCGCGTCTACCTCGATGCGTTGCACGTCAAGCAGGCCAACGTGCCCGATGGCGGCGTCTCGACGATCGGCCTGCCCGGCTACAGCAGCCCCGACCCGCAGCGCCCGTTCATTGCGGACGCGCCCATGGTCGATGCGAGCAACTTCTACGGCACCGCGCAGGACCACGACGACGCCACCGCGGACATGTTCACCGCGATCGTCGAGCATGATTTCTCGCCCGACGTGGCCCTGCACAACACCACGCGCTGGGGCCGCACGCACCAGGAATACCTGCTGACCTCGTTCATGGCCAGCGCCGCCAACCTGGCCACGCCCGACCCGGCCGACCCTTCGTCTTGGACCGTGGCGCGCAGCAACCCCACCTTCAAGCACCAGTCGAACCGCATCCTGGCGAACCAGACCAACCTCACCGCGCTGATCGAATCGGGCGCGGTGATCCAGGCGATCAGCGCAGGTCTCGAGCTGTCGCAGGAGAAGGCAAGCGCGGTAGGCATGGGCGCCATCGGCGATTCGGCCTGGCCGGCGGCCGACCTGTACCACCCCGATCCGCGCGTCGGCGGGCTGGCCTACGGCCGCACCGGCGCCAACAGTTCGGGCAAGACCGACACCGTCGCGGCCTACATCTTCGATACGCTGAAATTCGGCGCCCGCTGGCAGGTCAACGCCGGCGTACGCCTGGATCACTACAACACCGATTTCTCCAGCATGGTGGCCTGCGGCGGCCGCCGCGGCCCCGACTGCGGCGGCCTGCCCGAAAGCAGCATCGTGCCCGGCGTGAATACGAAGACGAGCGGCAACCTGCCTAACTACAAGCTCGGGGTGCTCTACAAGCCGGCCGCCAACGGCAGCGTCTATGCCAACGTCGCGCAATCGCAGCAGCCGCCGGGTGGCAACACGCTGACCTTGAGCAGCTCGGCCAACAGCCTGGACAACCCCGATCTCGATCCGCAAAAGGCCCGCACCGTCGAACTGGGCACCAAATGGGACCTGCTCGGCAGCCGCCTGCTACTCACCGGCGCCGTGTACCGCACCACGGTGAGCAACGAATTGGTGCAGGATACGGTCGACACCTCGGTGTACTACCAGATCGGCAAGAAGCGGGTGCAGGGCGTGGAGATCACCGCCGTCGGCAAGTTGACCGACGACTGGGCCATCAGCGCCGGCTTCACCACCATGGACGCCAAGGTGGCCACCGGTACGCCCGTGGCCAATGACGGCTCCGATGCGCTCGCCTACACGCCCAAGAGCGCCTTCACCGCCTGGACCACCTACCACCTGCCGTTCGGCCTGATCGTCGGCGGCGGCGCGCGCTACGCCGGGCAGATGAAGCGCGGCCACGACGGCGCCCTCGGCACGCCGGCCTACACCGAGGCGTACTGGGTCTTCGATGCGATGGCCAGTTACCCGGTCAACAAACACGTCGACCTGCAGCTCAACCTCTACAACCTGTTCGACGAGGACTATGTCGCGGCCATCAACAAGAGCGGCTACCGTTACACCCCGGGCTCGCCGCGCGCGGCGATGCTGACGGCCAACATCCGCTTCTGAAGCGTCTCCCGAAGGGCCAGGCCGTGCGGGCGATCCGCCGGCCGGCTCCTTCACCTTTTCCACGCCGGAGCCAACGATGCTGCTGCATATCCCCGGAGTGCTCGATGGCGGCCAGGTCGCGCGCCTGCGCGATGCGCTGCAGGCCGCCGAATGGACCGACGGGCGCGAAACGGTCGGCGCGCAGGGCGGCCGGGTCAAGCGCAACCTGCAACTGCCCGACGCCTCGCCGCTGCGCGCCGAACTGGGCCGCGAGGTGCTCGCCGCGCTCGCACACCATCCGCTCTGGCACGCCGCGGTGCTGCCGCATCGCATCCTGCCGCCGCGCTTCAACCGCTACGAGGGCGGCGGCCACTACGGCTTCCACGTCGACGGCGCGGTGATGGCGCTGCCCGATGGCAACCAGTTGCGCAGCGATGTTTCCTGCACGCTGTTCCTCAGCGAACCTGACGACTACGACGGCGGCGAGCTGATCGTCAGCGACCTGTACGGCGAACACGAAGTGAAGCTGCCGGCCGGCGATGCCATCGTCTATCCGTCCAGCAGCCTGCACCGCGTGCAGCCGGTCACCCGCGGCGCCCGCGTGGCGGCGTTCCTGTGGGCGCAAAGCCTGGTGCGCGACGATGGCCAGCGCCAGCTGCTGCTGGAACTGGACAGCTCGATCCAGCGCCTGACCCAGAGCGGTGCCGATGCCGACGCACTGCTGCACCTCAGCGGCGTCTATCACAACCTGCTGCGGCGCTGGTCGGAAACCTGACGCTACGGATTGGCTCCTCCCCTGCTTGCAGGGGAGGTTGGGAGGGGTCCCGGCTTTGGAAAAGCACCTCTCCCCAGCCCTCTCCCTGCATTGCAGGGAGGGGAGCATGCACAACGAACGCCCGAACCAGACGGCCACACGCCATCCCCAGCGGTTCCCTCCGCGTCGCCGGGAGCGGATAATCGGCGCCCCTCTATGCAACACACGGCAACCCGATGTTCGTACCTGGTCAACGCTGGATCTCCACCGCCGAACCCGAACTGGGTCTGGGCACCGTCCTTCGGGTGGAGGGTCGCGGCGTACAGGTATTGTTCGCCAAGGCGGGCGTGCTGCGCCCCTACGCGGCCGACTCGGCCCCGCTGGTGCGCGCCGAGTTCCGCGCCGGCCAACGCGTGGCGGGCAAGGGTGTGGCATTTTTGGTCGAACGGGTGGAGATCAAGGAAGACCTGCTGATCTACCGCGGCGAAGGCCGCGAGCTGCACGAAGGCCAGCTCGACGACGAACAGAGCGTGAGCCAGGCCGACGACCGCCTGGTCGGCGGCCGCACGGACCCGGTCGCGCAGTTCGACCTGCGCCTGGAGGGCCTGCGCCGCCGCGCCGAGGCGCGCCGCTCGCCGACCTGGGGCCTGGCCGCCTCCCGCATCGGGCTGGTGCCGCACCAGCTGCGCGTGGCCGGCATCGCCTCCTCGCGCCGGCCCCCCCGCGTGCTGCTGGCCGACGAGGTGGGTCTGGGCAAGACCATCGAAGCGGGCATGATCCTGGCCCGCCAGCTCGCCACCGGTCGCGCCTCCCGCGTGCTGGTGCTGCTGCCCGACACGCTGGTCTACCAGTGGTTCGTCGAACTGCTGCGCCGCTTCAACCTGAGCTTCGCCATTTACGACGAGGAACGCTGCGAGGCGCTGGAGCAGTCCGGCGACGGGCTCAACCCGTTCGACGACGAGCAACTGGTCATCGCCGACTTCCGCTTCCTGGAAGAAAACCCCAAGCGCGCGCGGCAACTGCAGGAGACGAACTGGGACCTGCTGATCGTCGACGAAGCACACCACCTGGCATGGACGCCCGAACAAGCCAGCCCGCGATACACGCTGGTCGAGCAACTGGCGGCCACGACCCCGGGCGTGATCCTGCTCACCGCCACGCCCGAGCAACTCGGCCGCAGCGGACACTTCGCCCGCTTGCGCCTGCTCGATCCGCAGCGCTACCACGATCTGGACGTCTATCTGTCCGAGGCCGAAGGCTTCCAGGCGCTCTCGCCGATCGCCGACCGCCTGCAGTCGGGCGAGCCGCTCGACGACGCGCAGGTGATCGCACTGCGCGAGGTCTTCGCCGGCGATGCGGCGCTGCTCGCGCTGCTCGAAGACGCCACCCGCCCAGCCGCCGCGCGCGAACTGCTCGATGCGCTGATCGACCGCCACGGCACCGGCCGCGCGATGTTCCGCAACCGCCGCGCCGGGATCGGCGGCTTCCCGCATCGGGTGCCCGAATGGCAGCTGATCGATGCCGACACGCTGGACGAGAACGCCCGCCAGACTCTGCTGGCCGAATTCCACGCCGACATCCAGCAACCCCCGCCGGCACTGGAGCTGGACTACGCCAGCGACCCGCGCCTGGACGCACTGGTCGACCTGCTCGAGGCGCACCCGCAGGACAAGTTCCTGCTGATCTGCCGCAGCCAGGCCAAGGTGCTGGCGCTGGAAGAAGCACTGCGCACGCGCACCGGCGCCGGCATCGCGCGCTTCCACGAAGGCCTGGGCATCGTGCAGCGCGATCGCAACGCCGCCTACTTCGCCCAGCGCGACGGCGCGCGCCTGCTGCTGTGCTCGGAAATCGGCTCGGAAGGCCGCAACTTCCAGTTCGCGCACCGGTTGGTCCTGTGGGACCTGCCGCTGGATCCGGACCTGCTCGAACAGCGCATCGGCCGCCTGGACCGCATCGGCCAGGCCCACGACATCGCCATCCACATTCTGGCCGTCGAGGACAGCGCGCAGCACGTACTGGCACGCTGGTACGACGAGGGCATCGACGCGTTCCGCTCCAGTCCCGCCGACGGCCGCGAACTGCTGCGCCGTTTCGCCGAGCCGCTGGTCGAGCTGGCCGCGGAGCACGCCCGCAACGCGGACGGCCGCGACCAGGAACTGGACGCGTTGATCGCCGACACCCGCGCCACCCACGAGGAGCTGGCCGCGTTGATCCGCGCCGGCCGCGACCACCTGCTGGAGCTGGCCGCCAGCCGCGACCCGCACGCCGACGAACTGGGTCAGGCGTTCCGCCGCGAAGATATCGACCCGGCACGGGACGCCTACGTGCAGCGCCTGCTCGAAGCCTTCGGCATCCACCCGGAGGAGCTCGGCGGCCAGGTGCTGCTGCTCGATCCGCAGTACCTGTCCACCGACGCCCTGCCCGGCTTCGCCGAAGGCCCGATCTCGGCCACCTTCGCCCGCGACGTGGCGCTGGCCCGCGAGGACCTGCCACTGCTTCGCTTCGACCATCCGCTGGTGCTGGGCGCGCTGGACCTGGCGCTGTCCGGCGAGCAGGGCAACGCCGCCTTCATGGTCGACGACGCACTGCCGCCGCGCAGCGCTCTGCTGCAGGCGGTGTTCCTGCTCGAGTGCGTGGCCGATCGCGCGCTGGATGCCGAACGCTTCCTGCCCACCTTGCCGCTGGTGGTGACCATCGATACCCGCCTGGCCGAGCGCGCCGGCTTCGAGCCCAGCGAAGCGGCCGTGCGCAAGGCCGCCGACCGCAACATCGAGGTGGCGCGCTACCGCAAGTTCCTGTCCAAGCTGGTGCCGCCGATGCTGGAAAAAGCCGAGGCGATCGCCAGCCAGCGCGCGCAGGAACACATCGCCGACGCGCTCGCCCAGGCCACCGCCACGCTGGATGCGGAACTGTCGCGCCTGCGCGCGCTGCGCGCGGTCAACCCCTCGATCAGCTCCGCCGAAATCGCCACCCTGGAAGCCGAACGCCAGGCCCTGCTCACCGCCCTGCCGCAATCGCGCCTGCGCCTGGACGCCGTCCGCTTCGTCGCCAGTCCCGACTTCCTCGCCCTGCGTTGACACGCAGGGTGGGATTCAGCCCCACACACCGCCGCAGATCCCGGTGGGCCGAAGCCCACCCCACGGCAACCGTACGGCGCGGGCCGTTGAGGCGAGCGCCCACGTGGGTCCATACCAGGCCTCCATCGCGAAGGAAACGGCATGCGCACTATCGGCCTGATCGGCGGCATGAGCTGGGAATCGACGGTGGAGTACTACCGTCTGATCAACCGCGGTGTGCGCGACCGCCTCGGCCCACTGCATTCGGCGCGTCTGCTGCTGGACAGCCTGGACTTCTCGGTCATCGCCGCCTGCCAGCGCGCCGGCGACTGGGATGGCGCCGGCGCATTGCTGGCCGAATCCGCGCGCCGCCTGCAAGCCGGCGGCGCCGATTGCATCCTGATCAGCGCCAATACCATGCACATCGTGGCTGACACCGTGGCGGCAGCGACGGCACTGCCGCTGCTGCATATCGTGGACGCTACCGGCCGGGCGATCCACGCCCTGGGGCTGGACACGGTGCTGCTGCTCGGCACCGCATTCACCATGGAGCAGCCGTTCTTTCGCGAACGCATGCGGCGCGATCACGCCGTTCGCTGCCTGGTGCCCGAACCGTCGCAGCGCGCCGAACTGCACCGGGTGATCTATGAAGAGCTCTGCGCTGGCCAGTTCCACCCGCAGGCCAGGCAATACCTGCTGCAGCTCATTGCCGACGGCGTCCGCGCCGGCGCCCAGGGCGCCATCCTGGGCTGCACCGAACTGGGCCTGCTGCTGGGCGATGCCGAAGCGGGCGTGCCTGTCTTCGACACCGCGGCATTGCACGCCGCCGCGGCGGTGGACTTCGCACTGCTGGAACGTAGGGTGGGCTTCAGCCCACCTTTGGATCGCCCCGCAAACTTGCCGGTGGGCTGAAGTCCAGCCTACGTTTGGCGCTCCCGCAAACCCGCTTGCTACGCAGCCACGAGCGTCGAGCGCATCCGCCGATGGACGCCGAATCCCCAGTACGCCACGGTCAGCACCGCCACCCAGGCCACGCCGACGTACAGCGCCACGCGCGTGTCGGGGCTGTAGCCGAGCATCACCAGCACGAACGCCAGGAAGGCCAGCGCCAGGACGCTGGAGAGCGGCCACAGTCGCAGGCGGAATGGCAGTAGCTCGGTTTGCTGCCGGCGGAAGCGCCAGTGCGCCACCAGCACGGTGCCCCAGGTCCACACGGTGTTGAACGCCAGGATCGACATGACCATGCCGAAGATGCGTTCGGGCACCAGGTAGTTCATCAGCACGCCCAACAACAGAAAGCCGATCGTCACCAGCACGCCGCGCACCGGCACGCCGCTCGTGTTCAGGCGACCCATCGCGGCGGGCGCCTGGCCCTTGCTGGCCAGGCTGTGCAGCATGCGGCTGCCGCTGAAAGTGGTGGAGTTGAAGCTCGACAGCGCCGCGGTGATCACCACGAAGTTGATCACTCCGGCCGCCTGCGAGATGCCCAGCTTGGCGAACGTGGTGACGAACGGACTGCCCTGCGTGCCCAGCTCGTTCCAGGGATAGATCGCCATGATCACGAACAGCGAGCCGATGTAGAAGATCAGGATGCGCCAGATCACCGAGTTGACCGCTCGCGGGATGGTGCGCTCCGGATGCGCCGCCTCGGCCGCGGCCATGCCGATGGTCTCGATGCCGCCGAAGGAGAACACCAGCACCGGCAACGCCAGCACCATGCCGGTGAAGCCGTTGGGGAACCAGCCACCGTGCGTCCACAGGTTGGCGATGCCCAGCGGCTGCCCGCCATTGCCCCAGCCCAGCCAGATGATGCCGAAGCCGCCCAGGATCATCAGCACCACGGTGAGCACCTTGATCAGCGCGAACCAGAACTCCAGCTCGCCATAGACCTTCACCGCCATCAGGTTGAGTCCGCCGATCATTGCCACGGAAGCGAACGCCCAGATCCACTGCGGCAGCTCCGGGTACCAGTCCTTCATGTAGATGCCCACCGCCGTGCTCTCGGCGATGCCCACGCCCATCATCAGCACCCAGTAGTTCCACCCGGTGAGGTAGCCGGCGAACGGTCCCAGGTACTTGTGCGCATAAGCGCTGAAGGAGCCGGCCACCGGCTCGAAGGCCGCCATCTCGCCCAGCGCGCGCATGATCACGAAGATCATCGCCCCGCCGAACAGGTAGGCAATGAGCACCGACGGACCGGCCAGCTTGATGGTGCTGGCCGAGCCCAGGAACAGGCCCGCACCGATGCACATGCCCAGCGCCATGAAGGTGATGTGGCGCGGCGTGAGCTGCCGCTGCAATTGCTCGGTCATGGTGGGTCCGTGAGAAAAGGAAGGGTCAGCGCATCAAGCGGCGCTTGGGTTTGAGCGGAAGCCGGCCGCGCCAGTACTCGATCAGCAGGTAGCCACCGAGCATGCCGCCCAGATGGGCAAAATGCGCCACGCCCGCCTGCGTTCCGGTCACGCCCAGCACCAGCTCGATCACGGCGTAGCCGGTCACGAACAGCCAGGCCGGCATCGGTACCGGCAGGAAGATCAGCATCATCTTCTCGTGCGGATACATCATGCCGAACGCCAGCAGCAGGCCGAAGATCGCGCCCGACGCACCCAGCGTCGGGTAGAAGCCGTGGGTGAACCAGTGCACCACCAGCAACTGCGACAGCGCCGCCACGATCAGGCAGACGAAGTAATACAGCAGAAACTCGCGCCCGCCGAACAACCGCTCGATCGGCCCGCCGAACATCCACAGCGCCAGCATGTTGAACAGGATATGCGTGGTGCCGCCATGCATGAAGGCATAGCTGACCAGCTGCCACGGGCGGAAGCCGACGGCGACCAGGCCATCGGCCGTCTGCGCGAAATGGTCAGGCCCCCAGGGCCACAGCGCGAAATGCAGTACCAGCACGTCGCCCAGCAGCATCTGCAGCAGGTAGACGGCGACGTTGGCGATCAACAGGTTGCGGGTAACGGGGGGCAGTTGGAAAGGCATGGGTGTTCCGCTGGCAGTCAACGAAGGGTAACCGATCATCCGTCCTGCACGGGCAACCCTTGCCTCCGTAGGACCCCGTCGCGGGCGATGCGCTTTGCATCGAGGCGAACGGCAGCAAGAGCATCGCCCGCAAGCGGGCTCCTACAGGGAATCGGCGCCCGTCCCGAGGGCGGCTTCGCGCTGCCAGGCCGAAAAAAGGCCGCCTGTTGGCGGCCGGACTGCGGAAACCGCGTGGCGTTTCGCTCAACCGTTCTGCGCGATGCGCTCGGGCCGGCGGGCGCCGGCAAAACGCCTGGCCCAGTAGGCCTCGTCGAGGCGGGACACCTCCACCGACTTGCCCGCGGAGGGCGAGTGGATGAAGCGGCCATTGTCCAGGTAGATGCCCACGTGCGAGATGCGTTTCTTGCCGCGGGTGTGGAAGAACACCAGGTCGCCCGGCTGCATGTCACCGCGCTTGACCTTGACGCCGGCCAGGAACTGGCGCGCGGAATTGGCCGGCAGCTTCAGCCCGATCGCGTGGGCGAACACGTAGCGGACGAAACCGCTGCAATCGAAGCCGGTCGCGGGCGAGTGGCCACCACGGACGTAGCGTACGTCGCGCAGCTGCATCGCCAGCGCCACCAGCGCCTGGCGCAAGCGGGAAGCCTCCTCGACCGGACCGCCCTTCTTCGCCTGCATCAGCGCGACAGGATCGGCCGGCAGCGTCGCGTGGGCGAGCGCCGGCGCGAGGTTGGCAACGGGTAACGGAGCCAGCAGTGGGGCAACGGCAGCAGTCGGGACCGTGCGTTCGGCGGCATGCGCGGGCGCGATCGCAAGCAACGCGGCAAACAGGGCGGCGGTTGCAATCAGGCGCTGGCGGAGCATGCAGGAAAATCCCTTTGCGGGTCGGGGCTTGGCCAAGGCCGCCGTGGCGGTTTGAGCGAGGGGACCGACGTTAGCAAAGGGCCTTCGCCCGAATGTTGGATTGACGTTAAGCAGACCCTGGCGTTTCGAGACGTTCACGCAGCGGTGTGACTGCGAGCACGCCAGGCAGGCAACCGCCTGATCCCTGTAGGAGCGCACTTGTGCGCGACCTCGGAGTTCCGGTCGCGAACAGGTGCGGTTCCAGCAGGAAAGCCAGGCTCAGCGCCGCCCGAAGATGGCGGTCCCGATGCGCACCTCAGTGGCGCCCTCGGCAATGGCCAGCGGGAAGTCACCGCTCATGCCCATCGACAATCGCGGCAACACATGACCCCACCCTGCCGCGGCATCGCGCAAATCACGCAGCTGGCGGAAACAGGCGCGCACCGCATCGGCATCGTCCGACTGCACGGCCATGGTCATCAGCCCGCGCACGCGCAACGTAGGATAATCGCGCAGGCGATCGAGCAAGCCTGGCAGTTCGTCCGGCGGCAGCCCGTGTTTGCTTTGCTCGGGCGAGGTCTTCACCTGCACCAGTACGTCAAGCGTGCGGCCTTCGGGCTCCAGGCGTCGGTGCAACGCCTGGGCCAGTTCCAGCCGGTCCAGCGATTGCACCTCGCTGGCCAGCCGCGCCACGTCCCTGGCCTTGTTGGTCTGCAGATGGCCGATCAGTACCCACTCGAGCGGCAGGTCGGCCAGTGCCGCGGTCTTCTCGCGCAGCTCCTGCACCTTGTTCTCGCCGAAGCGGGCCAGGCCCAGCGCGGCCGCCTCGCGCACCATCGGCGCCCCGAAGGTCTTGCTGACCGGGAGCACGGCCACCTCCGCCGGGTCGCGCCCGCTCTCGCGGCAGGCGGCGTCCACGCGCTCGCGCACGGCGGTCCAGCGCGCGGCGAGCGTGTCGGTCGGCCCGGCCATGTCAGCCGCGCTTGGCCTGCTCGCCGTGGCGCGCCACGACCTCGGCCACCACCATGCTCACCTTCTTGCCGGTGGGGATGTGCAGGAACTCGTTCGGTCCGTGCGCATTGGAATGCGGCCCCAGCACGCCGGTGATCAGGAACTGCGCCTGCGGGAACTTCTCGCCGAGCATGCCCATGAACGGGATCGAGCCGCCTTCGCCCATGTAAGCCGCGGGGGCACCGAAGTAATGCTCGGAGGCTTCGGCCACCGCCTGCTCCAGCCACGGCGAGAGCTGCGGCGCGTTCCAGCCGCTGCCGTCCTTCTCCAGCTTGAAGCTGACCTTGGCACCGTAGGGCGGATCCTTTTCCAGCAGCTCCTTGAGGAACTTGCCGGCCTTGGCGCCGTTGAGGGTCGGCGGCACGCGCAGGCTCAGCTTGACCGCGGTGAAGGGGCGCAGCACGTTGCCGGCGCTTTCCAGCGCCGGCATGCCGCCGATGCCGGTGACCGCCAGCTGCGGGCGCCAGGTACGGTTGAGCACCAGTTCGACCAGGTCCTTGCTGACCGGCTGCATGCCCTCGGCGAAGGGGAACTTGTCGTACACCGCCTCGCCCAGCACCTCGGTGGAGCGGCGGGCCTGCTCGACGCGCTGCGGCGGAACCTCCACGTACAGCTCCTGCGGCTTGATCTTGCCGGTGGCCGGGTCCTCCAGCCGCGACAGGATTTCGCGCAGGATGCGGAAGCTGGACGGCACCACGCCGGACGCGTCGCCCGAATGCACGCCCTCCTCCAGCACCTGCACGGTCAGCTCGCCGCCGGTCATGCCGCGCAGCGAGGTGGTCAGCCACAACTGGTCGTAGTTGCCGCAGCCCGAATCCAGGCAGACCACCAGCGAGGGGTTGCCGATGCGCGCGGCCAGATGGTCGACGTAGTGCGGAAGGTCGTAGCTGCCCGATTCCTCGCAGGCCTCGATCATGATCACGCAGCGCGCGCGCGGGATGTCCTGCTCAGCCAGCGCCAGCAGCGCCGAAAGCGAACCGAACATCGCGTAGCCATCGTCGGCGCCGCCGCGACCGTAGAGCTTGTCGCCCTTGATCACCGGCGTCCACGGACCCAGGCCCTCGGCCCAGCCGGTCATTTCCGGCTGCTTGTCGAGGTGGCCGTAGAGCATCACCGTGTCCTCGCAGCCGGGCAGGGTCGCTGGCGCGTCGATGTAGATCAGCGGCGTACGCCCGGGCAGTCGCACCACCTCCAGCGTCGCCCCCGGCAGCGCGGCCAGCTTGCCGCGCGCCCAGCGCTCGAGCAGGTCCACCGCCTTGTCCATGTAGCCGTGCTCGACCCACTTGGCGTCGAACATCGGGGACTTGTTGGGAATGCGGATGTATTCGACCAGCTGCGGCACGACCTCGTCGTCCCACAAGCCACCGATGAAACCGGACAGGCGCGCGGTATCCATGGGCAGACTCCTTAAAAGTACGTACGGGAAGCGTTCTAGTGTACCAGCGGCACCGGCGGCGCCCGTCACGCTCACACCGCCGTCGGGCATCGCCGACAGGCGCGCGCGACCGGCTCCGCCCGAAAACCACGCCGCGCGCCGACGGCAGCCGGTCGCGCGGACGGCCACACTTCCGGGACGGCAACGGTGCCGTCCAACGCACTCCCAGGGAGGGAAACCCATGCAATCGAAGTTCCGCAACCTGCTGCTCGCGCTGACCCTCGCGGCCTCGTTCGCGCTGCCGGCTTTCGCCGCCACGCCGGTCAACGTCAACAAGGCCGACGCGGCGACCATCGCCAAGTCGCTGGACGGCATCGGCCAGTCCAAGGCGCAGGCGATCGTCGCCTGGCGCCAGGCGCATGGCCCGTTCAAGCGCGTGGAAGACCTCGCCCAGGTCAAGGGCATCGGCAAGGGCACCATCGAGCGCAACCGTGACGCGATCCGTTTCAGCGGCGACCTGCCGCCGCCGAAGGCCGCGTCGGCCAGGAAGGCGCACCACAAGGCCAAG
The DNA here is from genome assembly GCF_026410505.1 of Frateuria hangzhouensis. GTDB lineage: Bacteria > Pseudomonadota > Gammaproteobacteria > Xanthomonadales > Rhodanobacteraceae > Frateuria_A > Frateuria_A hangzhouensis. The sequence goes on from NZ_JAPMIU010000012.1 coordinate 28,264, forward strand.
GCCGTCGCCAAGGGCTGACCGGACCACGCCTTGCCCCTTCCCGAGCCCGGCTCGGGGAGGGGCTGGAGCGGACGCCTCGGGCGTTCCTTCCCGCTTCATCCAGGTTCAACCGTTCGTCGGAGCGCGGAGCGCTCCCTCCGCCATGGCAGTGGCCCCCGCCCAGGGATGGGCACCCACCCGGCCGGTTGGACCCGGCCACGGGCCGGCGTCGCGCTTGCGCTACACTCGCGCGCTTTCCACGCTACCGGCCCACCATGATCCTCCCGCGCTACCGCATTGCCGCCTCGACCATCGGCGGCGCCGGCAAGGGGCTGTTCCTCGACGAGGACGTGGCCGCCGGGCGCATCGTCACCGCGCCGGACGCGATCGACCGCACCTGGAGCCACGCCGACGTGGCGGCGCGGCCGGAGCTGGCCTACGCCAGTGCGCGCTGGTTCGAGGACCGCTACACGTTGTCGCCGGACTGGCCCGACGAGTGCTACATCAATCACAGCTTCGAGCCGAACGGGCTGTGGCACCTGGGCTTCGTATTCGCCCTGGCCGACCTGCCGGCCGGTACCGAGCTGACCGTGGATTACCGCCACCTGCTGCCGCCGGGCCAGGCGGAGGACTTTATCGACGCGGCCACCGGTGAGAAAATCATCGGATTCGACTGGGCCCAGAGCCTGGCCTCAAGTACGCGTGCGCTGAGCCGATTGCTCAAGTAACGGCAGCGAAACCGACCGATGATGTCCGACATACCCACCCTCGAAACGCCGCGCCTGCGCCTGACCGCGCTGGCCGCGCGCCACTTCGACGATTACGCCGCGATGCTCGCCGACCCCGACAGCACCCGCTGGATCGGCGATGGCCAGCCGCTGGATCGCACCGGCGCGTGGCGTTCGCTGGCCATGCTGCTGGGTCATTGGGAGCTGCGCGGCTGTGGCATGTGGGCGCTGGAAGTGAAGGACACCGGCCAGTTCATCGGCCGCGCCGGCCTGATGCACCCCGAAGGCTGGCCGGACCTGGAGCTGGGCTGGATGCTCAAGCCGGAGTTCCGCCACCTCGGTTACGCCACCGAAGCGGGCCATGCCGTACTCGATTTCGCCTGGAACCAGTTGCACGCCCCGCGCGTGATCAGCCTGGTACGCATCGGCAACGAGGCGTCCGACCGCGTCGCCGAACGGCTCGGCGGCGAGCACATCGAAGACATGGATTTCTACGGCAGCCACAACCATGTGTTCGCCTATTACCCGCCCTACCGCGAACCGCGTCGGGCCTGGGCGTAGGCATCAGCGAAGGTCGGTCACCCTCCTTCGGCAGGGTCACGGGCCAGGGTCGCTTCGACCGCTGCCAACGGCCTGCGCGCTCAACACCAACGCCTGAGAAGCAAGCTTTCGATCTCACAACGCCGGCGGGAGCCCCCCGCGCCGCGGCGCCAGGGACCGCCCCACCGCCGCAAGTGCGAACATCCGGGCGATACGGGTCCAGCCGATCGCCAGCATGGCCAGCTCCGTGAACAGCAGCGCCAGCAGGAAGCCCCCCGGCCCCACGGCCGTCGTCTGCACGCGGCCGATGCCGAAAGCCAGGGCAATCGCATAGCCGATCGCGCCGATCACCAGATAGCTCAGCAGCGTACCCAGCGGACGGCGCAGCAGTTGCATGAAGCCGCGACCCAGCGCGCGGGTCGCCGAACGCAGGCCCGCATCGACGATGAAGGCCGCGCGCGACGACTCGACCACCGCATGGGCCAGCACGAAAAGGACTCCCAGCACCCACAACGCCGTGTGCTGGTAGCGGTCGGCGGTGCTCTGCAATACCGCGTGCCCGGCGGATTTGTGCGCCGCGCCGATGGCCACCGCGCCCAGGCCGATGGCGATGGCATAGGGCAGCAGCGACCACAGCATCACGCGAAACATGCGGCCGTACTCGATCACCCCCGATTGCAGCAGCTGGCCGAAGCCCAGCACGCGACCGGCACGGCCGGCGTCCACGGTCATGCCGGCCAGGAAGGGCCCCAACAGCCATGCGAACGCAGCCGCCAGCATCAGCGACCCATGGAACCAGGCGCCGCCGCGGCCCAGTCCGTTCATCACGTCGCCGAACATCAGCCCATCGAAATGGCTTGCCCATGCCGCGGCATGCACGGAATGGTCGAGCAGATCGGCCAGCGCCCGCCACAACGGCAGTGCGGCCATCGCGGTGGGCAACAGCAGCAACACCAGCCACAGCAGCAGCAGGCGCCACTGCAGGGCGGCGATGGGTGCGCGCAGGACGGCACCCACATCGGTACGTCGGGCAGTCGAGGTCATCATCACAGCGACACCAGCATGGAGAAGAAGGCCTGTACGAAGGCGGCGAAATCGGCGCTCCAGCGGCGCGACGCGTCACCGTTGGTCTCGACCGAACGACTGTCGTTCAACTTGTCCGCATCCAGGTAGATCCTGCGCTGCGGATCGAGCTCCGCCGACACCACCTTGCTCGGGCCGGTGAACTCGAAGCGCGCCCAGCGGCGATCATCGTTCCAGCGCATGTCCTGATGGCTGCCGTCGGCGAAGGTCACGCGCAGCGTCTGCGGCACCGGCGCGCCCTCGCGCACCACGCTCACGATGCTGCGCCAGGGGAACGGCCCGGTGCCTGGCTTGGCATTCGGGTGGGCCTTCGCCCAATCCTTGCGCTGCTTGTCGATGCGCTTGTCCAGCGCGGCGTTGTCGCCGCCGGCGCGCTTGCCGCCGGCGAGCGTGCTGCCGGCCGGCGGCAGCAGTTCCTCGCTGTCGATGCTGGCAACGCGATCATCGATGCGAGCGGTGCCGTAGACGTACTGGTCGAAGATTTCGTTGACCGTCCTGGCATCGCCGGAGACGTCGATCAGCGTCGCACGCAGGTCGGCCGCCGACGGATGGCGGAAGTGCCAGCGCCGGTAATACTCGCGGAAGGCACGTTCGGTCACCCTCGTGCCGAGCCGCTCCTCCAGATCGTGCATGGCGGTGGCGGTGCGCGAATAGACGGTGCCGTAGCTGCTGCTGGAATAGCGGTCCCAGGCGTTCCGCCCGAGCGGGTCGTAGGGGTGTTTGAGGTCCGCGGTGATCCGCTCCATTGCGAAGCCGCTGATCGACGGCGCGAAGCCGATCCGCCGGAGGCCCTCGCTGGTCAGGTCGATGTCCTGATGGCGCGCGCGCAGCATGCGCTGGTCCCAATATTCGTTGAGGCCTTCGTCCAGCAGCGGTTCCTCGAATTCGTTCGAGGCAAGCAGGCCATAGAAGTAGCCGTGGCCGAACTCGTGGATGGTGACGAAGTCGATCGCGTACCGGCTGGCGGTGCCGGGCGTCACGTTGGTGAAGCCGTCGGTGGTGAAGAACGTCGGATACTCCATGCCACCGGCCTCCGACGCGTTGTAGGGCGGCACGACGGCGGTCAGCGTGCGGTAGGGATACGGCCCCAGCGTGTCGGAGAAATAGGTCAGCGAATCGGTGCTGGCCTTGAGCACCGGCTGCGCGCTGGCGGCGTACTCGGGCGGATAGAGCACGCGAACGGCGACCTTCGGGCTGCCCGGCCTCTGCCAGGTGCCGTCCAGCGCCTTGTAGCCCTTGGCCGCCAGCCAGGCGAAGTCGTGGACGTCGCCCTGTACGTAGTGGTAGGTGGTCTTGCCATTGGCGGTCACCGGCGCACCCTGCTGCTCGCCCACCGCGCCCACGGTGTAGTCGCTGGGTACGGTCAGGGTGACGTCGAAGCGGCCGAAGTCCGCGTAGAACTCACTGTTGAAATGGAACTCGTGCACGTTCCAGCGCACCTGCGTGGCGCCGCGCTCGCCGGGCAGCTCCAGCACGCCGATCTTGGGGAACCACTGCGCCACCAGGTTGAAGTCGCCCCACCAGCCGGTGCGCTCGACCACGCGCGGCAACTGGCTGAGGAATTCCATGTCCAGCGTCAGCGTGCCGCCAGCCGGCACCGGCTGGGCCAGGTCGATGCGTGCGACCGTCTGGTCGGTCTTGGGGCCGCCGTCCGGATGCACGAACGTCCACTTGAGCGCCGTCCCGTCCTGGCTGACCTGCTTGAGGTCGATCCAGCCCCACTGGCCCTTCTCCAGCTTGGCCGCGCCGCGCGAGCGGCTGTGCGCGTTGAGGACCTCGCGCTCGGTGAAGAAGGTGCTGCCCTCGTTCTGGAAGGCATTGAGGTACAGGTGCACGTAGACGCTGCGCACCTCGCGGTCACTGCGGTTGCGCCAGGTCAGCTGTTGCTTGCCGGTGATGGCGTGCCTGGTGGCATCGAGTTCGGCGTCGATCCGGTAGTCGACCACGCGGTCGGACAGCGTCGGCTCGTTGCCGGTGCGCGGACCGCCCCAGGCGTCCGGTGCGCTGGGCACGTGCGGCGCCGAGGCGTTGGCGGGCGCGAAGGGAATCGGCGCAGGCGCGGGCGCGGCCACGCTGGTCGCAGGCGCAGGCGCAGGCTGGGCCTGGGCATGCGCCAGGGCGGGCAAGGCGAACGTGCCGCACAGCGCGAGCGCGCCCAGCCATCCGGTTACGGTCGGTTTCATCTGGCGATCTCCCCTGTCCAGGACGCTGGCAGCCGCTCCCTCCCCCGGGTGACCACCGCAAGCGCGCAGCGTGCGTCATCCGCGCGCGGGTCACATAGGCCAGAGGTCATGCCGCCAGGAACGCAAAGCACAGTCGCGCCGCCCTGCGAAAGCCCCGCCGCCTCAGGCAACTCGCTCAAGCCTGCTGCCTCGAACCTCTGTAGGAGCGCACCTGTGCGCGACCACCCGGAGCGTCAGCCTCACGGCCGAGCGCAAGTGGGCTTCCAGAGAAGATCGACCGGCTTTTCGAGGTCGCCTCCGTGAGAGGGCCCCGGATTTCGCTCCGGCGCACCGATGCTCGGCCCGAATCAGCAGCGTCCGGCAGCGACGCCGTCAACGATCGTCGCGAGTCCAGGCCGCGCCGTCTTCCCGGCGCACCGGAAAGCTGGCGATCGGCTCGTAGGCGGGGGGACGGGTTACCGCGCCGGTGCGCAGGTCGAAGCGCGCGCCGTGGCGCGGGCACTCGACCTCGAACCCGAACACCTCGCCGCCGGCCAGGTCGCCGCCGTCGTGGGTGCAGACGTCCTCGATCGCATAGAGCTCGCCGTCGATGTTGTAGACCGCAATGGGCGTGTCGCCGTCGAACACCACCTTGAACTCGCCCGGCAGCAACTCGTCCTGCGCGCACACGCGCACCCAGCCCTGCGCGGCCAGGCTCATGCCGCCACCCCGGCCAGTTCCTTGACCAGCAATTCGAAGCGCAGGTCGTCGCGGCGCGGGATGCCGAAGCGCTCCTGCCCGTAGGGAAAGGGCTTGAAGGTGCCGGTACGCCGATAGCCGCGGCGCTCGTACCAGGCAATCAGGTCGTCGCGCTGCACGATCACCGTCATTTCCATCAGGCGGCAGCCCCAATCCTCGCGCGCCATGCGTTCGGCCGCGCCCAGCAGCCATTTGCCCAGGCCGCCGGCCTGCAGCACGGGGTCGACCGCGAACATGCCGAAGTACACGGCCTCGCCCTTGCGTTCGAGGTGGCAGTTGGCCAGCAGGTGGCCGTCGCGCTCCAGCAGCAGAATGCGGCTGTCCGGACGGGAAATGGCCCCGGCGACGTCGGCCGCATCGGTGCGCTGGCCGTCCAGCAGCTCCGATTCGGTGGTCCAGCCGCGCCGGCCCGATTCGCCGCGATAGGCCGATTCGACCAGCGCGACCACGGCGGGAATGTCGGCCACGGTGGCGGCACGGAGGGTGGGCGTGGGAAAGATGCTCATGGCGCCATGATAGCGGCGGCCACCGGACAGGCGTTGACCTGGAGCAGGCCGCGCGCTGCGTGGCGGTTCACGCGGCTTTCCTGCCGCAGCCGTTCCACTGGCGCCCCTTGGAGATCCTCCGGTGCCATTCACTCGCCACCCGTTCTGGCTCGTCCCCTGCCTGCTGGCGCTCGCAGCTTGCGGCGTGCGTGCGCGCCTGCCGGTAACGGCCGGCATGGGCCCCGATCCCGTGCTGCCGCGGCCCAACCCAGCACCGATTCCCACGGTAGACATCGCTCCGGCCGAAGGTTGGCAGTCCGGCGCCCGGCCCACGGCGGCCCCCGGCCTGGCCGTGCAGGCCTTCGCGCGCGGCCTGGAGCACCCGCGCTGGCTCCTCGTGCTGCCGAACGGCGACGTACTGGTGGCCGAGACCAACGCCCCGCCGCGCCCGCAGGATGCGAGCGGGCCCAGGGGCTGGGTGATGCACTGGGTGCAGAAGCGCGCGGGCGCCGCCGTGCCCAGTCCCGACCGCATCACGTTGCTGCGCGATGCCGATGGCGATGGCGTGGCCGAGACCCGCAGCGTGCTGCTCGACCACCTGCATTCGCCCTTCGGCATGGCGCTGGTCGGAAACGTGCTGTACGTGGCGGACACCGATGCGCTGTTGCGCTTTCCCTACCGCGAAGGCGAGACGCGCATCGATGCGGCCGGCACCCGGATCGCCGACCTGCCCGCCGGCCCGATCAACCACCACTGGACCAAGAACGTGGTCGCCAGCCCCGACGGCAAGCGGCTGTACGTCAGTGTCGGCTCCAACAGCAACGCCGCAGAGAACGGCCTGGCCGTGGAGCGGGACCGCGCGCGCATCCTGGAGATCGACCCGGCCACCGGCGCCACCCAGGTGTTCGCCACCGGCCTGCGCAACCCGGTCGGCATGGCCTGGCAACCGACGAGCGAAGCGTTGTGGGTGGCCGTCAACGAACGGGACGAGCTGGGCAGCGACCTGGTGCCCGACTACATGACCGCAGTACGCGAGGGCGCCTTCTACGGCTGGCCGTACAGCTACTACGGCAGCCACGTGGACGAGCGGGTCGAGCCGCAGAATCCGGCGCAGGTGGCCCGCGCCGTGGTGCCGGACTACGCGCTGGGCGCGCACACCGCGTCGCTGGGCCTGGCGTTCTATGGCGCCGGATTGTTGCCGCAATACCGCAACGGCGCCTTCGTCGGCCAGCACGGCTCGTGGAACCGCAAGCCGTTGAGCGGCTACCGGGTCATCTTCGTGCCATTCACCGATGGAAAGCCCGCCGGCCCACCGCAGGACGTATTGACCGGCTTCGTCGACGAGGGTGGCCACGCGCGAGGGCGCCCGGTCGGCGTGGCGGTGGCGCGCGACGGCGCACTGCTGGTCGCCGACGACGTGGGCAACACCATATGGCGCATAGCCCCCGACGGCTCACTGTAGGAGTCCACTTGTGGGCGATGCTCTTTGGCTGCCTGCCGGAAAGACATCGCCCACAAGTGAGCTCCTGCAAGAACCGGCGGGGTGTCACATCAGCAGCTTGCGCACCTTGAGCAGCGCCGCCACGAACACGTCGATCTCTTCCATCGTGTTGTAGAACGCAAGCGACGCGCGCAGCGTGGAGGGCACGCCGAAGTGCTGCATCAGCGGATGCGCGCAGTGGTGGCCCGAGCGCACGGCCACGCCTTCCAGGTCCAGCAGGGTCGCCAGGTCGGTCGACTGCGTGCCTTCGATCAGGAACGAGATCACCGGCTCTTTTTCGGGCGCCTCGCCGAACATCCGCAACCCCGGCACCTCGTGCAGGCGCCCGGTGGCGTAGGTGAGCAATTGCTGCTCCCAGGCGTGAATGGCGTTCAGATCCAGCGAGCGGTAATAGTCCACTGCCGCGCCCAGGCCGACGAAGCCGGCGATGTTGGGCGTGCCCGCCTCGAACTTGTGCGGTGGGTCGGCGAAGGTGGTGCCGTCCACGCGCACCTGCCGGATCATGTCGCCGCCACCGAAGAACGGCGGCATCGCGTCCAGGTGTGCACGCCGCGCCCACAGCGCGCCGGTGCCGGTGGGGCCGAGCATCTTGTGCCCGGTGAAGGCGTAGAAATCGCAGCCCAGCGCCTGCACGTCGACCGGCCGGTGCGGCACGGCCTGGGAGCCGTCGACCAGCAGCGGAATGCCACGGCGCCCGCACTCGCGGGCGATCTCGCGCACCGGGTTGACCGTACCCAGCACGTTGGAGACCTGCGCCACGCAGGCCAGCTTCACCTCGGGCGTGAGCATCTCCAGGTAGCGCTCGACGATCAGCTCGCCACGCTCGTTGATCGGCGCGAATTTCACCGCCGCGCCGCTGCGCTGGGCGACCAGCTGCCACGGCACGATGTTGGCGTGGTGTTCCATCAGCGTGGTCAGGATCGTGTCGCCCGGCTTCAGCTGCGGCAACGCGAAGCTGTAGGCAACCAGGTTGATCGCCTGGGTGGTACCGGAGGTCAGCACCAGTTCGTTACGCGACGCATTGATGAACCGTGCCAACTTGTCGCGCGCGCCCTCGTAGGCCAGCGTCGCTTCCTCGCCCAGCTGATGCACGGCGCGCGAGACGTTGGCGTTGTGCAGGCGATAGTGCGCGTCCACCGCTTCGATCACCGCCGCCGGCTTCTGGCTGGTGTTGGCGTTGTCCAGGTAGGCCAGCGGCTTGCCGTGCACGCTACGCGCGAGCAGGGGGAAATCGGCGCGGACGCGCGCGACATCGAAGGCGGCGGGTGCCGGATGGGCGTGAGCGGCGGTGGCGGACATCGATGTCTCGTGTTGTGAAGAAGGGATCACGATGTTTTAGCCTGCCGGGTGTGAAGGAATGTCGGGTTGGCCAGTCACCGCGGCCCGCTTGCCCACCCTCGCCCTTGAACCGGAAGTGCGGGGCGGGGCGAGCGGCTCACGCAGGTAGCCGGGCCAGCAGCAACTGGTCGATGTGCTCGCGCAACCTCTCGCTGGCCAACGACTCGAACGGGGCGCGGGCAAAGGCGGTGGTCAGCAGGGTGCGTGCCTGGGGCTCGGGAATGCCGCGCGAGCGAAGGTAGAACGACGCGCGCTCGTCAAGCTGGCCCACCGTGGCGCCGTGCGCGGCCTTCACTTCGTCGGCGTAGATTTCCAGCTCCGGCTTGGTATCGATCTCCGCCTGCGGCGACAACAACAGGTTCTTGTTGCCCAGCACGGCGTCGGCGCCGTCGGCGCCGGTGTTGACCACGATGGCGCCGCGGAACACGCCGCGACCGCGGCCGCTCGCCACGCCGCGCCAGGTCGAGGAAGAAACCGTGTTGCGCGCCTGGTGGCCAATCGCCAGCTGGATATCCATGTGCTGGCGCCCGTCCGGCAGGAACGCGCCATGGCCGTGGAAGCCGGCGGCATCGCCGACCAGCTCCGCGCGCAGGTCGTGGCGTGCCAGCGTGCCGCCCAGCTCCAGCGCGTGCAGGTGCGTCTGCGCACGTGCGCCGAGCCGGTAATGGCTGCGCCGCACCAGGCTGCTGCCGGCCCCCGCCTGCTGCAGCCCCACGTGGTGCAAAGTTGCGTCGGCGTGCAGGGTGACATCGCCGAGCTGGGTGCCCAGGTGCGCCTGTTCGCCAGCGCCCAGATGCTGTTCGATCAACGTCAGTTCGGCGCCCTCGCCCAATTCGACCAGATGGCGCACGTGCCACGCGATCTCGGCACCGGCGGCCGCGCCGACGAACACCAGGCGCAGCGGCACGGAGATCTTTGCTCCCGCCGCCACGCGCAGTACCGCGCCGTCGTGGGCGAACGCACCGTTGAGCCGGGCAAACGCATCGCCCGGTTCGCGGTAATGGCGCGACAGGGTGAAACGCAGCGATTCGGGGTCCGCGGCAAGCGCGTGCGACAGCGGCTGCAGGTCGACGCCGGCAGGCAGCGCATCCAGCATGGAAAGATCGGCCCGGTAGACACCGTTGACGAACACCAGTGCAGGCCCTTCGATACCCGCCAGCGCCAGTAGGGCCGGATCGATGTCACGGCTGAGCGCCTGCGCATCGCCGGCGGCGAAGCTGCGCTGCGAGAGTGCGCGCAGCGCGGTGTACTTCCACGCCTCCACGCGCGTGTCCGGCAGGCCGGCAGCGACGAAGGCGTCGAGATTCTCGCGGCGCGCCTTGTCCAGCCAGGCGACGCCGCTGGCCGGCAGCGGCGCCTCGGCCAGTGCGGCGACGAACGGCGGGCGGGCCGGCTGGTTCATGCCGACGCCCCGGCCGGCTCGCCATGCTCGGCCACCCAGGCGTAGCCGTGCTCTTCCAGCTTGAGCGCCAGGCTGCGATCGCCGCTCTCGACGATGCGTCCGCCGGCCAGCACGTGCACGTGATCGGGCACGATGTAGTCGAGCAGGCGCTGGTAGTGCGTCACCACGATGAACGAGCGCTCCGGCGAACGCAGTGCGTTGACGCCCTCGGCCACCTGCTTGAGCGCGTCGATGTCCAGGCCCGAGTCGGTCTCGTCCAGGATCGCCAGCTTCGGCTCCAGCAGCGCCATCTGGAAGATCTCGTTGCGCTTCTTCTCGCCTCCGGAAAAACCCTCGTTGACCGCGCGATTGAGCAGGTCCGGCGACAGCTGCATGATCTTGAGCTTCTCGCGCACCAGCTTGAGGAACTGCATCGAATCGAGCTCGCCCTCGCCGCGCGCCTTGCGCTGGGCGTTGTATGCGGCGCGAAGGAAATAGGTGTTGTTCACGCCCGGGATCTCGACCGGATACTGGAACGCCAGGAACACGCCGGCGGCGGCGCGCTCCTCCGGCGCAAGCTCCAGCAGGTTGCGACCCTCGAACAGCACGGAGCCTTCGGTGACCTCGTAACCCTCGCGCCCGGACAGCACGTTGCCCAGGGTGGATTTGCCGGCGCCATTGGGGCCCATGATGGCGTGCACCTCGCCCGGCTTCACCTCCAGCGAAAGGCCCTTGAGAATGTCCTTGCCCTCGACGCGGGCGTGCAGGTTTTCGATCTTCAGCATGTCAGATCCGGGATTTGTGATTCGGGATTCGGGATGCGGCGCGATCAGCCGACCGCGCCTTCCAGTGACACCTCGAGCAGCTTCTTGGCCTCCACCGCGAACTCCATCGGCAGCTCGCGGAAGACCTGCTTGCAGAAGCCGTCGACGATCATCGAGACGGCATCCTCTTCGCCGATGCCGCGGCTGCGGCAGTAGAAAAGCTGGTCGTCGGAGATCTTCGAGGTGGTCGCCTCGTGCTCCACGATCGCCGTGGGATTCTTCACTTCCATGTACGGGAATGTGTGCGCGCCGCACTTCTTGCCGATCAGCAGCGAGTCGCACTGGGTGTAGTTGCGCGCGCGCTCGGCGCCCTTCTCCACCTTCACCAGCCCGCGGTAGCTGTTGGAGCTGCGTCCGGCGGAGATGCCCTTGGAGACGATCTTGGACTTGGTGTCGCGGCCGATGTGGATCATCTTGGTGCCGGTGTCGGCCTGCTGGAAATGATGCGTCAGCGCCACCGAGTAGAACTCGCCGACCGAGCGGTCGCCGCGCAGCACCACGGACGGGTATTTCCAGGTCACCGCCGAGCCGGTCTCCACCTGAGTCCAGCTGATCTTGCTGTCCGCGCCGCGGCAGTCGCCGCGCTTGGTCACGAAGTTGTAGATGCCGCCGACGCCGTTCTCGTCGCCGGGATACCAGTTCTGCACGGTCGAATACTTGATGTCCGCGCCCTCGAGCGCGACCAGTTCCACCACGGCCGCATGCAGCTGGTTCTCGTCGCGCCGCGGCGCGGTGCAGCCTTCCAGGTAGGAGACCTGCGCGCGATCCTCGCAGACGATCAGCGTGCGCTCGAACTGGCCGGTGTTCTGCGCGTTGATGCGGAAGTAGGTCGACAGCTCCATCGGGCAGCGCACGCCCTCGGGCACGAACACGAAGCTGCCGTCGGAGAATACCGCCGAGTTGAGCGCGGCGAAGTAGTTGTCGCCCTGCGGCACCACGCTGCCAAGGTATTTCTGCACCAGCGCGGGATGCTCGCGGATCGCTTCGCTCATCGAGCAGAAGATCACGCCGGCCTCGGCCAGCTTCTTGCGGAACGTGGTGCCCACCGACACCGAGTCGAACACCGCGTCCACCGCCACGCCCGCCAGTGCGGCGCGTTCGTGCAGCGGCACGCCCAGCTTCTCGTAGGTTTCCAGCAGCGCCGGGTCGACCTCGTCCAGCGACTTGGGGCCGGCCTTGGGCGCCGAGTAGTAGCTGATCGCCTGGTAGTCGATCGGGTCGATCTTGAGCTTGGCCCAATCCGGCGTCGGCATCGTCTGCCAGTGGCGGAAGGCGGCCAGGCGCCACTGCGTCATCCACTCCGGCTCGCGCTTGATCGCCGAAAGCTGGCGGATGATGCCCTCGTCCAGGCCCGGCGGCAGGCTTTCGCTTTCGATCTCGGTGACGAAGCCGGCCGCGTAGTTGCGGCCCAGCGCTTCGGCGACCTCGGCGTTGTCGCGCAAGAGGGTGTTGTCGGCGCGGGTTTCGATGGATTCAGCGGTCATGCGTGGGTCCTGCCCTTCAGTTCGCTCAGCGCCACGACGGTTTCCGCCGGGCGCGGCGGTTGCAGCATGTCGGCCAGGCTGACCGCGCGCAGCGCGTTGTCCAGCACGTTGCTGATGCGCCGCCAGCTGCCGCGCACGCCGCACTGGGCTTCGCGGCCGCACTGCCCTTCGACGCTGCATTCGGTCATGCCGATCGGTCCTTCCATCGCCTCGACGATCTGCGCCAGGCTGATCTCGCGCGCCGGCCGCGCCAGGCGGTAGCCGCCGTTGACGCCGCGGAACGATTCGACCAGGCCGGCGTGACCCAGCGACTTCAGCAGCTTGCTCACGGTGGGTCCTTCCAGCCGCGTCTCGTCGGCGATCTGCGCCGTACTGAGCACGTCATGCGGGTGCGCGGCGATGCAGGTCATCACGACCGTGGCGTAATCGGTAAGGCGGCTGACGCGAAGCATGGGGGAGCCTCGACTAATCCAGACCAAAATGGTACGGATTAGACGCCCGACGGTCAACCGGACGCAGCGGAGCGCAGGTGGGCTTCAGCCCGTCATGGTGGGTCGCGGCGAGGGGTGGTGGGCTGAAGCCCACCCTACGCCCCACCCTACAATCGCCCGTCGACGGCCTCCTGCGGCAGCACCGACTTGACGTCGTAGACCACCGCGCCGGGCTTGCCCAGCGCGCGGATGCGCCCGGCGCCCATCTCGTGGAACTGCCGGTGCGCAACGGCGATGATGATCGCGTCGTAGCCCTCGCCCGGTTCATCCACCAACCGTACGCGGTAGGATTGCTCGGCCTCGGCCGGATCCACCCAGGGGTCGTACACGTCCACCTGCGCGGCGGAGGATTCCAACTCGCGCACGATGTCGATCACCCGCGTGTTGCGCAGGTCTGGGCAGTTCTCCTTGAAGGCGAAGCCCAGCACCAGCACGCGCGCGTCGACGATGTGCAGGCGTCGCTCGCTCATCAGGCGGATCACGCGGTCGGCCACCACGCTGCCCATGCGGCTGTTGATGCGCCGCGCAGCCAGGATCAGCTCCGGGTGGTAGCCGGTCACCTCGGCCTTGTGGGTGAGGTAGTACGGATCCACGCCGATGCAGTGGCCTCCGACCAGGCCGGGGCGGAACGGCAGGAAGTTCCACTTTGTGCCGGCCGCGGCCAGTACTTCCTCGGTATCGATGCCGAGCCGGTGGAAGATCAGCGCCAGCTCGTTGACCAGCGCGATGTTGACGTCGCGCTGCACGTTCTCGATCACCTTGGCCGATTCGGCCACGCGGATCGCGGACGTCTTGTGCGTGCCGGCGCGGATGATGGTGCGGTAGAGCGCATCGACCCGCTCGGCCGCCTCGGGCGTGGAGCCGGAAGTCAACTTGACGATGTCGGTCACGCGTCGCGCATGATCGCCGGGGTTGATCCGCTCCGGGCTGTAGCCGCAGAAGAAATCGACGTTGAAGGCCAGGCCCGAACCGGCGGCCAGCAGCGGCACGCAGACCTCCTCGGTGGTGCCCGGGTACACGGTCGACTCGAACACCACCAGGTCGCCGCGCCGAAGTAATGGGCCAAGCATGCGGCAGGCCGACTCCAGCGGTTTCAGGTCGGGTCTCTGCGCCTCGTCGATTGGCGTCGGCACGGTGACGATGTAGACGTTGCAAGCGGCCAGATCGTCCGCGCGATCGGTGAACGACAGCCGCGTGGCGGCGCCCAGCTGGTCCGCCGTGGTTTCCCGCGTGTGGTCGCGCCCCGCGCGCAGTTCGGTGACGCGCGCGGCGTCGATGTCATAGCCCAGCGTGTCGAAGTGGCGTCCGAACTCTACTGCCAGGGGCAGGCCGACATAGCCCAATCCGATGATGCCGATGTGCGCGCAGGTACTGGAATCCATGGGTCCCGGGGGAGCAACCGAAAGTCGTTGAGCGTACAGGATGGGCCGCCGCCCGCGGGCACCAAGCGCCGCCGGCCCGTGGCCGTTCGCCCCGCATCGACAAACCTCACTGCACGCTCGCGCCGCATGGACGAACGGGCCCTTCCCGCCTTGCCCTGGCCGGGCTTTTCGCCGGAGCGCTCCTTCGTGCTGCCGCTGCCGGCCGTGCTCATGGGTACGCCATTCGGCGACCACTGCCAGATCGATGGCGTGCGGCTGCAACGCAAACCGGAGTTCCACGTCACCGTGTTGAGCCGCGACATGTCGCGCGCCGCCGCGGCAGGCTACGGCACGCACCGGCTGCGTGCCCTGTACGAGTCGCTGACCTGGATGCCCCGGCGCACCGGCCGCTATGTGCTGTTGCACACGGTCAAGCACGACGGCACCGGCACGCTCGGCTGCTGGTCGCTGATCGAGCATCTGCATCTGCCCGCCATGGTCGCCTTCCGCGCCGAGCTGGCGCGCACGCTCGGTGCGGCCTTCGCCGATCCGGTGCCCCACGTGACCCATTTCGTGCGCGGCGATCCCAACGGCATCGGCGTGCCGGACGTCCGCGCGCTGGCCGTCCTGCAGGTACGTGAAGTGACCGCCTGACCATCACCCGGCCCCAACGGCGGCCGCGCCACACTCGGGCGGTCCAGCCAGCGAGGTCAGCCTCATGCAAGAACCGATCGAACCGGGTTTCATGGTGTTCGTCGCCGACGGCGAACTGGGCGTGGGTGCCGTGCGCGAGGTACGCGCGGACAGCCGCGAGGTGGTAGTGAACATCGAGAACGGCGGCGACTTCACGCTGAAGGCCGATGCCATCCGCGAGGTGCACGAGGGCAAGGTGATCCTCGACGTCGAGCATCTGCCATCGGACATGCGCCAGGCCCTCAGGCACCCGCACGACGCCGAGTATCCGGATTCCGTCTACGCCGCCAGCGACCCGCGGGAAGGGACGCTCAAGGACTGACAGTCCCGTGCGCAGCGAGAAGGACAAGATGCTCGCCGGCGAACTGTACGACGCCAGCGCGCCCGGACTGCAGGCCGACCTTGCCGCGAACCACCGCTGGCTGGCCCGCTACAACGCCGCGCTGGCCGACGGCCCGGCCCGCTGGCATGCCTTGTTGCAGGAGCGGCTCGCGGCGGTGGGCGAAGGCGCGGTGATCCGTCCGCCCTTCCATTGCGACTATGGCTTCAACATCCGGCTCGGCGCCGGCGTGTTCCTCAACTTCAACTGCGTGATCCTCGACGTGGTCGAGGTACGCATCGGCGAGCGCACGCAGATCGGCCCGGGCGTGCAGATCCTCGCCGCCGATCACCCGCGCGATCCGGCCGAGCGCGCCTCCGGGCTGGAATTCGGTCGTCCGGTGCGGATCGGGCGCAACGTCTGGATCGGCGCCGGCGCCCTCGTCCTGCCCGGCGTCACCATGGGCGACAACGCGATGGTCGGCGCCGGCAGCGTGGTCACGCGCGACGTGCCCGAAGGGGCCACGATGGTCGGCAACCCGGGGCGCGTACGCGGCTGACGCAACCCTGCTACGGCATCCAGCCGTGTTGCAGGCAGTAGCGTTGCGTCCTGCGCGCGACGTAGGCGCTCAGGCTGTCATCCGTCACTGCGGCGCGCGCAGCGGCGTGTCGAAAACGATATAAGCACGCAGGCAAGCATGCCGAAGGCGAGGCATCCACGCCGCTGGGCGCCTCCAACAACCCGGTCAGTCGCCCTTTGTTCATCCCGGCCCTGCACGCAGGGCCGGGATGTTCCTGTCATCGATTCAGCGAACGTGCGGGAACCGGGCGCGGGCCGTTGTGCGACGCGCCCTGCGCGGGCGAAGCGACCCGGTTGGGTGCCATGGGGCGGGCATGGTAATGGCTCGGCGGCGAGTACCGGTTGAAACGGTGCGGCATGCCTTGGCTGTCCTGACTCCTCAGTGCCAGCCGATGGCCATCGATATGCACCCAGAACCACGAGCCCGCCGGTACCGGTGAAGTCGAAACATAGGCGAAGCTGGCGTCGTAGTTGCCGTCGGATCTCGGCGTCGCCTGCAGGGCGAGGTTGATGACGAACTGGCTAGCCACCGGATGCCCGTGGTCGTTCGCGGGCCGGGTGATCATCTTGTCCAGCGTCTGGCGCAGCAGGCGGTCGTAGCGCGGCGTCAGCTCGACCGCGGAAGACACATGGGTAACCTTGCCATGACTGTTCACCTGGACCAGCACGGGCAGCACTTTGGGAGTGAAGCTGTGGGCGGACATCGACATGGCCACCGCGCCCTGGCCGGCGGCCATGGTGCCCAACAAGAGGAACGCGCAGAGCCTTTTCATGGAGACCTCCGTGTATTGACCCACCCCGAAAAACATAGTAGCCCCGTTTCGCCCTACCCACCAGCGGGCTCATCCGGGGATGTCGATTTCCGCCGGGCCCGCCCGTCGTGGATGACATTCCGATGGAAGGCCATCCATGTCCGCGCCCCTGCCCCGGCTCTACGCCCACCCGTTTTCCTCCTACAGCCAGAAGGCGCTTGTCGCCCTGTACGAGAACGGCACGCCATTCGAATACCGCTCGCTGGAGGAGCCCCAGGCCCGCGATGAACTGGCCGCGCTGTGGCCGATGCGGCGCTTCCCGGTGCTGGTCGACCGGGGCCGCACGGTCATCGAGGCCAGCTGCGTGGTCGAATACCTGGACCTGCATTACCCGGGCCCGCTGCGCCTGGTTCCCGCGGACCCCGGAACGGCACTGCAGGTGCGCATGCTGGACCGCTTCTTCGACAATTATGTCGCCGCGCCACAACAGGCAGTGGTGCTCGACCGCCTGCGCCCGCAGGAGAGTCGTGATGCCTATGGTGTCGCCGAGGCCAGGGCGATGCTGGAGAAGGCCTACGCCTGGCTGGATGGGTACATGGCCGGAAGGGAATGGGCCGCTGGCGAGGCCTTCAGCCTGGCCGACTGCGCCGCCGCGCCATTCCTGTTCTACGCCGACTGGACCCACCGCATCGATGCGGCGTTTACCCGCGTGCACGCCTACCGCGCCCGCCTGCTGGCACGACCGTCGTTCGCCCGCGCGGTGGACGAAGCCCGGCCCTATCGCCACTATTTCCCACTCGGCGCGCCCGATCGCGATTGAGCGGTTGCGCGCAAAATTCGAAGGCGGCGGGCACGACCGCCACCGGCCCTCGCGCAGGCCTGCCAAGGCGTACCTCGTTGCCGGGCGCCGCGATATTTGATCGCACGCACGAAGGCCTGCGCATCCTCGACTTCAGAGAGCCAGATCGGGGCGGGCGACGTAAAGGTCGACTTCCACGCCCGAGGCGGGATAGCGCCGCTCGACCCGGCCGCTGCCCGACAGGCCCATGTCGATCAGGCGCGAACCGAAGCCCGGCCGCGCGGGCGTGGTCACGGCAGGTCCGCCCGATTCGCGCCACTGGATCTGCAGGTCGCCCGCGTCGACATGCCACCGTAGCGACACGCGCCCCTGCGGGACGGACAACGCGCCGTACTTGACGGCGTTCGTCGCCAGCTCGTGCAGGATCAGCGACAGCGCGACGGTCGTCCTGGGCCCCAGCGACAGGTCCGGCCCGGACAGCTCGAATCGCCCGCCGTGCACCGCCAGCAACGCATCGATCACGCGCCGCATCGGCGCAGCGATCCATTGCTGCTGCAACAACACATCGTGCGCATCGGCCAGGGCGCGGATCCGCGCCTGGAAGGCCTCCATGCCGCGGGAATCATTGAACGTACGGGCCGCGATCGACTGGACCATCGCCAGCGTGTTCTTCAGCCGGTGGCCAAGCTCGTCGCGCAGGATTTGCGTTTCGCGTTGCGCGCGGATCGTCGCGGTGGTCTCGACCACCGTGTCCATCACGCCACCGACGCTGCCATCGGCCAGGCGCACGGGATGGTAGGAGAAGGTGAACCAGCCGCTCTCGAGTTGCCCGAAGCGGTCGAGCTGGACCTCGAAATTCTCGATGAAGGTGGGCCGGCCCTCGAGTGCGCGTTCGGCGATCGGGCCCAGCACGTCCCAGGCTTCGGCCCAGATGTCGCGGAAGCTGCGGCCGAGCGCCTCGGGCTTGACGCCCAATATGGGGCGAAACGCGTCGTTGTAGAGCGTGGTCAGCGATGGCCCCCACATCAGCGCCTTGGGGAAGCCCGACTCGAGGACCAGGCCGGCCGCCGTCCGCAGCTCGAGCGGCCACTGCTCGATCGGCCCCAGCGGCGTCGACGCCCAGTCGAACTCCCGCACCGCCCGCGACATGCCGTTCCTGTCCGGCACCCAGGCAAGCCCGGGTCGACTGTATTCCGGTCGATTCAACGCGATGCTCCGCTATGGCAGGTTTCCGCGCCGGCAGCCCCAGTGCGCGTACGGAAGCCACAACATTGCCATGGAAGTCCTCCCGTTGTGAATGCCACGCCTTCGCGACCAGGCGGCGCCTTGCCTGTTCAGTGGAGTCCCTTGCCGGGTCGCCACCGCGGGCCGTAACAGCCGCGTCCCGCCACGTGCCATCGATGCCGTGAAAAAAGCGTATTACCTGTTTCTAACAACCGGGGGCGCATTGTCGAGCAGCAGGGCGTCCACGGCGCGGGCACAACGCCCTTGGGCAGCCATTCTTCCGCATGCGTGCGGTCTTCCCATCTTTGCCAGAGGCCAGGACAGGCCAGGAGGCGCATCATGCCGCACAAGCAACGACCCGTTTCGGTCGCCGACATCCACAGCATCTACGGCGGCAAGCAACCTGTCGAAAAGCCGCAGGGTTCGGCCTCCTACCGCAAGGCGTCCTTCTCGGTCCGCGAAACGGACCACCCGGGCTCGCCGCCGCCGCGCCAGCCGCCCAACACCAAGCCACGCAGCCGCTGACGAGCGCTTGCAAGACCCCTTGCCTGCGGTACCGATCGCCCCGGTCAGCCTTCGCGCCTGACCGCCCTTGCCGGCAGCGGACCGCCATGACGCGGGCCGCCGGAAGCACGACGTGTATTACGCGGCGCGCCGTTCGAAACGGCCACAGCCGCTGGCCGCCACCGTGGCGCGCGTGGCTTCGCCGACACCCTGCCGATGTGGTCCGGAGCGCGGCTGCGATCGACGCCGACAGGCGTTACCTGGTGCGCGGATTCAGTCTCGCGCCATGAACCGGTCCACCGCGTCCATGAACGCGGCCGGTTGTTCCTGATAGGGAAAATGCGCGCTGTCCGGCACCACCACCAGCGTCGCATCGGGCAGGCGCCGGGCCAGCGCACGCTGTGGCGCGACGCCGACCGCGCCGTCATGCGCGCCCACCACGATCAGCGTCGGCATGCGCAGGCGTTCCGGGTGGGCCACCGTGTAGCAGATGAAATTCGATGTCGGCGCCATCAGTGCCGCGCCGATTTCGCCGGTATTGCGCAGGCCACTCTGTGCATCCAGGCGCTCCTGCTCCGCCTTCGCCGCCATGACGTGGAACTGCTGGCGATCATGGAACGCATGGCCATCCGGCAGCGTGGCGATGCCGGCACCGACGAAGGCCATCCGCGCGCGGGCCTGCGCGCAGCGGTCGCCCGGCGGCACTCCGCGCAGCGCCTTGCCCGCGTCGGACCGCCCAGCCGCCGCGTACGCCTTGGGAAACTGCGTGGACAGCGTCTGCATCCAGCTTTCCAGCGCGCCAGGCAGGTCGACCGCGGCGTCGATCAGGATCAGCCGCGCCACCCGCTCCGGATGCGCCTGCGCGTACTCCACCGCCAGGGTGCCGCCAAAGCTGTGTCCGGCCAGGACCATCCGTTCAACGCCAAGCTCCCGCCGCAGCGCGTCGATATCCTTCACCTGGGTCGCCAACGCATAGTCGCCGCGCCACGGGCGTTCGCTCTCGCCGCTGCCGCGTTCGTCCAGGTAGACCATCGGATAACGCGCATCCAGCGCCTTCCCCGCCGTCATGCGGAAGCTGTAGGTGTTGTAGCCCGGCCCGCCATGCAGGAATACCACCGGCACATCGGCGGCCTCGATCGGCCGCGAGGTCCAGTAGGTCAGCCGCACCCCGTTGATGACTGCATTGTGGCGCGTCTGCGCCGCCTGCGCACGCGTCGGGACGGCAACCAGGCCAACAAGGAACGCGGCGGCGACAAGCAGCAGACGCATGACGGACTCCACTGGGATCGAAGGATGCGCAACTGTGCCAGCGGCCCGGCCAGGCCCATAGTGCCGTTGGTCGTGCCCGCGCCCGGCAGGCAGGCCGACAAGGGAATCGCGTCTCGACAACCAGCGCCGGCCGCCATTCCCCGAGTCACCCGGAGCCATTCCGGCAGCCGGGCGAGCCGCCGCCAGCGCATCGGCGTCGCTCGACCCGGGGTTCACGACGCCGATGCCACAAAGGGCGAGCCCCTCTAGCGGAGCCACCGGTTGAGCCTCAGGGAATACGATCGCAAGCGGCGTTTCGACAGCACGCCGGAGCCGCGCCCGGAAGGGTCCGCGGCCGAGGGCGGACGGCCGATTTTCGTGGTGCAGCTGCATCACGCCAGCCGTCGGCATTACGACTTCCGGTTGCAGGTGGGCGACACGCTGAAGTCCTGGGCCTGCCCGAAGGGGCCGAGCTACGACCCCAGCGTCAAGCGCCTCGCGGTGGAAGTGGAAGACCATCCGGTCTCGTACGCCAGGTTCCAGGGCGACATCCCCGCCGGTGCCTACGGCGGCGGGCACGTGGATACGTTCGACAGCGGCGTGTGGTCGACCCCGTACGACGCCGAGGCGCAACTGGAGAAGGGCCATCTGCGCTTCGAGCTGTTCGGCAGCCGGCTCAAGGGCAGCTGGCACCTGGTGCGCAGCGGCCGCCCGGCAAAGCAGCCGCAATGGTTCCTGATGCACGACAAGGACGCCTACGCCAGCGACGTGGAGGCGGATGATCTGCTCGACGCGCGCATGGTCGCCAGCACCAGGGCGGCCGCCGGCCGCAGCGATGGCGCCAGGGAAGTGGCCGCGACACTGGACCGGCGCAAACGCAGGCAGGTGCCCGTCGCCAAACGGCACGCCGCCCGGGCCGCCAGGTTGGCCGCGGCGGCCGAGGGCGCGAGGAAAGCCAGGCCCAGCGCGGAGTTCTTCAAGCCGGAGCTAGCCACGTTGCGCGAGAATCCGCCACACGGCGAGCAATGGCTGCACGAGGTGAAATGGGACGGCTACCGCATTCTCGCCACCGTCGCCAAGGGCGAGGCGGCGCTGTGGTCGCGCAACGGCCTGCCCTGGTCGGACCGGATTCCCGACATCCGCCAGGCGGTGGAATCGCTCGGCCTGGATTCGGCGCGGCTGGACGGCGAACTGATCGCCCTGGACGCCCAGGGCCAACCGGACTTCAACGGCCTGCAGAAGACGCTTTCCGGCGAGGCCAGCGCGCCGCTCGCCTACATGCTGTTCGACGTGCCGTTCCTGGAGGGCTACGACCTTTCCGGCACCCCGCTGCATGCGCGCAAGACGATCCTGCAGGCGCTGCTGGAAGACGCTCCGGCGCACCTTTCCTACAGCAGCCACGTGGTCGGCAATGGCGACCAGGTGTTTGCGATGGCGAGCGAGCAGAAGCTCGAGGGCATCCTCAGCAAACGCGTGGATTCACGCTACCGGGCCGGCCGCGGCGATGACTGGCTGAAGGTCAAGCGTGTGGAATCGGACGAGTTCGCCGTGGTTGGCTACACCGCGCCCAAGGGCGGCCGCCAGGGTTTCGGCGCGCTGCTGCTGGCGCGCCCGGCAGCCGGCGGCGGCTGGCATTTCGTCGGCCAGGTCGGCAGCGGTTTCAGCCACGCGCAGCTGCGCGACCTGAGCCGCACGCTGGCCACCGGTGGCGGCAGCAAGCCCAGCGTGCGCAACCCCGAGGACGCCCCGCGCGGCGTCAAGTGGATCGAGCCTGCCGCGGTGGCCGAGGTCAACTACCGTGGCATCGGCAACCAGGGCCTGCTGCGCCAGCCGAGCCTGAAGACCATGCGGACCGACAAGGCGCCCGCGGACCTGCTCGACAGCGACCGGGCGACCCCGCCCGGACCGCCCGCGGCCAGGCGCAAGCCCGCCGGGCGCAAGACCGCCGCGCCCGCGCCGGCGGACATCACCATCACGCATCCCGATCGCGTGGTGTATCCGGCCGACGGCTACACCAAGCAGGACGTGGCCGACTACTACCGCACGGTCATGGATTGGTTCCTGCCTGGCGTGCTGGACCGGCCCACCTCGGTGATCCGTTATCCGGACGGCATCGACAAGCCGTCGTTCTTCCAGAAGCACATCCCCTCCGGCGGCCTGAAGCACGTCGGCAGCGTGAAGCTGAAGGAGGAAACCGGCGCCGCGGCCGTCTATCTGTATCCGCAGTCGGCCGACTCGATCATCGAGCTGGTGCAATACGGCACGCTGGAGTTTCACCCGTGGGGCGCCAGGGTGGACACGCCGGACCTGGCCGACCGCGTGGTGTTCGACCTGGACCCCGGCCCGGACGTGCCCTGGCAACGCGTGGTCGCCGCCGCACGGCTGGTGCGCAAGCTGCTGGCCGACCTGGATCTGCAGTCGTTCCTGCGCACCACTGGCGGCAAGGGCCTGCACGTCGTGGTGCCGCTGGACCCGCCGTCGGACTGGCCCGCGGTCAAGCAGTTCGCGCAGGGTTTCGCCGGCGCGCTGGCCGGCATCCACCCGCTGGAGTTCGTGGCGGTCAGCACCAAGTCGCTGCGCCACGGCAAGATCTTCGTCGACTACCTGCGCAACGGCCGCGGTGCCACCGCCGTTGCGTCCTACTCGCTGCGCGGGCGTCCCGGCGCGCCGGTAGCGGTGCCGCTGCGCTGGGAGGAGCTGGGCAAGATCGCCAGCGGTGCCCAGTTCGATATCCGCAGCCTGCCGGCGCGGCTGAAGCGGTTGCGCAAGGATCCGTGGGCAGGCATCGATACGGTCGAGCAGGGGCTGGGCAATGTGATCGGGAAGTTGGGCAAGGGGTGAGGCTTTTGCTGCCTGGAGGCCTGGGAGCTACAGGCCACCGTGCGTAGAACCCGCAGGAGCCCACTTGTGGGCGATCGGACGAGCCAAGAGCATCGCCCACAAGTGGGCTCCTGCAACAGACGGCGACGGGTTGGCCTGGCCATTGCCTGTTGTCGCACCCCGCCGGATCCGTTCGCGATCCAAAGATGGCAGCGAGTCAACGGAGTTTTTCCAGGTTCCTTACAAAGTGCGCGGGAGCAGGCGGCGCGCTGGTCCTGACGCGTGCTCTAGGATGCGCAGTTCCGTTACGCCAGAGATTGCTCCTCGTGCCCCACTATGCCGGTCCGCTGCTTACCCGTCCCGTTGCCGAATCGCTGGCCGCCGCGCGCGATGCGGGCGCCGGCGTGTGGAACGGATCGCTGGACCTGGGACGCTCGTGCATCGAGGTGCAGCTGCAACCGGATGCGTGGCCATGGCAGGGCGAACGCTACCCGTACCCGGACAAGCTGAAGGACCGCACGATCTACTACTGGGATGGCGAGGCCTTCGCTCCCGTCTCGCGGTTCTGCGGCTCGCTGATCAAACTGGTGCCCACCGAGTGGGGCGCGCCGACCTTCGAGATCGACGGCATCAAGATGCTGCCGACCGCCAAGGCCTCGCCGCTGGAGGATGCGCGCCGCAAGGTGGCGCTGGTCGAGCCGCGCGGCAAGGTATTGCTCGACACCTGCGGCGGGCTGGGCTACTTCGCCGCCTGCTGCCTGGAAGCTGGCGTGGCACGCATCGATTCGTTCGAGAAGAATGCCGACGTGCTCTGGCTGCGCACGCTCAACCCGTGGTCGCCCGATCCGCAGGCCAGCGACGGCCGCCTTCAACTGGCCCACGCCGACGTGTCACAGGCGATCACGCAGATCGCGGATGCCTCCGTCGACGCCCTGCTGCACGATCCGCCGCGCTTCGGCATCGCCGGCGAGCTCTACGCCCAGGCGTTCTACGACCAGTTGGCCCGCGTGCTGCATCGCGGCGGCCGCCTGTTCCACTACACCGGCAGCCCCAACAAGCTCACCAGCGGCCGCGACGTGCCGCGCGAGGTGGCGCGGCGGCTGGAGAAGGCCGGCTTCAAGGCGCAGCCGGCGCTCGATGGCGTGCTGGCGACGCGACGCTGACCGGCAACGGCGTCAGCCACCGCTCGCGCGGCGTAGGCCACCAGGCATCAAGCCTGCGCCATCTCGTCGAGCTCGATATCGCCCATCACGCAGTTGCGCCCGGCGCGCTTGGCGCGATAGAGCGCCGCATCCGCCTCCTTGCACAGCCGTTGCAGGCCATAACCCGCACCGAGGGTGGAAGCCAGGCCGACGCTGGCGGAAATGAATACGGCACTGCCGTCCTTGACGATCTGCATTTCGGCGATCGCCGCGCGGATGCGGTTGGCGATGTCCACACCCTGCTCGCGCGAACAATCGTGCAGCAGAACGCCGAACTCCTCGCCACCCAGGCGGCCGAACAGGTCCGCCGGGCGCAGCTGCTGCTGGCAGATCGCGACCGTGCGGCGCAGCACCGCATCGCCCATGGCATGGCCGTGGGTATCGTTGATCCGCTTGAAGTGGTCCAGGTCGATGACGATCAGGCAGGCGTGGCCCAGCCGTCGTTCCAGCGCGTCCAGCACGCGGCCGGCAGCGCAATGGAAATGCTGGTGGTTGTAAATGCCGGTGAGCCCGTCCAGTCGCGAGAGCTTCTTGAAGCGCAGCTGCGAGCGCTTGGTGCGCAAAAGCCACCAGGCAATGGAGATCAGCACCAGCACCAACAGCACGTTGTAGAGCCGGCTGGTCTCGACGGCCTTGCCATCCAGCGCCTGCTGCAGGCGCAGGATGTTGTTCTGCTTGCTCAAACGCTCCGTTTCGAGCCTTTGCGCCAGCATATGTTGCCGGGTGACCTGGTAGGCCAGTGTCCTGGCGCTGACGTCGTCCAGATAGCCTTTGTCCTGGGCTACGTAGCGTTCGTAGTACGCAAGTGCGGCGGCAGAGTTGCCCTGTCTTTTCTCGACCCGGTAAAGCACCTCGTAGGCGTCGGCCAACCACTCGTCGGTGCTGTCGGGCTGGGCCGTGGCGGCGACCGCGAGAGCGGTTTCCCGGGCTTCGTTGTCACGACCGAGCTTCTCGTAAGCCTGCGCCCGCTCCACCTGTAACGAGAGATTGTGCGGCGAATAGCGACTGGTGCGGATGGAAGGCTCGATCCGATCAAGCAGGGCGAGGGTCTTGGCTGGCTGGCTTTCGTCCAGGTACAGGCTGCCCAGGATGAGTCGCATGCCGTTGGTGATAACCGGTTGCCTGGCCGCTTCACACGAATCGATGGCCCGCTGGAGTTCGAGGCTGGCCGAGGTCAGCCGCTTCGCCCTGTAGAGCGCCGCGACTTCCTGGAAACGCGGCCGGCAGGGAGTTTCACCCGGAGGGATCGCCTCTTCCGCCATATGCGCGTATTGCAGGGCCAGGTCCTCCTGACCGGCGAGATTCAGCATCTGGGCCAGGTTCCCCAGCAGCAGGAACCTGGCTTGCGGATCCTTGATCTGAGGCAGATCCGCCGCCAGGCGGTTGGCCAGGGAATAAGCGTCCTCGTAACGCTGGTTGAGTCCCAGGTTGCTCAGCAGCAGCGCCGAAGCCTTGGCAGCCAGGGCCTCGTTGCCGGAGTGGTCGATGACGTCGCGCAGCTGCGCCTCCGAACCGGCGTAATCGCCCTGGAACATCGTCTCCCAGGCGTCGAGGTAACGCAGGTGCCACTGCTCGGGCGGCGTCAGGTGCTGCGCATCGCCGTGGATCCGGGCAAGCATCTGGACGAAGCGTGGATGGTCGCTCGTCCGCAGGCTCTCGGCCTGCTCGAGGAACGCGGAGGGGTCCGCCACCGGCGTGGCGGCGTAGCCAGGCTGCAAGAGCGCGCACCACAGCAGACCCGCCCATGCGGGCCAGGCGCCGATGCGACCAGGCAGCCGTGACATGGCAGAGCGTCTTGGCCTGGGCTACGACTTGCTTTCCGGGACCGGACTATCCAGAGGCTCTTCTTCCGCGGGTGCCTCATCTTCGCGGGCCGGCATCTGGATGACCTGGGGCACCTGGTTGGACTGCTGGCCGAATTCGGCCGACAGCAGCGAGCCGTCGCGGGATGCCGCCGCCGCCACCAGCGCTTCGGAAGCTTGCGCCTCTTCGAGCATGCGGGTCATCTCCCCGGCCTGGGCGTGTCGCATCGAGGCGTCCCGGCCGATCGCTTCCAACAGATCAATGGTGTCCTTCATGTCTTTCCCCTGTTCGCGTGAGTGACGACAGCCCTCGGGCCTCGTGTTGTTGCTGCGTGCCGCCCGGACCGCCCCCCAGAGGCGGAAATCACGATGGGCGCCCTGTTGCCCATTATGATGCGACTGTACTCGCCCGCTCCAATTCGTCCAGTTCGGCAAGGCGCTCCTGCATGGCGAGATTCGGCTTGAGCGGGCACGCCGGGGGCAGCACCAGGGTTTCCTCGGCCGTCATCGGCGCCTGTGCCAGATCGCACAAAGCGACGCGTCGGACGCGCGGCGCTTCGATCGGCAGCGTGGCGGCGCGGTAGATGATCACCTCGTGCCCGGGCGGATAGTCCCGCCCCAGCAGGTCCACCAGCAACTGGCGGTACGCCGGCCCGGTCGCAAGGCGCCCCAGCGAGCGATCCCCGACCAGCGCGGCCTGCCACAGCACCAGGTAGCCGGCCGAGTCGATCCGCCGCTCGTAGAACAGCAGCTGGCTGGCCTCGAAGTGCTGGCAGCCGAAACGGCCCGGGTCGATGCCCAGGTCGGCGTAGAGGCAGTCCTCCGCGGAGATGCCCGGCTCCATGTGCGCGTCGAACCCCTCCGCCCGCGCCGCCGCGATGGCCTTGTGCGGCGCCCAGGCGAAGATGCCCGGGTGCCCGTAGAACACTCCGCATACACGCTTGCCGGCGCGCACCTCGGCCATCATCAGCCCGACCCATTCCTTGTAGGTCGTCAGGCGCGACTTGCCCTCCCGGTAATACGGCTGGAGGCTGCGGACGTCCGGATGCATGCGCTGCAGCCACAGCTCCACGATGCCGTCGGAAAGCCCGGCGAACACCACGTCCGCCTGCTCGATGTGGCTGCGCGCCAGCGGCGTGAGATGGGAAGCCAGCGTCATGCCCAGGCCGACGCAGGCGAGGCTGCCGCGGCGTGCTTCTTCGGGAGTGGAAAGAGGTGATGTGATCATCGCGTGATAGTAGGGAATTCCTGCCGGAAGTCACAGAAAAAATGTGCGTTGCATGCCAAGGGCGAGTTCGACACCGCGAACCAGCACCTTCCCTCCCCGATCGAGTAGTCCCCTTGTGGGCGACCGGACGCGGCAGAACCGCCGCTCCCAGGCGGCTTCTCGAAAAAAAGCGCGCTCGCCCTTCCCCGGCGAAGGACACGTTGCCATGCCCCGGTCACGCGCGCCTTCACGCCTGCCCCACGGCTGTCTTCCTAGTGTCCACGCGGGGTGCCGTGGGGAGGCTGCGGCGAGGGTTTGGCTGGAGGCAGGGGCTCTCCGGTTCCCGACATTTTTCCGACCAGGCAGCGCCAGAGGGTGCTGTCGTCGCCGATGCGCCGTATGCCCGGCGCCACCACCGGAGGATCACCGCATGACACACCGTCTCGCGATCAAGGCGCTGCTGGGCGCTTCCATCGCCCTTGCCCTGTCCCTCTCGGCCCAGGCGGCCACGCCGCAGGGGCCGGCCAACACGCGTTTCGACATCAGCAGCCTGGCGCCCGGCGGCCAGTACGACCGCTTCATCGTGACCTATCGCGACGGCAGCACCGAGCGCAGCAACCGCGCGGTGATGCTGCAGAACGTGGGCGCCGCGATCAGCCGGGCCGGGCTCGATCACGCCAGCGTCGCCGGCCGCAACGCGGGCGTGCAGGCCGCGTTCCAGCGCAAGCTCGCCACCGGCGCGGACCTGATCCGCACTTCGCGCAAGCTCGGCAGCAGCGAGGCGGCCGCCCTGGTGCGCCAGATCGCCGCCGACCCGGCGGTGGCCTACGTGACGCCGGATGTGATGCTGCACCGGGTCCGCGACATCCGCGCCCCTGACAGCCTCAAGCCGGCCACTTTCACCCCCAGCGACAGCTACTACCCGATCTACCAGTGGCACCTGAAGGCGCCGGACGGCAGCATCACCTACTTCGGCGACGCCAACCACGGCGGCGCGCGCGTCAACGACGCGTGGGACCTGGCCGACGGCACCGGCATCGTGATCGCCGTACTCGATACCGGCATCACCCGCCACGTGGACGTGGACACCAGCTACGCGGACGCCGGCTACGACTTCATCACCGACGCCTTCGTGTCCGGCCGCGCCACCGACGGCCGCGTGCCTGGCGGCTGGGACCTGGGCGACTGGACCACCACCGAACCGTGGCTGTCCGAGTGCACCGACGCGGACAACCCGCCCGAGGACAGCTCCTGGCACGGTACGCACGTGGCCGGCACCGCGGGTGCGGAACTGACCGACAACGGCATCGGCATGGCCGGCGTCGCGTTCGATGCCAAGGTGTTGCCGGTACGCGTGCTCGGCCACTGTGGCGGCTACACCAGCGACATCGCCGACGCGATCATCTGGGCGGCCGGCGGCCACGTGGACGGCGTGCCGCGCAATCAGCACCCGGCGCAGGTGATCAACCTCAGCCTGGGCGGCGCAGGCCGCTGCAACCCGCACGATGTGACCGCCAAGGCGGTGGCCGAGGCGAACTCGCTGGGTGCGGTGGTCGTGGTGTCGGCCGGCAACAGCGGCGACGACGCGGCCAAGTACACCCCGGCCGGCTGTCCCGGCGTGATCACCGTGGCCTCCACTGGCATCACCAGCCAGCGCGCCTACTATTCCAACTGGGGCCACGCGGTGGAAATCGCCGCGCCCGGCGGCGGCATCTACCAGGACGACGATCCGAACACCGGCGTGGTCTCCTACGACGGTTTCGTGTGGCAGGCCCTCAACAACAGCGCCACCACGCCGGTGCCCCTGGGCACCACCTACGGCGGCTTCGCCGGCACCTCGCAGGCGGCCCCGCACGTGACCGGCACCGTGGCCTTGATGCAAAGCGCGCGCAAGGCATTGGGCCTGCCGTTGCTCAAGCCCGGGCAGGTGTTGCGGGTGCTGGAGAAAACCGCCTATGAGCCGATGATCCGGGCCAAGGGCCGCTACTCCATCGGTGCAGGCATCGTGGATTCGGCGGCGGCGGTCGAGGCCGCGGTGGACTTCGTGCCGCACGGCAAGGGCCGCGGCAGGTAAGCCCGGCCCATCGAAGATCGAAGATGGCGAAGGCGGGCATGAGCCCGCCTTCGTTTTATCCGGGAAGGCGCCGGGGCGCCGCGAGGCGGTGGTGGGTTGAAGCCCACCCTACGCGCGCTTGCGCGCGGAGAGCCGGCACACATGGCGCCGGATCCGCGCGCGCTTCTTCAGAAGCGCTGGCGATTCTCCATGCCGCTGGCGGTGGTGCCGCGGACGCCGAGCGTACTGGCACCGGCGGAAATGTCCTCCGCGCCGCGCCGCTCGAAAATGGCGCGCGCGCGATCGCGTTCGGCCATGTCGTCGGTGTGGACGCTGATCAGCACATGGCCTCCGCGCACCTTCTCGTCGTAGTGCTTGGCTTCCTCCTCGGGGATGCCCATGCCGACCAGCGCACCGATGATGCCGCCGGTGGCGCCGCCGATCGCCGCACCACCGAGCGCTGCCATGATCGGGCCGGCCGCGATGAACGGGCCCACACCCGGGATCGCCAGCGTGCCGATGCCGGCCAGCCAGCCCAGTATCGCGCCGGTGCCCATGCCGGCCACGCCGCCGGCGGTGGCGCCCTCGGGCGCCTTGGTGTTGTGCTCGGTAGCGAACTCGCGCGTGCCGCCACGATCCTGCATCAGCACGGAAATATCGTTGTTGCCAAAGCCGGCCGACTTCAGGTCGTCCACGATGTTCTCGGCCAGCTCACGGGTCGGCGCGGTGCAATAAACGGTTGCGTTCATGGGGGATGTCCTCAATGGCTCTGGTCGGTTTCGATATCGAGTCGGTTGTCCACGCGCTGGACGCCCTGGACGCCACTGGCCAGTTGCTGGATGCGCGCCTTCTCCTGCGCATCGGCCACCGGGCCGCGCAGCGTCACCACGCCGCCGTTGGCGATCACCTTGACGTTGCGCGCCTTGACCGAGAGGTTGCCGTCGCCAACGATCGCCTGGCGCACGTTGGCGACCAGGTCCACATCGGCAGAGGCGTTGGACTGGTCCATCGGCAGGGTGGCGCGATCGTTGCGGTCGCGCTCGTTGGTGCCGGTGTTGTCGGCGTCCTGACCGGTAACTGGATGATCCGGCGGCGGACTCTGTTGCGCCAGGGCACCGGAGCTTGCCGCGACGGCCGCCACCAGGCCCACGGCCGCGAGGCTGGGCAATGCGAGCTTCATGCATGACTCCCTTTGTGGTTTCGATGCGGGAACGATCCGCGTGACCCGGGGCGAGTTACCCCGGGACAGCCACGCTAGGTGCCAGCGGGTTCAGCGCCGGTGTCGCCTTGGTGAAAGGCGGGCAAAGGCCGCCAGGCCGTGGGGGCCGGGTTCAGGGCCTCCGCGGCAGTCGAGCCGCCCGGCGCGCTCAGAGATAATCGAACACCGGCGGAAACACGATCACGACCAGCGCTGCCCAGCTGGCATACACGTACAGGTAATTCGTCTGCCACCGTTCCAGGCTCGCGAACGGCGCGCGACCCCGCAGGAAGCGGAAATAGAGCACGGCCGACCACGCCAGGTTGACCAGCAGGATCACGTTCTCGCCCAGCGCCGCCACGCGGTTGGGCGTAAAGCCGAATTCGTTGATGCGCACGGCGATCGCCCATAGCGCCAGTGCATCGGTCAACAGCGCACTGACCACGAGCACCACCTGCACGACGTCGAACACACCGGGTGGCGCTTGCGGATCCCGCGCCGACACCGAATAGAGCAGCAAGCCCAGCACCAGCACCAGCAGCAGATCGAAGGCGATCAGTTCGTTGCGATCGATCTGCACGCCACGCCCGGTCCACAGCACGGTGCCCAGGAACACCACCAGCACGATGGCAAAGAACGGCGTGAACAGGCGCGTCAGCACCGGCGCCATGTTCTCGATCACACTTTGTTTGGCCTCCACCAGCCACGCGGCCACCAGCACGCCGCCGGCGGCGCCGCACGGTAACAGCCAGGTCGCGAACACGGTTTCGGCTTTGATGCCGATGGCCTCGAACATCATCATCACGAAGGCGGTGAGCACGCCGCCGCCCAGCGCGATCAGCACGAAGTAGATGAACAGCTCGCCGGAGAACCGGATGAAATCCATGCGCCCACCGACCTCGCGCCAGCGGACGCCGGCATACACCATGCCCACCGCCAGCCAGAGCGCGATCGGCAGATGCAGCGCCGCCAGCGCCTCGGTGGCGCCGACGGGCCCGTAGGGGTAGACGTTGACGAACACCGCCGCCAGGGCGAACGCCACGGCCAGCCAGCCGAGCGCCCGGGCGCCTAGCTGCCGCTTCCACACGAAATAGCCGGCCAGCAAAGGCAGCGCGAAGAGGCTCAGGTTGCGCAGGTAGAAACGGTTCTCGTGCTCCCAATCCAGACCGAACAACACCGGCAGCTTGATCGCCACGGCCGCGGCCAGCGCCAGGGCGAACGCCACGAAGGCATCCGTGCGGCTGCGCGTGGACGGGTCGCCGCCACCCGGAGGCACCACCACGAGCTGCTTCCACAGCCGCTCCGAGTGCTCGTTGGCGAACTCCCGCGAAAGCGCATCCAGGTTGCCCATGCGCTTGACCGCCACCAGGAAGGCTTCGTCGGTGGCCAGCCCCGCCTCGACCAGCGCCGCGACCTGCTCGCGCAGGTGATCCTCCAGTTCGGCGACGTCGACGGCGTGGATCGCCTGCCGGCGTCTGAGGTAGCTGCGCCACTGGTCGATCTGCGCTTCGAGCGATACCGCGTGATCCGAGGCCGACATGGTCAGGCTCCTTGTGGCAACAGGACGGCCGACGCCGAATCGCCGGCCGGAATGGAAAGCGCGTTCCAGATCGAGCGCAGAGTCGCGTCCACCGCCTGCCACTGCCGGCGCTCTTCGGCGAGCTGGTCCCGGCCGGTCGGTGTGACGCGGTAGTACTTGCGGCGGCGCCCGCTTTCGGCGACTTCCCAACGCGCCTCGATATGCCCGAGCCGCTCGAGCCGGTGCAGCACCGGGTAGAGCATCCCGTCCGTCCACTCCATGTGCCCG
Source organism: Frateuria hangzhouensis (assembly GCF_026410505.1). Lineage (GTDB taxonomy): Bacteria > Pseudomonadota > Gammaproteobacteria > Xanthomonadales > Rhodanobacteraceae > Frateuria_A > Frateuria_A hangzhouensis. The sequence continues at coordinate 60,587 of NZ_JAPMIU010000012.1, forward strand.
CCGGACAGCTCACGCACGCGCTGCAGGATCGCGTAGCCGTAGCTGTCCCCCTCGGCCAGGATCGCCAGCACGATCGGGGTCGATGAGGCGGCTATCAGATCCTTGTTGATCGCCATGGATGTCCCGTGTTGCGCGGCGCGGGCGAACGTGTCCGCGAATACATGGTGGTACTATACATGGAAGTACTATGCATGCAACGACGAGGGACGCCGGGAGCGAGCGGGGGACGATCCAGGGCGCGGCCGTTGCCGGCGTTGGGTCGCCGGTTCATGGCAGACACGCTCTAGACACCGGGCCGGCTAGCGTGAGCGGACCCGTGGACAAGCCCGGGAAACAGCAGCCCGCGCTCCGCCCGTGCCCGTTCCGCCGCGCCCTATCGAGACAGCAGCCCATGAGCTCCCGTGCCGCATCGCACCGCTCCATCGTGGCCAGCGCCATCTACGGCGTTCTCAACCCGATCCCGTACGGGTTTTTCGTCGCCGCACTGGTCTTCGACATCCTCTACGCCCGCACGGCCGTGATGCTGTGGGGCAAGGGCGCGGCCTGGCTGGTCACGATCGGGCTGTTGTTCGCGGTGATTCCGCGGTTGGTCAACCTGGCACAGGTCTGGATCACCTCCCGGCACGGCGCCCTGCGTGCGGACAAGCTCGACTTCTGGCTCAACCTGGTAGCCATCGTCGCGGCGATCGTCAACGCGTTCGTGCACTCGCGCGATGCCTACGGGATGGTTCCCGCCAACGTGTGGCTGTCGGCCTGCACGGTGCTGCTGCTGTCCATCGGCCACGTGCTGATCGTCGTGGAGTACACCACAGCGGGAGGCGTCACCCATGAATAAGGCCATCGGCTGGAGTGCGCTGGCGTGTGCGGCCCTGCTGGGCGGGTGCGGCAATCAGGCGTCATATACGCCGACGGAGCAGTCCGGCGCGAACCCGCCCCTGCCCGAGGCCCGCAACTTCCTGCTGCCGCCCATGAAGGTTCCCGGCGGGGTCGGCTGGAGGGCGGGCCAGACGCCGAAGGTGGCGGCGGGCCTCAGGATCGAAAAGATCGCCGGCGACCTGATGCATCCCCGCCAGCTCTACGTGTTGCCCAACGGCGACGTGCTGGTGGTGGAAACCAACGGTCCAGGCAGCGAGCCGGTCACCACGCCCAAGCAATTGATCGCCGGCAAGGTCAAGAACCGCTCGGGCCGGGGCGGCAAGGGTGGCAACCGGATCACCCTGCTGCGCCATGACGCCACCACCGATGCATGGGAGCGGCACGTCTTTGTCGAGCACCTCAACTCGCCCTTCGGCGTGCAATTGATCGGCGACACCCTCTATGTCGCCAACACCGACGGCATCGTGGCGTTTCCCTACGTCAGCGGGGAAACGCGGATCACTGCACCCGGCGCGGCGTTCGCGGACCTGCCCGGCACGATCGACCACCACTGGACCAAGGCCCTGCTGGCGAGTCCGGACGGCCGCAAGCTGTACGTCGGCGTCGGTTCCAACAGCAACATCACCGAGAACGGCCTGGCGGTGGAGTACCGCCGCGCGGCCGTGCTGGAAGTGGACGTGGCGACCGGCGGCAGCCGCATCTTTGCGACGGGCCTGCGCAACCCGACCGGGCTGCAGTGGGAACCGCAGACCGCCAGGCTGTGGGCGATCGTCAACGAACGCGACGAGATCGGCGCCGACCTGGTGCCGGACTACCTGACCTCCGTGCAGGAGGGCGGCTTCTACGGATGGCCCTACAGCTACTTCGGTCAGCACGTGGATACCCGCGTCCAGCCGCCACGGCCGGACCTGGTCAACAAGGCGATCAAGCCGGACTACGCGCTGGGGTCGCATGTGGCTGCGCTCGGGCTGCTGTTCTCCACCGACAACGCCCTGCCCGCCAGCTACCACGGCGGCGCATTCGTCAGCGAGCACGGCAGTTGGAACCGCAAGCCGCTCAGTGGCTACCGGGTCGTCTTCGTCGCCTTCCGGCAAGGCAAGCCGGTTGGCGTGCCCCAACCGGTGGTCACCGGCTTCCACTCCGACGACGAGTCCACGCTGTACGGCGCCCCGGTCGGGCTCGCACAGGACAAGGACGGCGCGCTGCTGATTGCGGACGACGTGGGCAACGTCGTGTGGCGGGTGTCGGCGGACACGCGCTGAGCTCGTCATCCCGACGGCCTGCGGGACGGAGCCGGCCTCCGGCAGCCGACCGGGACCGCGGCGGGCCACGGGCGACGGCGATTGCCCCACCGCGACAGCTGCATGGAGCCACGTCCGTGCTAGGCTTCGGCCTCGAAGGGGAGTAGCTCCCACGTGCTGTCGCCGTCATGACGAGCTTGAGGCTCCGGTGCAGCAGCAGGCCGATCCGGCCTGTGAGCAAGACCTTCGCCGTTCCGCGGCGAAGGTGCGTCCATCCGATGCATGTGCGCTGCGGCTTCGCCCGCGGGTGACCGCATGCACGCGATCCATGCATGCGGCACTTTCGGGTTTCAGCGGAGCGTGTGGCGGGCCTGTCGCCCGTCCGGTTCCGGAACCCGGAGACAGATGATGTTGTGCCCCGTATGCAAGACCGTGAACCTCGCGATGACCGACCGCCAGGGCATCGAGATCGACTACTGCCCCAGCTGCCGCGGCGTCTGGCTGGACCGCGGCGAGCTCGACCGCCTGATCGACCGCGCCGAGCAGCCCGCTGCACGCGCGGCGCCGATCACGACGCCGCCTCGCCATGGGCGGCCCTATCCTCCCGCCCCTGAGCAACACGATGCCTACCGGCACGGCCGCAAGCGCCACAAATCGCTGCTCGGCGAACTGTTCGATTTCTAGCACGCGCACGCCCCTGACGCCCGCCGGCCCGACCGGGCCGGCGTTTCCCCAGTCCGTCATCCGAACAACGGAAAAACCCATGGACGCTCTACTGAATCCCGAGATCTGGCTTGCGCTGGCGACCCTCACCGCGCTCGAGCTGGTGCTGGGCATCGACAACATCATTTTCATCTCGATCCTGGCGGGCAAGCTGCCGCCGGCGCAGCGCGACAAGGCGCGCCGGCTGGGCATCACGCTCGCCGCCGTCACCCGCCTGGCGCTGTTGATGGCGATCGCCTGGATCATCGGCCTGACCGCCCCGCTGTTTTCGGTGATGGGCCAGCCCTTCTCCTGGCGCGACCTGATCCTGATCGGCGGCGGCCTGTTCCTGATCGCCAAGGCCACCCACGAAATCCACCAGAAACTCGAAGGCGCCAGCGAACCGGCAAGCCCGGGCAAGGCCGCTGCCGCATCGCTGGGCGGCGTGATCGTGCAGATCATGCTGCTGGACGTGGTGTTCTCGCTCGATTCGATCATCACCGCCGTAGGCATGGTCGACGAGCGCTGGGTCATGGTTGCGGCGATCCTGATCTCGATCGCCTTCATGCTGATATTCGCCAAGGCACTCGGCGAGTTCGTCGAGCGTCACCCGACGGTCAAGGTGCTCGCGCTGAGCTTCCTGATCATGATCGGGCTGGTGCTGATCGCCGACGGCTTCGGCCGCCACATCCCGAAGGGCTACATCTACGCCGCGATGGCGTTCTCGGTATTCGTCGAGCTGATCAACCTGTGGATCCGCAAGCGCAGCGGCCGGGCGGTCGCGCCCGTGAAGCTGCACGAAAAGTACGAAGGCGACGCGCCGGAGCGGGAATAGACCTATCCATCAAGCACGTAGGGTGGGCTTCAGCCCACCAGCCCGTTCGAGGAACATCGGCTGGTGGGCTGAAGCCCACCCTACGTTGCACTGCGCGGCGTTCAGCCGATCTTTTGCAGCGCCGCGCCCTTGTGCATGGCGACGTGGTCGGTCTTGTCGCTCTTGATCTCGTACTGCGGGTCGTCCTCGCTGCAGTGGCGTGTATGCCCCTTGTACTGGGTATCGCGCGTGTGCACCTCGGTGATGGTCCCTTCCACGTGGCCGGCTTCGGAATTCCAGCGCACGTGATCTCCGACCTTGAACGGATGCTTCATGGTGGCTCCCGCGTGATCAACCGTTATTGACCTTTCAGGCTGGAAAGCACCTTTTGCGCGTCTGCCTGCGCGTCCGCCAGCGTCGTGGCATGGAGCCCCTGCTGCGCCTCGTTCAGAGCCGCCTGCAACTGCGATTCGCGCGCGGCGTCGCCCTTGGCGTCGACGATGGCACCCTCGCCCATGCCTTTGCACGGGTTCTCCGCATCGGCGTCGAAAGCCTGCCCGGACGGGCCGACCAGGCAGTTGATGACGTGCTGCAGGTGCGCATGGGCCATCTTCAGGTTCGCCGCGCCGAGGGCCATGCCGGCGTGTGCGCTGGCCGTGCTGACCTGCCTGGTCGCGGCGCTGCCCGGGTCTGCCCCCTGCGCGGCCAGCGGCAACGCGCACGCAAGTACCAGCGCCGGTATCCATCGAATCGATTTCATCGCCATGGCACGTCTCCGGTTACGCGGCCTTTGCCGCAATCAACGGAGCATAGTCCCGTGAAGTTCATCAAAGCAGCAAAGCGAACGCGGCCGCGGATTGGCGGCCGGGCGCCGTCTCAGCGCGTGAACACCTGGCCGTTCCAGCGGATGCTTCGGCGCGCGGCATCGAAACGCAGCGGCTCCGGCGGCTCGATCGGCCCGGAAGTCGCGCCAAACAGGCCAGGCCGCGCCGGCTCCAGGGCAAGCCGCATCGCGCCGATGCTCGCCTGCAGCCGGCCATCGACCTCGCTCACCTCCATGGCGCCGAAGAGCGCGTTGTGGAACCGCCCGGTGAAGGCCTGCAGCGCCGGGCCGGCGGGATGCCAGGCCCAGCCTTTCCACTCCGGCCGGGCGCGCGCCTTGGCGATCGCATCCAGCCGCCCGCGGGTCTTTGCCGCGAGCCGCGCGGGGTAGCTCGCCACCGCCTTGTCCAGGCGCGCCTGCTCGCCGGGCTGGCCCGTCACCAGCCCGATGAACGCCTTCATGAGATCGAGCTCGAGACCTTCGGTGGCGCTGTCGCTGTTGACCATCACCGCCATTCCGGCATCAGCCGAGGGCACCAGCACGGTCACCGACACCGCGCCGGTATAGCTGCCCGGATGCATCAAGGCGCGCTGGCCCTTGTAGGTGCACGTGTACCACCCGAGGCTGTAGCCGTTGCAGTCGATTTCGCGGTCGGCGAGGTCGGCTTTGGCGATCGGTCGTTGCGCGAGCCGCAACGCCCCGGCATCGATCGGGGTACCTGCCTTACCGGGCCTCAGGTTGGCGCGCATCCACCGGGCCATGTCGTTCGACGACGCCAGCAACCCACCGGCGGCATGCATCAGCGCATCGGGCTTGGGCGGCAGCGTGTGCCAGCGGCTGCCGTCCCACTGGTGGTTCCAGCTCAGGGTCGCCGCATCGGCACGCGAAGGCCGCGACACCACGTGATCGAGCGCCAATGGCCCGAGCACTTCGGCATCGAGCCAATCGCGCCAGTTGCGCCCGGTCCGCGCCTCCAGCGCCGCGCCATAGACCAGGTCGCCCAGGTTGGCGTAGCGGAAGCCGGGATCGCGCGCGCGGGTCTCGCTGGCCAGCAGGCGGGGATAATCCGCCGGCGGAATGTCGCGCACGTAGGCCGTCACGACGTTGAGCGTGTCCGTGCGCAGGCCCTCCTGGTGCGAGAGCAGGTCCGTCATGGTGACCCTGGCCGGATCCACCGGCGCGGGGAGCGCCAGCTTCGGCCAGACCTGCGCCAGCGTCGTGTCCAGTGGAAACACGCCTTTGCGATCCAGCTCCGCCGCCAGCAGTCCCATGAACGACTTGGTCTGCGAGGCGATGTAGAACAGCGTGTCGGCATCCGCCGGGGTGGGCCGGTCCTCCCGCACGCGCCCGTTGACGTAGATCCAGCGCTCGTCCGCCCCGTGGACGAACACGGCCGAGTAGGCGGGGAAGGAGTTGGGCGTCTGCTGGACCGTTGCCAGCGCCTGGGCGATCCGGGCGGCGGCTCTCTCGACGGAGGGCTTTGGCGTGCCGGCCCCCGGCGCTGCCGCGGCCAGCGTGGGCAAGGCCAGGGCCCATGCGAAAACGAAGCCGCTACGGCGCAAGAAAGTGGGCATGGGATCTCCAGCGACAATGGCGCCGGTCGGCACCGTTGCCCCAAGAAGATACGTTCGCCGCGGCCGCGGTTGCGGTGGATCCATTCGCTCCGGACGCCGCAGCGGGCCGTCGACGGCGGGGCTTGCCCCGGCGCGAGAGCCATGGCTTCCGGCACTGCGTCCGCCGCCCCCGGCTCGCTACCGTGGCGGCCGGACACGGGCGGGAATCCACGATGCGCTGGCGACTACTCCTTGGCTGTTGGCTGGCCTTGCCTGTCGTGGCGTCGGCGCAGGCCGCGCCGGCGACGGTCGTGGTGCTCGCCACGCTGCACCAGATGCATGCCGACGTACCTGCCTACGGCAACGTGGCGCTCGGCCGCGCCATCGAGGCGCTGCACCCGGATGTCCTGTGCGTCGAGCTGCAACCGGAGGACCTCACGGCGCGCCCGCCGGAAAAGTCCAAGCAGGAGTATCCGGCGGTCATCTATCCCCTGATCGCCCGTCGTCACTACCGCGTGTACGCCATGGAACCGGCCGAGCCGCGTTACAGTGCCATCCTTGCGCCCTATCGCGCCAACACCGCGGCCTTCGGCCAGCGCGAGCCCGCGCACGCCGAAGCCTTCGGCAAATATATCGACGGCCTCTACGCGGCGCTGCGAGCGCACTGGACCTCGCCGGCCGCGGTGAACGACCCGGTGACCGACACCACGCTGCGCGCCAAGCACGTGCTGCAGGAAGCGCTGATGGGGCCCGGCGAACGCGCCGGCTGGGCAGCATGGAACGGCCATTTCCTGGACGTCATCCAGCGCGCCGCGCGCGAGAACCCGGGCCGCCGCATCGTGGTGACGGTGGGCGCCGAACATGGCTACTGGCTGCGGGAACACCTCCGGGACGCTCCCGGCGTGGTGTTGCTCGATACGGCGGCCGCACTGCAGGGCCGCTAGTTTGCCGGGCCGGCCGTGCCTTCCTTTTGCAGGAAGGCTCACCGGCCGGGATCGATTACTCGTCCGCGTCGGAGGCCGGCGTGGCGTTGCCCTTGGCGGCCTCGCGTTCGGCGCGCTTCCTCGCTTCCTTTTCGTCCTGCTTCTTTTTCTTGGCGAGTTCGCGCTGACGCTTTTCGAAGGAATAGTTGGGCTTGGCCATTGGTCATTCGGTGGTAGTGGAATGCGCAGTGTACGAAAAACCGCGTCCACGGTCCGATAAAGTCGCACATGCCGCGTTGGCGGGGACGATCCCCGACGCTCCCGGCGCAGGCGGCCAACGCGATCGGCCTGCGAATGCGGGAGGGGACAGCAGGCGCTGCGTTGTGTCGATTTGCTCACTCTGGCTTGTCGATGGGATCACCTGCGCTCTGTCAATTTGGCGTTCGCACCGCACGGCGATGCATCGACCAAGCCAAGGAGATCCGCATGAAAGCCAGCAACACTTCCCGCACGTCGCGATCGGCCGCGTTCGGCCTGGCGCTCGCCCTGGGCATGGCCACGCTGGCAACCGGCTGCGCCAGCGTCGACCAGGGGGTGGCCGGGTCCACCGAGCCGGCCCAGGACACCTGGATCACCACCAAGGTAAAAACCAACCTGGCGACCCTCAAGGACATGGGCAGCTCGGACATCAGCGTCGAAACCAACAACGGCGTGGTGACATTGAGCGGCCATGTCGAGTCGGCCGCACAGCGCGGTCGCGCGGTATCCACGGCCCGCAACATCGAAGGCGTGAAGGACGTCGACACCTCGATGCTCAGCGTCACCGGGCAATAGCGCGCGAAGCGGCGCGCCGACCCATCGGCGCTACCGCTGGATCGCGGACAGCGGCGGCCCGGCGAGGGCCTGATACCCAGGCGCCTCCCCGGGCCGTTGCGACATCGCAGGCGGCGGGAGCGCCTGGAATTCGGCGCTGCTCCGCAACAGCGGCTTTGCGATCGCCGGCAGAACGTCCACGCCGGCGACCTGCCGGAGCGGCGATTCGAGCTCTCCCTGCACCGCAAGGACTCGCGTCGCGTTCTCCCCCAGCACCACGTGGTCGATCCGGCCGAGTCCCTGGCCGCGAGCGGCCGTTGCCAGCGATCCGGCAAGGTTCTCCGACAGATAGTCGGGCGTGCGACCGCACTTCGCGTCGAGCAGTTGGACGCCTCGCAGCGCCTGGCAAAACAGGGCATGCCCCGGATGGTCGTAGTAGGCCAACGTCGCGCTTTGCAGGCGGGTGGCTTCGTGCAGCGTCTGCAGTGTCTTCGGCCCGGCGAGCCCATCGGCCTCCAACCCGTGAGCATGCTGGAACTTGACCACGGCGGCGTGCGTACCCGGCCCGAAATCCCCATCCACGTGCAGCGCACGACCATGTGCATCGGTGATGCCGAGCTTGGCCAATCCCGCTTGGAGGGCAGCTACATCATCGCCGTGAGATCCCTGACGCAGAATGCGGACCGGCGGAACCTGGCCGATGGCTCTCAGCGCTTCTTGGAAATCCGGATCCGCCGCAGCGAAGGAGGGATCGAAATCCGCGCGACCTACCTTGGCGTGTGCGCGGTCGAGCGCAGCCGCCCTTTCTGTGTCCAGGTAGGCAACCTCGTACTGTTCGGCCATGTGGACGGCTTTCAATCCAGCGTAATACCCGTGGCGCCCCGCGATCTTGCGCGCTTCGTCCAGGAGGTCCTCATAGTTGCCGCCATCCTTCAAAACCTTCTCGAACTCCCTCATCTTTGCAGGGATCTGATTGTCGGTCTTCGCCAGAAGCGCGATCGCTTCGAGGCGACGATCCTCCGGGACGTTTTTTCCATGCGTGTCCAGCAGATCCATGGCAGACTGCGTCGCGTGCCTGATCTGGGGATAGTCGATATTGCGATGGACCCACGGTTGGCCAACCGCGGATGACGCCCAGGCGTTAATGCTGTCATACGTTTCGGGATCGACGAAGACCAAAGTGCTTCGACCGTCCAGACCATTCCCGTGCGATAGCAGCTGGGCGCGAAGCTGCGCCTTGTCGGTCGTGTATGGCAGGCCGTGGTTCTCCGCGAAAGCCGAGGATTCCTTGATGATGGCATCGACGTAGGTGTGCTCCCCCGGCTTCAGTGGGGACTCCCTGGTCGATCCCAGTGCCCACGTTCCACGTTTTCCCAGGTCGACCTGAATCGCTCCGATGGAATAGCCACTGTCCGCCATGACCGCTTCGGCCTTTCCCCAATCGGGGCCAGCCGTATCCGGGGTGATCCCCACCACGGATAGGTGATAGGAAGCTTTGCCGCCCTCGGTGCCGCGGCCAACCACGAAATACATGGCCCCGGCGACGACATCGATGTCGTGCGTGTCAACTTTCGGCATGCTGTTCTTCCTTGAACCAGGCAACGATTACATATCGCTTACCAGCGATAGATAGTCATCCAGGGTGTTGGCTCGTTCGCAAACGCGAAACATGTCTCGCTGCGCAACCTCCAGGTTGGAGACGATCTCGCTTCCCCAGAGCGTGGACTCCAATCCACCGCTTTTGCCGCGGAACGCCAACCAGGCACGCTCGGCATCCACCAGTTGCTCCCTACCCTTGCCATCGAGCTTGCCCAGCAACGCTTTGTACGAGCGATTCAACCGCGCGTCCTGGACATGCTTTTCGGCAGTCAGGCATGCAGCTATGGCGATGGTGCCGTAATCGGCCTTGTCGATGCACGCATAAAACGTCTCGCTGATTCCCTTCGGAGCATCGCGCCGCACGAGGTCGCTGGTCTTCTCGATCGCTCCCGCAGCGGCCCCGCAGGCGAACAAGGCCAACACGACGGCGATCATCCTGATGCGATTCATTGGCAGTTCCTGGTATCGGCCTTCGCCGGAAGCCGAATCTTGCCGCGGCCCAATGCGCATGTCTGTCGGCCGACGACTACGCCTGTGCCGAAAATGCCAGGAGTTCGTCCAACCAGCGGAGCCGCGTACCAGGGTTTTGCCCGCTCTTTGTAGGAGCGCCTTTGGGCGCGACCGCGGAGCACCGATGTGACACGGCGGTCGCGCCCCTTCATTCCCGGAGTTCGGTGAAGAATCACGGATAATCGCCAAGGCGCGCCTTCGCAGCACCCCGGCCAGGCTGGCCTCAGAAAGCCACGCTAAGACGCGCGGACATCATCTGCGCATTGTCGCGCTGGCCCATCTCCCTGTCGTAGCTGAATTTCAGCGCGGTGTGCGCCGACAGCGTGGCGTCCAGCCCAACGCCGACCACACCGCGGTAACGCGATAGCCCGACGCCGATCAACGGTTGCCATTGCTCCATGCCGACGAAACTGGCGTCGAACACGTCACCATGCGAGGCCAGGGTACGCTGCCACTGCGCACGCGCACCGAAGTCCAGGGCGCGATTGCCGCCAAGATCCCAGTGGTGGCCCGCGCGTATGCCCAGTCCCACCTCCCAGCGTCCCAAAGCTTGCGCATCGCTACGCAGGCCGAAGCCCCCGGCACCTTGTTCGGCAAAGCCGTCGCGATCGATGCCCGCGTACTGCACGTCGACAAACGGCGTAATGGAACTGTGGCCACGGCCGAAGCGCAGGCCGCTCTCGCCATAGGCCACGCGGTAGCTGCCGTTGTAGCGGGTACCCACGCCCTGGGTGTCGTAACCCAGCAATATCCGTCGACTGACGTCCTGCCTGAAGCGACCGAAGCCAACCCGGCCGTGCATGTACCAGCGGCCGTTGAGCCAACCGGCATACACCATGGCCTCGGTGCTGCGGCTGTCGTCGTGATCGAAGCCCTGGCGCATCCGCTGCTGGCCACGGCTCTGGCCGAACGCAAAACCAGCCACGCCAGAACGGCCGACCTGCCGATCGCTGCCGACCAGCCACCCGCTCAAGTGGTAGTTGATGCCAGCGAACCCGTCACGCGCCATGTCGCCACCGACGTCGAGGTGGTCCGTCCACATGCCGAAGCCGGTGCGATTGTCGAGCAGGCCATCGAAGCGATCGGACAACACCCGACCGGACGCATCGATGGCCTTGAACGTCATCGCCGCGCTGACCGCATGCAACTGACCGGACAAGCTTTCCAGCGATGCCTGCGCGGCCTGCACTGTCGGCGCCTGTTGGAACTGGCCGGCGGATTGCAGAAAATCGCCCGACACATCCGACAGCTTGCCGGCCGCGATCTTGGCGTCCAGCTGTTCGAACGCCCCCTGCACGCGCTGCGCGCTGGCCATGGAGACCGTGGTGTAGCTCACGCCATCGCCAGCGGCTGCGGTAGTCACATCCAGGCCCGTGGTATCCAACCATACGCTGTTGGCGTCGTAGTTGATGGTCGTCGCCGTGAATACCACGCCCGTGTCCTTGACCAACTGGTCGAAGGTACCGCTGACCCCGCCAGCCGCACTGAGGACCTCAGTGCGGCTATTGCTGACGTAGCCGCTGTCTGCCCCGGTAACTTCCAGTGCTCCGCCGCCGAGTTTGGCGTTGCCGGCCACATCAAGCCTGCTGCCCAGACTGACTGCCAACTTGCCCGAAGCGGCCTGCGCGTAATTGCCGCCGACCCTGGTATCACCATCAAGAACGGTCACCGTGCCGGCAGCGGAAAGATTGCCGGCAACCCGCGGCACTCCTTCGAGCTTGCCCGAGGCGTTGACCTTGACGTCGCCCGGCAGCGTACCCGTGGCTTTCAACGTACCGCCGTTGACGGTGGTGCCGGTGATAAACGAAAGGCCACCATTGTCGATGGTCCACTCACCATCGCCATCCTTGATCAACGAACCACGGAACGTGGTGGCGCCGGTTACCGCCTGCGAGTATGACTGCGACGTTCCCGAATCGCCATTCAAGGTCAGCGTCGATGCAGTACGAGTACCGATATCCAGGTTGCCTTCAATGGAACCCCCCGCTGTCAGTGTGACGGTATTGGACGCATCCGGGTCCATCTGCACATTGCCTGCAATGCGCCCCGCATTAACGAGCGTCAATGGCCCTCCGTAATTCTCATACCGGGAACTGACATGAATGGCACAATTATTGAAGTCGTTGCAGTCATGCTCCCCGGAGCTTAGCGCTTCGATCAGCGATCCCGCACCGTTGATCACCGATCCGCCCCTGGCAAGCGCGACGCCGCCGAGCGCGCCACTGATAACGGCGCCATTTGTATTGACCACCGTGCCTTTTCCACCGCCGACCTGCACCCCCCAGCCGTAATCCTCGCTGGAGATCTTGCTGCCGACGCCATCGTTGGTCACTTGGCCTCCGCCGTACATCGCCACGCCGAAATAGTACCCACTGATGCTCGCCCCAGCCGAGTTGTCCACGGTTCCCGGGCCTCCTTCGATCCGGATGCCAGCGTCCGATCCCACAGGGTCGTTGTCGAAAATCCGGCTACCGGCGCCTTCGTTGGTGATCTTGCCACCCCCATACAGGGCTACACCGCCGTCCGGGCCATTTATGCTAGCGCCATCGGCATTTATGACAATACCTGGCTTATTCGAGAAAGTGGCGCCATGCCCCGAACCTCCTTTTAGCGCAGAAATGGTGCTTCCAGTGCCACGATTGATCAGGGTTCCGGCACCATAAAACTGCACCGGAGTGCCCCCGCCAACGTCGATAATTTTTCCACCGCCCCCGTTATTTATCGTTGCGGTATCCACTCCGGTCACGGCCCAGCTGATTTCACCATAGTTATCAAGGACCGCTCCTCGGAAAAGATCAACCGGAGCGTCAATCACAACGCCGGCATTTATGCGCAGTGCGGCCCCTATGCCAGCGAGATTGTCCACACGGATTCTGTCGACATTCGGCAAGCCGCCACCGGCAAGCTCAACGGCGCCGCCATTGATTTGAAACTCCCCATCGATTGTGTTGTCGCCCGTCAACACCAAAGTGCCGTGACCTGACTTGATCATCCCGTCAGTACCTTCCAACACGGCACTTACAATGGCCGTGTCGTTGGCGCTGCCCGCGGTGCCATCACCCACTTCGATAACCGGTAGATGGCCCGTGCTGTTTTTTATCAGTGTGACTCGATCGCCGGCCGTCTTGCCCGCCAACGTGTAGCCGTCGACGAAAAACTGCATGCCGGTGACATTTATCGCGCCCGCGCTCTCATCCACTGTCACGGTACCCGGCGCTCCCTGGAACTCCGCAAAACCCGGCTGCAGTTTCATCGGCCCCAGCGGAGCACTGCCATCCACATTCGTCCAGCTTGCGGAGGTCGACGTCCAGGTTCCGCTGCCGCCAAGCGATAGCGGGCCATTGGGCGCCCAGAAAGCAATGGCCGGGTTGGGTTCGACCAACAAATTTACCTGGCCATCGACGTATTGCACCGTGAACTGCTGTTTTGGCGGCACCGGCGCGGTGATCAACCCGCCATAGTTCTGGCTCAAGGTGCCTGTGTAAGTGATGACGTTGTACAGGCCCGGACCCATATCGCCCACATCGCTGACCTTGAGCGTCGCACCGTTGATGCTGAGGTCACCATTGACGTGGATATTGTCGCTGCCACCGAACACACCGGGTGACGCGCTTGGCGCACCAAGGTTCAGGTTGACGAAGCTACCTCCCTGCAGGGTCAGGTCGCCGTTTACCGTCAACGTGCCAAATGCACCTGCAGTGCCGAGATGAGTCGAGGACCCGGGCGCCAGCGCGCCGTACGTTCTCACCGTCACGTTACCGACACTGCCGTAACCGCCCAGCACTCCATCCACGACCACCGTACCGCCAAGCTCCGCTCCCGCGCCAGGCTTGCTACCGACGATGAGCGTGTTGCCATCGGTCCGGCTGATGCCCGTAAAGCCGCTGTTGTCGCCATCCAGTGTCAGCGTGCCGTCGTACAGTTCGAGCGTGCCGTCGCCGGAGATCGCCTCGTTGTACGTGATCTCACCATACCGGGCGAAAACGAGCGAAGCTCCGTTGTCGATCACGACATCGCCGGCAAGCGAGCCGGAGAGGCCACCGCTGCCGATCCATAGCTCTCCTGCCTTGACCCGGGTGTCACCTGTGTAGGTATTGTCGCCGCTCAACCTCACTGAACCAGTCCCTGACTTCACCAGCCCACCGATACCACTGATCACGCCATCGAACTCTGCGTGATCGTCGTAGGCAAACTCGAGGGTACCGTTGTCAAGCACCCGGCCGATGATCGAGCCGCCCGCACCATCCTTCCTCCCCTGGAGCCTCAAGGTACTGCCGGGCGCAATGGTGGTTCCGCCCGCGTAGGTATTGGTGCCGGTGAGGGTCAACGTCCCCATGCCTGCCTGCACCAGCGCGCCTGTGCCGCTGACAACGCCCCCAAAGGTCACATCATCGCTGCGCTTGAATACCAGCGCGCCGTTGTCCGTCACGTCGCCGACGATCGAGCCGGTCTTGCCACCGTCGCCGAGCTGCAACGTGCCGTGGCTGATCGTGGTGCCGCCGGTATAAGTGTTGGTGCCGGTCAGGATCAGTCTGCCCTTGCCGGCCTGCTCCAGCGAGCCGCTTCCGCTGACGATGCCGTTGAAGGTCAGGTCGTCGCTGCGGTTGAACACCAGCGAGCTGTTGTCGATCACGTCACCGGTGATCGAGCCGGTCTTGCCGCCATTGCCGATCTGCAACGTGCCATCCTTGATCGTGGTGCCTTCGCCATAGCTGTTGGTGCCGGCCAGCACCAGCGTGCCGGCGCCCACTTTGACCAGATCGATCGAACCGGTGATGTCATCCGACCAGACGGTGACCTGGCCCGAACCCACGTTCACTTCGCCCCCGCTGAAGCCACCAGTGTCTTCCGGTCCCGACGGCGGCGGAGGCGATGTGGGCGAGGGCCGGACGTTCGCGCCGCCCCCGCCACCGCCACCACCACAACCCGACAGTCCAAGTGCCAGTGCCACCGCAAACGCCATGGCGCACGGCCGCAATCCCTGCTTCTTGTCGAACATGAAATCCCCCTTCCTTTCCGTCAGTGTCATGAGCGGTCCCGCCGGCCGGACAAGCCATAGCCCGACCTGCGTCAGATCAAAAACTTCCACACCCGGACGTCGACCGCACCTGCGCAGAGCCCGGCAGCGGTCGCTCCAAACGATCAATCCCCTTCATCCACGTGCCCGGCGAGCCGCTCCCCGACGACCCTCGCACAACCGGCGCATGATGCGGACTCATGCTGCGGCTGACGCCAACCACCGGCCGCGCTGAATTTAGCCATGCGGGGCCGCCACCGCGCCCGGACGCCGGAATCCGCGCGCCAGATGCCGGTGTGATGAGTGCCTTCGATTCCGGCGGAAAGCCATGGCGAGCAAAGCGCGATCCGGCAAAATCGCCGCGTTCGTATTTGCCGCGTTGAAGCATCCGACCCACGGACGGATCGCCCTCTCCCGCGCACCCACCGCTCCGCCACTCCCGCGAGCGGCCAACGCAAAAAAACATCCTGGTTTTCCCCTTGCTCCCCTTGGGGATACTCGCGCAATGGTTGGCATCGAGCAAACCAATGTCGACCCGACGGCCGGCAGCGGCGTGTTCCCAAGCACTGAGGCACCCCTCTCGACGCCGCAGCTTGCGCCCTGTGCCCGTCGTGTTTTGCGCTGTTGCTCGTGCAGCGCGGGCGTCCGCGCGCATTACGCCGTGGGAAAGAGGAATCGAGCGTGTCAGCGCTGCCGCGACGGTCCCATGCAAACGGCCGTGGCCCGGCCGCCCGAGGGTCGGCCATGAACGACCCTGCTCCTACCCCCGCCAGTTGGCATGCGTGCGCCAGAACTCCACGCTGGATCGGTAGGCTGCCCGATCCAGCGGCACGCCCGAGCCGCCCTCCTCCACGCCCAGCGCGTTGCGCAGCATGGTGATGGGCGCCATCGGGGTTTCCTGCGGCTCGGCGGTGTACATGCAACCGACCACGCCCCAGTCGGCCTCGATCGGCGAGCCTTCCTTCGCCAGTTGTTGGCGGCTGTAGAGGATCGGGATCAGGTAAGCGGCCACCGGCGGATCCAGCCCTTCGAACCAGCGCACCAGCACCGGCAACTCGTCCCGCGTTCGCGCTTCGTAGTCCGAGCGCAGCACATGCCGGTTGCCATCGGTGATCGGCACGGCCAGGCAGCGCGTGGACGTCCAGTTGGCATGCACGTGCAACTTGCAGAACGGCGCGTAGCCATCGAGCACCTTCAGCGGCGGCACCTCGTTGAGGCGGCGCTCGAACGCTTCGGGCGTGCAGTCCTGGATCGTGTTGCGGCGCGGCTCGCGCGGGAACAGACGCGGAAGCGCGAAATCGGTAAGAACAATGGACATGGCATCGGGGCGGCGAAAGACCCGTGCATTATCGGTCCTGCCGAAGCCTTCGGCATCCGCGCGGCCCATTCCGCGAGCACCCGGAAGGTGCCGCCTATCGCCGCGATCGGAAAAACCGAATGGCCTACACGCGGCCGTGCCGGCAGACTCGCTCAACATATCGCACGACGCACAGCCACTGGAGGAAACGCCCATGTCCACATCCGGAAAAAGCCCCGAAGCCGGCTCGACCACGGGTACCGGCGCACCCGCCATCAGCGACCGCAACGCATTGACCATCGGCGCCGATGGCCCGGTCCTCCTGCACGACGTGCATTTCCTGGAGCAGATGGCGCACTTCAACCGCGAAAAGGTGCCCGAGCGCCAGCCGCACGCCAAGGGCGCCGGCGCGTTCGGCGTGTTGGAAGTCTCCGAAGACGTGTCGGCATACACGAAGGCGGCGCTGTTCCGGAAGGGCGCGTCCACCGATGTGCTGGCACGCTTCTCCACCGTCGCCGGCGAGATGGGTAGCCCGGATACCTGGCGCGACGTGCGCGGGTTCGCGCTGAAGTTCTACACCGAAGAAGGCAACTACGACCTGGTCGGCAACAACACGCCGATCTTCTTCCTGCGCGACCCGATGAAGTTTCCGCACTTCATCCGCAGCCAGAAGCGCCTGCCGGATTCGGGCCTGCGCGACAACCACATGCAATGGGACTTCTGGACGTCCAACCCGGAATCCGCGCACCAGGTCACTTATGTGATGGGCGAGCGCGGCCTGCCGCGCACGTGGCGCCACATGAACGGCTACGGCTCGCACACCTATCTGTGGATCAACGCGGCCGGCGAAAAGTTCTGGGTCAAGTACCACTTCCACACCCGCCAGGGCATGGCGTTCTTCACCAATGCCGAGGCCGCCGCGATGGCCGGCCAGGACGCCGACTACCACCGGGGCGACCTGTTCAACGCGATCAAGCGCGGTGATTTCCCCTCGTGGGAGTTGTCGGTGCAGATCATGCCCTACGCCGAGGCGAAGAACTACCGCTTCAATCCATTCGACCTGACCAAGGTCTGGCCGCACGGGGACTACCCGCTGATCAAGGTCGGCACGCTGACGCTCAACCGCAATCCGGAGAACTTCTTCGCGCAGATCGAGCAGGCCGCGTTCTCGCCGGGCAACACCGTGCCGGGCATTGGCCTTTCGCCCGACAAGATGCTGCTGGGCCGTGCGTTCGCCTATGCGGACGCCCAGCGCAACCGTATCGGCACCAACTTCCACCAGCTACCGGTCAACCAGCCGAAGGTGCCGGTCAATACCTACATGTTCGACGGCCAGATGGCCTATCACCACAGCGGCAGCGCGCCGGTGTATGCGCCCAACAGCGGCGGGCGCAGCTGGTCGGACCAGACCGGGCCGGTGGACGACGGCTGGGAGGCCGACGGCCCGCTGGTACGCAGCGCCTACACCCTGCACGCCGAGGACGACGACTTCGGCCAGGCCGGCACGCTCGTGCGCGACGTGTGGAACGACGCCCAGCGCGACCAGTTCGTGGACCAGGTTGCCGGCAGCCTGCTCGGCGGCGTGCGCAGCCCGGTGCTGGAACGCGCCTTCGCCTACTGGAAGAGCGTCGACGCCACGATCGGCCAGCGGATCGAAGACAAGGTCCGCGCGGGCAGCGCACCGGAACCGGCCGAGGGCATGGGCGAAGGTTGAGCCCCGGAGGTCGCCGTATCCGCGCCGATGCCGGCATTACCTGCCGCGTGACGCCCTGCGCGCGTCCTCCCGGAGGGAGTTGGCGAGCTGCGTGAGCGCCGGCACGTGGTGGCCGCGCGGCATCACCAGCGCGGTGCGGATGCGCGCCAGCTGTGCGGGCATCCGGCCGATGGACAACGCGTCGCGCTGCGGGTAGATGTCCAGCACCGAGCGCGGCACCAGGCTGATTCCCACGCCCGCCGCCGCGGAGGCGAAGATCGCGTGGTAGGAGGCGAACTCCAGCACGCGGCCGGGTACCGCGCGCCTGGACTGCAGCCACTGCTCGAGCCGGTGCCGGTAAGCGCAGCCGTTGCCATGGAAGACCAGCAACGTGCTGCCTGAGAGCCGCGCCGGCTCGCGCGGCAGCGCGTGTCCGGCCGGGCCGACCAGCACCAGTTCCTCGGTGTACAGCGGCACGCGCAGGAAGCGCTCGTCGTCGACCTCGTCGCCGACGACCGCCGCGTCCAGCGCGCGCGCCTGCACGCGTGCAATCAGTTCGCGCGACGGCGCGGTCTGCAACTCCACCGATACCTGCGGATGGTCGCGGTGGAAGGCCGCCAGCGGCAGTGGCAGCCGGCTGGCGGCGACGCTTTCCATCGCGCCCAGGCGCAGGCGTCCGCCGACGACATCGTTGCGTACCGCGGCGCGCGCCTCCGAGGCAAGCACGAGCAAGCGATCGGCATAGCCCAGCAACGCGTCGCCAGCCGCGGTCAGGCGCAGGCCGCGCCCTTCGCGATCGAACAGCGGAACGCCCAGGGAGGCCTCCAGCTGGCGGATGCGCGCGGTCACGCTCGACTGCGCGCGGTTCAGGCGATCGGCGGCACGGCCGATGCCGCCGGCCTCGACCACCGCGCGGAAGGTCTCGAGTTCGCGAAGTTCCATAGATCGAAGATTCCGATGTAAATGGTCCGAATAATTCATTTTACCCGATGAATGCCGGCGCCTAGCATCAGCGCCCCAACCCGCTTTCGGAGTGCTTCATGCAATCCGCACCGCGCACCGCGCTCGCCGGCATGGTGATGCTCGCCCTCGGCATGGGCATCAGCCGCTTCCTGCTCACTCCCCTGCTGCCGTTGATGCAGGCCGATGCCGGCCTGGGGCTGGCCGCGGGCGGCTGGCTGGCCTCGATCAACCTGGCCGGCTACCTCGCCGGTGCGCTGCTGTGCGTGTTCCTGCCGATGCGGGCGGGGCTGGCGATCCGCGCCGGGTTGTTCGGGGTGGCTGTATCGACGTTGGGCATGGGACTGACGCCCGGCGTTGCCGCCTGGCTGGGTTGGCGCCTGCTCGGCGGGCTGGCCTCGGCCGCATTGACCGTCCACGGCATCGCCTGGAGCATGCTGCGGCTGCGCGCCGAGGGGCGTGAGTCGTTGGAAGGCGTGCTGTTCAGCGGCACCGGCGTGGGCATCGTCGCCAGCGGCGTGCTGGTCGCGCTGCTGGCGCCGCTGGGCGTCACCTCGCGCGCCCTGTGGATCGGCTTCGGCCTGCTCTGCATGCCGCTGGCGGCGGCGGTGTGGCGAACGCTCGACGACCCCGCGCCGGTGCCGCCGATCCCCTCGGCCCGCGCCATGCCGGCGATGCACGGACCTTCCGGGCCGGCATGGACGCTCGCGCTGGCCTATGGCCTGATGGGGTTCGCCTACGTCGTGCCCGCAACCTTCCTGCCGCTGATCGCAGTCGAACACCTGCGCTCGCCGGCGCTGCGCGAATGGTTCTGGCCGCTGTTCGGCGGCGCGACCATGATCGCCACCCTGGCGATGCCGAAACTGCCGCCGCGCCTGGACAACCGCATCCTGCTCGCCGCGTGCTGCACGTCGATGCTTGCCGGGATCGTGCTGTGCGTCAGCTGGCCGACGGTCCTCGGCCTGGGCATCGGCACCGTGCTGATCGGCGCGGTGATCATGCCGTTCGTGATGCTGGTGATGCGCGAGGCACGCCTGCTGGCGCCGACCGACCCTACCCGCCTGATCGCCGTGCTCACCACGTTGCTCGGCATCGGCCAGATGCTCGGCCCGGTGGTAGCGGCCCGGCTGGCCCAGCGCAGCCACGGGTTCGCGCTGCCGATGCTGGTGGCCGCGGTGGTCACCGCGCTGGCGCTGTGCGCGATCCTGCTGCGCCGCACCGCACCGCCCACCGCGCCCCCCCGGGCCGCACGGGCCGCGGCCAGCCTCTCCGCGCGCGGCTGTCCCTAAGCGCAGAGAGAACACGGTACGGCAGCCGAGTCCACCCACGCGGAAATCAGACGCCGCCCGGGTTCCGCTTTTCAGCGCGCATAGGGCGCGACGTTGCTCCGGATGACCGCCCATTCGGTCGGTGTCAGCGGCAGTTGCGGATAGATGCGGCCGTAGTAATCGGCCAGGTCCGTGCCGTTATAGGGCCAGTCGGAGCCCGGCAGGAAATGGCGCGGTCCGATCTTGCGGATCAGCGCCACGAAGGCGCGCTTGTCGGCCGATGGCGTCTTGCCCGTCCACACGCCGGAAAGGTCGAACCATACGTGCCGGAACGCCTGCGGATCGGCTTGCATGTCATGGGCAAATGCGCCCAGCGCGGACAGGGTCGCCTTGTCGATGCCGCCCCATCCGCCGGCATGCGCGATCTGCACCGGCGTGCCTGCCGCCGCCGGCAGGACATCCCTGACGAAGCGCTGCACGTCCGCGGCGCCGTAGTCGCCACGCTGCGTGCGCAGATGAACCACGATCGCCCAATGGGCTTTCGCGGCGGCGCGGAACACGCGGGCAAGCGCCGCAACATGCGCGTCGTTGCGCAGCTCCACGCCCGAACTCGTCAAATGCAGCTTCAACCCGGCGACGGCGGGATTGCCCTTCCAGCGGGCGATCTCCGCAAGCGCCGTGGGTCGCAGGGGATCCACGGCAACGAAGGCGCGGAAGCGGTCCGGGTGATCGCGGGCAAGGCCCACCGTCCAGTCGTTGGCCGCGCGCATCAGCTGCGCGGCATTGGTCGGCGGCGGATCCATCATCGGGCTCTGCGGGAGATAGCCCGTCGACAGCACCAGTGCGCGCTCGATGCCTGCCTTGTCCATCGCGACCAGCAGGTCCGCGGGCGAGTGCGGGGTCGTCAGTGCCGCATCGCATTTTCCGTAGCGGCGGATGCTCTGACAAAACTTCGGCACGAAAGCCTGGATCGCCGGCGAGTTCA
The DNA here is from genome assembly GCF_026410505.1 of Frateuria hangzhouensis. Classification (GTDB taxonomy): domain Bacteria; phylum Pseudomonadota; class Gammaproteobacteria; order Xanthomonadales; family Rhodanobacteraceae; genus Frateuria_A; species Frateuria_A hangzhouensis. Next base: position 81,661 of record NZ_JAPMIU010000012.1, read on the forward strand.
GGTGCGTGTGATGATCCACGCGGATCGCGGCAGCCGGCTCGGCTGCCGGGGCAAGCCCGATCGCCGCCGACGCGATGACGAGGCCGGACAAGAAAATCCTGCGCATCCGCCGCATCGCAAACGCTCCTTCGGGAGAGATGGACAGCATAGTGCGCTCATGCGAAGTGGTGCGCATCGTTGCCCACGCCAGGCAGGCGCCTGGCGCGGCGGTTCTTGAGAAAGCGTATATCGCCCAGATGCTTGGGGTTCCAGGACTCCCCCGCGTGGGCCATGCTCGACAAGATCAGAAACTGGCGCGTACGGCATATCGTCGCCCGTCGCCCCATCGCCGAGCCGCTGTGGCGGGACGCGCTTCGCCGATGCGCCCCGGCCCGCCGGCTGGGTGCTTCCGACCAGGCCGCGCTGCGCGTATTGGCCACTTTGTTCCTGGACAACAAGTCACTCGAGCCCGTGCAGGGATTGGAGCTCGACGAGGCCGATTGCGTCCTGCTCGCGACCCATGCCTGCATCCCGATCCTGAAACTGGGCCTGGACTGGTACGACGGCTGGCACAGCGTCATCGTGTATCCGGACGCCTTCATACCGCGGCGCACGCACACCGACGAGGCAGGCGTGGTCCACGAGACCAGCTCGGTGATGGCCGGCGAGGCATGGGGACGCGGGCCGGTGATCCTGTCGTGGACGGACGTGCTCCGTGCCGGAAAGATGCCGGGGCATAACGTGGTCATCCATGAAATGGCGCACAAGCTCGACATGCTCAACGGGGACGCCAACGGCTTTCCGCCCCTGCACCGGCGCATGGACCGCCATGTGTGGACGCAAGTCTTCTCGGAAACGTGGGATCGCCTGCGCGATGACCATGACCAGGGGCTTGCGTTGCCCATCGACCCTTACGGTCTGGAAAGCCCGGCCGAGTTCTTCGCGGTCGTCAGCGAGCAGTTTTTCGAGGAGCCGTCGGCGTTGCGGGAGCACTTGCCGGAGGTCTATCGGCAGCTCGAGCAGTTTTACCGGCAGCACCCGTACTGATGGCCCGGTGACCGAATGTGCAAAAGGCAGTATCGCCCCCAAAAGCGCACTTCCGTTGCTCTTGCCGATCTTGTGTTGCGACCCCGTCGATGCTTCTTATTGGAAGGCTAGCCGGCCTTGCTCATCAATTCGTGCAACGGCGTAAACGGCGCAACGGACTCATGCCGCAGATACATGACGTGGCCGCGATTCATACCGATAAAGAGCCTTTCGAAATCAGCCATGATCGCGTCCCGTGATGTATTCGCATGTTTTTCCGCCACGGCGGTGACGATCTGGTCGACCGTGCGAGTTCCGTCGATGGCGCGCAACAGGCTTGCGACAAAGGTGCCCTTGGCCACGGAAAAGCGCGGCTTGTCCGGAAACTGATCCAGCGTGATGGTAAAGGCGTCGTTCTGGGCTTCTGCAATGTTCGCCAGCTGGTCCAAAGGCAGGACATGCCCGATACCCGACCAGGGGACCATGCCCTCATCGGTCAGGCGGGCAACGGTTTCGGCTGCGTCATGGCGGACGGCATAGAACTCGTGTTTGAAGATTTCGCCCGACAGGGCTTCGCCGATCGCTTGTTGTTGCTTCAGGGGGTATTTGCCGATTTTTTCCAGAAGCGCGCGGTCTTTCAGGAAAGTTTCGGGTAGATACTGCAGCTGGCGGTAGTACGTCCCCGGTTCGCTGGCCAGTTTCATGCCGCAGCGCTCCAGCCAGTCGTGCACCTCGAGGATCGAATATGCCCGGTCCTGCGTGTGCAGGAACAGATCGAAAGTGCCGGCATCGTTGCCCAGGTCGCTGTACCCACCGAGAAACCGCTGACCGGCGTTGAACCAGTGTTGGCCAGGCAGGCTGTTCAACACCTCCCGCGTATTGCGGATCTTGACGGCAGCGCTGTCTTCTTCGCCGTTGATCATGCGCATCAGGTTCTGAACCTGATAGATGCCGGTGCGCCCGTACGTCGCATAGACCATCACGAACATCGCTCCGCCCGGTTTCAGCACGGACAACAGCGCCCTGAGCCCCGCGTCCGGGTCTTCCAGATGATGCAGAACGCCGGTGCAGTCGATGAAGTCGAAAAGGCCCACGTCCAGGTTGGGCAAATTCAGGATGCTGTCTTCGATCCAGTCGATATTCTGCAGCCCGCGGACCTCCGCTCGTTTACGGGCGATCTGGGCGCTGGCCGTGCTCATGTCCAGATAGGTGACGCGCGCGCCGGGCTTGTCGCGCAGCTGTTCTGCCCAGGCGATCAAGCCGTCGCCCGTTCCGCCGCCGGCGCTCAACACGCGAAAGCCGTTCGCGAAATCCTGGCGACCGTTGAAGCAATGGTGATTGACCGAATCAAGCCGCGCCTGATGCGACACGATCAGGCGTTTGCGTTCATCCTGCGGATCGCGCTCGGGATAGGGATACTGTTCGTATTGCGTGCGGACGTCGGGCAGGTAGTTACCGTTCTGGCTCATATAGTCTTCCGATCAAACCCAATTTCCCGGCTGGCGAATTCCCGGCAGTGCGCGAATGCGACGTTTGCCCACCAACCTGTGAACATCATCGCACGCATCGGTCGCGGCAACCGCCACAAGGCGGTTCCAGACCGCGTCAGGTCACCCGCTCCCCCGCCGCCACGCGAGCGGCCGTGATGTCCTCCGGCGCGGGGTGGATGACAAGGCGCAATCGTCCGGGAGCCCAGCGCAACCGTAATTGGCGATGCCTGACGAGATAACCCAGCGCCACCGCGGCCGCCGCCAGGCCCGCCAGCGCGCCGACACCCAGCGCCCAGCGAGCGCCGAAATGATCGACCACCCAGCCTACCAGCGGCGCTCCGACCGGCGTGCCACCCATGACCACCGCAATGCGCAGCGCCAGCACCCGGCCGCGCATGGCGCGCTCGGTGGTGAGTTGCATCATGGAGTTGCTGCCGGTCATGAAGGTGAGCGCAGCCAGTCCGACGAAAAACAACACGGCAGCAAACAGAAACGGGGTAGGCATCACCGCAGCCACCGCCACGGAAGCACCGAAGGCCGCTGCGGAAGCGGCCATCAACACCATCCCCGGGAACTGGCGGCGGGCGGAAAGCAGGGCGCCGCACATCGTGCCCGCGGCCATCGCCGACGTCATCAGGCCGTACTGGCTGGCGTCCCCATGGAACACGGTGACCGACATGGTCGAAATGAAAATGGCGAAGTTGAAGCCAAAGGTGCCGAGCAGGAAGAGCATCACCAGCACGGCGACCAGGTCGGGTCGCAGCCACACGTAGCGAAACCCGGCCAACAGGCTGCCGCGCGTGCGTTCGGGCCGCGCTTCGGTATGCAGCTCGTGCAAGCGCAGGAACCAGAGCGATACCAGCACCGCACCATAGGAACCGGCGTTGATCAGGAACAGCCAGCCCTCGCCCACCGCGGCAATCAATACGCCCGCCACCGCGGGGCCGAGCATTCGCGCCGCATTGAAGGAGGCCGAGTTGAGCGCCACGGCGTTGGCCAGCACGTCATCGGTGACCAGATCCGAGACGAACGCCTGCCGTGCGGGCGCGTCGAACGCGGTGACGCAACCCAGCAGCAGGGCAAAGCCATACACCTGCCAGAGCTGCACCATGCCGAAAACGGTGAGCAGGCCCAGGCCCAGCGCCAGCACTCCGGAAGCGGCCTGGGTCCACAACAGCAGCTTGCGCCGATCCATGTGGTCGGCGGCAAAGCCGGAAAGCGGCAACAGCAACAGTGGCGGACCGAACTGCAGCGCCATCACCGTACCCACCGCGGTCGCGTTGTGGTGGGTGAGCACGGTAAGCACCAGCCAGTCCTGCCCGATGCGCTGCATCCAGGTGCCCACGTTGGACACCAGCGCGCCGACGGACCACAGCCGGTAGTTGTAGCTCCTGAGCGAATGGAACATGCCGTTCATTGCGTGCGTGGCGACTCCGTCGGAACCAGGGAAACAAGCAGAAGCGGGCCGCATCAGGTCATGCAACCCTCCGGAACCGGCAGCACCTGCGCGCGGCGTTCCACGCGCCGATGGTATTCGCACGGGCAACCCGCGCGAACGTCTCGCCATCCGGCCCGGTGCAGCGACTTTGTCGCAGACGGACGTCCGCGCTCCACGCGGGCGGGAATCCACCTTGCCGATGCGCGAGCCAGGTCGACTTTCCGCGGTCGCGGGAACGAGCCCCGACCTGTCCCAGCCACCTTCCAGCGCGATGCAGCCTACCGGGCAGGCTGAAATGAGGCGTGAGCGCATGCGCGAAGAGATGCATGGTGGATCGAACCGCATGGCGCGCGGGCGCGCGGTCTCGAGCGAAGCGCCATCAGCGTCTCGCGAACCTCGGCGTCTTGCAGGGAAAGCCCCGCCGTACCGGCATGACGTGCCGGATGCGCGCCCGAAAACCGCGCCCCTTCCCGTTAAACTGCACGCATGAGCACCGACCACATCACCCTGACCCGTCCCGACGACTGGCACCTGCACCTGCGCGACGGTGCCTTGCTGGCCGCCGTACTGCCGCACACCGCCCGCTGCTTTGCGCGCGCCATCGTCATGCCCAACCTGAAGCCGCCGGTGACTACCGTGGCGCTGGCACGCGCCTACCGCGAGCGCATCCTTGCCGCGCTGCCTGCGGACGTCGCTTTCGAGCCATTGATGACGCTATACCTGACCGAGGCCACCACGCCGGACGACATCGCCCAGGCGCGCGCCAGCGGTTTCGTGCACGCGGTCAAGTATTACCCGGCCGGCGCCACCACCAACGCGGCCAGCGGCGTCAGCGACCTGCGCCGCTGCTACGCGGTGTTCGAGGCCATGCAGAAGCACCAGATGCCCCTGCTGATGCATGGCGAGGTCACCGACCCGGCGGTCGACGTGTTCGACCGGGAACCGGTGTTCGTGGAGCGCCACCTGACCACGCTGTTGCGCGACTTCCCGGCGTTGCGCATGGTGCTCGAACACATCACCACGCGCGAGGCGGCCCAGTTCGTGCGCGACGCGCCGGCGCACGTCGGCGCCACTGTCACGCCCCAGCACCTGCTGATGAACCGCAACGCCATCTTCGCCGGCGGACTGCGTCCGCACAGCTACTGCCTGCCGGTACTCAAGCGCGAAAGCCATCGCCAGGCGCTGGTCGAGGTGGCCACCAGCGGCGACCCGAGCTTCTTCCTGGGCACCGACAGTGCGCCGCATCCCCGCCATGCGAAGGAAAGCAGCTGTGGCTGCGCCGGCATCTATTCCGCGCACGCCGCCATCGAGCTGTATGCCGAGGCTTTCGAGGCCGCGGGCGCGCTGGACAGGCTGGAAGCCTTCGCCAGCTTCCACGGTGCCGACTTCTACGGCCTGCCCCGCAACGCCGGCACCATTACTTTGCGCAAGCAAGCGTGGACCGTGCCCGAGGAGTTCGATTTCGGTGGCGTGCCCGGCGTGCCGATGCGCGCGGGCGAAACCGTCGGCTGGCGAATGGATGCGTGAGGCGGGCTCGCCGCGGTTTCTGGGACGCGAAACATCGCATCGCTGGGTCGGGGCCGCCACGCATGCTGCCGGGATCCAGCGGTTCGACCGTCGACCGCGAGCTGTAAACGTCGACGCAGCGCATGAGGTCACCCATGCCGGCTCGAACGCGTCCCGGGGTTCGCGATCGGCAAGCGCCACCTGCAGCCCCCGGGCATGCCATCAGCGTCCATCCAGTCCTTCACGCAGCGCCTCGGCAAAGGCCAGCGGCTGGTCGATCCAGGCGCAGTGCCCGGCATCGTGGATGACGTGCAGGCGGACCTTTCCGGCCTCTGCAAGGGCTGACCAGGACCGCGCCGATGGATCGACGTAGTCGCGGTCGCCCTGGATGACCGTAATCGGCACCGGATGCGATTCGAGCGCCGGACGGATGTCCCAGGTGGGCATGCTGGCGGCGATCGAGGCACCCACGTTGCGGTTGTAATAGGCACCCCCGCTGGTGAGTTGGTGCCAGCGATCCAGATGCACGAGATCCAGCGGCGCGTTGTACCTGATCCTGAGCCGCATCCTTGCCTGTCGCGGCGTGTCCTGGCTCTTGTCTGACGGCAGGTCCGCCTCGGCCAGCACCCGTGCGATGTCGTCTTCGCGCGACATCATCGCCGTCTCTCGTTTTTCCAGGGCCTTTTCGTGCGGCTCCAGACTGGCCTCGTCCATTACCGGGGGCAAGGTAGCCGTCAGCACGAGCCGTTCCACGTGGGTGGGATGGGCGCGGTAATAGGCCATCGCCAACAGGGTTCCATACGAGTGGGCAAACAGCACCATCCGGTCGCGACCCAGCGCAACCCGCAGTGCCTCCAGGTCGCCCACCATCTGTCGCATGGTCAACTTGCCTTCCATTTCCACCGGCACCGGCGACAGTACGCTGCCGCGCTGGTCGTACAGAACGAAGGCATGCCGCCTCAACTGCGGGCGCAGTGCATCGATGATGTAGTGGAAGTCGCGCCCCGGACCGCCGTGCAGGAACACCACCGGCGCGCCCTGCCCCACCTCGGTCACGTACAGCTTCGCTGCGTGGTCCGCTGTCGGCAGATACCAGGCGTTCCGCTGCACCTGGTTGAAGACATCGTGCGTCGGCGCCTGCGGCGTCCTGGCGACGTCGGCGGCACCGGCGGCGGCGCAGGCGATGCCACCCGCCAGCAGCGCGGCAAGAAGAGGAAGCGTACGCATGACCGCTGCTCCTTCGGAAAGACGCAAACGAGGTTAGGGCGAGCCATGGTGGCGATCAAACGCCACAAGTCACAGCCGCCGGCAAGCCACCGGCGCGCCGCCTTGCCACGACCGCCGCTTCGCTCGCGGCATGGCGCATCGCAGGTCGCGCAGGCGGCGCATCGGACCCGCGCTGCGGACAGCGCCTGCTCGCGACGAGCGGCACCGGTCTCGCACGGTGACTTCTCGCACGTGCCCGACGGCATTGGAGCGCGACAGGATGGAATACGTCGTTCGCTGCGTTCGATGCACAACACAGCCCTGCATCCCGCCCTGGCATCTCGCAAGCGCAAGTCCGTCGATCGGCAAATGCCGCCCGCCACCGCCACCAGCGAGATCGGCGCCGCGCACGACGACAACCAACTGATCCGTGCTTGCGTATCCGCGCGAAGGCCGCTCCGGCGGCCGCCAAGGACGCCTTCCGCACGGCTGGACCATACCCGGAGGTGATTCATGAACAAGCGATTGGTGATGTGCGGATGGCTCGCGGCCATGGCGTGGACGGGCATGGTGCAGGCTCAAGTGCACCTGTCCGGACTCGACAAGGGCATGACCGGTCCGCGGGCGCAAATGGCAGTACTGGGTAGCGCGCATCTGGCCAAGATGCACGGCGACGTGCAGCCGCGTGCACTGGAGCCGTTGTTGCAGCGGCTGGCCGCTTTCCGGCCGGACGTCATCACGGTCGAGCAGATCCCCGGTGCCGGCTGCGAGCTGATGGCGCAGTACCCCACCATCTATTCCGCCGAAGGCATCGCCACCTACTGCGACGCGACCGAAAAGGCACACGCGGCCACCGGCCTGGACGTGCCGGCGGCGATCGCCCAGGTGCAGGCCACGCTGGCGGACTGGCCGGCCCATCCGGCGCCGTCTCGGCGCAGGCATCTGGCGGCCTTGTTTCTGGCCGCCAACGACCGCGCGTCCGCGCTGGTCCAGTGGCTGCAACTGGCCGAAGCCGAGCGGCATGCCGGCGACGGCGTGGACGCGGCGCTGGCCGCGCTGCTCGATGAACTCGCCACCGCCGACGACGAAACGTTCTCCATCGGCGCCCACCTGGCCGCCCGACTCGGCCTGCAGCGCGTATTCCCGATCGACGACCATACCGGCGACAGCATCGACGTGGATGACGTGCAGGGCTTCGCCACGGCCCTTCGTCAAGCCTGGGCGGGGGCGAAAGCGGAAACGCAGCCCCGGCGCGCGCGCGAGAAGGCACTCTTCAAGCAGGGCGACATGCTGGCGCTGTACCGCTACCTCAACCGTCCCGATGTCATGCGCACGGCCATCGAGGGCGACTTCCGCGCGGCGCTGCGCGAATCCTCGCCGGAGCATTTTGGCCAGCTCTACGTGGCCGGTTGGGAAACCCGCAACCTGCGCATGGTCGCGAACATCCGCGCTGCTTTCCGGGAGCGCCCCGGCGCACGCGTGCTGGCCATCGTCGGCGCCAGCCACAAGCCGTGGTTCGACAATCTGCTGGGCCTGATGCAGGGGGTGGATGTGCTCGACGTGGAGTCGCTGCTCGGACCGAGCGGCACGCATCCGGACCGGCCCGCGCCGCCAACGTCGGCTGCCCGGGGTAAGGCTTCGTAAGAATCTCCTCAGGCGTGCCTCAAGCTTCCAACGGCCGGCTGCGTTCGGATGTCCGGACATCCAAGGAGAAAGCCGATGAACGTACGCGACCAGGTGGTCCGGTTCCTGAAAACCCACCCCTCCATCAACGCGGTGAACTTCAGGTTCAAGTCGTACAGGATCTGGCCGGACGCCTACCGCAAGGACGTCGCGGACGCGGTGAGCCGCGGCGACATAAAGCTCGGCTCGGCGGTCAACGATGACGCCGCTGCCAGCTATCGGCAGGACCAGGATCGGCTGGAAATCTCCCCGTCGGCGAACTTCGCCTCGCTCCACCACCTGGGGCTGATCCTGCACGAATGCACCCATGCCGTTCTGGACATGCGCGCCATCGGCCGCCACTCCGCCTTCGAGGACGAGGCGGTCGCCTACCTTGCGCAGGCGTTCTTCCTGACCCGGACCCTGGGCGACGCCCGGACCACGCCCGATATCCCCGTGCCATCGAGCGCCAACACCGACGATGGCGCAGGCATCTACCGGGAAGCCAAGCGCGTCGCGGCCAGGGCCATGCGCACCGGCACGTACGCCATCGACGGCAACGAGGGCGCGAACCTGATATCGCTGATCGCCGGCCACCCCCACTACCGAGACCAGAAGTCGTATCCCTCCAACCGCTTCAACCGGAGCTTCCTGTACAACCTCGCGCGCAACATATGACGCGTCCATGTACCCGCGCGTGAGCCGGCGTTGCCAAAATCCCTGGCCGCCACGGGCGCGCTGACCTGGCCACGACCCGTGGCGCCCGCTGGCGGCTCATCTTCCAGTCCCGGTCTTTTGCGGTTTTCGGTTGGCGAACCGCACCCGGGAAGTCCATCGGGAAGGCATGGCCAGGTGGCAGCGTTTGCCTCAAGCCCGGCTTTGCCGGTGCGGCGTCACCAGCCATTGCACCAGCCGGGCGACCGGCACGCCCAGGACGATCACCATCACAAATGCAGCTGGCCAGGCCGCGAGGAACGCATGGCCCCACCGGACCGGTGCCAGGGCCGGCCAGCCAGCATGCAGCCAGCCGATCCAGCCAGTCATGAACAGTGACATCAGCATGGACATCAACGCAGCGGAAACGACGCGGGGCGACAGGCTCATGAGGAACTCCCGGTAGGTGATCGAGGAACCGGGCGCAGTCTAGGAAGCGGCGATCAGAACAAAAACAGCTAAGATTCGAATATCAAATTCCGTATTTGCAATCATGCTCGATGACCTTGCGCTGTTCGTGGCGATTGTCGAGGGCGGCAGTCTCAACGCCGCCGCCCGCCGTGAAGGCCTGCCCGCGGCAACGGTCACGCGCCGGCTCCAGCGGCTCGAGAAACACCTGGGTTGCCGCCTGCTGGAACGCAGCGCCCGCCGCATGGTGCCGACGCCCGAAGGCCTGCAGTACTACGAACAGTGCCGTCCGCTGGTCCATGGGCTCGGCCAGATCACGCGCTCGCTCGACGACGCCATGCACGCCATGGCCGGTTCCGTGCGCGTCCTTGCGCCCGAGGGCCTGGCCATCGGCGCGTTGGCGCCGGCGTGGGCGAGCTTCCTGGAGAACCATCCCGGGATCACGCTTCAACTGGAACTGAGCAATGCGGTGCAGGATCTGATCGGCAGCGGCGCGGACCTGGCCATCCGTGTCGGCAGGCAGCGCGACTCCGCGCTCACGCAACGGCGCCTTGGCACGCTGGAGATCGGCCTGGTGGCGTCGCCCGGCTACTTGTCCGCGCATCCGCTCGCCGCGGGGCAGCCGCTGGACCAACATCGCGTGCTGGTGGCCGAACCGCTCGACCCCACCCGGCTGCCCAGTCCCGAGCAACCCCTGCTCCGGCTGGCCGATGCCGTACGCATGCGGGTGAACAACATGACGCTCGCCATCCAGTTGGCCGAATCCGGCCTCGGGTTGCTGCTGTGCCCGCTGCACCAATGTGCTGCCGCGCTGAAGGAAGGCCGCCTCGTACGCGTGTCAGCGGACAGCCAGCTACCGTCGCGCGAGGTCTTTGCGGTGTGGTCGCAACGCCACTACCTGCCCGCCCGCGTACGGGCACTCGTCGAACACCTGGCGGGTTTCTTCACCTCGGATCCGAGGCTCAGCTGACACGAAACGGGAAAGGGTTGACCCGTGTGCCGACGGTGTTTATCGCAGACATGTTGCCGAACCGGGAGTCCGTTCATCGAGCTCAACCGGCTCGCGCGCTCCCTGACTGGAAGCTGTCTCGTGGCTGAGTCTTCACAAAACCAGTAGCAGGATCGCGGGCACGGGGGTTACGGGGTAAACACCATCGGCTCAGCGGGCGCCAGCTGCCCATCGCGCTGTGGTGCCCGGGACACATGGAGCACCACAAAATGAAACGCCAAGCGATCCTTTCCCTTCTTGTCGCCATTGCCGCCGCCGCGGTAGTACCTGCGGCCGCCGCGCAGGCGGCATCCACCGCCGCGATCCTGTTTTCCCGCACCTACGTGGCCGGTGACGGCTCGGCCTATTCGGGGCTGTATCGAGTCAAGCCGTCCGGCGAACACACTGTGCCGTTGACGTTCACGCTGCCGGGTGCCGAGTTCCGCGCCGGTGGCTGGTCGCCCGACGGCAGCCATGTCGTCTACGAGCGCACGGCCCCGGACCGGTCACTCGAGTCGCAGCTCTTCGTGGCCGATCGCCAGGGAGCGTATCGCCAGGTCACCGGCGGCAGCTACCTTCACCAGCAACCGTCGTGGGGCCCCGGCGGGCAGATCGCGTTTGTTTCCGATCGGGGAGACCACAACCTCTGTCTCTCCCTTACCCATGCGGACAACCAGGACCAGCGTGACCTGTTCTGCCCGCACATTCTTGATCGCCCCAGCGAGCCGATGACCCTTTCCACCCCGAAGTGGAATCCGGCCGGAAGCAGGCTGATCCTCGAAGCGGCAGCCTGGGGAGACAGCCTGGACGGCGACTGGATTTCCCACGTCTACCGGGTGAACGTTGCCACGGGAGCTGCCATTGAACTCACCCTGCAACACTTGCCGGACCAGACCGAGTTGACCGTCGCGCCCGGCCTCAAGGCAGGGATATACGCCCGCCGGTACCAGATCGCCCCGATGTACCACGTGGACTTCGTGACCGGCAGTCTGACGGAGCTGGGGACCGGCCGTGCGCCGAAGTATTCCCGCGACGGGCGCAGGATCGCCTTCGATCGAGGCAACCAGGTGTACGTGATGGATGCCGACGGCAGCGACATGTACGCGGTGATCGCGGATCCGGACCCCAATGCCGGTTACTCGGTCGCCGACTGGTCGGCTGACGGCACGCGGTTGCTGGTCAACCAGACCGGCCTGGCGCCGCTGATGCAGGTCGTCGACCTGGCGACCGGCACCACGAGGGATGTAGGTGCGGGCAGCGCGGCTTACTACGGCTGGTACCACTTCTGATTCGCAGGTAGCCAGGGTTCGCACCCCGGAGGGTGGATGCGCCACCGGGGACGATGACCGGCGAAGGGAAAGCGGCTAACGACTCATGTCCGGTGAGTCGCGTCCCATCCATGAGTGCTTCAACCCGCCGGGACCAGATGCGTCCGTGCCTGCTCCACCACTGCTTGCCGCAGGCGTGTCAGCGCCGCTGACGGCGCGCCGGGGGCGGCATGCAGGCACAGGTCCACGCCCGGCAGCGACGGCAGGCCGTGGCGTTCGTCCAGGCGCATCAGCGCGGGCGGGAGATCGCCGCCCGTGCGCACGGTGATCCCCAGCCCCGCGGCCACGCCGGCCCACAGGCTGTGCAGGCTGGCGGTAACGAAAGCCGGCCGCCAGGCGATGCCGGCCCGGTCCAGCGCGGCCGTACCCGCCTTGCGGAAGAAACACGGCGGCTGGTAGAGCGCCAGGTCCAGCACCGTCGCGGGCCGCACGACCTCGCCCGTGCCTGCCGGTCCGATCCAGGCCATCGGCAACGTGGCCAGGCATTCTGCGTCCGCGCGCCCACCCTGGTTCATGGCGAGCACCAGATCGAGCTCGCCACGGTCGAGCCGTTCGAGCAGCAGCCGGTTGGGTTCGACCAGGACATCCACCCGCACCGCCGGATAGGCCTTGCGGAACTGCCCCAACGCCACCGGCAACCAGGATTCGGCGAAATCACCCGGCAGGCCGAAGCGCACCACGCCATCGATGGCCGCCCCGCGCACCGCGTGGATCGCCTCGTCGTTGAGCTCCAGGATGCGGCACGCGTAGTCGTGCACCCGGTCGCCCGCCTCGGTCAACACCACGCGGCGGCCCTGCTTGCGGAACAGCGGCTCGCCCAACTGCGATTCCAGCTTGCGCATCTGCTGGCTGACCGCCGAGGGCGATCGTCCGATCCGCTCCGCGGCGCGGGCCAGGCCGCCCAGGCGCAGGATCGCCACCAGGCTGCGCAAGGCGTCCATGTCGAGATTGGGGAGCGACATTGGTAAGCCATTCGAAAGTATTGGCCTTGAATTATTCGATTTTTCCGCATATCGGCAAGCCCTACGATCGGCCAGGCCTAACCCACGAGTGCGCCACCGATCCGAAGGAGCAAACCCATGAGCCTGCACCGCACACTCTCCCGCCTTGCCGCCACCGCCGTTCTGCTGCCAACCCTGGCTTGGACCACCGGCGCCAGCGCGACCGACGCCCGCGGCGACGTTCCGCTTGCCGGCACCTGGACGCTGGTGGCAGCCGACGTGCTGCATCCGGACGGCTCGCGCGCGCACGACTACGGCGATGCGCCGAAGGGCCTGCTGCTGATCGACCACGTGGGGCACTACTCGCTTCAGCTTTACCGCTCCGACCGCGCGCGCTTCGCCCACCCGGCCAAGGCCAAGGCCAGCGCACAGGAATACCGGGCCGCGGTGATGGGCTCGAGCACCCACTACGGCACGCTTGCGGTCGAAGCGGACCGGCACGAACTGGTGTTCCATATCGAAAGTGCCTCCTTCCCCAATTGGGAAGGGCAGGAGCAACGGCGCTCCTTCGAATTGAAGGGCGACACGCTCAGCTATCGGGTGCCGCCGCGACCGGACGGCAACGTGCCCATCTCCGTCTGGCGACGCATCGGCGATTGAGCCGCCGCGCACCAGCCAGGGCTCACCTAGCGCCCGCTGCTGCTGGCGGCGGGCGCGTGGATCTCCGCAATGGCGTTTCGCGCCGCGTGAACTCGGGATAAGTGAAGCTGCCTGTCAGCTCCGCAGCTCGGTTTGTCATTTGCTTTCCCACAGGAGTTGTCATGCGTCTGCTGTCGCGCATTTTCCTGCTTTCCGGGCTTGCGCTCGCGTCGGGCATAGCCAGCGCCGAGGCTTCGTCGGACGCACACGACCTTCGTGTGATGACTTTCAACGTGCGCTACGGCGAGGCGGATGACGGCATCAACGCCTGGCCCCAACGACGCAACCTGATGGTGCGGGTCATCAAGCAGGAACATCCGGACATCATGGGCACGCAGGAGCTGCTCTCGCCACAGGGCGATTACCTGGCGCAGCACCTGCCGGACTACACATGGTTCGGCATGGGCCGCAACGGCAACGAGATCAACAAGAACAGCAACGAACACATGGGCGTGTTCTACGACAAGACGCGCCTGGACGTGCTCGAGTCCGGCAACTTCTGGCTCTCGCAGACACCGGACAAGCCCGGAAGCATTGGCGCGGGCCTGTTGATGCCCCGCATGGTCACCTGGGCGAAATTCCGGGATCGGCGCAGCGGCAAGGCGTTCTACTACTACGACACGCACTTTCCCTACCGCGACGGCGAGGAGGCCGAGGCGACCCGCGAGCGCTGCGCCGAGCAGATCCGGCAACGTCTGGCGCAGTTGCCCGGCTCGGTGCCGGTCGTCCTGACCGGCGACTTCAACACCACGCCGGACAGCAGGACGCATGCTTCCCTGACCGAAGTCCTCCACGATGCGCGCACGTCGGCACCGCGGCGCGAAGGCCAGGAAGGCACCTTCCACAATTTCACCGGCAAGGCGGACCGTCGCATCGACTGGATCCTCTACCGCGGCATGAAAGCCGAGGCCGTGCGCACGATCACCACGCACGACGGCAAGGTCTACCCGTCCGACCACTTTCCCGTGGTTGCCGATTTCAGCTGGTAGGCCATGGGTGGGCGATCTGGCTATCGCTCGAGAGGGCATCGCCCACGAGTGGGCTCCTACAAGGAGAGATCGCGTTACGCCGCTACTGGCGAACGTCGAACTCCGCCTGCTCCGTCGCCTGCGAGCTGCCGCCGACCCATACCGTGTAGTGCGTGGGTTCCACCACCTGGCGGCTGTGCACGTCATAGAACGACAGCTCCGGGAAACCGAGCTCGAAGCGCAGCTGCCGTGACTCACCCGGTTTCAGCGTCACGCGCTGGAAGCCCTTCAGGCTGCGCACCGGCTGCTCGACGCTGGCGCCGAGGTTGCGCACGTACAACTGGGCGATCTCGGTGCCTTCGCGCTTGCCGGTGTTGGTCAGCGTGGCCGTGACCGTGACCAATGATTTCGCGCCGGGACGGTTGGCCTCGGCCAGCGGCAGCGTGGCGCGCGAAACACGCACGTCGGAATAGGCGAAGCTCGTGTAACCCAATCCATAGCCGAACGGGAAGAGCGCGTCGTTCGGCACGTCGATGTAGCGCGAGACGAAACGCGTTTCGCCCCCGCTGGGCGGTTTGGACAGGTCCGCAGCCCCAGCGGGACGACCGGTCGGGAACTGGGCGTAGTACAGCGGCTCCTGCCCGACCGCGCGCGGGAAGCTCATCGGCAGCTTG
Source organism: Frateuria hangzhouensis (assembly GCF_026410505.1). Lineage (GTDB taxonomy): Bacteria > Pseudomonadota > Gammaproteobacteria > Xanthomonadales > Rhodanobacteraceae > Frateuria_A > Frateuria_A hangzhouensis. Next base: position 96,688 of record NZ_JAPMIU010000012.1, read on the forward strand.
CCGCTGGGCGCCACGTCGCCGAACAGCACGTTGGCCAGGGCGTTGCCCGCTTCTGTTCCCGGGAACCACACCGCCATGATCGCTGGCACGTGCCTGGCCGCCCAGTCCAGCACCAGCGGCCGGCCGGAGAACACCAGCAGCACCACCGGCTTGCCGGTGGCGGCGATCTTCTCCAGCAGTTGTTGCTGGTTGCCCGGCAGATCCAGGTAGGCGCGCGAGCCGGCTTCGCCGCTCATCTCCGACGATTCGCCCAATGCCATGACCACCACGTCGGCCTGCCGGGCTGCCTGCAGCGCGGCATCGAAGCCCGCGGTCGAATCGCTCAGGATGTCGGTGCCATGCGCAAACATCAGGTGACCGCCACGCTGCTGCATGCGCCGCTCCAGTGCCTGGCGCAACGTCACCACGTCGGATGCCTGCGTTGCCCCGCCCCAGGCGCCCTGCATCTCGTTGGAGGCATCGGCGAGTGGGCCGATCAACGCCACCGACTTCACCTCGTTGCCCAGCGGCAGCACCGCGGTGCCACCGACCGGCGCATTGCGCAGCAGCACGAACGACTCCTCGGCGGCGCGACGCACCAGCGGGCGATGCTCCGCCACCGCGTGCGTCACCTCGACGCCCTGCGCGTAGGGATGCTCGAACAGGCCCAGCGCGAACTTCACCCGCAGCACGCGACGCACGGCCTCGTCCACGGTCGCCATCGACAGCCTGTGCGCGGCCAGCAGCTTCGGGATCTGGGTGTCGTAGAAGTGGGACATCATATCCACCTCGACGCCCGCCTCCAGCGCCTTCTCCGTCGCGGTGGCGGCGTCGAGCGCGATGCCATGGTGGGTCAGTTCCATCACCGACGTGTAATCGCTGACCACGAAGCCGTTGAAGCCCCATTCCTTGCGCAGGATCTCGTCCATCAGGTACGGATCGGCCGTCGCCGGCACCCCGTTGAGCGCATTGAACGAGCTCATCATGGTCGCCGCGCCGGCCTCGACCGCGGCCTTGTACGGCGGCAGGTAGACCTGGCGCAGGCGGATGTCGGACATGTCGGTGGTGTTGTACTCGCGCCCGGCCTCGGCCGCGCCGTAGGCAGCGAAGTGCTTGACCGAGGCGGCGACGCTGTCCGGTCGGGACAGATCGTTGCCCTGGTAGCCACGCACGTAGGCGCGCGCCATCGCCGAGCCCAGGTACGGGTCCTCGCCCGCGCCTTCGGTCGAGCGACCCCACCGGGCATCGCGCGAGATATCCACCATCGGCGAGTAAAACCACTTCACGCCGGCGGTGGTCGCTTCGGTCGCGGCCATGTGGGAAAGCTGCTGCACCAGCGCGGTATCCCACGACGCGGCCAGGCCCAAAGGCACCGGATAGATGGTGCGGTAGCCGTGGATCACGTCCGCGCCGAACAGGATCGGGATGTGCAGGCGGCTGTGCATCGCCGCCTCCTGGAAGGCACGCGTCTTTTCGGCACCGATCACGTTGAGCATCGAGCCGAGCCGGCCCTGCCTGGCCAGCGCCATGGCGTCGACCTCGGTCTTGGTTTCCGGGTTGGCGGCGAGTGCGGTGTCGCCGTTGGCGGTGGTCGGCGCGCTGAAGCCCTGGTCGTTGTACTGCACGAGCTGGCCGATCTTTTCCTCCAGCGTCATCTGCTTGAGCACCGCCTCGACCCGTTGTTCGATCCCGGGCGAGGCCAGTTGCGCGTTCGACGGCGCCACGGCACGGGGCGACGCGCGCGCGGCCTGCTCCGCGGCATGGGCCACTGCACAGGCAAACGTGCCGGCGAGCAGCAGTACGACGGGGCGCAGGGAGATCGTTGGACGTTTCATGGCGGCGTGGCATGCGGGCGGCTGCGCCCGCTTGAATGTGAAGACGTTTACACGAGCGGGTGTGAAAAGATTCAGATCTCCCCTCGGTCCCGCGAGGTCGCACGCGATGCCACGCACCTGCCCCATCCGCTCCCTGCTCGCCCCTGCCCTGTTGCTGGCCGGGAGTCTCGCAGCCCCCACGGTCGGCGCGGCGGTCAACACGCATGCGCGCACCTGGGCCAACCCGGTCGACGTGGACTACCGCTATAACTACGAGCAGATGAACCAGGGCATCTCCTACCGCACCGGCGCCGACCCGGTGGTGCTGCGCTACGGCGATGCCTATTACCTGTTCCTGACCCTGGCCGACGGCTACTGGCGTTCCACCGACCTGGTGCACTGGGATTTCATCAAGCCGGACCGCTGGCCCTTCGACGGCCCGGTGGCGCCGGCCACGCTGGTCGCCGACGGCAAGCTGTTCCTGATGCAGTCGGCGATGGAGCCGGTCCCGCTGCTGTACTCCACCGATCCGGCGCACGGCCACTGGCAGTTCTGGACCCGGCTGCTACCGCCGGTCCCCGGTGCGGTCTGGGCGGGCCACGAGAGCGAGATGAAGCCCGGCGACCTGCCGCCCGGCCCGTGGGACCCGGGTCTGTTCCGTGACCGGGACGGCAAGACCTACCTGTACTGGGATTCCTCCAACGTCTTTCCGCTGTACGGTGCGCAGATCGACCTGGCGCTGGACCACGCTGACGAAGGCGAAGGCAAGCGCGTCACCTTCGTCAGCAAGCCGCAGGCCCTGCTGCGCCTGCACCCGGGTGAGCACGGCTGGGAGCGCTTCGGCCAGGACCATACCGACGAAAGCATCGACCCGTACGTCGAGGGCGCCTGGATGAACCGCCACGGCGACACCTATTACTTGCAGTACGGTGCCCCCGGCACCGAGTTCAACGTCTACGCCACCGGCGTCTACACCAGCGACAAGCCGCTGGGGCCATTCCACTACGCGCCCTACAACCCGGTCGGCTACAAGCCCGGCGGCTTCGTGGTGGGCGCGGGTCACGGGTCCACTTTCGACGACGTTTATGGCAACACATGGAACACCGGCACCATGTGGGTGGGTGTCAACTGGAAGTTCGAGCGCCGCGTCGACCTGTTCCCGGCCGGCTTCCACAACGACGGCCAGATGTGGGTCGACACCCGCTTCGGCGATTTCCCGCAGCGCATGCCCGACCACAAGCTCAAACCTGGCGAGAGCACGTTCACCGGCTGGATGCTGCTGTCCTGGCGCAAGCACGCCAGCGCCTCGTCGCAGTTGCCCGGCCACGGGCCGGCCGAGGTCACCGACGAAAACCCGCGCACCTGTTGGGTCGCCGCGCAGAGCACTCCGGGCCAGACGCTCACTGTCGATCTCGGTGCCAAGCGGACGGTGCGCGCGGTGCAGGTGAACTTCACCGACTACAAGGCGGGCCGCTACGGCGACGCGCCGGACATCGTCACCCGGTTCAAGCTCGAAGGCTCCGCCGACGGCACGCACTGGACCATGCTGGCCGACCTTTCCCACGAGCAGCGCGACCGGCCCAACGCCTACCTGGAACTCGACCAGCCCGCGCGCATCCGCTACGTGCGCTACGTGCACATGCACGTCGGCGCGAAACACCTGGCGATCTCCGACCTGCGCGTGTTCGGCAACGCCGAGGGTGCGCCGCCGCCGGCACCGGAGCTGGTCTCCGCCACCCGCGACGCGGACGCACGCAACGCCGAGATCGACTGGAAGCCGGTACCGGGCGCCGTGGGCTACAACGTGCGCTGGGGCCTGGCCGCTGACCGCCTGCACGAGACCTACCAGCGCTTTGCCGACCAACCCACGCACCTGCAACTGCGCGCGCTCAACAAGGGCGTGCGCTACGCGGTGGCCGTCGAGGCGTTCGACGAACACGGGGTGTCGGAACTGTCGCGAGTGGTAACGCTCGAACCCTGAGCAGAAAGCGAGCCGGGCGACCATCCCGGCCGATCAGGGTACCCCTTTGCAAGCGACAGCTCCTCCCCCTGCTTGCAGGGGGAGGTTGGGAGGGGGTTGCACGGGCGGAGCGTAAGAGCACCCATCCCCAACCCTCCCCTGCAAGCAGGGGAGGGAGTCATCGTGCGACGCTCCGACAGCAAGCCTGCTCCGTCCACGGACGGGTGCGACGGAATGCGTTATGGCACCGATTCATCCAGCCAGCCGCCGGTGAACCCGGCCTTCTCCAGGCCGTTGCGGATGTACGGGTTGCGCCGCATCACCTTCCATACAAAATCGCTGCGCCAGTTTTCGATCATCAGCACGATCGGGCCCTGGTCGATGCCCAGTTGCACGGTGTCGACCCAGCCCAGCTCGGGCACCAGCCGCCCGGTGCGCAGCTCCGTCCGGGTGTGGAAACTCGGGTTGAAGGCGTCCACGAAACCGTAGCGGCCGTAGATGGACTTGCCGTAACGCTGTTTCATCGTCTCGAGCGCCGGAATCACGATCTCCGGGGCGAAGGCGATCGAGCCGCCGGCGGCCGTGGGCGCGATGGTCCCGTCGTCCGAGATGTAATCCAGGCCGGCGCCGCGCGCCGTGTAGCCTTCGAACTTCAGCGTTTTGTCGCCCTGCTCGACAATGATGCCGCCCGGCCCGTTGCTGGCGGTCAGGCCCCACACGTTGGCGCCGTAGCCGGTCCACTTGCCGGGGTTGGCGATCGCATAGTTGCGCTGGCTATAGGTCGCGCGGCGGCTGTTCTGGAAGTAGTCCAGGTCGTGCTCGCGGTTCCAGTCGTCGCGGATGCCGCGGAAGTCCACCCAGACATGGCTGTACTGGTGCCCGAACATCGGCGCGAAGTTGAGAAACGTCTGCCCGTGGAACTCGCCCCAGGTCGTGTCGTTGGTCGACAGCCACGCCTTCCACGCCTCCGGCTTCACCGGATGGGTCGGCGAGCCCAGCGCGAGGATGTAGACCAGCATGCCCTCGTTGTAGCCCTTCCAGTCGCTCGGGATGAACTGGCCGCCCGGGGTCCAGCCCATGCTGATCAGCGGTGCGCGCGGCTGCATCCAGGGCCAGTCCACGCGGCGGTAGATGCGATCGGCCAGCTCGCGGATCTCGCCTTCGGCCGGCGTATCGCGGTCGTAGTAGGTCTGCGCGAACAGCACGCCACCGAGCAGCAGCGTGGTGTCGACGCTGGACAGCTCCACCCAGCGGCCAAAGCGCTTGCCCGTCTGCATGTCGAGGAAGTGGTAGTAGAAGCCGTGGTAGCCGGACGCGTCGTCCTCGCTGGCGTTCTGCGGCGCGTCCGAGAAAAAGCGCAGCGTGGCGAGCGTGCGCTCGACCGCCTGTTCGCGCGTGATGTACCCGCGCTCCGCGCCGACCCCGTAGGCGGTCAGGCCGAAACCCACGGCGGCGATGCTGGAGAACGACTCGCCGGGGTAGTGGTCGGGCACCAGGCCGGTGGTCGGGTTCGCGCTGTCCCAGAACCAGTCGAAGGTGCGCCGTTCCAGGTCGTCGACCAGTGCCTGGCGGGGCTTGGACAACGCCGCGTAGTTCGTCGGGGAAGCCGCGCGGACGGCCGGCGTAGTCAGGATCGCCCCCAGCACGAGGGCTGACGCAGCGACGCGGAATGCTCGAATCTGCATACGGGATATCTCCCTTTTACGGCAGAGCGGGACGCGTGCCGTTCCAGGCCAAGAGGAGCCTTGAAAACCCGGCTGCCTTCTGTAGGAGCGCCCTTGGGCGCGACCTGGATGGTGGTCGCGCCCAAGGGCGCTCCTACAGGGGCGGGCGGTTCGAGATTGCCTGCATCCCGCCCCTTGTCGGAGTCAGAAGTTCAGGCCCACTTCGAACTTGAAGGTGCGCGGGACGAAGGTGATGTTGCCAATGCGGTTGTAGCTCACGTCCACGCCACCGTCCGCGTAGACCGGGATGTAGTCGACGTAGTTGTCCCAGTTGAACACGTTGAGCACGTCGAAGCGGCCGAACAGCGTCACGCCATGGCCCAGGTCGAAGTTCTTGGTGGCCTGGAAGTCGATGTCGCGATAACCCCAGATCTTGCCGCCGAACAGGAACTTCGAGCCCGACGGCACGCCGGCGACCGGGCTGCTGTTGTTGCCCGCCGGGAACACCATCCCGGGGAAGGTGCCGATACCGTTGAACGGCAACGGCGTGGCCAGGGTCAGCTTGGCCGACAGCGTGGTGCCCCACGGGCCGTCCATGTTGCCGGTGGCCACGAAGCGGTGCTTGGCCGCCGCGTTGGAGGTGATGAACGGGTAGTCCCCGATGGTGGCCTCGTCGAACGAGTAGTGCTCGTTGATGTCGCGGTTCTGCTTGGCGTGGGTGAAGGTGTAGGCGAAGGTCGCGCCCCAGCCCGATTCCGGGGTGTAGGGCTTCTCCGCCGACAGCAGCAGTTGCGTGGTGCGCGTCTCGATGCCGTTGTTGCCGATGATCAGGGCGCCGAAGCCCGGCACGCCGTTGCCCCACGGCTGGCTGTTGTCCTGCCAGAACGCGCCGTCCGGGTAGCGGTTGCCCAGGGTGAACGCGAAGCCGTCGTAGCTGAGGATGCGCGAGACGGTGGCGCTGGTGTTCCACTCGCCGATCGCATTGCGCATGCCGAGGCTGAACTGATCGGAGTACGGCGCCTTGAGGTCGTTGTTGAGCAGGTCGACCTCGGTGCCGGCGTTGCTGCTGGGGCCGAGCAGCGCCTGCAGCGTGCCCAGGCCGTTGAGATAGTTCGGATCCCAGTCGTAGCAGGGCGTGTTGCCGCGATAGCACTGGCCAGTGGCCGGGTCGCGGAAGTAGATCGTGTACTGCGGCAACGCCGACTTGGTGGTTTCCAGCTGCAGGTAGTCGTACAGGTCGCGGTCGTAGGCGCGGCCGGCGCCACCGAAGATCACGTGCGCCTCGTCGCCGAACAGGTCGTAGGAAAAGCCCAGGCGTGGCTGCCATTCGCCCTTGTAGGCCGAGCGGTTGCGGCCGGTGCTGATGTACTCGTTGACGTCGACGCCGCCCAGCGCCAGCGTCTGCGCGTAGGTCTGACCGGCCGGCGCGTTCGGGTCCTGGGTATTGAACGCCGCGATGACATTGGCCGGGGTGACGAAGTCGGTGTAGGACGGCGTGCGCTCGTAATCCCAGCGCACGCCCAGGTTCAGCGTGAGCTTGTCGGTGATGTCCCAGTCGTCCTGGATGTAGGCGCCGAACTGGCGGCTCTTGGTGGACACCGTCGGCGCCAGGCCCAGGCCGCTGACCGGCTTGGTGAAGAAGGCCTTGTAGGGCGTGTCCGCGGTGCCGTCCGGGGTGACGTTGTAGGTGAACTGCGGGTTGACGTCGGCCGCATCGGCCGCATGCAGCGTGACCATCTTTTTCTTGAAGCCCAGCTTGACCACGTGGTTGCCGTGCCATTCCAGGGCATTGAAGGTCAGGTCATCCTGGATCGCCGGGCCTTTCTGGCCCTTGTTCTGCGTGGCCAGCGGCGACGCCGCTCCGGTGTTGATCAGGACCGGATCCTGGGTACCGTTTGCCCAGGTGTATACGTACCCGTTGCCGTAGTTCAGTGCCGTGGGGGCGTTGTGCGCGTCCTCGTAGGTGAACAGCAGCTCGTTGAAATAAGCCTCGCCGCTGTGCTGCCAGCGCAGGGCGTAGCGCTTGTCGTCGTTCTTGGTCGAGTAGCCGGCGCTGGGTGCGTTCTGGTCGCCGATGCCGCCGTACTGGTCCTCGTTGCGGATCTGCGCGCTGGCCTCGAAGCGATCGCGGTCGGTCGGTTCCCAGTCGATCTTGCCGAAGTACAGATCTTCCTTGAAGGGCAGGTTCGCCGGGCCGAACAGGGCCGCCACGTCGGCCGGCAGGTAGGGCATGCCGGGGATGGCATCGGCGCTGGGCACCACGGTCTTGGGCGTGTCGAAGCGCTTGGCCTCGTACGCCACGAAGAAATGCATCCTGTCCTGGATGATCGGACCGCCGAGCGCGAAGCCGTACTCCTTCTCCTCCGAGGGGGTCTTGCTGTTGTCTTCCCTTTCCGCGGGCGTGCGTTCGCGGAACGCGTCGTTGGTGTAGCGGTAGTAGGTTTCGCCGTGGAACTTGTTGGTGCCCGACTTGGTCTGCGCGGTCACCGCGGCCGAAGAGATCTGGTCGTACTCGGCCTTGTAGTTGGAGGTGATGACCTTGTACTCGCCGATCGCCAGCTGCGGGAACGGGTTGCCCTGGCTGCCGTTCTGGCCGCTGATGCCGCCTTCCTTGACGTAGCTTTTCTGGCCGACGCCGTCGATGTAGACGTTGACCGAGCTGTTGTTCATCGCGCCGCCGCGCAGCGAGGTGTTGCCGTTGGAATCGACGGTGAACACCATGCCCGGCACGGTGTCGGCGAACTCCAGGAAGTTGCGCGAGATCTGCGGAATGGTCTGGATCTGCCGCAGCGAGATCGTGTTGCCCACCTCCGGTGTCTTGACCTCGTTCAACGTGGTCGCGCTCACCGATACGCCGGTCAGCGTGGTGGCATTCGCGGCCGACGGCGCCGTGGCCGCGGGCGCGACCGGCTGTTGCAGGTTCAGCGTGGCGGTGGAGGCCACCGTCAGCGTGACCGTGCGCGTTGTGCCAGGCCCGGCATCGACCCGGTAGGTGCCCGGCTGCAGGCCAGGCAACGCATAGCTGCCGTCGGCGCCGGTACGGGTACGGCGCGTCGCGCCCGTGGCCACGTTGCGGGCGGTGACTTCGGTGTTGGCCGGGCCGGTACCGCGCAGGGTGGCGTTGGCGCTCTGCGCCCACGCGATGTCCGGGGCCACGGCCAGCGTCGCGATCGAGCCGGTGATCAGGCTCGCCAGCAGGCCTTTCTTCATCAAACGCAATGTCTTGTTCATCGCTGCCTCCCTCGGGGCTCGGGATGCGGCGATGGTTATTAACCCGGCGTGATGGTGGCGTCGGGGGCCTACAAGGGATGGACGAGGAAGCATTCCTTTTTCCTAGGGAAACTCTGATTTTGCCCCGCGGTCCAAGCAAGGCCACTACGTACGAGCGTACCCGATGCCCAAGCAACTGACCCTGGCCACGCAGGCCGACGGTGGATTCGAAGCTCACCGCAAGCCGACT
>NZ_JAPMIU010000013.1 GCF_026410505.1 Frateuria hangzhouensis
CCGGCTTCCGCCTCACGCAGGAAGCCGATGATCTGCTCTTCGGAAAAACGCTTCTTCACGTCCAATCTCCTTCGAATGGGGGATTGGACTCCAAACCGATGTGCTACTCAAAGGCGGGGGGACGTCGCCATAGATATAATTTTGCCCCACTTTCTACTAAGAATATTTTTAGTACAAACGTGAACAAGAGTTTGAGTCATTTTCTACTAAGTATATTTTTAGTAGGTTTTGACTCAAGGTTGTCCCATTTCTACTAGGATATTCTAGTAAGTTTGGGACAAGAAGTTAGACTGGCTTGAGTAGGCGCTTAATCTTGCTTTGATTAGTGCCGAGTTCCCTAGCAATATCCCTTTGCGTATAACCCTTAGCCTTAAGGGCTAGAACCTGTGCCGCTAGAGACTCATTCTTAGCCTCTCTCTCAGCCCTAGCATCTGTACGCTTCTTCAGAGGAGGGTATTCTAGGAGTTCCTCAGAGAGGCAACGAATACCATCTAGAGCGTTTACAAGCTTCTGAGCTTGGGTATAGCTGGTAACGATATGGTAAGTAGGTTCCTTACAATCTTCGTCTCTTAGCTTGGTTCTAGAGGCGAACTGTAAGAGCTGATCATCTTCCCTCTGCCACCTAAGAGCTTGCTTACCTTCCTCTAGGGGAATACCCATCTTGTCTAGCATACGGTTAATAGGGGCTAGTTCATGGGGAGCAGGATTACCGTGGAGCATATGAATGGAGATATGTTTGTCTCTCCACTCATTCATACCCCTAGTGTCAAACGGGGTTCTTTCTACATTCTCAGGAAGGACAGGCTTACACCATTCATGGGAAGCAAAGATAGCTTTGTCTTTGCCAATGAACTCTAAGGCTCTGTCTAGACACTTCTGTCCAAAACATTCTGAGTTCCACTCCTTAGCCACAGTGCCATCAGGCATAGTTAGGAGCATAGCCTTAGACACATAAGCCCCAGGAGCGTCCTTAATCAAGGGGAGGATGATAGGACAGCTAGTTCTTAGGGAGGGCTTCTTCTCTCTCCTAACAAAGAATCCACTACGCTCTAGGTGCTGAACCGCTAAGCCTTGATCTACGTTAGCCCCCATAAGGGTTACTGATTCCGCATGAGTAAAGGGCTTAGTGAAGTCTGTATAACCTTCAATACAGACAGTGACCATAGGCTTACCCTTGGCGTCTGTACGGGGGGTAGCTGTTACAGACTTAGTGGGGCTTAGGATGGCGTCTAGGACCATTAGGAGAGGCTTACTTCTAATCTTCCGATTCTTAGCGTCCTCAATCCCTTGGAAGTGAATCTCCCAAGCGTCAGCCTGCATAGCCTCATTGAGGAGGAGGCTCCCATCCTCAGCACAATCCCCAACAAAGGGAGCAATAGCAATCTCAAACTCCTTACCGAGCATCTGAAAGCTATCAATAGCTTCAACCTTGAGCGCCTCATCTACTACTAGCTCCCAACCCTTAAGGTGGGAAGGGTCAATAGAGGCTAGACACTTATGCGTAATGATAAGTAGAGGGGATTGCTTCTTAACTAGCTGCTCATTCGTTGTCTTAATGACAGAACCCACCTCCTGAATCTGACTAGCGAAGATAGGCATAAAGGGCTTGCCTTCCTTCTCTAGCCTCTCCATAACCTCTAGGGCTAGCTTCCTTGTAGGGGAGACATAGACATAACGCTTAGAGGGGTCTAGGTTCTCAATAAAGAACTGAGTCTTACCTGTGCCGGGGTTTCCTGCAAATACATCAATAATCTTAGACATGACTTCTCCGTGGCCAGCTTATGCTGACTCATATATGTAATGTTGAAATATCTAGGGAAGAAATAGACTTTCCATCTCCCCGATTGGCGAAAAAATTTTCTCGCCCTAATCCTTGTTCCTCTTGCACCACATAACCATGTTATGCCTATAGCCCTTAGGCTAATAAAGAGGAACTAATATAACGCTCTCTAAGCCCCTTCTAATCTCTCCCCTATACCAACCCTAGGGGTTAATAGAGAGAATGCTTTAGAGGGGCTTATATGAGCTTACAGGGCTACTTAATACTAAACCCCAGGTCATCAATAGACTTTCTAAGGATACGCTCAGAAGTCCATACCTCACCTAGCTGACAATTCTTGGGAAGGTTAGTACAGACGTATAGACCATCCTGTCTTAGCTGGTAGGTAACGCCCATATACGTCTTAGGCTCACCAATGAGCTTAGAGTTCTTCTCCTTAATATAGGAGTCAGCCTCTACAGCCCTAGCCTTACGCTCATCTCTATAAGCCTGTTCCTCAGGCGATACATAATTACTCCCCATTGTTAGTCTCCTCTTTCTTCTTATTGTTAGGGTTAGTCATCTCATCCATTAGAGCGTTCCATAGCTCTGTCTGAGCCTTAACCGTAGCGTGTCTACCGCTCAATACAGAGCCACCTTCTACGCCTGTTACCTTTCCTTGTTCGTCTCTAGTGACGATAGAAGGCTTAGCCTTAGGTGTTTCCCTATTCATCTGAGCGTCTAAGCTCTGTCGAATTAGTGGATCATTCTTATATAGGCTAACTAGCGTCTCAGCCTTAGCCTGTTCCCATAGCTTATCTACGCTCATAGCTCCACCACCTTATAACGGCTAGCCTTAGTAACTCCTTCCTTAGAGCGTTCCTTCTCAATTAGGTTACGCTTAATAAGCTTAGCTAGGTTATGTCTTACAGCGTTAAGGCTAAGGCCAGTCATACGACCTAGCTTAGTTACGCTAATAGTTGTCCATCCGTCAGCTTCTACATTGTTCTTAATGATGATGTAGATGAGCTTAGATGAGAGAGTGTCTAGCCCCTTGCTAGGGGAAGAGATTAGTTGGTCAATAAGTGACATTGTTGTTACTCCTGTTGGTTGTTACGTCCTAGCTTCTTGCTAGGTGTTCTATATGTACTATCGAGATTAGAGGGAAAAGTACCCCATTCTTGTTGCTACTTATTTCGTACCTACATACATTGACTGTAAAAGTAGGGAAAACTCCTTCAAAATTATTCTGACAAAAGATCAATGCTTACCTACTACTACCTAGAAAGTAGGGAAAACTACGGGAAAACTGGTAGTACCTACCTACTACTACCTCAAATATGGGTAAATACTTTCCAAACTATTTTCCTCATGTTGTCCTTTGTGTGTCCAAAAGTGACGCATAAGAAAGCCCTGTAAGGCTCACCTAACCCCCAACTAATACCTGAGTACTAGGGAGAGGCTACGATGGCCGTACAGGGCTTCTATGGGGCTTACAGAGGGGGTTAGTCTATTAGGTGGAGAACATCTTTAGCTTGTAGGTGGGTGTATCTGGCTACGCTCCTAGGGTCTCTATGTCCGCTAACAACCATAATCTGAGCGTTGTTAAGCCCCTTCCTAGCTACGTTGGTAATCCGGGTATGGCGTAGCTGGTGGAGCCTTATAGAGTCAGGGAGTCCTAGCCTTTCCCTAGCCCTCTTAACAGCGTTGGTGACGCTATGGGGCTTGATGTTGAACACCCTGTCATTAGGTAAGAGCTTAAGATGGAAACGCTCCATAGCCTCTCTTAGAAGCTCTACAGCCCTATGCGTAAGGGGTACGTTCCTAGTGCCTGTCTTACCGTCTATAACGTCTGCTATGCGTTCCTCTAAGTGGAGACAAGAGGGAGTTAGCTTGATTATCTCTGACCTACGCATAGCGGTTTCATAAGCTATCTCTACGATTATTCGCATCATAGGCTTAAGCCTTCCTAGGAGAGCGTCTAGCTCTGCCCTACTCACCACCTTGTCATTAGGCTTACTAGCTGGGGGCATAACTAGGCCCGCTACAGGATTGGTTACGTCTAAGAGAAGCTCCCTTATGGCGTACCTGTAGAAGCGGGAGAGGAACGCTAGTTGGCACCTACACGTCTCACTCTTCACTTGCTTAAGCCTAGAGAGCTTGAAGTCATTAACCATCTTTGGCGTTAGTTGGTTAATGGGGAGGGGGAACACTTGCCCTAGCTGCCTAGCCATGAGGCTAGCTTTCCAATAGCTCTCTCTGTCCTTTAGCTTGGCTTCGGCATAGGCCATGCCTAGTTCCTCCACCGTAGGCCACTGAGACGCCTCAGTGAGCTTAGAGAGCTTGTGTAGGGACTCAGCCTGAGTAGCCCACGCCTCAGCTAGCTCCCTTGTGGGGAACGTCTTAGACCTGGGGGATTCTCCCTTGATGCGTACCTGTACGTTCCAGCTACCGGAACGGAGCATTCTGAGCGTTGCCATGAGTGAACTCCTGTAGTTAAGGGGAGTTCCTCAGTGCAGATAAGCCCTTGATTCTCAGAGTCCTTCACACGGCAGGTGTCGCAAGTTCGATCCTTGCATCGCCCACCACGCCTATGAAAAACCCGGCCTCGCGCCGGGTTTTTTGTGGTTGGTCGCCGGAGCGGGGAAATCAGCCGCAACTACCGCCAGCCTCGATCGGCCGGATCGACGGACGGCCGGAAGCGGAAAGCTGAAGTTCCGACCCACGGACGCTGTCCGTGCTTTCACCGACCGTGTCTCCCTTGGACATCGCGCAGATCAGGAAATGCAGGGGCTGGTCGCCGATCACCGAGCCCTGCTGGTTGAAGCCGACCTCGTTGACCGCGGCACCGGTCGCGTCGACCAGGCGGATACTGATGCCCGAGGCGGACTGGGTGACACGCTGCACTTCGTCGGCCGAGGTAAACGTGGCGGTCGGGCCGGGGGCCGTCTCGCGATACACCACCCAACCGCCTTCGAGCTCGTTGCTGCCGGTACAGGCGGTGCCGTCGGTACTGGCGCAGATCTGGGTGATGACGCGGCGGCTGATCGCGTCGTTGCGAGCGTACTGCAGGTCGGCCAGGATCGCGTTCGACTGCGAAGTCACCGTGTTGCGCCGGGAAAAATCGCGAAAGTTGGGCAACGCGATGCTGGTCAGGATGGCCAGCACGATGATGGCGACCATCAACTCGATGAGGCTGAAGCCGCGCGCGGGCCTGAGCGCATGCACGATCATGGTTTGTCCCCTGCCTTGCAGAATTGAGAAACGCGCTGCTTGGCGCGGAGCTTGGCCTGATTGCGCTGTTCGGCATCGAGTTTGGTCGCCGCGTCAGGGCTATCGCCGCTGACCACCATGCGGTCCTGCTGCAGTAGCTGCAGGTCGCTGCGCGCCGCCTCGCACGAACGCTCCCGGTAGGCATCCTGCGCCTTCTCCAAGGCATCCGTCGGCTGCGCCGGCGGCAACGGTGGCGCCGGCGCGGCCTGGGCAGCCGCCTGCCCATCCATCCTGAGCGCCTCGGCCTTGTGCCCTGGCGGCGGCGTGGCACTGAAGTGGACCGTACCGTTGGCATCGGTCCACTTGTAGTAGCTGCCATCCTGTGCCGACGCCGTCATGCACAGGCATGCCGCCATGCAAGCGATCACTAGCTTGCCGCGAACCATGCTCAGCGCCCCCAGCATGCCGGGTCGTTCGCGGCGGTGCCGGTCGACCCCTGGCGCCCGGCCTGGTCAAGGCTCAAGGTCTGGCATGCGTCGTCGTCGCGCTTCTGCGTTCCGGTCGCGGTCGCCACCAGCTTGAAAGTGGTGCTCGACGTATTGGCCGGATCGATGCCCACCGAGTAATAGGCGCCCGCCTGGGAACTGGAGCCGCCCAGCGACGCCAGATCCGACGCATAGGCGTTGTTGCTGTAGAGGAAGCGTTCCTGCCGGGCCGCCAGGTCGGTCAGCGCGCGCTGCGCATCCACGCGGTGGGAACGCACTCCGTACTTGCGATAGGACGGGATCGCGATCGAGGCCAGGATCGCCATGATCACCAGCACGATCATCATCTCGATCATCGAAAAACCATGTTGCCTGCGCATGAGACTCCCCTTATTTGTCCAGCGGTTCATGCCAGGATACCTCGCTGCTGAGTACCGACTTGAGGGTGGTGATCTCCTTACAGATGATCGCGCCGGTGGACGTCTGCACGCAGGCGGTCAACGTCCTCTCGCCGGTGCCCTCGCCCACATGCAGGCTCGGCGGCGCCGGCAGCCCCGGGCCGAGATCGGTCGAGCGGTTGACGACCTTCGCATCCCCGCCGCCAGTGGTGCCGAAGAACTGCAGCGCCGGGTTGGCCGTTCCGCTCTTGTAGTTGAGGCCGTACAGCGCACCGCGACCGACGTCGGTACAGGTGTCCGTACCGGGAAAGAACGTGCTGGTCAGCAGCACGCCGCCCAGCAGGCTCTGAGTACTGACCACCCGCTCGGCCGGGGTGGCGTCACCGCTGGCCGTCGGCGCCGTCAGCTTCAGGAACCAGCCCAGGCGGGTCTCCGAGTCGAAACTGCCGAGGAGCTTGTTGAACGTGTCGATGTCGCTTCCGTCGGCATCCGTACCGGCGCCGGTCACCGAATTGTCGGTGTAGACGTCGATGTCCGTCACGTCGAGCAGGTCGTCCATTTCCAGCGGCATGATCTTGTACTGCTGGTCGCTGGTCGATAGCAGTGACGTGTCGATCAGGCCGACGATCTTCTGCTGCGCAGTCGACTCCAGATCCTTCCTCGTGTAGGCACGGCCGGTGCCGACGAATACCATCGGCGCGCCGCGATCGTTGCGCCCGACCGTGGGCCGGATCGTGATCGGCAGGTCCAGGTCCGAGAGCATCTGTTGTGGCGTCCAGGCGTCCGGATCCGGATCGGGCATGCCTTTGTCGTCGGTAAAGTTGAGCTTCCAGAGCGAGCCGCCGAAACCGCTGGCACCATTGTTCTTGACGCTACCGAAGTAGAGGCCCTCGGAGCGACCGTCGAGGTTGTAGTCCGAGGCGATCAGGTCGCCCGCGAAGCTGCTCAGCCCCGCGCCGGTTTCGCCAACGTTGGAAAGATCGAAGGTCTTGGCCGGCGTGGTCGAACCAGAGGCCTTGGCAAGGTCCTCCATATCGAAGGCGCGGATCTTCAGTTGCGTGGTCGCCACGGCATCGCCGCCTTCGGACGAACCGGAACCGCCGTTGTCGGTGGTACCCGAGCCGGTGAACAGGAAGAACTTGTTCGGGCTGCCGCTGGTGTTGTCACGGAAGATCGCCGCGGCCGGGATGGATGAGGTGTAGGTATCGACCACCTTGGTGATGTTTACGCACGAAGGCGCGTGCAACTGGGTATCGCTGTCGCAAACGGCCGTACCGTCGGACAACTCGGTATTGGTCAGCTCGGCCAAGAGCACCGGCTTCTTCTCCGGGTTGGTCACGTCCAGAACCACGTAGGCGGAGAACGAGTTCTGCGTTGCCGACGTACCGTCGGTGGCCGTATTCACCGAGATCGGACCGCCGCCGAAGCGGAACGGCACGATGAGGATGGTGCCCCAACCGTCCGGGTGGTCAGTGTCGCCCTCGCCGAAAATCTTCACATCCTGCGCGATCGGGCTGCCGTCGACATAGAAGTTGTGCTTGTAGTCGGGGTCGGCCAACCAGCGCAGGTGCGGGAGCAGGTTACCGGGTACGTACGCCCAGAGCTCGCCACCCAGCGGATCCTGGGTCACCGTCGTACCGTCGGTAGGCGCCAACTGCAGCTTCTGTTCCCTGGCGTTGTAGAAGCCGCCATTGAAGGCATGCAGCATGCCGTCGTTGGCACCCACGTAGACGACCTGGCGACGACTGCGGTAGTGGTCGCGGAACGTGCCATAGCTGGTGTCGCCGTACAACAGATCGAATGCCTCCGACGGCGTGCCAACCACCACCGGCGTCGAGTCGACGATGTCGCCCAGGCGCAGGACGCGCAGCGTTCCATCGTTGTTGTAGTCGACGGTGCGCGAGCGCCACAGCGGCACGCCCTTGCTGCTCTTGTCGGTGATTTCGTAGCCGCGGATCCACGCGACGATACGCTTGGCCACGTCAGGATCGGCGGTGTTGAGGTACCGGAAATTGCCGCTGTAGGTCGTACCGCTCTTGGCGCCGTAGAACCCGCTACCGGCACTGTCTCCGCTGAATACGAACGGCTGCTCCTCGCCGTTGTCGACCACGCCGTCATGGTCTTTGTCGATCCAGGTGAAGATATAGCGCCCGTTGCTGGAGTTCGTAGTGTAGTTGCGATTGGTGCTGGTCAGGTCGCTGCTCACGCCCGTGTCGAAGCCCGTGGCCCACAGCTGGTCCTGCGCACTCCAGACAGTCTTCAATTCGTCCAGACCGTGGTCGGTGATGCTCGCCTCGGTCTTGTCGAAGACCGTCACGGAAGAGCCGTCGGCGTTGGCCGGCATGATCTCGCGATGGAATTTGGTCTGGTTGTCGTTCGGGTCGTAATAGAACTCGATCACTGGATCGACGTCGTAGCCATCGAGCACCGCCGCACCACTCGTGAAGCCGTTGCCATTCTCGCGCAGGCGGCCGAAGCTGTCGGTCCACAGGCCGTTGAGCGTGCCGCTCCAATCGGCCGCGCGATCGCTCGAGTCCTTGCGCTCGGCCTGGTAGAGCGCCTGGTAGACCAGGCCCACGCCCTTGGCGCTGTTGGCCACCACCGCCGCGGCGGTACCGGAACCGGCGCGCTTGAGGATGGCGTCAAACGTGCGCGACAGGCGGTCCTGCAACTGGGCGGGATTACGCACCATGAAATAGTTGTCCGGCAGGCCGTCCTGCCCGGTCACGCCACTATCGTTGATGATCGCGTCCCACTCAGGCGAGTCCTGGCGATCCGGCTTCTTGTTGTCGTCCTGGTCGGCGAAGCCGCCGTACTTGGCCGAGAAGAACAGTGGATTGGGCAGAGGCAGCTGTTCGGACGGGCCTGTGCTCAGCTTGTCGGCGGTCGGCGCGTCCCATTTATCTGCGCCGCCCGTGCTACCAAAGAGAAGACTACCGTCCTTGCCACCGGGCCGCAGTACAGTGAACTTCGCCGCCTGTCCCGTGGAGTTGTCGGCTCCGGCCATCGTGTACCCGATACGCAAGGCGTTGCCAGCGTAGGCGGACAGCGCTTGCACGCGTGCAATCAGGAACTGTCCGTTGACCTTCACCGTACCCTTGTTGCTACACACATTGTTGCTGCCGACGTCTTCGCAGATATCGTCACGACCGTTTCCGTTGCCGTCATACGAACAATACGCGCCAACGCAGAAGCTCAACATCTCGACCACGTCGTTGTCATGGTCGTTGCCCCACTGGGAATCCTCCCACGTGATGGCGAAGCTCCCACGAACCGGCCGGCGCTGACCATTGACGGTAATTACCTTGGTCGGAACACCATAGACCTTCGGCTTGCCATTGCTGGTTTGCGTCGCGGACGTCTTCGGGCCAACGGTCAGGTTGCCGAGGTAACAGCTGCGCCAGCCCGAAGCACTGCCCAAGGCCGCGCTGCCATTGTTGTTGGCCTGGCATGCCGGCGTGATCGTGATGTAGTCGACCGGGCAGCTGTCGATGTCGTTGCCGGTCTCGCAAACCGGAATGGTAAAGCTCGGCAGCGACTCGGCCAGCGCGATCGCATAGGTCTGCACCTTCTGCGTGCCGGTCTTGTCCGGTCGAATGTCGTTGGTCCAGGCCTCGTAGGCCAGGCCGGCCATCTGGTAACCGCCTTCCAGCGAGGGCACGTCCGGGCAGATGCCGTGGGCCAATGCGAGGTCGTCGATCTCGTAGGGCGTGCAGACGTCCTGGTAGGTGGTGCTCGTAAGGGCACCGTAGCGGCCGACCAGGTATTTGGGTGGCGAACCACTGGTATCGGCGCCGGCCAGGTTCTCGTTGGTACCGACCAGTGTGGTTGCCGCATCCGCTTGCACCGGCAGGGACGCGACGTCGGGGATCTGGTCGCTGTCGAACGAGTTCAGCCCCGTGGTGATGACGATGATGCTGCAGTTGGCGCAATACGGGTTGCCGCCGGTCTCCTTGCCATCCGCGTCCTTCGGGTCACGGTAGGGATCCAGCCAGGATGCCAGCGGCAGGCCGCTGACCGCGTTGATGTTCGTATCGCTGACGTTGAAGGTGGTGGTCGCCGCACTTTCGCCGCCGATGTAGCGCAAAGCCTCGGCATACATCTCCGCGAGCGGATTGCCCGAATCCTTGCAGTCGTAACCGTCGGTGGCCGGATCCTTCAGGTGGCCGTTCGCACCATCCACCTTGCGCTGCAGGATGCCGTAGGTGCTGCAATCGCTGTAATTGTCCTTGCTCGGATCCCAGGAGGTGATCCGGAACCGGCTCAGCGTGTTGACGATGCCTTCGTCGCCCGAGCCCGTGTTGCAGAACTGTCCCGTTTGCAGATTGACCTCGTCGACCCGACCCTGGCCCGGGTTGTAGGCGCAGGTGCCGCCGGTGCCGTTGCCGGCGAACAGGCCGATGTTTCGGCGCAGCACACCACCGGCACGCGGCTTGCTGTAGGTGCCGGTAACGAGTCCGAAGCGCATGGAGCCGTTTTCGCCGTAACGTTGCAGCAGGCCAGCCGGCTTCCAGTGGTCGGTCGCGGTGCCGCTCGCTGCCGTCTCGGTGTACTTGCGGCAGAAGCTTTCCCGGTAGCTCGACTCGGCATCGCACACCTGCACGCGCACGGTGTAGGTCTTGTTGCCGAGACCATCGTTATCGCGAGACGCCGAATCGGACGGATTGATGTCACCGCCACTTTCGGTGACATCCTCGCGCCAGCGGCATTGCTCGCGCGCCGTCGAAGCCCATTCCGTGTAGGAGCCCTTTGCCACCCTCAGCTTCGGCGTGCTGTCAGTGGACGGCGAAACGTTGCACAGCGACAGTCCCTTGCCACCCGTGTCCGTGGTGCTGAAAGGGGTGTATTTCTTGACGTCGCTACCGAGGTAAACCTTGGCCCAGGCGTGCAGGTCGCTCGGAATGTAGGACCGTTCGAGTACCGTGGTGTCCTTGCCATCCGTGGAGCGGTTGCCGCCGTAAAGCACCAGGCGCAATACGTCGATGCGGCTCATCGCAGCCCAGTTGAGGAAGTTGCCACTCCAGCTCGAGCCATCGCACTCGTGGGCCTTGCCATTGCCGTTGTCGTCGGTCGCCTTGGCGGCGGCCTTGAATACGCCACTGCCGTAGCCGTAGCAGAGATTGGCGTCGAAGTAGCCGGAGTAATCGAAGCCATCCTGGTAGGTGGTATCGACCACGCCGTCACCGTTGAGGTCGGTGTAGTCGGTGTAGGCCTTGATGTACAGCTGCTCGTCGCGGGACATCACCAGCATGACCAGCGGCGGCACGGCACCGACGTTGAGCAGCGGATAGGCGGTGTAGTTATCCGCCGTGGCCGCTTTCCCGTCGGTCGTGGTGGAAAGTGGTGCATCCAGTCCGATGCCGACGGTGGTGCCCGCGCGCGCGGCAGGAATCACACCGACGCCTGCAACCAGCGTGATCAGGGACAGCGCTGCGATCGTGCGCAAGGACGCGTGGAAGGTTCGCATGGGAAGGTTCCCTGTTGCTTTTAGTTGCGGATCGATTGGCGGTACTGGGCCATGGTGACGGCGCGGCCGTCGCCCGGCACGGTGCCGACGCTCATCACTTCGAAATACATGCTGCCGCCGCCGGCCGCGGCGCCGCCGCCGATACCGCGGTAGCCGGCCGCCTGGGCACCACCGGAACCTTCGGCCAGCACAGTACCGTCGGGCACGATCGATACCGTGGCCGACACGTTGCGCGAGCAACTGCTGCTGGTGACATCGCACATGGACAGGACCGCGTCCGGATGCCAGCTGGTGGTGTCATAGCGGTTTTCCGCGGCCATCCCGCCGCAGGCCGGCTCGAGGTTGCCGTAGAAAAGGTCGACTTCGCTGGAGCAGTTCGTCTGCAGGCCGTCCTTGACCACGGTCAGCATGTCGTCGGTAAGTCCGAAATCGAAGTCGTCGTCAGGCAACGTACCGCCAAGCTGCTCGGGCCAGCCGCGCTGGAACACGTGCTCGTCGAACAGCGCGATGGGCACCGCACGCAGGGTCTCGGACGTCTCAAAGGCCTGTTGGTGGCGTGCCACATTGGTGACCAGGCGCATTTCCATCAGGGTGCCGCGCATGGCGATCACTGCCACCAGCGACAACACTACGAGGAACACCAGGCCGACGAAAAGTGCGATGCCGCGCTGGCCGGATCGGATCGTGGTCATGTTCATTGGGAAGCCACCAGCATGCGGGAGCGGTTACGCAGCTGCACCACCTGGGTCAGCGGCGAGCGGGCGAATTGCCACGGTTTGTTCCCGGGAACCGTGAAGTTGGCGCAGCCGGTTGTGACGGTGGAACCATCCTTCACCTGGTAGCTGCAGTTGCCGACAGTGAACGTCCCCACGTGTGGCATCGAGATGTCGCGCTGCTGCGAGGACGCCACCATGCCGACGCTGACTGTGATCACCCGCGCCCATTCGTCGGCCGCCACCGCGGAGGCGTTCTTGTAATCCGAAGGCACAATCTCGTTAAGGTCGGGGCCGGTGACGCCGTACTGGAACTGCAGTTGCTCGATGCCCTCCACCATCGGCTCCTGGGTGAGGCTTCCCGAACTGTCCAGCCGCATGCGCATCAACGTCGGGATGGGCGCGCCGTCGTCGTCCGCGGCATCGCAATGGTCGGCGCTGGTCCCACCATCGGGGTTGCTGCAGGGACGCAGAAAATACATGTCCACGTGATAGGGGTAGACATAGCGCCCGATCGCAGAGGCCGGCGGCGTGGTCGGTACGGTTTCGTTGCCAAGGAACAGCGCCGCCTGCTGGCCGATCGCCGACACCAAGTACACCTGCTTGGGCGAGGCTGCGATCGTCGAGCTGGCGGCGGGATCCATGCCGTTGGCATCCACGTAGCGCGCGACCAGCACATCGGATCCCTTGACGTAATCCGCGTCGTCCACACAGCCGGCGATCGGGAACGTGGAGCCGCCCTCGTAGCCAAAAACGCCGTGGCGGGTATCCAGAATCCAATCCTTGGTGCAGCTTCCGCCACCCGGAGCCACGGCCGGGCTGCCAGTGACCACGCTGCCATTGTTGCCGCCCCAGAAATCGGCCATGCGCAGCGACCAGCCGATGCGGTCTGAGGCGAAGCGCACGTTCTGCTGCAGGATGTTGGTGCCCTGCTGCAGCTGGTAGGACTTGCGGTTGGCCAGCAACACCTGGATCAGGCCGGCGACCACGATCAGGCCCAGCGCGATGGCGATCATCATTTCCACCAGCGAAAAACCGGCGGATCGGCGGGCGCGTTTCGCCTCGTGCATGCGCGTACTCCTCATGGCAGCAGGCTGAAGCTGTAGGTGCCGTTGTCGGCCGCGGTCAGCTGGTTGTCGCCGTTGAGGTCCACGCCGTTCCACGAAACGGTCACCACGAACACGCCCAGGCCGGCGTCCCGGGTCACCGAAGCTGCGGGGCTGCCCTTGGCGCCGATGGTGCCGCTCTTGAGGCGGGCCAGCCAGTTCTGCAGGTCGCGCTTGGCCTGTGCGCACGCCAGGTTGCTGACGCACCCATCGGGATCGGGGGCCACTTTGCCGTCGTAGAGGTAATAGCTGCTGCTGCCGTTGGCCGGATCGACGCCCTTGGGATTGGCGCGCATGGCATCGGCCAGGCTGCGCGCCTGGATGATCGCGTTGGTGCGCGAGCTCGATTCCTTGGTGAACTGGGCGCCCTTGGTCTGCAGCAGCGCCAGGCCGAGCATGCCGACGCCGAACACGACGATCGCGACCATCACTTCGATCAGCGAGACGCCGCGCTGGCTGCGCGGTGCGTAACGATTCATTCCAGCCCCCTTCCGGATCACGCCGAGCCCAGCATAGGCAACCGTGCGGCGTGTGCCAGAGCGTAACGGACGAAAGGTGGGATTTTCCCGATGAGCGGCGATCCGGACCCGGTCGGATGTGGCCTGCGTCACACCGCCTGGACCCGGGCGACCACTTCCACCCGGTTGCGTCCGGCGTCCTTTGCCCGATACATCGCGTTGTCCGCCCGGCGGACCAGTTCGGCCAGGTCGTCGGTCTCGTGGTCGGCCTGGGCGGCGCCGACGCTGGCGGTGATCTGCAGGCCAGGGGCCAGGTTGGCCAACGGCAGCGCCTCGATCTTGCAGCGCAGCCGCTCGGCGATCTGCAATGCCACGTCCAGCGTGGTGTCGGGCAGCACGATCAGGAACTCCTCGCCCCCGAGCCGTCCCATCATGTCGAACCGGCGCAATGCCTGTTTGCAGGCGTGCGCGATGCGTACCAGCACCTGGTCGCCCACGGCATGGCCAAAGGCATCGTTCACCGCCTTGAAGTGATCCACGTCCAGCACCAGCACGCACAGCGGCTCGCCGTTGGCGCCGGCATGGTTCAGCGCGCGCTCGGCCAGTTGCTCGATGTGGCGGCGGTTGGCGATGCCGGTAAGCGGGTCGGTCATTGCCATCCGGTGCAACTTGCGGGAGCGGCGGAACTGGCGCAATGCCAGCCACAAGAGCAGCAGGATCAGCACCCCGCCCAGCACCAGCGCCAGGCGCTGCCAGTGGCGCACGCGCTCGAGCGACCGCAGCTGCTGCTCCTTCAAGGCGCGATCGGCGGCCAGTTGGCGATTCTCCTGGTCGCGCCGGGCGGTCTGGAACTGATAGTTCATCAACGTGGCGTTGTCCGAGTGCGCCTTGCGGTCCAGCGCATCGCGCACCTTGGCCAGCCGACGCAGGTCCGCCACTTCGAGGCCCAGTTGGCCGAGTGCCTGGTAGCTGCGCGACCGCGCATCGAGCAGTTCGGCGAGGTAGCGCAGGTTGCCGCTCTTCTGCAGCAGTTTTTCGGCCTGGCCGTACTCGTCGATGGCCAGTTTGTGCTGGCCCAGGCCCGCATGCGCCTTGGCGGCCTGCAGCAGCACCATGTCTCGGTTGGAGCGGTCGCCCGTGCGGGCAAACCCGGGTTTGGCCCGGGCCAGTTCCTCCAGCGCCTGGTGGTACTGCCCTTGCAGGTTGTCGACCTGCGCCAGCCCCAGATGGATGTTCGCCCCTCCCGATCGGCTGTCGACCGCGTGCGCGAGGGCCAGCGCCTTGCGCAGATGGCGCTCGGCCGCCTCCTGGTCACCCGCTTCGCTTTCGAGGAAGCCCAATTGCATGTGTGCGCCGAGCTGTTGTCCGCGATCGCTTTTCTGCTCGCCGTGCGCCAACACCTTTTGCAGGTAGTCACGCGCCTGCGCCGCCTCGCCCAGCCGGCGATAGGCCACCGCGATGTTGAACAGGTTGTCCTCGCTCTCCACCGGCTCGCCGCTGGTTTCGTAGAACTTCTGTGCCTCGAGGAAATCCACCAGCGCCTGCGCGTGTTCGCCCAGCAGCGACTGCACGCTGCCGCGCCAGGTCAGGCCATCGGCGACCAGCCGCTGATCCTCGTGGCGACGTGCCAGTGCGATGCCGGCGTCATAGTCGGGCAGCGCATCGCGGGGGGTGGTGAGTACTTCCTGGTTGGCGCCGCGGCAGAAGTGGAAATTGATCTCCCCCTCGACGTAACCGAGCTGACTGGCATCGGCGATGCCCTTCTCGGCATAGGCGATGCCTTGCTCCGGCGAAGCATCCATGCCCAGGATGCAGTACATGTACCGGTAGCGCAGCTCACGCCGGGCGTCGCCCGCGGGCACCAGGCCCTTCATGTGCTCCAGCGCCTTGAGCAAGCCAGCTTGCGTATCCGGCGCGATCTGGCCGCGCTCGAGCCGGTCGGCGTACTGGTCGAACGCCGCCCCCTGGTCCGCCGGCACGGTCGCAAATGCCCGCCCCACGAACAGGCAGAACAGCACCAGCACCAACTGCAGCGCGAGCTTTGCGTGGTGTGTCGTTGTGGGCAAGATCGGAATCCGTTGGACGCCGTTTCCCTGGCGAGCTCTGGAGGTGGGTCTCCCGTTAACGGCGGAAGACGTGGCAACTTGAGTGGCGGCGTTCCCCTTGATCCATACGCCCCACCCCAGCCCCAAGCTTGCCATGGCTTATGGCGCTTGCGTGCATCGTGATCGATCCGTAGAATTTCCGTCTCTTTGCCGGAATAGCTCAGTTGGTAGAGCGGCGCATTCGTAATGCGTAGGTCGTAGGTTCGATTCCTATTTCCGGCACCAGACATGAAAAGGCCCGCGCAAGCGGGCTTTTTCGTTTCCGGTCGATCGCCGCCGTCAGAGGCTGGCGGGCACGCTTCCGCCGTCCAGGCGCAGTTCGCGCGGCAAGGCGAACGTGATGGTCTCGGCCTCGCCCTGCAGTTCGCGCACCTCGTCGGCGCCCCAGGATTGCAGCCGCGCGATCACGTCGCGCACCAGCTTGTCCGGCGCGGAGGCGCCCGCGGTGAGCCCGATGCGCTCGACGCCGTCGAGCCAGGCGCGGTCGATGTGCTCGGCACCGTCGATCAGGTAAGCGCGCACGCCCTGCTTTTCGGCCAGTTCGCGCAGGCGGTTGGAGTTGGAACTGTTGACCGAGCCGACCACCAGCACCAGATCCACCGCCGCGGCCAGCCGGCGCACGGCGTCCTGGCGGTTTTGCGTGGCGTAGCAGATGTCGTCCTTGCGCGGACCTTCGATGGCCGGGAAGCGCTCGCGCAGGGCGACGATGATCGCCCTGGTGTCGTCCACCGACAGCGTGGTCTGGGTGACGTAGGACAACTGGTCCGGAAAGCGCGGTGCGAGCGCGGCGGCGTCCTCGACCGATTCGACCAGCAGGATCTCGCCGCTGTTGGCCGGGTTCCACTGGCCCATGGTGCCTTCCACTTCCGGATGGCCGGCATGGCCGATCAACACCACGCTGCGACCGGTACGGCCCAGTCGCGCAACCTCCATGTGCACCTTGGTGACCAGCGGGCAGGTGGCGTCGAACACTTTGAGCGCGCGCTGGCCGGCCTCCTCGCGCACCGCCTGGGAGACGCCGTGGGCGCTGAAGATCACGGTGGCGCCATCGGGCACTTCGTGCAGTTCCTCGACGAACACCGCACCGTCAGCGCGCAGCTTTTCGACCACGTAGCGGTTGTGCACCACCTCGTGGCGCACGTAGATCGGCGCGCCGTAGGACTCCAGCGCACGCTCGACGATGGCTATGGCGCGGTCGACGCCGGCACAGAAGCCGCGGGGGTTGGCGAGAAGGATGTGCATGGGCATTTCGCGGAAGTGGCAGGTTCTGTAGGAGCGCCCTTGGGCGCGACCTGGGTGTCACGGTCGCGCCCAAGGGCGCTCCTGCACAGGCGGCATTATCGCACGTCCGCCTTTCCGCTCCTGAAACCGAACACGATCAGCATCACGGCACCCACGGTGATGCCGCAATCGGCCACGTTGAATACCGGATAGCTCCACTGCTGGTAGTAGACGTGGATGAAATCGGTCACCTTGGCCGCGTGCAGGCGGTCGACCAGGTTGCCCAGCGCGCCGCCGACGATCAGCGCCAACGGCAGGGCCGTGCGCCAGTCGCGGCGCGGGGTGCGCGCCAGCCATACCACCAGCGCGCCGCTGATCACCAACGCCAGCACCACGAAGAACCAGCGCTGCCAACCGGCGCCACCGGCCAGGAAACTGAAGGCCGCGCCGGTGTTGAAGGCCAGCGTCCAGTTGAGGAAACCGGGAATGACGGGGTGCGGCATGCCGGCGGGCGGCAGGGCGTGCAGCGCCCAGAACTTGGTGAACTGGTCGAGTGCGATGACCAGCAGGGAAAGCAGCAGCCAGGGCAAGGCGTTGGGTTTGGGGTGCATGGGTTTCTCGTTTCGTTCCCTCTCCCGTCGGGAGAGGGTGCCCGACAGGGCGGGTAAGGGTTCGGGCGGAGCGCGCTTTCGAGGCTCGCCCGAACCCTCACCCCAGCCCCTCTCCCGGGGGAGAGGGGCTCTCAAGGTCAGAACCAGCGGCGCGTTTCGCCCTGCCCCGCCACGTTCTCCGCGCAGCGATCGCACAGCTCGGGATGCTCCGCATGGCTGCCCACGTCGGGGCGACGGTGCCAGCACCGCACGCATTTGGCCGCATCGCTGGCCGTCGCCGACACCCAGGCTTCGCCGTCGGCCAGTTCCACCTTCGCCGCCTCGTCCGGACGCGGCGCCAGCGGTGCCAGCGAAGCCTCGGAGGTGATGAAGAAGAAGCGCAGCTCCCCCTGCGACGGCGTATAGCGCTCGACCAGTCGAGGATCGGCATGGATCGCCAGTTTCGCCTCCAGCGACGCGCCAATCTGTCCGTCCTTGCGCATGCCCTCGAGCACCCGCGCAGCCGATTCGCGGATCGCGAGCAGGTCGGCCCACCAGCGACGCTGCTCGGGCGAGGCTTGCGTCGCGGCCAGGCCGTCGTACCAGGTCTCGAACAGCACGCTGGCGCCGCGCTCGCCGGGCAACTGCTGCCAGATCTCCTCGGCCGTGAACGCCAGGATCGGCGCCAGCCAGCGCACCAGCGCCTCGGCGATGCGGTACATCGCGCTCTGCGCACTGCGCCGGCCGTGGCTGTCGGTCGGCATGGTGTAGAGCCGGTCCTTGGTGATGTCCAGGTACAGCGCGCCCATCTCGTTGGTGCAGAAGTTCTGCACGCGCGCGACCACGTCGGGGAAGTCGTAGCGCTCGTACGCGGCGATCACCGCGTGCTGCACGTCGAACGCCTGCTGCACCGCCCACTGGTCCAGCGGCAGGGTTTCTCCCACCGGCAGCAAATGCCTGGCCGGATCGAAACCGTCCAGGTTGCCCAGCAGGAAGCGCGCGGTGTTGCGGATGCGCCGGTAGCTGTCCGAGACGCGCTTCAGGATCTCGTCGGAGACGGTCATCTCGTTGCGGTAATCCGCCGAGGCCACCCACAGGCGCAGCACGTCGGCGCCGAGCGTGTCCATCACCTTCTGCGGCGCGACCACGTTGCCCAGCGACTTGGACATCTTGCGGCCGGTCGCATCGACGGTGAAACCGTGCGTAAGCACCTCGTCGTACGGTGCGCGGCCGTGGATCGCCGAGGACGTCAGCAACGACGACTGAAACCAGCCGCGATGCTGGTCCGAACCTTCCAGGTACATCACCTTGTACTGCGACGCATCGCCCTGCTGCAGCTCCGGCCGCTGGCCGATCACGCAGAAATGGGTGACGCCCGAATCGAACCACACATCGAGGATGTCGGTGACCTTCTCGTAGACATCCGCCTGATCGCCCAGCAGTTCGGCCGCGTCCAGTTCGTACCAGGCGTCGATGCCGCCCTGCTCGACGCGTCCGGCCACCTGCTCCAGCAATGCGACCGAATCGGGATGGGGCTCGTGCGTGCCCTTGTGCACGAACAGCGCGATGGGCACGCCCCAGGTGCGCTGGCGGCTGATGCACCAGTCCGGGCGGCCGGCGACCATGCCGGCGATGCGCTCTTCGCCCCAGGTCGGCACCCAGCGCACGTCCTTGATGGCCTCCAGTGCAGTGGCGCGCAGGCTCGCCTGCTCCATGCCGATGAACCACTGCGGCGTGGCGCGGAAGATCACTGGCGTCTTGTGGCGCCAGCAGTTCGGGTAGCTGTGCTCGATCTTCGCGTGCGCCAGCAGCACGTCGCGCGCGCGCAGCACCTCGACGATGGCGTCGTTGGCCTTCCAGATGTGCAGGCCAGCCAGCGCGAGATCGCCCGCAGCCGGCACATCCTCGCGGTAGGCGCCGCGCGGGCCGACGTAGTTGAGCCTGCCGAGGCCATTTTCGCGGCCCACGATGAAGTCCTCCATGCCGTGGTCCGGCGCGGTGTGCACGGCGCCGGTGCCGTCCTCGGCGGACACGTGCTCGCCGAGCAGGACGGGGACTTCGCGCGGGTAGAACGGGTGGCTCAGCCTGAGGCCGTCAAGGTCGCTCCCCCTGGCGTGGCCAAGCACCCCCGGCTCGTCGACGCCGTAGCGCTTCAGCGCCGGCTCGACCAGCGCACTGGCGATCACCAACAGCACGCGCCGGCCCTCGCGGGCGGGGCCTTCGACCAGCGCGTATTCGAGATCCGCACCCAACGCCACCGCCTGGCTGGACGGCAGCGTCCACGGCGTGGTGGTCCAGATCGGCACCGACACGATCGCATCACCGGGGTCGACGCCGAACTTGCCGGCCAGCGCCTTTGGATCGACCGCGTCGTAGGCAACATCCACGGCCGGCGACTGCTTGTCGCCGTACTCGATCTCCGCCTCGGCCAATGCCGAACCACAATCGAAACACCAGTACACCGGCTTGGCGCCGCGCACCACGTGACCGTTGGCGACGATGCGCGCCAGCGCACGCAGCATGTCGGCCTCGTAGGAGAAATCCATCGACTTGTACGGATGCGCCCAGTCGCCCAGCACGCCCAGTCGCTTGAAGTCGGCACGCTGCGCGTCGACCTGCTCCTGCGCGTACTCGCGGCATTTCTGGCGGAACGCGCGCGCATCGAGCTTCTCGCCCGGTTTGCCGTGCTTTTTCTCCACCGCGATCTCGATCGGCAGGCCGTGGCAATCCCAACCGGGCACGTACGGCGAGCGGTAGCCGGCCAGCAGCTTGGACTTGACCACCATGTCCTTGAGGATCTTGTTGACCGCATGGCCGATGTGGATCGCGCCGTTAGCGTACGGCGGGCCGTCATGCAGCACGAACGTCTTGTCGCGGCCGGCCGCATGCTGCTGGATCTGCGCGTAGCGGCCGACCTGCTCCCATTCGGCCAGCCAGCGCGGCTCGCGCTTGGGCAGGTCGCCGCGCATCGGGAAATCCGTCTGCGGCAGGTTGATCGTGCTCTTGTAGTCGTGCGTCATGGCGGGGCTGTCCGTGGGGCGGCGCCGAAGGCGCGCAACGCGCCGGCGAACCGCTGAAAATAGTGGAAATTGTTGCGATGCGGTAGGGGAACGGCCGGATCTCAGGCCTCGGCCAGCCGCGGATTCATGCCCAGCAGCTCGCGCGCCCGGCAGGCATCGTCATGCATCTGCGCGGTCAGCGCCTCCAGGCCATCGAACTTCTGCTCGTCGCGAAGCCTGGCGGCAAATTCCACGGCCATGCGCCGCCCGTAAAGGTCACCCTCGAAATCGAACAGGTGCACCTCCAGCAGCGGCTGCGCGACCCGGTTCACCGTCGGCCGCAGGCCCAGCGACGCCACACCCGGCCAACTGCACGAGGACTCGCCCAGCCCCACGCGCACCGCGAAGATGCCCTGCACCGGGCTGACCCGGCCGCGCAGGTGGATGTTGGCGGTGGGAAAGCCCAGCGTGCGGCCCAACTGGTTGCCGCGCTCCACGCGTCCTTCGATCACGAACGGCCGGCCCAGCAGCGGCGCGGCGCCCGCGAACTCCCCGGCGGCCAGCAGCGCACGCACGCGGGTGGCCGACACGCGGGCGCCATCGAGCAGCACCGGCGGCATCACCCGCGTGATGAAACCCAGTTCCACGCCCATGCGCTCGAGCAGCGCGACGTCACCGGCGCGCTTGTGCCCGAAGCGGAAATCCTCGCCGACCCAGACCTCGCGCGCCGCCAGCCGATCGACCAGCACGCGGCGAACGAAATCCTCCGCCGACACCGCGGTGAGCGCCGCGTTGAAACGCAGCAACAGCGCCTGCGCCATGCCCGACGCGGTAAAACCCTGCAGTTTTTCGCGCACGCTGGAAAGTCGCGGCAACGGCTCGCGCGAGAAATACTGCCGCGGCAATGGCTCGAAGCTGACCACCGCCGGCGTGGCATCCAGCGCCTCGGCCCGCAGGCGTACCTCGGCCAGCAGCGCCTGGTGCCCGCGATGCAGGCCGTCGAAGGCGCCGATCGCCACCACGCTGCCTTCGGGGGCCAGGCAGGGGCCCGCAAGGTCCCGGGAAAGTCTCGTCATCCAGCCAGTATAAGCGGAGGCTCGTCGCGAACCGTTCACGCCCTCGCGCGCGCTCCTCTTCCAGGCGCGCTTCTTTTGCAGGGGCTCACATGGGCGATGCTCGTTGCGATGCAGTGCGAGATAAGAGCATCGCCCACAAGTGGCCTCCTACAGTGGACCGCTGCAGTTCACGACTCTCCCCCTCAGATCCCGCGCAGCTCGCGCAGCCGGAAACCCATGGCGAACAGCGCCACCCCGTAGGTCAGGCCACCCGCCCCGACCAGCACCGCCAGATGCCAGACGCGCGTAAGCGTCGGCACCGTCGTCCAGTCCGGCCACAGCCAGCGGCCCAACAGCAGCACCGCCACCATCGCCGTACAGGCCACCGCCAGGCGCAGGGCATGCCGCGCCCAGCCAGGCTGGCGTTCGTACACCCCTGCCCGCTTCAGCCAGCGCCACAGCAAGCCCAGGTTGATGTAGCCGGCCAGCGCGCTGGCCATGCCCAGCGCCATGTGGAGGCCCGGCACCTGGGCCAGCGCCTGCAGCCAGGGCGCCTGCTTCTGCGCCGGGGTGGCCCACAGCGCGAACAAGAGGGCAACGAACAGTACGTTGAACGCCATGTTGGCGACCAGCGAGGCCACGCCCGCGCGCACCGGCGTGCGCGTGTCCTGGCGCGAGTAGAACGCCGGCAGCAGCACCTTGACCAGCGCGAACGCCGGCAGCCCGAAGCTCAATGCGGTAATCGACAAGGTCGCCATGTGCGTGTCGAACGCAGTGAAGCGGCCATGCTGGAACAGCGTGGCCACCAGCGGCCCGGCCAGCAGCATCAGTCCGAACATTGCCGGCACCGCGATCAGCAGCGTGGTGCGCAGGCCCCAGTCCAGCGCACGCGAAAAACCGGCGCGGTCGGTGGTAACGTGATGGCGCGACAGCGAGGGCAGGATCACCGTACCCAGCGCCACGCCGAACACGCCCAACGGCAGCTCCAGGAAGCGGTCGGCCTGCGATAGCCAGCTCTGCGAACCGGCGATCAGCAGCGAGGCGATCACCGTGTCCAGCAGCAGGTTGATCTGCGCCACGGACGAGCCGAACAGGGTCGGCACCATCAGGCGCATGATCTTGCGCACCTGCGGGTGGCTCCAGCCCCAGCGCGGCAGCGTGAGCAGGTCCAGCCCGCGCAGCGCCGGCAGCTGGAACAGCAACTGCAGGATGCCGGCCGCCAGGATCGCCCAGCCCAGCGCCAGGATCGGCGTCTGCAACAACCTGGACAGCCACAGCGCGCCGGCGATCATGCACAGGTTAAGGATCACCGGCGTGAGCGCCGGCAGGCCGAAACGGTGGAAACTGTTGAGCGCGCCACCGGACAGCGCGGTCAGCGACACGAACAGCAGAAACGGAAAAGTCAGGCGCAGCAGCTCGACCGTCAGCTCGAACTTCTTCGGTTCATCCAGCGCGCCGGGCGAGAACAGGACGGTGACCTCGGGCGCGAAAATCAGACCCAGCGCGGTCACCAGCAGCAGGACGCCGCCCAGCGTGCCCGAAACGCGCGCCATCAGCTCCTTGAGCTCGGCGTGGGGGCGTTTCTCCTTGACCTCGGTGAACACCGGCACGAAGGCGGTGGAGAACGAGCCTTCGGCGAACAGCCGACGCATGAAATTGGGGATCCGGAAAGCCACCCAGAACGCGTCGGTCGCCGCGTTGGCGCCGAAGGCGGAGTTGATCGCCATGTCGCGCACCAGGCCCAGTACGCGGGAGATCATCGTCATGCTGCTGAACGAAAGCAGCCCGCGGAACATGCTCGGGGATTTCATGCGTGGAGCGGAACCTGGCTCGGCCAAAGGCCGTAGTGTGACAGCCCGCCGGGGCGCGCCGGTAGCCTCGACATGGCGACAAGAGGGCGTGGAACCCCTTGTGGGAGCGCACCTGTGCGCGAACGCGGGCTCAACGGTCGCGACAGGCGCGCTCCCGGGGCCGCGCCTGCCGACCGGGCCGACACCGCCTAAACAGTTGACCGGCCAGCGCATTGCCCGCATAATTGCCCGTCTTTTTCCAACCCAAGCTTTCTCTGGAGTTCTACCTTGGCCAACATCAAGTCCGCGAAGAAGCGCGCGCGCCAGTCCGAGCAGCGCCGCCTGCGCAACGTCAGCGCCCGCTCCATGGTGCGCACCGCCCTCAAGAAGGTCATCAAGGCCATCGAGGTGAAGGACAAGGCCGCCGCCGTGGAAGCCTTCGCCGCCGCCCAGCCGGTCATGGACCGCTACGCCGCGCGTGGCCTGATCCACAAGAACAAGGCCGCTCGCCACAAGAGCCGCCTCAACGCGAAGATCCGCGAGCTGGCGTAAGCCCGCTCCACGCGTATCCTGGTTATCGAAAAGGCCGGCGCAAGCCGGCCTTTTCGTGTGCGCGAAAGAAGGGGGCGTTCGGGTCGCATGCAGGCGCCTGCATGCCTGGCCTTCATCGGGACGAGCTCGGGGGCTTGGGCAAGATCGCCCTCATCCGCTCTTCAGACGCCCTCCCCCCGTAGACAGGGGAAGGACCTTGCCGCAGCGTCCGGTCCGGGGTGCCTGCGAAAAACCCGCCTACGGTTCGCCCCGCAACCGCACGTCGCCGGGCTGCATGTCGGTGCGCTCCTCGCGCGCCTGGCGCTGCGACTCGAAGAAGCGCTGTACCTGCTGGCACACCGGCAGGGTGTTTTCCCGCGCGATGGCCGACACCAGGAACCAGGGCGCCTGCCAGTCCAGTTGCCGGACGATCTCCCGGGCTACCGCCTGGCGCTCGTCCTCCGGCAACACGTCGGCCTTGTTGAGCACCAGCCAGCGGGGACGATCGAGCAGCTCGGGATCGAACTTGGACAGCTCCTGCTCGATGGCGCGCACCTGCTCCACCGGGTCAGTGCCGTCGATCGGCGCGATATCCACCAGATGCAGCAGCAGGCGCGTGCGCGAGACGTGACGCAGGAACTGGATGCCAAGCCCTGCCCCCTCGGCCGCACCCTCGATCAGGCCGGGGATGTCGGCGATCACGAAGCTCTGGTCGGTGCCAAGGCTGACCACGCCCAGGTTGGGGTGCAGCGTGGTGAACGGATAGTCGGCCACGCGCGGCGTTGCCGCCGACACCGCGCGGATGAAGGTCGACTTGCCGGCGTTGGGAAAGCCCAGCAGGCCTACATCCGCCAGCAGCTTGAGTTCCAGCTTGAGTTCGCGCACGTCACCCGGCGTGCCCGACGTGGATTTGCGCGGCGCACGGTTGACCGAGCTCTTGAAGTGGATGTTGCCCAGGCCGCCCTTGCCGCCCTCGGCCACCAGCAGACGCTGGCCGTGCTGGGTGAGGTCGCCGATCACCTCATCGGTATCCACGTTGGTCACCACGGTGCCGATCGGCACGCGGATGAAGGTGTCCTCGCCGCCCTTGCCGTACATGTCCGAGCCCATGCCGTTCTCGCCGCGCTGCGCCTTGAAGCTGCGCTGATGGCGGAAGTCGATCAGCGTATTGAGGCCCTCGTCGGCCACCAGCCAGACCGAGCCACCGCTGCCGCCATCGCCACCGTTGGGGCCGCCGAACGGGATGAACTTCTCGCGCCGGAAGCTGACGCAGCCGTTGCCGCCGTCGCCGGCATGGACTTTGATGATCGCTTCGTCGACGAATTTCATGAGGGAGCCGGGATGGGGGATTCGGGATGGGGATTCGGACAAGCGGCCATGATACGGCGCCGCCCGTAAAGGTTCGGATCAAAGGATCGCTCAGGATGCGAGCCGTTCCGAATTTCCAACTCGCGAACCCAAAAACAAAAGCCCCGCCGAAGCGGGGCCTTCGCTACCGCAGCGCGGGAGGCTTACGCCTGCACGACGCTGACGAAACGGCGGTTCTTCTCGCCGCGGACCTTGAACTCGACCTTGCCGTCGACCAGCGCGAACAGCGTGTGGTCACGCCCCAGGCCCACGCCCGCACCCGGATGGAACTGGGTGCCGCGCTGGCGGACGATGATGTTGCCGGCCGAGATGGCCTGGCCGCCATAGATCTTCACGCCCAGGTACTTGGGGTTCGAATCGCGACCGTTGCGGGACGAACCTACGCCTTTTTTATGTGCCATGACTTAATTCCTCCGGCTCTATCAGGCGTTGATGCCCGTGATCTCGACTTCGGTAAAATGCTGCCGATGCCCCATCTGCTTCTTGTGGTGCTTGCGGCGGCGGAATTTGATGATGCGGATCTTGTCCGCACGGCCGTGGCGGCGCACGGTGGCCGAAACGGTGGCGCCGGCCACGGTCGGCACGCCGACGTTGACCGCATCGCCCGAGCCGACCAGCAGGACCTGGTCAAAGCTCACGTTGGCGCCTTCCTCGGCATCCAGCAGCTCCACGCGCAGCACGTCGCCCTGCTGGACGCGATACTGCTTGCCACCGGTCTTGATGACTGCATAACTCATGGGATTGTCCCTTCTGTCGTTATTCTCTTGGGTTTCACCGCGCGCGAACCGGCCGCAGTGAACGACGGAGTATAACGAGCCCGCCCAGGCCTGGTCAATCTTTGAGCAGGCGCCTCAATGCCGCGCCGACGAACTCCCGGCCGCCGGCGCCGCCAGTTTCGCCCCCGACTTGGCCGCCGGTGCCGCCGGGCAGCGGCCCTCGGCGTCGATGCGGCCGCTCTTCTGCAGCTCGGCCAGCATCGCCTGGGCGCGCTGGCGACCCCACTCCTGGCCCAGTTGCATGCCCTCGGCCATGGTCTCGGGCATCTCCGTGATCACCTTGCGCCCCAGCGGCGAGCGGTAGAACGCGAGCAGGCCTTCGATGTCGGCCGCGCTGAAGTGGCGCTGGTAGATCGGCACCATGCGCAGGGTCAGTTCCTGCACGCCCTTGTCGTCGATGAAACCCTGCCAGTAGCTGGCGGGCACGCAGGGGATCTGCTGCTGCATCATCGTGGCCATCTGGGTGTTCATCTGGCCAAGCATGCGGCCGACGCCAAAAACGTCCATCAACTCGCGCACCTGCGCCTCGGTGGGCGGCTTGGGCGTGGCCGCGGCGGCGGCGCCGGCGCCTGTCGCCAGCAGCAGGGCCAGGCCCGTTACGGTCCACTTGCGCATCTGAGTCTCCTCGTCGCATTGGCAAACGCGGTATTTGGCCACAGCCACCGCCGTTACGTAAGGTGGCGCAGGTGGGCGTAGGGTGGTTTCAGCCCACCAGCCCTGGGGCACGTAAAGAGCGGTGGGCTGAAGCCCGCCCTACGCCCACTTTACCAAGTCTCAATTCCTGATCTCGGCAGGTTGCTATAGTGGCCGGTCTCCCCCATATCCCTGCGCGATGGAAACCATACGCATCCGCGGCGCCCGCACGCACAATCTCAAGAACGTCGACCTGGACCTGCCGCGCGATCGCCTGATCGTGATCACCGGCCTGTCCGGCTCCGGCAAATCTTCGCTCGCCTTCGACACGATCTACGCCGAGGGCCAGCGCCGTTATGTCGAGTCGCTTTCGGCGTACGCGCGACAGTTCCTGTCGATGATGGAAAAGCCCGACGTCGATACTATCGAGGGCCTGTCGCCCGCGATCTCGATCGAGCAGAAGTCGACCTCGCACAACCCGCGCTCGACCGTCGGCACGATCACCGAGATCTACGATTACCTGCGCCTGCTCTACGCGCGTGTCGGCACGCCGCGCTGCCCCGACCACGCCATCCCGCTCCAGGCGCAGACGGTCACCCAGATGGTCGACGCCACGCTGGCGCTGGACCCGGACAAGCGCTGGATGCTGCTCGCGCCGGTGATCCGCGAGCGCAAGGGCGAGCACGTGCAGGTGTTCGACCAGTTGCGCGCGCAGGGTTTCGTGCGCGCCCGCGTCGACGGCGTGGTCTATGAGCTTGACGCGGTACCGCCACTGACCCTGCGCCAGAAGCACACCATCGAGGTGGTGATCGACCGCTTCCGCCCCCGCGAGGACCTCAAGCAGCGGCTGGCCGAATCGTTCGAGACCGCGCTGCGCCTGGGCGACGGGCTGGCCATCGTG
Organism: Frateuria hangzhouensis; assembly: GCF_026410505.1. Lineage (GTDB taxonomy): Bacteria > Pseudomonadota > Gammaproteobacteria > Xanthomonadales > Rhodanobacteraceae > Frateuria_A > Frateuria_A hangzhouensis. The sequence continues at coordinate 27,569 of NZ_JAPMIU010000013.1, forward strand.
GTCGACATGGACGACGACAAGGCGGCCGAGCAACTGCTTTCCTCGCGCTATTCCTGCCCGGTGTGCGACTACTCGCTGCCGGAGCTGGAGCCGCGCCTGTTCTCGTTCAATTCGCCCATTGGCGCCTGCCCGAGCTGCGACGGGCTGGGCGTGACCCAGGTGTTCGACCCGGCGCGCGTGGTCGGCCACCCGGAGCTGCCGCTCTCCAATGGCGCCATCCGCGGCTGGGACCGGCGCAATCCGCACTACTTCCAGATGCTGCAGTCGCTGGCCGCGCACTACGGGTTCCAGGCGGATACGCGCTGGCGCGACCTGCCGGCGGACATCCAGCACGCGATCCTCTATGGCAGCGGCAAGCAGAAAATCGCCTTCCGCTACCTCACCGAACGCGGTGGCAGGGTCACCCGCGAGCACGCGTTCGAAGGCATCCTTCCCAACCTCGAACGGCGCTACAAGGAAACCGAGTCCAGCGCGGTGCGCGAGGAGCTGTCCAAGTACATCAGCGACCATCCCTGCCCCACCTGCGAGGGCCAGCGCCTGAACCGGTCCGCGCGCAACGTATTCGTCGCCGACCACGCGCTGCCATCGCTGACCAACCGCTCGATCGACGCTGCGCTGGCGTTCTTCGCCGACCTCACGCTGGCTGGCTGGCGCGGAGAGATCGCCACCAAGATCGTCAAGGAAATCCGCGAGCGGCTCACGTTCCTCAACGACGTGGGTCTCAACTACCTCACGCTGGACCGCCAGGCCGACTCGCTTTCCGGCGGCGAGGCGCAGCGCATCCGCCTGGCCAGCCAGATCGGCGCCGGCTTGGTTGGCGTGATGTACGTGCTGGACGAACCCTCGATCGGCCTGCACCAGCGCGACAACGAGCGCCTGCTCGGCACCCTCACGCGCCTGCGCGACCTGGGCAACACGGTCATCGTGGTCGAGCACGACGAGGACGCCATCCGCATGGCCGACCATGTGCTCGACATCGGCCCGGGCGCCGGCGTGCACGGCGGCGACGTGGTGGCGCAGGGCACGGTCGCCGACATCCTCGCTTCACCGCGTTCGATCACCGGCCAGTTCCTCTCCGGCGCGCGCAGCATCGAGGTGCCGACCGAGCGCCGCAAACCGGCCAGCGAGGACGCCTGGCTGCACCTGACGGGCGCGCGCGGCAACAACCTCAAGGGCGTGGACTTGGGGATTCCCGCCGGCCTGTTCACCTGCGTGACCGGCGTTTCCGGCTCGGGCAAGTCGACACTGGTCAACGACACGCTGTTCCGCCTGGCGGCGGCCGAGCTCAATGGCGCCAGCGGGCAGGCTGCGCCCTTCGAGTCGGTCACCGGCATGGACCTGTTCGACAAGGTGGTCGACATCGACCAGTCGCCGATCGGCCGCACGCCGCGCTCGAATCCAGCCACCTACACCGGCCTGTTCACCCCGCTGCGCGAGCTGTTCGCCCAGGTGCCCGAGGCGCGCGCCCGCGGCTACACGCCGGGCCGCTTCAGCTTCAACGTGCGCGGTGGCCGTTGCGAGGCCTGCGAAGGCGACGGGCTGATCAAGGTGGAGATGCACTTCCTGCCCGACGTCTACGTGCCCTGCGACCTCTGCCACGGCAAGCGCTACAACCGCGAGACGCTGGAGATCCACTACAAGGGCCACACCATCGCCGACGTGCTCGACATGACGGTGGAGGACGCGCTGGCACTGTTCGAGAACGTGCCGACCATCGCGCGCAAGCTCGACACCCTGCGCGCGGTGGGGCTGGACTACATCAAGCTCGGCCAGAGCGCGACCACGCTCTCCGGCGGCGAGGCGCAGCGTGTGAAGCTCTCCAAGGAGCTGTCCAAGCGCGACACCGGGCGCACCCTCTACATCCTGGACGAACCCACCACCGGCCTGCATTTCCATGACATCGAGCAATTGCTCGACGTGCTGCATCAACTGGTCGACCAGGGCAATACCGTGGTGGTGATCGAGCACAACCTGGACGTGATCAAGACCGCCGACTGGATCGTCGACCTCGGCCCCGAAGGTGGCGCCGGCGGCGGCCGCATCCTGGTCGCCGGCACGCCCGAAGAAGTGGCCGCCTCGCCCGACTCGCACACCGGCCGTTTCCTCGCGCCGCAGCTCAAGCTGGCCGCCCAGCACAAGGCCGCGCAGCCGGCCGACAAGCCCAAGCGGGTCAAGGGCGGCACCAAGCACATCGCCTCGGCCGACAAGTACAAGCCGATGCGCGGCAGCGGCAAGAAGAAAGCGACATGAGCCCGCGCAAACCGGCCAGACCTGCCGCGCGCGAGGCCGGCTTCCCGGACGCCTCGGCCTCCGTGCCACTGTTTACTGCGTCGATCGCGGTGCGCTGGCGCGACCTGGACGCGTTCAACCACGTCAACAACTCCAACTACCTGACCTTCCTCGAGGAAGCCCGGCTGCAATGGCTCAGCCACGTGCCCGGTCCCTGGTTCGACGACCATGCCATGCCGGTGATGGCCGCCGTGCAGTTGAACTACCGCCGACCGATCGAATGGCCCGCGCAGGTCCAGGTGCAGCTCTTTTGCGAGCGGCTGGGCACCAGCTCGATGACCATCGGCCACCGCATCCTCGACGCCGACAAGGCCGACCGCCTGTACGGCGATGGCAACGTGGTGATGGTCTGGATGGACCCGGCCACCGGCAAGCCGGTGCCGCTGCCCGAAGCAATCCGCCACGCCGCCGACGCCGCACAGGTAACGTAGGGTGGGCTTCAGCCCACCATCCCTCTCGCCGCAGGCGTCTCTCCGAAACCGTGAGATTCGCGATCCATAGGTCGATGGTGGGCTGAAGCCCACCTACCCGGCCGGTTCAGCCTGCTGGCGGCATGCCTCTATGATGGGCGCTCCCCACGAAGGAGTTCGCCCATGCTTTTGCCCCCTCGCCGTGCCCTCGCCTTCGCCTGCCTCGCCGCTTGCCTCGCGCCCGCCGCACAGGCGGCCGACGCCACCGAACTGACCCTCTATCGCAGCGACAACGCCGCGCTGTACACCGCCGCCAGCGATGGCAGCGTGGGAGAAGGTCACGCCGTCGTCCGCGAGCAGCGCGCGATGCAGCTCAAGGCCGGCACGCAGGACCTCGTCCTCGGCAACCTGCCGCTTTACCTCGATCCCGAAGCCATCGCGCTGGCCTTCCCCGACCACCGTACAAAGGTGATTTCGCAGCGCCTGCTGCTCGGCCAGGGCAACGAGGCGGCGCTCGCCGGCCTGGTCGGCCGCGAGGTGGACGTGCTCGGCAGCAATGGCGAATCGCTCGCCCAAGGCAACCTGCTGCGCGCCGGCAACGGCCTGCTGGTCAAGAGTGCCTCGGGCACCACGCTGGTGCGCGACTATGCCGCGGTGCGCAGCTCCGGCGGCGACTTCCCCACCGGCGCCAGCCTGCGCCTGCGCGTGGACGCCGCCCGTGCCGGCAACGCCACCGCCACGCTGAGCTATCCCACCGCCGGCCTGGGCTGGCGCGCGGCGTACGTGGCCACCCTGCAGCCGGGCAACGCCTGCCGCATGCAGTTCGAATCGCGCGCCAGCATCGCCAACCGCAGCGGGCGCGACTGGCACGACGCCACGCTCAAGCTGGTGGCCGGCGAACCCCGCTTCGCCAAACCCGAAGCACCCCGACCGATGATGATGCGCACCTACGCCGCCAAGTCCGAGTCGGCCGACATGCCGCAGCAGTCCGCGATGGGCGACTATCGCCTTTACACCCTGCCGCAACCGGTGGACCTGCCCGACGGCAGCGTCAGCCAGGTTCCGCTGTACGCCAGCCGCACCGTGGCCTGCGAACGCACGGCGCTGTACGAGAACGGCAACCGCTGGACGCCGCCGGAACCGATGCTGTCGCCCGATTTCAACAGCGGCGGCAGCAACACCGTCGAAAGTTCGTTGCGCTTCACCGCCTTCGACAGCCTGCCGGCCGGCTACCTGCGCGTACTGGGCAGCGACAACACCGGCACGCCGCAATTCCTGGGCGAAGGCCGTCTCGACGACACGCCCAAGGGCAGCGACGCCACCTTCGCCCTGGGTACCGTGTTCGACCTCCGCGCCGAGCGCGAGCGCACCTCGTTCAAGGTGGACAAGGCCGCGCACACGATGGACGAGGCCTTCCGCATCACCTTGACCAATGCCGGCGAGTCGGCCCGCGTGGTGACCGTGCGCGAGCACCCCAGCCGCTGGCGCGAGTGGACATTGGCGTCCTCCTCGACCAAGCCGGGCAAGCAGTCGCCGGACGTGCTGGAGTTCAAGGTGAACGTGCCCGCCGGCGGCAAGGCCACGCTGGACTATGCGGTGCATTACCGCTGGACCGCGGGCGAGTAAGCCATTCCCCGCCGAGGCGCGCGGGCGCGCGACCACCCCGGTCGCGCGCGGGCGCGCTCCGGCAAGGGGCTGCCACGCAACGTACGAACCGAGGGACCCGCGATGCTCGACATCCTTCCGCACGACGGCGACATCGCCGAGATCCGCCTGGCCCGCCCGCCGGTCAACGCGTTGAACATGGACCTGATCGCCAGCCTGCGCGACGCGCTCGCCCAGGCTCCGCGCGATGGTGCGCGCGGCCTGGTGATCTCGGGCGCGCCGGGCCTGTTCTCCGCCGGCGTGGACGTGCCCGAGCTGCTGCAACGCGACCGTGCCGGCGTGCGCGACTACTGGCGCGCGCTGTTCGCCCTGTGTGCGGACCTCGCGCACCTGCCGGTGCCGGCGGTGGCCGCCATCACCGGGCATGCGCCCGCGGGCGGCGCGGTGCTGTCGCTGTTCTGCGATTACCGCGTGATGGCGCAGGGGCCCTTCCGTATCGGCCTCAACGAGGTGCAGGTGGGGCTGCTGGTGCCTGACTGCATCCAGCTCGCGCTGCGTCGCGTGGTCGGCACCTACCGCGCCGAGCGCTTGCTGGTTTCCGGCGCCATGGTCGACGCCGAGCAGGCGCTGGCCTGCGGCTTCGTGGACGAACTGACCGGCGTGGAGCAAGTGGTCACCCGCGCCACCCACTGGCTCGCCGAACTGCTGGCGCTGCCGCGCCAGGCGATGCTGGCCACCCGCGAACTGGCGCGCGCTGACCTGCGCGCGGCCTGGCACGATGTCGATGCGTTGCCGCTGGACAGTTTCGTCGATGCCTTCTTCAACGAAGAAACGCAGACGACGCTGCAGGGGCTGGTGGCACGGCTGAAGGCCAAAAGCGCCTGACCTGCCGCACGTCTTTACCTGTGTAGGAGCCCACTTGTGGGGATGCTTTCGGCCGGCTCGAGAGAAAGAGCATCGCCCACAAGTGGGCGCTTAGAGCCGAGCACTACCCGGCCCCTGCGACACGGAAGATGCGACAGGCCAGCTCAACCGGTGGCGATCGGCCGCGACGGGTCGCTCAGCCAGCCGCTCCATGAGGGCGCGTAAAGCCGCGAGCCATGGAGTCCCGCGTATTCCATCGCCAGCAGGTTGTGGCAGGCGGTGACGCCCGAGCCGCACATGTGCACCACTTTTTCCGGCGACGTATCGCCCAGCACCGCCGAGAACTCATCGCGCAGCCGCGCCGGCGGCTTGAAGCGGCCGTCGGAGCCGAGGTTGTCGGCGTAGGGGCGATTGCGTGCGCCGGGCACGTGGCCGGCGGCGCGGTCCAGCGGCTCGCTGTCGCCGCGATAGCGCGCGGCGGCGCGGGCGTCGAGCAACATCGGCGCGGGATCGGCGTGCAGGGCGGCGTGGTCGGTGATCGCCTGGCGGGCATCGAAGCGCAGGTCGACGTCGGTCGGCGTGCGCTGCACCGTGCCGGCTTCCAACGGCAGTCCCGCCTCGCGCCATGCGGCAAGGCCGCCATCGAGTACCGCCGCCTGTTGCACGCCGGCCAGGCGCAGCAACCACCACAGCCGCGCCGCGGCCAGCGCGCTGCTGCCAGCGTCGTAGGCCACTACCTGAAGGCCCGCACGCCAGCCCCAGCGGCCGAGCACGGCGGAAAACGCGCGCTCCAGCGGCAAGGGATGACGGCCCAGTCCCTGGTCCTGGCGGCCGAGGTCGGACAGGTCGTGTTCCAGGCTGGCGTGCACCGCGCCGGGAATGTGGCCTTCACGGTATTCGCGCCCAGCCTTGTCCGGGTCGGCGGCGCCGGCGCCGGCCGGATCGGCGCGACAATCGACGATCAGCACTTCGTCGGGCGGCAGCGCGGCCAGCGTGGCCGTATCGATCAAGGTGGTGTGCAGGCTCATGCGCGTCCCATCCGTTCGAGCAGGTTGAGCATCATCGCGGCGGTGGCGCCCCAGATGCGGTGGCCGCCGTGGACGAATTCGACCATCGCCCGCCGGTGGCCGCGGTAATCCATCACATAGCGGCGCAGGTTGGACGGTTCAAGGAAAAACGCGAACGGAACCTCGAACACTTCCGCGACCTCGGCGGGCGTCGGGTAAAGCACCGCGTCCTCGTCGATGCGTCCGACCACCGGGGTAATGCAGTAGCCGCTGATGGTCTCGAAGCAATCCAGGAAGCCCAGCGGCTGCACCTGCGTACGCTCCAGGCCGATTTCCTCCTGGCTCTCGCGCAGGGCCGTATCGATCGCGTCGGCGTCCTGCGGATCCTTGCGTCCACCGGGAAAAGCCACCTGGCCTGCATGTGCCTGCAGGTGTGCCGTGCGCACGGTGAGCACCAATCGCGGCTGCACGCCCTCGCGCACGCCGATCAGCACCGCCGCGGGGCGCCTGGGTGCATCGCCGAGCAGGTCGACCATGTGCGCGTGGTTCCAGCCCGGGCCGGCAGGCGGATCGGACAACGGCCGCAGCGCACGGAGCAGCGCGTCGAACACGCCGGACGATGGTTCCGCCACGCCGTCCATCACGCCCTCGCGCGTGCGGGCAGGATCTCGCGCATGTAGCGCAGGCGTTCGGCATCGTCCATGCCGCGCCAGCGGGCAATCTCTTCGCCGCTGCGCAGGCAACCCTCGCACCAGCCGCGCGCATCCAGCCGGCAGATGCCGATGCATGGCGTAAGCGGCGTGGCTGCGGAGAGGGGGAGATCGGGCGGAGACATCAGTGGAATGGTAGCCGATGCAGCGCCGCTCGCACCGTGTTCCCTGCAGGAGCCCACTTGTGGGCGATGCTCCTGGCATGGAGCAAATCAAAGCCAAGGCATCACCCACAAGTGGGCTCCTGCGAAGTACTCAGTCCTTGATATCGAGCAACTCGATCTCGAACACCAGCGCCTCGTTCGGCCCGATGCGCGGCAGCTGGCCGCGCTCGCCGTAGGCCAACTGCGGCGGGATCACCACCTTCCAGCGATCACCCACATGCATGCGCGGAAGCACGTCCTGCCACCCGCGGATCACCTTGTCGACCTGGAAAGTAACTGGCGAACCATGCGCCCAGGAGCTGTCGAACTCGGTGCCGTCGATCAGCATGCCGCGGTAGTTGACGGTCACCGTGCTGGTGACCGTGGGGCTCTGCCGGCCCTCGCCCTGCTCGATCACGGCGTACTGGATGCCGGAGGGAAGCTGCACCACGTCCGCCTGCTTGCGGTTCTTCGCCATATACGCGGCGCTCTTGCGCGCATTGGCCTCGGCCAGGCGCTTGAACTCGGCCACCGCACTGCTGTGCATCTGTTGCTCCAGCCGCTCGAGCTGGGCATGCATGTCCTGCATCGAGACGGCCGGATGGCGCTTGGCGTAGGCGTCGGCCATGGCCTTCTGCACGGTGGACAGATCAACGTCCGGTTCGCCGCCGGCGAACTGGCTGCCGATCTGGTAACCGATGGCGTAGGACAATTTTTGCTTGTCCAGCTTGCCCTGGGAACCCGACGTGGCGGCGCGGTCCTGCGCATGCGCGACGCTTCCCAGCAACAGCACGCCAAGCGCCAGTCCACCCAGTCGTGTCATGCCTTGCCTCCACCTTCGACGGAACCGACATGCTAAGCGCATCGATGGTGGCTTGCAGCGCCACGCCGGCGTTTGCTTCGAACCCGCGCGGCGGCAAAGGTTCCCGCTGCTACCATGCGCGTTTTCCCATGCCGGAGCGCCTGCCATGGCCTATCGCAACCTTGACGTAGCCAACCGCGGCGCGGTTCGCATCATCACCGTCAACCGCCCCGACAAGCTCAACGCGCTCAACCGCGACACGCTCAACGAGCTGACCATCGCCTTCACCCAGGCGGCGCAGGACGACGCGGTGCGCGCGGTGGTGCTGGCCGGCGCGGGCGAGAAGGCCTTCGTCGCCGGCGCCGACATCGCCGAGATGAATGGCTACACGAGCGTGCAGGCGCAGTCCTTCTCGCGCACCGGCCAGCGCCTGATGAGCACCATCGAGCGGCTCGGCAAACCGGTGGTTGCACGCATCCAGGGCTTCGCGCTGGGCGGCGGCATGGAACTGGCCATGGCCTGCCACCTGCGCGTGGCCAGCGAGAAAGCCAGGTTCGGCCAGCCGGAAATCAACCTGGGCCTGATCCCGGGCTTCGGCGGCACCCAGCGCCTGCTGCGCCTGGCCGGCCGCGGCGCCGCGCTGGAGCTGTGCCTGACCGGCGCGCCCATCGGCGCGCAGCGGGCGTACGAACTGGGCGTCGTCAACCGCGTGGTGGCGCCCGAGACGCTGGACGAGACGGTCGACGCGCTGGCCGACCAGCTGGCCGCCGCCGCGCCGCTCGCCGCCGCGGGCATCCTTGACGCCGTCCTGCTGGGCGGCGAGACCGCATTGGATCAAGGCCTGGAATTCGAGACGCAGGGGTTCGCGCTGGCCTTCGCCACCGAGGACATGCGTGAAGGAACAAAGGCGTTCCTGGAGAAGCGCAAGGCCGAGTTCAAAGGGCGCTGAGGGAAATCCCAGGATGGGCTTCAGCCCATCGCCTCCCGTTGGGCGCGTTAGCCAAAGGCGACCGGCTCATTCTTTTTGTAGAGCCCACTTGGGGGCGAGGCTCTTGGCCCACTCGCCCCAAGTAGGCTCCTGCTGATTCCTCACACCGTTGTCTCGCAATTCACGCCTGCGGGTTCACAGACTGAAGAAGCGCCATTTCGCACGGAATTTCCGTGCGGATGTGCAGCCGTTCTTCGGGCCTTGGCGAGCGCCGACGACGACGCGATCCGGATGCAAGCAACTGCAGCCGGTCCCGAGCGCGGCCCATGCCTGCGTGTTCGGTCAGTCTGGCGCGAGGGTGAACTCGTCGGCGTCCATCCAGGCCGGGAAACGCTGCCGATGCGCCAGCAATGGCGCCGGATCCAGCCGCACGGTGGCCACCTGTTCCTGCGTGCCAAGCTCGATCAGCGCCTCGCCGACCGGATCGATCACCGCACTGTCGCCCGCGTACGGCAGATCGTTGCCGTCCACGCCCACGCGGTTGACACCGATCACGCAGGCCAGGTTTTCGATGGCCCGCGCGCGTAGCAGGGTGCGCCAGGGTTGCCGCCGCGGTGCCGGCCAGTTGGCCACGAACAGGGCCAGGTCGTAATCCATGCCGCCGGCGGCGCTCTCCAGGCGGCGATTGCGCAGCCACACCGGAAAACGCAGGTCGTAGCAGACCTGCGGCAGGATGCGCCAACCCTTCAGTTCCACTACCAGCCGCTCGCGGCCACCGCCGTAGCGGGTATGTTCGCCGGCCATGCGGAACAGGTGGCGCTTGTCGTACTGCGCGTGGCTGCCGTCCGGACGCATCCAGAACAGACGGTTGTAGACGGTGCCCTGCTCGGCGATCGCCAGGCTGCCGCAGATCACCGCGCCCACTTCGCCGGCCAGCGCGCGCAGCCAGGCCACGCCCTCGCCATCCATGGTGCCGGCACAGGCCCGGGTATCGTTGCTGAAGCCGGACAGGAACGTCTCCGGCAGCACGATGAGGTCGCTACCGCGCGCCTGCCGTACCAAGGCGCCGTAGTAGTCGCGGTTGGCCGGCGCGTCGTGCCAGCGTGTGGCGCCCTGCACCAGGCTGACGGTCAGCGGCTGCATGGTTACAGACGGCATAGGCGCTCCGCGGCGGCGGCCATGGTGGCGTCGCTCTTGGCAAAACACAGGCGCAGCAGCCGCGTACCCGGTGGCTTTTCGTAGAACGGCGTCAGCGGGATGCCGGCCACGCCGCCCTCCTCCACCAGCCAGCGCGAGAAGGCGATGTCGTCCTCGTCGCGGATGGCCGAATAGTCGACCAGCTGGAAATAGCCGCCCGGCACGTCCAGCAGCTTCAGGCGCGAGGGCGAAAGCAACGCGCGGAAGCGGTCGCGCTTGGCCTGGTAGAAGTCCGGCAGTTCCAGATAATGCGCCGGATCGTTGGCCATGATCTCGGCAAAAGCCACCTGCGCCGGGTGGAAGGTGCAGAAAGTGAGGTACTGATGCACCTTGCGGAATTCGGCCGACAGCGCGGCCGGCGCCACCGCATAACCAACCTTCCAGCCGGTGCAGTGATAGGTCTTGCCGAAGCTGGACACCACGATGCTGCGCTCGGCCAGCTCCGGGTGCCGCAACACGCTTTCGTGCCGTGCGCCGTCGTAGACGATGTGTTCGTACACTTCATCGGAGAGCACGACGATCCCCGTATCACGGGTGATCTCGGCAAGCGTGTCCAGGTCGTCCGCGGACAACACCGCACCCGACGGGTTGTGCGGGCTGTTGACCAGGATCATGCGCGTATTGGCCGTGATCGCATCGCGCACGCGCTGCCAGTCGATCGCGAACTCCGGGACCGTCAGCGGAATATGCACCGCGCGCGCGCCCTGCAGTTCGATCGCCGGCTCATAGGAATCGTAGGCCGGATCGAACACGATCACCTCCTCGCCCGCGCGCACGATCGCGGCGATCGCCGAGAACAGCGCCTCGGTGGCGCCGGAGGTCACCGTGATCTCGGTGGCAGGATCGACGCCGCGCCCGTACAGGCGCTGGGTCTTGATCGCGATCTGCTCGCGCAACGACGCAATGCCGATGCCCGGCGCGTACTGGTTGCGGCCCTCGGCCATCGCGCGTGTCACCGAATCGCGCAGCGCCTGCGGCGGCTCGAAATCGGGAAAGCCCTGGCCCAGGTTCACCGCCTGGTGATCGAGCGCGAGCTGGCTCATCACGCTGAAAATGGTCGTGCCGACCTTGGGCAGCTTGGTATCGATATTCATGCGCGCGGATGTATGGATGGCCAAACGGCAAGCCTAGCACGGCTCAGGTGGGCGGCTGGTCGAGCGGCGCCAGCGGGCGCTGGCGGCACTGCTCGTGCTTCTGCCGCGTCGCCTCGGGCAGGCGTTCGGCCAGAAAATCGACCAGCGCGCGCACGCCCGGCAGCATGCCGCGCCGGCTCGGATAGACAAAGTGCATGGTGCCTTCGGGCGCGCTCCAGTCCGGCAGCACCACCTCCAGCTCCCCGCGCGTTACCGCCGGCGCGCAGACGAACTCGGGCAGCAACGCCACGCCCAGCCCGCGGCGCGCCGCTTCCAGCAGCAGCGCAAACTCGCCGGTGACCAGCCTTGCGTTCATTTCCACCGACACGTGTTCGCCGTGCGCATCGATCAGCTCCCACACTTGGGCACCCTCGTGTTCGAGCATGGTCAGGGCCGGCAACACGGACAGCCCGGCCGGCTCCGAGGGCCGGCCCAGCTGGTCGAGCAGCGCGGGGCTGGCCACCGCCAGCACGCGCGACAGGCCAAAGGTGCGCATCACCATGTTGGCGTCGCTGTCGAGCTTGCTGCGTACGCGGATGGCCAGGTCGTAGCCCTCGCCGACCACGTCGACGCGCCGGTTGCTGGAGAGCACGCGCACCTGCAGCTTGGGATACCGCGCCAGGAATTCCGGCAGCACGTGCGCCACCACCGTCTGCGCCAGCGACACCGGGCAGCTCAGCCGCACCACGCCGCGCGGCTCGGCGCGCAACTCGTCGACCGCGTCCTGGGCTGCACGGGCTTCCTCCAGCACGGCGCGGCAATGCGCATAGAAGCGTTCGCCCACCTCGGTCACCACGAAGCGGCGGGTGGTCCGCTGCAGCAGCCGCACGCCCAGGCGCTCCTCCAGCTGGGCCACGCGCTTGCTGAGCCGCGACTTGGGGATACCCAGCGCGCGGCCGGCGGCCGAGAAGCCTTTGTACTCGACCACCATGGCGAAGAAATACAGGTCGTTGAGGTCCTGCAGCGTGCCGTCGAGAGTCATTACTTTGTTTCCCTTGAGAAACGATAAGTTCGATATTACCCGACTTATCAAGTCATTGTCGCAAATCTATCCTTTCTCCCATCGCCGGCACGCCGGCATGGGATGAGAGCCAAACGCCATGAAACTGCTGCATATCGACTCGAGCGCCCTGGGCAGCCATTCGGTCTCGCGCGGGCTTACCGCGGACATCGTGGCGCAGTTCCGACGCGCCCATCCGGACGTCGCCCTGCGCTACCGCGACCTGGCCGCCCAGCCGCTGCCGCACTGGTCCCCGGTGGCCGACGCCAACGATCCGGCCAGCCTGCTGGGCAATGAGGTGATGGACGAGTTCCTCGCCGCCGATGTCATCGTGCTGGGGGCGCCGATGTACAACTTCGGCATCCCCAGCCAGCTCAAGGCATGGATCGACCGCATCGTGGTGGCCGGCAAGACCTTCCGCTACGCCGCCGAGGGCCCCGAAGGCCTGGCCGGCGCCAAGCGGGTGATCGTCGCCTCCAGCCGTGGCGGGTTCTACGGCGAGGGCACCGCCGGCGCGGCGATGGATTTCCAGGAAAATTACCTGCGCAACGTGCTCGGCTTCCTAGGCGTCACCGATGTGGAATTCGTCCGCGCCGAGGGCGTGGCGGTCAGTGCCGAGCACAAGAGCCAGGCGCTGGCGGCGGCCAAGGAAGCCATCGGGACGCTGTTGCCCAAGGCGGCATAAGCCCCGGCGAACCACCAGCCGGTCGTCCTGAGCGTAGACCGCAGGCCGAAGTCGAAGGCGCCCCGCCTGCGCTCTTTGGCTTCGGCGCCCGCGCTGGTGGAAAAACCGGCCCCGGCCGGACACACTGCGGCTTTCCCCGCACAGGAATCCGCGCGCATGAACCGCACCCTGCGTCTGTCCCTGCTCGCCCTGCTGGCGGCCGCTCCCGCCCTGCAGGCGGCCGACCTCTACGTACACAACGTCAAGGGCTACACGCTCGACAGCCACGGCAAGTTGCAGCATTTCGAAGCCCTGCTGGTCGACGACGGCAAGGTGGTCGCCATCGGCGCCGACGCGGCCCTGGCGAAGAAGGCCGGCGACGCCAAGGTGGTCGACGGCCACGGCAACACCCTGCTGCCGGGCCTGATCGATGCCCACGGCCACGTGCTGGAGCTCGGTTACGCGCGCAACCAGGCCGACCTTGCCGGCACGCAGTCGCTGGACGAGGCGCTGGCCCGCGTCAAAACCTACGCGCAGGCCCATCCGGACGCGCGCTGGATCACCGGCGGCGGCTGGAACCAGGTGATCTGGAAGCTCGGCCGCTTCCCCACCGCGAAGGAACTGGACGCGGTGGTCGCCGACCGCCCCGTCTGGCTGAGCCGCATCGACGGCCACGCTGCCTGGGCCAACACCGCAGCCATGAAGCTTGCCGGCATCACCCGCGATACCAAGGATCCGCCCGGCGGCCGCATCGAGCGCGATGCCCAGGGCAATCCCACCGGCGTGTTCGTCGACGGTGCCGCCGCGCTGATCCAGGCGCCAGAGCCGACCGACAAGGAACGCGCCGCCGCGCTCGATACCGCGCTGGCCGAGATGGCCAGCGTCGGCCTGACCGGCGTGGACGACGCCGGCATCGACCTGCCCAATTACCGCCTCTACAAACGCTACGCCGATGAGCACAAGCTCACCGCGCGCATCTACGCCATGATCCGCGACACCGGCGACGCCTTCGACACGATCACTGCCGAAGGCCCGCTGGACGGTTACGGCGGCGGTTTCCTCACCGTGCATTCGGTCAAGCTGTACGCCGACGGCGCGCTGGGTAGCCGCGGCGCGGCGATGCTCAAGCCCTACGCCGATGATCCGCACAACCACGGCCTGCTGTTCATGAGCCCCGGCACGATGGTGTCCAAGATCGGCAAAGCGTTCGCCAAGGGCTACCAGGTCAACATCCATGCCATCGGCGACGCGGCCAACCGCGAGGTGCTGGACAGCTTCGCCGCGGCCTACAAGACGCATCCGGAAGCGAAGGCTTTCCGTAACCGCGTCGAGCACGCGCAGATCGTCTCGCTCAAAGACATCCCGCGCTTCCTGCCGCTCGGGCTGATTGCCTCGATGCAGCCCACCCACGCCACCTCCGACATGAACATGGCCGAGGACCGCGTGGGCCATCAGCGCATCGAAGGCGCCTATGCCTGGCGGCGCTTCCTCGACCAGGGCACGGTGGTGGCGTTCGGCTCGGATTTTCCAGTGGAATCGCCCAATCCGTTCTTCGGCCTGCACGCGGCGGTGACCCGGCAGGACCATGACAACCAGCCACCCGGCGGCTGGTATCCCGACCAGAAATTGAGCCTGGTCGAGGCCCTGCGCGCCTTCACCCTGAGCGCGGCCTATGCCGGCCACGCGGAGAAGACGCAAGGAACGCTGGAGCCGGGCAAGTACGCCGACTTCATCGTGGTCGACCGGGACATCTTCGCCATCGATCCGCAAGACCTCTGGAAGACCCAGGTGCTGGGCACCTGGGTCGGCGGCAAGCAGGTGTATTCCGCCGAAAAGTGAGCTGTAGGGTGGGCTTCAGCCCACCTTTGGCGCGCGGCGAAGGGGCTGGTGGGCTGAAGCCCACCTTACGGCTGTGGGTGCCCGCTCCCTACGACAGGACGGAGGCGCCGCGCTTGCCCGGAAGCCACCGAACCACCTGATTTGAAAAGCAATCCGTAACTAGGCCATCAGTCATGGCCAGTTACCTGTTGACGCTTTCCGGGATGGTGTTATAGTTCACTACAACACCGGTTCACGAGGTCACTAAAGGAGACCCGCCATGAAAGCGCAGAACCTGATTGCCCTGGCCGCCGCCACGCTGTTTACCGCGACGGGCCTGGTTGCCCTGACTACCCCCGTGCGCACCGCGCCGGTTTCCGACATCAACGGCGTGCGCGTGGTCAATCTGGCGCCGGTCGAAGTGAGCCCGAGTGCGAGCGACCTGCGTGCCGCCGCGCTGCTGGAACGCTCCGACATCACCAGCGCCACCCTGGCGCCGGCACTGGGCACGCAGGCCGAGGCGGGCGCCACCCTGCTCGGGGCGCAGTTGGCCATGCCCTACTATTCGTTCGGCACCCAGATCGTCCGTGCCAGCAAGGAATAACGTATGACCATCACCTGGAACGACAGCGTCCCGATCTACCGCCAGCTGCGCGAACGCGTGGTGGCGATGATCCTGGATGGCGCCTTGAACGAAGGCGACCCGCTGCCGTCGGTACGCCAGGTGGCAGCGGATTTCCAGATCAATCCGCTGACCGTCTCCAAGGCGTACCAGGAGCTGGTCGACGATCAACTGGTCGAGAAAAGGAGAGGCCTGGGCATGTTCGTCAACGAAGGGGCCCGCGAGGCCTTGCTCAAATCCGAGCGCGAGCGCTTCCTGCGCGAAGAATGGCCGACCCTGTTCGCGCGCCTGCAGCGCCTGGGGCTCGATCTCAAAACGCTGATGCGCGAAGCGCCCGCCAACACGGAATCCAAGCCATGAGCGCCATTGTCACCGCGCGCAACCTGAGCAAGCGATACAAGAACACCGTCGCGCTGGACAGCGTGGATTTCCAGATCCAGTCCGGCCGCATCGTCGGCCTGATCGGCCCCAACGGCGCCGGCAAGACCACCGCGCTCAAGGCGATCCTGGGGCTGACCCGGTTCGACGGCGAACTGTCGGTGCTGGGCTACGACCCGCGTACCCAGCGCGACAAGCTGATGGAACAGGTCTGTTTCATCGCCGACGTGGCGGTGCTGCCGCGCTGGATCCGCGTACGCGAGGCGGTCGACTTCGTCGCCCACGTGCACCCGCGCTTCGACCGCGCCAAGTGCGAGGCTTTCCTGGCCCGCACCAAGCTCACGCCCGACCAGCGCGTGCGGCAGATGTCCAAGGGCATGATCGTGCAACTGCACCTGGCCCTGGTGATGGCCATCGATGCCCGCCTGCTGGTGCTGGACGAACCCACGCTGGGCCTGGACATCCTCTACCGCAAGCAGTTCTACCAGAGCCTGCTGGAGGACTACTTCGACGAGAACAAGACGATCATCATCACCACCCACCAGGTGGAGGAGGTCGAGCACATCCTCACCGACCTGATGTTCATCCGCGACGGCAAGATCGTGCTGGATACCGACATGGACGCCGTCGGCGACCGCTTCGCCGAAGTCATGGTCAGCGCTGACCAGGCCGCCGCCGCACGCGCACTCAAGCCGATCGACGAACGCCAGGTCTTCGGCAAGAGCATCTTCCTGTTTGACGGCGCCGACCGCCCGACGCTGGAGGCACTTGGCGAAATCCGCCGGCCGTCCGTCAGCGACCTGTTCGTCGCCACCATGAAAGGGACCTACGCATGAAAACCCTTGCTGGCAACCAAATGTACTGGCTCGTCAAGCGCGAGTTCTGGGAACACCGCGGCGGCTTCCTGTGGGCGCCGCTGGTGACCGGCGGCATCTTCCTGCTGCTGAACATCATGGGCATCATCACCGCCGAGGTGATCGGCGCCCGCCACGGCATCCACATCGGTGAGCTAGGGGCGGCGAAGCAACACTTCGGCGGCGGCAACCTGCAGAGCGTCATCTCGCAGATGGACGCCGGTGACATGAGCCAGGTCGGCATGGCGCTGGACATGGCCATGTACTCCTCGATGGCGCTGATCTTCGTCGTACTGGGTTTCGTGGTGTTCTTCTACTGCCTGGGCGCCATCTACGACGAACGGCGCGACCGCAGCATCCTGTTCTGGAAGTCGCTGCCGCTATCGGATACCGAGACGGTGATCTCCAAGGTCCTCAGCGCCACGCTCGTGGCTCCCGTGATCGCGACCGCGGCCGGCATCGCGGCAGGCATCCTGCAGCTGTTGATCGTGGCAACGACGCTGTCCTTCCACGGCATCCACGTGTGGCAGTTGCTGATGCTCGCCCATCCGGTGCGCGTCACGCTCAACATGATCGGCCACATCCCGCTGTACCTGCTGTGGGCCCTGCCCTCGGTCGGCTGGCTGATGGCATGCTCGGCCTGGGCCCGCACCAAGCCGTTCCTGTGGGCCATCGCCCTGCCCGTCGCCACCGGCCTGCTGGTCAGCTGGTTCGGCATCATGGGGTTGTTCAACCTGTCGGCGAGCTGGTTCTGGCAGAACATCGTGGCCCGCGCCCTGTTCAGCGCCTTTCCCGGCGCCAGCCTGGTCGGCAGCGACGACCTCATCCACACGGGCAACAACAATCTGGACTTCATGAACCTGGGCAACGCCTATCACCTGCTTGCCTCGGTCAACCTGTGGATCGGCGTGGCGGCCGGTGCGGCACTCATCGCGGCCGCCATCTGGTTCCGCCGCTGGCGCGACGACGGTTGATCGGTTTCCAGGAGGCTCGACCATGTTCATTCGAAACACCGCACTCGCTTTCGTCCTGGCCGCCAGCGCCCTGCTGGCCGCCTGTGGCAACGGATCGCACAACTCGACCACCATCGCCAACGGCGGCATCGTGGTCCGGGGTGACCAGGTCACCCTGCACGGCCACGGAGGCGCCGAGGCCACCCTCGATGCCGCCGGCAAGCTGGTGATCGACGGCCGCGCCGTGGCGGTCGATGCCGCCCAGCGGCAGTGGCTGCAGCAGTATTTCCAGGGCGCCCGGGCGGTGCGGGAGCACGGCCTGGCCACCGGCGAGGCGGGCGCGGCCGTCGCGGTGCAATCGCTGAAGAACGCCGCAACCCACGTCACCGGCGGCGATAGCGGGCAGGCCGACGCCAGCCTCGAGGCCGCCACCACGCGGGTCGACCAGGAAGCGTCGAAGATCTGCCTGGACATCCAGCAGATCCGCGCCGCGCAGGAACGCCTGAGCAGCTCCCTGGCCGCGTTCAAGCCCTTCGGCGGAATCATCGACGGCAGCGGGTTTGACTGCTCGAAGGACGCCTGACCGCCTGACCGGTTGCCGGAATCCATCGGAAGGAACGCCGCGGCGGGTTTCCCGCCGCGGCAAGCGCAGCCGCCCCGCCCGCCCGGCCGCGCGCTCGATCGACAGTCGAGGCGGCCAACGCCAGCCTCCGCCCAAGAGCCATTGCCAGTCATCCACGGCGGCCGAACCGGCCGCTGCCGTTCCCGCTGTCCCGAAGGAAAACCCATGAACCTGCTGAAAGCCACGCTGGCCGCCGTGTTCCTCTGCATCGCCATGCCCGCCACCACGGTGCTCGCCGCAGTTCCCGCGCAGACCGTGCTGCTGGTCGGGGACAGCCTAAGTTCGGCCCACCGCGTGCCGGTGGCATCGGGCTGGGTGAGCCTGCTCACTCGCCGCCTGCAGGCGAGCGCCGCCACGCCGCCGACGATCGTCAACGCCAGCCGCGGCGGCAAGACCATGGCCGATGCAATCGCCGAACTCCCGGGACTGCTGGCTCGCCATCATCCGCAGGCGGTGATCCTGGAACTGGGCGGCAACGACGCCATCCTCGGCGCCACCGAAACGCAGCTGAGCCACGACCTGTCCCGCTTGATCGATATGGCCCACGATGCCGGCGCGCGCGTGGCGGTGCTCGGCTTCGAGATTCCGCCGAAGCTGGACCACGACCGATGCGCCGCACGGTTGCGCGGTGTCTATCGGCAAGTGGCACACGACAAGGGCGTCGTCCTGCTGCCCTCGCTGATGGCCGGCGTCTCCAACCAGCCGGCGCTGCTGCTCGATGACGGCGTCCACCCGACGGCCACGGCCCAGGCGAGATTGCTGGACAACGCATGGAGCACGCTCAAGCCGTTCCTTCTGGATTGAATCCCGCAGGACGGTCCGGTAACCGCGCGGGCCGCCGTATTGATGTCCGAAAGCGGCGAGTTCCGCGCCCGGGGCAGTGCTAGCCTGCAACGCATGCCCGCACCCACCGCCCTGCCCGACCCGCATGTCTGCGAACAGGCGCGCCTGAGCCGCGACGCCCGCTTCGACGGATTGTTCTTTACCGCCGTGACCAGCACGCGCATCTACTGCCGTCCGGTGTGCCCGGCGCCGGCGCCCAAGCCTTCGAACGTACGCTATTACGCCAACGCCGCGGCCGCCGAGGCCGACGGCTTTCGACCGTGCCTGCGCTGCCGGCCGGAGCTGGCACCCGGCAATCCGGCGTGGCAGCGGGGCGAACACGTGGTGTCGCGCGCGTTGACGCTGATCGACGACGGCGCGCTGACCGAAGGTTCGCTCGATGGCCTGGCGACCCGCGTCGGCGTGGGTGCACGGCAGCTGCGCCGGCTGTTCGTCGAGCACCTGGGCGCACCGCCGCTCAGTGTGCACACCACGCGCCGGCTGCTGTTCGCCAAGCAGCTGCTGACCGAAACCACGCTGCCGGTGACCGAGGTGGCGCTGGCGTCCGGCTTCGGCAGCCTGCGCCGCTTCAACGCCGCGTTTGCCCAGGCCAACCGGATCGCGCCGCGCGAGCTGCGCAGGCAGCCGCACGCCATCCAGGCCGGCGATGCACTGGTGCTCCGCCTGGGCTACCGGCCGCCGTACGACTTTCAGGGCGTGCTGGATTTCCTGCGCATGCGCGCGCTGCCCGGCATCGAGCAGGTCCAGGCGCATGCCTATGCGCGCGTGTTCGGCCCCGCCGACGCACCCGGCTGGCTGCGCCTGTCGGCCTGGCCCGACGGACACGCGCTCAAGCTGGAACTGCATTGCCCGCAGCCGGCCCGGCTTCTGCCGTTGGTGGCGCGGTTGCGGCGCATGTTCGACCTGGACGCCGAACCCTGCGCGATCGCCGCCACGCTCGGCGCCGGCGGCGTACTCGCGCCGCTGCTGCGCAAGCGCCCGGGGCTGCGCCTGCCCGGCGGCTGGGATGGGTTCGAGATCGCCGTACGCGCGGTACTCGGGCAACAGATCAGCGTGGCCGCGGCGCGCACGCTGGCCGCGCGGATCGTGCAGCGCTGGGGCGAACCGCTGGCGGTTCCGGCGCTGCCTGGCCTAGAGCGGTTGTTTCCCACGCCCGAGCGACTGGCGGAGGCCGACCTGCGGGAGGTGGGCGTGATCAACGCCCGCGCGGAAACCATCCGCGGCATCGCGCGCGCCTTGCTGGAGGGCCGTGCGGATTTCCGCGCCGAGCAGCCGCTGGACGAGTTCGTAGCGCGCTGGACCGCACTGCCAGGAATCGGCGAGTGGACCGCTCACTACATGGCAATGCGCGCGTTGAGCCATCCGGATGCCTTCCCCGCGGCTGATCTGATCCTGCGCCGCGCCGCGGCCGGCGACGGCGGCGAGTTGAGCACCCGCGCCCTTTCGGTCATGGCTGACGCGTGGCGGCCCTGGCGCGCCTACGCGGTGATGCACCTTTGGCGCAGCGTGGCCGATCAGGCGCAACCGTCGAGGAAGCGCGCGTGAGTGCGTACCAGGGCCTTCGACTTCGCTGCGCTGCGCTCAGGGCGAACGGTTGGAAAGATCTGTTTTCCCGAGTGCAACACCCGCACCGCTCGCGTCACTGGGCGCGGACCCTCGCCCACCACCGCTCGCCCCGAGCCAATCCCTGACCTACCATCGTTCGCCCTGAGCGTAGGCCGCAGGGCCGAAGTCGAAGGGCCCACAACGTAGAAACACCACCATGAGTCCTGTCTGGTACGACAACCTGCCCACCCCGATCGGGCGGCTGCGCCTGGTCGCCGACGAGCATGGCCTGCGCGAGGTCTGGTTCGAGACCGGTCGCCACCAGCGCGAGCCCGAATCGTCGTGGACGCACTCGCCGCCGGCGCTCGCCTTCGCGCGCGAGCAACTGGAGGAGTACTTCGCCGGCACCCGCCAACTGTTCGAACTGCCATTGCATCCGCGCGGCACACCCTTCCAGTTGGCGGTGTGGCAGGAGCTGGAACGCATCCCCTATGGCGCGACCATCAGCTACGGCGAGCTGGCCAGGCGCATCGGCCAGCCGCAGGCGATGCGCGCCGTCGGCGCAGCCAACGGACGCAACCCGCTGCCGATCGTGCTGCCCTGCCACCGCGTGATTGGCACCAACGGCAGCCTCACCGGTTTCGGCGGAGGCCTGCCGACCAAACGATTCCTGCTGGCGATGGAAGAAGGCGTGGCACGCGGCGACCTGTTCGGCCTGGTCAACTGACCGTCCCCCCCAACCCTCCCTGCAAGCGGGGGGCGAGCACGTAGGAGCGTCCTTGGGCGCGACCGCGAGCCACCAGCGTCTGCGCGTTCGCACGCTCCCCGGAATCAGTCGCCGCTGCGCGACGACGCGGGCGCTTCGCCCGAATGCACCACCGGCGGCGCCACGGCACTCTGGTAGCGATCCAGCAAATCCTGCTGGCGTGCGCGATACAGCTCGCGCTGGGTCTGGTCGGCCTGGTCCAGCCGCGCGGCGTGCAGCGGGTCGGCCTGGTGCGGCCGGCGTACGGTATCCATTTGGCCCTGCCGCAGCTGCTCCTCGATCCGGTTCTTCTGCAACCGGTCGAGCACCTGGTGTTCGCGCACGGTCTGCTGGAACCGGATATTGGCCGGCGGGCGCACGACGATCACGGGCCGCGGCGCCACCGGCCGCGGCGGCGGCTGCGCCTGCCAGGCGCAGGCCAACGCGGGCAGCGCCAGCGCGAAGGCAGCCGGCCACAGGCGAAGCGATGCACGGGTTTTGAGAGACATGGAGGGCGATGCGATGATGCAGGGTTGGTTCATCGTACGAGTCGCCCTATGAAAATCCTGTTTCGCGTGATGTGCTGCCTGGCGCTGGTGTTCAGCGCCGGTTGCGCCACCACCCCGCCTCCAGCCACCCGCCCGGCGCCCTTGCTGCTGGTTTCCATCGACGGGTTCCGCACCGACTACCTCGAACGCGACCTGACGCCCACCCTGGCGATGCTCGCGCGCGATGGCGTGCAGGCGTCCATGCAACCGTCCTTCCCCTCGCTCACCTTCCCCAACCACTACACGCTCGTGACCGGACTGCGTCCGGATCACCACGGCATCGTCAACAACACGATGTACGACGCGCGGCTGGGCAAATTCTCGCTGCACAACCGCAAGGCGGTGAGCGACGGCCGCTGGTGGGCCGAAGGCACGCCGCTGTGGGAAACCGCCGACCGCCACGGCCTGCGTACCGCGACGATGTTCTGGCCGGGCTCGGAGGCGGACATCCACGGCCGCCACCCGGACTACTGGAAGCCCTACGACGGTGCCGTGACGCCGATCCAGCGGGTCGACCAAGTACTGGCCTGGCTGGACCTGCCGCCGCCCCAGCGGCCGGCTTTCCTGACCTTGTACTTCGACGCTGTCGACCACGCCGGCCATCAATACGGGCCGGACTCGCCGCAGGTCGACCAGGCCCTGCGCGACACCGACCAGGCGCTGGCGCGGCTGATCGCGGGGCTCAGGCAGCGCGACCTGCTCGAGCACATCAACCTGATCGTGCTGGCCGACCACGGCATGGCATCCACCCCGCTGGAGCACAGCGTGCTGATCGAGCGCGAGCTCGACCTGGACGACGTGCAGGTCGTGAGCCTGGGCGTGCTGGCCGGTTTCAATCCCAAACCGGGACGCGATTTCGCGGCCATCGAGACGAAGCTGGAGCGCCCGCATCCGCACATGCAGTGCTGGGACAGGAGCCGCGTGCCGGCGCGCCTGGCCTATGGCCACAACCCGCGCGTGCCGCAACTGCTGTGCCTGGCCAAGGTGGGCTGGCGCATCACCACCGCGCAGTGGCTGGCTTCGCACAAGGGCCGTATCAGCCTGGGCGAGCACGGCTACGACAACGCCGCACCGCAGATGCAGGCGCTGTTCGTCGCACACGGTCCGGCCTTCCGCGACGGCGCCACGGTGCCGCCCTTCCCCAACGTGGACGTCTATCCGCTGATGGTGCACCTGCTCGACCTGCCGCCGCAGCCGAGCGATGGGGACTACGACGCGGTCAAGGGCATGCTGGTGCCCTCGGCGCGGTAGCGACGCTTCGACTTCGGCACTGAGCGCCTATGCTCAGCGCGAACGGATTTTTTTCCCGCCCGTTCGTCGCTGAGCGATTTTCCAACCGTTCGCCTGAGCGATTTTTCCAATCGTGCGTGTTGACGCCTTTCCAAACCTTCGCCATGGCGCCTTTTCAAACCGTTCGCCCTGAGCGTAGCCGCGCGGCGTCGAAGTCGAAGGGCCGCCACGCTACGGCAACGGCGGCTCGGTCCCCGGCGACGGCGGCCCTGGCAGCGGCCGCAGGTAATACAGCCGCCAGGCAATCAGCAACCCGGCCAGCACCATCGCACCGATGAATGCCGCCACGCCATTCCAGCCGCGCGCCGCATAGAACAACCCGCCGCCGGCACCGGCGAGGCTCGAACCCATGTAATAGGCGAACAGATACAGCGAGGATGCCTGCGCCTTGGCATTGCCGGCGCGCCGGCCGACCCAGCTGCTCACGATCGAGTGCCCGCCGAAGAAGCCGAAGGTGATGGCCACCACGCCGGCGATCACCAGCACCAGCGAGTCGAACGCGGTCAGCCCCACGCCGGCGAGCATCAACGCGAAGGTCGTCCACAGCACGCGCCGGCGCCCCAGCCGGCCGGCCAGATGGCCCATCCAGGCGGAGCTGAAGGTGCCGATCAGGTACACGCTGAAAATCAGCCCGACCGCCGCCTGGCTCAAGCTGTACGGCGGCGCCAGCAGTCGGTAGCCGATGTAGTTGTAGACGGTGACGAAGGCGCCCAGCAGCAGGAAGCCCTCGACGAACATCCACGGCAGGCCGGCATCGCGAAACACGCCGGCGAAACGCGCCAGCAGCGTGCGCAGCCGCAATGGCTGGCGCTCGAAATGCCGCGACGGCGGCAGCATACGCCAGAACATCAGCCCCGAGGCCAGGCCGATGCCGGCCACCACCACCACGCCCACGCGCCAGTCGAAAAAGTCCGCCAGCACGCCGGTCACCAGCCGTCCGCCCATGCCGCCGATGGCGTTGCCACTGATGTAAAGGCCCATGCCGAGGCCGATGGAGTCGGGGTGCATCTCCTCGCTCAGCCAGGTCATCGCCACCGCCGGCAGTCCGCTGAGGCTCAGGCCAAGCAAGGTGCGCAACACCAGCAGGCTGGTCCAGCCCGGCATCAACGCGGTCAGCAGGACCAGTGCCGCCGAGGCGATCAGCGACACGGTCATCACCGACTTGCGTCCGTAGGCATCGGAAACGGCGCCGGCAAACAGCATCGCGAAGGCCAGCACGCCGGTGGTCAGCGAGAGCGACAACGCGCTGGTCGCCGCGCTGACGCCGTAGTCCTTGCTGAATTCGGGCATCAGCGGCTGCACGCAATACAGCAGCCCGAAGGTGGCGATGCCGGCGGCAAACAGGGCCAGGTTGGCGCGCCGGAACAACGGCGTGCCGTGGCGGATCAGCGATCCGTCGTCAGTGCCGGCGACCGGCACGGAGGGAACATTCATCGGCTGCCTTCGGCGGGCCGTGGGGGGAGTTGCCATTGTCCTCCGCAAGGTCGTCCCGGGCCAGCGCGTGAATTGCCAGGACCGGGCGACGGCTTGACCCTCTCCCTGCGCGAAGAGCGCCGGGGCGAGGAGGGCGAACTCGCGGCAACGGATGCGCCACCGACTGCCCCTGCTTTCATGTGGCACCCTGTCAGCCGAACTCCCCCACCACCGTTCGCTCTGAGCGTAGCGCAGCGAAGCCGAAGGGCCCGCGCGCACCAAATCCTCCGGCTTCGGCTGCTGCCGGGCATACGCCGGGGACGAACGGACACCTGAAGGCACCCAGTCCCGCCATGCACCGCTACGAGCCACTCCTGCTGCTTTCGCTGATCCTGCTGGCCTCGTGCCAAGGGCGCACGGACCATTCCCTTCCCGTGCCGCCGCCGGCGCCTCCGGCTGCATCACCTGCGATCGTCGACACCACGCACGGCTTTCGCATCGCCGTACCGCCGGACATGCAGGTGCGCCGCGACTTCCGTCGCAGCTACCTCGCCAATGGCCAGTGGAAGGCGTACGCCACCGGCGACGATCACGGCACCCCGGCGCTGGCGCTGGTGCTGGAAGGTTCCAACGCGATCACTGCCGCCGAGCTGCGCATCGGCATCGGCCAGGATGCCGAGGCGCTGGCGCATTGCCTGGACGTGCCGGCCACCGCCGTGCCGGCGCAGGCCACGCAGGTCACGCTCGCGGGCGTGCGGTTCAACCGGTTCCATGCCGCCGACGCGGCGATGAGCCACTATCTGGACGTGGAGGCCTACCGGGCGGTCCATGCCGGACGCTGCTACGCGATCGACCTGTTGATCACCGGTACGCGCCCGGAGGTCTACGACCCGCCGGCGACGCCGCCGTTCGGACGCGAAGCCGCGTTGAAGCGCCTGCGTGCGGCGCTCAGAGGCCTGCGCTTCATCGACTGACTATCCCGCTCGCAGGGTGGGCTTCAGCCCACTGGCCACCCCGCGATGGTGGGCTGAAGCCCACCCTACTCAGCCCGCCGGCGCCTGCCTGAGCCGCTGCACGGTTTCGCGGTAGCGCTGCGCGATGCGCTCCTCGTCGTGGTGGCGGAAATCCCGCACCACCCAGCGTCCGCCGCTCATGACGTCGCGCACCAGCGGCGTATTGCCGGCGAAAATGAGACTGTCCAGCAGCGCGGGTTCCTCGCGCGCGGCAAGCAGCGCAGAGCCGTCGTCGAGCACCAGCAGATCGGCACGGTGGCCGGGCTGCAGCGTCCCGACCGGCAGGCCCGAGGCCTGCGCACCGCCTTCCAGGGCGGCACGCCATAGCGTTTCGCCGACGCTCGCGCCTTCGCGGCGGGCGGCGATGTTGCGGCGACGGGTGGCCAGGCGCTGGCCGTACTCGAGCCAGCGCAGTTCCTCCACCGGCGATATCGAAATGTGCGAGTCCGAGCCGATGCCCAGCGTGCCGCCGGCATCCAGGTAACTGGCCAGCGGGAACAGGCCGTCGCCGAGGTTGGCCTCGGTAGTGGGACACAACCCGGCGACCGCGCCGGTGCGAGCCAGGCGCGCGGTCTCGTCCTCGTTCAGATGGGTGGCGTGGACCAGGCACCAGCGCTCGCCCACATCGGCGTGGTCCAGCAGCCATTCGACCGGCCGGGCACCGCGGATGGCCAGGCAATCCTGGACCTCGCCCAGCTGTTCGGCGATATGGATGTGGATCGGCCCGTCCTGCGCCAGGCCGCTGGTGAGCACCGCCTGCAGTGCGTCCTCCGGCACGGCGCGCAGCGAGTGCAGCGCGATGCCCACGCTCAGGTCGGCGTCCTGCTGTGAGCGCAGCGTTTCGAGCAGACGCAGGTAAGCGTCCACTTCGTGGCCAAAGCGCCTCTGCCGCGCGCCCAGCGGCCGGCCGTCGAAGCCGCCGCGCATGTACAGCACCGGCAACAGGGTCAGCGCGATGCCCGCCTCGCGCGCCGCCTCGACCAGCGCCAGCGACATCGCTTCCGGCTGCGCGTACGGCGTGCCATCGGGCTGGTGGTGCAGGTAATGGAATTCGCAGACCTGGGTGTAGCCGGCCTTGAGCATCTCCACGTAGAGCTGGGCAGCGATCGCCTTCAGCTCGTCCGGGCCGACGGCGGCGGCGAACGCGTACATCGTTTCGCGCCAGCTCCAGAAATTGTCCTGTTGAGGAGTGCGGTCTTGGATGGCCGCTTTTTGATCGTCGTGCCCAGGGACGAGCGCACTGCTCCCGCCCACCTTGCCTCGCCGTTCGGCCAGTCCCGCCATGGCGCGCTGGAACGCGTGCGAATGCAGGTTCGGCATGCCCGGCAGCACCCAGGTGCCCAGCCTCTCGGCCGGACCATCCTCGACCGCCTGCAGCGTGCCGTCGGCGTCGATGCCGAAAATGCCCTCGCGCGACCAGCCATCGGCCTGCCACAGGTGACCAGCGTGGCAACGGCGGATGCGGGTGGGCTGGGTCATGGGCGGCTCCTGGCAAGGGGCACCAGTGTACCGAGCTTGTTCCATCCGCCGCTGATGGGGTGGCCCGGCGCATGGCGCGCGCCCGACAGGCCGGAAGGTCCGCCAGCGCGCGGATCGCGCATCGGGGGCGACGGTTCCACCACAAACCCTTTCGGATACTGCCCGCATGCCCAAGAAGACGCCCGAGCAAACCGCCAAGCTGCTGCTGCGCCAGGCCCGCCCGGAAGACGTGCCGGCGCTGGTCGAGCTCACCGGCCGTGTCTACTCGCCCGAATGGGGCCACTCGGCGGAGATGCTGCGCTCCCAGCAGACGCACTTCCCGGAAGGCCAGTTCGTGGTCGAGTACGCCGGCAAGGTGGTCGGCTACTGCGCAACCTTCCGCATCGACGCGGCCACCGCGCTCAAGCCGCATACCTGGACGCAGATCACCGGCGGCGGCATGGGCTCGCGGCACAAATCCGACGGCGACTGGCTGTACGGCATGGAAGTGGTGGTACATCCGGACTACCGCGGCATGCGCATCGGCCAGCGGCTGTACC
The DNA here is from genome assembly GCF_026410505.1 of Frateuria hangzhouensis. GTDB lineage: Bacteria > Pseudomonadota > Gammaproteobacteria > Xanthomonadales > Rhodanobacteraceae > Frateuria_A > Frateuria_A hangzhouensis. The sequence continues at coordinate 54,983 of NZ_JAPMIU010000013.1, forward strand.
AGGCGCGCAAGCGCTTGTGCACGGACCTGAAACTGCGCGGCATCGTGTTCGGCGGACGCGTTCCCGGCCTGGCCAGGCACATCGGCCGCTACGGCAGCGCGGAGGCCTACGTGCAGGCGGTGGTGGCCGGCGAGCGGCGCGACGCCACGCTGAGCTTCCAGTTGTCCAACGGCTTCGAGGTGATCGGCCTGCTGCGCGCCTACGTGCCCTCGGACCATGAATCGCTCGGCTGGGCAGTGCACCTGGTGTGGCGCAACCCCAGCCTGCTCGACCACCCGGACATCCCCTCGATCCCCTCGCCCAAGCGCCTGCCCGACTCGGTGCGGGTGGCCTCGGTGCAGTACTTCCAGCGGCGCATCCGCTCGTTCGAGGAGTTCGCCACCCAGGCGGAGTATTTCACCGACATCGCGGCCGACTACAACGCCGATTTCGTCGCCTTCCCCGAGCTCATCACGCTGCAGTTGCTGTCGATCGAGAACGAGGAGCTTTCGCCGGTCGAGTCGATCCGCAAGCTCAGCCACTACACGCCGCAGGTGAAGGAGCTCTTCAGCCGCCTGGCGATGCGCTACAACATCAACATCATCGCCGGCTCGCACCCGACCGAGCAGCCCAACGGCGACATCCACAACGTCTGCTACGTATGCCTGCGCGACGGCTCGCTGCACGAGCGCGAGAAACTGCATCCCACCCCCAGCGAACGCAACGTGTGGAACATCACCGGCGGCGAGAGCGCGGCGACGATCCAGACCGACTGCGGCCCGATCGGCGTGATGATCTGCTACGACTCCGAGTTCCCCGAAGTAGCGCGACACCTGGTCGACCAAGGTGCGCTTATCCTGTTCGTGCCCTTCTGCACCGACGTGCGCGAGGGCTACCTGCGCGTGCGCTACTGCTCGCAGGCGCGGGCGATCGAGAACCAGTGCTACGTGGTGCTCTCGGGCAACGTCGGCAACCTGCCCGGCGTGAACAACTTCGACATCCAGTACGGCCAGAGCTGCATCCTCACGCCCAGCGACTTCCCGTTTGCGCGCGACGGCGTGGCAGCGGACTCCACCCCCAACATCGAGACGGTGCTGTTCGCCGACCTGCGCCTGGAGAGCCTGGCCCGCGCCCGCAACGCCGGCGCCGTGACCAATCTCAAGGACCGGCGCTTCGACCTGTACGAAATGCGCTGGCGGCCGCAGCCGCTGTAGGGCGCGCTTCCGCTTGCCGTCGGGGCTGTTTTGCGCACGCCGGGACGAAGCCAGGCGTGCGCGGTCTGCGATAATCGCCGGATGCCCGCTTCCAACCCCCGCCTGCAGGCCCTGCTCGGCCACGAATTTTTCGCCCCGCACCAGTGGAAGCGGCGCATCGCGTTGTGGAGCGGCGCGGTGCTGGTGGCGCTGGCGGCGATCCTGTTCGCCAAGGCCAGCACCTGGGCCTATCAGCTGTTCCTGGGCATCGTGGCGCATGGCGTGTGGATCCCGCTGATCCTGACCCCCGCGGTGTTCGGCCTGTTGTCGTGGTCCACCGCGGGACGTTTCCGCGCCACCCGCGGCAGCGGCATTCCGCAGGCCATCGCCACGCTGCACGTGGAGGACGAATCTTTCCGCAAGAGCATGCTTTCGCTGCCGATCGCGGCCGGCAAGATGCTGCTCACGCTGATCGCGCTGGCGGTGGGCGCCTCGATCGGGCGCGAGGGACCGACCGTGCACGTCGGCGCCGGGCTTTTCTACACCTTCGCGCGGCGCTTCGGTTTCAGCGATCCGAAAGCGGCCTCGCGCTTCATCCTGGCCGGCGGCGCGGCCGGCATCGCGGCGGCGTTCAACACGCCGCTGGCGGGCGTGGTGTTCGCCATCGAGGAACTGGCCGGCACTTTCGAGCACCGCTTCAGCGGCCTGCTGCTCACCGCGGTGATCGTGGGCGGCGTGGTGTCGCTGGGGATCATGGGCAATTACGCCTACTTCGGCGAAGTCGAGGCGAACCTGCCCCTGGGCCACGCGTGGCTGGCAGTGCTGCTGTGCGGCGGTGTCTGCGGCTTGCTGGGTGGGCTGTTCGCGCGGCTGATTTTGCTCAGCAAGCGGGGGCCGCTGGCGCGCGTCGGTGCGCTGCGCGCGCGCTGGCCGGTGGCCTTCGCCACCGGTTGCGGGCTGGTGTTGGCGTTACTTGGCGTGCTGTGTCATGGCTCGGTCTACGGCACCGGCTACGACCAGGCGCGCGCCATCGTGCAGCAGGCCGCGGTGACGCCGGGCGAGAGCTTCGGCCTGGCGAAACTGGCAGCCAACGTGGTGTCGTACTGGGCCGGCATCCCGGGCGGCATTTTCTCGCCGGCGCTGGCGGTAGGCGCCGGACTGGGACAGAACATCGCCCATTTCCTGCCCGACGTGCCGGCTGCCGCGGTGGTGTTGCTGGGGATGAGCGCGTATCTCTCGGGCGTGACCGGTGCGCCGCTCACCTCGGCGGTGATCGCGATGGAGCTGACCGACAACCAGTCGATGGTCATCCCGGTGATGGCCGCCTGCCTGCTGGCCCGAGCCGTCTCCTCGCTGCTCAGCCCCACCCCTGTCTACAAGGATTTCGCCGAACGCCTGGTGCAGGAGTTCGAGCGCCAGCAGGCAGCGCGCCACGTACCGGCGGAGCCGCTCGAGCACGTCGGCACGACCAGCGCATTCGATGAACCGGCGGGTCCCGCCGACGCCCCCCCGCCCCCGGAAAAGCCATGACCACCACACCTTGGGACCGTCTGTTGCTCGACGCCACGCTGGCTACCTTCACCGGCGATCGTCCGTTCGGGCTGGTCGAGCACGGCGCACTCGCGCTCAAGGACGACCGCATCGCCTGGGTGGGACCGGCGGCGGACCTTCCCGGCGCACCGGAGGCACTCGCCGCTGCGGTCGAAACCCTCGACGGCGCGCTGGTGACCCCGGGCCTGGTCGACTGCCACACGCATCTGGTGTTCGGCGGCGATCGCGCGCACGAGTTCGACATGCGCCTGAACGGTGCCAGCTACGAGGAAATCGCGCGCGCCGGCGGCGGCATCGCCTCCACCATGGCGGCCACCCGCGCGGCCGACGAGGAGACGCTGCTGCGCCAGAGCCTGCCGCGCGCGCGCGCGCTGTTGCGCGACGGCGTGACCACGCTGGAGATCAAATCCGGCTACGGGCTGGATCTGGACGCCGAACGGCGCATGCTGCGGGTGGCGCGGCGCATCGGCGAGCGGCTGGGCATCGGCGTGCGCACCAGCTTCCTCGGCCTGCACGCGCTGCCGCCGGAATACCGCGAACGGCGCGGCGAGTACGTGGCGCGGGTGTGCGACGTGATGCTGCCGATGCTGGCCAGCGAAGGCCTGGTCGACGCGGTGGATGCTTTCTGCGAGGGCATCGGCTTCAGCCGCGAGGAGACGGCGACGGTGTTCGAGCGCGCCAGGGCCCTGAGGCTCCCGGTCAAGCTGCATGCCGAGCAGCTATCGGACCTGGGCGGCGCGGCACTGGTGGCCGAGTATCGCGGACTGTCAGCCGACCATCTGGAACACCTGGGCGAGCCGGGCATCCGCGCGATGGCCGCCGCCGGCACCGTGGCGGTGCTGCTGCCGGGTGCGTTCTACGCGTTGCGCGAGACTCGGTTGCCGCCGATCGACGCGCTGCGGACACACGGGGTACCGATGGCGATCGCCACCGACTGCAATCCCGGCACCTCGCCGCTGCTCTCGCTACGGCTGGCCGCGAACATGGCCTGCACGCTGTTCCGGTTGACGCCCGAGGAGGCGTTGCGCGGGATCACGCTGAACGCCGCACGGGCGCTGGGGCTGACCGATCGCGGCACGCTGGCGACCGGTCAGCGCGCCGACCTGGTGATCTGGAATGCGCGCGGGCCGGCGGAGCTGTGCTACTGGATCGGCGGCGACCTATTGCAGGCCGCCTGGATAGGCGGACAGCGCGCGTCGCTCGCCTAGCCGCTTCGGAACGCGGCACAAGCCCGCGCACTCCCGTAGGAGCCCACTTGTGGGCGATGCCCTTGACGCACCCGCAAGCGGGCTTCCGCAAGTGCCCGCCTGGATGACTCCAGGGCACCTGGCGCTGGCGCGGCCCCTCAATCCTCCGGCGTCTTGGCCGGGATGAACGGCGAAACCGGATCGCTGGCGGGAAAGGTTTCCTCCACCGCCTCATCGGTGAGATCGCTTTCGTGGGCCTTACGGCCATGCCGCTCGTTGTCGGTTTCCGGCCGCTGCGGCTTGGTGCAATCGGGATGTTGGGTATCCTTGCGGTCGTGGCTGCTCATGTCTTGGCTCCGCTGAGTGTTGTTCCATTCGGGCAGGTGCGCGTCGATGCGGGTGATATCGGCCTTGGCCACCTCCTGCATGCAAGACAGCGCGCGCTGGTTGCGCAAGGTCGTCTGCGAGGCGATGCCGTCGGCCGGCACCCATAGCGGGAGCTGCCGCATCTGCGCGTCCAGGGCCGTGCGCAGCACGCAATCGTCGCCGGCGATGCCAACCAGGGCCAAAGCGCTGACGTCCAGTTTCTCCAGCAACGTGCACAACGGCGTCTCGTAAAAGGCCGAATGACGCGGCTTGAGAACGAAATAATCCTCCACCCCGGGCAGCAGGCCATCGCTCAGCGCCGCGCCAGGCGAGCCCACGCGCCGGCAGTGCTCGACGACCTTGGAAAGGTCCGCGTGCCAGCGCCCGAAGTTGTCGTTGGCGTAGATCACCGGCAGGCCGTGGGCGTGGTACCAGTCGCGCAGGTGGGCGATCGCGCTGGCGACCGGCATGGCCTGCTCAAGCAGTTCGGCGCCGCCCTCGAACTCGAGGTCGTTGAGCATGTCGATGATCAGCAACGCGCTGCGCCAGGGTTCGAAGGGCGCGTCGCGACCGTGTTGGCCGGGGTCCGACATGGCCAGATCAGGCCGCTTCGGCGCGCTTCTTGAGTTCCGTCTTGCGCTGCGCCAGTTGCTCGCCCAGGTCCTCCAGGGCCTTCTTGCTCATCAGCGCCTTGGCGCGCTTGAACATCTCTTTCTCTTCCTCGTCGGCGTGGTGCTCGAACAACTCCTTGAGCACCTTGGCGCGGCCGGAGAATTTCTCGCCATCGACCTCGGTCTTGAGCAAATCCGGCAGCACCAGATCGCCCGCGGCACGGTGTTCCTCCAGCGCCTCGAAATACATCTTCGCGTCGTCCTTGCCATCGCCGGCCTTGCGGAACGCCGGATAGAAGATCTCTTCCTCGATGGTGTTGTGCACCGTGAGGTTGGCCTGGATCTTCTCCAGCAATTCCTTGCGCTTCTTCACGGCGCGCGTCGTGGTGGCGGCCAGTTCGTCCAGCAGCGCCCTCATGGTCTGGTGATCCTGCTTCAAAAGCTCGATTGCGTTCATGCCGGCTCCGTCGCTGCCCCTGCCTGCCGCAGGCTTCCATGCGCGCGGTGAAGCGCGTGTCTTCCTTCGTTAATCGCCACCTAACGCAAAAAAAGTTCGTCGCGCATTACCAGGGACCATGCAGCCCCTGTAGGAGCTCACTTGTGGGCGATGCCCTTGCTCTGCGCCAAAGAGCATCGCCCACAAGTGGGCTTCTACAAACACGCAGCCTGACACGGGGCGCAATGAGATCGTGGCGGTCAAGGCCCTGTTTCCACCATCCGTGAAGAACCAAAAAAAAAACCCCCGCGTGGGCGGGGGTCTGCTTCGCCGAGCGTGCTGCGCTCAGGCGGACTTTTTCTTCGGCGCGGCCTTCTTGGCGGCGGCCGGCTTGGTCACGGTCGCCTTGGCACCGACCACGGCCGGCTGCGCGTCGTGTGCACGGGTGTTGCCGTAGCTACCGCGGTAGGTCTTGCCGCGACGGGTCTTGCGATCGCCCTTACCCATGGGAACTCCTTGATTCGTAATGCGTGAAGTGGCCGATCATCGTAGCAGTGAAGGGGCAAAGCGCAAGAGTGGCAAACCCTTGTTCAGGCGGTCTCGACGCGAGCCGGCCTGGCCGAAATTACCCTACAGGTGTCCCTGCCCGAGGCAGTCGCGGGCGTGGTCCGTGCACGGCCCCGCATCCACCTGCACGGTCACGTGGACAATGCCGAACTGCCGCCGCAGCAGCCCGTGGATCGCCGCCACTGCATCCGCGCCGTCGCCGCCGCTCACCTGGGCATGCAGGGTGGCCATGCGCGAGCCGGAGGCGAGCTGCCACACGTGCAGGTGGTGGATGTCCCGGATGGAAGCGTCGGCCTGGTGCAGGGCCCGCTCGACCTCGGCCACGTCCAGATCCTCCGGCACGCCTTCGAGCAGGATATGCGCCGACGTGCGCAGCAACCGCCAGGCGTTGCCCAGGATCAGCAGCGACACCAGCAGCGAGAGCACCGGATCGGCCCAGTTCCAGCCCAGCCAGCGCACCGCCAGCGCGGCCAGCACCGCGCCCAGCGAGCCGAGCAGATCACCCAGCACGTGCAGGCTGGCGCTGGCCATGTTGACGTCATCGTGGGCATGGCCATGCAGGACGCGCAGCACCAGCAGGTTCACCAGCAGGCCGATCACCGCCACCACCAACATCACCCCGGACAGGATCTCGCCCGGATGCAGCAATCGGGTGACTGCTTCGTAGGCGATGAAACCGACCAGCACGAACTGGGTCAACGCGTTGACGAACCCCGCCAGCACCTCCAGCCGCCCGTAGCCGTAGCTGCGCCGGGCATCGGCCGGGCGCACGGCCAGCCGCGCGCCGATGAAAGCCAACGCGAGCGCCAGCGCATCGACCATCATGTGGCCGGCATCGGCAAGCAGCGCGAGCGAGCCGGACCACAGGCCACCGATGGCCTCGGCGACGAGCATCAGCAGGGTCAGCAGGAAAGCGAACAGCAGCTTGCGGCCCCGCGCGCCGGCATGCCCGCCCGCAGGATCGTGGTGATGGTGCGCGTGGTCGTGCGGATGACTCATCACGCCATCCTAGGAACGCCTCGGCGCGTTACACAATCACCGTGCGCCTCAATGCGCGCAGTGCGGCCCGTGTACGTGCGACAGCCTGCGATCCAGCCGCAGGTTGACGAAGTGGGCGCTCGCCAGCAGTACGCCGCCACAGGTCACCAGCACGCTGTGTACCGCGATCGGGTACTGCTCGGCGGCGGTGACGCCCAGCAACAGCAGCGTCAGCCCGGGGAACGCCAGCATCAGGGAGCTGGGCCGGCGGTGGCGGCGGTAACCGTTGACCAGGGTCAGCAGCGCCAGTGCACAGGCGAACACCACGAAGACCCGCTCGAAACGGTGGTCGGCAAGGAATTCGAGCCCAACCAGGGGCAACAGGGCCAGCACGAAAGGCAGCGCCGCACAGTGGATCGCGCACAGAAAGGAAGCGACCGCCCCGAAACGGTCGGCGTTTTGCCATGCGCGTGATGTCGGCGGTCGGGCCATCGGCGGGCTGGGTGGGAATCCGGATGCCGATGTTACATTGTAACGTCACAGCTGTCATCGGCCACGGCTTCAGGTCAACCAGTCCAACCCCGGCGCGTTCTACAATGGCTGAACGCAGGCCATACGGCCTGTACCGGACCTCCGGTTTTCCGGTGCGGCAATGTTCCCTCCCCGCCAACACCGGAAAAAGCGGGGCGCGATGCAGGACGTATCGCGCCCCGCACTCTTTTCGCGCCCCGCTCAGCCCTCGCGGCAATGCTTGCAGAGACCGTGGACCTCCAGCGTCTGCGCCTGCGGGCGGAAACCGAGCGCGCGCGCCTGCGTCTCGATCAGCTCGGCCACGCGCGGATCGCAGACCTCCTGCGCGCTGGCGCAGTTGTCGCAGATCAGGAACGGCACCTGGTGCGCCTCGGCCGGGTGGTGGCAGGACACGTAGGCGTTGACCGATTCGAGCTTGTGGATGAAACCTTGCTCGAGCAGGAAATCGAGCGCACGGTAGACCGTCGGCGGTGCCGCGTTGCCGTGCCGCTCGCGCAATCGGTCGAGCAGGTCGTATGCCTTGACCGGCTTGCCTGCCGCCGCCACCAGTCCCAGCACTTCCTTGCGCAACGGCGTCAGCCGCAGGCCACGCTCTTCGCTGGCCTGTTCGACGGCCGAGACGAAGCTGTCGGCATCTTCGATGTGGTGTGAATGGAGCTTGGCTGACATGTGGCAATGATACCGCCTGGCCCACGATGCCGTTGCGCAGGGTGGTGCCGAAACGCTGTCGCGGCTTTTGCCGACGGCGCGCCCTGCCGCCGGATCGCGCGGGCCACCCATCCACATCGGCAGCAGAAGCGCGGGGAACAATAGGCATGGTGCCCGTTCCGGGACGCCTGACTATCCGGCACCTTTCCTACATGGCATCGCTATGGCGCGCCTTACGGCGGCAACGGCGGCGGCACCTTGCGCCGCGGATGGCGCAGGACGATCAACCAGCCGATCGGGCCCAGCACGAAAGCCCAGGCGAGGCCTTCGGCCGTGCGGCCGCGCCACCAGCCCAGCAGCGCGCCGACGGCGAGGAAGATGAGGTTCCACCACAGGAGCGTGGTCCAGGGGATCTGCGCCATCAGGTTGAGGAAGATGCGCAGGAACGCATCGGGGGCGTCGGGGTCGACGCCCTCGGCGGCGCGGGCAAGGATCTCGTCCATGCCGCCGCGCCCTCAGGCTCAGCCTTGCGCGCGGGCGATGGCGGCGTCGATGCGCTCGAGCGCCTCGGCACGGCCAGCCAGGTAGATGGTGTGGTCGATCGAGGGCGAGACCTGGGTGCCGGTCATCGCCACGCGCAGCGGCTGGGCGATCTTGCCCATGCCGAGCTCCAGCCTGGCGGCGATCTGCTCGATCGCCTGGTGGATCGGCTCGGGCTTCCACGGGACATCGGCAAGCAGCGCCTTGGCTTCGTTGAGCACAGCCATTGCGCTGTCGCTTTTCAGGTGCTTGGCGACCGCCTTTTCATCCCACTCGGCGATCGGCGCGTACCAGACTTTCGCGCGCTCGGCCATTTCCTTGAGCGTGTGCACGCGGTCGCGCAATGCCACGATGACGTCGGCCGGCGCGGGCCCCTTGGACGCATCGATGCCCGCACGCGCCAGGTGCCATTCGAACTCGGGTGCGAGCGTCTGCGGATCGTCGCTCTTGAGGTAGTGCTGGTTGAGCCAGGCGAGCTTCTCGGTGTCGAAGCGCGAGGCGGCCTTGTTGACGTCGCCGATGTCGAACAGCGCGATCATTTCCTCGCGCGAGAAGATCTCCTGGTCACCGTGGGACCAGCCCAGTCGCACCAGGTAATTGAGGATCGCGTGCGGCAGGTAGCCGGCGTCGCGGTATTCCATGACACTGACCGAATTGGTGCGCTTGGAGAGCTTCTTGCCCTCCTTGTCCAGGATCATCGGCAGGTGCGCGAACTCCGGCACCGGCGCGCCGAGCGCCTGGTAGATGTTGATCTGGCGCGGGGTGTTGTTGACGTGGTCGTCGCCGCGGATCACCTCGGTGATGCCCATGTCGATGTCGTCGACCACCACGGCGAAGTTGTAGGTGGGCCAGCCATCCGAGCGGAAGATCACCAGATCGTCGAGCTCGGCGTTGGACCATTCGACACGGCCCTTGACCTTGTCCTCGAACACCACCGAACCCCCGGTCGGGTTCCGGAAGCGGATGACCCGGTTCGGGTCCTCGCGCAGCGGCTCGTTGCGGTCGCGGTAATAGCCGTTGTAGCGCGGCTTCTCGCCCTTGGCCATGGCCGCCTCGCGCATGGCCTCGATCTCTTCCTTGCTCTCGTACGCGTAGTACGCCTTGCCCTCGGCGAGCAGCCGGTCGGCCACTTCCTTGTAGCGGGCCAGGCGGTGGGTCTGGTAGATCGGCGCCTGGACGGCGGAAAGATCCAGCCACTGCATGGCATCGAGGATCGCCTGCACGGCCGCGTCGGTGGAGCGCTCGCGGTCGGTGTCCTCGATGCGCAGCAGGAACTGACCGCCGCGACGGCGCGCTTCCAGCCAGCAGTAGAGCGCCGTGCGCGCGCCGCCGATGTGGAGGAAACCGGTGGGACTGGGGGCGAAACGGGTGCGGACGGTCATGGGAATCTGCAGGTGCGAGGCCAAACGGGAGATTTTAGCCGATCCCCCGGCTTCGGGCCGATTCGCCAATGCCTGCAGGCCCTTCCGCTTCAGCCGCGGCGCCTATTGGCCGATGGCCGCGCAGCCGCGACCGTAGCAAATGAAGGTGTTGGGGTGGGTGTATCGCGAGCCCAAGGGATACGCATGATGCCTGCCCGAGGTCGGCGGGACCAGCGTCGGCCTTTCATCGATGACCACGTGCGGCAGCGGTGCCGGCTTGCCCTTCAGCACGAACTTCACCGTGATCAGCTGATGGTGACGTACCGGCTTCTGCTTGCCAGGCGGCATGTCCTTGCCAGGCGGCCTGTCATGCGTTTGCACAGGTTCCATCGGAACGGTGGCCAAGGCGGCGGCCGGCAGGGCCAACGCGAGGGCAATCAGCAGGGTTCTCACCGTGCACCTCCAGATCACTTCACGTGGATGGTAATCCTCTTCGAGACCACCGGCGGATCGAACGGCACGTGGCTGGCATCGCCCAGCTCCAGTTGCAGCGTGTGCGTACCGGGCGACAGGCGCAGCACGGTCTCGGTCTGGCCGCCACCGAAATGCTTGTGGTGTTCGTCGTTCGGGATCGGCTGGCCGGCCGGCGGCAGGTCGGTGGCGTCGACCAGCAGGTGATGGTGGCCGGTGTGGTCCCTGGCCACGCCCGCGGGCGCCACGCCCATGCCCTTCAGGCCGAAACGCACAGTCACGTCGCGATCGACGGTGGCGCCATCCTTCGGAGCGATGAAGTAGACCTCGGCCCCGGCCGGCGCCTTGCTGCCAGGCAGCGCCGGCGTCTGGGCAATGGCGGCAGCGCTAAAGGTGACGAGTGCAGCGGCGAACAGCATCCTTTTCATGAGTCGCTCTCCTCTGAGGGAGCGGTCAGTATGCCGCGCTGCCGGGGTGCCGTCATGTCGGACGCCGTGCGTGTGAAACGGGACTGGTCAGTTCCTGCGCAGCGCGTCACCCATGGCTTGCCGATCAAAGGGATAGACCACCTATCCACAGGCTTACCCCAGCCGGCTCCACAGGGGCTGTGGAAAACATGCGAAAGCGACGTTGCGAATGGGTAAAAGTTCGCCACTGCGTGCCAAGTGCCTGTTGCCAAAGCAGCCTCTTCGGCTTGTCCACAGGCTTATCCTCGAACCATCCACACTTGCTGTGGAAAACCCGCGCGACGAAAACGACGATGCCGCCTCGCGGGCGGCATCGTCCTTTTGCGCAAGCGTGCGTCCGGTCAGGCCGCGCGCGGCGCCTTCATCAGCATGCCGAACAGCTCGGCGAGCTTGTCGCGCATCTGGCGGCGGTCAACGATCAGGTCGATCGCGCCGTGCTCGAGCAGGAACTCCGAACGCTGGAAACCTTCCGGCAGCGTTTCGCGTACGGTCTGCTCGATCACGCGCGGGCCGGCAAAACCGATCAGCGCCTTCGGCTCGCCGATGTTGATGTCGCCCAGCATGGCCAGGCTGGCGGACACACCGCCGGTGGTCGGGTTGGTCATCACGCTGATGTAGGGCACGCCGGCATCGCGCATGCGCGCCAGCGCGGCCGAGGTCTTGGCCATCTGCATCAGCGAGAACAGCGCCTCCTGCATGCGCGCACCGCCGGTGGCGGAGAAGCACACCAGCGCGCTGCGTTCGGCCAGCGCGCGTTCGGCGGCGCGGGTGAACTTCTCGCCCACCACCGAGCCCATCGAACCGCCCATGTAGGCGAACTCGAACGCCACGGCGACCAGCGGACGGCCCTTCAGGCGACCGTCCAGGACCAGCAGCGCGTCCTTCTCGCCGGTTTTCTTCTGCGAGGCGACGATGCGGTCGCGGTACTTCTTGGAGTCGCGGAATTTCAGCGGATCGGTCGGCTCCAGGCTCGCCCACAGCTCCTGCGTGGAGCCCTCGTCCAGCAGCGCCAGCAGCCGCTCGCGCGCGCCGATCGGATGATGATGGGCGCACTTGGGGCAGACCATCAGGTTGCGCTCCAGCTCCGGTCGGTACAGCACGGTGCCGCAACCGCCGCACTTCTCCCACACGCCTTCGGGCACCTTGCCCTTGCCGGCCGGGGCGCTGTGCGTGCGGGCACGCGGGGTCATGATTTTCTGGAGCCAGTTCATGGGAACCTCGTCAAAAAGCTGTGTCTTGCCGCGAGCCCCGGCTCCTCACCCTGCGTCCCAGGCAGGAGCGGGGCTAAGGCGCGTCCAGGGCCGCGCGGATGGGCGCGAGAAACTCACGCGCCCGCGTGGCGATCTCGTCCGCTTCCGTGGCGCCGGCCAGGCGCTCGACCAGCGCGCTGCCGATGACTACGGCGTCGGCGAAACCGGCGATCGCTTTCGCACTCGCCGCATCGCGTACGCCGAAGCCGACCGCCACCGGCGCCTTCGCCCCGGCGCGAACCCCGGCCACCCGCGCGGCGATATCCGCCGTGCTCAGCCGGGTCGCGCCGGTGATGCCGGCGAACGACACATAGTACAGGAAGCCCTCGGCCGCCTCGCACAACTGCGCCATACGCGCGGGTGCGGTCGTGGGCGCCGCCAGCAGGATCCGGCGCAGGCCGGCGTCGCGCAGCGGCGCGAGCACGGCCGACTCCTCCAGCGGGCAATCGACCACCAGCACGCCATCGACGCCCGCCTGCACGGCCGCTTCGGCGAAGCGCGCATAGCCGTGCATCTCCAGCGGATTGAGGTAGCCCATCAGCACGACCGGCGTGTCCGCGTCGCGCTGGCGGAACTGGGCCACCCAACCCAGGACGTCGCCCAACCCGACACCCCTGGCAATCGCGCGCTCGCTGGCATGCTGGATCACCGGACCATCGGCCATCGGGTCGGAAAACGGTACACCCAGTTCGATCAGGTCGGCGCCGGCGGCCACCAACGCGTGCATCAGCGCTACGGCGTGCTCCGGCGAAGGATCGCCGGCGGTGACGAACGGAATCAGACCGGTACGGCCGGCGGCGGCGAGCGCCGCGAAGCGGCGATCGATGCGTGGGGGGCCGGGATTCGGGATTGGGGATTGGGGATTGATCATGAAGCGTCTACTCGCATGTGAAGTTGCTGGCGGTGGGAGAAACAAAGGCCATCAACAGGTCTGGAATGCCGCCATGGTGGGTCTTGCCCCCCCCAATCCCGAATCCCTGCCTCATACCTGGACTCCTTCGCGCGCGGCGATGGTGTGCACGTCCTTGTCGCCGCGGCCGGACAAATTGCACAGCACCAGCGCGTCCTTCGGATACTCACGCGCCAGCTTGATGGCCTGCGCCACCGCATGGCTCGATTCCAGTGCGGCGAGGATGCCCTCGGTGCGCGCCAGCAGGTGGAATGCCTCCAGCGCCTCGTCATCGGTGATGCCGACATACTCGGCGCGGCCGGCGTCCTTGAGGAAGGCGTGCTCGGGGCCGACGCCCGGGTAGTCCAGGCCCGCAGAGACCGAGTGCGTCTCGGTGATCTGGCCGTTGTCGTCGCACAGTACGTAGGTGCGGTTGCCGTGCAGCACGCCCGGGCGGCCGGCCGCCAGGGACGCGGCGTGATGCCCAGTGGCGATGCCCTCCCCCGCCGCCTCCGCGCCGACGATGCGCACGCCGGCGTCGTTGAGAAAGGCGTGGAACAGCCCGATCGCGTTGGAACCACCACCCACGCAGGCGGTGATCGCGTCTGGCAGGCGGCCGTACTGCGCCAGCATCTGCTCGCGCGCCTCGCGGCCGACGATGGCGTTGAAGTCGCGCACCATCTGCGGATACGGATGCGGGCCGGCTACCGTGCCGATGATGTAGAAGGTGTCGGCCACGTTGGTGACCCAGTCGCGCATGGCCTCGTTGAGCGCGTCCTTGAGAGTCTTCGACCCGGAGGTGACGGGCACCACCTCGGCGCCCAGCAACTTCATGCGGTAGACGTTGATCTTCTGCCGCTCGATGTCGACCGCCCCCATGTAGACCACGCACTGCATGCCGAAGCGCGCCGCCACCGTGGCGCTGGCCACGCCGTGCTGGCCGGCACCGGTCTCGGCGATCACGCGTCGCTTGCCCATGTGGCGCGCGACCAGCGCCTGCCCGACCGTGTTGTTGATCTTGTGTGCGCCGGTGTGGTTGAGGTCCTCGCGCTTGAGCAGGATCCGCGCACCGCCGACGTGCTGCGACAGCCGTTCGGCGTGGTAGACCGGGCTGGGGCGGCCGACGTAATGCTTCAGGTCGCGATCGAGTTCGGCCAGGAACGCAGGATCCTGGCTAAGGCGCCGGTAGGCCTCGGTCAGCTCGGCCAGCGGCGCCATCAGCGTCTCGGCCACGTAGCTGCCGCCGTAGGCGCCGAAGCGGCCGTGCTCGTCGGGCCAGCGGTGGAAGTCCTGGATGGATGACATGCGAGGTTCCCGTGCAGCCGTGGAGAGCCGTGCCCGGCTTCGGGCACGCAGGCTGCGCACGCTAGCGCAATGCGGATGACGGAAATAGCGATAAGATCGCCCCACCTGTCAGCAAAACTCACACGATGCCCGGCACCCGCGACCTGCCCCCGCTCAACGCCTTGCGTGCTTTCGAGGCGACCTCGCGGCTGGCCAGCGTCACCGCAGCGGCGAAGGAGCTGCACGTCACCCACGGCGCGGTCAGCCGGCAGATCCGCGCGCTTGAGGGCGCCCTGGGCCAGCCGCTGTTCGTCCGGCAGGGGCGCGGGTTGGCGCTGACCGCGACGGGCCAACAGCTCCGCGACAGCGCGGGCGAGGCCTTCGCGCAATTGCGCGACACCTGGGCGCGCCTGGGCCGCGCCGCCAGCGAACGGCCGCTGGTGCTCGGCTGTCCCGGCAGCCTGCTGGCGCGCTGGATGATCCCGCGGCTGGAGCGCCTGCGTCGCGATCTGCCCGAGCTGCGGTTGCACCTGAGCGCACAGGAATCGGCGTTCGAACCGGGCTTGCGGGGACTGGACGCCGCCCTGCTGCTGGCCGAGCCGCCCTGGCCAGGCGAGTGGCTCGTCCAGGAGCTGGCGCCCGAACGCATCGGCCCGGTGCTCAGCCCGCAGTGCCCGGCCGCCGCGCGGTTACAAGGCCGACCACCCGAAGCGCTGGTCGGCGAACCGCTGCTGCACACCGCCTCTCGCCCGCAGGCCTGGCCGCAATGGGCCCACGCAGCCGGCGTGGCGCCCGGGGCGCTGCGCTACGGCCAGGGTTTCGAACACCTCTACTACCTGTTGGAAGCCGCCGTCGCCGGACTGGGCGTGGCGATCGCGCCGCAGCAGCTCGTGGCCGATGA
This sequence comes from Frateuria hangzhouensis, assembly GCF_026410505.1. Classification (GTDB taxonomy): domain Bacteria; phylum Pseudomonadota; class Gammaproteobacteria; order Xanthomonadales; family Rhodanobacteraceae; genus Frateuria_A; species Frateuria_A hangzhouensis. The sequence goes on from NZ_JAPMIU010000013.1 coordinate 70,193, forward strand.
CCTGGCTGCCGGCCGGCTGCGGGCGCCCTGGGGGTTCATGGACACGCCCGCCTCATGGGTCCTGGCCACGCCGCGCCGGGTGCACGACGGCCGCACCGATGCGCTGGCGGGGTGGTTGCGCGAGGCGCTGGATGACTCGGCCGGCTGAAGCCCACCCTACGGAATGCGCTGGCAGGGTGCGCTTCAGCCCACCGCCGCTTCCGACCTCAGGCCCCGCGCGCCGCCGCGATGAAGGCCCGCATCTTTTCCGCGTCCTTGATCCCCGTCGCCGATTCGATCCCGCTGGAGACGTCCACCCCCCAGGGCCGCGAGGTGCGGATCGCGTCGGCCACGTTCCCGGCGTGCAAGCCGCCGGCCAGGATCAACGGCTGCGCCAGGTTGCGCGGCATCAGCGACCAGTCGAACGCCTTGCCGCTGCCGCCGGCCTCGCCGAGGCCGTGGCCATCGAGGACCAGCCCTGCGGCTCCGGGAAATGCGCGCAACCGGGGCAGCGCCTCGTTGCCCTCGCCCATCGCGATGGCCTTGAGGTACGGGCGGCCGAACCGGGCGCACCAGTCGTCGCGCTCGGCGCCATGGAACTGCAGCAGGCCGGGTTGCACGGTGGCGATCACCTCCTCGACGAGCGATGCATCCTCGTCCATGAACAGCGCCACCGTGGTGACCATCGGCGGCAAGGCCCGCACGATGGCGCGCGCCTGGCCGATCTCCACCCGTCGGCGACTGCGCGGGGTGAAGATCAGGCCGATCGCATCGGCGCCCAGCTCGGCGGCCAGCACGGCGTCCTCGACGCGCGTCATGCCGCAGCATTTGACGCGGATCACTGGCTGACCTCCGCCGGCAGACCCCAGTGCGCCTCGTAACGGGGGCCGACGAAGGTCAGGCCGGAGGATGGCGCCGTCGGCCCGGCGACCGCGCGATCGCGCCCGGCGAGCAACTCGCCGGGCCAGGCCACGGGCTGTTGTCCACGGCCGACCGGCAGCAATGAACCGACGATGTTGCGCACCATGTGGTGCAGGAACGCATTGGCCTCGATCTCCACGATGACCTGCTCGCCCTGCCGGCGCACCGCGACCGCGAGTACGCAGCGGCGCGCATGCGCGGCCTGGCAGGACACCGCGCGGAACGCGGAGAAATCATGCTCGCCGAGCAGCGGTTGCGCCGCCGCTTGCATCGCCGCGGCATCCAGCGGATGGCGCTCCCAGGTGACGTAGCGCGCATCCAGCGCCGCGCGCACCGGACGGTTGAGGATGGTGTAGCGGTAGCGGCGGCTGCGCGCGGAAAAGCGCGCATGGAAAGTGTCGGGCACCGGCTGCGCCCACAGCACGGCCACGCTCGGGGGCAGGTTGGAGCAGGCTCCCAGCACCCAGCCGCGCATCTCGCGCTCGACGTCGGTGTCGAAGTGCACGACCTGGCAGCGGCCGTGCACGCCGGCGTCCGTGCGCCCGGCGCAGGTTACCGCGACCGGCTGCGCCGCCACGCGCGAGAGCGCCTGCTCCAGCGCGCCCTGCACGGTGGCGCCGTGGCTCAGGCGTTGCCAGCCGAGGAAATCGGTGCCGTCGTATTCGACGCCCAGGGCGATGCGCATGCGGGGAGTCCTGCGGAACAGCCGGGAAGCGTAGGGTGGGCTTCAGCCCACCGCAACCCGAACCGGGTGGAAGAGACGGCGTGCCGGGTCCGCCCTGCGCGGGCCAGACATGCGAAGGGCCGGCATGGCCGGCCCTTCGTGCGGGCGATGGAACCGCCGTCAGGACAGCGAATCGATCAAACGCTGCGCCGCGTCCTGCTGGATCTGGCTGCCCTCGTTCATCACTTCCTCGAGCATGGCGCGGGCGCCATCGGCGTCGCCCATGTCCATGTAGGCGCGGGCAAGATCCAGCTTGGTGTCGATCGGATCGTCGCTGAACTGGCCCAGCTCCTGCGGTTCGGAAACCGGGGCGGCCGGGGGCACGGAACCGGATGTCTCGCGCACGGGTTCCTCGAAGTTCCAGCTCGTCGGCGCCGTGTCGTCCCCGGGGGCAGGCTCGACGTCCCGCATCACCGTGCGGTCTTCGTCCTGGTCGAGCTCGTCGGCGTGGGCATCCATCGCCTCGCTGGTGTCCGCCGGTTCGGAGCGCGACGGGGTGAGGTCGAAGTCGAAGTGGTACTCGCTGACCTTGGCCGGCCCGGTGGCGCCCGGCTCCGGTTGCGACCCGGTGTTCTCGGCGTAGCTGTCCAGGTCGAACGAGTGCAGCGCGTCGTCCGCCTGCCCCTCTTCGTCCTCGTGCGCATCGAACGCATCCGGTGACGCGTGAGCGGTTTCGGCAAACAGCGGATGACCCGGCACCAGGTCCTCGCCCATCGCCAGCACGTCCTGCCACTCGTCCTGTTGCGGATCGACGATGTGTGCGTGCATGGCTTCGGCGGCGGCCTCGAAATGCTCCACGTCGCGCCGCGAGTAGTACAGGCTCACCAGCTCCAGGTGCAGGCCGACGTCGTCCGGATGCTCGGCCAACTGGTCGAGCAGTTCGTCCTGGTCGGGATCGGCACTGTCGGCGGCCGTATCCGGCGTGGCGCCGAAGCGATCGGCCAGCGAAGGCGTCGTCGAGACGGCCCGCGCCACCGGCTTGCGACGGCGACCCAGCAACGCGAGCAGGATCAGCAGCAGGACCGCGCCGCCCGCGGCGCCCCAGACCCACGGCTGCATGAACCACGGCTCCCCGGCAGGCGCCGGCTTGACCGGCTTGCGCACCACCGGCTTGACCGGCTTGCTGGCCGGCTTCGTTACAGCGGGCACCATGGCTGCGCTGTGCGCCGACGAAACGCTGGCCGCACTCGCCATCGACGGGGCGCTGCCGCTCGTGGCGGGCGCCACGGCCGCGGTACTCGCGGCGGCCGGTGCGGACGCCACCGGGGTGGTGGCCGAAGGCTCGCCGGCGGTCGAGGCGACGGCCGGCAGGCCGGCCTTCTTGCGCGCCTCGGCGAGCTTGTGCTGCAGCTCGGCAATCTCGTTGTCCTTGAGCGCGAGCAGGCGCGTGTTCTTGTCGTTGATGTCCTTCAGGTCTTCCAGGCGCGACTTCAGCTCGGCGCTCTGTTGCTGCAGGGTGGTCAATGCTTCCTTGCTGCGCAGCAGGTCCTGGCGCAGGGCCGCATCGCCCTTGCCGCTGCCGCCCTGTGCACCGGCGCCCTTGCCGCCCTCCTTCGCCGGTACCAGCGCGAGCCGGTCGGCGTCGGTCTTGCCGCGCGGCGAGCTGGAACTGTCCGCGCGGGTGGCCGCGTCGGCCACGGTGGTGGTCGGGCGGGCCGCCAGGGCGCGCCAGTCGCTGTTCTGCCGGCGGATCTCGGCCAGCGCCGCGGCCACGCTCATGGCCTGGGCTTCCTGGCTGGTCGGCACGCGCAGCACGGCGCCGCTCTTCAGGGCGTTGATGTTGTCCTGGTAGAAGGCGTCGGGATTGGCCTGCTTGAGGGCCAGCATCATCTGTCCCGGGTTTACCCCGGTCGGCGACACCTTGCGGGCGATGCCCGAAAGCGTCTGGCCGCGCTCGACCTGGAGCTGGCCACCGGCCGTCACGGTGCCGGCGCCAGGCCGGGTTGGCGCCGAACCGGCCGCTGCCGGACGGGTGGCGGCATGTGTGGTGCTGCCGCGCGGCGCCTGCACGGCGGGCGTCATCGGCACGGTGCCCGGCGGATCGAGCAGCACCGGGAATTCCCGCAGGCTGCGGCCTGACGAGGCATTGTCCACTTCGACCAGCAGATCGAGGTAGGGATTGTTGACCGCCACCGCGCTGGTGATGCGGATCACCTTGTGTCCACCCACGTCGACGATGCTGAACTGCAGGGGAACGTCCGGGCGCACGCCAGCCAGGCCGGCGCGAGCGAAATCTTCCGGCGAAGCCAGGCGCGCCGAGAGGTCGCGCAGCTCTGCAGGGCTTTCAATGGTGAGCGGAATTTCCGCGAGCAGCGGCTGGCCCAACGCCGACTTGACCTGGATCTGGCCCAGTTCGAGCGCGGCCGCCTGGCTGCTGCCCAGCGCCAACGCCAGCAGCATCGACAGTTTCAACGAACGATTCATCGCTTCGATTCCCCCAACGCCCGAGACGCTTCATGCTGTCGCCGCGGGCTGCGGCGACACCGGAACGCGCGTCACTTTAGTTATATGTAAGCCAATCAACAATAGCTGCGGCGACCGCTTAGCGCATATTGTTGTGGCGTGTTCTCGTTCCGGAACGGGTCAATGACCCGGGCCGCTCCCCTGTCGACGGCCGCCAATGACCTCCAGCTGACGCCTCAGCCGGCTGATGGCAAGGTCCTGTTCGGCCAGGCGCTGGTGGGCCTGGTGGCTGTGCGACTCCTGCTCGGTGAGCTGTTGCTCGAGCTGCCTGACCTCGGCGCCGCGTGCACGCAATTGCTGCTTGAGCCGCGCCCGCGTGGGCACCGCCTCTCCCGCGCCCGCGGCCTGCTCGGGACCGCCGTCGGCCCACACTGGCAGCGCGGACAGAATCAGCAGCGGTAGCGCGAGCCAGGGTTTTCGCATCAGAGATAGTCCTCGATCAGTCGCTCGGCGACCTGTACGGCGTTGAGCGCGGCGCCCTTGCGGATATTGTCGGCCACGATCCACAGGTCCAGGCCGCGTTCGTGCGAGATGTCCTCGCGGATGCGGCCCACGAACACCGGATCCTTGCCGGCGACATCGCCCACCGGGGTCGGGTAGCCGCCCGGCTTGCGCTCGTCCATGACCACCACGCCCTCGGCCTGCTCCAGCAGCGCACGGGCCTCGTCCGCGCCGATCCTGTCGCGGGTCTCCATGTGCACCGCCTCGGCGTGGCCGTAGAACACCGGCACCCGCACGGCGGTGGGGTTCACCGCGATGGAGTCGTCCTCCAGGATCTTGCGCGTTTCCCACACCATCTTCATTTCTTCTTTGGTGTAGCCGTTGGGCTGGAACTCGTCGATGTGCGGGATTACATTGAAAGCGATCTGCTTGGGGAATTTCTTGCCCGGTTCCACATCCTGGAAGCTCAGCAACGCCGCGGTCTGCCTGCCGAGCTCCTCCATGCCGCTGCGGCCGGCGCCGGAAACCGACTGGTAGGTGGCCACATTGATCCGCTCGATCCCGACCGCGCGGTGGATCGGCGCCAGCGCCACCAGCATCTGCATGGTCGAGCAGTTGGGGTTGGCGATGATGCCCCGCGCGGTGTAATCGGCGATGGCGTGCGGGTTCACCTCGGCCACCACCAGGGGAATGTCGTCCTGGTAGCGGAACTCGGAAGTGTTGTCGATCACTACCGCGCCGGCTGCCGCGGCGCGCGGGGCATGTTCGCGGCTGACCAATCCGCCGGCGGAGAAGAAGGCGATGTCCACGCCCTCGAAGTCGTAGTCGGCGAGGTTGCGCACGGTGACCTGCTTGCCGCCGAAGGCGATTTGCTCGCCGGCCGAGCGTTCGCTGGCCAGCGGCACCAGCTCGCCGACGGGGAAGTCGCGCTCGGCCAGGATCCCCAGCAGGGTCTCGCCGACCGCGCCGGTAGCGCCGACCATGGCCACCTTGTAGCTGCTCTTCTTGCTCATGGGACTGCCTGTGTCTGAAGGGTGGGGTCAGGGTGCCGGCCGTGAGGCCAACACTTCGGGATTGAGTAACGAGGGCGGCTGCCCCGCATGCTGGCCGTGGCCGAACAGCGCCAGCACGTTATCCACCGCCAGCGCGGTCATCGCGCGACGAGTGTCCCAGGTGGCGCTGGCGATGTGCGGGCTGAGGATGACATTGTCGAGCGCAAGCAAGGCCGGATGCACGTCGGGCTCGCCTTCGAACACATCCAGCGCGGCGGCGGCCAGGCGGCCTTGGGCCAGCGCGGCCGCCAGGGCCGCGTCATCCACGATCCCGCCGCGGGCGATGTTGACCAGCACCGCGGTGGGCTTCATCCGGGCCAGCTCCGCGGCGCCGATGGCGTGGCGGTTCCCGGCGCTCAGCGGCAGCGCCAACACCAGGAAATCCGACTCGGCCAGCAGCGTGGACTTGTCCACGTAGCTGGCGGCGCACCCGGCTTCGATGGATGCCGGCTGCCGCGAGCGGTTGTGATAGACCACGCGCATGCCGAAGCCCGCCGCGCGGCGGGCGACTGCCTGGCCGATGCGGCCCATGCCGAGGATGCCCAGCGTGCGCCCGCGCGTATCCAGCCCCAGCCAGTCCTTGAATCCGTTGGCGCGCCAGTGCCCTGCCCGCAGCCAGCGCTCGGCCGCACCCATGTGGCGCGCCGCGCCCAGCAGCAGCGCCCAGGTGAAGTCGGCCACGCTCTCGCTGAGCACGTCCGGCGTATGGGAGGCGGCGATGCCCCTGGCGGTGAGCGCGGCGATGTCCAGGTTGTCATAACCGACCGCGAGGTTGGCGACGATGCGCAGGCATGGCGCGTTTGCCACTTCCGCCGCCCCGATGCGCTGGTTCAGCCCCACGATGGCCGCGCCGAGCGGCGCCAGCCGGGACGCCAGTTCGGCCGGCGCGAAAACCGATTCCTCCGCCTCGGCCGTCACCTCGAAGTGCGGTTCCAGGCGGGCGACGATGTCGGGAAAGGTGGGGCGCGAGATCCACACCCGCGGCTTGCCGGTCATGGGGAATTCCGTAAACGAAGAGCTCAGGCGATGCGTGGAGCCACCGGCCCCACGTCGCCGCATTGCGCACGATGGCGCAGCGCGTGGTCCATCAGCACCAGCGCCAGCATGGCCTCGACGATGGGCGTGGCGCGGATGCCCACGCAGGGATCGTGCCGCCCCTTGGTGACGACCGCGACCGCCTCCCCCGCCAGGCTCACGCTCTGCCCCGGCACCAGGATGCTGGACGTGGGCTTGAACGCCACCGACACCGTCACCGGCTGGCCGGAGCTGATGCCGCCAAGGATGCCACCGGCGTGATTGGACGTAAAGCCGTCCAAATGCATTTCATCCCGGTGCTGCGTGCCGCGCTGGGCGACGGCCGCGAAGCCGGCCCCGATCTCCACGCCCTTGACCGCGTTGATCGACATCATGGCAGCGGCCAGGTCGCCATCGAGCTTGCCGTAGACCGGCTCGCCCCAACCCGGCGGCACCCCCTCGGCCACGGCATCGACGCGGGCACCGACCGAGTCGCCGGACTTGCGCAGCGCATGCATGTAATCCTCCAGTTCCGCCACCTGCCCCGCGTCCGGCCAGAAGAAGGGGTTCTGCTCCGCCGCCTCCCGGTCGAAGCCGCGCGGCGTCACCTCGCCGAGCTGGGCCAGGTGGCCACGCACGCGCACGTCGTGGTGCTCCGCCAGCCATTTTTTGGCGATTACCGCGGCCGCCACGCGCATGGTGGTCTCGCGCGCCGAGGCCCGGCCGCCGCCGCGCGGGTCGCGGATGCCGTATTTCTGCCAATAGGTGTAATCGGCATGACCGGGGCGGAAGGTCGCGGCGATGTCGCCATAGTCCTTGCTGCGCTGGTCGGTGTTGCGGATCAGCAGCGCGATCGGCGTACCGGTGGTACGGCCCTCGTACACGCCCGAAAGAATCTCCACCTCATCCGCCTCGTGGCGCTGCGAGGTGTGCCGGCTGCGGCCAGTGGCGCGGCGTTCCAGGTCGTGGCGGAAGTCCTCCGGCGCGATCGCCAGCCCTGGCGGACAGCCGTCGATGACACAGCCGATCGCCGGCCCGTGGCTTTCGCCGAAGGTGGTGACGGTGAAGAGCTTGCCGAAGGAATTGCTGGACATGCCGCGCGCCCGCTATGAGAAGCCAAAGCATAACGGCTCGCCGACAAGCTCTGTAGGAGCGCCCTTGGGCGCGACCGCGAACCCCACTGCCCCCAACCATCGGGATGGTGGTCGCGCCCAAGGGCGCTCCTACAAGAATGCTTAGGCCGCCTGCCACTCACGCGCAAGCATGGCGAACACCACGTCATCCACCCACTCGTCGTGCAGCCACAGGCTCTCGCGAAAATGCGCTTCCTGGCGCATGCCCAGCGCCTGCAGCAGGGCCACGCAGGCGTTGTTGCGCGGGTCGACCGAGGCGTGGATGCGGCGCCAGCCCAGCACATCGAAACCCTGCCGGAACAGCGCCTGCAGCGCCTCGCGCGCGTAGCCATTGCCCTGGTGCGCGGGCGCCAGGCTGATGCCGAACTCCACCGAATCGCCCGGTGTGGCCGGCAGGCATACGCCCAGGTCGCCGATCAGCGCGTGGCCCTCGCGCAGGCGTATCGCACGCTGGAACCACAACCCGGGCACCGGTTCGGTCTGCGCGTCGATGAAGACGCGCACCTCCCCGACGCTGCCCGGTCGCCAGCCCTGGAAGCGCGCCACCGCCGGGTCGGCACGGCAGGCGTACAGGGCGGCGGCATCGTCCGGATGCAGGCGATCGAGCTGCAGGCGGTCGGTGGTCAGTTCCATGCGGCCGCCTCCCGGGATCGTTCAGCGGCGCGCGTCGGCCGCGGCACGGATCGCCGCGGCATGCTCGACCAGGTCACGCCGCTCGAGCGCGAACACTCCCATCGGCCCGACCTTGAACTCGATCCACACGAACGGCACCCGCGGCAACAGCGCGGCCAGCGCGTGCTCGCTCTCGCCCACCTCGACGATCAGCAGGCCGTCTTCGGTCAGGTAATCGGCCGCCTGATCGAGGATGCGCAGGCAGATGTCCAGGCCGTCCTCGCCGGAAGTCAGGCCGAGCTTGGGCTCGTGGCTGTATTCGCCCGGCAGCGCGGCGTACTCGTCCTCGGTGACGTAGGGCGGATTGGAAACGATCAGGTCGTAGCGGCGGCCGTCGAGCCCGGCGAACAGGTCGGACTTGACCGCTTCCACGCGCCCCTCGACATGCTGGAAGGCGATGTTCTCGCGCGCCAGCGACAGCGCCTCGTCACTGATGTCGACAATGTCGACCCGCCAGTCGGGGTGGTACTCGGCCATGGCGATGCCGATGCAGCCCGAACCCGTGCACAGGTCCAGCGCGCGTTCGACGTGGCGGTCGTCCAGCCAGGGGGCGAAACCGGACTCGATCAATTCGGCGATCGGCGAGCGCGGCACCAGCGCGCGGCGGTCGCTCTTGAATTTCAACCCCGCGAACCAGGTTTCGCCAACCAGGTAGGCCACCGGCAATCGCTCGCTGACGCGCCGCTCGATCAGCTCCAGCACGCGCGCCCGCTCTTCGGCCGTGAGCCTGCCCGCGCCGTAGGCCGGCGGGATGTCCGGCGGCAGGTGCAGGCAGGCCAGCACCAGGTGGGTCGCCTCGTCGATCGGGTTGTCGTGGCTGTGCCCGAAGGTCAGCCCGGCGGCGGAGAAGCGGCTGGCGCCGTAGCGGATGAAGTCGATGATGGTGGCAAGTTCGGCGGTCACGGGCCTGTCCTGGCGGGTGTGGCATGGAGGATCGACGATTATCCCTTACCGCTCGCCCTGAGCGTAGCGAAGTGCGCCGGTCCGCGGTGCCGCGGCCCTCCGGCTTCGGCCCTACGGGCCTACGCCCGGGGCGAACGGGCAGGTTTGCGCCCTATACTGGCAGGATGACTTTCGCCGTCCTCGTCCAATACCTCCTCCCCCACCGCGCGCTGTCGCGGGTGGTCTACTGGGCCACGCGCTGGACCTGGCGGCCGTGGAAGAACTTCCTGATCGGCCAGATCGTGCACCGCTACAAAGTGGACATGGACGAGGCCGCGCAGCCGGATCCGTTCGCCTACCAGCACTTCAATGCGTTCTTCACCCGCAAGCTCAAGCCGCACGCGCGGCGCGAGGATGCCGACCCGACGGCGTTGATTTCCCCTGCCGACGGCCGCATCAGCCAGGCCGGGCGGATCGTCGACGGCCGCATCTTCCAGGCCAAGGGCCAGTCGTACACCGCCGCCGAACTGCTCGGCGACGACGCCGCGGCCGAGCCCTATCGCAACGGCGATTTCCTCACCATCTACCTGTCACCGCGCGACTATCACCGGGTGCACATGCCGCTGGGCGGGACGCTGCGCGAAACGGTGCACGTGCCCGGTCGCATCTTCAGCGTGGCGCCGTTCGCGGTGGAGGCGATCCCGCGGCTGTTCGCCCGCAACGAGCGCCTGGTATGCCATTTCGACGGCCCGCAGGGGCCGTTCGTGGCGGTGATGGTCGGGGCGGTGCTGGTGTCCTCGGTCGCCACCGTATGGGACGGCCTGGTGATCCCGCCCTACGCCTCGCACATCCGCAGCAAGTCGTTCGCCGGCCAGGACATCACCCTCGCCCGCTTTGCCGAAATGGCGCGCTTCAACATGGGCTCGACGGTGATCCTGCTGCTGCCGCCGGGGATGATCGAGCTGGACGAGCTCAAACCCCAGCAGACGGTGAAACTCGGCCAACGGCTCGGCCGCCGGCCGCTGCCCGTCGACTGACGCAAAGCGTCATTCTGTGACGTTTTAGGCGTACTCGACCGTTACGCATGGCTATGCTCCGCTCCGTCAAAGGCTCCGGGGAGTACCCATGCGATCGATCGTCCTTCTCATCGCGTTCGTGCGCGGCCAGCAGCTGGAACGCCAGTTCCGTCGCATCGGCAAGAACCTGGACACGCTCCCCGGCGCGGCCCGCGCGCGGCTGAGCCTGCTGACCCTGCGCGAGATCGGCCAGGCCGCGCGCAGGGAATTTCCGCATCTTTACGGCACGCCGCCGCAGCAGCGCTACCTGCCATGGGGCCGCGGCACCGCCACCGGCTTCACCCGCGCCTGCTCGGACAACCCGGAGGTGGTGCTGCGCGGCATCGCGTTGTGGCTGGCGGTGGCCTACCACGAGACCAAGGACTCGCCCTACCCCTTCGTGCGCGCCCGCCATCGGCGGTTGCTGCGCGTGGTCCGCGAGCTGAAGGAATTGCACGGCGCCGCCGGCCGCGAGCGCGAGGACGTGGTCGAGAGCTGGATGCAGCCCAGCGCCGCTGCCTGACGCAAGGGCCCGGTGGGCTGAAGCCCACCCTACGGGTTCACCTGGCTTTGGTAGGGTGGGCCTCAGCCCACCGGCCGCACTTCAGCGCTGGCAAGCCGGCAGCCGCAGCACCTGGCCTGCACGGATCCGGTGGTGCTTGATGTTGTTGATGTCGGACAGCTCGCGCACGTCCGAGCAACCCAGCTTGTGCACGATGCCCAGCAGCGTGTCGCCGCGGCGCACGGTGTAGCGCGAGTGCGGGCGCACGGTGCGGCTCGGCTTGGGCTTGACGATTTCCGGCACCACCGCCGAATGCAGGTCGCTGGCGAGGATCGGCCACGGCCCGTCGACACAGCGCGAGGCATAGGTCGCCTCCAGCGGCTTGGGCACCTGCAATTCGGTGCCGACCGGCTGCGCATCCTGCGGGTTCAGCCGCGGATTGAGATTGCGCAACGTGCGGAACCAGCCATCGTCCATGCCCTGCGCCGAGCCCAGGCAGATGGTCAGCTCCGACAGCGAAGCCGGCCGCTTGAGCGTGATGTGGCCCGGCGCACCGTCGATCTTGGGGAAATTCAGGTTGTAGCTGTCCGGATGCAGGAACAGCCACGCCGCCGCCAGCACCGCCGGCACGTATTCGCGGGTTTCCCGGGAAAGCCGGTTGTAGATCTTCGGATCGTAGAAACTCACGCCGGTGTCGCCGTCGACCAGTCGGCGCATGCGGCCCTCGCCGCCGTTGTAGGCGGCCAGCGACAGCTCGAGGTTGTCGTTGAACACCTTCAGCTGCTCGTCCATGTACTCGGCGTTGGCGCGGGTGGCCTCGGCCGGATCGAAACGCGTATCGAAGCCATGGTCGCTGTTGAGGCCGAAGCGCAACCCGGTGGCGTACATGAACTGCAGCGGGCCGGCCGCGCCGGAACGCGACACCGCATGCACCTTGCCGTGGGATTCCTTGGCCATGATGCCGAACAGCAGCGCCTCGGGCAGGTCGGCCTTCTCGTACTGCGGATACATCTCGTAGCGCATGTACTGGTAGTTGACCCAGGTATTGACCAGGTAGGAGCGCCACTGGGTCAACCACATCTCCAGAGCTGCCTTGACCGCCCCGTTCATCGCGATCAGTTCGGACAGCTTGTGCCCGCGCAGCAGCGTCACGCTGCGCTGCGCCTGCGGGAGCGCCGCGGCGCCGCCCGGCGCGCCGTCCACCGTCTGGTCGGGACCTTCCTCGCCGACCGTGTCCAGATCGTCGCCGGCGAAGAAGCTGCCGTCCTTCAGGCGCAGCAGGCGATCGAACACCGAGAAGAAGCGCTGCGGATCGCAACCGGGCGTCTGGCCACAGCGCGCCGCGGACTGCTTGAGGCTGTCCAGCGCGTCCTTCAGGGTCTGCTCCGAGGCCTGGTCGTCGCCCTCACGCGCCTGTTGCAGCGCGGTCTCGTAGCCTTTGCTGGCCTGGTCGAGCTGGTCGTAGAGCGTGTTGACCGGCGTGTTCGTGCGGTTGGCGCCGCCGGTGGCGCAGGCGGTCAGCAGGACGAGCCCGGCAGCCAGCGGCACCAGGCGGAAACGATGGGCAAGAGTAGACAACGGCATGACGAAACTTTGACGACGGGAATACATTCACCATAACGCATGCAGCCGCGATGCCGAAACCGCAGAGCCCGCCAGAACACGCGAACTGCGACCTGGATCGGCCCGGCTACAATCCGCCGTCCGAGCCATGGAAGCACGCCAGATGTCCCAGATCCTGATCGGCCGCAACGACACCGCCGAGGTGAGCCTGGAATCACGCTACGGCAACCGCCACGGCATGGTTGCCGGTGCCACCGGCACCGGCAAATCCGTCTCGCTGATGGTGCTGGCCGAAGGTTTCTCGCGGCTGGGCGTGCCCTGCGTGCTGGCCGACGTGAAGGGCGACCTGGCTGGCCTGGCGTTGCCGGCGAGCGAGCCCGGCGACAAGCTCCAGGCGCGCCTGTCCAGGCTCGGCCTCACGGACTGGCAGCCGCAGGCCAACCCCGTGGTGTTCTGGGATCTCTACGGCAAGCACGGGCACCCGCTGCGCACTACCGTCAGCGAAATGGGGCCTGCCCTCCTCGGCCGCGTACTGCAGCTCAGCGACACCCAACAGGGCGTACTGGAGGTCATATTCAAGGTCGCCGACGACCAGGGCTGGCTGCTGTTGGACCTGACCGACCTGCGCGCGCTGCTTTCCTTCGCGGCGGAAAACGCCCGCGACATCTCCGGCCACTACGGCCTGATCGGCAACACCAGCATCGCCGCCATCCAGCGCTCGCTGCTGGCGCTGGAGCAGGCCGGCGGCGAAGGCTTCTTCGGCGAGCCGGCACTGGAACTGACTGACCTGCTGCGCCAGGACATGAGCGGGCGCGGCGTGATCAACGTGCTGGCGGCCGACCAGTTGGTCCTCGAACCCAAGCTCTACGCCGCCTTCCTGCTGTGGCTGCTGTCGGAGCTGTTCGAGCAGTTGCCGGAAGTGGGCGACCAGGAGCTGCCCAGACTGGTGTTCTTCTTCGACGAGGCGCACCTGCTGTTCGACGACTGCCCGCCGGCGCTGCGCCAACGGGTGGAGCAGGTGGTGCGGCTGATCCGCTCCAAGGGCGTGGGCGTGTACTTCTGCTCGCAGAACCCGGACGACGTGCCTGAGGACATCCTCGGCCAGCTCGGCAACCGCATCCAGCACGCGCTGCGCGCGTTTACTCCACGCGACCAGAAAGCCGTGCGCGCCGCCGCCGAAACCTTCGCGCCCAATCCGAAGCTGGACGTGACCGCAGCGATCGGCCAGCTCGGCGTGGGCGAGGCGCTCGCCTCGACGTTGCGCGAAGGCGGCGTGCCCAGCCCGGTCGAGCGCGTGCTGGTCACCACGCCGCGCTGTCGCATCGGGGCCATCACCGAAGCCGAGCGCACCGCGGTACGCCAGCGCTCGCCCGTCGGCGGCAAATACGACACGCCGGTCAACCGCGAGTCCGCGGCGGAAATGCTCGCCCGCCGCGCCGATGCCAAGGCCGCCGACGCGAGCGTGGTCGCCGCCGATCCGCCGCCGACCCCGGCGGACGACAACGCCTGGGGCGGCGCCGTGCACGATGCCGTGTTCGGCACCAGGCGCCGGCAGGGCATGATCGAAACCATGGGCAAGCAGGTGGTGCGCACCATGGGCAGCCAGATCGGCCGCCAGATCCTGCGCGGCGTGCTCGGCGGCCTGTTCGGCGGACGGCGTCGATGAGCCGCTGGCGCCCGCCCGCCCCCTCCTCCACCGCCATCGTCACGCGGGAGGGTTTCGAAAGGCTCAAGGCGGAGCTGGACCATCTCTGGCACACATTGCGCCCGGAGGTGGTCAAGGCGCTGGCCGCCGCCGCAGCCGAAGGCGACCGCTCGGAAAACGCCGAGTACACCTATCGCAAGAAACAGCTCGGGGAGATCGACCGCCGCGTGCGCTACCTCAGCAAGCGCATTCCGCTGTTGAAGGTGGCCGAGGGCATGCCGGCCGACCGTCAAACGGTGTTCTTTGGCGCCAGCGTGGAACTGGAGAATGTCGATAGCGGCCAGTCCGTGCGCTACCGCGTCGTCGGCCCCGACGAGACCGACGCGAAGCGTGGCTGGATCAGCGTCGACTCGCCGCTGGCCCGCGCGCTGCTCAAGAAGAAAGTCGATGACGAGTTCGAGGCCGAGCTTCCGGCCGGACGCACACGCTTTGCCGTGGTCGCGGTGGACTACGCGCCCACGCCCTGACTGAGCCGCATCGAATCGGTCACAGGTCCGGCTGCGAACCCAACGCCGCCAGTTCCTGGCCCACGTACACGACCAGGAACAGGCCCAGCAGCACCAGGATCGCCGCCAGCAGCTTCTCGCCGACCGGGCCGGAATAGTCCTCCATCCGCTCGTGCGCGATGTCGCGACGGTTGCGCAGGAAGCGCGCCGAGGCAAGCAGGATGATCAGCGCACCGAACACGATCAGCAGCAGCCCGACCCACTCGGTCAGGCGCAGATGCATGTGCAGCTTGTGCGCGGCGCGGGACGCATCCTGCGAGGCGTAAGTGAGGAACAGGTCGAACCGCTCGACCAGGAAGCCGAACGCCATCACGGCGATCGCGGTTCGCACCCAGGCGAGATACGTGCGCTCGTTGGCGGCGTGGTCGTTGAAGCGGGGGATCACGCGGGACTCCACGGTGCGCCACGGGAGCGCCACTGTGCGGCGGGCGGCGTCAAGGCGTCGTGGGGTGGGGAGATCGCGCTGCGCCTACATCACGAGCGGCGCCGGATAACACCGCCCCGCACGCAGCGGCCGATAGCATTCCGTCTCCCGGTGAAACGCCTCGCCTTCGTTTTCTTCGTGCCAACCCGGCAAGCCCGACAGAGGCAGTGGCCGCAGCTCCTGCGGATCACGCAGCAGATGCCCGGCGGCAATGGCTTCGGCCACGCGGGCGTAGGCCGCGTCGATGCCGCTTCTGCCCACTACGGCGATCGCCTTTCCGACCAACAGCCGGCCCGGCGTCAGCGCGTGCTCGAGCAGGGCGTGGCCGAACACCGCCAGTTCCAGCGAGCCGTCCAGCCAGGCCGCGCGCTGGCGCCAGAACAACCCGTGCCAGTCATGGGCGTCCCACGGTGCCAGCAATGCCGGGTCACGCAGCAGCAGGATCACGCCGGCCTCGTCGAAATGCGTGAGCGCGCACTGCGGACGGCTGCGCCGCTTCGGTCCCACCTGCGCGATTTCGGCCACCTGCTGCGCGTTGAGCGCGCGCTTGAGCGGCGCATGGCGCAGCCAGACCAGCGCGTTGAACAGGTCGTGCCAGTTGCGATCCCGGGTGGCGATGGCGCCGGCTTCCGCGATGCGCTGTTCGTAGTGGCGGCCATCGGCCAGCAGCATCGGCGTCTGCGCCGCGAAGCGCTCATGCGCACCCGCGGGCCAATGCGCGTTGAGCGCGTCGAGCGAAGGCCAGTCCGGCCCGTGCAACAGGTCGGCGTAGGCATTCCATCCGGCCAGCGGCAGCCGTTCGAATACAGCCGCGTCGACCGCCCCGCGCGCCGGCGCGACGTAACGCATGGACAGTTACACGACCTTGAGCAGCGGCTGCGCCAGGCGCGCGTGCAGGTCGTGCTCGTCCGCGCCTTCGACCACCACCTGCACGAACTGGCCGGGCTTGAGCGCCTGCCCGTCGGCGATGTGGACCACGCCGTCGATCTCCGGCGCGTCGGCCGCCGAGCGCGCCACCGCGCCCTCGGTGCCGGCCTGGTCGACCAGCACGGTCAGCGTGCGGCCAAGCTTGCGCTGCAGCTTGGCGGCAGAGATCTCCGCCTGCACCGCCATGAAGCGCTCGAGCCGGTCTTCCTTCAGCTCCTCGGAGACCGGATCGGGCAGCTCGTTGGCACGTGCGCCCTCCACCGGCGAGAACGCGAAGGCGCCGACGCGGTCGAGCTCGGCCTCGCGCAGGAAGTCGAGCAGTTCCTCGAACTCGGCGTCTGTCTCGCCCGGGAAGCCGACGATGAAGGTGCTGCGCAGCGTGATGTCCGGCACCGCCGCGCGCCAAGCGCGGATGCGCTCGAGTGTGCGGTCGATGTTGCCCGGCCGCTTCATCAGCTTGAGGATTCGCGGGCTGGCGTGCTGGAACGGGATGTCCAGGTACGGAACGATCTTGCCCTCCGCCATCAGCGGCATCACCTCGTCCACGTGCGGGTACGGGTAGACGTAATGCAGGCGCGTCCATACGCCCAGTTCGGACAGGCCCTGGCACAGCTCGGTCATGCGTGTGCGGTAAGCCTTGCCGCGCCACTCGCGTTCGGCGTACTTCAGATCCACGCCGTAGGCGCTGGTGTCCTGCGAGATCACCAGCAGCTCCTTGACGCCGCCCTTGACCAGCCGCTCGGCCTCGGCCAGCACCTGGTCGACCGGCCGCGAGACCAGGTCGCCGCGCATCGAGGGGATGATGCAGAAGCTGCAACGGTGATTGCAGCCCTCGGAAATTTTCAGGTACGCGTAGTGCTTCGGGGTCAGCTTGATGCCGGTGTCCGGCACCAGGTCGAGCAATCGGTTTCGCTGTGGTGGCAAGGCCGTATGCACGGCGCCCATCACGCTGGCGTAGTCCTGCGGGCCGCTGATCGAAAGCACTTCCGGATAGGCCTCGCGGATCAGCTCAGAGCGCTTGCCCAGGCAGCCGGTCACGATCACCTTGCCGTTCTCGTGCAGCGCCTCGCCGATGGCGTCCAACGATTCCTGCACCGCCGCATCGATGAAGCCGCAAGTATTGACCACCACCGCATCGGCCGCCTGGTAGCTGGGCACGATCTCGTACCCCTCGACCTTCAGCTGGGTGAGGATGCGTTCGGAATCGACCAGCGCCTTGGGACAGCCAAGGCTGACGAAGCCGATCTTGGGGGAAGCCTGCGACATGGGTGGTACCGGGAAGCGCCAGGTAAACGCCTAATTATAGAGGAACGAAGGGTCGGGCAGCATGCGACCGTAATCACATGGACTCGCCCCCGCGCACTTAGGCGTCATGGCGCCAGCGGTGAGATAACGCTTTCACCGTCACATGCGGAGGGCGAGTCATGAGCAAGATTACGACCATTGCAATCGATCTGGCC
>NZ_JAPMIU010000014.1 GCF_026410505.1 Frateuria hangzhouensis
TGCCGGCCCGTGGTCCCTGCGACCACCTCGACGAGGCCTCATACATAGACGCAGCCGGTCGTTCTTGACAGCAAACGGGGGTTGACCGTGGAGGCGAGTCCATACATAGGGTGGGCTTCAGCCCACCCGCTCTCCGGCACGGTGGCCCGAAGCCCACCCCGCGAAAGTCGGTGCATACGCCGCCGTCCGGTGCAATCCCTCGATTCAGGTCGTAAGCTTGTCCGGATGCCTAACTTGCGCCTCGCCAACCTGATCGACGGCCGCCTCGTGGCCCCGCGTGCGGACCGCTGGCTCGACGTGCACGAGCCGGCCACCGGCGAGGTTTTCGCGCATTGCCCGGATTCCGACGCCGACGACGTGGCCGAAGCGGTCGCCGCCGCGCAGCGCGCCGCGCCGGCCTGGGCAAACACGCCGATCGAGCAGCGCGCAAGCCTGCTCAATCGCCTGGCCGAACTGATCGAACAGGACCTGGACGCCTTTGCCGCGCTGGAGTCGCGCGACAGCGGCAAGCCGCTGGCGCTGGCGCGCAACCTGGATATCCCGCGCGCGGTCAGCAACCTGCGCTACTTCGCCGCCGCGATCCAGGGTTGGGACAGCCAGTCGCACGCCATGGCGCTGGGCCAGCCCGACAGCGGCGCGATCAACTACACGTTGCGCCAGCCGCTGGGCGTGGTCGGCTGCATCAGTCCGTGGAACCTGCCGCTGTACCTGTTCACCTGGAAGATCGCGCCCGCGCTGGCCGCCGGCAACGCGGTGGTGGCCAAGCCGTCCGAGGTGACGCCGTGCACCGCCGCGCGCCTGGCCGGGCTCAGCATCCAGGCGGGCTTTCCGCCGGGCGTGCTCAACATCGTGCAAGGCCGCGGCCCGGGCGTGGGCCAGCCGCTGGTCGAGCATCCGGGCGTCAAGGCGATCTCCTTCACCGGCAGTACCGCCACTGGCGCGGCCATCGCCGCCGCCGCCGCGCCCCGTTTCAAGAAGGTCTCGCTGGAAATGGGCGGCAAGAACCCGGCGATCGTGTTCGACGACGCCGACCTGTCCGATGCCAACCTGGACACCATCGTCCGTTCCGGCTTCGCCAACCAGGGTGAGATCTGCCTGTGCGGTTCGCGCCTGCTGGTGCAGCGTTCGATCTACGAGCGCTTCCGCGAGCGCTACCTGGAACGCGTGCAGCGCCTGGTCGTGGGCGATCCGCAGGATGGCTCGACCCATCTCGGCGCGCTGGTTTCCCAGGCGCATTTCGACAAGGTGATGCGCTGCATCGCCGAGGCCCGCGAGGTTGGTGCCACCGTGCTGTGCGGCGGCGAGGCGGTTCAACCACCCGGCCGTTGCGCCCATGGCTGGTTCGTCGCACCCACGGTGTTCGAGGGGCTGTCCAACGCCTCGACCGCCCACCAGACCGAGATCTTCGGCCCGGTAGTGGGCCTGATCCCGTTCGAGGACGAGGCCGAAGCGATCGCGTTGGCCAACGACAGCCGCTACGGACTGGCCGCGTCGGTATGGACGCAGGACCTTTCCCGCGCCCACCGCGTCGCCGCCGCGCTCGAGTTCGGCATCGTCTGGACCAATTGCTGGCTGCTGCGCGACCTGCGCACGCCGTTCGGCGGCGTCAAGCATTCGGGCATGGGCCGCGAGGGCGGCACCGAGGCGCTGGCCTTCGTCACCGAGCCGAAGAACATCTGCATTCGTTACTGATCCAAGGAAAGCCCATGCCGCACACGCTCAAAGATCTGCTCGCCAACAACCGCCGCTGGGCCGCGGACGTCACCGCCGCCGACCCGCACTTTTTCGAGCAGTTGTCGCAGCAGCAGGCGCCGAAGTACCTGTGGATCGGCTGCTCCGACTCGCGCGTGCCGGCGACCCAGATCGTCGACCTGCCGCCGGGCGAGATCTTCGTCCACCGCAACGTGGCCAACGTGGTGGTGCACACCGACCTCAACGCGCTGAGCACCATCCAGTTCGCGGTGGACGTGCTCAAGGTCGAGCACATCCTGGTGGTCGGCCATTACGGCTGCGGCGGCGTGGGCGCGGTGCTGCGCAAGGACAAGCTGGGGCTGATCGACAACTGGCTGCGTCACGTCAAGGACGTGGCGTTCAAGCACGCCGATGCGCTGCCTTCGAGCGTGCCTTTCGCGGCGCGCCACGACCGCCTGTGCGAGCTCAATGCGATCGAACAGGCGCTCAATGTGTGCGGCACCAGCATCGTGCAGGACGCCTGGGAGCGCGGCCAGAAGCTGGCGGTGCATGCCTGGGTCTATGGCCTCACCGACGGCCACATGCACGACTTGGGCCTGGTGGTCACCGGCCGCGACGACATGACCGAAGCCTATCGCCGTGCGCTCGGCGGCATGGCCGAACGCTGGCAGGCAAAGGCATGAGCGGGGGCATCCGCACCGACAGCGCGCCGTCCCCGGTCGGCGCCTATCCGCATGCGCGCCGCGTGGGCGATTTGTTGTTCCTCTCCGGCGTGGGGCCGCGCGAACCGGGTACCAACAAGGTGCCGGGCAATGTCTACGAGCACGACGGCGGCCTCGCCGCCTACGACATCGAGGCGCAATGCCGGCAGGTGTTCGCCAACGTGCGCGCGGTGCTCGAAGCCAGCGGTGCGCGCTGGGAGGACCTGGTCGACGTGACCGTGTTCCTTACCGACATGGCGCGCGATTTCCCGGTCTACAACAAGTTGTACGCCGAGCATTTCGCCGGCGTGGATGCCTGCCGCACCACCGTGGGCATCAGCGCCCTGCCTACGCCGATCGCGATCGAGCTCAAGTGCATCGCCGCGCTGTCGGGCGGTTGATTGCGTAGGGTGGGCTTCAGCCCACCTCATGCGACGGCATGGTGGGCTGAAGCCCACCCTACGTGGCTCAGGCCAGGCAGGCGCGCAGCAAGGGTGCGATGACGCCGCGCAGGACCATGGCCTTGTCCTCGTCCCAGGCGAAGCTGTCCTCGTCCATGTAGCAGCACTGGGCGATTTCCAGTTGCACTGCATCGACGCCTTCGTCCGGGCATCCGTAGTGCCTGGTGATGTAGCCGCCCTTGAACCGGCCGTTGACCGCATAGGTGTAGCCGCTCTGGCCGAGCACGCCCTGGAGCTGCTGCTGCAACGCCGGCGAGCAGCTGGCACCGTCGGCGGTACCCAGGTTGAGATCCGGCAGGCGCCCGTCGAACAGCATCGGCACGCGGCTGCGGATCGAATGACCCTCCCACAGCACCACGCGGCCGTGCAGCGCACGCAGCCTCGCCAGTTCCTGCTGGAGCGCGGCGTGGTAGGGGCGCCAATACGCGTCCACGCGGCGCTGGACCTCCGATGCATCCGGTTCGCCTTCGCGGTACAACGGTTCGCCGTCGAAACCGATGGTGGAGACCAGCCCGGTTTCCCGCTTGCCCGGATACAGCGCATGGCCATCGGCCGGCCGGTTGAGGTCGACAACATATCGCGACGCCAGCGGACGCAGCAGGCTGGCGCCCAGCATCTGCGCCAGCGGCGCATACAAACGGGCGACGTGCCAGTCGGTATCGGACGAGCGGCGCGCCTGCGGATGCATGCGCGCGGCGATGTCGTCGGGAACATGGCTGCCGTCGTGCGGCAGGCTGATCAGCAGGGGCGACGTGCCCTGGTCGAGCTCGAAGATGTCCATCGGGCCAGTGTAACGCCGACCCATGCGCGCCTTTTCCCGGTCAGTGCATCAGCAGCATCTCTTCCGACGACGTCGGGTGGATCGCCACCGCGCTGCGCAGTTCGCGCCGGGTGAGGCCCTGGCGCATCGCCACCGCGAAGCCCTGCAGCATCTCCTCCACGCCGGGCCCGAGCGCATGCATGCCGAGCACGCGTTCGTCGTCGCCCGTGCAGACCAGCTTCATCACGGTGGGCTGGCGGTGTCCGGCCACCGCGAACTGCAAGGGCACGAAGTGTTTGGTGTACACCCGCACCGCATCCCCATGGCGCGCCCGCGCCTGCGCCTCGGTCAGGCCGATCTTGCCCAGCGGCGGGTCGGCGAAGACCACGGTGGGTATCGCCTGGTAATCGAAGGACGCCTGCGGCTGCCCGCCGAACAGCCGCTCGACCAGCGCGTAGCCCGCCGATACCGCCACCGGCGTGAGTGCCGGGCAGGCGGTGGCGTCGCCGATCGCGCTGATGCCGGGCACGGTCGTGTTCTGGTGCGCATCGACCTGGATGAATCCCTTGTCGTCGCGCGCCACGCCGACCTCGTCCAGCCCCAGGCCATCGCTGTTGGGCACGCGCCCGACCGCCCACAACACCGATTCGTAGGGTCCGTGCGCCGCACCGCGGGCATCGTCCAGCAGCAATTCGCCGGCCTGGCCGCGGGCCGCGGTGACGTTGCTCTGCGGCGTGATCCGGATGCCCTGCCCGCGCATCTGCGCGGACAGCGCCTGCGCCAGCTCGGCGTCGAAACCGTCCAGCAGTTGCTTGCGGATCAGCATCTCCACCTCGCAACCCAGCGCCCGAAGCAGGCAGGCAAACTCGGTGGCCACATAGCCGCCGCCGACGATGCCGATCGACCGCGGCAAAGCACTCAACGAGAAAATGTCGTCGGACACCATGCCGAGCTCGAAACCGGTCAGCGGCAGCCGACGGGGCCGCGCGCCGGTGGCGATCACGATCTGCGGCGCGCGATAGCGCGTGCCGCCGGCTTCGACCGTGTCGCGATCCACCAACCGCCCTTGCGCGCCGAGCCACGCCACGCCAGCCTCGTCCAGCCGCTGCGCATAGCGCTGGCGGATGCCCTCGATGTAGCGGTCGCGCAGGCCGCGGAAATGGTTCCAGTCCAGCCGCCCCGGCGCCAGGTCGAAGCCGTAGTCCGCCGCAAGCGCCTGCGCCTGCGCCAGCTGCGAGGCGAACCAGAGCGCCTTCTTCGGCACGCAACCGAGATTCACGCAGGTACCGCCCGGCGGTCCGGAATCCAGCAGTGCCACCTTTGCGCCGTACCGCGCCGCGCGCTGCGCCACCGTCAGGCCACCGGAACCGGCGCCCAGCACGATCAGGTCGAAATCGGAAGTCATGGCCCCTCCGTGATGGTTCCGCCCAGCATGCCAACCCCGGGTTGGCCGGATGTGAACGGGAACGTCGCCGCCCCCTCCACGGCCCAGTCGCATGGCCCTTGCCCGAACCGCCATGCGGCGCCTAGTCTGGCTCCGGGCACTCCAGGGGAAATAAGCGCATGCCGTTTCGCTTGACCGTTGTTCTTGCCTGCGTGCTGGCCGCCGCATCGACCCAGCCTGTCCCGGTGCAGGCGAGCGATATCTCCACCCGGCAGTTGCTGGCCGCCATGCGCGACACCAACGAGCTCGGCCGCTATGGCTACCTGCTGCAGGCCATGCCGCAACTGGAGCCGGCCGACAGGGGCATGGCGCAACAGTACTTCGCCTTCAGCGAGAACGAACTGGGGCTCTACGGCGAGGCGGTGCGGGATTTCCCGCTGAAGGCCCGCCTGCCCGGCGATACCAAACTGCCCTCGCCCTCGGACTGGCAGGCCACCGACGCGGTGGATGCCATCGTCGACCTGGCTGCGCACCGGCGCGTGGTGATGGTCAACGAGGCACACCATGACGCCCACACCCGGCTGCTGACGCTCGAACTGCTGCCCCGGCTGCGGGCGATCGGTTACACCCACCTGGCCATCGAGGCGCTCACCGAAGACAACTCGCCGCTGCGCCAGCGCGGCTACCCCACCAGGCGCAGCGGCACCGAATACCTGCGCGAACCGGTCTACGGCGAAATCGTCCGCGAGGCGCTGCGGCTGGGCTACGTGCTGGTGGCGTACGACGGGGCGGACCATGGCGCCGACGACCGCGAAAAGGGCCAGGCGCGCGCGCTCTACGACAAGGTGCTCGCCGGCAACCCGAAAGCGAAGCTGCTGGTGCATGCCGGCTACGCGCACATCGACCAGGCGCGCGGCCGGCTCGGCAACGTGCTGCCGATGGCCGCGCGCCTGCACGCGCTGACCGGCCTGGACATCCTCAGCATCGACCAGACCGACGTGCGCGAGGAAGAGCCGTCCAACGAGCTGGAGGCCCACCGCATGGTCAACAACGCCGTGCGCACCGGCGACTCGCTGCGCGGCGTGCCGCCCAGCGGCCTCACGCCGCACCTGGACGCGCGCGGCATCCTGCGCCAGCCCTACCACCAGATCGTGCAGGCGTTCCATCCTCACGGGCCGATCGTGCTGCGCCATGCCGGTGACGGCCGGTTCTGGAGCGCTCGCCCGCGGCTTTACGACATGAACGTGATCCTGCCGCCGGCCAACCAGCGAGTCAGCTCCTACGTGCGCGACCGCGTGATCTCGCTGCGGGTCGACGGCAAGACCGCGATCGCCCTGCCGCCCGCGGCCGACGGCCACCGCCCCGGCTGGCTGTCACTGGACGGCCGGCGCAGGCCGGTGCCGGTCAGCCCGGATCTGTGCGCGCAGACCTTCCCCTGCCTGGTGGAAGCCCATTACGCCAGCGAGTCGGACGATGCCGTGGCCGCCGATCGCTACGTGTTCCTCGAAGGCGGCGCCGGCAACACCCTGTGGTTGCGGCCGGGTCGCTACCGGTTGCGCAGCCTGGATGCCGCCGGCAAGGTGCTGGCGACCCGGCCCGTGCGCGTGGATGCGGCGCATTGAGAGCTGCAGTGCCGCCTCACCAACTTGACGCAAGCCATTGATTGGATAAGCTCGGGCAAAACACTACCGAGGTAGCCATGACCGGGTCCGGACGCCTTTTCTCCGCCACGCGCCTGCGCCTGGTCCT
Source organism: Frateuria hangzhouensis (assembly GCF_026410505.1). Taxonomy (GTDB): domain Bacteria; phylum Pseudomonadota; class Gammaproteobacteria; order Xanthomonadales; family Rhodanobacteraceae; genus Frateuria_A; species Frateuria_A hangzhouensis. The sequence goes on from NZ_JAPMIU010000014.1 coordinate 6,748, forward strand.
GGTCGGGACGACGGCGCTGCTGCTGGCCGCCTGCGCCGGCGACCCGCACCGTCGCCAGCCCACGTTCAAGACCTCGCACTCGTCCCTGGCCGACCTGCCGCCGAAGGCTCCCTCGGCGGCCAGCGCGGGCACCGCCAACGATGTGTTGTTCCGCGCCATCGCACTGGTCGGCACGCCTTACCAGTGGGGAGGCAACACGCCCGATGGCGGCTTCGACTGCAGCGGGCTGGTCGACTACATCTATCGCAACGCAGCGGACATCCTGCTGCCGCACAACTCGCGTGCCATGTCCGAAGTGGACGGGCGCAAGGTGCGGCGGATGAGGGAGCTGGCCAGCGGCGACCTGGTGTTCTTCGACATCGGCGGCGACATCAGCCACGTGGGCGTCTACGTGGGCAAGGGCCGCTTCGTGCATGCACCCAACAGCGGCGGCACCGTGAGGCTGGACGACATCGACGGGCCGTACTGGCGCGACCATTTCGCGTTCGGAAAGCGGTTGCTGGATTGAGGGCTGGGCTGGATTGGCCCCGAGCTTTTCCCCGGAGGGCAGGGGCAAAGGAAAGGGCCGAGGCCAGGTCGATCCCTCATCCCAACCTTCTCCCCGCAGGGGAGAAGGTGCGAAGGAAAACGGCGCCCGAGGGCGCCGTTGTCGTTACCGTTTGAAGCGCGTCCTGGCGCGCTTCGCGCTTCAGTGCGCTTCCTGCCCCGGCGGATGCGCGTGCCCATGTTTGAGCTCATCCTCGGTCGCCTCGCGCACGCCCTCGATCGCCACGTCGAAATGCAGCGTCTTGCCGGCCATCGGATGGTTGAGGTCCACGTCGATCGTGCTCATGCCGACCTTGTGCACGGTCACTGCGCGATGGCCGCCTTCCTTCAGCGACAGCACCGTGGCCATGCCCGGCTTGAGCTTGGCCGCCTGCTGGAAATATTTCTTCGGCACGCGCTGGATGCGGCCGTCCTCGCGCTCGCCGTAGCCCTCGGCCGGCGCGATGTCCACGGCGAGCGTGTCGCCCGCCTCGTGGCCTTCCAGCGCCTTCTCCAGGCCCGGGATGAGCTGGCCGTGGCCGAGCAGGATCCACAGCGGCTCGCCGTTGTCGTGCGAGTTTTCCACCTTGTCGCCGTCCACCGTGAGCGTGTAGTGGAACGCGATGACGTTGTCCTTGCCTGCCTTCATTGCCTGTCTCGTGGGAATGCGAAACCCGGGATTCTATCAGGCCCGCGACCGGCCGAAGCGCCCGCCGGCGTGGATCACGGGCCGGCTCACGCAATGTGAACGGCACGCTCATGCCGCCGCTTCCAGCATCGGCTCCGGCCATCAAGCTGGCACGCGGTCGTGTGCAGCTGCGACGAGCATGTTGCGCAGCAAGATGCCATCTCCCCAGAGCGACGTAGCGTGCCCAGCCGGCACCTCGCCTCCTTGGGGATCGGCGAGTGCCGACACATGGCGCGACGGGGCAGGAGGCTACTGACCGCCCATCCATTTCCTCGGGAGGGAAACACCCATGATGCAAAAACCGCTTGCCGGCGCCCTGCTCGGCGCCCTTGGCCTGGCCGTGGCCGCCGCCGCCCCGGCCGCCACGCCCCACACCATCCACGCGCCCGCCATGGGCCAACTCAATACCAGCGCCCTGGCCCAGCGCCTGGGCATGGACCCGCAGGCCACGCTGGCGCCCGGACTGCAACTGCGTACCGCCCGCGGCACCCTCAAGACGCGTGAGCACCAGATGTTCCGCGGCGTGCCGGTGTACGGGCGCAGCGTGGTGGTCGAACGCGACGCCGCGGGCAACGTTCGCAGCGTCGAGGGCCATCTTTCCAACGGCCTGGGCTTCGATCTGGCTTCGGTCAGGCCTCGCGTCAGCGGCTCGGGCGCGGTGACCGCCCTGCGCCAGCATGCCGGCCTGCTGCCGCTGGGCATCGGCACCGGCATCAACGCGGTATCGGACGCCGACCTGCAGAACGTCAAGCACCAGTTGTACGTCTACGCCGAAGGCAGCAAGGCGCGGCTGGTCTACCTGACCTCGTTCTTCGTCGACCGGCACGGTCATCCCACGCGCCCGACCGCGATCGTCGACGCCAATACCGGCGCCATCATCGAAAGCTGGGAAGGGCTGACCACGGGTAACGGGCATGGCAAGCCCGGCGGCGGTGGCGGTGGTGGCGGCTCCGGCACGGCGGCCGCGGCCAACGGTCCGGGCGGCAACGAGAAGACCGGCCAGTACTTCTACGGCACCGATTACCCGGCACTGTCGGTGACCCAATCGGGCAGCACCTGCTCCATGGTGAACGCCGACGTCAAGACCAACGACATGGGCCAGAGCCGCAACCGCGCCACGCTGTGGACCTTCACCTGCCCGACCAGCAGCGGCGACGGCATCAACGGCGCCTACTCGCCGATCAACGATGCGCACCACTTCGGCGCCGTCGTGCACGACATGTACAACGCCTGGTTCGGCGCCCCGCCGCTGAACATGCAGCTGGTGATGAACGTGCATTACAGCCGCAACTACGAAAACGCATTCTGGAACGGCAGCTCGATGACCTTCGGCGACGGCGCCAGCACGTTCTACCCGCTCACCGCGCTGGACGTGACCAGCCACGAGATCAGCCATGGCTTCACCGAGCAGAACTCCGGCCTGCAGTATTCCGGCCAGTCCGGCGGCATGAACGAGGCGTTCTCGGACATGGCCGGCGAAGCGGCCGAATACTATGACCGCGGTGCCAACGACTGGCTGGTCGGCGCGGACATCATGAAGCGCGGTACCGCATTGCGCTGGATGTGCACGCCGGGCAACGACGGCGGCTCGATCGACAACGCGGCCGATTACTACAGCGGGCTCGACGTCCATTACTCCAGTGGCGTCTATAACAAGGCCTTCTGCACCCTGGCCAAGTCGTCCAACTGGAACACGCACAAGGCGTTCGAGGTGTTCGAGCGGGCCAACGCGCTGTACTGGACGGCCAACTCCACGTTCAACGCCGGCGCCTGCGGCGTGGAGAACGCGGCCGACGATTACGGCTACTCGCGCAGCGACGTGGTGGCCGCGTTCAACGCGGTGGGCGTAACCTGCCAATAACCGCCAGACCGTCGCATGACCAAAGAGCCCGGCTTCGCGCCGGGCTCATTTTGCGAGAGTCCAATGTGGGGCCCGACGTGCCGCGCAGCGCTTACGCAACCTCGAATTACCCCTCTGGCGCGATCCCTTGTAGGGAACCTCGAAAACCCCGAATGCTTGCGACGCCCACTGTAGGAGCCCACTTGTGGGCTACAAAAGCGTCGCGCGAAAGAGAGTTATTCAAGGTTCCCTGTAGGAGCGCACCTGTGCGCGACCGCCCGGAGGGCCAGGCCAACGGCCGCGCACAGCTGCGCTCCCACGGAGATCCGGCCGGTTTTGCGACGTTGCCTCATGGCGCATCGTCGCCGACGCGAGCCACTCGATAGCACGCCTGGGCGCGCATGCGCTGCCTGCACATCCGGCGCGCGGAGGCCGCCTATACTGGCGTCCCGTCCGCGGAGTGCGACCATGCAGCGATCGTCCCGACACGAGGCCCGCCCCGCGCCCGGCCAACCGGAGCGCCAGCCTTGACGGTGCGGCCGCGCTACCGCCTCGACCGTTCCATGCGCGCCACGCTGTCGGCGCGGTTCACCGGTTTCAACCAGCGCCAGTACGTGCGCGGCAAGCTGGCCGGCGATCCGGTTTATACGGCGGTGGCGCGGCTGCTACAGGAATCGCGGCCCTTCCCGCTGCTCGACGTGGGTTGCGGCATGGGGCTGCTGGGCCATTACCTGCACGGCTGCGGCGTGCTGCATGGCTATGTCGGCATCGACCACGACGAGCGCAAGATCGCCGACGGCCGGGCTGCCGCGGCGGCGATCGACGATGCGCTGGACCTGCGCTGCGCGGATGTCGCCGACCTGCCGGACTTCCGTGGCCACGTCAGCCTGCTCGACGTATTGCATTACCTGCCGGCCGCGCGCCAGGCACCGCTGCTCGAACAACTGGCCGGCCACGTAGCGCCCGGCGCCCAGTTGATGATCCGCAACGTGCTGCGCGCCAGGCACTGGCGCTTCCATGCCACCGTGATCGAGGAACACGTGCTGCACGCCACCGGCTGGATGCGCGTGGGTGCCGACCACTACCCCACCGCCGAAGAAGTGACCGCGCCACTCGAACGCGCCGGCCTGGTCACCTCCCTCACGCCGCTGTGGGGCCGCACCCCGTTCAACAGCTACCTGGTCGTGGCACGCCGGCCGGACTGAAGCCCGGACTGGCGGATGCTCGCGACAAACCATCCGCGAACAACCTGTAGGAGCCCACTCGTGGGCGATGCTCTTTGGCCGCGATCGATCGGCCGCAAGTGATACCGGCCATCTCGAATGACGCGCTGACCCGATCCCGAACGGATTTTTTCGAGGTTGCCCCGGTTGGCCATGGCGCAACTTGCCGCCCACAATCCGCAGCCGGCACCTTGCCAACGGTTGCGCTATACTGCGCGGACGGCCTCGAAGCCGTTGCGGCCCACAGCCGCCCCTTTCCCCATATCGCAACGCGGTTCTGAATGAACGCTCCGGGTTGCACAGGAGTGTTTTCATGTCTTTCGAATCGCTGGGCCTTGCGCCCGCGTTGTTGCGCGCGCTTGCCGAACAGGGCTACACCCAGCCCACCCCGATCCAGGCCGGCGCCATTCCCCTAGTGCTGGAAGGCCACGACTTGCTGGCCGCCGCGCAAACCGGCACCGGCAAGACCGCCGCCTTCGCGCTGCCGCTGTTGCAGCACCTGTCCACCGCCGGCGCCACGCAGACCCGTCGTCCGCGCGCGCTGGTGCTGACCCCCACCCGTGAACTGGCCGCCCAGGTGCACGACAACCTGCGCGGCTACAGCAAGCACCTGCGCGTCTCCAGCACCACCATCTTCGGTGGTGTCGGCATGGGTCCGCAGATACAGGCGCTGCGCCGCGGCGTGGACGTGGTCATCGCCACCCCGGGTCGCCTGATCGACCACATGCAGCAGCGTTCGGTCGACCTGTCCGGCGTGGAAGTGCTGGTGCTGGACGAAGCCGACCGCATGCTCGACATGGGCTTCCTGCCGGCAATCAAGCGCATCCTCACCGCGGTACCCAAGCAGCGCCAGACGCTGCTGTTCTCGGCCACCTTCGCCGAGCCGATCAAGGCGCTGGCGATGCAGTTCATGCGCTCGCCGCGCGAGGTGTCGGTTACCCCGCCCAACACCGTGGCGCCGCTGGTCACCCATCACGTGCATCCCGTCGATGCCTCGCGCAAGCGCGACCTGCTGCTGCACGTGCTGTCGCAGGACAGCCGCCGCCAGAGCCTGGTGTTCAGCCGCACCAAGCACGGCGCCGACAAGCTGGTGAAGTTCCTGGAAGCGTCCGGCATGCGTGCCGCCGCGATCCACGGCAACAAGAGCCAGAACGCGCGCACCAAGGCGCTGGGCGACTTCAAGAACGGCCGCGTGACCGTGCTGGTGGCCACCGACATCGCCGCGCGCGGCATCGACATCGACCAGTTGCCGATGGTGATCAACCACGACCTGCCGATGGTGGCCGAAGACTACGTCCATCGCATCGGCCGCACCGGTCGTGCCGGCTCCGAGGGCATGGCCGTGTCGCTGGTCAGCCACGAGGAATCGGGCCTGCTGCGCGACATCCGCAAGCTGCTCAAGCAGGAGATCGAGATCACCGCGGTGGAGGGCTTCGAGCCTTCGGCACCGCTAAGGCTCGATGCCGGTGCGCCGCGCCCGGTGCAGGGCCAGCGCCAGCCGCGTGCACCGCGCAATGGCGGGCATGCCGGGCATGGCGGCAACCATGGGCAGAATCGCAACGTGGCGGCCAACGCCGGGCGCAACAACCGTCGCCCCCGTCGTGGCGGCAGTGCGTCGCGGCCGGAAACGCGCGGCTGATCGATTCACGGCGGCGGCGCGTGGCGACACGCGCCGCCGCGGTCCTTGCGAGCGACTACAGGCCCAGCGCCCGCGCGTGATGGCGCAGATGGTCGTCGACGAAGGTCGTGATGAACCAGTAGCTGTGGTCGTAACCGGGCTGCCGCCGCAGTACCAGTGATTGCCCGGCCCCGGCGCAGGCCTGCTCGAACAGCTCGGGCCGCAACTGTTCCATGAGAAAGCGGTCCGCCTCGCCCTGGTCGATCAGGATGGTGCCGGGGAAGGTCTGCCGGGCCACCAGCGCGCAGGCATCGTAGTCGGCCCAGGCCCGTCGGTCCTCGCCCAGGTAACGCGCGAACGCCTTCTGTCCCCACGGCACCTGCGAAGGCGCCACGATGGGCGCGAACGCGGACACCGATCGATAGCGTTGCGGGTTTGCCAAGGCGAGGGTCAGGGCGCCGTGCCCACCCATGGAGTGCCCGCACACGCCGGCTCGTTCGATATCCACCGAAAAATGGGCAGCCAGCAGCGCGGGAAGCTCGTCCACCACATAGCTGCGCATACGGAAGCGCGCAGACCACGGCGCCTGCGTGGCATCGAGATAGAACCCCGCGCCCTCGCCGAACTCCCAGTCGCCGGTGGCGCCCGCCAGGCCGGTATCGCGCGGGCTGGTGTCGGGCATCACCAGCGCAAGGCCGAGTTCAGCGGCCAGGCGCTGCGCGCCGGCCTTGATGGTGGCCGTCTCCTCGGTGCAGGTCAGCCCGGCCAGGAAGTACAGCACCGGGCAAGGTTGCGCCGCCGCCTGGGGCGGCAGATACAACGCGAAGCGCATCGGCCCGCCACACGCCTGCGACTCGTGCCGATAGAAGCCCTGCACCCCGCCAAGGCAGCGTTGTTCGGAAAGCGTTTCGATCGTCGCCATGCGGCGGCTCCACATCCACACAAGCCTTCGATCATAACCACGACCCGCCGACGCCACGTGTACCTTGCGCCGACGCCTTACCCGCGAGGCTGTTAGAATGCCGCGCCCGCGCGGCGCCGCCCCAGCTATCGCCGCTGCCCTTTTTCCGAGGTTCCCATGTCATCCCCCGTTTCTGGTCCCACGCCGGCCGAGCACGACCCGGCGCCGGCCGGTTTTGCCGCGCTCGCACTCGGCCCCGAAGTCCAGCAGGCACTCGCCGATGTCGGCTACGAGTCGCCCTCGCCGATCCAGGCCGCGACCATTCCGCCGCTGCTGGAAGGCCGCGACGTGCTCGGCCAGGCGCAGACCGGCACCGGCAAGACCGCCGCCTTCGCGCTGCCGATCCTGTCGCGCCTCGAAGCCAGGCCCGGCAAACCGCAGGCGCTGGTGCTGGCGCCCACGCGCGAACTGGCCATCCAGGTGGCCGAGGCGTTCCAGCGCTACGCCGCGCACATTCCCGGTTTCCAGGTGCTGCCGATCTACGGCGGGCAGAGCTACGGCCCGCAGTTGCATGCGCTGCGCCGCGGCGTGCACGTCGTGGTCGGTACCCCCGGCCGCGTGATCGACCACCTGGACAAGGGCACGCTGGACCTGTCCGAGCTCAAGTACCTGGTGCTCGACGAAGCCGACGAAATGCTGCGCATGGGCTTCATCGACGACGTCGAGAAAGTGCTCGAGGCCACGCCACCTACCCGCCAGGTCGCGCTGTTCTCGGCGACCATGCCGGCGCCGATCCGCAAGATCGCCCAGCGCCATCTGAAGGAACCGGTCGAGGTCACCATCAAGGCCAAGACCACCACCGCGGCGAACATCCGCCAGCGCTTCTGGTTCGTCAGCGGCATGCACAAGCTCGATGCGCTTACCCGCATCCTGGAGGCCGAACCGTTCGACGCGATGATCATCTTCGCGCGTACCAAGCAGGCCACCGAAGAGCTGGCCGAGAAGCTCACCGCGCGCGGCCTGGCCGCCGCGGCGATCAACGGCGACATCGCCCAGCCGCAACGTGAGCGCGTGATCCAGCAGCTGAAGGACGGCAAGCTGGACATTCTGGTCGCCACCGACGTGGCCGCGCGCGGCCTGGACGTCGAGCGCATAAGCCACGTGTTCAACTACGACATCCCCTACGACACCGAAAGCTACGTGCACCGCATCGGCCGCACCGGCCGCGCGGGGCGCAGCGGCGAGGCGATCCTGTTCGTCACGCCGCGCGAAAAGGGCATGCTGCGCGCGATCGAGCGCGCCACCCGCCAGCCGATCGAGGAGATGAAGTTGCCCACCGTCGAGGCGGTCAACGACGTACGCATCGCACGCTTCAAGCAGCGCATCACCGACACCCTGGCGCAGGGTGAACTGGCCCAGTTCCAGCAGTTGATCGAGCAATACGAGCAGGAGCAGAACGTACCCGCGCTGGAGATCGCCGCCGCGCTGGCGAGCATCGCGCAGGGCGACCGCCCGCTGCTGCTCACGCCCCCGCCCAAGCGCGAATACGAGCCGCGCGAACGGGCATCGCGCGAGCGTGCCGGCGAACGCCGCCCGCCTCAGGAGCATAAGCCGCGCGAACCCCGAAGCTTCGACAACCGCCCGCCGCGTCCGCACAACGCGCCGGAGCCGGGCAAGCGCACCTACCGCATCGAGGTCGGCCACGAACATGGTGTCAAGCCGGGCAACATTGTCGGTGCGATCGCCAACGAGGCTGGACTGGAAAGCGGATTCATCGGCCGCGTCAGCATCCGCGGCGACTACAGCCTGATCGACCTGCCCGAAGGGATGCCGCCGGAAGTGTTCGAGCATCTCAAGAAGGTCTGGGTGAGCCAGCAGCAGCTGCGCATCGCCGAATGGGACGGCACCGAGACGCCGGCCGGCGACCAGCCGCCCCGGCGCCCGCGGCCGGGCGGTTTCAAGCCGCGACCGGGCGGCAAGCCGCCGCGGCGCAAGTAACCCCACGCGGGTCCTTCGGCTTCGCGCCGCACCCCGTGTGACGGCGCGGGGAGCGTGCGCGCCGCCCGCTCGCCCTCGGCCCGCGGCGGGACGTACCATCGCCGTTCCACCCGGCGAGACTACACAATGCCCGCTTCCTGGCCCCGCCCCGAGCACCCGACCGACATGGCCACGCGCACCGCGGGTCTCTCGCCCGGTCAGGTGCAACGACTGGAGGCGGCGGCCCGGGGCATTCGCGATGGCGCGCTGCCGCCGGCCCAGCACACGCTCGGCACCCTGCTGGCGGAGGCTTCGGAGCATCCCGAGGCCCTGCGCCTGCTCGGCATCCTGCACACCCGCGCCCGGCAGCCCGACGCGGCGCGCGAGGTGCTGACGCGGGCGCTGGGGCACTGGCCCGACGACCCGCTGCTGCTCACCGACCTGGGCAACGCCGAACAGTCCGCCGGCGATGTGGAGACCGCGCTAGCGTATTGGCGGCGCACCTGTGCGCTGGCGCCGGATTACCCGATGGGCTGGTTCAACCTGGGTCGCAACCTGCAGGTGCTGGGTTTCACCGAGCCCGCGATCGAGGCGCTGGAGCACGCCTGCGCGGCCGACGCCGGACTGCTGCCCGCGCACGTTCTGCTTGGCGATGCGCTGGTGCATCTGGGCCGCTTCGACGAAGCCGACCGCAGCTACCGCGCGGCGCTGGGGCTGCACCCGGCATGCGGCGATGCCTGGCGCGGCCTGGCCAACATGAAGACACGGCCGTTGTCGGCCACGGACCGCGACCGGCTGGCCGCCCTGCTCCAGCGCGCCGACCTGGCCGAAACCGACCGCATCGCCATGGGCTTTGCCCTCGGCAAGGCGCGCGAGGATCAGGGCGCCTACGCGGAAGCCTTTGCCGCGCTGGGCGATGCCAACGCACGCCAGCGTCGCCTGGCGCCCTGGAACGCGGGCGGCTTCCACGCATTCACCAAAGCGGTGGTCGCCGCCAGCGGCGCGCTGCCGACGCCGGTAGATCCCACGCTGGGCAGCGAAGCCATCTTCATCGTCGGCCTGCCGCGTTCCGGTTCCACGTTGTTCGAACAGATCCTCGCCGCACACCCGCAGGTGGAAGGCGCCAGCGAGCTGCCCGACCTGGGCGAGGTGCTGGCGGAGGAGTCCGCCCGCCGTCGCCAGCCGTTCCCGCAGTGGGTACCCGCCGCCAGCGCGCAGGACTGGCAGCGGCTGGGCCAGCGCTATCTCGAGCGCACCGAGCGCTGGCGCCGGCAGCGTCCGCGCTTCACCGACAAGTTGCCGGAAAACTGGCTCTACAGCGGCGTGCTGGCCGCGATGCTTCCGGCGGCGCGCATCGTCGACGCGCGGCGCGATGCACTGGAGGCCGGATGGTCGTGCTTCAAGCAGCAGTTCTACCGGCTGCCGCACTTCGCCTGCACGCTGACCGACATCGCCGCCTACGTGCGTGATTACGAAGCGGCCATGGACCGCTGGCAGGCGGGGGCGCCCGCGCGCATCCGCACCCAGCGCTACGAGGCGCTGCTGGCCGATCCGGAGGCCGAGATCCGCGCCCTGCTCGACTTCTGCGGCCTGCCCTTCGACCCTGCCTGCCTGGATTTCCACCGCGCCATGCGCAGCGTGCGCACGCCCAGTGCCGCACAGGTACGCCAGCCCCTCGACCGCAACACCGCACGCGCCGAGCGCTACGGCCACCTGCTCGATCCGCTGCGATTGGGCCTGGGACGGCCGCTGGCGCCACGGTAGGGGCACTCCGGGGACATCGCGCGGCGTTCTCGGCTTCGCCGCGCCGGAACCGCGCGCCCCGCGCCCCTCACGCGCTCTGCGGCAACGGAGGCACGCTGTCGTCCGGATGGTCGAGCCAGTCCTCCGGCGCGAGCGGGGTCAGCCCGTGGGCGATGCGGCCTTTGTCGCACTGGGGGCTGTGCCGCCCGAACTCCCACGACGGCTCGACCTCGCGGCACACCGAGGGCTTGATCGGATGGATGCCGCAGTGGGCGGCCTCGCCGATGGTCCCCTTCAGCGCCACGCAGCGTGGCTGCTTCGATTGGGTACCGCGCATCACCACCCGGTGTGGGTCAAGCTTTTCGGTGAGCTCCGCGGGCACGGTTCCGCCCAGGAAGGGGTCGGTTTCGGACCAGTGGAAGGCAATGCGGAAGTAGGCGCAGCACGCGCCGCAGCTCAGGCAGGGATGGGCCATGGGACGGACCGAAGGCGCACCCCCTGGCGCGCAGCGCGCGGATTCTAGGGTATGGCGAAGTTTTGCGGTAGAGGGATGGAGGGGAGGAAAAACCCTTTGGAGGCAGCTGTTTAGGGATGATTGGGTTTGGCTGTCCTGAGGCTGGCAACCCTTCGACTTCGCTTCGCTACGCTCAGGGCGAACGGCATGGGCGAACGGTATGGGTGAACAGCATGGATGGACCGTTCACCCTGAGCGTAGGCCCGCAGGGCCGAAGTCGAAGGGCCGCCCCGCGACCGCGCTCACTCAGATGTCCCCGGAGAAGGTGTCGCAACTGGACGGCTGCCCACTCTCCAGCCCGGCCTTGAACCACTTCACCCGTTGCGCCGAGCTGCCGTGGGTAAACGAGTCTGGCACCACCGTGCCCCGTGCTTCGCGCTGCAGCGTGTCGTCGCCGATCTGGCTGGCGGCGTTGAGCGCCTCCTCCACGTCGCCCGCTTCCAGCCAGTGCAGCCGTTGCTCGCTGCGGTTGGCCCACACGCCGGCAAAACAGTCGGCCTGCAATTCCTGCCGCACGGACAGGCCACGGGCGCCTTCCATCGGCGCGCCCTGCGCGCGCGCCTGTTGCACCTGGTCGAACACGCCCAGTTGCTTCTGCACATGGTGGCCCACCTCGTGCGCGATCACGTAGGCCTGGGCGAAATCCCCGGCTGCGCCGAAGCGGTCCTGCAATTCCTGGAAGAAGGACAGATCGAGGTAGATCTTCTCGTCGCCGGGGCAGTAGAACGGCCCGACCGCGGTGGAAGCCAGTCCGCAGGCGGTGCGCACGCCACCGCTGAACAGGTCCAGCGTGGGATCGGCGTACTGGCGCCCGCTGGCGGCGAAGATGTCGCCCCAGGTCTTCTCGGTCGAACCGAGGATCGCGCTGACGAAGTCGCGCTGTTGCGGATCGACCTGCGCCGGCTGGCCGGCCGGCACCGCCTGGCCGGGCTGGCCGCCCTGGTCGAGCAGCGCGGTGGGATCCTTGAAGAACACCCAGCCCAGGATCGCCAGCACGATCAGGCCGCCGACGCCCAGCCCGCGGCCGCCGCCGAAGCGGAACCCGCCACCGCCGCCCCGGCCGCTGTCGATCTCGACGTTGCGACTGCGCTCGCCCTTCTGCCAGTCCATGCCGTCCGCCTCGCCATGCGCCGCAGCGCGGTCGCGCGACCATACTCGCCGTCGCGTCTGGCGTGCGTGGACGTTGCCGCTACAGTAGGCCACCGTTCAAGCGATCGCGAAGCCCACCGATGACACAACACCTGCCTGCCCTGGTCACCCTGCTTGCCGTCCTGCTGATGTTCGGCACTGCCTTCGCGGTGGGCCGGGCGCGCGGCCGCTACGGCATCCACGCCCCCGCGACCAGCGGCCATCCGGCGTTCGAGCGCGCCTTCCGCGTGCAGATGAACACGCTCGAGGCCGCGCTGCTGTTCCTGCCCACGCTGTGGCTGGCCGCGGCCTACGGCTTTGCGTTCTGGGCGGGCATCGCCGGCCTGGCTTGGCTGGCCGGGCGCATCTGGTACGCGCTGGCTTACTTGCGCGAAGCATCCCGGCGCGGTGCGGGTTTCGCGCTCGGCATGCTGGCCTGGGTGGCTACACTGCTGATGGCAGTGCTCGGCCTGGGCCAGGCCATGCTGGCCGGCTGACCCGACTTCCGGGGGATTGCGGCGCGCCCGGCCTGGCCGCTAGCGTGGGTGTTCGGGCCGCGCACGTCCGCCCCTTCCAAGCAGATCCCGCACGGCCGATGTCCTCCCGCTCCCTCCATCCCTCACTGCACGATACGCGGCTGCCCCACCTGGGCAGCGCCATCGGGATGATCGTCCTTTATTTCGTCCTGCAGTTCGTGGCCAGCGGGCTGGTAGGGCTGGTGCTGGGCTTCGCGATGGGCGTCTCGGGCACGCCGGCCAGCGGCATGGCGGCGCGCATCCGGATGGTGCTGGCACAACCGGATGTCCACGCGCTGCTGGTGATCCTGACACTCCTGCTGGCCGCCAGCGCGACCCTGGTGCTGGTGCGGCGGCTGTGGCCGGCGGCCTGGTCGCATGGCGCCCCGCCGGGTTTGGGGCTGACCCGTCCCGGCCAGCCGATGTATTACCTGGCGGCGGTGTTGCTGGGGCTGGCCCTGCCGATCGCCGGCGGCTGGCTGACCCGGTGGGTCGCGCACGGCCACGAGGTGACCCAGGACGTCAAGCAGATCGGCAGCGCCGCCACGCTGGCCCTGCGCATTCCGATGGCGCTGCTGGTGGTCAGCCTGGGACCGCTGGTGGAGGAACTGCTGTTCCGCGGAGCACTTCTTTCGGCCCTGTTGCGGCGTGTCGGCACCGGCTGGGCGATCGCCCTCAGCTCGCTGCTGTTCGCCTGCGTGCACCTGCCCGATCTCGGCTTCCTGTGGTACGCCGTGCCCAACCTGGCCCTGCTGGCCGCGGTCCTGGCCTGGCTGCGGCTGCGTTCCGGTTCGCTGTGGCCGGCCGTGGTCGCGCATGGCGTAAACAACCTGCTGGCGGTGGTGGCCTGGTTCGTCATGTCATCCGGCGCTGCCTGAAGAATCAGCGAAACCTGTCGCAACCAGGCGCATGGGTCCGTTGCAGGCCTACAAAGGCATGTCATAGATTCGGACCTTCTCCGTTCCGTATCGAGCAGGACGCCCGATGATGCGATTGCCCCGCCCCGCCCTCCGCACCTTGTTGCTCCTTCTCGCACTGACAGGATGTCTATCCGCCATGGCACTTCCTGCAAAAACCTCGGCCTCGACGACGCACAGGCCGCCAAATCATTTTCCACTTAAGTTCAAGCAGCATAATTTTCGCGCCCATTGCTACAACACAATCGGCTGCGAGGTGATTTACGCCAACAACAACTTCACTCGACGTTATTACGGTGACAAGATCGCTCCACCGCCGTCCTCAACCGATTATCGGGACGCGTGGGGCTTGGCTGGTTATCTAGGAATACCTAATTTCCCACCGCCAGCTGAAGTGAAATGGAAGTCGCTCGATGGCATGGCCCATGAAGCCAAAGTCGATATCGGCGCCATCTTTAAAGACGAACTTATTCGTTATAACGTTCCTAACGACCAGATCGCTGAAGGCCTGTATCCCGGCCCGGGACCAGCAGGACCGCCAAGCATTTTTCTTGAGGTGAACGATCGCACGATAAGCGTTTTCATGAAAGCAATCATTCCCACGAAAAAAGAACAAATACCTGGTAATAAGTACAGCAATTTCAGGGACGATTTGATCTTGACTTGGACGCGAACGTACTAACGACAGGAACTGGAGCCACGGATGGGCAACGAGGACATCACCGACGGCCTTTTGAACGATGGCGTCTCATCTTATCCAGCCAGCGCTAGCGATATGTTGTTCTACCGGGATGCCAGTGCCTCGCTATCGCGCTTCAAGGCACCCACTTTCCTTCGATCGAATGATCCGCACACACGCCTTTTTGTAGCGGCCTTCGACGGCACCGGCAATGACAAGTTCAAAGATCCGCTGCACGCCACCAATGTTGCCAAAATCGATGGCCAGATCGTTGACCTGCTTGATAATGGCCAGCAAAACATTAGCGTCGGCTACGTACCTGGTCCCGGCACGGAGGATCATGCGATCAGGCGTGTCTTTGATGGCGCCATCGGCTTTACCCATGGCGCGCGCGTCGAAGCGATGTATGCCCAATTCTTAGGTAAGGCCGCAGAATGGCTCCGCGAGGATCCGAATGCCAAGATCAGTCTTGCCGATATTGGCTTCAGCCGAGGAGCGGAAGAAGCGGCGAGCTTCGCCCGATTGGTCCACGAACGCGGCATCCAGGATCCGCTTGGCGCGATTTACAGCTACGACTCCCACGGCAACATCACCCACGTTGAGTACACCAAGCCTCCCCTGGTCGAACCCGGCAAGGTAGCCCAGGCCGTCGGGCTGTTCGACCCGGTAGGCACCGGCGCGCCGGTGAAAGACTACGACCGGCGGCTACCGCCGTCGGTGATCTCCGGCGTGCAGATCTTCGCCAAGGACGAGCACCGCGGGTTGTTCAAGTCCGATCACATCATCGATCCAGGCCTGACGCCGGACGGCCGCTTCTTGGGCGTGCTGGTGCCAGGCGCGCATTCGGACGTGGGTGGCGGTTACCTGCGCAACGGCCTGAGCATCCGCAGCGGCAACCTGATGGTTGATTACCTCAACGCACTGAGCGACCGCCCGTTCCTGGAAAAATCGCCCGAGCCGACCGACCCCCGCCTCAACGTGGTGCACCGGTCCACCGAGGGCTTGTTTCTCTACCGGGTGTGGAACAAGGTCGACCGGCTGGAGCCGGGCGGCTATAACACGCTGGAGGCACCGACACACCATCACCACGGCTACCGCGTGGTCGGCGATCCCTACAACGCCCTGCCGCGCGACGAGGCGTTGATCCAGCAATTCGAATTCCAGCCGGTCGCCATCGGGCCGGTCCCGGAAGACGCTCGCGAAACGGGCCGACAGCCGACAACGGCCGATCAGGACGCCACGCAGCCGGCCCTGGCCGGCGACGTCAGCGGCAACTCGGTCGATGCCATGGTCGAGCGGCTATACCAGGCCGCCCTCAAGCGCGACGATAGCGCCATGGATGCCGTGGCGGGCGATTACCTGCGGTCGCCGCAAGGCGGCAACTGGTGGCGCGAGATCCAGCAGTACAGCCAGGCAACGGCGATGCCTTCGCTGGAACCCGTGCTTGCCGGCCAGGGCCCGATGCAGGAGGCTTCCGCGGCGGTGGCCATGCAGCGGTGACGGAAACACAGGCGAGAGAGAAGCCCATGGACGGCGGTCACATCGACGAAGTGAAGCAAATGCTGGTCAAGCTCGCGGTCATCGCCGAGCAGCTTGACGCGCGCAGCCGGGGCGTCCTGCAGCGCATCGAAACCAATGCAACGGCGCTCGACCGCAGCGCGCAGCGCTGGACCGACGGCGCTGACGCCTTCTCGCGCAAAGTGCTGGAAGCCATCGGTTCGCAGGCGCGCGAAAGCATCGCGTCCGCGACGCGGCAGGCACTGGGTCCAGCAGACACGCAACTGCGCCAGAGCGCGGACGCGGCGAAATGGGCGGCCAACGCCCTGGCCGAGCAGCGCAAGCTGCTCACGCGCGCCCAGGGCTCGCTGCTGCGCAACGGCCTGCTCGCCTTGCTGGCAGGCACGGTGCTGGCCGTGGCAGGCAGCGGCTGGATCACCTGGCACAACATGCACCGCGCCGCGCTGGGGGATGACGTGCTGCAGGCGGTGCGCTCCGGCGCGCTCGTGCGCTGCCCGGACAGCCCGTCCCTGTGTGTCAGGATCGGCGCCCAGCCTCGTCGCAGTGGCGATCGCGGCCAGTACCTGGTGGTGCAGCCGTAAGCGCCCCCTAGTCCGGTAGGATGCCGAACCCGCGCAGCAGTCGCGCGGTCTCGAACAGCGGCAGTCCCATCACGCCGGAATAGCTGCCCTCCAGGCGCTCGACCAGCACCGCGCCGCGTCCCTGGATTGCATAGGCGCCAGCCTTGCCGAACGGCTCGCCCGTGGCGACATAGGCGGCGATCGTCGCCTCGTCCAGGGCGGCGAAGCGCACGCTGGAGAGGCAAAGCTCGTGGCGTGCCTGCCCCGCGCTCACGCCCCACACCGCCGACACGACCGCGTGCGTACGACCCGCAAGCCGCCGCAGCATGTCCGCGGCCTGCCGTGCGTCCGCCGGCTTGCCGAACACCTCGCCGTCCAGTACCACTTCGGTGTCCGAGCCGAGCACGATCGCAGCGGAGACATCCGCCAGCCCGGCCAGTCCCGCCTGCGCTTTGTCGCGCGCGACACGGCTGACGTAATCCTCGGGCGACTCGCCCGCTTCGCGCACTTCGGGCACGTCCACGTCCAGCGCTTCATAGGACACGCCGAGTTGCCGCAACAGTTCGCGGCGACGGGGAGACTGGGAGGCGAGATAGAGCATGGCGGACCGGTCGGCCAAGGGAGTCAGGATCAAGGGCCGGGAGTGCGCCTCGACGCAACCGGCCATAAAGACGTGCCGCTAGAGCGTGAGCGCGTACTCGCAGAACTGGCGGTCGCGCTGCCAGCCCAGCGCTTCGTAGAGCGCCTGCGCCGGCCCGTTATCCAGCGCGGTAGACAGCGACAGGCTGGCCGCGCCGAGCGCGCGGGCATGCGCGGCCGCCTCGCGCAACAGCGCCCCGGCCACACCCTGCCGCCGCGCCGAAGGCGCCACGAACAGGTCGTTGAGCAGGTAACTGCGCACCATCCGCACCGACGAGAACACCGGGTAGAGCTGGGTAAAGCCCAGCCCGGCGCCCTGCCCGTCCAGCGCAAGCAGGATCACCGACTGGTGGTGCGCGAAGCGCGCCGCCAGGAAGCCGCGGGCGCCCTCCGCATCGGCGCGCTGGCCATAGAACTGCCGATAGCCGTCGAACAGCGGCACCAGCACATCGAGGTCGTGGACGGTGGCTTGGCGGACATGGACGGGCATGGCGACTCCGGCAAAGGGAATGCGCCGAACGTAGCGATCCGCCGGCATCCGCACAAGCCTGCCGCCGCCAAACATGACGAGCCGCCTTCACGGCCGCTAGAGCGCGCCTTTCCGGTCCGGCGGCTAGCGTTCGGGCTCCACGCCTGCAACGGAGCCGTTCATGAAGCTGCCATCAGTCCCGACCCCCGCCGCTCGCCGCCTGCTGCTCGGCCTTGGGCTCGCATGCGCTGCAATGGCCCCGCCGTCGCCCGCCGCGGAGACGCCAAGCACGTCGCACACGCTGAACAAGCAGGAACAGGCCTTCGTCGCCAAGGCCACCGCCGACAATTCGATGCAGATCACCCTGGCCAAGGTCGCGCTGGACCGCTCCGCCAGCGCTCAGGTTCGCGCGTTGGCGCAACAGGTCATCGACGACCACGAGGCCTTGAACCGCAAGTTCACGGATTTCTCGGTCGCCCAGAAGGCCCGTGGCCAGGCCCACGGCACGCCGCCGGAAGATGTCACCGAGGACACCCTGCAACTGCAGCGGTTACAGGGCGAGGCGCTGGACCAGGCCTTCGCGGGCATGATGGTCAAGGAGCACCAGAAGATCATCCCGCTGTATGAACAGGCGGCCAGGGACGCCCACGATCCGGAGTTGCGCGGGATCGCGCGCGACGGACTGCCCATGCTCAGGGACCACCTGCAGGTTGCGCAGGCGATCACGGCCAAGTGAGGCGTTCGCCTCGCGGGGATCAGTTATCGACGGCTCCGGCCGGACTGTTGCCGCGGACATGCGGTCCGTAAGGGAACCTCGAACAACTCCCTCTCGCGCGACGCTTTTGTAGGAGCCCACTTGTGGGCGATGCCCTTACGCCTGATTGCACCGGCAGAAGCATCGCCCACAAGTGGGCTCCCACAGTGGGCGTCGGAAGCTTTCGTTTTTCGAGGGTTTCCGTAAAGAGCGCGCCCGTGCGCGTCCGGTCCCGTCCGGATGCCCCTACGGTCGCGCGCGTCCAGCCGCCGCCGGTCGTTGCAGGTGTCTTCGGGCGGGTGTGGCTTTCCGCTCGCCCGATAGCCCGCAAGTGGGCTCTACAGGTGCTCGGCACGGTGATCGGTCGGCGGACGGTGAGGCGGCGGCGATGCCGGGCTCAGTCGGGACCGGCCAATACGAAGGCTGCCGCCCTCTCGCCGATCATGGCCGAGGGCGCCTCGGTGTTTCCGCTCACGAGCGTGGGCATGATCGAAGCGTCGGCCACGCGCAGGCCCTGTACGCCGCGCACGCGCAACTGCGGGTCGACCACGGCACGCGCATCGGCACCCATGCGGCAGGTGCCGACCGGGTGATAGATGGTGTCGGCGTGCGCGCGGATCAGCGCGCGCAAACCCTCGTCGTCCTCCGCGCCGTTGCCGTGCAACGGCCGCCCGCGGTAGGGGGCCCATACCGGTGCGGCGAGGATGCGGCGCACGATGCGCGCGCCCTCGAGCAGCAGCTCCCGATCCTGCGGCGCGGCGAGGAAGTGCGGATCGATCAACGGCGCGCGGGCGATGTCGGCCGCGGCCAGGCGCACGCGGCCGCGGCTTTGCGGGCGCAACACGCAGACGTGCAGCGCGATGCCGGTGGACAGGTGCATGCGGCGGTTGTGGTCATCGACCATGCCGACGCAGAAATGCAGTTGCAGGTCCGGCCGGTCCAGCGCCGGATCGCTCTTGATGAAACCGCCGGCCTCGGCGGCGTTGCTGGTCAGCAGGCCTTCGCCGCGCGCGCGGAACGCGCCGATGCTGCCGGCCACGCGCGCCACCGCCACCGGATGCAGGCCAAGCAGGCCCGCGGCGCGCATCCGTACGTTGGCGGCGTAGTCGATGTGGTCCTGCAGGTGCTCGCCCACGTCCGGCGCGTCATGCACCACCGGGATGCCTAGTTCGCGCAAGTGCGCCGCCGGGCCAACGCCCGAGAGCATCAGCAACTGCGGCGAGCCGATCGCGCCGGCGCACAGGATCACCTCGCGCCGCGCCTGCAGCTGCCGCCCACCGATGATGACGCCGCACGCACGCTTCCCCTCGAACAGGATGCGCCGCACCGGCTGCCCGGCCAGCACGCGCAGGTTGGGCCGGGCCCCGCCATCGCCGAGGTAGGCGCTTCCGGCATCGACCCGGTGACCGTCGCGCTGGAACACCTGGTACAGGCCCACGCCCTCTTGGCGAGGGCCGTTGAAGTCGTCGTTGGGCCGATAGCCGCACTGCACCGCCGCATCGACGAAGACGCGGCTGAGCGGACTGGGCGAGCGCAGGTCGCTCACCGGCAGCGGCCCGCCGACCCCGTGCCAGTCGTCGGCCCCGCGCTGGTTGTCTTCGATGCGGCGGAACAGCGGCAACACCTCGCGCCAACTCCAGCCCGCGCAACCGAGCGCTGCCCAGCCGTCGTAATCCTGGGGCTGGCCGCGGGTACAGATCATCGCGTTGATCAGGCTGCTGCCACCCACGCCGCGGCCGCGGGGCACGTAGCCGCGACGGCCATCCAGTTGCTCTTGCGGTACGGTCTGGTAGGCGTAGTTGTGACGGTTGCGGAACGGCACCAGCGCGGCGATGCCCAGCGGCACCCGGCTGAGCCAGGAGGGCGTGGCCGGCCCCGTTTCCACGAGGCACACTGACGGCCGCTCCGGCGCATCGGCCAGCCGCGCCGCCACCGCGCAGCCGGCCGGGCCGGCACCGATCACGATGTAATCGGCCGCTTCCGCGTCGGCCAAGCTCAATGCCCCGGATTGAGCGCGTTCTGCAGCAGGTTGTTGAGCACGTCCTCTTTCTTCTTGCTGGGCGGCTCGCGCGTCGCCGGCTTGGCGCTGTCGCCGTGGCTGCCGGCTTCCAGCAATCCGGCGGCGGCACGCGGGTCGAGCTTGAAGCTGGGCGCGCTGGCGGTGCCGCCCACATGCACGCCCACGCCGTTGGTACTCATGCCCTTGAGCAGGCCGCCGAGGGCGCTGCCGGCCTTGGAACCACCCAGCAGGCCAGCCAGCCCCTGCCCGGCCTGGCCGGCCCCGGTGATGCCCTTGTCCAGCTTGACCAGCATGCGGAAATCGAGCCCGCCGTCGGCAGCCATGCGGCCCTAGCCGGTGAAACTGCCCAGCTGCGCGATCTGCGCGCGGGCCGGGTCGGCGTCGATCCCCTTGGGCGAGATGGTGAGCGTGGCCTCGGCGTGGCGGATCACGGTGTCCTTCGGCGCGCTGATGCCGACCAGCGCCAGCGCGCCACCGAGCTTGGCGCCCAGGCTGTAGCCGGCCAGCCGCGTGTCGTCCAGCGCGACCGGGCCGTGGATGACCAGGGCATCGAGCGGGCCGCGCACGGTGAGATCCATGCTGGCGGTACCGCCGGCCAGCCGCGAGTCCTTCGGCAGGATCACCCCGAACACCGGCAGCAGCGGCTGCAGGTCGTCGATCGGCTGCCGCTGGCCTTTCACGGTGAGGTCCAGCTTCATCACCGCCGGCCGGTTGTCGAAGCTGCCGCCGATGGCCAGCTCGGCCGCGCCGCTATGCAGCACGGTGCCGCTGATGCGGCCGGTGCCGGCGGCCAGCCGATAACTGGCGTTGTAGTCGATCTGCAACGGCTGCGGGGAAGGTGCGCCGGAGGCGACCAGTTGCAGCTTGCGCGCCTCGATGCGGCCCTTCGAGGTCAGCACGCCCTTGGCCGAGACAATGCGCGTATCCAGGTCGAGCACGCCGCCGACGCCACTGTCGCGCGCCATCAGCCCGGCGCCGACCAGGTCCAGGTCATGCATCGCCAGTTGCGCGTCGACCGGCGTCAGCACGGCGTTGCCCGCCTTCCACGGACCAAGCTTGCCCTCGAGCGCCAGCGTGCCGCCGCCGGCGATGTCGGCGGCAAGCTGGAACGGGAACGCCGTCTGCGTGCCGACATGGTCCGCGCTCAGCCGCACGTGGCTGTAGACCTTGCGGTCGCCGGCCATGCGCGTCAGTTCGATGCGTCCGTCCTCGATGCGCAACCGCTCGACCGTGAGCCCGGACGGCGCCGCGGCCGCCTCTTCCGGTGCCGGCGCCGGCCCGCCACCAAGCCCGGCAAAGTTCCACTCGCCCTTGCGGTTCTGCAGCAGGCGCACCACGGGCTGTTCGAGCGTCAGCGAGGTGACGTGCAGTTCGCGGTGGACCAGCAGCGGCCACAGTTGCACGCCCAGTTCCAGCGACCGGGCGCTGACGAAGGGCTGTTCGCCGAAGGCCGGGTCGTCGCCGATGCGGATCTGCTCCGCCTCCAGCGAGCCGGACCACAGCGCCATGTGGAGCTTGCCGATGCTCACCTGGCGCCCGACCGCCTTGCCCAGCGAGGCCTGGATCTGCGGACGGAAGTGGTTGACGTCCACCAGCAGCAAGGCCGCGGCGGCGAGTGCCACCAACGCCAACACGACGACGATCAATCCGATCCACAGGCGCTTCATGGCTCATCTCCCCCGGCAAGAATCCCGATACTAACCAAACACCCACGCCGGTTCCGACCTTCCGGCATCGCGGGCGTGACGTGGTTCCCGGGCCCGGTACGGTTGAACCTGCCGCTGAGCGAACCCATTTCGATGCTCCATGGGTTGTCTTCCGGTTCCGCTGTTCTTCCTGCTCGGCTTCGGCATCGGTTACGCCCTGAACGGCACGACGGGTGCGCTTTGGGGTGCGGGTATCGGCCTGGCGCTGGGGCTGGCCGGCATGGGCTGGTTGATCCGCCTGATGCGTAGCCGCCGCTGAACCGGCAGAACCTGCGCGCTGGCGTTTCAGTACGGCGCATAGTCGAATGACAAGCCGTCGCGACCGGAGTTTCGGGTGCTCAAAGACATAGACCGCCTCAACCGACGGCTCGATCGCTTCGAGCGCCGGCTGCCGCGCTGGGTCCGCCTGCCGCTGCGGTGGCTGCGTGCGCCTTCGTCGCGCTGGGTACGCATTCCGGTGGGCGTGCTGTTGATCGTGGCCGGGCTGTTCAGCTTCCTGCCGCTGCTGGGCTTGTGGATGTTGCCGCTGGGCCTGGTGCTGCTCGCCCAGGATCTGCCCTTCCTGCGCCGCCCCACGCGCTGGGCGCTGAGCCAGCTGGAGCGGCGCTGGCTGCGCTGGAGGCGCCGACGGCGCAAGGAGGCCGGGAGATGAAAGTCCCTGCCGCATCCGCCGGGGAGAGGTCGGGCACCAGGTCCTGCCTGCGCCTCGCAACCATGCTCGCCCTGCTCGCGCTGCTCGGCGGCTGCGCGCGGCCGCGCGTGGAAGCGCCGCCGCGCCGCCCGGCCGAGGTGCGCGCGCAGATCGTGCGGATGCTGCCCGCCGATACCGCCGACCGCGGCGGCTGGGCAACCGATGTCTACGCCGCCTTCGCCGCGCTGGACATCCCGCCGACCGACAGCAACCTGTGCGCAGCGCTGGCCGTTACCGCGCAGGAGTCGTCCTTCCACGCGGAACCCCAAGTGCCCGGCCTGGCCCGCATCGCGCGCAAGGAGATCGACCGTCGCGCCGCGCAACACCACATCCCCGGGTTTCTCGTGCGCGCCGCGCTCGCGCTGGACTCACCCGGCGGCAAGAGCTACGGCGAGCGCCTGGCCGCGGTGCGCACCGAGCGCGAGCTCAGCCGGCTGTACGAGGACTTCATCGGCATGGTGCCGCTGGGCCGGCGGCTGCTGGGCGACGGCAACCCGGTGCACACCGGCGGCCCGATGCAGGTCAGCGTGGCCTTCGCCGAAGATTACGCGAACGATCACGCCTATCCGTACCCCGTCGACGGGTCGATTCGCCACGAGGTGTTCAGCCGTCGCGGCGGCATGTATTTCGGGATCGCCCATCTGCTGGGCTATCCGGCGGACTACCCGCGCATGCTCTACCGCTTCGCCGACTTCAACGCCGGCTGGTACGCCAGCCGCAATGCAGCGTTCCAGAACGCCGTGAGCGTGGCCTCCGGCATTCCGCTGGACTTCGACGGCGACCTGCTCCGCTACGACGGCGGCGTCGGCGCCACCGAACGCGCTGTGCGCACGCTGGTGGGCCGGCTGGACCTGGACGAAGGCGACATCCACGACGCACTGGCGCAGGGCGAGAGCCCCGACTTCGCGCGCACCGACCTGTACGCACGCGTGTTTGAGCTGGCCGAGGCCACCGCCCGCAAGCCGCTGCCGCGCGCCATGCTGCCGCGCATCCGCCTGGAAAGCCCCAAGATCACCCGCAAGCTCACCACCGCCTGGTTCGCCAAGCGCGTGGATGGGCGCTACCAGCGTTGCCTGAAGCTGGCATCGCGACACCGGCACTGACCGCGCTCCGCGGGGCGCCCATGTGGAGGCCGGGGCAGGCGCACGACTTCGGCGCTTCGCGCCTACGCGCAGTGCTGCTGGGCCATACCGTCCCGATCTTGAGACCGACCGTAGGGTGGGCTTCAGCCCACCACGCGCTTGCGGGAAAGGCGGTGGGCTGAAGCCCACCCTACGAAGCGCTAGGAAACTTTCTTCCGCCCGGCTGACAGCTCCGCCGGCGGCTCCCAGCCAAACACGCTGCGTCCGCCGTACTCGTGCGAGCGCGCGCGCTCGTCGGCGATGTACTGCTCCACCGACGGGCCCTTGGCGTGCCGTTCCAGCCGGCGCGCCTGTTCGTCGAGCCGCTTGAGCGCGGCCAGTTGTTCGTCGCGGCCCAGCTTCGCGTTCTCCACGGCGGACTTCAGCACGCCGATGGTGTGGTCGTAGACGCGCGTGGGTACCGGGAACGGGTGGCGGTCCTTGCCGCCGTGCGCCAGCGAGAAGCGCGCCGGATCGCTGAAACGGCACGGCGCGCCATGCACCACCTCGGCCACCATCGCCAGCGCGCGCACGGTGCGGGCGCCCACGCCCGGCACCTGCAGCAGTTCGATGAAATCGCGCGGACCGTTCTGCGCCGCGGCGGCCAGCGCGCCATGCAGGCGCCGCGTGACCACGTCGGTACCGCGCACGTCGTGGTGGTCGGGCATCGAAAGGTGCGGCAACAGCCCCAGTTGCAGCGGTGCGTCGGCCGGCGGCGCGGGCGCAGGCTTGCCTTCGATGCGCCCCAGTTCGCGCGCGATGCCGTCGGGTCCCAGCGTCTGCAGCAGATCCAGTTGCGCCAGGCGCGAGGCCTGCGCGCGACGGTCGGCCAGGTTCACGATGCGCCCCTGCCCCGGCCCATCGACCGCCGCGTGCGGGTCGTCGACGAAGCTTTTGAGGTTCTCCGACAGCCAGTGGTAGCGGCGCGCCTGGCGGCGCTCGCCGTTCATGCCCTGCTGCACCACCACCCACTGGCCGTCGTCGCTGACGATGAAACCGTGCAGGTAGAGATCGAACCCATCCTGCACCGCGGCACTGTCCACCTTGGCCACCAGCCGGCTCGCGCTTGCCAGCGCGCTGCCGTCGAAGCCGACCCTCTCGCCGATCGCCACCAGCTCGCCCGGCGTGGCGCGCGAATACTTGCCGCGCCCGCCACACGCGTGGATGCCCAGCTCGCCCGACAGCGGCGCCAGCCCGCGCTTGAGCGCACCGATCACGCTGGTGGTGATGCCGGAGGAATGCCAGTCCATGCCCATCACCGCGCCGAAGGACTGGAACCAGAACGGGTGGGCCAACCTGCGCAGGAATTCGTCGCGGCCGTACTCGCGCACGATCACCTCGGCCATCAGCGCGCCCAGCCGCGTCATCCGGTCCGCCAGCCAGCGCGGCACGCGCCCGCCATGCAGCGGCAGGTCGGCGCTTCCGGATCGTCGGGTCATGCGGTCGGGATCTCCAGCAAATGGGCAGGCGCCACCGCAGGGTGGGCTTCAGCCCACCATGCAAGCAGCGCGCAAGTCCCGAGTATCCCAGAACGCCGTCTCACGGAATGAACCTCCCGCCACCCGCCGCCTACACCGTCCCATGGACCGCGCGCGCGTCGGCTCGCTAAGCTGGGGCGATGCCCCTGCCCCACACGCCCATGACCACCGCCCCCGACCGTGCCGTCACCCGCCTCGCCTGGGCCCGCGCCACCCTCGGCGATACCACGCTCACGCTGGAGCCGGCCTCGTCCGACGCCAGTTTCCGCAGCTATTGGCGCACGCAGTCGGAGGGCACCAGCTGGATCGTGATGGACTCGCCCCCGGCACTGGAAGACCCCGCGCCATGGCTGGCCATCGGCGAGCGCCTGCGCGCGGCCGGGCTGCACGCTCCCGCGGTGCTCGCGCACGATCTCGCGCAAGGCTTCCTGCTGATCGAGGACCTTGGCCGGCAGCCCTACCTGCCGGCCTTGGCTGACGACACGGTCGATGCACTCTACGGCCAGGCCATGGACGCCCTGCTGCGCCTGCAGACCCGCGTCGATGGCACCGACCTGCCGCCGTACAACCACGCCTTCCTGCAGCGCGAACTGGAGCTGATGCCCGAATGGTTCCTGCAGCGCCACCTGGGCTACACGCCCGAGTGCGAAGAGTGGGACGTGATCGAGCAGGCATTCACCGTGCTGCTGCACAACGCCGCCGAGCAGCCGCGCGTGTTCGTGCATCGGGATTTCCACAGCCGCAACCTGATGCTCGTCGGGGACGCCGCAGCCGGTGGGCGCGGGCTGCCCTGCCTGACGCCCTTGCTTGAAACCGAGCCGGCTCCGCAATCAGCCGATCGCGTGCCGCTGTTGCGCAACCCTGGCATCATCGACTTCCAGGGCGCGCTGCACGGTCCGCTCGCTTACGACCTGGCCTCCCTGCTGCGCGATTGCTACATCGCCTGGGACGAGGCGCGCATCACGCAGTGGGTCGAGCAATATCGCCAGCGCGCGCTTCAGGCCAGCCTGCTCGATGCCGCGGTCGATACCGCCCGCTTCCGCCGCTGGGTCGACTTGATCGGCCTGCAGCGCCACCTCAAGGTGCTCGGCATCTTCTGCCGCCTGTGGTACCGCGACGGCAAACGCGGGTATCTGGCCGACCTGCCGCGCGTGCTCGGCTACGTGCTCGACGTCGCGCGCCGCTATCCCGAACTGGCCGACTTCGCTGCCTTGATCGAGCGTTGCATCGGCGATCGCGACATCACCAAGCCGGCGACCGCATGAGGCACGCGCTGATCTTCGCCGCGGGCCTGGGCGAGCGCATGCGTCCGCTCACCGAGAACACACCCAAACCGTTGCTCGAGGCCGGCGGCAAGCCGCTGATCGTATGGCATCTGGAAAAGCTCGCCGCCGCCGGCGTGCATTACGTGGTGATCAACACGTCACACCTGGCCGGTCAGTTCCCCGAGGCGCTGGGCGACGGCAGCCGCTGGGGCCTGCGCATCCGCTACGCCTACGAGGGCACGGTGCCGCTGGAAACCGGCGGCGGCATGCTCAACGCACTGCCGTTGCTTGGCGAGGCGCCCTTCATCGCGGTCAACGGCGACATCCACAGCGATGTGGACTATGCCGCGCTGCCGCTGGAGCCGCAGGGCCTCGCGCAGCTGGTGATGGTCGAAAATCCCGCGCATCACCCGCAGGGCGATTTCGCCCTCGACGCCCAAAGTCACCTGCACGACGAAGGCATGCCGCGGTTGACCTTCAGCGGCATCGGCGTCTACCGCCGCGAGCTGCTGGAGCACTGGCGCGCGGCGATAGGCGACGCCGCCGGCGCCGACGACACGCCGCCGCGGTTCAAGCTTGCTCCGCTGCTGCGCGCAGCCATGGCGCGCGGCCAAATCGGCGGTACGCACCACCGCGGAGCGTGGACCGACGTCGGCACCCCCGCCCGGCTGGCCGAGCTCGACCAGCGCCTTCCGCGGCACGACTGAGCCGCGCCACGCCGAGGCTGCCTGCACGTGGCGGCGCCGAGCTGGCGCGCGCCGTCGCGGGGGCAGGCAGGCTCCCGTGTTCCGGGTGCTGCGATGACGTGCCGTGCATGGCGCGCGCCTATAGTGGAAGAAAACAAAACCGACGAACATGCGGCCCATGGACGATAACCAACGGATGCAAGCCGATCCAGGGATGGCGCAGCGCGTGCGCAGCTACGACTGGGGCGCTACCGCGCTGGGGCCGATGGCATCGTGGCCGCAGGCGTTGCGTACCGTGGTCGACATCATCCTGTCCTCCAACCTGCCGATGGTGATGGCCTGGGGCCCGGACGCCCAACTGGTCTACAACGACGCCTACGCCGTATTCGCTGGCGGACGCCATCCGTACCTGCTCGGCCTCAATGTGCTGGCGGCCTGGCCCGAAGTGGCCGAGTTCAACCAGCACGTGCTGGACACGACGCTGGCGGGCCGGCCGCTGTCCTACAAGGACCAGCCGCTGGTGCTGTTCCGCCACGGCCATGCCGAGGAGGTCTGGCTGGACCTGGACTACACCCCGCTGCGCGACGGCGACGGTGCGCCGCGCGGCTTCCTGGCCACCGTGGTGGAAACCACCGCCCGCGTGAATGCCGAGCGCGCGTACCATCGCGCCCGCGAACAGGTCGAGCTCGCGCTCGATGCCGGCGCGGTGATCGGCACCTGGTTGTGGGACATCCAGGCCGACCGTGTCACCGCCGACAGCCGCTTCGCACGCACCTTTTCGATCGATCCGGCCCAGGCGGCCGCCGGCGTGCCGATCGATGTTTTCACCGAGCGCATCCACCCGCGCGACCGGCCGGAAGTGGAGGCGCGCATCCGCGAAAGCCTGCAGGGCGCGCCCTACCGCTGCCAGTACCGCATCCGCCAGCCGGACGACACTTACCTGTGGGTCGAAGCCTCCGGACGCTGCGAGCAGGACCCGAACGGGAAACCGACCTGCTTCGCCGGCCTGATGGTCGACGTGCAGGAGCGCAAGCTGTCCGAGCAGCAGCAGCGCACGATGATCAACGAACTCAATCACCGGGTGAAGAACACCCTGGCCATCGTGCAGTCGCTCGCCGCGCAATCGTTCAGCGGGGCTCCGTCGGTGGAAAGTGCGGCCGAGGTGTTCAACGCGCGCCTGATCTCGCTCTCGCACGCGCACGACGTGCTGACCCGCGAGCACTGGCTCAGTGCCCTGCTGGGCGACCTGGTCGAACAGATGGCGCGATCGCACAATTTCCGCGGCAGCGAGCGTTTCGACATCGAGGGGCCCCGCGTGCGGCTGTCGCCGCAGAACGCGCTGTCCTTCGCCATGGCGCTGCACGAGCTGGCCACCAACGCGATCAAGTACGGCGCGCTGGGCAACCGCGGCGGCGGCGTGCGCATCCACTGGCGGCTGGGCGAAGCCGACGGCCGGCGCGTGCTTTACCTGGACTGGGTCGAACATGGCGGCCCTTCCGTGCGCCCGCCGGAGCGCAAGGGGTTCGGCACGCGGCTGATCGAACGCAGCCTCAACCCCTCACGCAACGGCGCCGTCTGCATCGACTACCGCGAAAGCGGCCTGGCCTGCCACATCGCCGTGCCGTTGCCGGAGGTGGCAGCGGAGCCGGGCGTCCTCCTGTAGGCAACCCTTATTACCCGCTGGCCCGATCCCTTGCAGGAGCGGCGGTGGGTAGGCGCCGAAAGCTCAGCGACCCGCGGGACGCAGCGTCGGCGGGATCGGCAGCGCCGTGATCGCTACGGGCTCGCTGGCGGGAATGAGGTTGCCGGGGGGCGCGCCCTGCGTCGGTTCCGCCGCGGGCGGGACGATGTCCGCGGTCGGCGCCGGCGCGGCTTGCGTGGCCGCCGTGGGCGCCTTGCCGGGCAACGGCGGGCGGATGTCGACCACGTCCTGCGACAATGCCGCCGCCTCGGCCGCTTTGGTCATCACGATGATGCTGATGCGCCGGTTGATCGGGTTGGCCGGATGGGCCTTGTCCAGCGGCACCGAGGCGGCCAGCCCGAGCACGCGGGCAGTCTTTCCATCGAGCATGCCGCCGGCCAGTAAAGCGCGGCGCGCGGCATTGGCGCGATCGGTGGACAGCTCCCAGTTGCTGTAGTCGCGCTCGTCGGCGTACGGCGCGTCGTCGGTGTGGCCGGTGATGCTGATGCGGTTGGGCACGCGATTGATAAAATCGCCCAGCTCGCCGAGGATGGCGCGCGTGTAGTCCTTCAGCTGCGCGCTGCCCAGGTCGAACATCGGGCGGTTGAGCTTGTCGACGATCTGGATGCGCAACCCTTCGGAGGTGATGTCCAGCAGCAACTGGTCCTTGAATGGCGCCAGCGCCTGGCTGTTCTGGATGGCCGCGTGCAACTGCTCCATCAGTTCCTGCAGCCGTGCCTTTTCCTGCGCGCGGGCACGCTGCTCGAGCGCCTCCTTGGACACCGGGGCCGACGGGCCGTTGTGGCGGTCCTTGCCCGGGCCATGGGACAGATCCATAGCGCCGCCCAGCTGCACGGCCGCGTCACTGGCGCCACCGGGGCCCATCTGGCCCGGCGGTGCGACCGTGGCGTTGCCCGGGGTCATGCTGGGGTTGCGGAAGTACTCGGAAATGGCCGCCTTCTGCTCACGCGTGCCGGCGCCGAGGATCCACATCACCAGGAAGAACGCCATCATCGCGGTGACGAAGTCCGCGTAGGCGACCTTCCAGGCGCCACCGTGATGGCCATGCGCCTGCTTCTTCACCCGCTTGATGATGATCGGCGGGCCGCCCCCCTCGCTCATGCACCGGCTCCGGCGCGCGCGCCCTTGAGGTGATCCTCGAGATCCTGGAAGTTGGGTCGCGAATGGGCCGACAGCACCTTGCGCGCGAACTCCACCGACACCTTGGGGTTGTAGCCGCGCATGTTGGCCAGCAGCGCCACCTTGACGCACTCGAAGGCCTTGCCGTCCTCTCGCACGCGGCTCTCCATCGCCGCCGCCAGTGGGCCGATGAAGCCGTAGCAGAGCAGAATGCCCAGGAACGTGCCAACCAGCGCGCCGGCGATGTGCGCACCGATCTGCGAGGTGTCGCCGCCCAGGTTGGACATGGTGGTGACGATGCCCAGCACCGCCGCCACGATGCCGAAGCCCGGCAGCGCATCGGCCATCTTGGCCACCGCCTGCGCGGGTGCCTCGGCTTCGTGGTGATGGTTGTCGACTTCGGCGTCCAGCAGCGCCTCCAGCTCATGCGCCTCCATGCTGCCGCCGACGATCAGGCGCAGGCAATCGGTAATGAACTCGACCAGGTGGTGCTCGCCCAGCAGACGCGGATAAGCCGAGAAGACCGGACTCGATTGCGGGTCCTCGATGTGCGGCTCCATGCCGAGCACGCCTTCCTTGCGCATCACGCCGAAGATGTCGTACAGCAGCGCCAGCAGATCCACGTAGTCCTGCTTGCGGTACTTCGGACCCTTCAGCAGGCTGCCCACGTCACTCAGCGCGGCCTTGACGATCTTGCCGGGATTGGCCGCCAGGAAGGCGCCGATCGCGCCACCGAAGATGATCAGCAACTCATACGGCTGCCACAGCGCCAGCAGCTTGCCGTGCGACATCACATAACCACCGAGCACGCAGCCCAGCACGATCAACGAACCAACCAAAACCAACATGTCCAACACTCCGGCGGCACGAGGCCTGGCAGCATTCCGGGTTATCGGTTCGGCAACAAAAAAATTTAGGTTCATCGCCCGACCGCGGCGACTTGTCGGCCACCGGCAACCGCCCAACCGAAGAAGCCCGGCGCAGGCGAGCCAAGTGGCGGAAAGGCCGCGCAAGAGCAGCAACGTTCCTGCCCGCATCCCCGCGAGCCCCGGCCCCTCACCCCAGCCCTCTCCCCGGAGGGGAGAGGGAGCAGAGCACGCGGCTCCCGAGCGACCGCGGTAAAGCGGCGGCAGCTCCTCTACGAGCAGGCGCCCGCCAGGCAAGGCAAGAAGGCACCTAGCTCTTCTCCCACCCCGCGCTCCACAGACCCTTTCTTTTGGTTACTTTTCTTTGGGTCCGCAAAGAAAAGTGACTCGAGCGCCGACAGGCGATCGAAAGCCCGCCGCATGCGGGCCAGGTCGCGGAAGCACCGCGCAAGAACGGCGAGCCAAACAACGTCATTGCCACATTCCGGCGAGCCCCGGCCCCTCACCCCAGCCCTCTCCCCGGAGGGGAGAGGGAGCAGAGCACGCAGCTCCCGAGCGACCGCGGTAAAGCGGCGGCAGCTCCTCTATGAGCAGGCGCAAGCCAGGCAAGGCGAGAGGGCGCCTAGCTCTTCTCTCTCCCCGCGCTCCACCAGACCCTTTCTTTTGGTTACTTTTCTTTGGGTCCGCAAAGAAAAGTGACTCGAGCGCCGACAGGCGATCGAAAGCCCGCCGCAGGCGAGCCAGGTCTAGGAAGGACGCGGCCAATGCGACAAACGGCACAGCGCCCTTGCCGACATTCCCGCGAGCCCCGGCCCCTCACCCCAGCCCTCTCCCGGAGGGGAGAGGGAGCAGAGCGGCGGCTCTCGAGCGACGCCACAAAAAAGCCCGGCACGAAGCCGGGCTTTTCCAATCCCGTACCGGGAAACTCAAGGCCGGCGCGCCAGCTCCGGATTGTCCTTGGTCTGCGGCATCAGGTCCTTCTTGGACACGCCCAGCCACAGCAGGATCGGGCTCGCCACGAAGATCGAGGACAAGGTGCCGACCACGATGCCGATCAACATGGTGATCGCAAAACCGTGCACCTGCGGGCCACCGAAAAAGTACAGCGCCGCCATGGTGATGCCGGTGAACAGCGACGTGATGATGGTTCGCGACAGCGTGGTGTTGATCGAGCGGTTGAGGATCTCTTCCGGCTCGGCCTTGCGGGACAACCGGAACAACTCGCGGATACGGTCGAACACCACCACCTTGTCGTTGATCGAGTAGCCGATCACCGCCAGCACCGAGGCCAGCACGGTCAGGTCGAACTCGCGCTGCACCAGCGAGATCACGCCCAGCGTCACCAGCGTGTCGTGCACCTCGGTGAGCAGCGCGGCGATGGCGAAACGGCGCTCGAAGCGGATCCACAGGTACACGCCGATGCCGATCATCACGAAGATCGCCGCGATCGAGCCATCGCTCTTGAGCTCGTCGCCCACCTGCGGGCTGACGAAGCTGTGGCTGTTCTCGGTAGCGTCCGGGCGATCCTTCTTCAGCGCCGCCATCACGCTGGCGGCCACCTTGTCGGCGCGAGTGGAGGCGCTCTCGCCGGCCGCGGCCGCGTCACCTTCCACCTTCTTCGGCTGCAGGCGGATCAACACCTGCCGCGAACCACCCAGGCTCTGCACCACCGGATTTTCGATACCGCCCTCGTCCAGCGCGCGACGCACGTCGCCGACGTCGACCGCACGCTCGTACTTGACCTCGACCGAGATGCCGCCGGTGAAGTCCAGGCCGTAGTTGAGGCCGCGGGTGAACAGCAGCGCGATCGAGGCGATCATCAGCACGGCGGCGATGACGGTGCTGATCTTGCGCCAGTGCAGGAACGGAACATTGCTGTTGTGGTTGAAGATTTCCATTGCGTGTCCCGCCCCTTACACCG
This sequence comes from Frateuria hangzhouensis, assembly GCF_026410505.1. GTDB lineage: Bacteria > Pseudomonadota > Gammaproteobacteria > Xanthomonadales > Rhodanobacteraceae > Frateuria_A > Frateuria_A hangzhouensis. The sequence continues at coordinate 39,531 of NZ_JAPMIU010000014.1, forward strand.
AAAGGGTCTTGAGCTTGCGATTGCCGTGGATCAACGCGGTGATCGCGTGGGTCACGGTGACCGAGGTGAACATCGAGGTCAGGATGCCGATCAGCAGCGTCACGCCGAAGCCCTTGATCGGACCCGAGCCCATCGTGGTCAGCGCCAGCGCGGCGATCAGGTGGGTGACGTTGGCATCGAGAATGGTCGCCCAGGCCTTTTCGTAGCCGGCGCGGATCGAGGCGTGCGGGCTGGAGCCGTTGCGCAGTTCCTCGCGCACGCGCTCGCAGATCAGCACGTTGGCATCGATCGCCATGCCCAGGGTCAGCACGATGCCGGCGATGCCCGGCATGGTCAGGGTCACGCCGATCATCGACATCACCGCGACCAGGATCACCAGGTTGAAGAACAGCGCGATGTCGGCCACCAGGCCGAACAGGTGGTAATAGATCGCCGCGGCCAGCAGCACCAGGCCCAGGCCCAGCAATACCGCGCGCAGGCCCTTCTCGATGTTGTCCTGGCCCATGCTCGGGCCGATCACGGACTGCGAGGCGATGTTCATCGGCGCGGCCAGCGAGCCCCCCTTGAGCAGCAGCGCCAGCTCGGAGGCTTCCTTCGGGCTGTTCAGGCCGGTGGTCTGGAACTGCTTGCCGAACACGCCCTGGATGGTCGCGTCACTGATGACCTCCTGGGTGGTGTGCGGAATGTGGACTTCCTTGCCGTCGACGATCTTGGTGTCGTAGACAGTCTCCACGTAGACCACCGCCATCGGCTTGCCGACGTTGGCGCTGGTGAAGTCGAGCATCTTCTTGGCGCCGGACGCGCTCAGGGTGACGTCCACCTTGGGCGTGCCGCTCTGCTGGTCGATGCCCGAAGCGGCGTCGGCCAGTTCGTCGCCGGTGACGATGATGCGCTTGCTGACCAGCACCGGCAGGTTGCTGCCGCGCTCGTAGTACAGATTGGCGTCCGGCGGAACGTTGCCGGTGCGCGCGGCCTCGACGGCGCGCGGGTCGCCGGGATAGCCGATGCCGGCGCGATATTCCAGCGTGGCGATGGCGCCGATCACCTTCTTGGCCTCGGCCGGGTTCTGCACGCCGGCCAGTTCGACCACGATCTGGTCTTCGCCCTGCTGCTGGATGACCGGCTCGGAGACGCCCAGCGCATTGATGCGGTTGCGCAGCGTGGCGGTGTTCTGGCGGATGGTGGCCAGCGCCAGCTCGCGCAGTTTCTCCGGCTTGACGGTCACGTTGAGCGGGAAGCGGTCGCCGGTGCTGCTGCGTTCCTGCACCAGCAGGTCCGGATAGTCGATGGCGATCGCGTCGGTCGCCGCGCTGCGGTCGGCAGCCGAGCGCAGCACCACGTTGATGCCCTGCCCGCGCTGGGAGCTGCGGGTCAGCGACTCGTAGCGGATGTTCTTCTCGCGCAGCAGGGCGCGGATGTCGTCGGCATAACGCTCTTCCTGCTTGTCGACGACGGCGTTCTGGTCGACCGCCATCAGGAAGTGCACGCCGCCCTGAAGGTCCAGGCCCAGCGGCATCGAATTGGCGTGGATGGCGCGCAGCCATCCCGGCACGGTCGAGGCCAGGTTGAGCGCCACGGTGTAATCGTCGCCCAGCGCGGCCTTGACGACGTCGGCCGCCTTGGCCTGCACGTCGGCGTTGGGGAAGTCGGCGACCAGGTGGTCACCGTCGATCTCCAGCCCGCTGTAGGCCACCTTCTGCGCGGTCAGCGCATCGGCCACCTTCTGCTTGACCGAGGCATCGAGCGGCGCGCCGTGGGTGGCGAGCACCTGCACCGACGGTACCGGCGGGAAGGCGTTGGGCAGCGCGTAGATGATGCCGAACAGCAATACCAACGCGACCAGCGCGTATTTCCAGCGTGGAAAGTCACTCATGCCTGGGAAGCCCGTTCTCGTTACTTCGAAGGCCGCGGCCCCCTCGGCCGCGGCGGATGGCCTGGGTCGGCCTGATCAGGAGGCCTTCAGCGAGCCCTTGGGCAGCACCTGGGAAATGGCGCCCTTCTGCAGCTTGACCTTCACGTTCGGCGCGATCTCGACGGTCAGGAAGCTCTCGCCCACCTCTTCCACGCGACCGGCCATGCCGCCGTTGGTCACCACCTCGTCGCCCTTGGCCAGCGCCGAGACCATGTTGCGGTGTTCCTTCTGGCGCTTCATCTGCGGGCGGATCATCAGGAAATAGAAGATGACGAACAGCGCGATCAGCGGCAGGAAGCTGAAAAGCGGGTTGCCCGGCGCGGCGGCGGGGGCGGCCTGGGCGATCACCAGGGACATCGGAAGGCTCATCGTTTCATCCTGCAAGTAGCGGCGTGGACAGGGATTTCTGCCCGCGCCCGAAAAAGGTCTTGGATTATGCCATGCGGCCCAAGGGCATGCACGGAGCGTTCACGCGTTCCTGCATGGCGGCGGGTGGCTGCGTTTGCAAGCTCCGCGCCTTGGTAAACGGCCGCGGCGGGAAGTTCCCTCGGTACTGTAGGAGCGCACTTGGGCGCGGCCGCCATCTCCGCCATACGCGAGCTCCCGGGTGTGGCCATCATGGCGGCCGCGCCCAAGCGCGCTCCTACGCCGCGGCCCCCCGCCGGCGGGCGTAGAACGCGGCGACGAAGTCCTCCAGCGCTCCGGCGGCGATCGCCTCGCGCAGCCCGGCCATCAAGCGCTGGTAATGGCGCAGGTTGTGGTGGGTAGCCAGCTGGCTGGCGAGAATCTCGTTGCATCGGTCGAGGTGCCGCAGGTAGGCGCGCGAGAAGCCGTTGGCGCAGGCGTAGCAGTCGCAGCCCTCCTCGATCACCCGCGTGTCGTCGGCGTACTTGGCATTGCGGATACGCAGGGTGCCTTCGGGCACGAACAGGAAACCGTTGCGCGCGTTGCGGGTGGGCATCACGCAGTCGAACATGTCGATACCGCGGCGCACCGCCTCGACGATGTCCTCCGGTCGACCCACGCCCATCAGGTACCGAGGCTTGTCCCGTGGCAGCATCGCCACGGTGAAATCCAGGGTGCGGTTGCGCTCGTCTTCGGGCTCGCCCACGGCCAGGCCGCCGACCGCGTAACCGTCGAAACCGATGCCCACCAGGCCCTCGGCCGAGCGACGGCGCAGCGGCTCGTACACGCCGCCCTGGACGATGCCGAACAGCGAATTGGGGTTCCCCAGCTCGTCGAACGCGCGCCGCGAGCGCTCGGCCCACCGCAACGACATCGCCATCGAGTCGGCCGCCTGCTGTTCGGTCGCCGGGTACGGCGTGCATTCGTCGAAGATCATGGCGATGTCCGAATCCAGCGTCTTCTGGATCTTCATCGACACTTCCGGCGACAGGAAAACCTTGGAGCCGTCCACCGGCGAGGCGAAGGTCACGCCCTCCTCGGCCAGCTTGCGCTTGTGCGCCAGCGAGAACACCTGGAAACCGCCCGAATCGGTGAGGATCGGTTTGTTCCAGCCGATGAAGCGGTGCAGCCCGCCGAACTTTTCCACGATCTCCAGCCCGGGCCGCAGGTAGAGGTGGAACGTGTTGCCCAGGATGATCTGTGCACCGATCTCGGTGATGTCGCGCGGCGTCATCGCCTTGACCGAGCCGTAAGTGCCCACGGGCATGAAGGCGGGGGTCTCGATGGTGCCGCGGGCGAAGGCCAGGCGGCCGCGGCGGGCGGTGCCGTCGCGGGCGAGGAGCTCGAAAGTCATGGAAGTCATCGCGGCATTATCGCATCGCCGCGCTTCTGCCCGCCGGTTCACGCGCGTCGTAGGGTGGGCTTCAGCCCACCGCCCCTGGCCATGCACGTGCCTGGTGGGCTGAAGCCCACCCTACGGATCCGGCGGATAGGAGATCAAGCGCGCGGCAGGATCAGCATGGCGTCGCCATAGGAGAAGAACCGGTACCGCTCGCGCACCGCATGCCGGTACGCCTCCAGCATGAACTCCCGTCCTGCCAGCGCCGACACCAGCATCAACAAGGTCGACTGCGGCAGGTGGAAATTGGTGATCAACCCATCGATGCTGGTGATGCGATAACCCGGGAAGATGAAGATCTGCGTCTCGCCCGCGAACGGGTGCAACTGGCCGTCCTTCGTCGCGCTCTCCAGCGCCCGCACCACCGTGGTGCCCACCGCGATCACCCGCCCGCCGGCCGCCCGCGTGCGGCGCACCTTCTCCACCAGCGCAGCGCCGACGTTCAGCCACTCCCGGTGCATGGTGTGCTGGTGGACATCTTCCACCCGCATCGGCTGGAACGTGCCGGCACCCACGTGCAGCGTGACATAGCCGGAATCCACCCCCAGCTCGCGCAGGCCTGCGAGCAGCGGCTCGTCGAAATGCAGCCCGGCGGTGGGCGCGGCCACGGCGCCGGGTTCGCGCGCGTAGACGGTCTGGTAGCGCTCCAGGTCGGACGCATCCGCGTGGCGTTCGATGTAGGGCGGCAGCGGCATTTCGCCGAGCTTCGAGAGCAGCCTTTCCAGCGGCTCCGGGGATTCGAAGCGCAGCTTGAAGAACGCGCCTTCGCGGCCCAGCACGGTAGCATGGCTGCCATCGCCCAGTTCGATCCGCCCGCCCTCCTTGGGCTTCTTGCTCACGCCCAGCTGCACCGTCGCCTCGTGCGCGCCGGTGACGCGCTCGATCAGGATCTCCACCGCGCCGCCGGAATCCTTGCGCCCGTACAGCCGCGCCGGCAGCACGCGGGTGTCGTTGAACACCAGCAGGTCGCCGGGACGAAGGAACGAGGGCAACTCGCGGAACCGGTGGTCTTCCAGCGTGCATGCGGCCGGGTCCAGCCACAGCAGGCGGCTGGCCGAGCGCTCCGGCAAGGGAGCCTGGGCGATCAGCTCGGGCGGCAGGTCGAAATCGAAATCGGACTTCTTCAAGGCGGGTCTCTGCTGGCTCTTGTAGGAGCGCCCTCGGGCGCGGCCGCCATGCCCCGGTCGCGCCCAAGGGCGCTCCTACAGGAAATGCCAGGCGGCGGCCGGCAATGATAGCCCTCCCCCGCGGCCCCGTGCTGCGCTGCGCATCGGCTACACACCGCATATCTGCTAGCTTTACGGGCTTTGCATCGACTCGGGACTCACCCTGCATGTTCGAGCGCGTACTGATTGCCAACCGCGGCGAGATCGCCTGCCGCGTCATCCGCACCTGCCGCCGGCTCGGCATCCACACCATCGCGGTGTACTCGGAGGCCGACAAGGACGCCCAGCACGTGCGGCTGGCCGACGAGGCCTGGCCGATCGGCGGGCCGCGCCCGGCCGACTCCTACCTGCGCGGCGAGGCCATCCTGGAGGTGGCGAGGCGGGCCGGCGCACAGGCGATCCATCCCGGTTACGGCTTCCTGTCGGAAAACACCGGCTTCGCCCGCGCCTGCGTCGAGGCCGGCATCGTATTCATCGGTCCGAAGCCGGAGAGCATCGACGCGATGGGCTCCAAGGCCGCCGCCAAGGCGCTGATGGAACACCATGCGGTGCCGCTGGTGCCGGGTTACCACGGCGACAACCAGGAGCCTGCGTTCCTCGCCGAGCAGGCGCGCAAGACCGGCTTCCCGCTGATGATCAAGGCGGCGTCCGGCGGCGGCGGCAAGGGCATGCGCATCGTGCGTGATGAAGGCGAATTCGCCGACGCGCTGGCCTCGGCGCAGCGCGAGTCGGCCAATGCCTTCGGTGACACGCGGGTGATCCTCGAGCGCTATGTCGAGCATCCGCGGCATATCGAGTTCCAGGTGTTCGGCGACACCCAGGGCAACGTGATCCACTTGAACGAGCGCGAATGCTCCTCGCAGCGGCGCTACCAGAAGGTGCTGGAAGAGACGCCCTCGCCGTTCCTCACGTCTGAGCGGCGGCGCGCCATGGGCGAGGCGGCGGTGGCCGCGGCGAAGGCGGTCGATTACGTGGGCGCGGGCACGGTCGAATTCATCGTCGGTACCGACGGCGAGTTCTTTTTCATGGAGATGAACACGCGCCTGCAGGTCGAGCATCCGGTCACCGAGGAAACGTTGGGCCTGGACCTGGTCGAATGGCAACTGCGCGTGGCCGCCGGGCAGCCGCTGCCGCTGATGCAGGAGCAGATCCATGCCCAAGGTCATGCCATCGAGGTACGCCTGTACGCGGAGGATCCGGAGCAGAACTTCCTGCCGAGCTCGGGAAAGCTGGTGCGGTTGCGGCTGCCGGCTCCATCGAAACACGTGCGGATCGACGGCGGCGTGGTCGAGGGCGACACGGTTTCGATCTTCTACGACCCGATGATCGCCAAGCTGATCGTGTGGGACATCAATCGCCCACAGGCGCTGGAGCGGCTGCGCGAGGCGCTGACCCAATGCGAGATCGTCGGGCCCAAATCCAACATCGCCTTCCTTGAGCGCCTGGCCCGCCACCCGGCAGTGGTGAAAGGCCGCATCGATACCGGCTACCTCGACCGGCACCTTGACGAGTTTCTCGAAGGCGACGCGCCGCCGGCCGGCCGCGTCCTGTTCGCCGCGGCCACCGCGGCATTACTGCAGGAAGAGCGCAGCGCGACCACCAATCCGGCCGATCCGCACTCGCCCTGGGCCAGTGCCGATGCCTGGCGCATTGGCCACGCCGGCAAGCGCGTGGTGGCACTGTCGCTGCGCGAGGAGCGCTACGAGGTCACCGCGCATGGCCACGGCGGCGACTACCGGCTGCAGCATGGCGAGGCGGCTTGCGAGGTCCACGGTGCACGCCTGGAACCCGATGCCCTGAGCGCCCGATTCGACGGCGAGGCACAGCGCCTGCCCGCACGGATCGACGACAGCCGCGTACTGCTGCACGACGCCGCCGGTCGCCGCTATCGCTTCGTGCGCACTCCCGCGTTCGCCTGGGCCTCGACAGAGAGCGCCGGCGGCAATCAGGTGGTCGCGCCGATGCCCGGCCGCATCGTGCTGGTCAAGGCCAAGCCTGGCGACAGCGTCGAGCAAGGCCAGGAGCTGCTGGTGATGGAGGCGATGAAGATGGAGCTGGCGCTCAAGGCACCGCGTGCCGGCACCATCGAGAGCGTCAACGCCATGCAAGGTGAGTTCGTCGAGGCGGACGCCGTGCTGGTGCGGTTCGAAAGCTGAGCGAAATCGGCTCCCTCTCCCTTCGGGGAGAGGCTGGAGTCAACCCCTCTTGCGGGGCATCGCCACCCACCGATACCTCCTACGAAAAAGGGGTCTGATGCGTCGGGCGGATCATGGCTGCGAGGACTTTCCCGCACATCCGCCAGGAAGCAAAGAAAAAAGGCGGCCTTTCGCGGCCGCCTTTCCTTTACTGCTTCTTCTTGGGTCCGATCATCATGACCATCTGGCGCCCTTCCAACCTGGGGAAGGATTCCACCTGGCCATTGTCGCCGATGTCCTCCTGGATCTTGCGAGCCAGGTTCTGGCCCAGGTCCTGGTGGGACATCTCGCGACCACGGAAACGGATCGTGACCTTGACCTTGTCGCCCTCTTCCAGGAAGCGAAGCATGTTGCGCAGCTTGATCTGGTAGTCGCCCACGTCCGTGACCGGACGGAACTTCACTTCCTTGATCTCGACCTGCTTCTGCTTCTTCTTGGCGGCGGACGCCTTCTTCTGGTTTTCGAACTTGTACTTGCCGTAATCCATGATCCGGCAGACCGGTGGGTCGCCGTTGGGCTGGATCTCGACCAGGTCCATGCCCGCTTCCTGCGCGAGCGCCAATGCCTCGTCGCGGGAAAGAATGCCGAGCTGTTCCGAGTCGACGCCAATCACGCGTACGCGCGGCACGCGGATGTCGAGGTTGCGGCGGTTGCCCTTGTTGTCGGTGGTAGCGATACCACTATCCTCCAGAAGAAGTTATCGAATTAGGCCACGCGGAACATCAACGCCGCGTTTCGGCCTCAAGTCGTTCGATGAAGGCGGACAGCGGCATGCTGCCCAGATCCTCACCCGAACGGGTACGCACGGAAACGGCCCCCGCTTCCTTCTCGCGATCACCGACCACGAGGAGATAAGGGACCTTCTGCAACGTATGCTCGCGGATTTTATAGCCGACCTTTTCGTTGCGCAAATCGGCCTCCACCCGGAAGCCTTTGTCGACAAGGGCTTGCGCCACTTCGGCGACATAACCGGCCTGGGCGTCGGTAATCGAGAACACCGCCGCCTGCACCGGCGCCAGCCAGGCCGGAAGATGGCCTGCGTGGTGCTCGATCAGGATGCCGATGAAACGCTCCATCGAACCCACAATGGCCCGGTGCAGCATGACAGGATGGCGCTTCTGCGAGCTTTCGTCCACATATTCGGCACCCAGGCGCTCGGGCATCATGAAATCGACCTGCATGGTGCCGACCTGCCAGGCGCGTCCGATCGAGTCCTTCATGTGGTATTCGATCTTCGGGCCGTAGAAGGCGCCCTCGCCGGGCAGTTCCTCCCATTTCACGCCCGCGGCAGCCAGGGCCTTGCGCAAGGCATCCTCGGCGCGGTCCCACACCTCGTCCGAACCGATCCGCTTGTCCGGGCGCAGCGCGATCTTCAGCGCGATGTCCTGGAAGCCGAAGTCGGTATAGACCTGCATCGCCTGCTGGTGGAACGCGGTCACTTCCGGCTCGATCTGCTCGGGCGTGCAGAAGATGTGGCCGTCGTCCTGGGTGAAGGCACGCACGCGCATGATGCCGTGCAGCGCGCCGGACGGCTCGTTGCGATGGCAGCCGCCGAACTCGCCGTAGCGGATCGGCAGCTCCCGGTAGCTGTGCAGGCCGGTGTTGAAGATCTGCACGTGACCGGGGCAGTTCATCGGCTTGAGCGCGTAGGTGTGCTTCTCCGACTCGGTGAAGAACATGTTCTCGGCGTAGTTGTCCCAGTGGCCCGACTTCTTCCACAGCGACACGTCCAGCACCTGCGGGCAGCGCACTTCCCGGTAGCCGCTCTTGCGGTACACGCCGCGCATATACTGCTCCACCTGCTGCCAGATCGCCCAGCCGTTGGGGTGCCAGAACACCATGCCGGGGCTTTCTTCCTGCTGGTGGAACAGGTCCAGCGCCTTGCCGATCTTGCGGTGGTCGCGCTTCTCGGCCTCCTCCAGCTGGTGCAGGTAGGCCTTGAGGTCCTTGTCGTTCAACCAGGCGGTGCCGTAGATGCGGGTCAGCATCGCGTTGTTGCTGTCGCCGCGCCAGTAGGCGCCGGCCACCTTCATCAGCTTGAACGCGCGCAGCTTGCCGGTGTTGGGCACGTGCGGGCCGCGGCACAAATCGGTGAACTCGCCCTGGGTATAGAGCGAGAGCTCCTCATTGGCCGGGATCGACTCGATGATCTCGGCCTTGTAGGTCTCGCCCAGGCCGCGGAAGAACGCCACCGCCTCGTCGCGCGACTTGACCGTGCGCGTGACGGGCTGGGCTTCCTTGACGATTTTCCCCATCTCGGCCTCGATCTTCACCAGGTCCTCGGGCGTGAACGGCCGTTCGTAGGCGAAGTCGTAATAGAAGCCGTTGTCGATCACCGGCCCGATGGTCACCTGCGCGCCCGGATACAGCCGCTGCACGGCCTGGGCCAGCAGGTGCGCGCTGGAGTGGCGCAGGATCTCCAGCGCCTCGGGGCTCTTCTCGGTGACGATCTCGAGGTTGGCGTCGTGGTCGATCGGGCAGCTGGCATCGACCAGCTTGCCGTCGACCTTGCCGGCGAGCGTCGCCTTGGCCAGGCCTGCGCCGATGGAGGCGGCCACGTCCTGCACGGTAACGGGATGATCGAACGGCTTCTTGCTGCCGTCGGGAAGGGTGATCTGGATCATGGATGGAAACCTGATGCGCCCGGCGCGGGCGAACAATGGAAGGGGAAAGCGGGCAACAAAAAAGGGCGCGCAGCGCCCTTCGACAAGCTCAGGCCTGGCACGCGGATCAGCTGGAGTATGGCGTAGTTTCCATGTCGCACACTCGGCCGGCAGGCAACTGCGGGCCACCTTCTCGTCGTTTTGCAGGGATTGGGAAAGCTAGCCCGGGCGGCCAGACCTGTCAACGACGAGGCCCGTTGCTTCCGCAGGGCCGCCGAACCGCTCCCGGCAGGCCACCGTGCGAAGAACCTGCAGGAGCCCACTTGTGGGCGATGGCCTTACGCCTGATTGCACCCGCCGAAAGCATCGCCCACAAGTGGGCTCCTGCAGTGGGCGTCGGAAGCTTTGGGTGTTTCCCGACAAGGGCGCAGCGATCAGAAGTAGTACCCGAAGTTGATGTTGAAGCGGTGCTCGACCTCGCCGTCGCCCACCATGCTGCCCCCGATGAATGGCTGGTTCCTCGCCGTGACGAAGTCGAAATAGGTGAACAGCCCGCCCGCAGCCACCGACATGCCGGTGATGTTCATCCAGGTGTGCGGCAGGCCGCCGGACTTGCGGTTCACCATCGAGTAGTCGTTGTAGAAGGTCAGCGCGGTGACCGGCCCCCACGACACCGGCCACGTGTAAGCGAGGTTGCCGGTCCAGCTGCGGGCACGCGCGGCGATCGAGTCATAAAAGTCATACGCACCCACGGCAATGCGATCGGCGCCGCCATTGATCTGGTAGGCGTAGCGGGCGGCCTGCAACTGCAGGTTCCAGCGGCCCAGGTTGGCGTTGGCGTGCAGCGCCTCGGCGTCGTAGTCGCCCGCCCGCGCAACACTGCCTTCCAGGCTGCCGCGCAACGCCGAGACACCCACCTCGATCGCCGCGTCGTCGGCTGGATGGAAGGTGTAGCCCACCCGCGCCACGGCGGTGTCGGCCACGCCGATCGGGTGCAGGGGATCATCGCCACCGCCCTCGCCCGGCTCGCGGTAACCCACCACGTTGTAGGTATAGCTGTCGGCGCGATTGCTCACGAAGCCGTCGACGCCGCCCATCGAATCGTTCTTGAAGAACCCCAGCTGCACGTTCCACGGATCGCCGCTGTGCACGTACAGCGCGCCCATCTGGTAGGCGTCCTCCAGGCCAAGGTAGTAATTGGAACTGAAGAAGTAGCTGTGCGAATCGAATGGCTGGTTGCCGAACGGCACGCGCGTGATGCCGAGCTGGCCTTCGTCCTGCTCGGTGAACTTGTAGCCGACCCAGGCATGGTGGATCGCGCCCATGTACTGGAACCAGCGGTACTGCGCCGACAATTCCACGTCGCCGATCGAGCCGTCGAGGTCGAGACGGAAGATGTCGAAATCCATGTCGCCGCGGCGCTTGCGGTTGCCTTCGCTGTAGCCCTCGCGGCTGTACTGGAAGCGCACGGCGCCGCCGAGCTTGATACCGTCCTCGTGGGCCTCGGCCGCGCTCTGGCGGCTCTCCTCTGCGGCCGCAACCGATTCGGTGGCGCTATCGACCGGCATCGCCGCGGCGGCGGCCTGCTGCTGGCGCATGGCATCGAGCTGGTGCTGCAGCGCGTCGATCTGTGCCTGCATGGCGGCCATCTGCGCCGAGGCGTCGGTGGCCGGCGCAACCTGCGCCTCGGCGGCATGAAGCGGTGCGGTGAGGCTTGCGGCCAGCCCCAGGGCGATGGCGCAGGCAAGGGGTTTGATCGTCATGGATCGGTTCCTTGAAGTGGGAAGTGTCATCCGGTGGAGGCAGTCGGCCATGGCTTTACGGAAAATGGCGGCTCGGCTTTTCCAGGCGCACGGCCGCCGCGCCGCCCTTGCGGGCGGCGGGAAGCCACATCGGGAATCAAGCCCGGCACACGGCCGGGCGAACGTTTACGGCGCGGCCGAAGTCCAGCTCGCCACCTGCTCCGCGTGGGCCTTCACCCATGCCTTGGCATTGGCCATCGCATCGGCGCCCTGCGCCTGGTCGGCAGCCATCACCTGCTGCATCGCCTCGGGCGTCCAGTGGAAGCCATCGAGGATCTGCCAGGCCTTCGGGCTGTCCTGCTTGAGCCCCTTGCGCACCAGCGTGTCGATGTTCTCGGCACCGCCGTAGACGCCCTTGGGATCGGACAGGTACTTGAGATCCCAGCGCGCCCACATCCAGTGCGGCGTCCAGCCGGTGACCACGATCCACTGCTGGTTGTCGATGGCGCTCTTGAGCGCCGCGGTCATGGTGGCGCCGCTGCCGTCGATCAGTTTCAGCGGGAGCTGGTACTCGTCGATCGCCTTGTGGGTGATGCCCATCTCGCCGGCGCCCGGATCGATGCCGACAATGCGGTCCTGGAACTTGCCGGCGTTGGCTGCGAGCTGGTCGATCGAATCGATGGTGACGTAGTCGGGCACGACCAGGCCGATCTTGGTGCCGCTCATGTTGGGACCCAGGTCATCGAGCTTGTCCCGGGTGCGCTCGAAGTAATTTTTATGGGTGCTGGGCAGCCAGGCGCAGACGGTGGCGTCGGCATCGCCCTGCGCCAGCGCCTGGTACATCGCCGCGCCGCTGACCGAAAGCGCATCGACCTTGAAGCCCTGCTGCTCGAGCACCGACTGCACCACGTGGGTGGCGGCCGTGCAGCTGGCCCATTCGACGTAGACCAGCTTGATGGTCTTGTCCGCCGGGCTGGTCGATGCACCCGCGTCGGAAGCGGTGTCCTGCCCGGCCGGCGAACAGGCACCCAGCACGGTGGCGGCGAGCACGCCGACGATCGCCGCGCGCAGGCGGTTGCCCTGCTGTCGATTGAAAAAGGTTCCCATGGCATTCTCCTTTGGCTGTGCCGCGATCACTTCGCGGCCTTGGCGGACGGGTTGCGCCCGATACGTTGGGTGACACGGTCCAGGATCATCGCCAGGATCACGATGGCGATGCCGGCCTCGAAGCCCTTGCCCGGCTCCAGCCTTTGGATCGCCCGCCAGACTTCGCCGCCCAGGCCGCCGGCACCGATCATCGCGGCGATCACCACCATCGACAGCGACAGCATGATGGTCTGGTTGACGCCGGCCATGATGGTCGGCACCGCCATCGGCAACTGCACCTTGAACAGCTTCTGCCGGCGGGTGGAGCCGAACGCGTCGGCCGCCTCGACCAGGTCTTCGGGCACCTGGCGGATGCCCAGCGCGGTCAGGCGGATGGTCGGCGGCGTGGCGAAGATCACCGTGGCGACGCTGGCCGACACCGCGCCCAGGCCGAAGAACGGAATCGCCGGGATCAGGTAGACAAACGCCGGCATGGTCTGCATGAAATCCAGCAGCGGCATGACGACGCGCGAGGTGCGCGTGCTCAACGCCGCGGCGATACCCAGCGGCAGGCCGATCGCCACCGCGATCAGGGTCGAGATCAGCACCAGGGTGAAGGTTTCCACCGTGGCCGACCACAGCCGCAGGTCCCACAGCAAGAGCAGCCCGAGCAGGCTGAACAGGGCCACGCGCCAACCGGCGGCGCGCCAGGCGACCAGTGCGACGGCGGCGATCAGCAGCCACGGCGGCAGCCACAACAGGCCATTCACCAGGCCATCGATCAGGATCGAGATGAAATGGCTGAACGCCTTGGTGATGAACGCGCCATGCGCGGTCAGCCAGTCCAGCGCTACGTCGATGCCGTGCGCCAGCGGGAGTTTGGGGACAGTCATCAGGCTCATGCGCGCGCCTCCGGGGTCGGGGCCAGCATCTGGGCGGCCGGCGCCGAGCGGCTCTGCGCCAGCGCGTTGATCACGCGTGGCCGGGTGACCACCCCGAGCAGCTTGCGTTCGGCGTCGACTACCGGCAGCCGGTACGGCCAGGCGGCCATCTGGTTGATGATCTCGGCCAGCGGCGTGTCCGGGTCGAGCGTGGGCGCGTCGTGCTGGACCCGCGCGGCAATGCTCTGCTGGCCCTCGCGCATGGCCTGGTCCAGCGCATCCAGGGTGATCATGCCGACCAGCGTGTGATCACGCTCGACCACCAGCATGCTGGTGTCGTTGCCCTCGGTCATCTTGTGCAGCACGGTGCGTGGGCCGTCCTGCGGGAAGGCCACCTCGCGCGCGCGGCCCATCACCGAGCGCGCGGTGAGCACGCGCGACATGTCCACGTTCTCCACGAAGCGCTCGACGTAGGCGTCGGCGGGATGGTTGAGGATCTCCTCCGGCGTGCCGATCTGCACCACGCGGCCGTCCTTCATCAGCACGATGCGGTCGCCGATCTGCAGCGCCTCGTCCAGGTCGTGGGTGATGAACACGATGGTCTTTTTCATGCGCCGTTGCAGCGAGGCGAGCTCCTGCTGCATGTCGCGGCGGATCAGCGGATCGAGCGCACTGAACGCCTCGTCCATCAGCAGAATGTCGGACTTGACCGCCAGCGCCCGGGCCAGGCCCACACGCTGCTGCATGCCGCCGCTCAACTGGCCGGGCTTGGCGTTTTCCCAACCCTTCAGGCCGACCAGCTCAAGCGCCTCGATGGCCCGTGCACGGCGCTCGGCCGGCTCCACGCCCTGCACTTCCAGCCCGTAGGCGGCGTTGTCCGCCACGCTGCGATGCGGAAACAGCGCGAAGTGCTGGAACACCATGCTGATCTTGCGCCGACGCAGGTTCAGCAGCTGCTCGCGATCGGAGCGGGTGATGTCCTCGCCGTCGATGAAGATGCTGCCGCGGGTGGACGTATTGAGGCGGTTGAGGCAACGCAGCAGGGTCGACTTGCCGCTGCCGCTCAAACCCATGATGACGAGCAGCTCGCCCTCTTCTACGCTGAAGGAAACGTCGGCAATGCCCACGGCGTGGCCGGTCTTGCGGATGTCCGCGTTGCTCGCGCCGCCGTCGAGCATGCGCAAGGCCTGCTCGGGATGCGGTCCGAAGACCTTGGTGAGCCTGTCTACCTTTATTTTTTTCATGGGCCTCTGCCTGGATTTTTCTTGGCCACACTCGGTGCAAGGACCGCGCGGCTGCGCTTCGACGAAGCGACATGGGGCAATCGCTGGGGCAAGAAGACGCCAGGGCGAGGGCACGAAGACATGCCAGCCCAGGTTTGCGGAGAAGGAATCCCGCCATTGTAGCGGATCGCCGCAGCTAGCTCAAATAAGCACGGCGCGCAATAGATGCGTGATCAAGAAATGATGGGTGTTTTGTTACCAGTCAGCTAAACACGATGCCCACGCACCAGCGTCCGCACGGCCGCCTGACGCCGGCAATGCAACCTGCCCCGCTAGAATCACCATTCCTGTACCGAACGGAATCCCGATATGCGCATCCTCGTCACCGGCACGGCCGGTTTCATCGGCGCGGCCCTTGCCAGGCGGCTGCTCGAACGCGGCGACGAGGTCTACGGCATCGACAACCACAACGACTACTACGACCCGTCGTTGAAAGAAGCGCGCCTGGCGCAGTTCGCCGGGCATCCGGCCTACACCCACCTTCGCGCGGACCTGGCCGATGCCGATGCGGTCGACCGCGCCTTCGCCGACTTCCAGCCGCAACGCGTGGTGAACCTGGCCGCGCAGGCCGGCGTGCGCTACTCGCTGAAGAACCCGCGCGCCTACGTGCGAAGCAACCTGGACGGCTTCCTCAACATCCTCGAGGGCTGCCGCCACGCCAAGGTCGAGCACCTGGTCTACGCCTCGTCCAGCTCGGTCTACGGCGCCAACCGCAAGATGCCGTTCGCGGTGGAAGACGCGGTCGACCATCCGGTCAGCCTGTATGCGGCCAGCAAGAAGGCCAACGAGTTGATGGCACACAGCTACAGCCATCTCTACGACCTGCCCACCACCGGCCTGCGCTTCTTCACCGTGTACGGCCCCTGGGGCCGGCCGGACATGTCGCCGATGCTGTTCGCCGACCGCATCAGCCGCGGCGAGCCGATCGACGTGTTCAACTTCGGCAATCACAGCCGCGACTTCACCTACATCGACGACATCGTCGAAGGCGTCATCCGCACGCTCGACCATCCGGCCCGGCCCGATCCGGCCTACGACGCCGAACGACCGAGCCCCGGCACCTCCGGCGCACCCTACCGGGTCTACAACATCGGCAACGACCAGCCGGTGCAGCTACTGCGCTTCATCGAACTGCTCGAGCAGAACCTCGGCCGCACGGTGGAAAAGAACCTGCTGCCCATGCAGCCCGGCGACGTGCCCGACACCTGGGCCGACGTCTCCGCCCTGCGCCGCGACGTCGGCTACGCGCCGGATACGTCGATCGAGGAAGGCGTGGCCCGCTTCGTGAAGTGGTATCGCGAATACCACCAGGACTGACTTCCGCCAGGAATGGCTTGACCCGATGGCCTTTTGTAGGAGCGCACCCTGTGCGCGGCCGCGACGTAGGCCCAGCTGTACGGTCGCGCACAGGGTGCGCTCCTACACGGCGGACGTCTAACCTTCAATCAGAACGGCTTGGCCAGCACCAGGAAGATCACCCCCAGCAGCAAAAGCACCGGCAGCTCGTTGAGCCACCGCAACGCCCCGGCCGACGGCAACGCCCCGCCCTTTTCGCTCCGCTTGAGCATCCGCCCCACCACGATGAAGTACGCCAGCAATACCGCCACCAGCCCCAGCTTCAGATCGATCCAGTGCATGCCCGCCGCCACGTTCGGCAACGTCGAGGGAAACACCCGCCACCCCTGCCACAACACCAGGCCGAACAGAAAGGCCATGCCGAACATGTTGTGCCCGAACTTGTACAACCGCCGCCCCATCAACAGCAGCCGCGCCCGCACCGCAGGTTCACCGCCCGCCTCGGCCACATTCACCAGGATGCGCGGCAGGTAGAACACCGTCGCCATCCAGGCGATGACGAACAGCAGGTGGAAGGATTTGATCCAGAGGTAGGTCATGGTTGCGGCGCCTGGTAACGAAACCGTGCCATTGTGGCGCACTACCTGCTGCTCCGGGGCCTGTCCGGTCGCCGGCCACCACAGGACACGCACGCATCATCCGATGATCGTACCCGCGACCTGCGTTTCCGGTTCGGTGGCGGCCGGGGCCGAACGGCCGTGTCAGGCCCCCTGGCCGACGGCGCGGGCCGAAGAGCTTGCACGTGAGAAAAAGCGGTGCATCGCGCGCGGCGCGCTGCAGCCAACCGCAGCGCTCCGCAAAGTGCTGGCGGTCAAAAATGGCTCCCCTTAGGTGGCGTGAAGCAACGTCATTCTGACGAATGGGCGCACCGGCCAAGCCGTGATGGCGGCCATCTGACGATAGGAGATCACACAAAGGTCTGTAGCATTATCCCTAACACCCTTCTGATCGGCTCCCCTCGATGAATCCGCACAAGCCCGATGCCGCCAAACTCGATCGCATCGTCGCCGAGGCCCGCCGCGCTGCCGAACAACGCGAACTGGGCTATCGCGAGCGCGCGCTGAAAATGTACCCGTGGGTGTGCGGCCGCTGCGCACGCGAATTCACCCGCACCAATCTGCGCGAGCTGACCGTGCACCACCGCAACCACAACCACGACGACAACCCGCCCGATGGCAGCAACTGGGAACTGTTGTGCGTGTATTGCCACGACAACGAGCATTCGCGCCACATCGACCACGTGCGTGGCGCCGGCTACGAAGCCACTGACGCGGCACCCGCCACCGGCAACCCGTTCGCCGACCTCAAGGCGATGCTGGAAGGCAATGGGAAACGCGGGACCTGACCCTCGGCATGCTCGCAAGGGGAGGGTTGGCGCGAGCGCCAGTGCGGCGATGCAACGCCTGTTCGACAAGATCTGCCGCGTCGCGCCGCTGGACGTGACCGAAGGCCACCCTCCCTTGTAGGAGCCCACTCGTGGGCGATGCTCTTCGCGGGTCCGCCAAAGAGCATCGCCCACAAGTGGGCTCTTACAGGGATATCTGGAGCAAGGCCGGGCGGCTCTCCAACCCCGACGTGGATGCTGTTTGGCTCCGACTGCCCCCACCCAGCCTCCCCTGCAAGCCGGGGAAAGGCTTGTCCACAGCCGTACTGGCGAGCCTGCGGCTGCGTGAGGCGGGACGGTAGCTACGGACGCGAGTAATGCCGCACTTGTGGGCGATATTCCGACCTATCGTCCGAGGCCCTGCTCAGAGCGGCTGGCTATACGGTCGTCCCGCGCGGCAATCGTCGATGTCGCCCGCCTCCAGGCTCGCGTAGGGACGCAGCGCCTGGACGCTGTCGACCATGGTCACCTGGGTGTCGAGCATCGTCTGCAACAGCGCGCAGAACTCCGGCGAGTGCGGGATCGCGTTGGCATCGGCCTCCACGGCATCGCCCGCGTGGTCCGCGCCATGCATGACCAAGCCGAACAGCACGCGCGGTATCGCGAACTTCACCAGCCTGGATGCGTCGCGCAGGGAATGATCCACGACATCGAGCGCCGCGTGGCGGTACGCCAGCGTGGCGGCCTTCTGGCTGCGGTCGATCGGCAGTGTTTCATCGCCGATGGTCACGCTGCCGTCGGTTGCGATGGAGGCCGGGGGCAGGCCCTGGCTCGCCCGCAATTCCAGCGGCGCCTGGTGCGCCTGTATGCGGTCGGCCTCGATCTCGTGCCGTGCGGACGTCGCGCAACCGCCGACCAGGGCGGCGAGCAGGAGAATGCCGATGCCCGGCAGGCTTCGGCGGGCAGCGCCGATTGCGGTGCTACCTGACCGAACGGACGGATGGATGGCCGAACCTGACTTCATGGGGGTGCCGTTTCGTACTGACGAAACATCACCCTAGGCGAGCACGCCGGCACCATCAATATGACTGTCGACAGGGGAACGCGCCCCGTGCGGCACTAGCCGCAGTGGCCGCAGCAGGTGCTTCCGCCGCTGATGTGGACGTCCTTCTCCAGCGGCCTGACCACGCAGCCGAGCCCCTGCAGCACGTCCATGACCTGTACGACGGTGGCGCTTGCGAGTACCTCCAGGCGACCGCGCCCGGCGTCAAGGGCAACCTCTACGCTCGGGTCGAGCCGGCGCAGCGCGGCGGCAAGGTCCGCGGCGACATGTCCGCGGGTGGAAAGTTCGAATTGCATGCGTCGCTCCTGGGGACGGGATGCCGGCATCGGCCGGCGCGGCATGATGCGCAATGCCCGCTCCCCTGCCCTTGATCCGGATCAATTGCGGCAGTGGTTGCCGCACGTCGGGCGCGCGGCCGATGCAACCGGGCGGAGCGGCTACCATCGGAACACCGCAGCTCCGGCATTCCCCGCATGCGCCCGATCGAAAAGCAGGCTACCTCCGGCGTCTCGCGCGGCTCCATGGTGATCGCCGCGCTGTCGACGGTGGTGGAGTGGTACGACTTCACGCTCTACCTGTACTTCACCACGGTGCTTTCGCGGGTGTTCTTCGGCGGTGGCGAGAACTCGCTGCTGGCCACGCTCGCGGGCTTTGCCATCGCCTACGGCATGCGGCCGCTGGGCGCGATGGTGTTCGGCCACGTCGGCGACCGCATCGGGCGGCGTCGCACGCTGCTGCTGTCGATGATGCTGATGACGATGGCGATGCTGGCCACGGCGTTGCTGCCCGATTACGCCACGATCGGGCCGGCGGCGGGTGTCCTGTTGATGCTGCTGCGCTGCTTGATGGCATTTTCGGTCGGCGGCGAATACACCGGCGTGGTGGCTTACCTGCTGGAAGGCGCACGTGCCGAGCGGCGCGGCCTGATTACTTCGCTGGCATCGGCCGCCAGCGAGATCGGCGCGTTGCTGGCCGTGGCCTTGTCGGCGTTGACGGTGGCGGTCATGGATGCCGCCGATCTGGACGCCTGGGGTTGGCGCATCCCTTTTTTCGCGGGGGCGGCGCTGGCCGGTGGCGTGTGGATCGCACGCTCGGCCATGGAGGAATCGCCGGATTTCCTGCGCCAGGTGGCGCAGCGCACGGTGCCCGACTCGCCACTGCGCCACACCCTCGCGCATCACCGGCCGGCACTGTTGCGCACCTTCGCCATCTCGGCGCTCGGTTCGATCACCTACTACGTCGGCATCACCTACGTGCCGACCTTCCTGAGTTCGTCGGGCGGACTCGCCGAGGGCCATTCGCTGGGGCTGTCGACGCTCGCCGCGGTGGCGGTGATCCTGGTCACGCCGCTGGCCGGCGCGTTGTCGGACCGGGTCGGACGCAAGCCGGTGCTGGTGTGGCTGGCGGTCGCGTCGGTGCTGCTGCCGCTGGCGATGTTCGGCCTGATGACGGACGGCGCCGAGGCGACCATCGCAGGTGCGGCGATCGTGCTGGCCTGCCTCGCCGGCGGGGTGAGTGCCGTCGGTGCACCGGCGACGGCCGAGCAGTTCCCCGGCGAAGGCCGGCTCAGCGGCCTGGCGCTGGGTGTGACGGTCGCCACGGCGATCTTCGGCGGCCTGACACCCTTCCTCGCCGAGTTGCTGATCCGTTCGACCGGTTGGAACGCCCTGCCTGGCGCCATGATCGCCGCGGTTGCCCTCGTGGTGCTGCCGGTCTTCCTGTCGATGCCGGAAACCCGTCCCGCGCGCCAGGCCGCGAACGAGGCAGGTGCGACTTCCTGAAAGCAACCTCGAGTCACCACATTTGTCGGCTCGAAAGACCGGTTGCTCCCTGTAGGAGCCCACTTGTGGGCGATGCTCTCCGCCGGATTCGACAGGAGCATCGCCCACAAGCGGGCTCCTACAACGGCGGCGGATGGGCGAGGTTCCCTGGAATCAATCCGGGAAGCGGACGACCGCGTTCTCCACCGGCCATTCGTCGCGGCGCCGCGACGATTCCTTCGCCGGCCTCGGCGCCCAGCGGGCCTTGCCGAGCTTACCTAGGTCGCCATAGCTGCCCAGCAGGTCGAACGCCTCGAGGACGAAGGGCCGGCCTTCCGAGGCGACCGTGGACGGTCCGTCGGCCACGTGGAAGTGCAGGTGCGGGCCGGTGGATGCGCCGGTAAAACCCAGTTCGCCCAACACGTCGCCCCGATCCAGCCGTTGTCCAGGCCGGACCGCCACGCTGCCGGGGCGCAGATGTTCGTAGAAGGCGTAGCGGCCGTCGTCCAGGTGGATCGTCACGTAGTTGCCGGCGTCCTCGTCCAGCGTGTGCTTCGGGTTGTCGGACACGCGGGGCGATTCGGCCATGGTGTCGCGCACGGCCACCACGGTGGCCGCGGCTACCGCCAGCACCTCGGCGCCGTAGCCGAGTGCGTTGCCGGGCACGTCCGGATCGCCCTGTGCGGTACGGCCGGCTGCGTCGACACGCACCCAGTCGACGGCGAAGCGCCCCGGGATGCGCGCCTTGCCGTCGACCGCATTGAACACGCGCCGGTGGCCATGCGGCCATGCGGCGGCATGGATGGCGACCCACGGGCCGCCACGCAGCGGCGGACCCAGCGGGGCGCCCACGTCGTACGACACGATGGCAGCACCGCCCCGCACGGTGGCGGTCGCCGCCGCCGGCAGCGCGGCATAAGTCACAACGTGCCGGATCGTCCGCGGATGGTGCCCGTGCGTGGGCCATTGGAGGTAGACCACGCCGTGGCGGCCCGGCGCGACGACCGCGCCCTGCCCCGGCCCGGCCGGCCCGATCAAGGCGAACCGCTGCTCGAGCGCTGCGCCCGCAATGCTGGCCAGTACGTGTCCGTTCGCCGCATCCACCACATCGACGCGGGAAAGGCGCAGCGGCGCTTCGGCGAAGCTGGTCAGGTGCAGCTCCTCGAACACCGCTTCGCCGGCATCGGTACGGGTTGCGTGCGGCGCGTCGGCCACGCGCAGGTCGAACGATGACCGGAGCGGTTCGGCGCGGACCGGCGCGACGCACGCAACAGCGAGGAAACCGGCGACCCACAGGCTTGTCATGGATGGCATGGCGTGTTCCTGAGCGAGGGCGTGCCACCGTGCAACAAGGCGCGCCCATGGCACGAGCGGTGCGGGACGAGGCGTACGCATCGCGGGGCCAGCGGCGCCATAGAAGTGACGACATGACGCCCACTCTCGAACGGATCGCCGGCCTCTTGGTCGGGTTCTTCACGGTGAGCCGGACCAGAGTCTTGAACGCCACGACGCCGCTCCGACGCATCACGCAAGGTTTTTGTAGGAGCCCACAAGTGGGCTCCTGCAGGGAACTCGGCGGAGCTCCTATTTGCGCGCGGCGATGATCTCGCTCAGGTAGTCCGGCGTGCCCTGCACCCGCACCAGGTGCGGGTACTGCAGGCCGCCGTGGTAATCCACCGGCACGGTCCGGTAGCTGCCTTGGAACTTCAGCAGCAGCTGGATCGGCGCCTTGCCGTTCTTCGCCGCCGTGATCGCCTGCTCCAGCGCATCGTCCGAATAGTCCTTGCCGTTCACCGCCACGAGCGTGGCGCCGGTGCTGACGCCCGCCTTGAACGCCGGCCCGTTCCAGCGCACGTCGTTGATCCGGCCGCCGTTACCCAGGGTCAGGCCGATCGACCAGGCGAAGTTGTAGAGGTGCCGCGGCGATTGCGGGCGGCTGTCGTACTGCTTTTCGTAGGCGCTCGGCTGATCGGTATAGACCAGTTTCCAGCCGGTGCCTGCCACGCCGTCCAGCAGCGGCGGATCGAGCGCATCGACGCGCGCGCGCAGAAAGCCCGTCCAGTCGTACTTGGCCACGTCGTTCAGCGCCGCCGCCACGTCGCCGAAGGTGTAAGTCCGGGTGACGAAACTGCCGTTGTCGACGCCGAAGAAGGAGCGCGCGAAATCGTCGAGCGACTTGTCATCGTGCGTCAGCGCGCGCAGCTTGGCATCGACCGCCAGCCACAGCATCTGCCCGCCGCTGTAGTACTCCTCGCTCATCTGCCAGCTGCGGTACGGCAGGCTCGCGCGATGGGCCGCCGTGGCGTCGTTGGTGGTGTCCTCCAGCGTGCGCCACTGCAAGCCCTGGCGGTTGCGCTCGTAGTTGGCCGCGACCATCGCCAGTGCATCGCGAAACTGCTGGGGCGTCCACAGGCCGGCACGCGCGGTCAGCACGTAGCCCCAGTACTGGGTCTGCCCCTCGTACACCCACAGCAGCGAGTCGCCCATCGGCACATTGAAATTGGGCGTCCACAAATCCGCCGGGCGGCGGAACTTGCCGTTCCAGGAGTGGGTGTATTCGTGCGCCAGCAGGTCGCGGCCAGGCGCGGCGTCCTTCCAGGCGGTGAAGTAATCGGCGCCCACGCCGTTTTCGCTGGACTGGTGGTGTTCCAGCCCGTTACCGCCCAGGTGGTCCGACAGCGAAAACAGGAAGTCGTAGTGGTCATAGTGATGCGAGCCGAACAGCTTCACCGCCTGCGCCACCAGCGACCGGTGCGCCTGCACCTGCTCCGGCGTCATCTGCAGATATTCCGGCGCGTCGGCGACGACGTCCAGGTAGACCGGCGCACCGCCCGCGGGCGTGAGATCGACGCGCTTGAAATAGCGCCCCGCATAGATCGGCGAATCGACCAGCGTGTTGAATGGCATCGGCTTGAACGTGGTGGTGTCGCCCGAACGCGAGGCGTGGCCCTGGCCGGCGCGTTCCAGCGCGCTGCCGAACTGCCAGCCATGCGGCAGCGTCACGCTGGGCGCAAAGGTAATGCCGCGCGAGAAATGGCCGGCCGGATACAGCGCCATCTTGTTCCATTCCAGGTCGAGCATGCGGTCGGTCATCTCGAAGCCGCCGCTGCGGTCGGACAGGTACTGGAAGTCGGCCTCGATGCTGGACACACCGGCAGGCACGTCCAGGTGGAAGGCGTAGACGTCGTATTCGTCGCGGGTCCACTTCAGCGGCTTGCCATCGGCGCTGATCTTCAAGCCGGCGAGCATGGCCACCGGACCACTCGGCGAGTGGTCGCCCGGAATCCATTGCGGATACAGCAGGGTCAACGCGCCGGCCTTCACCGGCAGCGTTTCGTGGACGCGGAAAATGCCCTGCCTCGTGTCGCTCGCGTCGACGTGGATCGCCACCGTGCCCGGATAGGGCGTGTCCTGCGGCGGCGGTACACGGTCGCCTGCCGTGGCCGGTTGCGCACCGACCACGCCGGCCGCCAGCGCCAGCGACACGGCCAGCACAAGACGCGACACGCGGCGGCGCACAACCGTCGACCTGACAACACGAGGGGCATGAGACATGAGGAGCTCCGCAGACAGGTGAACAGCCTGGGAACTTAACAGCAAACGGCCCGCGCCTCCCCCCTTACCGGACCTTGTCGCTCCCGCCGTCACTGCCCGCGCGCAAGGGCTTGCGCCAAAGCGCCGAGACCCCTGCTGTCGCCGCAAGAACTTTCGTCGAGCGGGCCGAACGGTGTTATGCACGGACATGACAAACGAAATTCCAACATCCGACGACGCGGGGGGTTCATGGAGGATTCCTATGAAACGTCTATCGCCATCGTGCCGCGCGATCGCGGCTCTGTTTTTCACTCCTGTTTCGGCCTCGTTCGCCTACCAGGCAGCGCCGGCCCCCATCCAGCCCATGGCAGTCGGCTCGACCGGCCCGGCCACGAGTGCGCCCCATGTGCCCGTCCCACGCAGCACCCCCTGCGTGGTCGACCTGTTCCAGGGCCAGTCTCTGATGGAGCAGGGCCAGGGCATGCCGGAAAGCGGAACCCACTACACCTATGTCCCGCCCGCCGGTTGCCGGGGACCTTGGGCCAAAGTGGTGCTGAAGGTCGCTGTCGACGAGGACGGTTTCACGGATGCGGCCAAGGCTTATATCCGCCTCGGCGGCATCAAGATCTTCGAGGGATCGTTGTCCGGTATCGCCTCGAGCGCCCCGCCATCTCCGTCAGAACCAGGTTGGGAGGCCGAGCGTGACGTGACCGACCTCGCCTCGCTGCTGGCCAACCCGCACAACGGCCAGGTCGGCCTGAAACCGGAACAGGCCATCTGGCAGAACAACATGACGAACCAGGGCGCCACCCTGAGCGCGCAGTTGCTGTTCTATCGCGCGTCCTACGCCACGCCGGCACAGAAGACGCCCGATGCCGTGTTCCGGGTCATGCCGCAGGCGGACACAGTCACGCTGCCGCACAACATCGTCCGCGCGTATCTGGACGTCTATAACCAGGAGCCATGGTGGTTCACCTGCGTACCCGACCATGAGCTGCACCGGGGGTGGCCCTTCTGGAGCGAACTGGCCCCGGGCGGGGCGAACAAGATCGGCATCTACGAGCCCTACCAAGGTTGTAGCGGCGGCAGCTTCGCGGAAATACAGGTGAGCATCGACGGCACGCCTGCCGGCGTCGCGCCGGTCTTCCCGCTGCTGTCGTCGAGCCTCAACTACCGTTTCACGAACATGGTCAATGCCCCGACCCAGCCGCCGCAGATGCTCGACTACATGCCTTATCGGGTGGACCTGACCCCGTTCGCGGCCATCCTCAACGAAGCGGGCGAGCACACGATCGCGCTGAGCCGCCCGGCAAGCGCCTATCTGCTGGTCTACCAGGACAAGCGGTCCACGCGCGTCAGTGGCGCGGTGACGCTCAACTCCCTGGCAGGATCGCCCAGTTCGCCGGTGGTAAGCGATACGCTCGAACAGGCGGGCGATACGGTATCCGGACAGGTCGCGACCGGTCTGGATCGCAATTTCAAGATCACCGGCTTCGTCAATACGTCGCACGGTCGCGTGACATCGTCGGTCCATCAGAGGAGCCATTTCCAGGACACGCAGACGTTCTACCTCGATGGCCTGCAGTTCCCCGAATACCTGCATTACCGGCAACACCTGCAACTGAGCAGCTGGACGCTGGAACACAGCCGCCGCACAAGGGGCGGGGCCGTGCTGGACAACAACCTGCTCACGACCGCTTACCCGCTGACATGGCGGTATGACATGGACGGCTACACCATCGACGATAATCCCGACGACACCGAGGCGATCCCTTCGAAGGGAACCGTCAGCGTCGAACAACGACGCAACCTGGATGCGTCCTACGACCACCACGGCCACCGCCGCTACGCCAGCGGCGTCCGCGAACGCTTCGAATCCAGCCGCACCTTCGACGTGCAGGCCGCGCAGAACAGCAACTGGCAGAGCACCGCCCGTTACCACTTCTACGACAACCGCGGCAGTTGCTACCGGACGGCGTTGACGGCGCTCGATGGCGCAGTGACCGGCGAAACCCGCGGCCTGGGCTGCCCCGACGGGCACAACCACGTGCGCTGGTTCGCTCATTCGGACGGCTCGCCCGACAGCCTCGGATGGATGCATTGACTCACTTGGAGGGCGCCCGGAATGGCGCCCTCTTCCGCCGACCAGGAGATTCGCGTCTCCCGTCACCCTGAGCGGCCAGGCGCCCGGGACGGCGGGCAGCGCTACAATCCGCGCCCCATCAGCCGCAGTCCGTTCCGCCATGCGCAATCTCCTGCAAGACCAACTACTCAAGGCCGGCCTGGTCAAGAAGGGCAAGGTCGACCAGGTGGCGCGCGAGCAATCGAAGCTGCGACAAGGCAAGGCCGCGGCCGGTCCCGGTGCCGGGCAGGTCGAGGCGCAGCGGTTGAAGGTCGAGCGCGACCGCGCCCTTGCCGCCGAGCGCAACGCACAGGCGCGCGCCAGCGAGCTGCGCGCACAGGCGCGGCAGATCGTCGATGCGCACAAGGTCGAACGCCGCGGGGAGATCCCCTACCGCTTCGCCGACGGCCAGCGCATCACCAGCGTGCTGGTCGACGAGCGGCTGCGTTCCCAGCTGGCCAGCGGGGCGCTGGTGATCGCACGCCACGGCGAAAGCTACGAACTGGTGCCGCGCGCCGTCGCCGACAAGATCGCCGAGCGCGATCCCGACCTCATCGTGCTCGACCATGGCCGCGCCGGACAGAAGCCGGCCGCTGACGATGACGATGCCTACTACCAGCAGTTCCAGGTTCCCGACGACCTGATCTGGTAGCGGCCTGCCCGGCTGGAACCCGGCGCCGCGGGCGAGTAAAGGCAGCCGGCTGTTCCCCTCGTGGGTGAACGCACGCCACGGCGACCACCCGGGTTCCACCGTCCTTTAACCGTGCCGGTGCCACAACCAGGCGCAGGACAGCCGACCCGGAGCCTGCCATGAGTGACAACCTCGACGATCGCGGCCCTGCCGACCGCACTCGCGTGAACATCGACGAAGACTACGAAGCCCGCTACTGGGCCAACAAGTGGGGCGTCAGCCAGGACGAACTGCGCGCCGCCGTGGGCCGCGTCGGCGTCATGGCGGACGATGTCGAGCAGGCGCTGAAACACTGAACGTTCCTCCGGACAAGGCGTCGCTCAGGCGCGCCTTGCCCGGATCCGATCAGTGCGCCGCCGATTCGCCCTCGCCATCGACCGCACGCTTGATCGCGGCGACGAACGCGCGCCGCGCCTCGACCAGCGCCTTGCTGGTGGCCTGCGGCCACGCCGCCACCTGGGCGATCACCAGCTTGCGTGCCGGATCGACGTAGACCAGCTGGCCGAAGATGCCGATCGCCGCATAGCTGCCATCGGTGTCCGTCCACCACAGATACCCGTAACCGCGATCGGGCTCGTCGACATCGGCCTGGCGGCGCAACGCGCCCTGCAGCCACGCGTCGGCGATCACCGGCTTGCCGTCGATGCGGCCGCCCTCGAGCATGAACTGGCCCAGCCGCGCGTAGTCGGCCAGGGTGGCCGACAGCCCGCTGCCGCCGGTATCGCTGCCATCGCATTCGTCCTTGATCCAGTACGCGTCGGCGGCCATGCCGAAGGGCTGCCAGACAGACCGTGCCAGATAGCCGGCCAGTGACTGGTGCGTGGCCCGCTGCACCAGGATGCCGAGCAGGTCGGTCTCGGCGGTGTTGTAGTTCCAGTGCGTGCCGGCCGGCCATTGCCGCGGCAGCTTCGCCAGGTACGACAGCACGTGCGCGCGGCCGCCGACGCAAGCACCGTCGTACATTTGCGCCACGTCCGAATCGGCGTCGGCGTAATCCTCGTTCCAGCGCACGCCCGAACGCATCGTCAGCAGCTGTTGCACGGTGACGTCGGCGTAGGCGGTGCCGTGCAGTTCCGGGATGTAGGTGGCCAGCGTGTCGTCCATGCTGTGGATGTAGCCCTGTTGCAGCGCGATGCCCAGCAGGGTGGAGGTGACCGACTTGGCCACCGAGAACGAGGTCCAGCGCTGCTGCGGACCGAACCCGGGCGCGTACCGCTGCAACCGGACGTGGCCGTCCTGCAGCACCATCACGCCGGCAATGTGGTGCTTGTCCATGTAGCCGGCGAGCCAGGCCGACGCGTCCTGCCCGTCCATGGCCAGCGGCCGGCCCTGCGGCAACGCGCGCACGTGCTTGCCGTGGGCGGCCCGGTCGCTGGGAAACAGCTCGTACATTTTCGGGAAGCGCGCCTCGCGCTGCGCCTGGGTCCAGAACAACACCGCCTCGCGCTGCTGGCCGATGGTCGGGGTGGACGGCCCGGTGGCTGCCGAAGGCAGCGACAGGACCAGGCAGAAGGTGGCCGCGAACAGGCGGGTGGCGAGGTTGGGACGCATATGGGGGAACGGCCAGGGTGGGGGAACGGCCATTTTAGCGGGCCGGGCCGATGCGGGCTGCGGCATCCGGGAGCGCACCTGTGCGCGATCGAGGACCCCGCGCTCCACGCGGTCGCGCGCAGGTGTACTCCTGCAAAGGGCGCGCAACGCCATTCAAGGTTGCCGCTAAGGGCGGCGTAAGGCCCGCCGCCTAGGGTGGCAATCCACCGTACCGACCGCGGCAGGCCATGCACCCCCACGACAAGCACGCGAGCA
Organism: Frateuria hangzhouensis; assembly: GCF_026410505.1. Classification (GTDB taxonomy): domain Bacteria; phylum Pseudomonadota; class Gammaproteobacteria; order Xanthomonadales; family Rhodanobacteraceae; genus Frateuria_A; species Frateuria_A hangzhouensis. Next base: position 67,859 of record NZ_JAPMIU010000014.1, read on the forward strand.
AGGTTCCCGAAGTCACGCTGCTGTTCTGGGTCACCAAGATCCTCGCGACCACGTTGGGCGAGACCGGCGGCGATGCGGTATCGATGTCGATGCAGCTGGGCTACCTGGTCGGCACGGGCATCTTCGCGGTGATCTTCGCCGTCGCGGTGACCACGCAGATCCGCGCCACCCGGTTCCACCCGTCGCTGTACTGGCTCACCGTCATCGCCACCACCACGCTGGGCACCACGCTGGCCGATTTCGCCGACCGCTCGCTCGGCATCGGCTACGCCGGCGGCGTCGCGCTGCTGCTGACGCTGCTGCTCGGCTCGCTGTTCGCCTGGCATGCACGGCTCGGCTCGGTCGCGGTGGATGCCATCACATCGCTCCAGGCGGAAGGCTTCTACTGGGTGACGATCATGTTCTCCCAGACCCTGGGTACGGCGCTCGGCGACTGGACCGCCGACAACGCCGGACTGGGCTATCTGGGTGGCGCTGTCATTTTCGGCACGGCGCTGATGATGCTTGCCGCTGCCTACGCGTGGACCCGCATCTCGCGCGCGGCGCTGTTCTGGACCGCATTCATCCTGACCCGGCCGCTGGGCGCGGTACTGGGCGATTTTCTCGACAAGCCGATCGACCACGGTGGCCTGGCTCTCAGCCGCTACAGCGCCTCGCTGGTGCTGCTGGCGGCGATCGCCCTGTGCGTTTTCGGCTTTCGCCACCGTGCCGCGGGCGGATCCCGCGCGGTGCGTTGAGCCCGGCTCGGCCAACCACATGTGAGCATCAGCTCCTCCGCTGCTCGCAGGGGAAGGTTGGGAGGGAGTGCCTGTTCGGAGCGAAAGAGCCCCCCTCCCCAACCCTCCCCTGCAGGCAGGGGAGGCAGCAGATGGCTTGTCGATTGGGACTCGTCAGAGCGGCCGCCAGCGCTCAAAGCTCCGTGTAGCGCGCGCAGGAGACGCGTGGATTCCACATGGAGAACACGCCGACCGGATTGTGCTTCCATGCCCACACATGCAGGCTGTAATGCGCCGGCAGGCGGAAGCGGTTCGGTCCCTCGGAGTAATCGAACAACTGCCCCATCAGCGTCGGCGGCGAGCCATCGGTGTGCGTGCCGTCCCATGCCTCCGCGATCGCCAGGTACTCGGCCGCGACCAGGCGCATCCGTCCGTTGCCCAGTGGCTCGTAAACCAGCAGTTCGGGGTGCGCCACATCCACCACGCCGTCGCCGAGCAGGCTGGCCTTGAGGTAATGCGCACCCATGGCACCCATGTCCGGTCCGCTGACACACCCGAGCACCGGGACGTAGCCGTCCATTTCGGCCCGGGACACATCCCGGTAGCGGTAGGTGGCGTCGCGAACCGCCTGGACCAGCGGGCCGGCCCGGTGATGCGTGAAGTTCCACGCTGCTTGTTGTTCCGACTGCGAGTCGGTGCCCGCGGCGGTGGATGTTCCGGCCAGCAGTGCCGCGGCGCAGAGGCCGATGAAGACCGCGTCGAATCGACGTTTCATGATGTTCTCCCGGATCGGATGGTCGATCCCCGCCCGCGCTTGCTGAGCGCAAGCCGGCAAGAGACGGGGACCGATAAGAAAGAACACCGCCTGCGCGCGAGTTGCGACATGCCGGTTGATACGAAAAACCCTCTCCTCCGGGAGAGGATTGGGAAAGATCCGGCCCTTGCGGCCGGCTCCCGGCACAGCCCGGACCGGCTGCCGTTCCGCCAGACGCAACCGAACGGATCTAGTGCGCCAACGCTTCCTCGACCGCGCTGAACGCCGACTTCCCGCCTTCGCGTTCGTCCGGCATCCCGGTGGCGAACCACACCACGCCGGCGCCGCCCTTGCGGTCCACCCACAGCCCTGCCTGCAACCCGTAGGCGGAACCCGAGTGGCCCACGCGCGCCACGCCATCGCCGAACGGATCGTCGCGGCAACCCTCCGTGGGCGTGGCCAGCGTCTGCACGGCCAGGCCGTAGCGGCAGAAGAAGCCCTGGTCGACGTCGCCGGTGTCTTCCTCGTAGGTCTTGCCGTCGCCGGTCCCGTACTGCCACTGCGGCGTGATCATCGCCTGCACCGATGCGGGCGTCAGGAACCGCTTGCCGTCCAGCGTGCCCCGGCCCAGCAACAGGCGGCCGATCCGGGCCAGGCCGTTGGCTGAAATGCGCAGGCCGCCCTGCGGCGAGAACAGCGCGCCGTTCTCGCCGGCACGCCAGCGCGACAGATCGCAGCTTCCGTCGCTGGCCGGCATCACCGGGCATTCGGGCTTGCGGCCGTGATTGTCGTCCTTCACCGGCTTGCCGTCGGTGTCGTACAGCACTACGGCGCGGGCGGCGGTGGCCGCATCGCAGGCGTCCCAGTTGAAGCAGCCGTCGATGCCCAGCGGACGCAGCACGAGCCGTTCCATCAGCTTGTCGAAGCGCTCGCCGGTGGCGCGCTCCATGATCTGCGCCACCAGCGGAAAATTGAGGTTGGTGTAGCGAAAATACGTGCCCGGCGCGTGCGCGGTGTCCCATGCGCGCGGATCCTTCACGATGTCGCGCAGGGATCCGCCCAGCGGCGTCTGCCAGTAGCCTGCGCCGTCGGTGAGGCTGGAGCGGTGCGACAGCAACAGGCGCAAGGTGATCGGCGTGTCCGGGAAAGCCGGGTTGCGCAGCGTCCAGCCAAGCAGGCCGGACGCATCCGCATCCAGGTCGAGCTTGCCGGCCTCCACCAGCCGCATTACGCCCAGCGTGGTCACCAGTTTGGAGATCGAGGCGATGCGCACCGGGTCGTCCGCGGTGACCTTGCGGCCCGTTGCCTTGTCGGCCAGGCCGTGCACCCGCGTGGCGGTGATGCCGTCGCGGTCGAAGGCGACGCGCACCGTGGCGACGGGCTCGTCCGCCCGGGCGGCCATGCAGACCACCAGGGACAACAGGCAGGCAATCCACCTCAGAGGCATGGTTCTCTCCGTTTGGCTGGGCGGAGACGGGGAACCGGGGCCCCTGGCATCGCGCCAGCTCCGTGCAGCCCGAACCATACCCGGTCAGCGTTGGCCGCGCTGAAGTTGACCGGCGGCATGTGGTGGGTTAACTGTGGCTCGAATCAGGGACGAGGGGAAAGCATGACCAGGATGCCCACGTTCGCAGCGTGCCTGTTGGCGCTGTGTCTGCCGCTGGCGGCGGCTGCCCCCAGGACATTGCGCGTCGTCGGCGACAACAACTATCCGCCCTACCTGTTCATCGGCCCGGACGGCAAGCCGCAGGGCTACGCGGTGGATGCGTGGAAGCTCTGGGAAAAGAAGACCGGCATCAAGGTGGAACTGACCGCCACGAGCTGGGCCGATGCCCAGCATCGCCTGCAATCCCGCCAGGCCGACGTCATCGACATGATCTTCCGCACGCCCGAGCGCGCGGCCAGGCTCGATTTCACCCGCCCCTTCGCCACGGTCGAGACGGCCATCTACGCCGATCGCGAGCTCACCGGCATAGCCGATGCGTCGGGCCTGAGGGGCTTCGTGGTCGGCGTCCAGCGCGGCGATGCCTGCGTGGAACGACTGCACCGGGCCGGCGTGTCGAGCACCCGGGCATACACCAGCTACGCCGACATCATCGGCGCCGCGCGCAGCGGCGACATCCGCATCTTCTGCATGGACCGCTCCCCGGCCGAGTACTACCTCTACCGCCTGCACGCCCAGGACGAGTTCGTGAAGGCGTTCGATTTCTACGGCGACCGCTTCCGCCGCGGCGTGCGCAAGGGCGACGCGGCGACGTTGGCCCTGGTCGAACAGGGCATGGCGAAAATCACCCCGCAGGAGCGGCAGCAGTTGCAGGACAAGTGGATGGGCCAACGCGTCGACCTGACCGGGTACGCGTCCATCTTCAAGACGGCGGCATCGGTGCTCGCGCTTGTCGGCATCGTGCTGCTGGCCTGGATCTATTCGCTGCGACGGGCGGTCAGGAAACGGACGCGCGACCTGCGTTTCCTGGCCCACTACGACCCGCTCACCCGCCTTCCGAACCGGCACCTGCTGCTGGACCGCATCAACCACGCGCTGGCGCAACCAGGCATCGCGCTGTCCGTGCTGCTGGTCAACCTGGACAACTTCAAGCGCATCAACGACCGCTTCGGCCACCCGCTCGCCGACCAGCTCCTGCAGCAGGTTGCCGAGCGGCTCAAGGCCCTTGCGGACCCGATCGACACGGTGGCCAGGCTCGGCGGCGACGACTTCGTGCTGACCCTGCGCTCGAGCGATGTCAGCCAGGTCACCGCGCTGGCCGAACAGGCGCGCCAGGCGATCGCTGCCGTCCTCGTGCTCGAGGGCGAGGAGGTGTTCCTCAGCGCCAGCGTGGGCGCGAGCCTGTATCCGCACGACGGCGAAAACGGCGTGGTGCTGCTGAAGAACGCGGACACGGCGATGTCCCGCGCCAAGCAGAGCGGGCGCAACATCATCAGCTTCTACCGCGCCAGCCTGAGCGCGCAGGCCAGCCACTTCGTCACCATGGGCGCCTCCATCCGCCGCGCGATGCAGCGCGGCGAATTCGAGCTGTTCTACCAGCCACAGCACTGCCTGCGCTCGTCCCGGATGCAAGGCGTGGAAGCCCTGCTGCGATGGCGCAGGGACGGCGAACTGGTGTTGCCGGCCGAGTTCATTCCGTGCGCAGAGGAGCTCGGACTGATCGAGGAGCTCGGCGAGTGGGTCATGAAAACCGCCTGCCGGCAACTGGCCGATTGGCGGGCCCGCGGCGCACCCGCGCTGCGCATGGCCGTCAACCTTTCCGCGCGGCAATTGACCAGCCCCGGCCTCGTGTCCGCGGTGGAGTCCGCGCTTGCGCAAGCACGGCTGCCCGGGGACCTGCTGGAGCTGGAAATCACTGAGAGCGCACTGGTGGGCAGCGAAGCCGAGATCAGCGCCACGCTGGAAGCCATCCGCGCGCTGGGCGTGCGCATCGCCATCGACGACTTCGGCACCGGCTATTCCTCGCTCGCCTACCTGCGCCACCTGCCGGTCACGGTGATCAAGATCGACAAGAGCTTCCTGGACGGCGCGCCCGAGGACCCGGCCGCCGCGGAGGTCATCGGCGCCATCGTCGCCATGGGCCACGCACTCAACCTCACCGTCGTGGCCGAGGGCGTGGAGAGCGCCCCGCAGGCCGCGTTCCTCGAGGAGATCGGCTGCGACCTCGCGCAGGGCTGGTTCTACAGCCGCGCCGTGGCACCGGAGCAGATCGCCAAGGCGCTCTAGCGGAGCCAAGCCGAAGCGACGACTGCGACGCCGAACGCTTCCTCAGTCCGGCCGCCGACCTGTTCGTGATCGATACCGCCACGGGCGACGCAACGCTGGTCGCGGCTACCGTCCGGGCGCCCTACGCCGGATGGGGCGTGGGCGACATTCCCCATGACGGCCACGAGGTGATTTACGGCGTCGTCTACGACACGCACCAGCCTGGTCCCTGCAACCAGCCGACCGATTCGAGCCATGGTCTGGTGCGCCAGGAACCTGCTGACGGGAGCGACTGCCCGGTTGACCGATCCCGGCAATGTCGTCCAGCTCGGCTTTCAGGGGCAGGCGCTGATTTCGCCTGACGGTTCCGAAGCGTATCTGGCAGGCACGGCCGATCTGAGCGCCTTCAACCCCGAGGTCGAACTTTACGGCGTCAAGACCGACGGGAGCGGCCTGCGCAGGATCACTTCATCATGCATCGCCATGGATTCGGCGACCTCCATGCGGTGGCAACCGGTGCGGCTGTCGCCGGATGGCAAGCGGATGCTCGCCAACTGCCATACCGAACACTTCCCGCCCGCCCCCGTCGTGCGAACGGACAAGATCATGATCGTGCACCTCGACGACGGCAGCGCCTGCTTCGTGACCCACGGCCGGGCATACGACTGGCACGTACCGACGACGTAGCCGCAGAAAGGAGGCGCGGGCCAGAGTGCTGCCTGGCCCGCGCTTGCACCTGGCAGGACCACGAGGTTCTCGTGCCGGGCGCGAACGCGGGTTCTCCGCTGTCCGCCACAGCGTGTCCCATCATGCCGGGTTCGCACTCGACCCTAATAATGGCGGGCACCTTTTCCGCATGGAGCGCGTCATGGTTTTTTTCGTCGCCCTGGCCTTGCTGGTGCTGCTGGTCGCCGTCGGCAGCCTGGCGCCGCAATGGCTTTCCGTCTCGATGCACAAGGTGCTCGACGGCACCATTGCCTACGCCGGATGGTTCTACCTGCTGGTGGTGTTCTTCGTGGTCGCTTTCCTCGTATACCTGGCGTGCAGCCGGTTTGCCCAGTTGCGCATCGGCGGCGAGGAGGCGGAACCGGAATTCTCCGGCACCAGCTGGTTTGCGATGCTGTTCTCGGCGGGCATGGGCATCGGGCTGGTGTTCTGGGGCGCGGCCGAGCCGATCTCGCATCTGGCCGAGCCTCCGGAAGGCATCGAGCCGATGAGCAACGGTGCAGCATGGGCCGCACTGCGCTATTCCTACTTCCACTGGGGCCTGCACCCGTGGGCTATCTACGCCGTGCTGGGGCTGGCGCTGGCCTGGTTCAAATTCAACCGGGACGCCAAGGGGCTGATCAGCGAGCTGCTGCGGCCGCTGTGCGGGCGGCTGGTGGATGGCTGGCTGGGCGGGCTGGTGGACGTGCTGGCGATCATCGCCACCGCCGTCGGCGTGGCCACCTCGCTGGGCTTCGGCGCGCTGCAGATCGGCGCCGGGCTGAACCACATGTTCGGCCTGCCGCAGACCAGCGGCACGCGGCTGGGCATCATTGCGGTGGCGCTGGTGCTTTACCTGCTTTCCTCCACCACCGGGCTCAACCGGGGCATCAAGTGGCTGTCCAACCTGAACATGATGCTCGCCACCTTGCTGCTGCTGGCGTTTTTCGTGTTCGGGCCGACCGGCTTCATCTTCGATGCCTTCACCAGCACGCTGGGGCAGTACCTCAACTACCTGCCGTCGATGAGCCTGCGCATGACGCCTTTCACGCAAGGCACCTGGGTGGCCGACTGGACCATCTTCTACTGGGCGTGGTGGATCAGCTGGGCGCCGTTCGTCGGTTCGTTCATCGCACGCGTCTCCTACGGTCGCACGATCCGCGAGTTCGTGGTGGGCGTGCTGGCGGTGCCGGCGGCACTCAGTTTCCTGTGGTTCGCGGCACTGGGCGGCACCGCCCTGCACATGCAGCTGGCCGGCCAGGTCGATCTGGTCGCGGCATTCGCCCATGGGCCCGAGCAGGTCCTGTTCGGCGTACTCGACTCGCTGCCCTGGGCAGGGACGCTGGCCGTGCTGGCGACCGCGCTGCTGCTCAGCTTCTTCGTCACCTCCGCAGACTCGGCCACGCTGGTGCTCGCGGCGATGTCCTCCCATGGCGCGCTCGACCCGCCGAACTGGAAAAAACTGGTGTGGGGCGTGGTACAGGCGGCGGTGGCAGGAACGCTGCTGGTCGCCGGCGGGCTGGACGGGCTGCAGTCCATGGCCATCATCAGCGCCCTGCCCTTCGCCCTGATACTGATGGCCGTCTGCTTTGCCTTGCTGAGCGTGCTGCGCGAAGAGGAGACCCGGGTCGAGCACGAAGAAGTGGCACAGCGTCAGGCGTTCCGGCGGTGGCTGGCCAGGGAGCGCGATGGCGGGAAGCCTGAACGACCAACCTGACCGGCCTCATCCGGCAAGAACGGCCAGGCCGCAAAAAGGCCGGGCTCGTCTGTTGTTTGCGGCCGGATCAGAGCCCTCCGTCTGGCGGGCTCTGATCCGGCCTGCCCCATGTCCCGCCTGTTGGCGCAAGCACACCGGTTCGATGCCCGTGGCGAGGCCGGCCCTCGGGATCGCTCACGGGGCGACATCGCGTAACTGCATCTGCAGCCGTCGGCCATCGCCGAGCACAAGCTCCAACGCGGTGCCTTCGCGCTGCCAGTGGGTCATCTCCCGCAGCTGGCCCTGGCCGATGGATGTCGCCGGCTGGCCGTCGACGGCGACGATCTCATCGCCCTGCTTCAGGCCAGCCTGCGCCGCCGGACCGCCTGATATCACCCAGCTCACCCGATAGCGGTCCGGCCGCCCCGCCGACTTGCTGGCACGGAAGCCCGCCGTGGCATAACTGCGCTCGACCTCGTGATCGCGCGGCAACAACACCAGCTGGCCGCGGCGATAGTCGAAATGCTGGTTGAAGCGCGCGAGCACGTCCTGCCCGATGTTGGCGGCCTCGCTGGGGTTGCCGGTGGCGCCCGCGTCCGCCCGGGTGAGCAGGCCGACCACGTTGTCGGTACGCCAACGGCCCAGTTGCAGGCTGCGGATATGGGCGAGGTGGGCGGTGTAGCTGCCACCCACGCCACCGGTCGGCCTGGGCGCACCCTTGGCGTAGCGCGCGTCGATGCCGTTGCGCGCGGCCCACTGGGGAAACACCAGGGTGATCCCCGAGTTGCCCGTGTCGATGCCGAACACCCCGTCGTGCCCGTCCAGGCGGCCATCCACCAGCGGCATGTCGTAGGTGAAGCGCAGCGGCAGCACGTTACCTTCCACGGCCGCCGGCGCGTCGCCATGGTCGTAGGGTTCGAGCACCAGTTGCTGCCGGTCGTAATCGAACGTGACGGCGAAGCGCTGGAAGATCTCCAGCCCCAGGATGCCGGCGATCGGCTCGCGCCCCTCGCCGCGCTCGCACATCTCGAACGGATAGGGCATCACCAGGAAGGTGAGGTCGCGGATGTCCGCCTGGCCCATGCCCAAGTGCGCGACCTTGGTGTAAGCCGTGCTCATCGCCCCCGGCCCGGAACCGGTACTGGAGCCTTGCCCCTGCGTGGACAGGCCCAGCTTGCGCGCCGCATCGGCCGTGAGGATCGCATGGCCGCCCGTATCGAGAATGAAAGGCAGCGGGCCGTGGCCATCGATGCTTGCCTCCACCAGCAGGCGGCCGCCTTCCAGGTGCATCGGGGTGATTGCGCGCCGTGCGTCGCCGGCCATCGTCACGTCACCCACCTTGTTCTGCGGCCGCTCCAGGCGTTGGGTGGGTACGCGGTCGATCCAGCGATAACGCTGCACGGTGACGGTGCTGTCCGTATCCACGCCGCCGCCCGTCGTCACCGCCCGCCGGTCGAGGCGGAACGGCAGCCAGCTGCCCGCCACCGACCGGTAGTCGCCATAGCGCCAGGTGACGTGCAGGAACGAGCTTTGCCAGGTGGCGTGGTCCAGGCGATGGGTCGCCGGATCGATCCACAGCACGATGGCACGGCCGCCCGCCGGCGTCGCTTCCAGGCGCTGGAAACGACGCCCGTCCTCCTCCGCATCGGGCAAGACACGGTAGTGCGCGCCATCACCCGCATCGAGAAAGCCGAATCGACGCAGCCAAGTCTCGCTGGCGGCCACGATGACCGCTTCCCGCGAGTCGTAGGGATGGGTCAGACCGCTGGCGCCCCGGTGCCAGCGGCCGTGCCCGTCGTAGCCGTCCGCCACCGTGAACACCGGGTTGTGCGCCTGTTCGGCGAAGTAGCCGTTACTCAGGTCGACCGTCAGTTGCCAAAGGCCTTCCATCCCCTCGGACCGCTGGCGTCCCTCGGCCACCAGCGCGGCGTGGCGGGACAGTGACCCGGCACCGTGCGCGTGCCTGAGCTGGCGCAGCAGGGTGTCGGCGTCCGTTGCACTGGCGAGCGCCGGCAACAACAAGGCGAGGAGCAGGTACAGGAGCGGGTTTCGCTTGGGCATGGGGTCTTCCGTGTGCGCGGGGCACCGATACTGCCCCGGCCCTGCGGCGGCAGCTAGGACGAGCACGATGTTTCAGGACGCGCTTTGCATCCGCCGCCGGAAATTGCGCGGCGTCTCCCCGGTCATCCGCTTGAACACGCGCGCGAAATGGCTCTGGTCGGCAAAACCGGCCTCGGCCGCAACCTCGGCGATCGGTCGCCCGTCGTCCGTCAGCGCCTGGCAGGCCCGACGGATGCGCAGCGCGCGGCGGTACTCCCCCACCGACATGCCCTGTGCCCGCTGGAAGCTGCGCGCCAGGTGCGCCGGATGCACGCCGGCCGCCTTGCCGAGCTCGGCCAGCGACAAGTCCGCCAGGGGGTCGTCGTGCAGCCGCTCGAGCACCGCGGCCAGCCAGCCCGGATGCCGGTCCTCGCGCTCGCCACGGCAGGCCAGCGCCACCAGCTCGAGCACGGCGGCCTGCAAGGCCAGTGGGGCGGCGGCATCGGTGGCCGCCAGTTCGCGTCCGACGCGCGCCAGCAGGCGCGGTGTCTCCGGCAGGCGCAACAGCCGATAGTCGCCGAGCAGGCTGCGGATCGCGCGGTCGTCAGCCAGTTCGCGCGACAGGAAGATGCTCAGGCACTGCGCCCCCGTCGCCGCGAAGCGATTGGCATGGCGATGCCCCCGCGGATGCACCAGCAACAACCCCGACCTGCAATCGGCCTCTCCGCCGCGATCCCGCTGCACATAGCCCCCGGCGCCCACCAGGCACAGGTACGCCTCGTCGTGCTCGTGGAACGGCAGAGTGCCCTCGCCGGCGTACTGCGTGGCGGTCACCAGCAGCCCGCCGACGGAACGGCGGTGCAGCGGCGAACCGAAATTGGCGCGACCAAGGCGATGCATCGCGACAGTGTACGGAGGCGCCGCTGATGGCCATGTGCCATGGGTCAGGGAATGCGGGAACGCGGCAGGCAAAAACGCGGGTCAGGGTGGGCTGGCCCGGGCTTCCCTTTGCGTTTCGGTTACCTGGTTTCCAGCTACGCTCGCGCGATGGATGGTAGGAGGCAGCACGCGCCCGTCAGCGCTGCGCGTACATGCAGCCAAGCCAGCCATTCCTTGGACAAGCGAGGCGATCATGATCCACACGCACCGTCGATCCGGTTCTCCCTTTTCCCGGACGCGCCTCATGCTCGGTGCGCTGCTCGCCCTTGCCAGCCCGATCGCCTTGGCCGCCGCCCGTAGCGCCGACGCGCCACCGCGGGTGACGGTGGACCAAGGCATGCTCGAGGGCAAGCTGGCGCACGTTCATGGCACGGTGCTGCGGGAGTTCCAGGGCATCCCTTACGCAGCGCCGCCACTGGGCGAACGGCGCTGGAAGCCGCCGCAACCCGCGGCCTCCTGGCAAGGCGTGCGAGCGGCAACCCGTTTCGCGCCGCGCTGCATGCAGCTGCCACTGTTCGGCGACATGGTGTTCCGCTCCAACGGCATGGCCGAGGACTGCCTGTACCTCAACGTGTGGACGCCGGCCAGCGACGCGCGCGCGGGCTTGCCTGTGTTCGTCTACTTCTACGGCGGCGGCTTCGTCAGTGGCGATGGCTCGGAGAACCGCTACGACGGCGCCAGCCTGGCCAGCCGCGGCATGGTCACCGTGACGGTCAACTACCGCCTGGGCGTGTTCGGCTTCCTGGCCCTGCCCGAGCTTGCCGCCGAATCCCCGGTGCACGCGAGCGGCAACTACGGCCTGCTCGACCAGAACGCCGCGCTGCGCTGGGTCAAGGGCAACATCGCCCGTTTCGGCGGTGATCCGCGGCGGATCACGATCGGCGGCGAATCGGCCGGTTCCATCTCGGTCAGCGCGCACATGGCCTCGCCGCTGTCGCGCGGGCTGATCGCCGGCGCGATCGGCGAGAGCGGCGCCTTGATCGCGCCGATCGCACCGCAAAGCCAGGCCGAGGCGCAAACGCAGGGAGCCGCGTTCATGCGCAAGGCCGGCGCCGCGACGCTCGCCGCGCTGCGCGCGATGCCGGCAACCGCCCTGCTCTCAGCCAGTGCCGCGCCGGCACCGGACATGGGACCGGACATCGACGGCCTCTTCCTCACCGAGCCACCCGCCGCGACCTTCGCCCGCGGCGACCAGGCGGACGTGCCGCTGCTGCTGGGCAGCAACACACAGGAAGGCTTCTACCCGAACCTGCTAGGCAGGCTACCGCCGACAGCGGCGAACTACCGCGCGGCCGTCACGCGGCTGTTCGGCGACCAGGCCGAACGGGCGCTGGCGCTGTATCCCGGCGGCGATCGCGCGCAAGTCGAGCGCTCGGCCAGCGACCTGGCCGGCGACCTGTTCATCGCGCACAGCACCTGGCGCTGGATGAACCTGCAGCGGCGCACCGCCGACGCGCCCGTGTACTTCTACCTGTTCGCCCGGCCGCGACCCGCCAAGCGCCATCCGCTACCCGGCGAACAGCCCGACCCCGGCGCCGTGCACAGCGGCGAGATCGAATACGCGCTGGGCAACCTGGACAGCAACCCGGTGTACGCCTGGACGCCCGCCGATCACAAGGTGTCGCGCGTGATGGAGGGCTACGTCGAACGCTTCGTCAAGACCGGCAACCCCAACGGCCCCGGCCTGCCCGCATGGGCGGCCGTAGGCAACGCGGATGGCCCTGTGCCGCGGCAGCGGATCGACGTTGATACCGGCACCATCAACGACACCGGCGCGGCTCGCCAGGCGTTTCTGCAATCGTTCATCGCGACGCACCCGGCGATCGCGCTTCCCTGAAGAAGACCGCGCAGGGTGCAGGCGGCCGGACGGTGGGCCTAACTGCCCCGTCTCTTTGTCGCAGCAGGGCAGCTGGCTCATGCAAGCCAGCGTGCCCATTCGGCGGAAGCGGCTAAGGCAAACCGCTTCCCGTGCGCAGCGGAGCCCGTGGGTGGTAGCGGCGTGTTTCGGCGGTGTGCTGGCGATAGGCCAGGAGCAGGCCCCAGATCAGAATGGCGACGCTGAAGGCGCAGGTGAGGATGCCGATGGCGGTAAACACGATCATGGCGACTCCTTGGCGAGGGCAAAGGCAGGCGTGTATCCAGACGTGTTGCGGGGGCAAGCATAGCGCGCGGGAGCACTGCAGGGGCTTGGTGGGCAACCTGCTTCCGAGGAAGGGGCTCTGACCGGCTTAAGTTGGAGTTCGGTCTAGTGCTCGGGCCGCAGCCCGAACAGCCTGCGTAGCTCACCACGCAACTCTTTGTCGGCGTCCAGAAGCAGAGGTTCCGAACGATCGAGCCGGGAGGCCGCGCCGACCCACCCGGGGCCGAACCAGAGCATGCACAAGACGCGACCGTCCCGAGCTTGGAAGGCGACGCTCGTCTCACCCGTGGGGTAAGTCGTGCTGGCCGCGTGCCACTGGCGATGCTGGATCAGTTCCAGAGCCCGTTCGATAACAAGGTGTTGTCGGACCACGTGGGTGGATTGATCGGTGTAGCCGTCCTCCACCGTCGCATAGGCCACATCGCTGGCCTCCGGAAACAGGGGCGCTGGCCTGCTCGAGCAAGCACAGAGAACACACACAAAAGCCAAGATGACAGCTCGCATCCGCCTTCCGCTATGAAAGTGCACTCTGCGCTGACCCACATTTTTGCAGACGTGTCGCGGGGCAACCATAGCGCGCGCGCCACTGCAGGGGCTTGGCGGGCGACCTGCTTCCGCGGAAGGGGCTCTGACCCTGAGGTTTCCCCACGTTTTCACGCCAGGATCCTCATCTGATCGAGTACTGATGACGGGAGCGCTCGTAAGCGCTGCAGCCACTGCGATGTTCGTTCCAAAGGCCACGCTCGGACCAGTGCTTCGCGTCCGATTCGCAGGACCGAGTAAAGCCGGCGTGCGGAGGCAACGGGCGATAGCCACCGGTCAACGCCCGTAGCCTCGCAGGCCAAGCCGGCCAACCAACTGGCGAAGGCCGCCAGTGCATTGACCAGCAAAAGGATCTCGATGCGCTTGCCACCACGCGTCAGACTGTCCTCGAAGCCTTGGCCATAACGGTGCGATTTTCAGATCGCGAAACGACAGTTCGATCTGCATGCGCCGGCTGTAAAGCGTGACCAGGTGGCGTGCGCTGAGCGTCGTCAGCGCAGGCGAGGCTACGATCCGCCGAAAGAGGGTCAGGTTCACTTCGGGACGCGCGATGAGCGAATGTGACTCCGTTTCTAATGTGACTCCGTTTCTAGTGCTGCCCAAGCGGAGAACGCGTCTAACCCCTCCGCCCGCTTTATTCGCCCGGAATAAGGGCACGCTCACATGGCATGGCGATGACGAGAACGCGCCGCTGGCGCAGGCCGTTGCACGGCGGGGAGTGACATCAAGCGCGAAGTTTGGCCGCTTGGGCTGCCTTGGCTGCGGCAAGCTTTCCTGTCTTTTTCCGCTCGTAAACCCCGACGTTAGCCTTTGTCACCTTGTTCTTTGATCCCTTGTTTGGCTTCTTGCCAGAAGGCACAGCCTTCTTCAGCGAAGCCGGCGCAGGTCGACGAGCGGGGCTAACTCCCATCTTGAAGCCAAGTGCGCGGACGACCTTTCCTACGGTTGCGTAGCCATGGGTCGCACCAGGCTTCAACGCCTTGTAGAGGCTCTCGCGGCCAACGCCAGCATCCTTGGCCAGCTGAGCCATGCCGCGCGCCTTTGCAACATGGCCGAGCCCGCGTAGAAGCTCATCGTCATCGCCATCGGCCATAACTTGCGAGAGGTACTCGGCAATGGCCTCCTCGCTGTCGAGAGAGTCGAGGATGTCGAAGGTCGTTAGTTGAAGGGTCATATCAGACTTCCTTTGCAAGCTTGGCAGCGTGCTTGATGTCGCGCCGCTGGGTCTTCTTGTCACCGACGTCCCCCCGCCTTTGAGTAGCACATCGGTTTGGAGTCCAATCCCCCATTCGAAGGAGATTGGACGTGAAGAAGCGTTTTTCCGAAGAGCAGATCATCGGCTTCCTGCGTGAGGCGGAAGCCGG
>NZ_JAPMIU010000015.1 GCF_026410505.1 Frateuria hangzhouensis
GCGCACGGTGGACTACGAGGCCAAGCTGCTGGGCGCGGTGGAGGCGGTCAACCACGCGCAGAAGGGCAAGCTGTTCGAGCTGATCGAGCGGCACTACGGCGGCCAGCTGCAGGGCAAGACCGTGGCGCTGTGGGGCCTGGCGTTCAAACCCAACACCGACGACATGCGCGAGGCCTCCAGCCGCCGCCTGATGGAGCAACTGTGGGCGGCCGGGGCCACGGTGCGGGCGTTCGACCCGGAGGCGCGCGCGGAAACCACGCGCATCTACGGCGAGCGGGCGGACCTGACTCTTTGCGACGACGCGTACGCGGCGCTGGAAGGCGCCGACGTGCTGGCGATCGTGACCGAGTGGAAGGCGTTCCGCGCACCGGACTTCGCGCGCATCCGCGAGGTACTGAAGGAGCCGGCGATGTTCGACGGCCGCAACCTGTACGACCCGGTGCAGGTGGAGGACGCGGGGCTGGCCTATTACGGCATCGGCCGCGGCCGCTCGCTGAGGCAGGCGGATGTCTGACCTGGAACGCCGCCTGGAAGATCTGGAGGTACGCCTCACCTTCCTTGACGACACGGTGGGCGCGCTGGCGGCTGCCGATGCCGAGCAGGCGATGCGGCTGGTCGCGCTGGAACGGGTGTTGCACGACCTGCGCGCCGAGCTCGCCTCGCTGCGCACGGCACAGGGCAGCGATCCGCACAGCGAACCGCCGCCGCCGCATTATT
Source organism: Frateuria hangzhouensis (assembly GCF_026410505.1). Classification (GTDB taxonomy): domain Bacteria; phylum Pseudomonadota; class Gammaproteobacteria; order Xanthomonadales; family Rhodanobacteraceae; genus Frateuria_A; species Frateuria_A hangzhouensis. Next base: position 718 of record NZ_JAPMIU010000015.1, read on the forward strand.
GATGTCCCGCAGCCGGGACGCGCGTGGCGCACCCGGCAGCCCAACACCACACTGGAACCGGTTCATGGCCGACTCCCTCCGTGATCAGCTGCTCAAGAGCGGCATCGTCAAACAGGTGCGCGACGAGCAGCGCCCGAAGCCATCGTCCCAGCCGCCGCGGGGCAACCGCCCGCCGCAGGGCAAGGGCAAGCCGCAACGCCCGCCGACGCGCCGCGACCAAGGCGAAATGGACCTGGCCAAGGCCTACGCCATCCGCGCGCAGACCGAGGCCGCCGAGCGCAAGCGCGCCGATCAGGAGGCTGCTGAACAGGCCCGCCTCAGGCGCGAGCGCAAGGCCAAGATCCAGAAGCTGCTGGAAGGCCAGGTGCTGAACAAGGCCGAGGCCGACCACGTGCGGCACTTCGAGTACGGCGGCAAGATCCGCCGCGTGCATATCGATGCCGAACAACTGGCCGCGCTCAACGAGGGACGGCTGGGCATCGTCCAGCAGGGGGGGCGCTATCTGCTGGTCAGCCAGGCGATCGCCGAGCAGGTACGCGCGATCGATCCGCAGCAACTGGCGCTGCTGGTCGATCCGCAGGCAGCAATCGACGACGACGGCGTACCCGACGACCTGATGTGGTGAGAGTCATAGGGTGGGATTCACCCCACCGAGCTGGGTTGGAATGGTGGGCTGAAGCCCACCTTACGTGACCGGCTATTGGAGAAGCTCAGGTGAGCGCCGGCGACTCCCATCCCTGCTTGGGCAGGAACCGTTCGCCATGGCGCTGCGCCAATTGCTCGAGTCGCGCGCGCACATTGCCGACGCCTTCGCTGCGCACGTACTGGATCGGGCCACCGCGGAACGGCGCGAAGCCGGTGCCGAAGATCACTCCGGCATCGAGCAGGTCGGCATCGTCCACCACGCCGTCGGCCAGGCAGGCGACCGCCTCGTTGACCATCGGCAGGATCATGCGGTCCTGCAGGTCGGGCGCCGGGGTGTAGCCCGGGTCGACCTCCGGCTTGACCGGCTTGCCGTCCTGCCACACGTACAGGCCCTGGCCGTCTTTCTTGCCGCGCTTGCCCGCTTCGAGCTTGTCCTCGAGGCCGGGCGGCAGCTCCAGGCCGAGGAACGGGGCCAGCTCCTTGCCGACCGAGGCGCACACGTCCAGGCCCACGGTGTCGGCCAGCTCGATCGGCCCCATCGGCATGCCGAACTTCTTCGCCTCGCGGTCCAGTACCGGGCCGGGCACGCCTTCGCTGTACAGGCGCAGGGCTTCGAGCAGGTAGGGCATCAGTATGCGGTTGACCAGGAAGCCGGGCGTGCCCTTGACGGCCACCGGCACTTTGCCCAGCGCCTTGCAGAAGGCCAGCGCACGCTTCTCGACGGCCGGGTCCAGCTGGTCGTGGCGCACCACTTCCACCAGCGGCATCTGCGCCACCGGGTTGAAGAAGTGCAGGCCCAGGAAACGCTGCGGCGCGGCCAGCCCCTGGCGCAACTCGTCGAGCGGGATGCTGGACGTGTTGCTGGCGAGGATTTCCTGCGCCTTGAACTGCGGTTCGATCGTCGCGTACAGCTCGCGCTTGGCCTCGGCGTTCTCGTAGATAGCCTCGATCGCCAGATCCGCCGTGGCCACACCGGCACCCTCGACGTCCGCGCGCAAGCGGCCCATCGTGGCTTCGATCTTGTCCGCGCTTTTGAGTTTTTTCTCGTAATAGCTGCGGGCACGGTCCAGTGCGGGCTGCACGAACTTCATTTCGCGGTCCTGCAGGGTCACTTCGTAACCCTTGTAGGCCGCCCAGGCCGCAATATCGCCGCCCATCACGCCGGCGCCGACCACGTGCACGCGGCGGATGTCCGGGTCGACCCCGCCACCGGCGCCCTTGAGGCGCTCCTGCAGCAGGAATACGCGGATCAGGTTGCGCGCGGTGGGGGTCTTGGCCAGCTTCGCCACCGATCGCGCTTCCAGCTTCAGCCGCTGCTGGATGCTGCCGCCGCCGCGCTGCCATACGTCGATCAGCGCGAACGGGGCGGGGTAATGTTCCTTGCGCACCTTGGCCGCCGTCTGCTTGACCACCATCGGCGCCAGGATCTGCCGCACCGGCCACCAGTTGGTCGCCCACGCCTTGGCGCGCAGCGCGAACGGCCGCGCATGCGGACGGCGGAGCAGGGCGCGTGCTTCGGCCAGCAGGTCGGCCGGCGGCGCCACCCGGTCGACCACGCCCAGCGCCTGCGCGCGCCTGGCCGACAGTGGCCGGCCGGTGAGCATGATCGGCAACGCCTCGGTGGCGCCGATCAACCGCGGCAGGCGGGCGGTGCCGCCCCAGCCGGGGTGGATGCCCAGCATCACCTCGGGCAGGGCGATCTTCGTTTTCTCGTCGTCCGCGGCGACCCGCTGGCGGCAGGCCAGGATCAATTCGGTGCCGCCGCCCATGCAGGCGCCATGCACCGCCGCCACGGTCGGGCAGGGTAGCCGGGCGACCGATTCGAACACCTTCTGGCCATGGCGGATGTTCTCCAGCACGGTGTCCTGCTCGGCGTAGCCCACGAACTCCTTGATGTCCGCGCCCACGGCAAAGCCGGAGGCCTTGCCTGAATGGATGATCACGCCGGCGGGCTTCTCGATCGCCAGTCGCTCGACGATCTGCGCGAGTTCGTCCAGCACGTCGTGTGAAATGGCGTTCACGCTGCTGTCGGCGCGGTCGAGCGTCAGGGTGACGATGCCGCCATCGTCCACGCTCGTCTTCCAGTGATTGAAGCGCAATCCTTCGAACATGGCGTTTGGGAGTGGCCGGGGAGCCCTGAACCTTACCGCTGCGTGCGGATGAATGCGAGTTGGCCGGCGGGTGGCAAATCCGGGTGATTTTTCCGAACGGTGACCTGGCGCTATTGCGCTTCGCTGGCGAGTGCGTAACTTACGTGCGATGAACCCCCTGCTGGCCTCCGCCCCGCCGCCGCCCGGCATCGAGATCTTCGAGCGCATCCTGGCCGCACCGGCCGGGTTGATCCTGCTCGAGAGCTGCGACAGCCCGGCGCTGATCGAGCAGTTCCGCGGCATCGTGCGGCGCAGCGGGCAGGCGGTGTATTTGTGGCAGCCGGACCTGGGGCTGGGCAACCTGAGTGACGGCCATGCCCGCGTGCCGGGCAGCCAGCGCCTTGGCGCGGCCCTGCGCTACATGCAGCAGAGCATGCATTTCGGTGTCTACCTGCTGATGGGCCTGGAGCCACCGCTGTCGGCGATGGACAGCACCCTGCTGCGCCAGTTGGCCAAGCCGCCGGCCGGACATGTCCGCCGCGTGGTGCTGCTGGACGCCTCGCCGGCGCTGATCGACCACCTGGGCGACATGGCCATGCGCATGAAGGGCCAGCCGGACGCGCCGCTGCGCCCGCGCCTGCGCGACGGCCGCTGGCTGGTCGCCTGACCCGGGGGCACGCATGAGTACCGGCATCCTGGTGATCGCTGCCCAGCGCGATTTGCGCCGGAACATGTTCGACGCGCTCGAGGGTGCTGGCCACCCGACCGTCCATACCGCCCGCGGCGTGCCGCACGCCGAATTGCTGCTGGATGGCCGCCCGCCACTGGCGTTGGCGGTGGTCGCCTTCGATGGCGACGCGGTCGACGCCCAGGCCACCTGCGAACAACTGCGACGCATTCCTGCCTGCGCCGAGGCGCCGATGATCGCCGTGCTGGCCGATGGCGCCACGGTCACCCCCGGCCAGCTGCCGGCCGGCATCGCCGACTGGCTGTACGGCTCGCAGGTGGCGCTGGAGCTGGTCGCCCGCTGGCGCCGCGCCCGTCCGCAGGCGCTGCCGGTGCAGGCCGGACCGGATCACTACCGCTTCGCGTTCGAGGAGGACGCGAGCGAATGGCTGATCGTCGACCCGCAGACCGAGCGCGTGCTGGAAGCCAGTTCGGCCGTGGTGCGCCACAGCCAGCTCGAGGTCGAACAATTGGTCGGCCGCGGCCTGCGCGAGCTGCTGGCCTTCGAAGGCATCGCCGCCGAACACGTGCTGCAGCAGGCCGACCGGCGCTGGTACGCCTGCCAGCGCCGATCCAGCCGCGGCGCGGACACCGGCCAGGCCAGCGCACGCCGGATCCAGCATGGCGGGGGCGAGGCGATCGCGCTGATGTTCCGCAGCGACCGCGCGGACATCCGCGCCGAGGCCGCGCTCAGCCTGCTCTCGCGCATGTTCGCATCGGCCAGCGGCATCGACACGCAGAAGGTCGCCGCACGATTGCTGGTCGACGAACTGGGACTGGATTATCTGGCGTTGTGGTCGGCGCGGAACGGCGAGGGCGCGGCCACCCCCAACCTGTTGATCCAGCTATGGCGGGGCGAGGACCAGCCCTGGCCGGCGGCGGCCCAGCAGCGGGCCTTGCGTCAGGTGCTGGACGGCAAGGCGGTGCTGCATCCAGCCGATGCGCGCCGGCTCGCCGCCGGCGACCCGCTGGTCGAGCTGATCGGCGTGTCCGGTTTCGCCGGCCTGCCGCTGTTCGACGAACGCCGCGCCGTACTGGGCGCGCTGCTGGTCGGCAGCCGCACGCCGTTCGGTGACGTGGGCCTGGTCGAACCGGTGCTGCGCTGCGCGGCGGCGCGCTTCGCGCACGCGATGGAATTGCGGTTGACGCGCGAACAGGGCCGCGCCGAGGGCCTGATCGACTCGCTCACCGGTCTCCCCAACCGATTGCTGTTCAGCGACCGTCTGGACACCATCATCCGCGAGGCGCACCGCACCGGCGAAACCTTCGCCGTGCTGTTCGTCGACCTGGACCGCTTCAAGGACATCAACGACACGCTGGGCCATGCTGCCGGCGACCAGGTGCTCAAGACCGTCACCCACCGCCTGTGCTCCAGCGTACGCGCTTCCGACACGGTCGCCCGCTACGCCGGCGACGAGTTTGTGGTGGTACTTCGCCACATCATCAAGAACGACGACGTGCTGCGGGTGGCCGAAAAGATCGTGCAGGTGATGGAGGCGCCGCTGAAGCTGGGCGGCGAGGACGCGCCACTGAAGGTCACCGCCTCCATCGGCGTGAGCTTCTTCCCCGACGATTCGCCCGATGCCGAGACCCTGCTCAAGCACGCCGACGAGGCGATGTACGCGGCCAAGCGAAAAGGCCGCAACAACTTCCATTTCTACGAGATCAGCCCGGAACAGGCGCAGCAGCACGATGTCCTGCTCAAGACCCGGCTGCGACACGCCGAGGGCAATGGCGAATTGCGCGTGTTCTACCAGCCCCAGGTCGACGCGGTCAGCGAGGACATCGTCGGCATGGAGGCGCTGGTGCGTTGGGAGCATCCGGAGCTGGGCGGCATCAGCCCCGGCGTGTTCATTCCCCTCGCCGAGGAAACCGGCCTGATCGTCTCGCTCGGCGCCTGGGTGCTGCAAACCGCCTGTCGCCAGGCGCGCGAATGGGAGGAGAAGTACGGGTTGGGCCTGCGCCTGGGCGTGAACCTGTCGGCCGTGCAGCTGATGGAGCCGGACCTGCTCGACACGGTGACCGCGGCGCTGGCCGAATCGGGCCTCGATCCGCGCCTGCTGGAACTGGAAGTCACCGAGAGCATCAGCATCAAGGCCGTGCCCAACCTGGTGGAGAACCTGCACGGCCTGCACCGCCTCGGCTGCCGCATCGCCATCGACGATTTCGGCACCGGCGCGGCGTCGCTGGACTACCTGCGCAAGTTGCCGGCCGACCGCATCAAGATCGACCAGAGCTTCGTGCGCAACATCGGCATCGACCCGGACGACGAGGCGATCGTGCGCGCCACCATCGAGATGGCCCATCGCCTCAAGCGCGGCGTGGTGGCCGAGGGCGTGGAAATCGAGCAGCACCTGAAGTTCCTGCGCGCCAATGATTGTGACGAGTTGCAGGGTTACCTGTTCTGCCGCCCGCTGCCGCACCCCAGCTTCGACCGCCTGCTGGCCGAACGCCAGCGCCTGCTGGCCGAACCGCAGGCCAACGTGGCTTGAAACGCAGGGTGGGCTTCAGCCCGCCGCCTCCCCACACGGTGGGCTGAAGCCCACCTTACGAGGCTCCGGCCGCTTGCTGGCCGAACCGCAGGCCAGCGTGGCCTGAAAGTCCTGGCACGGCGGGGCGGCGCTCTTGATCCGCCCGTTCCAGACCCGCATTTACAGCTACTCGCCGTCACCGGGCGGTTCCAGTGACGTTCGCGTGAACTTGCGCCGCCGCCGCTTGTCTGAAGGCGGCGCGTTACCATCCGGCTGGCGCTTCCCCCACGCGTTCACGACAAGGAGAAAGGCCCGGATGGGCGAAAACGAACTGGATAGCGCGCTGGTCGAGCGTGTCCAAAACGGCGACCGGCGCGCCTTCGACCTGCTGGTGCGCAAGTACCAGCACAAGGTGATCGGCCTGATCTCCCGCTACGTCAACAACTACGCCGAGTGCGAGGACGTGGCGCAGGAGGCGTTCGTGCGCGCCTGGCGGGCGATCGGATCGTTCCGCGGCGACAGCCAGTTCTACACCTGGATGTACAAGATCGCGGTCAACACCGCCAAGAACCATTTGGTCGCGATGGGGCGGCGTCCGCCGATGGACGACATCGCCGCCGAAGACGCGGTGTTCCTCACCGGCACCGAACGGATGCAGGAGGGCGCCACGCCCGAACGCGAGCTGCTGCGGCAGGAAATTGAACAAACCGTCTTCAGTACTGTCCAAGCGCTGCCAGAAGAGCTCCGTACCGCCATCACGCTGCGTGAAGTGGATGGCCTGAGCTACGAGGAAATCGCCGAGGCGATGGGTTGTCCCATCGGCACGGTGCGTTCGCGGATCTTCCGTGCGCGCGAGGCGATCGATCAGCAACTGCGGCCGCTGCTGTCGGACCGCGAGGATCATTCGAAATGAGCGAAGCCCAACGTGAACACCTTTCCGCCGGTATCGACGGCGAACTCGCCCGGGAGGAACTCCGCTTCCTGCTGCGCCGGTTCGAGCACGATGCCGAGCTGCGGCAGAGCTGGACGCGCTATCACCTGGCGCGCGACGGGCTGCGCCGGCAACTGCCGGCGGTAGCTTCCAGCGGATTCGCGAGCCGGGTGGAACAGGCGATCGCCCAGGAGCTCCAGGCCAAAGGTGGACGCCGTGCGCCGCACTGGTTGCGCTGGTCGGCCGGTGGCGCGATCGCCGCCAGCGTCGCCGTCGCTGCCTTGATGATCGCTCGCCCGGCCGCCGACGATGACCGCGTGACCGCCGGCCTGGCCCAGGCCAGCCCGACGACCGAAATCGCGCCGGTGACCGAGCCAACTGCGCCCGCCGCCGTGCCGCCGTGGCTGAGCGGCGACACCGCCTCGCGCTACAGCCAGCAGGCCGCCGCAACGCTCGGCGAGAGCTACGGCGAGATGCTGCTGCCCTACGCACGCAGCCTGTCGCCGTACCGCCTGCAGCGCGTACGTTCGCCCAGCGACGAACCGGGCTATTTCCTGTTGGTCGACCCCCGACGGGCACCCGCCGCCCATTCGCGCCAGGCCGCTGCCGGCGCACGATGACTCGCGTCCGCGCGAGCGTCCGCAGTCGTTTCCCTTTTCCAGCCACCGGCCGGCCCCGCATACGGGCCGCGTACGGTCGCGTCCCTGGTTTTGTCCTGAAGGAGGAGTGCCGATGAACCGAATTCCCTTGCGCACCTTGGCCTGCTGCGTGCTGATGGGCCTGGTCACGGCCGGCTGTGCACAGGCCGAGCCGCCGGCCGCACAGGCGAACGCCCCGGCAACGGGTACGCCCGCGCCGGCCATGGCCAGCCTGCCGGACTTCACCCAGATCGTGAAAAAGAACGCCCCCGCCGTGGTGCACGTCGAGGCCAAGTACAACGGCCGGCGCCGCGAGCCGCGGATGCGGGCGGGCATGCCCGATGATCCGCAGATGGAACTCTTCCGCCGCTTCTTCGGCATGCCGATGATGCCTTCGCCGGAAGAGCAGGAGCACACCTCGCTAGGCTCGGGCTTCATCCTTTCGAGCGATGGCTACATCCTGACCAACAACCACGTGGTCGATGGCGCCGACGCGGTCACCGTGCGCCTGCAGGACCGCCGCACGCTCAAGGCCAAGGTCATCGGCACCGACCCGAGCTACGACATTGCCCTGCTGAAAGTGGACGAGAGCGGCCTGCCGGCGGTGTCGATCGGCCAGTCACGCTCGCTCGAGCCGGGCCAGTGGGTGCTCGCGATCGGCTCGCCATTCGGCCTGGACTACACCGTCACCCAAGGCATCGTCAGTGCCGTGGGCCGTAACCTGGGCAACCGCGACCAACCCTATACCTCGTTCATCCAGACCGACGTGCCGATCAACCGCGGCAATTCCGGCGGCCCGCTGTTCAACCTGCAGGGGCAGGTGGTCGGCATCAACTCGCAGATCTACTCCAACACCGGCGGCTACCTCGGCGTGTCGTTCTCGATCCCGATCGACGTGGCGATGAGCGCCGTGCAGCAGATCAAGGACCACGGCTACGTCACCCGCGGCCAGCTGGGCGTGCAGGTGCGTGGGGTGGACGGCCAGATCGCCAAGGCGCTCAACCTCGACAACCCGCGCGGCGCCATCGTCGGCGTCGTGCAGGAGGGCAGCGCGGCCGACAAGGCCGGTATCCAGGTCGGCGACATCATCACCGCCTATAACGGCCAGCCGATCATGGACGCCGGCGACCTGCCACCCGTGGTCGGCATGACCAAGCCGGGCACCAAGGTTCCGGTGGAGATCCTGCGCAACGGCAAGCAGCAGACGATCCAGGTGACGGTTGGCGAGGTGCCGCACGACAAGGCCGGCGCCAGCGGCAACGACCACTCGCCGGCGCAGTCCGGTTCGGCGGCGCTGGGCCTGAGTGTGCGCGAGCTTGACGACGACGCCCGTCGCCAGCTCGACCTGAAAGCGGGTGAGGGCGTCTTGATCGGCGACGTCACCGGGCCGGTAGCTGCCCGCGCCGGCCTGCAGCCGGGCGACGTGATCCTGCGGGTGGGCCAGAAGAATGTGGCCAGCGTGTCGGCCTTCCGCGCGGCGACCCGGGACGTCAAGCCGGGCGACACCGTGCTGTTGCTGGTGCGGCGGGGGGACGACACCCGCTTCATCGCCCTGACGGTGCCCTCGGACAAGTAGGCGACGCCTGCCTGGCAGGAGCCCACTTGCGGGCTCCTGCACAGGCAGGGCGGGCATCCGATTCCATGCGACAATACCGGGTTCGTATCGCCATCCCGGCGGTCCGCGGCCTTTGCAGGTCGCGAAAGCCCGACCAGCGTATTCCATGGAACTGATCCGCAATTTCTCCATCATCGCGCACATCGACCACGGCAAATCGACCCTGGCCGACCGCATCATCCAGCTCTGCGGCGGTCTGACCGAGCGCGAGATGGAAGCACAGGTGCTCGACAACAACCCGATCGAGCGCGAGCGCGGCATCACCATCAAGGCCCAGTCCGTGTCGCTGCCGTACAAGGCGCGCGACGGCAAGACCTACCAGCTCAACTTCATCGATACCCCCGGCCACGTCGACTTCTCCTACGAGGTGTCGCGCTCGCTGGCAGCCTGCGAAGGCGCGCTGCTGGTGGTCGACGCCGCCCAGGGCGTGGAGGCCCAGTCCGTCGCCAATTGCTACACGGCGGTGGAGCAGGGGTTGGAAGTGGTGCCGGTGCTGAACAAGATCGACCTGCCAACCGCCGATCCGGAAAAGGTCAAGGGCGAGATCGAGGCGGTGATCGGCATCCACGCCGACGATGCCGTGGCGATCAGCGCCAAGACCGGCCAGAACGTGACCGAGGTGCTCGAGGCGATTGTGGCGCGCATCCCGCCGCCCAAGCCGCGCGACACCGACCGCCTGCAGGCGCTGATCATCGACTCGTGGTTCGACAACTACCTGGGCGTGATCTCGCTGGTGCGCGTGATGCAGGGCGAGATCAAGGCCGGCGACAAGCTGCTGGTGATGTCCACCGGCCGCGTGCACGAGGTCGACGACGTCGGCGTGTTCACGCCCAAGCGCAAGAAGCTGGACAAGCTCGGCGCCGGCGAGGTGGGTTGGATCAATGCTTCGATCAAGGACGTCCACGGCGCCCCGGTCGGCGACACGCTGACCCTGGCCGCGAAGCCGGCCGACAAGCCGCTGCCGGGCTTCCAGACCATGCAGCCGCGCGTGTTCGCCGGCCTGTTCCCGGTGTCGGCGGACGACTACCCGGCGATGCGCGAGGCGCTGGACAAGCTGCGCCTGAACGACGCGGCGCTGTTCTTCGAGCCCGAGTCCTCCGAGGCGATGGGCTTCGGCTTCCGCTGCGGCTTCCTCGGCATGCTGCACATGGAGATCGTGCAGGAGCGCCTGGAGCGCGAGTACGACCTGAACCTGATCACCACCGCACCGACGGTGGTCTACGAGGTGCTCAAGACCGACGGCACCGTGATGGATCTGGACAACCCCGCGAAACTGCCGCCGGTGCCGCAGATCGACGAGATCCGCGAGCCCATCATTGTCGCCAACATCCTCACCCCGCCGGAGTACATCGGCAACATCATTACCCTGTGCGAGGAAAAACGTGGCGTGCAGCGTTCCATCCAGTACCTGGCCACGCAGGTGCAGATCAGCTACGAGATGCCGCTGGCCGAAGTGGTGCTGGATTTCTTCGATCGCCTCAAGTCCGTCTCGCGCGGCTATGCGTCGATGGATTACCACCACGAGCGCTTCGAGGCCGGTCCGTTCGTGCGCGTGGACGTGCTGATCAACGGCGACCGCGTGGACGCGCTCAGCCTGATCGTGCACCGCAGCCACGCCGACCGGCGCGGCCGCGACCTGGTCGAGCGGATGAAGGATCTGATCCCGCGCCAGCAGTTCGACGTGGCGATCCAGGCGGCCATCGGCGCGCAGGTCATCGCCCGATCCACGGTCAAGGCACTGCGCAAGAACGTGCTGGCCAAGTGCTACGGCGGCGACGTCAGCCGCAAGAAGAAGCTTCTGGAAAAGCAGAAGGAAGGCAAGAAGCGCATGAAACAGGTCGGCCGCGTGGAAATTCCGCAGGAAGCCTTTCTTGCCGTGCTGAAAGTGGATAAATAGTCAGGCCGGGATCCGGTATTCGGAATTCGGGATTCGAAAGAGCGGCTCGCGCTCCGAATCCCGAATTCCGAATCCCGAATCGCGGCTCCAAAGGGAGCCACCATGGAATTCGATTTCTCCGCCATCCTGCTGGCCCTCACCGTGCTGTTCGGCGTGGTGTGGGGGCTGGATCGGCTGTTTCTCTACAACAAGCGCAAGTCGCGCCTGGATGCGGCCTGCGAGGAGTACCGCGACCCGGTGCCGGTGGACTGGGCGCGCTCGCTGTTTCCGGTGGTGCTGGTGGTGCTGGTGCTGCGCTCGTTCGTGGCCGAACCGTTCCGCATCCCGTCCGGTTCGATGATGCCGACCCTGGACGTGGGCGATTTCATCCTGGTCAACAAGTTCGCCTATGGCCTGCGCATGCCGGCCTTCAACAACAAGTTCCTGGACCTGGGCGAGCCCAAGCGCGGCGACGTGGTGGTGTTCCGTTTCCCCGGCTACCTGTGCCAGGACGAGGGCGGCAACTGGGTGCGCAGCGGCGATATCAGCTGCTCCGACCCGCACGCGCCGGTACCCAACCAGAACTGGATCAAGCGGGTGATCGGCCTGCCGGGCGACACCATCGAGTCACACGGCGACCAGTTGCTGATCAACGGCAAGCCGGTGCCGGCCGACACGACCGGGCCATTCCAGGGCCGTCCGAACGGCGACGAATCGCGCCTGATGCGTGACTACGGCGCCACCGTGTGGACCGAACACCTGCCACGATCGGACGGCAAGGGCAGCATCGACCACATGATCGCCCGCATGCCGGCCTATTCGATGCCGCTCTCGATCCCCAACGACAAGGTCCCGGCCAAGGTGCCGGAGGGCTGCTATATCGTGATGGGCGACAACCGCTACAACAGCACCGACAGCCGCTGGTGGGGCTGCATGCCGGAGAAGAACCTGGCCGGCAAGGCCTTCCTGATCTGGCTGAGCTGGAAGGGCATGCACGACGGCTGGATCGATTTCTCCCGCATCGGCAAGATCATCCACTGATGCAAGGCGTGACGGAGGGCACCCGTGCCCCCGTGACCGGGGCCATGGCGGCGCGCAAGAATACAGACGAGGCAGCCGCCACAGCGGCATAGCGAGGGGACTATGAAGAGCAAGCAAGCGGGCATCACCCTGATCGGGTTCCTGGTCGTCCTGGTGGTCGTGGCCTTCTTCGGCTACATGGCGATGAAGCTGGTACCGGCCTACACCGAGTACATGGGCGTGACCAAGGCCATGACCCAGGTGTCGACCGACGGCGTGGAAGGCAGGTCGCTGGACGAGATCCGGCGCGACCTGTTGTTCAAGATGGACTTCCAGTATGTCGACGACGCCACCATCGAGCCGCAGGACATCACCATCGATCGCAGCAACGGCAAACAGTTGCACGTGGCCTACGACAAGCAGATTCCGTTCATCTACAACATCGATTTCCTGCTCCACTTCGAAAAGAGCGTGCCGCTGCAGGGCAACTTGTCCTCGCTCTGATTCCAAGTGAAGCTCGATTACGCATTCCGTGACGCCACCCTGGCCGGCCTGGCGCTGACCCACCGCAGCGCGGGCCGGCCGAACAACGAGCGGCTGGAGTTCCTGGGCGATGCGCTGCTTGGCGTGATCGTCGCGGAGATGCTCTACGAGGCCCATCCACGCGCCAGCGAGGGCGAACTCTCGCGGCTTCGCGCACAACTGGTCAACGGACTGGCTTTGGCGGTGGTCGCCCGCGAACTGGAACTGGGCGACGGGCTCAAGCTGGGGCCCGGCGAATTGAAGAGTGGCGGCTACCGTCGCGACTCGATCCTGGCCGACGCGTTCGAGGCGCTGGTGGCGGCGGTCTATCTGGATGGTGGTTTCGACGCCTGCCGGACGACCGTGCGAGGCCTGTTTGCCCAGCGCGTGGCGGACCTGCCCAAATCGTCCAAGGACGCCAAGACGCGCCTGCAGGAGTGGTTGCAGGCGCGCGGCCTGCCGCTGCCGGTATACGAGCTGACAGGCAGCCAGGGCGAGGACCACGCCAAGCTCTTCGAAGTGTCCTGCAGCATTGCCGAACCCACGCCGCTGCGCGCCGAGGCTCGTGGCCCCAGCCGCCGCGCCGCCGAACAGGACGCGGCGGAGGTCGTGCTCGGCCAGTTGACCGACCCGCTGCCGCCCGCCTGAACCCTTCCTACCCGGAAGCCTGGCGTCGCTCGCGCGGCGGCGCCATGCTTCGCCCTCTGCCCGCCGGAAACCCCCGATCATGAACGAAGAAACCGAAGCCACCGGCGAGTTGCCGCACCAGGACTTCCGCTGCGGCGCCGTCGCCCTGGTCGGGCGCCCCAACGTGGGCAAGTCGACCCTGCTCAACGCGCTGATCGGCTTTCGCCTGTCCATCGTCAGCCCGCGCCCGCAGACCACCCGTCACCGCATCCTGGGGATCGCCACCAGCGAGGCGGGGCAGGTGATGTACGTCGATACCCCGGGCCTGCACCGCGGCGCCAAGCGCGCCATGAACCGCAGCCTCAACCGCGCCGCGCGCACGGCCATGGCCGAGGTGGACCTGGCCGTGCAGCTGATCGAGGCCGGCCGCTGGACCGACGAGGACGAGGCACTGTATGCCGCCATGGTCGAGCAGAACGTGCCCCGCCTGCTTGCCATCAACAAGGTCGACCTGGCCAAGGACAAGGGCGCGCTGTTGCCGTTCGTCGCCGAACTGGCCGCGCGCCACCAGTTCGAGGACATCCACTACGTCAGCGCGCTCAAGGGCAAGGGGCTCAAGGAGCTGGAGCGGGACATCCTGAAGCGGCTGCCGGTCAATCCGCCGGTCTTCGGCGAAGACGAAATCACCGACCGCAGCGAGCGGTTTCTCGCCGCCGAGATGGTGCGCGAGCAGTTGATGCTCCGGCTCGATCAGGAATTGCCTTACGCCACCACGGTCGAGATCGAGCAGTTCGCCGACCGTGACGATGGCGTGGCCGAGATCCACGCGGTGATCTGGGTCGAGCGCGATGGCCAGAAGGCGATCGTGATCGGGCAGGGCGGCGCCCAGCTCAAGGCCATCGGCAGCGCCGCCCGCCGCCACATGGAGAAGCTGTTCGAGCGCAAGGTCTTCCTGAAGCTGTGGGTGAAGGTGCGCGAGGGCTGGGTGGATGACGAGGCGATGTTGAAGAAGCTCGGGTATACGGATTAGGGATTCGGGATTGGGGATTCGGGATTCGTAAAAGCGCGGGAAGCTCGCGTGGTGCGAGTCCTGGCCACCCCGACCCCGACCCCGACCCCGATCCGACCCCCAAAATCGAATCCCGAACCCGAATCCCGGCCTCGATGCTCCTCGACCAGCAGCCCGCCTACGCCCTGCACGCGCGGCCCTACCGGGAAACCTCGCTGTTGCTCGAATGCCTGACTCGTGACCAGGGCCGGCTGGGCGTGATCGCCCGTGGCGTGCGGCGCGAGCGGGCGCGTTTGCAGCGGGCGCAGCTCGAGCCGTTCCAGCCGCTGGCGCTGGATCTGCTGTTGCGTGGAGAACTGGCGACCCTGCGTGGCGCCGAACCGGCCGGTCCACCGCTGCGGTTGACCGGCGATGCCGGGCTCGCGGGGTTGTACATCAATGAACTGGTGGTGCGGTTGACCGGGCGCCAGGATCCGCAACCGGACCTGTTCGCGGCCTACGCGCGCACGCTGCCGCGGTTGGCCGGGCCCGGCCTCCTGGCCTGGCAGTTGCGCCGTTTCGAGCGGGACCTGCTCACGGCGATCGGCTATGCCTTGCAACTGGACACCGAAGCCGATACCGGCGAACCGCTGGCAGCGGATGGCTGTTACCGCTACCAGGTCGAGTATGGGCCGGTGCTTGCTCCTCCCTCGGCCCCGCGGGTGATCCGCGGCGCCGACCTGCTGGCGCTGGCCGCCGACCAGTGCCCGGATACGACCGGTCTGGCGTCGCTGCGGCGCCTGATGCGCGAGGTAATCCGCTTTCACCTGGGCGGCGGCGAACTGCACGCCTGGCGTGTCTTGGCCGCGGCCATGTCGCGCCGCTAACCCCGCCACTTCCCGTAGGTTGGGCTTCAGCCCACCTACCTCCACCCAGTGCGAAATGCTCCGTCCGATCAGCGATTCAGCGCTGCCAGGGTCGCGACCAGCGCCTCCCGGAACCGTTCTTTCGCCCCGTCGCCTACCGAACCTTCCGCTTCCGCGTGCCGCTGCAGGTGCGTCGCCTGCGCCGCCAGCGCCGCGGCGCCGCAGAACCCGCACGCCGAACGCAACCGGTGCAGGCGCTCGACCAGCCATGGCGGCTGGTCGCAGAAATCATCCAGCTCCTGCAGCAGGGCGGCCAGCTCTTCACGCAGCAGGCCGCGCAGGGCCTGCATGGTCCCGGCATCGCCGCTGGTCGCCAGGCCACCCGCGTCGTCCAGCAGCGGGGCGTGGCGCCCGCTGCTGCGGGCGAGCGTGAGCAATGGACGCAATGCGTCCAGTTCGCAGGGCTTGAGCAGCACGTCGCTGAACCCGAAGGCCAGCAGCTGCTGGCGGTCCTCCGGCGACACCTCGGCACTGGTGGCCACCGCCAGCGCATCGGCCGAACGGGCCTGGCTGTCGGCCCGCAATGCGGCCAGTACGTCGCGGGCACCGGCGCCGGGCATGCGGCAGTCCAGCAGCAACAGGTCGAAGGTCTCGATGGCCGCGCGGGCCAGCGCCAGCTGGCCGTCGGCGCATTCGTGCACGTGCGCGCCCAGCGCGCGCAGGCCGTCGCCCAGGAAGCGCCGGCTGGCCGGGTCATCGTCGGCCACCAGGACGTAGGGCAGGGCGGGTCTGGCAGCAGGCGGCACGTGGCGCAAGGTGACTGTGGGCATGACGAATCCGTGTCGTTCAGCTGGTTTTGGCAGAATGATGGCACATGCTCCTCCTTCCCCACCGCCTGCTGCTTTGCCTGGGCCTGCTCATCGTCGCCGCGTGGGCGGCTCCCGCGCGGGCGGACGTCGAGCTGACCGCCAAGGTGGTGGCGGTGCCCGGAGTGCGGCTGCAGCAGGTGAGCCTGCATGTGGGCGAGGACGGCCAGGGCGGGCTGGCGCTCGAGCTGCACGCGGCTCGCGCGGATATTCCGGCCATGGGCTGGCGCCGGGTCGGACTGGACCTGCAGGGGGCGCTCTCGCGCGACCTGCAGATGCGCTGGCTGCTCGATGGCAGCGTCGCGCTGCGCGGCGCGCCCGGCGGCGCGCTCAGCCACTCGGACGTGCGCCTGGTCATCGACGCCGGCGCCAACACCCTGCAGGCCGACATCATGCAGGCCAGCGCGGTGGCCAGTGCCTGGGTTCCGCTGGATCAGACCAGCCACGCCCAGATCACCCTGAAGAACCTGCCGGCCAACTGGCTGGCCGGCCTGCTCGGCACGGTATGGTCGGGCCGGCCCACGGGCGGCCGGCTGGACGCCGAACTGGCGTTGGACGTGCACGACAACGGCATCCAGTCCTCCGGCGAGTTCGTGCTGGACGGCGTCGGTTTCGATACCCCTAGCGGCACGCTGGCCGGACAGGGCGTGAACGGTAGCGGGCGGCTGGGCATCGACACGCAGGGCGGACCGGCGCGGGTGAGCCTGGATGCCAATCTCCGCGGTGGCGAACTCTTGCTCGGCCCGGTCTACGCCAAGCTGCCCGCGCACCCCGTCCACCTCAATGTCTCGGCGACCGGCAAGGCCGGTGCGCTGGCGATCAACCGGCTGCGGGTGAACGACACCGACGCGCTGCAGCTGGACGGCTCTCTTGCCTTCGATGCCAAGGGCAACCTGGACAAGCTGCGTTTGGAACGCTTCCAGGCGCGTTTCCCCGCCGCCTACGACCGCTACGGCGCCGCCTGGCTGGCCACGATGGGCCTGCACGACGTGCGGATGAACGGTGCCGTGAGCGGCAACATCGACCTGCGGGGCGATGGTCCGCGCGGTTTCGCCTTCACCGCCGACCACCTGGATCTGGCCACCGCCGACGGCCGACTGGCGATCGACGACCTGAACGGCGGGCTGGACTGGTCCGCGCAGGCCGACCGCCCGACCACCACGCTCGGCTGGCGCGGGCTGCGGCTGTACCGCCTGCCGTTCGGCCCGGCGCAGGCGCGCTGGCGCAGCCGGGACGGTGCCCTGGGGCTGATCCAGCCGCTGGCGATGGCGCTGCTCGGCGGCACGGTGCGCGTGGCCCAGCTCGACTGGCGCCCGGCCGCCGCCCAGGGCAAGCGGCTGGAGACCTCGCTGGCGGTGACCGGCGTGGACATGGCTGCCTTCAGCAAGGCGATGGGCTGGCCGCAGTTTCCGGGCACACTGGGCGGCGCGATTCCCTCGCTGCGCTGGGTCGACGACACGCTGGAGCTGGCCGGCGGACTGTCGCTCAATGTGTTCAATGGCTTCGTCGACATCACCCAGCTTGCGCTGGCGCAGCCGTTCGGGCCCAGCCCGGTGCTGGCGGCCGACATCAACCTGCGCCAACTGGATCTGGGATCCATCACCAGCGTGTTCGACTTCGGCAGCATCACCGGCCCGCTGCATGGCAGCATCGACAACCTGCGCCTGGTCGATTGGCAGCCGGTGGCCTTCGAGGCGCGGTTGCTCGCCGACGAAGGCGGCCGGATCAGCCAGCGCGCGGTCAACAACCTCACCACGGTGGGCGGCGGCGGCATCGCGGCGGGCCTGCAGGGCGCGGTGCTGAAACTGTTCAAGACATTCGGCTACGAGCGCATCGGCCTCAACTGCACGCTGGTCGGTACGGTCTGCCACATGAGCGGGCTGGACAGTACTGGTGACGGTTACACTATCGTCGACGGCAGCGGCTTGCCGCATCTGGAGGTCATCGGCCACCAGCACCAGGTCGACTGGCCGACCCTGGTGGGCCGGCTCAAGGCGGCCACCGAAGGCGACGGCCCGCAGATCCGCTGAATGCCACCCACATCCCCTCAGGAGCTCTACATGCGCAAGCTCGTCTACGCCCTGCTGACCACCGCGATGGTCGCCCTGGTCGGTTGCGTCACGATCAACGTGTATTTCCCCGAGGCCGCGGCGCAGAAAGCCGCGGACCGATTCATCGGCACGGTGATCGACCAGGGCGCCGCGCCGGCCCCCGACAGCCAGCCCGCGCCCGCGCCGCAGGCGCAGGATCCGATCCGGCCCTCGGCCATGCTGCTCGACCTGCTGGTGCCGGCGGCCTATGCGGCCGATACGCCCGACATCCGCGTGCAGACGCCAGCCACCGAGGCGATCCGCGGCCGCATGCAGGCGCGCTTCAAGAACACCCTCAAATCTTTGCTCGACTCGGGTGGGGTCGGCTTCACCCACGACGGCCTGGTGGCCGTGCATGACGCGGGCAAGATCCCGCTCAGCCAGCGCGCGCAGGCCACCGCCGCGGTGGCCGACGAGAACGGCGACCGCAACGCGCTCTACCGCGAGATCGCCCGCGCCAACGGCCATCCGGAATGGGAGTCGCGGATCCGTGCCACCTTCGCCAAGGGCTGGATCGAACGCGCGCATGCCGGCTGGTATTATCAGGACGCGTCGGGCGCCTGGAAGCGCAAGTAGCCGCGCCCGTCCTTTTCAAGTCTTACCCCTGCGCCCGGGTCCCGATCCGGGCGCAGCTGTTTTGCGAGTACCCATGACAGAGTTCGAAGCAACTATCACCGACCTGGCCCACGACGGCCGCGGCGTCGCCCGCATCGACGGCAAGACCGTGTTCGTCAGCGGGGCGCTGCTGGGCGAGCAGGTGCGCCTGGGTATCCGCAAGCGCCATCGCAACTTCGACGAAGCCGAAACGCTCGAGGTGCTGGAGCGCTCGCCGCACCGCGTCGAGCCGCGCTGTGCCCATTTCGCACAATGCGGCGGCTGCTCGCTGCAGCACCTGGATGCCCCGGCGCAGATCGAAGCCAAGCAGCGCGTGCTGTCGGACAACTTCGCGCGCATCGGCAAGGTCGAGCCGCAAAGCTGGCTGGCGCCGCTGACCGACGCGCCCTGGGGCTACCGTCGCAAGGGGCGTTTGTCGGTGCGCGCGGTGGCGAAGAAGGGACGCGTGCTGGTCGGCTTCCGCGAGGAATCCAATCCCCGTTTCGTGGCCGACATCGCCCATTGCGACGTGGTGCATCCGTCGCTGGGCGGCAAGATCGGCCAATTGGCGGAATTGATCGGCGCCATGGATGCGTCCAACGACATCCCGCAGATCGAATTCGCCGCGGGCGACGACGTGATCGCCCTGGTGTTCCGCCACTTGAAGCCCCTGAGCGAGCGCGACAGCCAGGCGCTGGCCGCCTTCGGCCAGGCGCACGGTTTCGCGATCTACCTGCAGCCGGGCGGCGTCAGCAGCGTGCATCCGCTGTGGCCGGAACAGCCGCGGCTGACCTTCCGCTTGCCGGCGGGCGAGGGCATGGACGAGGTGGAGCTGGAGTTCCAGCCGCTGGACTTCGTGCAGGTCAATGCCGGCATGAACCGGCGCATGCTGGCGCACGCCATGGAGTTGCTCGACCCGCAGCCGGGCGACCGCGTGCTCGACCTGTTCTGCGGCCTCGGCAACTTCACCCTGCCGATCGCGCGGCGCGTGGCCGAGATTGCCGGCGTCGAGGGCGAGCACGGTCTGGTCGGGCGCGCGGCCGCCAACGCCGGGCGCAACGGCATCGCCAACGCGCAGTTCCACGTCGCCAATCTGTTCGAGGACCAGCGCGGCAGCGCCTGGGCGCGCGCCGCGTGGGACAAGATCCTGCTCGACCCGCCGCGCGCCGGCGCCGAGCAGGTGTTGGAGTATCTGCCGCGCAAGGGTACCGACCGCATCGTCTACGTGTCCTGCCATCCGGCGTCGCTGGCGCGCGACGCCGGCCTGCTGGTGCATCGTCACGGCTTCAGGCTCGCCGCGGCAGGGGTGATGGACATGTTCCCGCATACCGCGCACGTGGAGTCCATCGCGCTGTTCGAGCGCTGACGTTCCTTGTAGGAGCCCGCTTGTGGGCGATGCTCTTGTTACTGCGCCGAAATGCATCGCCCACAAGTGGGCTCCTACAAGGGCGGCGCGCGTCGACGTAACCTCGCACCGGCCGCGTTATCCTTCGCGTTCCCTTCTACCGATCCCCGTCATGCCCGTCGAAATCGAACGCAAGTTCCTGGTCGCAAGCGACGCGTGGCGCAACACCATCGCCCGCAGCGAACGCATCGCGCAGGGCTACCTGGTCGGCGCAAAGGCGCTGCACGAAGGCCATGCGCGCGCCTCGGTGCGCGTGCGTCGCGCGGGCGAGCGGGCGTGGCTCAACGTCAAGAGCGCCACGCTCGGCATCGAGCGGGCCGAATTCGAGTACCCCATGCCCCTGGCCGACGCCGAGGCCATGCTCGGTTCCCTTTGCGATGGTGTGCTGGAAAAGATCCGTCATCACGTCGAGGTCGACGGCACCCTGTTCGAGGTCGACGAGTTCCTCGGCGACAACGCCGGACTGGTGGTGGCGGAAGTCGAATTGCCCGCGGCCGACGCGCCGTTTCCGCGACCGGCCTGGTTGGGCCGCGAGGTCAGCGCGCTGGGCCGCTACTACAACGTCAACCTGATCGCGCATCCGTTCGGCCGCTGGTCGGAGGCCGAACGCACCGCCGCCGATGGAGCGGGACCCGCAGGAGCTCAGGCATGCTGCTGATCGGCCTTGCCGGGTTGGAGCTGGAACCTCGCGAGCGCGACTGGCTGGTGGCGCCCGGCGTGGCAGGTGTGATCCTGTTCGCGCGCAACTACGCCCATCGCGACCAATTGATGGGTCTGGTCGAATCGGTCCGCGAGGCGGGCGGCGAACACCTGCTGGTGGCGGTCGATCAGGAGGGCGGCCCGGTGCAGCGCTTCCGCGAGGGGTTCACCCGCTTGCCGGCGCTGGCGGCGATCGGCGCGGCCTACGCGCGCGACCCGGAAAACGCCGTGCGCCTGGCCGAGGAACACGCCTGGGTGATGGCCAGCGAGCTGCGCGCCTGCGGCGTGGACTTCAGCTTTGCGCCGGTGGTGGACCTGGCCCGCGGCAGCACCGCGATCGGCCCGCGCGCCTTCCACCAAGACCCCGCCATCGCGGGCGAACTGGCCCAGGCCTACGTGCGCGGCATGCACCTTGGCGGCATGGCAGCGGTACTGAAGCATTTCCCCGGCCACGGCTCGGTGGCCGCCGACACGCACAAGACGCAGGCGATCGACCCGCGCCCGCTGGATGCGATCCACCAGGCCGACCTGCGCCCGTTCGCCGAGGCGATCGAGGCGCACGCCGAGGCGGTGATGATGGCGCACGTGATCTACCCGGCAATCGACGACAAGCCGGCAGGCTTCTCGCGCGTGTGGATCGACGACATCCTGCGCGGCGACCTGGGCTTCGGTGGCATCGTCATCAGCGACGACATCAGCATGGCCGCGGCCGGTGCCGCCGGTGGCGTGGGCGCGCGCGTGCAGGCGCATCTGGCCGCCGGTTGCGACCTGGTGCTGGCCTGCTTCCCCGATGTGGTGGATGAGGCGATCGCCGCGCTGCCGCCGCCGCCCGCCGGCGCCATGGAAGCTCTGGCGCCCCTCCGGGGAGCCATCGGCGCCACCTGGGAAGGCCTGCTGGACAACCCCCAACGCGACCGCTTCATCGCGCGCATCACCGCGCTGGACGACACCGAAGGAACCGCATGAGTACTCCGCTTTCCCCGCTGGCGCAGGCGCTGGCCAACGCCGACGTGCTGTTCGAGCGCGCCGAAATCGAATCCGTGATCGCCGACATGGGAAGGCGCATCGACGCCGCGCTCGATGGCGAGCGCGCGGTGTTCCTGACCGTGATGAACGGCGCACTGATGTTCGCCGGCCAGCTTTCGCTGTCGATCCGCACCGACCTGGAATTCGACTACGTGCACGCCACCCGCTACCGCGGCGGCACCGCCGGCAGCGATCTGTGCTGGCTGCGCGAGCCGCAGGCGGCGATGGGCGGGCGCACGGTGCTGCTGGTCGACGACATCCTGGACGAAGGCCATACGCTCAAGGCCGTGCGCGATGACTGCCTCGCTCGTGGCGCCAGACGCGTGCTGATCGCCAGCATGTGCCGCAAGCTGCACGACCGTTGCGTGGAAGGCATCGCGCCGGATTTCAACGGCCTGGAATTGCCCGATCGCTACGTCTTCGGCTACGGCATGGATTATTACGAGCAGGGCCGTAACCTGCCGGCGATCTATGCGTTGGCATCCGAATGAGCCGGGAACACAAATGAGCGAGCCGAACATCGACCTGGCCGTGATCGGCGGCAGCGGCCTGTACCAGTTCCCGGGCCTGGAAAACACCAGCCGGCGTGCGCTGGAAACGCCTTATGGCCCGGCCTCCGGCGAGGTGGTTCTGGGCGATTTCGCCGGAAAGCGCCTGGCCTTCCTGGCACGCCATGGCGAGAGCCACACGCTGGCACCGCACCGGGTCAACTACCGCGCCAACCTGTGGGCGCTGCACGCGCTGGGCGCGCGGCAGGTGATCGGTGTCAACGCGGTCGGCGGCATCCGCGCCGATATGGGGCCGCGCGCGCTGGTGGTGCCCGATCAACTGATCGACTACACCCACGGCCGCGTCACCAGCTTCTGCGATACCGAGGGCGCCGAGGTAAGGCACATCGACTTCAGCGAACCCTATACCGCGTCGCTGCGCCAGGCGATGCTGCAGGCGGCGGGCAGGGCGGGCATCGCCGTGATCGACGGTGGCTGCTACGGCGCCACGCAGGGCCCGCGGCTGGAAACCCGCGCCGAAATCGCGCGCATGAAACGCGATGGCTGCGACATGGTCGGCATGACCGGCATGCCCGAGGCCGCGCTGGCGCGGGAGCTGGAGCTCGACTACGCCTGCCTGGCCCTGGTCGCCAATTTCGCGGCCGGCTGCGGCGACGAGGCGGAAATCAGCATCGAGGAAATTTTTGCGCACCTGGCCGCGGCGACCGCGGCGGTGCCGGCGCTGCTCCTGGCAATGCTGTCCTAATCAGCTATTCCGGCCGGGCTTTGCGCAAAGGACGGCCCGGGATGCGGTTTTTGCCACCGTCCGTCGCGAAAATCGGCCGCGATTACCACGCGCGCCATGATTGGCGCAGGCGTGGACGACGCAAAAATTAATCCAACATATTGCGCTTTGCCCATAAACATGCTGATACTTTCGCCCGTGCCAGGGGCGGCTGACCAAGGGGAAACGGCGGTCCAGCTCCAACCTTGGTGCATCCAGTCCTAGTCAGAGGTTCACGCAATGCGTTTCGGTACGGTCAAGTGGTTCAACGACGCCAAGGGCTTTGGCTTCATCGCGCCCGAGGACGGTGGGGAGGACGTGTTCGTCCATTTCTCGGCCATCAATTCCAAGGGCTTTCGCAGCCTTCAGGAAGGCCAGCGCGTGAAGTTCGAAGTCACCACGGGCCCCAAGGGCGCCCAGGCTTCGGGCGTGGAAGTGGCGGCCTGATCGCTCTCCTCGCGTCTTGAAAAAAAGAAAAGCCCCATGTTTCGGCATGGGGCTTTTTTTTATGCCGGCGAAGGGCCGGATCAGCCGATCAGGTGCTGCTGGTCCAACCAGCGCTCGGCGTCCAGTGCGGCCATGCAGCCGAAGCCGGCCGAGGTAATCGCCTGGCGGTAGACGTGATCGGCCACGTCGCCGGCGGCAAACACGCCCGGTACCGACGTCAGCGTCGCCATGCCGCTGGTGCCGCTGCGGATCTTGATATAACCGTCGTGCATTTCCAGCTGGCCTTCGAAGATGCCCGTGTTGGGCGTGTGGCCGATGGCGACGAAGAAGCCGGTCGCTTCGATATCGCGGGTGGCGCCGGAATTGACGTCCTTCACGCGTACGCCGGTTACGCCGGACTCGTCGCCCAGCACCTCGTCGATGGTGCTGTTCCAGACCAGTTCCACCTTGCCCGCGGCGGCCTTCTCGAACAGCTTGTCCTGCATGATCTTTTCGGCGCGAAGCTTGTCGCGACGGTGCACCAGGGTGACCTTGCGCGCGATATTGGCCAGGTAAAGCGCTTCTTCCACCGCGGTATTGCCGCCGCCGACCACCACCACATCCTGCTCGCGGAAGAAGAAGCCGTCACAGGTGGCGCAGGCGGATACGCCGCGGCCCTTGAACTTCTCCTCGCTGGCGATGCCCAGGTACTTGGCGGTGGCGCCGGTGGCGATGATCAGCGCGTCGGCGGTGTACTCGCCCGAGTCGCCCTTCAGCCGGAACGGGCGCTGGCCCAGATCCACCTGGTGGATATGGTCGAAGATCATCTCGGTATGAAAGCGTTCGGCGTGCTCGGCCATGCGCTGCATCAGCGCAGGACCCTGCAGCCCTTCGACGTCACCCGGCCAGTTGTCCACCTCGGTGGTGGTCATCAGCTGTCCGCCCTGTTGCAACCCGGTGATCAGCGTCGGCTTGAGGTTGGCGCGCGCGGCATACACCGCAGCGGTGTAGCCAGCGGGGCCCGAGCCGAGAACCAGCAGGCGGCTGTGCTTGGGGGTGCTCATCGTTATAATCCTTCGGTTTGCTGATGGCTTTGATCGTGTGTGCCTCTGCCGGGCGCGGCATGGAAGCTGCCGCGTCGCCAGAGGTGGCGCTTGGAACCCCCGCAAGGATGGGGAAGGGCGACGGGCGATTCAAGGCTTTCGCTTTGCCGCTTCCCCCATCGTCGACGCGTTTGCGCCGGCTCAACCCACAGGATTGCTAACTGCCATGCGTATCGGTATTCCTTCCGAAACCAAGACCCTCGAAGGTCGCGTTGCCCTCGTTCCCGCCGCCGCCGCCGACCTGGTCCGCCGCGGCCATGAGGTGTTCATCCAGGCCGGCGCGGGCCTGAAGAGCGGTTTCTCCGACGAGGCCTACACCAAGGAAGGCATCACCGTCGTCCCCGACGCGGCGGCGCTGTACGAAAAGGGCGAGCTGATCGTCAAGGTCAAGGAGCCGATCGCCGGCGACCTGGCCCTGCTCAAAAAGCACCACTTGCTGTTCTGCTACCTGCACCTGGCCGCCGAGCCGGCGCTGACCCGGTCGCTGCTCGACATCGGCCTGACCGGCGTGGCGTTCGAATCGGTGGAGGAGAACGGCGGCCTGCCGCTGTTGCTGCCGATGTCGGTGATCGCCGGCCGCATTGCCACGCAGATCGGCACGACCCTGCTGCATCGTCCGCAGGGCGGCAAGGGCAAGCTGCTGGGCGGCATGGCTTCCACGCCGCGTGGCAAGGTCGTCGTGCTGGGTGCCGGCGCCGCCGGTGGCAACGCTGCTGCGTTGGCCGCCGCCGCGGGCGCCAACGTGGTGGTGTTCGACAAGCGCCAGGACCGCCTGGCCGAAATGATGGCGATGGGCCCCAACGTGACCGCGCTGTACTCGTACGAGTCCACCGTGGCCGAGGAAGTGCGCGACGCCGACCTGGTCGTCGGTGCCGTGCTGGTGCCCAGCGCCAAGGCGCCGCGCGTGGTCACCAAGGAGATGGTCGCCGCGATGGAGCCCGGCAGCGTGCTGGTCGACATCGCGATCGACCAGGGCGGCTGCTTCGAAACCTCCAAGCCGACCACCTGGAAGGATCCGACCTACGACGTGCACGGCGTGACGCATTTCTGCGTGACCAACATGCCTGGCGCGGTCCCACAGACCTCCTCGCTGGCGATCTCCGCCGCGATCCTGCCGTACGTGCAGCGCCTGGCCGCCGGCAACCAGTGGCGCGAATTCGAGCCGCTGCGCGTGGGTGTCAACGTCGAGGGCGGCAAGCTGGTGCACCCGGCGCTGCAGGGTATGGTCTGAGCTTTGTTCATGCTCCTCTACCCCGGCGCAGCCGGGGTAGAGGGTTGGGGGAACAGGGGGCGCCTTCGTCTTTGGCGTTCGGGCTGAAGCCCACCCTACGACCCCATCGGGCGGTAGGTGCAGCTTTCCAAAAGCTGCGCCTTTCCAGAAAAATCAAGCTACTACCCCCTCCGTGCCCTGTGTAGACTTGGGGCGAAGTCTCGAGGGGAATCCACTTTGGTGGCGCGAAGCGCAGCAAACGTAAAGAAGGCACCCGAATCGGTCGGCCTCAGCGAAGAAGCCAAGCGTCGCCTGCGCGAGGCCGGCGCCTTGCTGCTGCTTCCGCTGGCGCTCTACCTGCTGGTCTGCCTGGCCAGCTACAACGACCAGGACCCGAGCTGGGGTCACGTCGGCACGGTCGAGCACGCGCGCAATTTCGGCGGCGCCGTGGGCGCCAACATCGCCAACCTGCTGCGCTACATCTTCGGCTGGGTGTCCTATTGCTTCCCGCTGCTGCTCCTGCTGCTGGGCGTACAGGTGCTGCGCCAGCGCGGGGAAGAGGCCGAGCACCCGTGGGAATCCTCGCTGCGGCTGATCGGCTTCGTGTTTTTCTTCGTCACCGCGCCCGCGCTGATGTACCTCAACTTCGACCAACCAGTGCTGCCGCAGGGCACCGGCGGAATCATCGGCCAATGGGTCGGCCACGGGCTGCTGCAGGCGTTCGGTGAGAAGGGCGCGCCGCTGCTGCTGCTGGCGCTGTTCCTGATTGCGGTGACGCTGGCGACCGGGCTGTCCTGGTTCAAGGTGATGGACTGGACCGGGCAGGGCACGCTGATCGTGTTCGGCTGGTTGCGCGGCAAGCTCAAGCAGGCGCCGGAAGTGGCCAAGGCGCAGCAGGCACGCGCCCAGCGCGACGTCGTCAAGAAGGCCGACGCGGCCCGGCAGGCCAGGCGCGAGCCGGTACGCATCGAGACGCCGCCCGCACCCGTGACCAAAAGCGAGCGGGCGAAGCTGGAGACGCAGATCCCCTTGTTCGTCGGCGCCGCCCAGCCCGGCGAGCTGCCGCCGCTGTCGCTGCTGGACGAGGCGCCGGAGCAGGGCCCCGGTTACTCCGAGGAAACCCTCGAGGTGCTCTCGCGACAAGTCGAGCTCAAGCTCAAGGACTTCCGCATCGAGGCCAAGGTGGTGGGCGTCTACCCCGGCCCGGTGATCACCCGCTTCGAACTGGAGCCGGCCGCCGGCGTGCGCGGATCGCAGGTCTCCAGCCTGGACAAGGACATCGCACGCGGCCTGTCCGTGGTGAGCGTGCGCGTGGTCGACGTCATCCCGGGCAAGAACGTGATCGGCCTGGAGATTCCCAACACCCGCAAGCAGATCGTGTACCTGTCCGAGATCCTGCGATCGGACAAGTACGACCAGATGAAATCGCCGCTGGCGCTGGCGCTGGGCAAGGACATCGGCGGCAAGCCGGTGGTCACCGATCTGGCCAAGATGCCGCACCTGCTGGTGGCCGGCACCACCGGCTCGGGCAAATCCGTCGCCGTCAACGCGATGGTGCTCTCGCTGCTGTACAAGGCGAGCCCGAAAGACGTGCGCATGATCATGATCGACCCGAAGATGCTGGAACTCTCGGTTTACGAGGGCATTCCGCACCTGCTCGCGCCGGTCGTGACCGACATGAAGGAAGCCGCCAACGCGCTGCGCTGGTGCGTCGCCGAGATGGAGCGCCGCTACAAGTTGATGGCCGCGGTGGGCGTGCGCAACCTGGGCGGTTTCAACAAGAAGGTGCGCGATGCCGAGGCGGCCGGCCAGCCGCTGCTCGATCCGCTGTTCCGGCCCAACCCCGAGATGCCGAACCTGGCGGCCGAGCCGCTGGAACCGCTGCCCTACATCGTCATCATCATCGACGAATTCGCCGACATGATGATGATCGTCGGCAAGAAGGTGGAAGAGCTGATCGCCCGCCTGGCGCAGAAGGCGCGCGCCGCCGGCGTGCACCTGGTACTGGCCACGCAGCGCCCGTCGGTGGACGTGATCACCGGCCTGATCAAGGCCAACATCCCTACCCGCATCGCGTTCCAGGTGTCTTCCAAGATCGACTCGCGCACGATCCTCGACCAGTCCGGCGCCGAAGCGCTGCTTGGCCACGGTGACATGCTCTACCTGCCGCCCGGTACCGCCACGCCCGAGCGCGTCCATGGCGCCTTCGTCGACGACCATGAAGTGCATGGCGTGGTCGCCTGGCTCAAGGCACAGGGCGCGCCGCAGTACGTCGAAGGCGTGCTGGAGGAGGTGCAGGCGACCAGCGACGGCAAGTTCATCAACGACTCGGGCCTGCCGCAGGACGGCGAGGAAGGCGGCGATGCCGACGCCCAGCTCTACGACAAGGCCGTGGCCGTGGTCACGCAGACTCGCCGAGCCTCGATTTCCGGCGTGCAGCGCCACCTGCGCATCGGCTACAACCGCGCCGCGAGGTTGATCGAACAAATGGAGCAGGACGGCGTGGTCAGCGCCCCGCAGCACAACGGCAACCGCGAAGTGCTCGCCCCCCCACCGCCGAAATAGCTCGCTCATGCCACAAACGCTGTAGAAGCCCGCTTGCGGGCGATGCCCTGGTTTCCCGGCCGAAAAAGCATCGCCCGCAAGCGGGCTCCTACAATGGACGGCGGCTTGGTGCTTGTGTCCCGATTAAGCCGCACTCATCCAGACTTTCCCCGCACGCCTTCACGAACAGGGCCTCCATGAACCGCCTTGCCGCCATTTTTCTTGCCACGCTCGCGCTGTCCCTTGCGGGCCTGGCCCACGCCGCCACCGGCCCCGCGCGACAGCGTCTGGATGCCTTCGCCACCGGCCTGCACTCGCTCAAGGGCAACTTCACCCAGACCCTGGCCGATGCCAGCGGGCAGGGCGCCAAGAGCAGCTCCGGCACGCTCGCGTTGCAGGCTCCGCGCGAGTTCCGCTGGGATACGCTGAAGCCCTACAAGCAGACTATCGTCGCCGACGGCAGCCGCGTGTGGTTGTACGACCCGGAACTGGAGCAGGTCACGGTGCGCAAGCAAAGCACCGAGGAGGCGCACAGCCCGCTCACGGTGATCACCGACCTCAAGCAACTGGACCGCGACTTCACCGTGGCCGAGCAGGGCGAGCGCGACGGCCTGGCCTGGCTGCGCCTGACCTCCAAGGCCAAGGATCCGCAGTTCGGTTACGCCGACCTGGGCTTCGACGCCAAGGGTCTGCGGCGCATGGTCTTCCAGGACCAGCTCGGCGCCATCACCGACATCCGCTTCTCCGACTGGCAGCGCAACCTCGACCTGCCGGCGTCCACGTTCAACTTCGTCCCGCCGCCCGGCGCCGACGTGATTGGCGACCTGCCGGTGATGACCACCCAGCCGCTGAAGGACTGACCCGAGCCATGCCGGTGCTGCGCCAGCTGCCCCGCTGGGCGTGGATCGGCGGCGGCGTGCTCGCCTTCATCGCCGGCATGGTCAATGCGGCGGGCTACATGGGCTTCCGCCACCAGTCGATCAGCAACCTGACCGGCTCGACGACCCTGCTCGGCATCGCGCTGGGCACCTTCGATGGCGCCGAGGCGCTGCACTGGACGCTGTCGCTGGCGGCTTTCGTGGTCGGCGCCATGCTCAGTGGCGTGATCGTGCAGAAAAGCACGCTCAAGCTCGGGCGGCCGTACGGCTTCGCGCTGCTGTTCGAATCGGTGCTGCTGTTCGCCGCCGTGCCGTTGCTGCAGCGCGAGTGGTCGGCCGGCCTGTGGCTGGCCTCGATGGCCTGCGGCCTGCAGAACGGCATGGTCAGCACCTACAGCGGCATGGTGTTCCGCACCACCCACGTCTCGGGCATGTTCACCGACCTGGGGATCTACCTCGGCCATCGCCTGCGCGGGCTGGAGGTGGATTCGCTCCGGGTGCGCGTGTGCGTGCTGGTGATCGCCACCTTCATGCTTGGCGGCGTCGCCGGCGCGATCCTGTTCGGACGCTTGCGTGAGCAATCCCTGCTGATCCCGGCCACGCTCACCGGGCTGTGCGGCGTGCTTTACAGCCTCTACCGCCAACGCGCGACCTCCCGTTAGGCGCCCACCGACCGCGACCGCCCGCGCGCGCTGCTACGTGGACGGGCGCCGTCACGCTGGCGGGCGTTATCATCGCCGCGATGCCCGAGACTGCCTCCCTGTTCCCTGAATCCGACGCGCTCAAGCCCTTGGCAGAGCGCATGCGCCCTTGCAGCTTCGACGAGATCGTCGGGCAGCCGCGCCTGACCGCGACCGATTCGCCGCTGCGGCGCGCGCTCGAGGCGGGCAAGGTGCACTCGATGGTGTTGTGGGGGCCGCCGGGCTGCGGCAAAACCACCCTGGCGCTGCTGGTGGCGCGCTATGCCGACGCCGACTTCCGCGCGATTTCGGCTGTACTTTCCGGCTTGCCGGACGTGCGCAAGGCGCTGGCCGAGGCGGAGGCCAACTTTGCCCGCGGCCGGCGCACAGTGCTGTTCGTGGACGAGGTGCATCGCTTCAACAAGGCACAACAGGATGCGTTCCTGCCGCACATCGAGCGTGGCGTGATCGTATTTGTCGGCGCGACCACCGAGAACCCCTCGTTCGAGCTCAACTCCGCGCTGCTTTCACGCTGCCGCGTGCACGTGCTGGAGGCGGTGTCGGCCGAGGCCATTGTCGCCGCACTGGAGCGGGCGCTCGCCGATGACGAGCGGGGTCTCGGCCGGCTTCGCCTGCGGATCGACGTCGATTCCCTGAAGCTGATCGCCCAGGCCGCCGACGGCGACGTGCGCCGCGCGCTCACGCTGCTGGAGATCGCCGCGGAACTGGCAGACGACGGTCGCATCGACGAAGCCACCCTGACCCAGGTGCTGGCCGACCGCACGCGCCGCTTCGACAAGGGCGGCGAGCAGTTCTACGACCAGATCTCGGCGCTGCACAAATCGGTGCGCTCGTCCGATCCGGACGCGGCCGTGTACTGGCTCTGCCGCATGCTCGACGGCGGCTGCGACCCGCTGTACCTGGCCCGGCGCATGACCCGCATGGCGGTCGAGGACGTCGGCCTGGCCGAGCCGCGCGCCTGGCGCATGGCGCTGGACGCGTGGGACACCTACGAGCGCCTGGGCAGCCCGGAGGGCGAGCTTGGCCTGGCGCAACTGGCCATCTGGCTGGCGATCGCACCCAAGAGCAACGCCGCCTACATGGCCTACAACAAGGCCCGCGCCGCGGTGCGCGAAACCGGCACGCTGGAGGTCCCCATGCACCTGCGCAACGCGCCTACCAGGCTCATGAAGGGCCTTGGCTACGGCAAGGGCTATCAGTACGACCACGATGCCAAGGGCGGCATCGCCCTCGACCAGCAGTGCCTGCCCGACGCCCTCGATGGCACGGTGTTCTACGAGCCGGTGGATCGCGGCCTGGAGCAGAAGCTGCGCGAAAAGCTGCTTGCGCTGCGCCAGGCCCGCAGCCAGTCCAGAGAAAAGTAGCCTCTACCGCGCGCCATGTTCGGGGCGAGGGAAACGTCCCCTGGATTCCGACGACCCTCTGCAGGAGCCCACGTCTGGGCGATGCTGTCCGTGGAGTGGCCGCAGGAGCCACCGGCGAGCGGTGCGCGGGGCAGCGTGATCAGGCAAAGGCATCGCCCACACGTGGGCTCCTGCGAAAGCGCCACCGCGCATCGCCCCTCCCTGGGCTGCTCCAGGAGGATCGGGGCGCGCGCGTTGCTAGCGCATACCCCCCACGCGATAATCGACCATTCAAGCACTTCGACGGAACGCCTCCATGCTGGACCCCTCCCTCCTGCGCTCGCGCCTGGCCGACACGGCCGCGCGCCTCAAGCAAACCCGCGGCTTCGACCTGGACGTCGCCGCCGTCGAGGCGCTGGAGTCCGAGCGCAAGCGCCTGTCCACCGAGACGCAGGAGCTGCAGAACCTGCGCAATACCCGTTCCAAGTCGATCGGGCAGGCCAAGGCCAGGGGCGAGGACGTCGCGCCGTTGATGGCCGAGGTCGCCGGCATCGGCGACAAGCTCAAGGCCAACGAGCAGGCGCTGGGCGAAGTGCAGTGCAAGCTTGCCGGTATCGCGCTGGGCATTCCCAACATCCCGCACGAGTCCGTGCCGGTCGGCAAGGACGAGCACGACAACGTCGAGATCAGCCGCTGGGGCGAGCCGCGCCACGTCGACTTCGAGGTCAAGGACCACGTCGAACTGGGCGAGCGCCACGGTTGGCTCGATGGCGATGCCGGCGCCAAGCTTTCCGGTGCACGCTTCACCGTGCTGCGCGGACAACTGGCCCATCTGCATCGCGCGCTGGGCCAGTTCATGCTCGACCTGCACACCGGCGAGCACGGCTACCTCGAATGCAACGTCCCGGTGATCGTCAACGCCGAGAGTATGCAGGGCACGGGTCAGTTGCCCAAGTTCGCGGACGACCTGTTCGCCACCCAGGTGGGCGAGTCGAAGCGCTATCTGATCCCCACCGCCGAGGTGCCGCTGACCAACCTGGTCCGCGACACCATCCAGGACGCCGACGCGCTGCCGCTGCGGATGACCGCGCATACGCCGTGCTTCCGCGCCGAAGCCGGCAGCTACGGTCGCGACACCCGCGGCATGATCCGCCAGCACCAGTTCGAGAAGGTCGAGATGGTGCAGATCGCCCGGCCTGACGAGTCTTACGCGCAGCTGGAGGAAATGGTCGGTCACGCCGAAAAGGTCCTGCAACTGCTCGGCCTGCCGTACCGCAAGGTGTTGCTGTGCACTGGCGACATGGGCTTCGGCGCGACCAAGACCTACGACCTGGAAGTGTGGCTGCCCAGCCAGGACACCTACCGCGAAATCTCCAGCTGCTCCAACTGCGAGGACTTCCAGGCCCGCCGCCTGCAGGCGCGCGTGCGCAACGCGGAAACCGGCAAGCCCGAGCTGGTCCACACCTTGAACGGCTCCGGCCTGGCCATCGGCCGCACCATGATCGCGGTGATGGAGAACTACCAGAACGCCGACGGTTCGATTACCGTACCCGACGCACTCAAGCCCTATCTGCGAGGCCTGGATCGCCTCGCCTGAGGCGCGCAACGCATCGCCAAGTCCAACGGAGAGATGGCCGAGCGGTTTAAGGCACCGGTCTTGAAAACCGGCGAAGGGTCAAACCTTCCGTGGGTTCGAATCCCACTCTCTCCGCCAATCCAGTGACCGCGCATCGTCGTCGCGCGGTCCGGCCCCCGGGCCTCAGCTTTCCCCATGCCGCCTGAGCAGCCGCCCGGCGCCGCGCTCAACGGGTCGTGTCCGTACCGGGCGGGGACTGGGCTTTTCCGGTGCGGATGCTGCCGTCGTCGGACGGATAGACGCCTTTGAGGACCTCCCCGAAGTGCCGGCGAACGGTATCGTTGCATCGGCACGACATGCGCTGGAGTTCGGCCATGTCGTGTACCTTCACCGTCCCTCGCCGCGTTTCCAGGACGCCGCGCAGCCGCATGTTCTGGACGACACGGCTGATGTAGCTGCGACCGACCCCGAGCATCGACGCCAGTTGTTCCTGGGTCAGCGGCACGTCGCCGTCCCCGGTACGGTCGAGTGCCGCGATCAGCCATTTGGCCGCGCGCTGCTCGATGGTGTGGGCCGCGTTGCAGGCGACCGACTGGAACACCTGCGCGACCATGCAGTCGGCATACCGCGCGAACTGGAGTCGCAGGGTAGGCGAGCTGATCTTCGCCTGTTCCAGCTGGCGGGTCCTCATGCGATAGAACAGGCCAGGAAACTGCACCAGGGCATGCGCGAAAGCGGGCAGCCGACCGTGGCTGACAATGCCGCCCACGGCGCCCTCCCGGCCGACCAGCGCTGTTTCCACGCCCCGGCCATCGTCGAGCATGACGCGGTAAGAGACGAGGCTGGGCCCACAGGGGAAATAGACGGTTCCCACGTTGTCGCCGGGTGCATACAGCACGTCTGCGGGTTCGCCGTACCAGGGCAGCAGGTGCGGCGCCAGCAACGACATGTCCTCCAGCGACAGGGAGCCGAGCAGGCTGTTTGCCGACCAGTTGGGTGCTGATTTTCCGGGCAACGCCACCGTGTTCCTTGTCCGCTCTTGTGCCTACCGCGACCTCCCGTAAGAACGGTCCATGCATGTCGGCGCTTGCTCTGCCGCCTTGATGGACGATGCCCCTGCGGACATCGACAGGTAATGAGCGGGGGAGCTTGCCTGCAAGGCGGCGCCGCGCCTATCCACTTGTGAACACAAGGGAGTGATTTCGTGCAGATAGTGCGCACGTGATGGTCGCGGCTTCGCGGAACGGCGCGTCGTGCAAACACCCACGCCCGTGCGCGCGAACCCATACGGTCCGTTGAACGTGGTGCGTGTGAATGCCTGAAGCGGGGCGCAGGGGCCTCGCCTGCGCAGCTGCGGCCAGAGCCGCCGCGCGCCTGGCGAGGCTTCGAGCCAGCCCCGGGCCGGCTGCCTCATCGCCTATTGCAAAGAGGCCGTACGCCCTTCGAGCACGTCGCGGACCTTGCTTGCAAGGCCCGCGTAGGTAAACGGCTTGGGGATGATGGTGATGCCAGCCTCCAGTCGGCCGCCACTGGCTATCGCATCACGCGTGTAGCCCGAGGTGAACAGGATCTGCAGTCCCGGATGCATCTGTCGGGCGCGATCGGCCAGTTCGCGACCGGACATGCCGGGCATGACCACGTCGGTGAACAGCAACTGCACCGGCCCCTCCTGGCGCTCCAGCAGGCGCAGGGCCGATGCGCCGTCGTGGGCCTCAAGTACCCGGTAGCCCAGGCCGCGGAGGCACTCGACGGTGTAGGCACGCACGTCGTCGTCGTCTTCGGCGACCAGCACGGTCTCCTCGCGGAGACTGCCCTGCAGTTCGCCCCGGCAGGGGGCTTCTGCCTCGTGCGCGGCTTCACGCGCGAGGCGGGGAAGGTAGAGCTTTACGCAGGTCCCTTTTCCGGGCTCCGACTCGATCTGCACGTGGCCGCCGGATTGCTTGATGAAGCCATAGACCATCGACAGCCCCAGCCCCGTGCCACGCCCCACTTCCTTGGTGGTGAAGAACGGTTCGAATACGCGCGCCCGGGTTTCCTCGGTCATGCCACAGCCGGTATCGGTGACGCAGACCACCGCGTAGCGACCCGGTGCAGCCTCGCCGTCGTTCGCGACGCAGGAGGCATCCAGGTACGCATTGGAGGTTTCGATCACCATGCGGCCACCGGAGGCAAGCGCATCGCGCGCGTTGACGACCAGGTTGAGGATGGCCGCCTCGAGCTGGTTCGGGTCGGCCTCGACCGGCCACAGTCCCGGCCCGGTGGACACCTCCAGCTCGATGGTTTCCCCGAGCGAGCGGCGCAGCAGCTCGCACATGCCCAGGACCAGCTTGTTAAGGTCCAGCGGTCGCGGTTGCAGCGGCTGGCGACGGGAGAAGGCGAGCAGGCGTTGGGTGAGCGCAGCAGCGCGCTCGGCCCCCCGTTGGGCATTCTCCAGGGCGGCCGCGACCCGGGGCTCGAGCTGGCCGGCGCGTTCGGCCCTGGACCTGGCCATGTCGATGTTGCCGCCGATGACAGTCAGAAGATTGTTGAAGTCGTGGGCGATCCCGCCGGTGAGCTGCCCGACTGCCTCCATCTTCTGCGACTGGCGCAACGCCTCCTCGGCCTGGCGGCGAGCGGTCGTTTCCACGGCCTCGGGCACGATGGCGACCAGCTTGTCGTCGGCGTCGCGCAGGGGACGCATCGAGTAATCGAATGAGCGCTCGCCGGTCGGCAGCAGGAGCGTCAGCTCCTGGCGCACGGTTTCGCCTGCCGCGGCGCGCTCCACCATCGCGCGGGCAATCCCGGGCGCCCCAGGGGTCCCGGAAAACCAGGGCGTCTCCCAGAACACGCGGCCGACGACCTCCTCGCGCGTGCACAGGATGGATTCGAGCGACGTCGTATTGGCATCGAGCAGCCGGCCCTCGGGGGAGACCAGGCCATGGTGCTGCAGGCTGGTCTCGAACATCGCACGCAGCCGCGCCTGGCTCTGCAGCAACGCACGGGTACGCTCGCGCACCTGGCTTTCGAGTGTTTCGTTGAGATCCCGGAGCGCGGCCTCGGCCATCTTGCGCTTGCTGACGTCCATGCCCAGCGCGTAGTACCCCGTGACCCTGCCGTCGGCATCGCGCTCGGGGACATAGTCGACCTGCACCTGCCGCAACGAGGCGTTGCGGTAGGGGACCGACGTTTCGAAACTCTGCCATTCACCTGCCAGCACCCGCTCGATGGCCGGACGCACCCGCTGGTAGGTGGCCTCGCCGCTCACCTCGCTCACGTGACGGCCGACGATGTCCGGCAGTGCAAGCCCGAACCAGTCTTCGTACGCCCGGTTTGCGAAGCGGTAGTGCTGGCCGGTATCGACGTAGGCGATCAGCACGGGCAGGGCATCGGCAATCTGGCGCAGCCGGTTCCTGCTCTGGTGCAGCTCCGCTTCGGTCGCACGCAAGGCCAGGCGCTTGCGCGCCTCGGCGATCGCGCGGCGCACCGCCTCGGGCAGCCGGTGCAGGCGCTGCTTCACCACATAGTCGGTCGCGCCCCGCTTCAACGCCTGCACGGCCAGCTCCTCGGTGAGCGTGCCGGAGACGAAGATGAACGGGATTTCCGGCGCACGCTGCTGGGCCAGCGTCAACGCCGTATCGCCGTCGAACTGGGGCAGCACGTGGTCGGCGAGGATGACATCGGGGCGATCGCCGAGTGCCTGCAGGAATTGCTCGCGAGTCCACACCCTTTCCAGGGAAAACTGCAGGCCCGCCGCGCCAAGCTGGTTGGCGACCAGCTCCGCATCCAGCGCACTGTCTTCCAGCAGCAGGATGCGGATGCAGGACGCGGGGTCCAGGCTCTGGGCTTGCGATGTCGTCATTCCGCTCGGTTCCTCTTGCCACGGTGCGGTGGCGGCTCGTTGGTGATGCCCCAGAACATGCCCAGCCCCTGGATGGCTTCGAAGAATTCGCGGAAGTCCACCGGCTTGACCACGAAGGCGTTGACGCCCAGCTCGTAGCTGCGGATCAGGTCCTGCTCCTCGCGCGAGGAGGTGAGCATGACGATCGGCGTACTGCGCAGGTGCTCGTCACGGCGGATCTCTTCCAGCACTTCCAGGCCATTGAGCTTGGGCATCTTGATGTCCATCAGCATCACGACCGGGCCGGGGTCCTCGCGACCGGCGAACTTGCCTTCGCTGCGAAGGAAGTCGAGCGCCTCGGCACCGTCGCGCATGAGGATCACCTCGTTGCAGAGCTTGCACCGCTTGAGCGCAGCCAGGGTGAGCTCCGCATCCTTGGGGTTGTCCTCTACCAGCAGTATCGGCCTCAATTCCTTCATGGCTGCACACCCGATGTATCTGGAAGCGTGAAATAGACGCTGGCGCCCTTGCCGACCTCGCCCTCGGCCCAGGTGCGTCCCCCGTGCCGCTCGATGATCCGTCGCACGTTGGCCAATCCGATCCCGGTTCCTTCGAACTCCTCCACGTGGTGCAGCCGCTGGAACACCCCGAACAGCTTGTGCACGTAACGCATGTCGAAACCGCAACCGTTGTCGCGAACGCAAAAAACGTACTCGTGGTGTTGCGCCTGGCCACTGACCTGGATGACCGCCTTCTCCACGTCGCGGGTGAACTTGATCGCATTGGACAGCAGATTCTGGAACACCAGCCGCAGCATCATCGGGTCGGCCTCGACCGTCGGAAGGGTGCCGATCTTCCATTCGATGTCGCGCCCGACGGTGTCCACTTCGAGCAGCCTGCGCACTTCCTCCAGGAGGTGGTGCATGTTCACCTTGACCTTGCCAAGTGTGGTCCGTCCCATCTGCGAGAAGCTGAGCAGGTTGTCCACCAGGACGCCGGCGGAGTTGGCCGACTCGATGATGGTGGCCACGAAACGCTTTTCCTGGTCGCCGAGCTTTTCGCCCGCCGACTGCAGCAGCAGCTCCGAATAGCCCACGATGTGGCGGAACGGGGCGCGCAGATCGTGGCTCACCGAATAGGAGAAGGCCTCGAGCTCCTTGTTGCTGCGGACCAGCTGCTCATTGAGGTCGGCCATTTCCTCGGCCTTGCGAAGCACGATGTCCACGATCGCCGTCCGCAGCTCCAGGGCACCCTCCACGTCGGCCTGCGTCCAGGGCAGGGAGCGCAACCGTACGGTCTCCTTCCAGGCCTCGAATGAGGTGCGAGGACTGAGACGCGCGGGATCGGCCTGCTTGCGCGGGTCGCCGCCCCATTGGACGGTGTGGACGATCTCCGGACGAAACCAGAGCACATAGCTCGCGTGCATCTGGGAAATCGACACGGCGAGCAGGCCGCTGGCGGTGTCCTTGCACCCCAGGGCGGCGGGCCACTCGGTGGCCAGGCTGTCGCTGTGGAACGTGTCGTCCCGCCGGGTGGACTCGAGCCAGTTCACCAGCTCCATCACCGCTTGTTCGCCGGGCGCGCGGCCCAGCAGGACGCAGCGGCCCAGGTGGACGATCGCCGCGCCCTCGGACTGGGTGAGCGAGAGCAGTTGCCCTGGCTCGCGGGCGAGCCCCTTGAGGAAGTCGTCTTCCGCGGCCATCAGCGCCAGCAGGCGTGCCTGGATGGCGCGCCGGGCCACGCGCTGCTCCACTTCCGCCGCATGTTCCTTGGCGGCGACCTGCAACGCCAGCACCTGGCCGAGAAGATCGCAGGCGGTGCGAACGTTGTAGGGCACCCGGCACGGGGCGCGGTTGTGGCATGAAACCAGCCCCCACAACCGGCCCTCGCGCAGGAGCGAGATGGACATGGAAGTCCCGGTGCCCATGTTGCGCATGTACTGCAGGTGCACCGGGGAGACGCTGCGCAGCAGTGCCTGCCCCAGGTCGGTCGGCTGTCCGGTGAGGGGGTTGATGGCCGGCTCGATCGGCACCGGGGTGTAGTCACAGTTCGCGATCAGGCGCAAGCGGCTGGTGCGGTACAACTCGCGCGCCTGGGCAGGGATGTCCGACGCGGGGAAACGCAGGTCGAGGTAGGAAGGCAACGCCTCGTTGCGCGACTCTGCGATGACGGTACCGTTCCATCCGGTATCGAAGCGGTAGATGAGCACGCGGTCCAGGCCGGTGATCCGGCGCAGCTGACGCGCCGCCAGGTCGCACAGAGCGGCGGTATCGGGTGCCCGTTCGAGGTCGGCCATGAACTCGCGGATGAGCGGGTAGAGGTCTTCGAGCGACCCCAGTTCGTCGGGCCTGGCTTCCTCCAGTTCGAGCAGGATCATGCCCTGCGCGCGATGGGCGGTTGCATGATGCGCCACCCCCTTCAGCGAGACGATGCCGAGATGGACCGTTCCGCGATCGGGCGCGACCAGGACCGACGATGCCAACCCGGCGAGCGCGCCTCCCAGCACGCGCTCGAGCCTTTGCCCGCGTGGGCAATCGAAGTCCTGCAGCAGTGGCGTGCCGGGGATGGCGCTTTGCACGATGGTGCCGCCTTCGGGTTCCACCACGAGCAACAGGCCGGCTGGCTGGATGGAGCCCGGGATATGGATCTGTTCGCGCGCGCACGCGTCCAGATCGAGCGGGGCGGTTGTACTGTTCGCAGCAATCATTTCAGGATTCGTGGCAGGCATGTTTCAGGCTGCGCTCCATGCAGGCGAAGGCTTGGCGTGCACCTTCGGCCATGCATGCGAGAGCGTCTTGTCCTCGTCCGTACGTCTCGATGCTCGAGCAGACGGCCCTCCACCGCACGCCGCTGTCGGGCATGGGCTGGAAGAAGCGACGTCCGTCCAGGCGTGGACCGAAGAGGGAATCCAGCGCCCGGTGGATCACCCTCGATCCGAGCACCGAGCCTTCCACGACCCACACCCAGCCCACGGCCTCGGGTCGCGTGCCCGGCCGCGCCTGGGCGAAGTGCGCCGGGAGTAAGCCACTCAGTGCGTAAAGATCCGCGGCGAGCAAGGCCAGGGGAGCCTGGGCGGGGGCGTGGACGCCCAATCCGTCAAGTTCCCGATAGCCAATCTCAAGATTAAGCGAAGCCGACGTGTGGAAAGCGTGATAGGCCCTCAGCAGCCGAACGAGGTCCATCGTTCCCGCCTTGCCGGCCAGGACCGGCAAGAAGATCGGAAGGGCCTCCAGGCGAGCATGCACTTCCGCGGTCTTATCCCGCAGGTAAGCGCGGATGGCGCCTTCCGGGCGCAACGGCTCTGGCGGCTCGGGCGGCGCCGGCTCGGACATGGGCATTGGCTGATCTCTCTGCTGGGTCGAAGAACGACTGCCGAACGCGCGGATCCGGACGGCGACGTCACCTGCGGCGGATTCGTCAATGGGACCGGCGCCACGGAATGTTACCGGCCGCCATCGAGCCGATGAAGAGTGCCCGGGCAGCAAGAGAGTCGGCCATGGCACTACGCGGTCGTCTTTCCGGGCGCATCGGAGCAATCGCGGTTGGCGCCTGGCCCGAGGGGAACCGTGATGGTCACCGTGGTGCCGTCGGTGCCTGTCACGGTCTGCGCGTCGCCGCCAAGCTGCGCGGTGAAGATCCGGATGAGTTTCGAGCCAAGCCCTCCACCCTGGACCCTTCCGTGCATGCCCAGCCCCTGATCCCGAACACGGACCCGCAGCCCGTAGTCCGTGCGGTCGGCTCGAACCTCGACCGGACCCGGTGCGCCGGCGTAGGCGTACTTGGCTGCATTGGTCAGCAGCTCGGTGACCAGCAGGGCGAGCGTGACGGCAGTCTGGCTGGGAATGGCCGCGTCCGTCGCTTCCACCGCAACGCGGCCGGACCAGCCATCGCCCCAGGACGACATGAGGTCCGCGCAGAGCTCTTTCAGGTAGGGCCCGAGCTGGACGCTCTGCGCATCGCTGGATCGCCACAGGTGACGATGCACGGCGCTCACGGCCATCAGGCGGTTGACGGCGCCCT
Organism: Frateuria hangzhouensis; assembly: GCF_026410505.1. Taxonomy (GTDB): domain Bacteria; phylum Pseudomonadota; class Gammaproteobacteria; order Xanthomonadales; family Rhodanobacteraceae; genus Frateuria_A; species Frateuria_A hangzhouensis. The sequence continues at coordinate 41,303 of NZ_JAPMIU010000015.1, forward strand.
CGAACTGGGTGCGTACGTCACGGTCGGGTGTCTGGCGTGCCTGCAACTGCAGCATCGAATTGACGATCTGCAGGCTGTTCTGCACCCGGTGATGCACCTCCTGCATCAGCACGTGTTTCTGGGCGACCAGGGACTGCTGTTCGGCCAGCGTCTCGCGCAGGCGCTGGTCGAGGTTCCGCACGGCCTGTTGCTGGAACAGGGCGGCCAGCGAACACCCCAACTGTCGCGCGGCACCGACTTCGGCCCGGGTCCAGGGGCGGGTCGTCTGGTGGATGGTCTGTTCCCAGGTGGCGAAGGAGGTCTGCAGAGCCGGCAGGGGCGGCGGGTCTGCGCCGGCGCAGGCATCGGCAGGATGGCCCGCCCATGTCACGCGGGTGACTTGTCCGCTGCGGAACCACAGCAGCATGTCCGGACCGTTCGCGTCGACGAAGGTGGCCAATACGCCGGCCGCCTCCCTCGCACAGGGCCGGGCCGCGCCCAGGTGACCCGCCAGGTGGTGGGTGGCGAATACCTCGTGGTTGGACGACTGCTTCAGCCAATCGGCGAGGGCCGCGGTTTCCACCGTGCCGGGGGTGTGCCCGTACAGTTCGATGCGTCCCTGAGACACGCGCGCGACGCCGTCGCACGGAACCATGGTCGCGAGTCGGCCCAGCTCCAGTTCCAGTGCGCGGCCGCCTTCGAGCATTTCGCGCAAGTCGTCCAGCCAGGCTCTGCGGAGATGGCGCAGGCGGGCGCTCTGGCGCTGGTGGCGGGCCTCCTCGCGGTCCTGGATCCGATGTGCGAACACCCGCGCCAGATGCCGGCAGGCTTCGCGCACCTCGTAGGCCACGTGCCGCGGCTCGCGGTGGTGGCAGGCGACCAGGCCCCAGAGCTCGTTGCCCACCACGATCGACAGGGTCATCGCGGAAGCCACGCCCATGCTCTTGAGGCTCTCCAGCTGGAGCGGCGAAACGCTGCGCAGGGAACAGTCGCTCATGTCGAGCGTCGCGGCATCCCGCCGCCCGGAGGACCGCAGTGGCGCAGGGATGTAGTGGGCGTCGGGAACGACGGTGAAGCGATTGCGCAGGAAGGGCTTGCGCGCCTGGCCTGGAAAACCCGAGCCCGGAAAACGATGGTCGAGCAGGGAGGGCAGGGTGTCGGACCGGGCTTCTCCGACGACCTCGCCCGCGTCGCCTTCCAGAAAGCGGTAGACGAGGACGCGATCGAAGCCGGCAAGCCGGCGCACCTCGGCTGCCATGGTCCCGAACAGGTCATCGTGCTCGCCAGGCCGATCGAGCGAGGCCATGGCCCGCGACAGCCGCGCCATGCTGGCGGCGGCCTCCGCGTTGGCCGCCACCGCCGGCTCGAACTCGATGATGGTGCCCTGCCGGCCCGGATGTGCCGTGATGTCCCACGCACCGCCCCCCGGTGGCTGCGGATGCCACTTGGCCACGAAGCCGTGCTGCGGCGAGTCGAGACGATCCATCAGCTGCGCCAGTTCGCGGCCCTGGCGGTCGACCAGCGTGCCGATGGGCTGCCCCAGCAGCGCCTCGGGGGGTACGCCGATGGCCCGGCACGTGTCCCCGGCAAGGTGGGTAACGACGCCCAGGCCGTCGAACGACAGCAAGGCGCCGTGCGGCTGGATGGCGGCGGGAAAACGGCTCGAATCCCGTTCGCCCGGGCTGTGATGGTGCATCTGGGGGGAAAAACCCATGGGCTCGGCCTGTGGGACCGCCTGGCGTCTGCGGCGTGGGGTGTGGACGTACGCTTCCGCCTGGTGCTCTGGACGACGGGCGTGGCGTGGAAGTGCCGCCCGACTGTAGGGGAGGACCCCCGCAAAGTATGTTCAATTGTGGACATTGACCTGACGCGACGCTCACACCGAAACCACGCGCGGCGCCTTGAGATAGCGTCACAAACCCGTGGCTGCGGCGTCCCCGACGCGTGCAGGGCCACGGCCATCAGGGGCTTCTATGGCTAGCCAGTACGAGCGCGCGCAGTCACCCGGCGAATTGAGCGAGGCCGCGCCACCGAACAATCTTCTGCGCGCGCTGCACCAGGACGACCTGGTCGCGCTGCAGCCCCACCTCGAATCCCAGCGGATGGAGGTGGGCCGTGTGCTCTACGAACCCGGCGACCCGGTACGCCACGTCTACTTCCCCTGCGGTCCCGCGCTGGTTTCGTTCATGGTGCTGCTGGAAGACGGTCGTGGCATCGAGACGGCGCTCGTGGGGAGGGAGGGCGCGGTCGGCGGCATTGTCAGCCAGGGGCGGCTGCCGTCGTATTCGCGTACCGTCGTGCAGTTCCCCGGTCCGGTGTTGCGGATAGGTGCTGCGGAGCTGGAACAGGCCAAGATGCGGTCGCCCAGCCTGCGCAATCTGTTCGCCCGCTACGCCGACTGCCTGATGGCCCAGGTGTTCCAGTCCGTGGCCTGCAATGCGGCGCACTCCATCGAGCAGCGGACCGCCAAGTGGCTGATCGCCGCCCTGGATCGCACGGGCGACCACGACGTGCCGCTCACCCAGGAGCAACTCGCTTCCATGCTCGGTGTCGGGCGCAGCTACATCAGCCGCGTGATCAAGCAGTTGAAGGCCCGCGGCATCCTGGAGACCCGCCGCGGCGGCGTGCGCGTGACCCAGGCGGGAGGACTGGAGAGCATTGCCTGTGGCTGCAACCGGGCCGTGCGCTCGCACTTCGACGACGTATTGCGGGGCGTTTATCCGGTGGAAGAAGAGAGCGCCGCGATCAAGGTCAGGGCCGGTGACCTGCAGCCAGGGTCGCGCATGCCCGGTTGAGGGTAAGTGCACTCCCGTCGCGCAACCGGGATGCCCTTCGGCGATGCCGGGTCTTTGTCGTCGGCGGGCGAGCAACCTGCCGCAAGCTGCGTGTACTTTCCAGGTCCCGGGCGTGACGCAGCGAACCGCGAAGTTTTCCACCTCGCGGGCCTGCGGCAACCGCCCGCTGATTGCCGTGCGGCCCGGCGTGCCCGCGTGCGCGGTCTGGACGACGCCTGGGTGAGCGGAAGTCGCGGTGGAGCGGGGCTGATCTGTGCGCTCACACCAGAATCAGACTTTCCCTACGGCGGCCGACTCGCTGGCCGCTCATACTTCGAGCGGATGCCGACCAGGCGTCAGGGGGTCCCGGACACGCTGTCCGGCCGTAGCCGCGAACCGTCTCCTGTCATGAATGCGGCGTAGCATGGGCGTTCCCGCGGGTCGCCCGGTGTCATTGACCATGGCCATCGACGAGAAGCTCCAGGAAAGATTGGCCCAGGCACACCGTCTTTTGGCTCTGGAGATCGAGCATCGCGAACGGGTGCGGGCGGAATGCCTGGACGATTCGGATGCGGAGAAGGCGGTTCGCCTGCGTCAGGCCTGCATCGAGCGCATCCAGCGGGTGCTGGCCCGCCACCACTCGATCATCCGCCTGCGGGCGGGTTGACCGTCCCGCCGGCCGGATAGCGCTTCAGCATCCAGGCCAGCACCGGTGGCGTGACCATCGCAGTGAGCAGCGACATGGCCACGATGATCGCGTAGATGCGGTCGCTGAAAACGCCGGCGGCCAGCCCGAGGCTGGCTACCACCACGCCCACCTCGCCGCGTGGCACCATGCCGAAGCCGACGATGGCGGCGGCGTTGCGTCCCAGCGCCAGCGAACCGAGCCAGCCTCCGGCGAACTTCGAGACGATGGCGATCACGGTGACGATGGCCAGCGTCCATGCCGCTTCGGGGCTGGCCAGCTGGGCCAGGTCGATCTTGCTGCCGGTGATCACGAAAAAGAACGGCGTGAGCAGGGCCAGCAGCGGCTGGGTCTGTGTTTCCAGCGTGTGCTGCTGGCGCGTTTCCGAGGCGATCATGCCGGCAAGGAAGGCGCCGATGATCGCCGCCAGGCCCAGCAGGGTCGAGAGCCACGCCAGGCCCAGGCAGATCGCCAGCACGATCGCCAGCGGCGAGTGGGCGCTGTGCGGTTTTTCCAGCCAGCCGGAGTTCCAGCGCATCACCCGCGCTCCGCCCAGGCCGACCAGCACGATGAAGCCGATCGCGCTGCCCAGCACCGCGAGCAGCTTGAAGGGCTCGAAGCCCTGGCCCTCCTGCAGCGACACCACCACGCCCAGCAAGAGCATGGCCAGGATGTCGTCGATCACCGCGGCGCCCAGGATCACCTTGCTTTCCACCCGCTGCAGCGCACCCAGCTCCTGCAGCACGCGCGCGGTGATGCCCGCGGATGTAGCCACGAACGCGGCGGCGATGAACAAGGCGTTGCTCCACGCAAACCCGCTGCCGTGCGCCCATGCCCCGCCCATGGCGAAAGGAATCAGCACGCCCAGCACGCCGACCAGGAAGGCCACCTTGCCGACCTTCTTCAGGTCCTCCAGCCGTGTCTCCAGGCCCACCGAGAACAACAACAGGACCACGCCGATCTCCGCCAGCACGTCCAGTGGCGTGCCGGGCAGGGTCTGGTCGGGACTGATCCAGCCGAGCAGGGAAGGGCCGATCACGCAGCCGGCGGCGATCTCGCCCACCACTCCCGGAAGCTTCAATCGCTGGGCGATCTCGGCGCCGACCTGCGCGGCGACGAAGACCAGGAACAGGGTGAGCAGGATCTCGCTGGCGTGGTGCATGGGTTTCCTTCGGGTGTTCGGGCGCGGCCGGCCGGTAGCGGTGTGGTCGCCCCGGGGCGCTACCGTAAAAGGTTACGTGCCGTGGAGGGCCAGGTGCAGGGCAATGCTCGCCGCATAGCCCAGGGCGATCGCCCAGCTCCAGCGCAGGTGGCACATGAAGGTGTAGCGTCCGCCCGAGGCCCCCATCAGCGCCACGCCCGCGGCCGATCCGACCGAGAGAAGGCTGCCGCCCACGCCGGCGGTGAGCGTGATCAGCAACCACTGCGCCTGGTCCATTGGCGGGTTCATCTGCAGCACCGCGTACATGATCGGGATGTTGTCGATCACTGCCGAGAGCACGCCCATGGCGGTATTGGCCCAGGTCGCGCCGAGTGCGCCGTAGAGCGTGTGCGAGGCCAGTTCGAGATAGCCCAGCGCGGCCAGCCCGCCGACGCAACCGAACACGCCGTAGAAGAACAGCAGCGTGTCCCATTCGGCGTTGGCGATGATGCGGAAGATCGAATAGGGCTCCTCCTCGGCGCCTTGCGCCAGCGCATAACGTCGCTGGCTGCGGTCGATGCGCGAGGCCAGCAGGTTGAGCAGCGCCAGTCCGGTCAGCATGCCGTAGGCCGCCGGCATGCCCAGCCACTGCTTGCCAAGCACCGTGATCGCGATGGTCAGCGCGAAGGTCAGGCAGATGCCGATGCCGCCGGGTTTGACGGGTACGCGTCCGGGCAGGGACTCGGGCTGCCCCTTGGGCAGGGCGAAATGCATCGCGACGGCCGGCACCAGCCAGTTGACCAGTGCGGAGGGGAACAGGCGGAAGAAATCGAAGAACTCGGCCTTGTGCGCCTGCCACACCATCAGCGTGGTGATGTCGCCGAACGCGCTCCAGGCGCCGCCGGCGTTGGCCGCGACCACCAGGTTGATCAGCGAGAGCGTGGCGAAGCGCGCCTGTCCGCCGCCCACGGCCAGCACCACAGCCGACATCACCAGCGCGGTGGTGAGATTGTCCAGCACGGGCGAGAGGAAGAAGGCGAGGGTGCCGGTGATCCAGAACAGCGCGCGGTAGCCCAGCCGGCGCCGGGTCAGCTGGGCGCGCAGCGCCTCGAACACGTTGCGCTCGCCCATTGCGGTGACGTAGGTCATCGCCACCACCAGGAAGAAAAAGATCTCCGCGTACTCGAGGAACATCGCCTGGAAGGCGTCCCGCGCGGCGGCTGAGCCACCGTCGGTGCGGGTTTCCCATGCAATAAGGCCCCAGATCAGCGCCGCGGCGAGCATCACCGGCTTGGACTTGGCGATCTGGATGCGCTCCTCGAGTACCACCGCCACGTAGGCGAGTACGAACAACGCCAGCGCCAGCCAGCCGGCAGGATGGCCGGTCAGGTGGAAGTTCGGGCTGGTTTCGGCTGCGAGGGCCGAGGCGGGGAAACCTCCGGCCGCGAGGAGGAGCAAGATCGAACGCATGGGTCGTTTCCTGGGAACGCCCGCCAAGCCTAGCAGGCGCGCACGTGCCGGCCGCACCTCATGCGGGCAGCTCCCGGCGCGCCGGACGGTCGGCCCCGAGCCGGCTGAACACGCGGCTGGCCGATGCGGTGACCACCGCCAGGATCAGCACCGTCCAGCGGAATGCGGCCACGTAGTCCGAGTGCGCGTGCCCCTGCAGCAGCGATTCCATCAGCAGCGTGGCCAGCGCGATGCCGAAGCTCATGGACAGGTACTGCGCAGTGGAGGCCATCGACGAGGCCATCGAGGCATGCCTGATGTCCAGGTCGTGGTAGATGAGCGTGTTCATCGCGGTGTACTGCAGGCCGCCGAAACCGCCGTAGAGGAACACCATCAGCGCGATCAGCCACGCGGGCGTGTCCCTCCCGAAGGTGGCGAACGAGGCCAGCAGCATGGCCACGATCAGCGTGTTGCCGATCAGCAGGCGGCGATAGCCCAACCGTGCCAGCGCGCGATTGACCAGCCACTTGGCGCTGATCGAGCCCAGCGCCTGCGGCACCATCATCATGCCGGCCATCAGTGCCGACCAGCCGCAGCCGACCTGCAGGAACAGCACCAGCAGCAGGAACATGCCCGAGATGCCCAGCCGGGTGAACAGGTTGCCCGCCAGCGCCACCCACACGCTGCGCACTTTGAGCAGCGAGAGATCGGCGACCGGGAACGCGGTCCGCCGGCTGTGCCAGACGTAGATCACGCCGATCAGCAGCGCCAGCGCGGTGCACTCGCCGATGTGGCCCCACGCCACGTGTTCGGCACCGACCAGTTCCGATGCGGTCAGCAGCAACGCGGAAGCCGCGCCGAACAGCAGGAACCCGGCCAGGTCGAAGCGATTGGCATGGTGCAGGCGGTAGTCGGGCATGTCCTGCCGGTTCATCCACAGCCCGGCGATGCCCACCGGCACGTTGATCAGGAAGATCAGCCGCCAGGAGGTGAACTCCACCAGCGCGCCGCCCATCAATGGGCCCAGCACCGAACCGAGCAGGCCAAATGTGGCCACCGTGCTCATCACCGCCACGAACTCCCGCTTGTCGATGCTGCGCACCAGCACGTAGCGACCCACCGGCATCAGCGCCGCGCCACCGACGCCCTGCAGCACGCGCGCGGCGACCAGTTGGGGCAGCGTCTGTGCGATGCCGCAGAACAGCGAACCCAGCCCGAAGACGGCGATCGCCGCGCCGAACACCCGCCGCGTGCCGAAGCGGTCGCACAGCCACGGGCTGGCCGGAATCAGTATCGCCAGGGTCAGCACGTAGCTGGTCAGCGCGCTGCGCATGTCCAGCGGACGCACGTCCAGCGCCGATGCCATGGCGGGCACCGCCGTATTGACGATGGTCGAGTCCAGCGCCTGCATGAAGAACGAGGCCGAGACCAGCCAGATCAGGCCGCGATAACGCTGGCGCAAGGGTTTCGCGCCCTGCGCGCCCGCCTGTAGGGTGGAGGCGGGCGTGACGGCGTCGTTCGGCATGGGGGCGCATGATACGGGTGCCGCTGCCCCGGGTGCGTGCAGGCGAGGGCTCCGGACCCGCGTTTTGGCTTCGATCGCTTGCCTTTTCGCCGGAATGACACCAGATTCATGGGGCCTGCCGTCCCGCGTGGGCGTTGGTCCCGTTGTCGCCCTGCGCCCGCCGGCATGTCCGGCGACTTTTCCATGGAGAACCCAATGAGCCGGCCCGCCATCGTCTTGTCCCGCCTGGATGTGGAACGCATCGAGAACCTGCTCGATCGCCTGCCGGCCAAGGAGGCGCAGCAGCACGCGTCGTTGCGGGCGGAGCTGGAGCGGGCCGAGGTGCGGGAGCCGACCCAGATGCCGGCGGACGTGGTCACCATGAACTCCACGGTGACCTTCGGCGAGGAAGGCACGGGCGACCGCATCACCATCTCGCTGGTGTACCCGGCCGCCGCCGGAAAGCCCGGCGCAGTATCGATCCTGGCACCGGTCGGCAGCGCCCTGCTCGGATTGGCGCGCGGCCAGGAGATCGACTGGCCGATGCCCGGCGGCCAGTCCCGACGCCTTCGCGTGATGGACATCGACTACCAGCCCGAGTCCGCCGGCGACCTGCACCGCTGACCCTCTGCTGGAGCGCTCTGGTGCGCGACCGCCATGGCACCAGGCGTGCCGCGCGGCGTTCCTGCCTTGCACCGGCTTCCCGGGTGCGACGCTAAACTTGCGGTCATGAGGACGCCCGCATGAACCCATCCAACGCATCGCCCCGCGAGCGCGCCGCCGCGCTGTGCGAGCGCATCGAACAGGCCAATCACCGCTACTACGTCCTCGACGACCCGGACATCACCGACGCCGAGTACGACCGCCTGATGCGCGAACTGGAGGCGCTGGAAGAAGCGCATCCGGAACTGGCCAGTCCCGATTCGCCCACGCGCCGCGTCGGCGCCCGCGCGCGCGGCGGCTTTGCCGAAGTCCGCCACGCGCTGCCGATGCTGTCGCTGGGCAACGCTTTCGAGCAGGCGGGCGACACCGAGCGCGAACGTTTCCGCGAGATCGCCGAATTCGAGCGGCGGGTGGAACAGACGCTGGATCGGCGCGAGCCGGCATTTTCGGTCGAACCCAAACTGGACGGCCTGGCGATCAGCCTGCGCTACGAGCAGGGCGTGTTCGTGCAGGGCGCCACCCGCGGCGACGGCGAGACCGGCGAGGACGTCACCGCCAACCTGCGCACGGTGCGGGCGATTCCGCTCAAGTTGCGCGGAAAGGGCTGGCCGCAGGTACTCGAGGTGCGCGGCGAGGTGATCATGCTGCGCAAGGATTTCGAGGCATTCAACGAATACGCCCGCACGCACGGCGAGCGTCCATTGGCCAACCCCCGCAACGGTGCGGCCGGCTCGCTGCGCCAGCTCGATCCGGCGGTTACCGCCAAACGGCGGTTGAGCTTCTTCGCCTACGCGGTCGGCGTGGTCGAGGGCGGCGAGTTGCCGCCCAGCCACTCGCAGACGCTGGCCCGGCTGCGCGAATGGGGGTTTCCGGTGTCGCCCGAGGCCGACCTGGCGCGCGGGTTCGATGGCCTGCTGGCCTACTACAAGCGCATCGGTGCCCGGCGCGACGCGCTGCCGTACGACATCGACGGCGTCGTCTACAAGCTCGACGACTACGCGGGCCAGCGCGAAATGGGCTTCGTATCGCGCGCGCCGCGCTGGGCCATCGCGCACAAGTTCCCGGCGCAGGAACAGAGCACGGTCATCGAGGCCATCGAGATCCAGATCGGCCGCACCGGCGCGGCCACCCCGGTGGCGCGGCTGCAGCCGGTACAGGTGGCCGGCGTCACCGTCACCAACGCGACCCTGCACAACGCCGACCAGATCGCGCGGCTGGGCGTGCGCGTGGGTGACACCGTGATCGTGCGCCGCGCCGGCGACGTGATCCCCGAAGTGGTGCGCGTGCAACTCGAACACCGGCCTGCCGGCACCCAACCCTGGACGATGCCGGCGCAATGCCCGGTGTGCGGCTCGGCGCTGATGCGGGAGGAGGGCGCCGCCGCCTGGCGTTGCAGCGGCGGGCTGGTGTGCCCGGCGCAGCGCAAGGAGGCGTTGATCCACTTCGCCTCGCGCCGCGCCATGGACATCGAGGGCCTGGGCACACGCTTTGTCGATGCGCTGGTCGAGCTGGACATGGTGCGCACGCCCGCCGATCTCTACCGGCTGACCGTGGAGCGCTTTGTGGCGATGAAGCAGGCCATCGACGAACGCGACGGCACCACGCCGGAGACGGTCAAGGCCGGCAAGATCGCCACCCGCTGGGCCGAGAACCTGGTCGCGGGCATCGACGCCAGCCGCCGCACCACGTTGCCGCGCTTCCTGTTCGCACTGGGCATCATGCATATCGGCGAAAGCACCGCGCGCACGCTGGCGACCTGGCTCGGGCGCCTGGACATCGTGCGCAGCATGCCGGCGCCGGTGCTGCGTGTCCTGCCCGACATCGGCGACGAAGTGGCGTCCTCCATCGCCGGCTTCTTCGCGCAGGAGGGCAACCAGTGCGTGGTCGACGAACTGCTGGCGGCCGGCATCACCTTCGCCGACGAGGCTGCGCCGTCCCCGCGCCTGCGCGACCAGCTTGGGCTGGCCGTGCTGCTGGACCATGCCAGGGTGTCCAAGCTCGGGCCGAAGAGCACGCAGCTGCTGGTCCAGCATTTCCCCACGATCGAGCGGCTGCTCGACGCCGGCCCGGCGCACTGGATCACCGCGGGCTTGCCGCAGGCGGCCGCGACCAACCTGGAGGCCTTCCTGTCCGATGATGCCAACCTCGCGCCGCTGCGCGAGGCCGAAGGCGCGATCCAGCGCCTGCTGGGCGCCGTGCCGCAGGCGGCCGCCAGCGCTGCGCCGCTGGAGGGCCAGACCATCGTGCTAACCGGCGCGCTGCCGACGCTCAGCCGTGACGAGGCCAAGCAGCGGCTGGAAGCGCTGGGTGCCAAAGTGGCCGGGTCGGTATCGAAGAAGACCTCGTTCGTGGTAGCCGGCGAGGCGGCCGGTTCCAAGCTGGACAAGGCGCGGGAGCTGGGCGTGCCGGTGTGGGACGAGGCGCAGTTGCTGGCGTTGTTGGCGGAGCAGGGTGGGTGAACAGCAAGAGCCTCCCCCTCTCCCCAACCCTCTCCCCCGGCGGTGCCGGGGGAGAGGGAGTCACAAGCTCACCGCGTCCTGCTCCCTCTCCCCCCGCGCAGCGGAGGGAGAGGGTTGGGGAGAGGGGGAGGCCTTTCGGCCAAGGAGAAGAAGCGATGGATCGCACAAAACAACTACGGAAGAACCAGACCGACGCCGAAGCGAAACTGTGGTCACGTCTGCGCGCCGCCCAGCTAGGCGCCAAGTTCCGCCGCCAGCATCCGGTGGCCGGCTATTACGCCGACTTCTGCTGTGTCGAGCACCACCTGATCGTGGAACTCGATGGCGGCCAGCACGGCGAGCAGCAAGCCTATGACATCCGTCGAACCCACGCGCTTGAAAGGGCAGGCTTCAACGTGCTGCGCTTCTGGAATGACAACGTGCTGCTGCACACCGACGACGTGCTGGAAGTGATCGTCCGCGCCCTGGACGAAAGGCCTCCCCCTCTCCCCAACCCTCTCCCCCGGCGTCGCCGGGGGAGAGGGAGCCAGGCAAGCGCGCCGCGCCCTTTAAGCTCCCTCTCCCCCGGCACTGCCGGGGGAGAGGGTTGGGGAGAGGGGGAGGCCTTTGCTTCTGCGCTCAGGTTGCGCGCCGGCCTTTACCACCTGATCCGCCACTTCTTCGCCAACCGCCACCTGCTTGAGGTCGAAACCCCCATCCTGTCCGCCGCCGGCAACACCGACCCCAACATCGAAAGCTTCACAGCCACGTTCAGCGGCCACGTCGACGCCGGTGCCCGCGAGCGCTGGATGCGCACCTCGCCGGAGTACCCGTTGAAACGCCTGCTCGCCGCCGGCGTGGGCGACTGCTACGAGCTGGGCCGGGTGTTCCGCAACGGCGAGGCGGGCGGGCGACACAATCCCGAGTTCACCATGCTCGAGTGGTACCGGGTCGGTTGGGATCACCATCGCCTTGCGCAGGAGGTGGTCGAACTGGTGCAGGCGGCGCTCGCCCTCGTCGATCGCCGGGCGGACGTGCGGGTGTGCAGTTACCGGGAGCTGTTCCGGGACACGCTGGGGCTGGACCCGCTCGCGGTACCGCTGGAAGCGCTGCAGCACGCCATGGCAAGCGCCAACGTCAACCCGGAAGGACTGACTCGCGACGATTGGCTCGATCTGCTGATCACCCACCGTCTGCAGCCGCACTTTCCGCGCGACCGCATCACCGTGATCCACGACTACCCGGCCAGCCAGTGCGCGCTGGCCCGGATCCGCCAGGACGATCCGCCGGCCGCCGAACGCTTCGAGCTCTACCTCGGCGCCTACGAGCTGGCCAACGGTTATCACGAACTCAATGACGCCGCCGAGCAGCGCAGGCGCTTCGAGCGCGACAACGCCGTGCGCCGGGCCCGCGGCCTGCGCGAGATGCCCATCGACGAACGGCTGCTCGAGGTGCTCGACGAACTGCCGGACTGCGCCGGTGTTGCTCTTGGGGTGGAACGCCTGCTGATGTGCCTGGCCGGCACCGATGCGATCGGCGACGTGCTGGCGTTTCCCTTTGCCGAAGCCTGACGTTGACGGACGGCGCGCCGATGCGCAAAGTGGCCGCTTCCTTCACCCGCCGAGAACACCGATGCGCCCCAGCGTCCCTGGCATCATCCTGATCGTCATCGGCATCCTGTTCCTGCTGCGCAACTTTGGCTTCGACCTGCACCTGAGCGAGCTTTTCGCCACTTGGTGGCCGCTGGTGCTGGTCGCGCTGGGCGTGGGAATGCTGTTCAAGAACAAGCGCATCTGAGCGTTGGCGCACGGCGGAGGCCATGAACGCATCGACGCTTTCCATGGACGCCGACCGCCGGCTGGGCCGCTCGGACGCGCGCACGCTGGCATTGGCGGCCCTGGGCGGGGCGCTGGAGTTCTACGACTTCGTGGTGTTCGTGTTCTTCGCGATCCCGCTCAGCCAATTGTTCTTCCCGCACGACAGCGTGCCCTGGCTGGCACAGGTGAAGGTCTTCGGCATCTTCGCCGCCGGCTACCTGGCGCGGCCGCTGGGCGGCATCGTGATGGCGCACTACGGCGACAAGCTCGGGCGCAAGCGCATGTTCACGCTGAGCGTATTCCTGATGGCCGTGCCGACGCTGGGCATCGGCCTGCTGCCGGTCTACGCGCAGGTCGGCATGTGGGCGCCGCTGCTGCTGTTGCTGCTGCGCGTGGTGCAGGGCATCGCGGTCGGCGGCGAGGTGCCGGGGGCGTGGGTGTTCGTGGCCGAGCACGTACCGCCGCGGCGGGTGGGTTTTGCCTGCGCCAGCCTGACCTCCGGACTCACCGTGGGCATCCTGCTCGGTTCGCTGGTGGCCGCCGAGGTCAACCGCTCGCTGTCGCCCGAGGCCCTGCTCGACTACGGCTGGCGGCTGCCGTTCCTGGTCGGCGGCGTGTTCGGCTTCCTGGCCGTGTGGTTGCGTCGCTGGCTCAGCGAGACGCCGGTATTCGAGGCGATGCATGCGCGGCGCGAGCTGGTGGCCGGGATGCCGCTGGCGCAGGTGGCGGCGCGGCACCGGCCGGCGGTGGTGCTGTCCATGCTGGTGACCTGGATGCTGACCGCGGCGATCGTGGTGCTGATCCTGATGACGCCCTCGCTGGTGCAATCGGTGTTTCATATCGCGCCGGCACGGGCGTTCCTGGGCAACAACGTGGCCTCGTTCGCGCTGGCGGTGGGCTGCCTGTTCTACGGCGGCCTGTCCGACCGGATCGGGCCGGCACGGGCGCTGCTGCTCGGCGCCGCAGGATTGCTGCTGAGCGGGTACGCCCTGTACCTGGACCTGGCCGGCGGCGGCGCGCATTTCATCGCGTTGTACGCGCTGGCCGGCCTCGCCGTGGGCGTGGTCGGCGTGGTGCCGGTGCTGATGGTCCAGGCGTTTCCGCCGGCGGTGCGGTTCTCCGGGCTGTCGGCTTCGTACAACGTGGCCTACGCGTTGTTCGGCGGCCTGACGCCGCCGCTGATCGCACTGCTGGTGAAGCGCTTTGGCGTGCTGGCGCCGGCGCATTACGTCGCCGCGACGGCGGTGCTCGGGATGGCGGTGGCGCTCGTGCTGCTGCGCCGCCAGCCGGCACATGCCGCGTAGGGTGGGCTTCAGCCCACCGCACCAACGGCCGGTGGGCTGAAGCCCACCCTACGATGTCTTCGCCAAGGACTAGAACTCCAGTTCCTGGGCAGCGCACAGGTAGTCGACCATCGGTGCCACGCGCTTGAAACTTTCGACCGCCCACGGCAGCAGCTCGGACGAGCAGGCGAACGCGTCGTCGAAGTTCTCGCCGGCGGCGAAATCCTTGCGCTTGAGGTCCTCGATCAGCTCGTGCCCGGGATCGAAGCCGCGCGGCGGACGGGTCAGCGCCGCACCCCAGAAGCTCAATCGCTCGCGGAACGCCTTGCCCTGGGTGGCACGCTTCCATGCTTCCGGGTTGTCGGCGAGGAAGCCGCGAATGTTCTTCAGCGTGTCCGACTCCGGGTGCCACATGCCGCCACCGGCGAAACAGTCGCCCGCCTCGATGTGCAAATAGAACGAGGGCGCCGGAATCTCGTGGCGGCGTTCGTGGAAGAAGCGGGAACCCTGCCAGGTCTTGTACGGCAGCTTGTTGTTCGAGAAGCGGGTGTCGCGGTGGATGCGGAACAGCGATCCGCCGTTCTTGCGTGCATCGGCGCGGTAGTGCGGGCTGATCCTGCCCAGCGGCGCGGCCATGTCGGCGATCAGCGCCAGGAACGGTTCGCGCACGTGGCGTTCGTAGTCAGCCTTGTGCGCGGCGAACCATTCGCGGCTGTTGTTGCGGCCCAGGGCGCGCAGGAAGCGGAAGGTGGCGGGAGTGAAGTAGGGCTGGGACATCCGCCGATTATCGATCAAAGGGCGGCTGTAGGAGTGCCCTTGGGCGCGACTGCCATGCCTCGCACCGCGTGATACCGCGGTCGCGCCCGAGGGCGCTCCTACAGGGCACCTCGAAAAACCCCGTACGCTTCCGGCGACCACTGTAGGGCTGCTACAACATCGCGCGAAAGGAAGTTATTCGAGGATCCCTACAAGATCGCTCCGGCCAGCGCGGGCGAGGGCGCCAGTTCATGGCCCCAGGCTTCGAGCTGGTCGAGCAGGATGGTCTGTTCGGGCCGCTGCTGGCGCAGCGCCGCGATGCGGGCGAAGTAGTCGTCCAGCGTGCGTGCCGTGAGCGCGCCGGGGCGTGTCAGGCGCGCCTGGCGGAACGCCTCCCAGCGGGCCTGTTCTTCCGCGTCCAGGGCATCGGGCCAGTTGCGCGCGCGGTAGCGGAACAGCAGTTCCGCGTAGCGTGGATCGCGGAACGGGAAGCTGCGCCCGCCCAGCTGCTCCGGCGGCGTGGCGCGCACGTCGGCCAGCAGGCGCTTGTCGGCATCGGGCAGGAAGCCGTTGTAGAGGGCCAGCTCCGGGTCGTCCGGCGGCGCCAGATCGGCGGCGCGGGCAAACACCCGGCGCAGCTTGTCGGCCAGGCCGTCGGTGGCGCGCAGCAGGGCGTGGTGGCGCAGGCAGCGCTCCAGGTCCAGCTTCAGCCGGCCGTGGTCCAGGTCGCGCAGTACCGACAACGGCGCCAGCGCGGGGGCGCGATTGGCGCGCACGGTGCGCAGCGGAATGCGCTCGACGCCCTCGGGCAGGTCGGCGCGCGCGGTGAAAATGCGGTCGGCGATGTCCTCGTCGTCCAGCGCCAGCCAGAGCGCCGGATCACAGTCCAGGTCGTAGACGATCACCTCGCCGGCACGCGACGGATGCGGCGCCAGGGGTGCAATTACCGCCAGGCAGTGGCGGCTGGCCGGGTAGCGCGAAGACACGTGCACCAACGGGGTCATGCCGGCCACATCCAGCAGCCCGAATACCTTCTGTTTGCGGCGCAGCGCGAAGTGCCAGTCCCACAGCCGCGGCTGGCGAACGCGGATCAGCCGCGCCAGGTCGATCAGCGCGTAGACGTCGGACAACGCGTCGTGCGCGCGCTCCTGCTTCAGGCGGTTGGCGGTGGCCAGGTGCTCGAGCTTGAAGCTGGGCGTGCCGTCCTCGCGGGTCGGCCAGGCGATGCCCTCGGGCCGCAGCGCCTGGCACATGCGCACCAGGTCGATCAGGTCCCAGCGAGAATTGCCGTTCTCCCATTCGCGGCCGTATGGCTCGAAGAAGTTGCGGTACAGCAGTTGCCGGGTGAACTCGTCGTCGAAGCGCAGCGAGTTGTAGCCCACGCCGCAGGTGCCGGGCGCGGCCAGCTGTTCGTGCACGCGGGCGGCGAATTCGGCCTCGCACACGCCCTCGCGCTCGGCCTGCTGCGGGGTGATGCCGGTGATCAGGCAGGCATCCGGGTCCGGCGGCATGTCGCGCGGGGGGCGGGCGAAGAACATCGCCGGTTCGCCGACGATCTCCAGATCGGCGGTGGTGCGGATGCCGGCGAACTGCGCCGGCCGGTCGCGCCGGGGGTCGGCACCGAAGGTTTCGTAGTCATGCCAGAGGAACGTCTGCATGAAGCCGATCATCGCATGACCAGCGGCCGTACACGGACGCCTGCGCTAGACTGCGCGCTCCAAGGAGGATGCATGAGCCACGCGAACGACGAAAACCTGATCTGGATCGATCTGGAGATGACCGGCCTGGATACGGACAACGATTCCATCCTCGAGATCGCCACGATCGTGACCGACAAGGATCTGAACGTGCTGGCCGAGGGGCCGGTCTTCGCGATCCGCCACGAAGTGGACCGGCTGGAATCGATGGACAGCTGGAACCGCAACCAGCACAGCAAGTCGGGCCTGTGGCAACAGGTACTCGATTCGACCACCGACCACGCCCAGGCCGAGCAGGCCACGCTGGATTTCCTCAAGCCCTGGACGCCGGCCGGGAAATCGCCCATGTGCGGCAATTCGATCTGCCAGGATCGGCGCTTCCTGCATCGTCAGATGCCGCGGCTGGAGCGGCATTTCCACTACCGCAACCTGGACGTGTCCACGCTCAAGGAGCTATCGCGGCGCTGGTCGCCGGCGATCGCGCGCGGGCTGAGCAAGGAAGCGGCGCATACCGCGCTGTCTGACATCCGCGATTCCATCGCGGAGCTGCGCTATTACCGCCAGCACATGGGCGCGCTGGGCGGACAAGACTGATTCCGAGCATGTTCGAAGACCCCTTCGCCACCGTTCTCGATTGCGCCGGCCGGTCACTGGTGCTCGACCGCGCGCGGGTGGTCGGCATCCTCAACGTGACCCCCGATTCGTTTTCCGATGGCGGCGCTTTCGCCGACACTGATGCCGCCGTGGCGCACGGCCTGGCGATGGCGGAGCAGGGCGCCGACATGCTCGACGTGGGCGGCGAATCGACCCGGCCCGGCGCGGACGACGTGCCGATGGAAGAGGAGCTGCGGCGCGTCATGCCGGTGATCGAACAGTTGATCGCGCGCACCACGCTGCCAATCGCCATCGACACCTCCAAGCCCGAAGTCATGCGCGTGGCCGTGGCTGCCGGCGCCGGCATGATCAACGACGTCTACGCGCTGCGCCGCGAGGGCGCGCTGGATGCGGCCGCCGAACTGCGCGTGCCGGTTTGCCTGATGCACATGCAGGGCGAGCCGCGCGGCATGCAGGACGATCCGCGCTACGACGACGTGGTTGGCGAGGTGCACCGCTTCCTGACCGACCGCCTGTTCGCCTGCGAGCTGGCGGGGATCGACAAGCGTCGCGTACTGGTCGACCCCGGTTTCGGCTTCGGCAAGACGCTGGAGCACAACCTGGCGCTGCTGCGTGCGCTGGAACGCTTCACCGGCCTGGGCGCCGGTGTCTACGCGGGCCTGTCGCGCAAGGCGGTGATCGGCACGCTGACCGGCCGGCCCGCGGGCGAGCCGCGCGCCGCCGGCTCGGCCGCCGCGGCGCTGGTCGCGGTACAGCGTGGCGCGCGCATGGTGCGTGTACACGACGTCGCGGCCACCGTCGATGCGCTGGCCGTCTGGCGGGCTGTGCAGGAAGGCGACACGCCGCCCCGTCGCGACACGCCGCCGCCGGCTCCACGCTGGCCAGACGAAGACTGAGCTACATAGGTGGTGCCCGTCCCGTGGCGCCGCGCAAGGAACGACGATGAGCACACGCAAATACTTCGGTACCGACGGTATCCGCGGCCTGGTCGGGGAATGGCCGATCAGCGCCGACTTCATGCTGCGGCTGGGGCGCGCCGCGGGCGCGGTGCTGGCGCGCGATTCGGAGCGCAAGCCACTGGTGTTGATCGGCAAGGACACCCGCGTGTCCGGTTACATGTTCGAGTCGGCGCTGGAAGCGGGCCTGGTGGCCGCCGGCGTGGACGTCGGCCTGCTCGGGCCGATGCCGACGCCCGCGGTGGCCTTCCTCACGCGCTCGATGCGGGCGGCCGCCGGCATCGTGATCAGCGCCTCGCACAACCCGCACCACGACAACGGCATCAAGTTCTTCTCCGCGCAGGGCGAGAAGCTCTCCGACGAGATCGAGCAGGCGATCGAGGAGGAACTGGAGGCCGAGTTCGTCACCGTGCCTTCCGAGCAACTGGGCAAGGCCACCCGCGTCGCCGATGCGGTGGCCCGCTATGCCGAGTACTGCAAGGCGACCGTGCCCGAGGAATTTTCCCTGCGCGGCATGAAAATCGTGCTCGACTGCGCGCATGGCGCCACCTACCAGGTGGCACCGAAGGTGTTCAGCGAGCTCGGTGCGGACGTCACCGCCATCGGCGACAAGCCGGACGGTTTCAACATCAACCGCGACGTCGGATCGACGCATCCACAGGCGCTGCAGCAGGCGGTGCTGGCACGCAACGCCGACGTCGGCATCGCCTTCGACGGCGACGGCGACCGGGTGATCCTGGTCGACCGCAACGGCACCATCGCCGACGGCGACGACATTCTCTACGTGCTCGCGCGCAGCCTGTTTGCGCGCGGCTGCCTGCGCGGGCCGGTGGTCGGCACGCTGATGAGCAATTACGGCCTGGAGCAGGCGCTGGCCGAGCTGGAAGTGCCGCTGATCCGCGCCAACGTGGGCGACCGCTACGTGTTGCAGCAGCTGAAGGCCCATGGCGGCATGCTCGGTGGCGAGACCTCCGGCCACATCCTGTGCCTGGACCGCGCCACCACCGGCGACGGCATCATCGCCGCGCTGGCCGTGCTGGAGACGCTCGCTGCGTCCGACCAGGATCTGGCGCTGGCCCGCCGCGGCCTGCAGAAGCTGCCGCAGGTGATGGTCAACGTGCGTGCGCAGGGCGCGCGGGAGGCGTTGGCCAGCGACACCGTGCGCCACGCGCTGACCGAGGTGGAACGCACCCTGCAGGGACGGGGGCGCGTGGTGTTGCGGGCATCGGGTACCGAGCCGGTGGTGCGGGTCACCATCGAGGCTGCCGATGCGGGCGAAGTGCAGCAGTTGGCCGGCTGGCTGGCCGACGCCGTAAAATCCGCCGCGCATGTGCACATGACGGAAAATCCATGAAGCAAGTCCCCACGCTCGACATTCGCCGCTACGATACCGACCGCAACGCCTTTGTCGCCGAACTCGGCGCGGCCTACCGCCAGTTCGGTTTCTGCTGCATCAGTGGGCACGGCATCCCGCGCGACCTGGTCGATGGCGCCTATCAGGCGTTCGAGCAATTCTTCGCCCTGCCTGCCGATACCAAGATGAAGTACCACGTGCCCGGCTCCGGCGGCGCGCGCGGCTACACCCCGTTCAAAGTGGAAACGGCCAAGGACAGCCGCTTCCCCGATCTGAAGGAGTTCTGGCACGTCGGCCGCGAAATCCCGCGCGACTCGAAATTCGCCGACGTCATGCCGCCGAACGTGTGGCCGGAGGAAGTGCCGCAATTCAGGCCCTGCGGTTATGGCCTGTACGAGGCGCTGGATCAGTTGGGCACGCGCGTACTGCGCGCGCTGGCGCTGCACATCGGCTTGCCCGAACACTACTTCGAGGACAAGACCGACCAGGGCAACTCCATCCTTCGCCCGATCCACTACCCGCCGATCACCCAGGACAACATCCCCAACGTGCGCGCGGGCGCCCATGAGGACATCAACTTCATCACGCTGCTCGTCGGCGCCAGCGCCGAGGGCCTGGAAGTGCTGAGCGAGGGCGAGTGGCTGCCGATCACCACCGAGGGCGACGCCATCGTGGTCAACATCGGCGACATGTTGCAGCGGCTGACCAATCACGTCTATCCGTCTACCTCGCACCGCGTGGTCAACCCGCAGAACGAGAACGCGCGCAAGCCACGCTATTCGGTGCCGTTCTTCCTGCATCCCAACCCCGACGTGGTGCTGGATCCGCTGCCCGGGTGCGTCACACCCGACAATCCAAGCCGCTACGACACCTCGTTGACCTCGCACGAATACCTGATGCAGCGGCTGCGCGAGATCAAGCTGATCTAGAGCACGCTCCACTTCTCTTCCTTCCGGGCATCCGGTCCGGATGTGTGCGGTCCCCGCGATGTGCTCCCTCGCCCCTCCGGGGAGAGGGTTGGGGTGAGGGGCCGGGGCTCGCCATGATCTCCATTTTTTCTTCCCCGCCTACCCGCGCCAGCGTGGAGGGCAGGGTTAGGAAGCGTTCTGCCCCGTCAGAAAGCGGCGGGCTGAAGCCTGCCCTACGCGCCGGTCAGGCCATCCAGAAAAACACCGCCGTCATCCGTTTGCTCGCGGCATCCTCCAGCCCCCAGTACGCGCTGGCACTGTGCACGAGATTGGCCTTGTACAACAGCA
This sequence comes from Frateuria hangzhouensis, assembly GCF_026410505.1. Classification (GTDB taxonomy): domain Bacteria; phylum Pseudomonadota; class Gammaproteobacteria; order Xanthomonadales; family Rhodanobacteraceae; genus Frateuria_A; species Frateuria_A hangzhouensis. Next base: position 61,670 of record NZ_JAPMIU010000015.1, read on the forward strand.
GCCGGTTGAACCGATGCGCCACGCGCACGTCCTCGACAAAGGCGTTGGGTTGCACGAAGCGGTTGCCCAGCGCGTCCACCAGGTTGCGGTGCGGCGGCGCCACCATGTTGCCGCCGAGCTGGCCGCCGGGCATGCGCTGGCGGAAGAAGCTGGTGCCGCAACTGTCGGGCACCGCCGGGTTGAGGTACAGCACGCCCGCGTAGCGGCAGAGATTGAGCGAATCGGTATGCGGCTTGATCGCGCCTTCGACCGCGCCCACCACCTGCACGCAATTGTGGTTGAGCTTCTGCCCGGCTTCGGTCTGCTCGACCCACAATTTCCTCGCGCCGGTGGCGGTGCGCACCTGTGCCTCGATCGCGGCCAGTTCGTCCAGTTCCAGTGCCGGCATGGTCCGCATCCCGGGCCAGGCCTCGCCGGTGGTCGGGAAGCCGTATTCCCAATCCGTCCGGGCCAGGCAGCGTTCGCGCACCGCCATCGGGTCGGGCAGCGCATCGTCGACTACCCAGTAATCGCGTCCCTCGGTGGGCTTGCGGTAGGGCAGCGGGCGCATCTGGGTTGGAAACAGGCTCATGGCGGGTCTCGCGGCGGCAAGCGGCCACGGTAGCGCAGTCGGGTGATGCGCAGATCAATCGAGCTGGCGGTAGCGCTTCGATTCGCGTGCCGACAACCACAGCCCGAGCCGATCGGGAGTGAGCTTGGCCAGCGCCTTGATGGCGCGGTTGACCCGGCCGGCGACGTGGACGGCCTCGCCACGATCGACCGCTTCGATACCCTCGCGCACCACCGTTCGCGCGTCCTGCCACATGAAGCGAGGCAGCTTGCCCACCAGCGCGCGGGTGCCGGTTACGTCGTGGAACTCCGACCAGGTGAAGCCCGGGCAAAGCGCGCACACGTGCACGCCCAGGTGCCGGTTCTCCAGCGCCAGCGACTGCGAGAACTTGATCAGGTAGGCCTTGCTCGCTGCATACAACGTGTGCCCGGCCGAGCCCGGCACATGCCCGGCCAGCGAAGCGACATTGACGATGCGCCCGTAACCGCGCTCGCGCATGCCCGGCAGCAGCCGCCATGCCAGTTCGGTCGGCGCGGTGAGCAGCACCTGGAGAGAGTCCGCGTGGACCGGCCAGCCGCTGGCCTCGAAGGTGCCCGGGACGCCATAGCCTGCGTTGTTGACCAGCCAGTCCACCGCCAGCCCCCGGTGTTGCAGGGCGTCAGCCAGTTCGCGCGGCGCCGCCGGATCGGCGAGGTCGGCAGGCAGGACGTGGGCCTGCACGCCATGGCGCTCGTGCAGCTCGGCGCCAAGCATGTGCAGGCGCTCGGCCCGCCGTGCCACCAGCACCAAGTCGTGGCCGCGTGCGGCCAGTTCACGCGCGAAGGCGGTGCCGATGCCGGCGGAGGCGCCGGTGACCAGGGCGAGCGGGCGATCGGCAGGCATCGGCGGTTCCATGGCAGGCGGAAAGGCCATGATGGCCGAGCGCCCGCACACCTGCCAGCACCCGTTTGCCGCCCTGCGAGGCGCTCGCTATCCTTGCCGTTTTGTATCGGGTGACTTCGCATGCGCAGGAAACTGATTGCCGGCAACTGGAAGATGCATGGCAGCCGCTCGATGGCCGAGGCGCTGGTCGCCGGCATTGCCGCGCAGCGTCCGCAGGATGTCGACGTGCTGGTGTTCCCCCCGTTCCCGTATCTGGCCGAGCTGGCCGCGCGCCACGGTGCCAGCGGCATCGGTTTCGGCGGCCAGGATGTCAGCGAGCACGAGGGGCAGGGCGCCTACACCGGTGAAGTCTCCGCGGCCATGCTGGCCGACGTGGGCGCGCAGTGGACCTTGGTGGGCCATTCCGAGCGCCGCCAGTATCACCGCGAGAGCGACGAGCTGGTCGCGCGCAAGTTCGCCGCCGCCTGCGCCGCCGGGCTGACGCCGATCCTGTGCATCGGAGAAACGCTGGAGGAGCGCCAGGCCGGGCAGACCGAGCAGGTACTCGCGCGCCAGCTTCGCGCCGTGTTCGCCCATGGCGGCATCGCCCCGTTCTACACCGCCGTGATCGCCTACGAGCCGGTCTGGGCGATCGGCACCGGGCACACCGCCACGCCCGAGCAGGCGCAGCAGGCGCACGCCTTCATTCGTAGCCAACTGGAAAACGAAGATGCTATGATTGCCCGTCTGACCCGGCTGCTTTACGGCGGCAGCGTCAAGGCGGCAAATGCCGCGGCATTGTTCGCGCAGCCGGACGTGGATGGGGGCCTGATCGGCGGTGCTTCGCTCACCGCAGACGATTTCCTCGGCATCTGCGCCGCGGCGCACTGAAGCGCCCACGGATTCCTAAAGAATGTTTGTCATCTTCAGCGTGTTTTACATCCTGATCGCCGCGGCGATGATCGTGCTGATCCTGATGCAGCGCGGCGCGGGCGCCGATGCTGGCTCGGGTTTCGGCGGCGGCGCGTCGGCGACCGTCTTCGGCGCACGCGGCTCGGCCAGCTTCCTGACCCGCGCCACCGCGGCGTTGGCGGCGCTGTTCTTCCTGCTGAGCCTGGGCATGGGCATTTACCTGAGCAACAACGGTGCCCCGCAAGCCGCGCAGTCCGACCTGGGCGTGATGTCCGGTCTTGCCAACAAGCCCGCGCCCGCCCAGAATGCGCAGCCCGCGGCGCCGGCAGGCACCGACGTTCCGCAGGCTCCGGCCGCGGCCAACAGCGACGTGCCGGCTGCCGGCGCTCCGGCAAAGTCGGACGTTCCCGCCCCGGCGGGCTCGACGAAGTAGAACGCAACACACCTGCCCAGGTGGCGGAATTGGTAGACGCACTACCTTGAGGTGGTAGCGCCGAGAGGCGTGGGGGTTCGAGTCCCCCCTTGGGCACCAATACCGGAAGCGGCACTGTCCTGCCGCTTTCCCGAAGAACCCGCCGCATGGCGGGTTTTTTTGTGGTTCATCGCGTTCTCCAGGGAACGCGATGGCCACGCTCCCTGGCAACGCACGGTTGCCCACAGTGCCACGCTTTCGGCTCTTTTCCGCGAACCTGCGAGAACCTTTTTTGTCGCTGTGCGCGCAAACGCTTGCATTGCGGGGGGCGCCCGCCTACTTTTCCTTCACTATTCCCAAGGAGGGCTTGAAGTGATCAACATCGTGCTCGTGGATGATCACGAACTGGTACGTACCGGCTTTCGCATGATCCTGCAGCAGCAGCCGGACGTGCGCATCAAGGGCGAGGCGGGAACGGCGGAAGAGGGACTGCGGTTGATCCGCACGCTGGCGCCGGACGTGGCGCTGGTGGACGTGCATATGCCAGGCATGAGCGGCATCGAGCTAACCGAGCGGGTAATCCGCGCCAAGCTCAACACGCACATCATCATCATTACCGTGGTCGACGATGCACGCTTTCCAAAGCGGCTGCTCGACGCCGGCGCGCTGGGTTATCTGACCAAGGGCTGCTCGGCCGACGAGTTGCTGGTGGCGGTACGCCAGGTGGCCAGCGGGCGTCGCTACCTGGCGCCGGCTGTCGCGCAGCAACTGGCCCTCGCCACGCTCGACGGCAACAGTGGTTCGCCGTTCGATGCGCTTTCCAGCCGCGAGCTGGAAGTGGCGATGATGCTGGTGCGAGGCAAGCCACTGACGGTGATCGGCGACCAGCTCAATCTGAGTCCCAAGACGGTATCGACCTACAAGCAGCGCCTGATGGAGAAGCTGCAGGTGGAGCACGTGATCGGCCTGGCACACCTGATGACCGTGCACGGCTTGCTCGATGCGCCCAACCAGGTCGGCTGAGTCGGGCAGAGCCGGTCTGCGGCGCTTGGTTGTCGCTGATTTCTGCGGAGGACCGGAAACGGCGAATGAGCTGGGTTCGCTCGTTCGTGCAAGAGGTTCCCCGTGGAAAGGCGTTCGAGCCGAGGGGTTCGAGGTTGACTGTAGGAGCCGACAAGGGCGGCGCTAGTGTGACAAGGCCTCGATGCGGCGTGCGCTGCTACCGGAAATGCCCGTTATTCGAGCTTCCTTGTAGGGCCGCCGGGTCGCGACGATGAAAAAAAAAGCCGGACGCGAGTCCGGCTTTTTTCATGGCGATCCGGGCCGCTGAAACTGGCCCGGACTGGTGGTTTCACCCCTGCGTGGCATCCTTGGATGGATGCGTGTCGTTCGGCGATGCCGGTTCCTGGCTCGACGGCGCGGGCTTTTTCTCGGTGTCTGCAGGCGGGGCCGCGGCCGGGCCGGATGCGAGCAGGTCGCCCTGCGCGGGCATCGGCGCCGCCGATTCGGTCATGTCAGAACGCTCGGCTTCGTCGCTGGCGGGAGCCTGCGGTTCCACGGCAGCTGCCTTGGTCGGCTTCGCAGGGATCTCCTGCGCCGGCTCCGGCATTCTGGCGGGCTCGGCAGGAGATGCCTGCACAGGCTCCGGCGTCTTGACCGGCTCGACGGGCATTTCCCGCACGGACGCTCCCGGCGCCTCGACCGGCTCGATGGACGACACCTGCGCGGGCTCCAGTGCCTTGACCGGCTCGCTGGTCGATTCCTGTGCGGGTTCGCGCGCGGGGGCGGCCACCGGCGCGGCGGGTGCGATCTCGTCAGACGCAGCGGACGCCGTCGCGGTTGCTTCGCCATCGGTCGTGGCCGGAATCGGCGGGAGCGGGGGCAGGTTGAACGCGGTTGCCGCCGGTGCGGGAGTGACGGCCTCCGGCTCGGCAGGAGCGCGTGGCTCCAGCCCGGCGTGTGGCGCGTGCTCCGGCTGCGCCGAAGGCGCGGCCGCCGACGAGGCCACGACCGCGGTCACGGCAACGGCCGCCGGGATGACTGGCGTGGTCGCTTCAGCCGATTTCGGTGCAGCGGCAGACTCAGGACCATCGCGATCCTCATCGTCCAGCTCGTCGAGCTGATCAGCGGGCGAATCCTGGATGGGCGTGCCGTCTTCATGGCGACGGCGGCGGCGACCGCCGCGGCGACCGCGACGCCGGCGCGGCTGGCCACCGTCCGCCTCCGGCTTGGTGTCGGTCGGGGTGGCGTCCGCGTCAGCGGGGGCCACGATGGGCGCTTCCAGTTCCTTCGGCAGATCACTGACCGGGGTTGCGGCGACGGCGGCGGGCTGTTCGGCCTGCGGCGAGCGCGGAGTGCGCTCGGGCTTGGCCGGCGTCTTGCGCGGTTCCGTGATTTCCGCGTTTGCCGCAGGCGCCGGCTTGGGCTGGCGCGGCTGCTGTTCGCGGGATTGCTGGGTTTGCGATGCGCGCGAACCGCCCTCGCTGCCGCGCTGGCGCGGATTGCTGGCCTTGGCCGAGCCGCCCTTCGGCTGCTGCGTCTGGCCGGATTCGCGACGCGTGGAACGCTGGGCACCCTGGCCCTGCTGCGGACGGCCGCGCTCGTCGCGCCGCCCTTGGCGGGCGGCTGGCTGCGCGGGACGCTTGCGTTCGGCCGGCGCCGGTGCGGGTGCCTCGGCCGGGCCGCGGAACCAGCCGAGCAGGCGGGCGATCACGCCGCCCTGCGGTGCTGGCGCGCTGGCCGGACGGGCGCGCGGTGCGGCAGGCGCGGGCGCCGCCGCAACCGGTACGTCCTCGCGCACCGGCGCCGGGGTTGCCGGCACGATGCCGCTGACCGCCGGCTGTTCGGAGCTGCCCAGGGTCTGGCCCATCTTCGGAATCGGAGCAACCTCGACTGCGGTCAGGCGCTCGTAGCTGGGCTTGCTGTGCTCGCCCATGTCCGCTTCCTTGATCCGCTGGATCTCGATGTGCGGCGTCTCGAGCTTTTCGTCGGCGACGATGACCACGTGCACCTTGTTGCGCAGCTCGATCTCGACCACGCTGGCGCGCTTCTCGTTGAGCATGAAGTTGGCCACCGTCGGCGGGACCTGCACCAGCACCTGGCCAGTGTTGTCCTTCATGGCGTGCTCTTCGATCAGGCGCAGGGTCGAGAGCGACAGCGATTCGATGCCGCGGATGTGGCCGTGACCCTCGCATCGCGGGCAGACGATCTGGGTGGCTTCGCCCAGGCTCGGGCGCAGTCGCTGGCGGGACATCTCCAGCAGGCCGAAGCGGCTGATGCGGCCGATCTGCACGCGGGCGCGATCGAGCTTGAGCGCTTCCTTGAGTTTTTCCTCGACCTCGCGCTGGTGGCGCGGGCTGTCCATGTCGATGAAGTCGATGACGATCAGGCCACCGGCGTCACGGATGCGCAGCTGGCGGGCGATCTCCACCGCCGCCTCGACGTTGGTGTTGAACGCGGTCTCCTCGATGTCCGAGCCCTTGGTGGCCTTGGAGGAGTTGATGTCGATCGCGGTCAGCGCTTCGGTCTGGTCGATCACGATCGAGCCGCCGGAGGGCAGGCGCACCTGGCGGTCGAACGCGCTCTCGATCTGCGTTTCGATCTGGTAGCGCGAGAACAGCGGGGTGTCGTCCTTGTACAGCTTGAGCTTGCGCAGCGAGGTGGGCATGACCTGCTGCATGAACTCGCGCGCGTCGTTGTAGAGCGATTCCTCGTCGATGAGGATCTCGCCGATATCGGTGCGCAGGTAGTCGCGCAGGGCGCGGATGAACAGCTTCGATTCCTGGTAGATCAGGAACGGCGCTTTCTGCTTGGCGGCGGCCTCGGAGATCGAACGCCACAGGGTCAGCAGGTAGTCCAGGTCCCACTGCAGCTCTTCGGCATCGCGGCCCATGCCGGCGGTGCGCACGATCAGGCCGACGTCGTCGGGGACGTTCAGGTGATCCAGCGCTTCCTTCAGCGCCTGCCGATCCTCGCCCTCGATCCGGCGCGAAACACCGCCGGCCTTCGGGTTGTTCGGCATCAGCACCATATAGCGGCCGGCCAGGCTGATGAAGGTGGTCAGCGCGGCGCCCTTGTTGCCGCGCTCTTCCTTCTCGACCTGGACGACCAGCTCCTGGCCTTCCTTGAGCAGCTCGCGGATGCTGGACTTGTTCGGGTTCAGGCCCGGGGTGAAGTACTGGTCGGCGATTTCCTTCAGGGGCAGGAAGCCATGGCGCTCGGCGCCGTAATCGACGAAGCAGGCTTCCAGCGATTGCTCGACGCGGGTGATGCGGCCCTTGTAGATGTTGGCCTTTTTCTGCTCGCGGGAGGGAATCTCGATATCGAGGTCGTACAGGGTCTGGCCATCGACAATGGCCACGCGCAACTCTTCACGCTGAGTTGCGTTGATCAACATGCGTTTCATTGTAGTTATCTTCCTTCGGCCTGGCCGCGCGTCGCGTGCCACGGTGGCGCCTAGAGGGGCTGCCTGCCGGGATCGCGCCGCTGCGGGTGGCGGCAAATAAAACCGGCATCGTCCGACACCGGGGTGATTCGTGGCACGCGCCCTTAGCCGTGTCGCTACCCCCTGGCGGCGGACAACGGCATCCCGAACCGTTACGATGAGAAGGGAGTTTACGGCCGGCTGCCGGGGTGGCCACCGGCGCAATCCTCGCCGACGTCGCGGACGGGCGTCCCCGCCACATCGAACTCGGAGGGGGACATAAAGCGCCCGCCGAGTATCCTATTACCCCAGGTTTTTTTCAATGCAGACGGTAACTTCCCACGATGCACCTCAAGGTGTGCGTCAAGTCGATATCGGCCCGGAGCGCGACGGCCAGCGAATCGACAATGCCCTGGTGACCCTGCTCAAGGGCGTGCCCAAAAGCATGATTTACCGCCTGTTGCGCACCGGGCAGGTTCGCGTGAACGGAAAACGCGCCAAGCCCGATACCCGTCTCAGCGCCGGTGACACACTGCGCATCCCACCGGTGCGTACGGCCGAGCGGGCGCCCGATCGCGGCCCCGCGCCGGAGCTCATGACCCAGGTCGCCGAGGCGGTGATCTTCGAGGACAAGCATTTCCTGGCCATCGACAAACCCTCGGGTATCGCCAGCCATGGTGGTTCGGGCGTCAGCCACGGCGCCATCGAACTGCTGCGTGCCGCCCGTCCGGAACAGCACCTGGAACTGGTCCATCGGCTCGACCGCGATACCAGCGGTGTGCTGGTGTTCGCCAAGACCCGCGCCGGCCTGACCGGGCTGCAGGCAGCCATCCGCGCCGGCGAGGTGACCAAGCAGTACCTCTGCCTGATGGTCGGCCACCCGCCCAAAGCCCGCTTCGACGTCAATGCGCCGTTGCTGAAATCGGTACTCCAGGGCGGAGAACGGATGGTAAGAGTGTCCGATAACGGCAAGCCATCATTGACTTTTTTCCGCGAGATGGAGCAGTACACTGGCGCCCGTCTGATGCAGGCGACGCTGGGCACCGGGCGTACGCACCAGATCCGCGTGCATGCGGCGCACATCGGCTATCCGCTGGCCGGCGACCCGAAGTACGGCGATCGCGAGGCCAACAAGCGCTTCCGCGAGAAAGGCTTGCACCGGTTGTTCCTGCATGCCGCGCATATGGGTTTCGAGCTGGAGGGGCGTGCCTATGGCTTCTCGGCACCGCTCCCGGATGACTTGAAGAACTTCCTCGATGGGCTTGGCAATAAAGGAAAGAGTACGCGCTGGCTCAGGCCAGCAGCGCCTCGACCCGGGCCGCGCAAATAAAATCGTTGAGCGACAGTCCGCCCACGTCGTGGGTCGACCACAGCACCTGGCAGTGGCCGTAACCGGCTTCGAGGTCGGGATGGTGATCTTCGCGGTTGGCCATGAAGCCGATGGCGTTGATGAAGCCGAGCGTGCGATGGAAGTCCTCGAAACGGAAGTCCTTCGCGATGGCCTTGCCGTCGCTGCCGAGCTGCCAGCCAGGCAGTTGCGCCAGTAGGTCCTGTACCTGCGCCGGCGCGAGCGCGTGTTCCTTGCCCTTGCGTGGTTGGCAATGCTGGGTGGAGAGGTCGTTGCGGTTCATTGCGAGCTCCGGCCATGGAAAGGGGGGAAGCGTCTGAGTTACGCGAGGAAAAGTCAAAGACCTCGTAGGAGTCCACTTGTGGGCGATGCTTTATTTTTTTTGTCCGCAAAGGGCATCGCCCACAAGTGGGCTCCTATGAAGGACGAATGGTCGGGTCGGCCGGACTTTTGCGTGAAACAGGACTAAAATGGTGCTGTTTTCGCCGGACGTCCCCGCCGGCGCTGGAGAGTCCGTCCAATGATCGATATTTCCGACCGTGCGCAGCAGCACTTCGTCCGCCTGCTGGCCCAGCAGGGTGAGGAGCTGGGCATCCTGCTGCGCGTGACCGCGCCGGGCACGCCGGCAGCCAATTGCGAGCTGGAATTCTGCGAACCGCGCGAGCTCGACGGCGGCGAGTGGCTGGTCGAGTGCAAGGGCTTCAACTTCTACCTGGAAGGCGACAGCGCACGCTGGCTCGACGGCGCGAGCATCGACTACGAGCCCAACCCGACCGGTGGCCAGCTCAACATCCGCGCGCCGCGGATCAAGGGCGACATTCCCGGTGCCGACGCGGGCCTGGTCGAGCGGGTGCGCTATGTGCTGGAAGCGGAGATCAATCCTCGCATTGCCTCGCACGGCGGCCGCGTGAGCCTGCTGGAAGTCAGTGCCGACGGTGCGGTGCTGCTGCAGTTCGGCGGCGGCTGCCACGGGTGCAGCATGGTGGACGTGACGCTCAAGAACGGCGTGGAGAAGACGTTGCGCGAGCGGGTGCCGGAGATTACGGCGGTGCGCGATGCGACCGACCACAGCGGTGGGCAGAATCCGTACTACAAGGAGGAGGCGGGGCATTCGGCGATGGGGTGACGCGTGAGCATGCGTTTGCCCCCTCTCCCCGGAGGGGAGAGGGGGCAAACGAAAAAGGCCCGCTGTAGCGGGCCTTTTGCTTTTATCTGATTGGAGCTGGCTTACTTGTCGCCCTGGATATGCCCGTCCAGCGTATGCAGCTTGGTCGGCAGGCTGGAGAAGTAAGCGGCGACGTCCTCGATGTCCTGGTCGGACAGGGTGGCGACGAAGCCCTTCATGATCGGGTTGTTGCGGCGGCCGTCCTTGTACTCGTGCAGGACTTCCTGCAGGTACATGTTGTACTGGCCGGCCAGGCGTGGGTACTGCGGGTCGACCGCGTTGCCATCGGTGCCGTGGCAGGCGAAGCAGGTCGCGGCCTTGGTCTTGCCGTTGGCGATGTTGCCTTCGGCCAGCAGCGCGGTGGAGGACAGCGCCAGCACGGCGCCGATCGAAAGCAGGGTGAGCGCACGCTTCATGCGGGAATCCTTCGGCTTACTTGGCAAGGCTGGAAAGGTAGGCGGCGATGTCGTCGATGTCCTGGTCGGACAGGCTCTGTGCCTGCGCCATCATCGTCGGATGGGTGCGGTCGCCAGTCTTGTAGCCATGCAGCGCGTTGATGATGTACTGCTCGTTCTGCCCGGCGATCTTCGGCACGGGATAGTCCGGGTAGGCATTGGTGTAGCCGTCGATACCGTGGCAACCGTTGCAGGTGTAGACCAGCTTGCGGCCGTTGGCCTTGTCGCCCGCCGCATGTGCGTTGCCGGCGGCGAGGAGGGCTGCGGCCACGGTCAGGCCGAGCAGTTGCAGTCGAGTCATCTAGATCGTTCCCGCGCTTGTGGTCAGGGGTACAAAGTCGCGGAAGTATAGTGTCTGCTTCACGTCACGGACAACTTGACGCATCGCCATGATGGAAATCAAAGGCGTCGCGCGGGACTGTCGCGCGCCTTCCGCGGCGGCGCTCAGAGCAGGCTCTTGAAGATCTGGATGCCGGCGGCGTACTCGCCGATCACCGTGCCCGCGCTGACCAGGATGAAGTTGAGCAGGGTGCGTGCCACGCGGTTCTTCCACCAGCCCTTCCAGTTCTCGATGTCGTCGCGTAGCGATTCGAAATCGGCCACGCGCGGACGCCGGACCCATGCCTCGGCCATCGCGCTGATGCCGCCGGCGGGAATGCCGGGGCGGAACGGCTTGATCGGCGCGGCGACGAAGGCGGCCAGGATGCTCAGTGGATGCGAGCCAGCCGCCAGCGCGCCCAGCGCGGCGCAGCCGCCGGTGAACAGCACCCAGTTGCGCAGCGCCTGCGCGCCCAGCGTGGGGTTGCGATGGAAGGCGTAGGCGATCGCGGCGAACACCAGCAGCACCAGGCCCAGCGCCAGCCACTTGGGCCAGCGCGCCTTGGGCGGCAGTTGCGCCAGTTCGGTGATGCGCTGTGCCGGCGGTTCCTGCTGCTGGCGCAACTGCTCGCACAGGCCCTTCAGGTGCCCCGCGCCGATCACCACCAGCACCCGGCGCACGGACGGCGAGCCCAGCGCCAGTTCGCGCAGGCGCGCGGCCATGTAGGCGTCGCGTTCGCCGATCAGGCTGTTGTAGAGCGGTGCGGAGCTCTGCGCGAATTCGCCGAAGGCGCTTTCCAGCAGATCGCCTTCCTTGAGCTTTTCGATCTCCTTTTCGTCCACCTGCTCGCGCTCGAACACGCTGGCGATCAGGCCGCCGAGCAGTCCGAAGCGCGCCCAGGCGCCGACGCTGCGCCAGGCACGCTTGAGCGTGGTGCCGACCTCGCGGTCGATCAGCCAGACCGGCAGCCCCGCACGCTCGGCGCCGTCCATGGCCGCCTTCATTTCGGCGCCCGGCTGGATGCCGTACTGCGCGGCCAGCCGCTGCTGGAACGAGGACAGCACCAGGCTCGCCGCGACCATGCCGACCTTGCCCTGGCGGATCACCTGGAACAGATCCATCTGCTTGAAGGCATCGGGATTGCGCATCCCCTCGGCGCGGCTCGGACACAGTTCCACCGCCACTGCGTCGAAGGCCTCCTGGGACACCAGCGCCTCGACCGCCGCCACGCTGGCGCGGGAGACGTGCGCCGTGCCGAGCACGACGTATTCCACGCCATCGCGGGTGGCGCGCTCCAGCGGCTGGTCGAGCAGGGCGTCGGGCAGGGCGGCGCCGGATTCTGGAAGGGTCATGCGGGGTCCGGGGGCAGGGTGGTGGGCTGAAGCCCACCCTACAAGGGCGTGGTGCGTAGGGTGGGCTTCAGCCCACCGGCTCTTCAGTCGCGATAGCGCTTCAACAGATCGCCATAGGCGTCGATGCGACGATCACGCAGGAACGGCCAGATCCGCCGCACGTGCTCGCTGCGTTCCAGGTCGATGTCGACTACCAGCAGCTCGCGTTCGTCGGTTCCCGCCCTGGCCAGGAACTCGCCCTGCGGTCCGGCCACGAAGCTGGTGCCCCAGAACTGGATGCCGGCACCCACGCCGGACGGATCGGTTTCGTAACCGGTGCGGTTGCAGGCCAGCAAGGGCAACCCGTTGGCCACGGCGTGGCCGCGCTGCACGGTGACCCAGGCCTCGCGCTGGCGGTCCTTCTCGGCCTGCTCGTCGCCGGGATCCCAGCCGATCGCGGTGGGGTAAAGCAGCAGCTCGGCACCGGCCAGCGCCATCAGCCGCGCGGCCTCCGGATACCACTGGTCCCAGCACACCAGCACGCCGAGGCGGCCGACTGAAGTGTCGATCGGCTCGAAACCCATGTCGCCCGGGGTGAAGTAGAACTTCTCGTAGAACGCCGGGTCGTCCGGGATGTGCATCTTGCGGTACTTGCCGGCGATCGCCGCCGAGCGGTCGAACACCACGGCGGTGTTGTGGTACAGGCCGGTGGCGCGCTTCTCGAAAATCGATGCGACCACCACCAGTTGCAGTTCCGCGGCAAGCTTGCCGATGCGCTCGGTCCCGGGGCCGGGAATGCTCTCGGCCAGGTCGAAATCGTCCACGCATTCGCGCTGGCAGAAGTAGGGCCCGTTGTGCAGTTCCTGCAGCAGCACGAGCTGCGCGCCGGCGGCGGCCGCCTCGCGCAGGCCTGCCTCGATCGCGTCGAGATTCGCATCGCGGCTGCCACGGTGGGTTTCCTGCAGCAACGCGACTTTGAGTGTCTTGCCGGTCATGCCTTTCTCTTGCCTGGGTTCGGTCGATACGGGCAGTTTAGCGGAGCGCGACCGGCCGGTTGTCGCCAAAGCGTTGGCGGGCGGCTCTCAGCCGAGCAGGCCGGCCGGCAGCTGCATGGTAATGCAGTGCAGGCTGCCGTTCTGCCAGATCAGCGGGCGGCAGGGCACCTGCACGACTTCGCGGCCGGCATAGGCCGCGCCGATGATGCGCGCGGCTTCGTCGTCGGCCGCATCGCCGTAGGCAGGTACCAGCACGGCACCGTTGATGACCAGGTAGTTGGCGTAGGACGCCGCCAGGCGCCGGCCCTCGTCCATGATCGGCTGCGCCCAGGGCAGCGGCGAGAGGCGATAGGGCTTGCCTTCGGGCGTACGCAGGGTGGTCAGCTCGCCGGCCATGCGGCCCAGTTCCTGATGGTGCGGGTCGCCCGGATCGTCGCAGGCCTGGAACACGATGCGTTCGCCGGGCGCGAAGCGGGCGAGGGTGTCGATATGCGCGTCGGTGTCGTCGCCCTCGAGATAGCCATGGTCGAGCCACAGCACGCGCCCGGCATGCAGGTGCTCGCGCAGGATCGCGTCCATCGCCTCGCGCGACTGCTCCGGATGGCGCTGGTGCAGGCAGCGCCAGGTGGTCAGCACGGTGGTGCCGCCATCGCTTTCGATGCCGCCACCTTCCAGCGCCCAGTCCACCCGTTCGTGCGCGGCCGGACCGAAGACGCCGGCGGCGACCAGGCCGGCGACCAGCGCATCGTCCTGCTCGGCGCCGAACTTGCCGCCCCAGCCGGTGAAGCGGAAATCGGTGAGCTGGAAACCCTGCGCCGAAACCAGCGTGATCGGGCCCGAATCGCGCAGCCAGGTGTCGTCGTAGGGCAACTGGACGAAGCGGACCCGGCCGAAGTCCACGTCCACATTTCGCAATGCGTCTTCGGCGTCGGCACGCACGTCTGCATCGGCCACGACCACGACCAGCGGCTGGAAGCGGGTGACCGCGGCGGCCAACGCGGTGTAGGTGGTCTTGACCTCGGCCAAACGCGCGGCCCAGTCGGTACCCTCATGCGGCCAGGCGATCAGCACCGCGTCCTGCGGTTCCCATTCGGCCGGAAGGCGCAAGGTGGGGGAGGAGGTCATCGTGGCGCTCGCATCGGTCTGGAAGCGGCGGAGTGTAGATGAGCCGCCGTGGCCTGGACATGAGCAAAGCAAAATGGATCCCGCGTTTTGCGGGAACCCATTCCACACCGATGCGTGCCGCCGGGGCGGCCTTACTGCACGGACGCCGGGTTGTGATTGTTCCCCGCCGGCGTGTTGAGCACCGCGTGGATCACATGGTCGTGCTCGAAGTACACGATGAACTTGCTGTAGTCCCAGCGGTTGATCACCGGGTGCTTCTGCGTGTCGCCGCCGCGCGGCTGCAGTTTGCGCTGCGGTGCGCCGTAGCGCTTCTCGACCTGCGCCATGGTCATGCCGCGGGCGGGCAGGTTCATGCCCTGTTCCTGCTGCACGCGGTGGATCAGCAGGTTGTCGCCGGCCTGCGCCATCATCGGCACGCCGAACGCGAGCGTGGCGAGCATCGCCAGGCCGCCAGTGAACTTGACCATGATTCCCCTCTCCACAAAGGTTCCTGTGCGGCGCCGTTGTAGCAGATGTGCGGCGGGGGCGCCACGAGGGTGCATGACGGCTGAGATGGGCTAGGCATTCCAGCCCGGCTATCATCGCGGGTCGCCCGCCTACGTTTGCTCCCATGATCGCGTTCCGCCATTTCGCCCTTCGCCGCGGCAGCCGCCTGCTGCTTTCCGACATCGACCTGACCATCCAGAGCGGATGGCGGTTGGGTGTGATCGGCCGCAACGGTTGCGGCAAGTCCAGCCTGTTCGCCGCGCTGCAGGGGCGGCTGGAGTCCGACGCCGGCGAACTGGACATGCCGGCGAAGCTGCGCCTGGCCTCGGTGGCGCAGGAAACCCCGGCGCTGCCCGATGCCGCGCTGGACTACGTATTGGGCGGCGACGAGGACGTGGCCGCCGCGTTGCGCGACGAGGCCGACGCCCAGGCACGCGGTGACGCCGAGGCGATGGCGCGCGCCCACCACCGTATCGAGGAACTGCACGGCTACGACGCCCGCGCCCGCGCCGGCCGCCTGCTGCACGGCCTCGGCTTTTCGCCGGAAACCCACGAGCGCGCGGTCAGGGAATTTTCCGGCGGCTGGCGCGTGCGCCTGAACCTGGCGCGCGCGCTGATGGCCCCGTCCGACCTGTTGCTGCTGGACGAGCCCACCAACCACCTGGACCTCGATGCAGTGCTGTGGCTGGAGGAATGGTTGCGTCGCTACCAGGGCACCTTGCTGGTGATCTCGCACGACCGCGAATTCCTCGATGCGGTCACCTCGCACACGCTGCACCTGCATGAAGGCGGCGCGCGGCTGTACACCGGCAACTACAGCGCCTTCGAACGGCTGCGCGCCGAGCAATTGCGCCAGCAGCAGATCGCGCACGAGCGCGAGCAGACCGAGCGCGCGCATCTGCAATCGTTCGTCGACCGCTTCAAGGCCAAGGCCAGCAAGGCCAAGCAGGCGCAGTCGCGGATGAAGCGGCTGGAGAAGCTGGCCGGCACCGAGGCGGTGCGGGCGGAGCGGCCGTTCCGGTTCCAGTTCGCGGTGCCGGAGCGGTTGCCGGATTCGATGTTGCAACTGGAGGAGGTGTCTGCTGGTTACGCGGTCGTGCCCCCTCTCCCCTCCGGGGAGAGGGCTGGGGTGAGGGGCGGG
>NZ_JAPMIU010000016.1 GCF_026410505.1 Frateuria hangzhouensis
GCAGTGGACCAAAGAGGTCAACTGCGGAGCGAATAAGGCGGCATTCCGCCGTCAAAATGAGCGTTTTTCGCTTTGACGGGACCAATGTCACGCGTGAGTGGTTGCGCGGCGATTGATCAGACCATCCTTAGGTTTGTAAGCGCGCCGACTATCATGGTTGGGTCAGTTGCCAACACACTTAGCCCGACGCTGGTACAGAACAACAAGGCAGACCTTTTAAGCAGCGACGGATTCGAACCGTCCACACCTCCGAAGACTAGGAACCATATCAAGATTGAGGTTAATCGTCAAGTTTTCGTTAAGTGCCGGGACGAGTTCCTACGAGCCTGTTGGATCAATGGACCCATCGGTCCGCTTTCGCATGCGCGAGCCATTGACGCCAATTGTGCCGCGACCCTTTCAGTTTAGAACTGGCCCAGCGGGCCGCAATCATTGGGCTGATTGAAACTGGAACTCCCAGCAACATAGGAGTCTACCAATCGCCCAATACGCGAGACGACATCCTCGTCGGCACTAATGAACCCAACCGGTAAGCTGACAGGGTAGGAGTCGGGCAACACGAGGTGGTATACGACTACTACGAACTTGCCCTCGAAATGCAGCACCTCTACGTTGCCTCCGAGAAATCCCTCACGGAGTGCACGTAGCCTCTCGATGTGGGGGTCGAACTCACTCTTCCACCTGCGCGCGACCTTCTTGTCATCTTGGCCGGATACGGGGAGGAAAATTGTCGGCGAATACAGCCTCTTGCCTTTCGCGTTCGATGTGCCTACGAGCTCGCTCACTCTCGCCAGGACGTTATTGCTCTTGCCCCAATACGGGTCGCTGGGCGCAATCCAAAACACCCGTGTCCCACCAAGGTCCGCTTTGCTTTCTCGCCTTTCTTTAATGACGGGTGCCAAATGTCTTTGGACCAACTCCCAGTTTTGAGGAGAATAGATCGGCCCAATAAAAGGTATTCTCTTGCGGTCGCTATTGGACTCGAGCTTTGCCAAGTCTTCAAGGAATTGTAAATTGATGGATCTACCGCTCGAATCGAAAACCTTGATGGTCTCCGCGTCGCCGATATCGCGCATTGCTTTCGCAATCTCGATAAAATTTCCTGGCCTAGCAAGGCGATCTAGCTCTAGAGAGATTTGCTCGTGCACGTAGTCAGAGTTTTTCAGCTTTTCGAAGTCCTCACGCTCTACGCTCCTCCCATCCCAAGCCACCTTGAACTGCACTGAAAGTCTCAACGGCATCTGCTTAATCTTGTTCACCGAATTCACTGTATAGACCGTCGGCGAATCCTTTTCGTCTTGCGTCAACGCACGGGAGAGAAACCCCTTTCGTATGATTTCATCAAACTGACGTTGAAAATGCTTCTCCACGTGCACCTCGCTTCGCGAGGTGTGATCGTCTCTAACCTTGAGCGAAATGCCAGCCTTCCACTTCTCCTGAGAGTTTTCGTTCCCAATGCATGAAAAAGTGGCCAGATCAAAGGTGAGGCAGGTCGCGCTGTCCTGTAGCAGAGATAACCGCGGAACCTCACCAAGGTCTGTGAAATAGCCGCCAGACTTCTCGGTGAGCGTGAGTTGCCCGCTATCGGATAATCCGAGTTCATCGCGCTCGACGAGGTCCCTGATCGCCTCTTGGGCTTCGATGTGTGAAAAACCTAGGAACGTCGCAACCTGTGCCGTGGAGATCGGCGCAAGGTGGACGAGGCGAAGTACGAACTCACGAACGAAAGGGAGACCCTTCTGAGTGACGTACGAGAAATTGATGTTGAAGCGCTGCGCTGGCAACAAGAAGTCAATCTCGTGGTAGACCATAGTTCTTTCCACTGCTGCCACCTTATCGCTTCCTCTTCGCAGGAATGAATTTGTAGCCGGCGCCCTCGCCCATCTCATCCATGTACGCGACGACTTGGCCAAGGGGTCTATCTCTGTTATTTGTCCTCCATATATCGGCGTTGCCTACGATCAGCAGCCGATCCATTGCACGGGACATTGCGACGTTAATTCGATTTGGCATGCGCAAGAACCCAGCGCTGCGGCGCTTGTCTGAACGCGTCAAGCTCAGAATGATGATCCGGTTCTCCTTACCTTGATAGCTATCGACGGTGTCGATCTTCACCAATGCCTTGAACCCGTCGTTCCATACGCCTTGGGTGAATTTCTGCCGGATAAGGCGCTTCTGCTCGGCGTACATGCAAATAACGCCGATCAGGGCATCATCCTTGTCTTTGAGTTCGGAGAGATCGGCCAAGAATTGGCCACTGTCCGAGATCTGGCGCAATACCTCTATGACCTGCTCTGCCTCACAGCGGTTGTAGATGCTGACGCCCCGGTCGTCTTGGTGGTTCGCGTGCTCACCAAGTGCCGAGGTGTCCAACCACGTCACTGGGGAGCGGAGTGCGGGCGGGGCCTCGTGGTAGATCCCGGGGATGACCCTGACCCCGTTGTCCAGCCTGCCGTCGTAGAAGGTCCGCGAAACAAGGTTGCCTATGGGTGGCGCCATCCGGTATTGGGTTAGCAACGTGGCGCTCGCCTGCTTGCCATATTCTGAATTGAAGGCGCGTGCGAAGTCGCTCCGCAAGACTTCATCGAGATCGACATGCTTGTCGTTGATACCGAGCCGGCGGGCAAGAGCAGCCTTGTGCGCATCGGAATACAAAGGGGGCAACTGCAAGTGGTCGCCAACCAGGAGGACGCGCTTCGCTGACTGCATGGCAATCGCCAGTTCGCTGGATATCGAACGTGCTGCTTCATCGATGATCACGAAGTCATAGATATTCTCTTGGATGCCGATGTGCGCTTGGCCGATGCCGACGCAGGTCCCGGTGACCAGCTGCCTCGACCTAGCGTAGAACTCGTCGCAATTGACCCTGTCCGCCGATAGCGCATCCTGTATGTCGCGGGATAACCGTGCTAGCGCTCGGACCCTCCTTGTTTCGTTCGGGCGAACGCCATACTCGGAGCAGAGCTTCGAGATCAGGATGGATTTGGCCTCGGAGACCCTGCTTTCCTGGGAGAGCGAAACCCCATACTCGTCACGGAGCTTGGCACGGATGGCCTCGTCTAATCCCACGAGGATTGGCTTGAGCGCCGCGGCGTCCTCCTCGTCGCCCACTTCTTCGAAGTTCTTGAGGAGGGACTCGAGATGGTCTATCCGCTTGAACAGCTTCAACTCCACATCGAGGACCTTCGATATGAATTCAGCCTCAAGGCCGAGCGCATCCGCCAGCGCGGCGGCGCGGTAGCGGTATTCCGCGTTAAACAACTCGCGCCTCTCGGCAGTGATCGCATGAGAATAGACGTCCTTTAGCCCATGCGAAACAGCTCCCTCGCGATTGCTGAACCTGACCGCCTCTAATGGAGTCCCCAACCTACCGCAATGCTTCCTTATGCGCTCGGCAGCGGTGTTGACTGCTTCGTGTGACTGGCTCACCAGCAGGATTCTTCGCGCGCCCATCTTCTCAACCAGATAGTGGACGAAAGCGGCAATGAACTCCGTCTTTCCTGTCCCTGGAGGCCCTTGCAGAAGCGACAAGGGCCCATGGTTCAGGAGCTTCACGAATGCCTGACGCTGCTGCTCGTTCAGGCTGATCTTGTTCCCCTGCTGGTCTTCGCGATCGTACTTGGCGAAGTCCTCGTCCGTGACGGCTATATCGTATGAAGTCGCGACCTTAGTGCAGCCTGGATCGAACAGGTCCACCAAGTCGGACAGCACTCCTTCGCGGTCCAACAAACGTTCGAGTGCGGCTTTCCGTTTGCGGTACGAAGCCCGGTCCGCCTTGGACCTAAAGTAGACCAACTCCCCATCCCTGAGACCACGCGCAGAAAACCGAAGCTTGTGTAGTCGAACTTCGTTCAATGCAGACTTCTTGAGAAGCACCTCGCCGATGACCTTTTCCGCCCCGTTCTTATCGATGAGGAGCGCCTCGACCTCGTCCGTGCTGGCGAAGGCGCCAAGCGGATCGTTGTCCGCCTCGTACGGGAGGATCAGTTCTGAAGTCACGTCCGATGGCGTGATGGAAGCGCCATTCAATTCTATATTTGGGCTCGACTCCGTCTCCGTGGCGAGGATAGCGCGCCAGAGCGCCTGCGTCGGTATGTCAAAGGAAGCACCCGGGCGCCCTTCCGGCACGGAAGCAGATCTATTGTCGAACAGATCCTTGAGCTGCTTGCTCACGCCCGATCCATCGATTTCCGCCGGAGCTGAGTGCAGCATCTCGAATGCACGAAGGAACGCATCATCGCTTCGCAGATACTCAGACAAGCCCGAAAGTTGCTCAGGGCGGCCGGGCTTGATTCGGATCGCCGCATTCACCTCGAGCTGGCTCTCCTCAATCTCCCTAGGACCCACCCCGGACCGGACTCGAGGAGTCGTGCCTGCGACGAAATCGCGTTTATCCTTATCGTAGAAGGCGACGAAGGATCCGCCCACACCAGAGAACGTCACGGGGTAGTGGTTCCTTCCCTTCCTAGGCATCTCGATTTTGACGTAGACGTGCCCGTTGTCGGGCAAGATCGCCACAGGCTCACCGACATGGGTCAACGTTATCTCAATGGACCTTTCCTCCTGCTCCCCCGTCGCGGCCGTCAGGGCCTTCTTGAACCGCCCGAGGCTCCGGAAGCCGAATTCGACGTCGGCCAGTTCCGATTGGATCGCGTGAGCGATTCCCGGAAAGGCGCTTGACTCGCGGCCCCACTCCAGTTCGAGTAGTTCAGACGACATCCTGAGCACAGCAAAGATGTCGCGCTGCTCGGACGAGCAGTCGTCGATGTTCTCCGGGCTGTAGAGGTGGTTTCTGATATCGCCGGTGTTGTGCGAGAAGTCCGGGGTATCGACCAGGTACAAGTTACCGCTCGACCTATCCAGCATTACATTGCCTGGATGTAGGTCGCCGTGCGAGATGCCGAGGCTGTGGAGGTGCTCTATGGCATCGACAAGCCTCCTGATGACGTCCAGTCGCCCAGCTCCATCGACTTGCGCATCAATCCACGTCGCCCCGTCGACTCTTTCGGTCACGAGATACATGCTGCCAGACCGGGCTGCAAGCCCGTACTCCAAGATCCGAGGGAGGTAGGCCGGGTTCACGGACGCCAGCTTATCCAAGCGCCGCAGGAACGCGAGAACACGGAAATTGCGTGCCGGGTCATCCGTCCTGCCGCCAGCATTCAACCACGCCTTTACCAGCCTGCCTTGCGAAAAATAGACTTCCTTGTCGTCAGTCGACACTACGAAATCGCCTTGCTCAGGGAACTGCCGCGTGTGATTAATGGAGTGGCGGTAAGGCTCGAGTTCGGAATCGTCGAATGTCGGTATCGCCTCGCCAGCCGGCTCAGCGCGTTTAAAGGCATCGAAGAATGCCGCTGCATCCTCGAATGATCCTGACACTGCATCGAGAAGGACGCCTGCATACCAGTGGTTACTTGCAAGCATCTCGTCCTGAATATTCGCAAGGCTCTTGGGCGACATCCGCTGGCCCGTAAGCAGGTGCCACGACACCAGCCCGAGCGCATGGACGTCCTGGCGAAACGGAGTGGATGGCGAGGCATCCAACATCTCCTTCACCTCCAAGGCTCCGACCGAAAGACTTTCCCTGAAGTCCCCAACCGTGCCGATCGGCTTGTGGTACGCAGAGATAAAATTAGAGAGGGCGATTTCCTTCGAGGGCGAAAGCCATAGGCTATGGTCGGCGATGTCCCGATGCGCGACCTTGACGTCATGGAGATCGCCAAACTTTGAAAGGAGCAGCTTGGTAAGATTCAGCCGATCCCCAATGCTGAAGGAATTGCCGTACCTACCTATGAACTCATTGAACCTCACGTGCCCCGGGGGGAGTTCATAGACCTCGCTATGCTGGGATGTGACCTGCTCCTTCTCAAAGCCGGTCAACGAGCGCAAGCAGTGATTGTAGAGGTCCCGGTTCTGCAGACCTATGAACCGCAGCACCTCCCGCTCGCGGGACACGATCTCGGCCCTTCCTTCGGGAGTGAAGGCCTTGTTTCCCTGGAGCTTCTTGAAGTTCCAGACCCGTAGCAGGGCCTCGGCCCCCTTCGACGTCTCTGAGCTCGCTAGGTATTCTTTGTACACTAGCTTGGGATGCTCGAATATTTCCTCAATCGCCGTGTACCCACCTATTTTCAGAGCCTTCGGGGCTGTGCTGCGCCCGAGGAACATCTCGTCGAAGACTGGGATGTCTTGATCTAGGACCTGGGAGTCTGGATGAGGACGGAAGACATCGTTGAACCTCCCACGATCGGAGAGACGCAGGAAATCCTTCAGTGAGATCGTATGTTGCCGGTCGACCTCTGGAAGCTGGCTGAAGTCGGCATTTCCAGTCATGACGACATAGAAATAAACGCGCGGCGGATACTTCTTGTTGGTAAACCGAGACGAGATCTTTTTGATCTTGTTTTCTAAAAGGAATTTCTTGTTTCTTGTGACACTGACGGGCGAGCGCCCCATATTTTTACTGCCCTTGAACCAGATGTCCCCGTCGGCCGTTACCGGCTCATGGTTCCAATCCTTCAGCTCGACGATGATGATGTTGCAATGAGTGACGATGACAAGGTCGAACTCACCCTCCCTGCCCCGTGAGTCAACGAACCTGAATCCTGCGTACCCTTTCCACGCGTGATTCCGGGAACGCCCGAACTGCTGGCGAAGTTGCTCCTTCAGTGAGTTGACACCACCTCGTGAGTTGTCCGTCGGACGGACATCTGCGAACGCTGCCTTGATCTTGTGGATTGCCTCAATCTCTTGCTCTTGCAGTCCGCCGTCCCAAATCTCGATGTCCAAGTATCGCTCCGTATCCTTTAATTCAGTAATTGGTACGCGTCACAAAAGAGGCACGCCCACGATGCCCTATCGGGATCGCGGTTCGCCTATTGACCGGCCCGCTCGCGTGATGATATCGCAGAGGCTGAGACGTACTTCCGACGTGCCGCATGAAAGAAGTGGGCGTCGCGAACATCGCGACGACGACGGCGACCGCTTAGGGCCTGACATCGTTTGCGCCCGCCCCGTCTGGAGACCGGGCTCCTTCGCATTGTGTCGTCATGCTGCGATGAGCCCCGCCAACAGGGAGTGTGTCGCAGGCGCCTGTCGTGTGGGCGGCGGAAGCCATCGCCTGACAGGTCCGCATGTTGGCAGGCCTGTCGCTGCTCACTGCCGTGGCATCGAGCGTGCGGAACATGCCTGCCTCGCGCTTGCGTCGCAAAGCTATCGTTTCACCCCGTAACCGACCTTCAGTCGCTCGATATCCTGGCGTTCCAGTTGTCCCGGACGAGGAAAACCTCATTCCCAGCGCTTGCCGCCGCGTACGAATTGACGACCCTGAATGCCATCCCTGTTAGATCTGATGAAAGTGTAGATAGGCGAGTGCCCCGCGGAACCGAGGCAGGTGGCCCGACTTAGAACTCGTCCCAATGTGCCGCAGCAGCACAGTCCTTGCCGAGACCTGATCCTACTTCAAGGAGGGTCTCCTAGCCCATCTAGCAGCCTCCCGCAAAGATACGGGTGCATGAACCTCGCGCATCTGGTGCTGGACGGTGATTTCGCTAAGGTCCAGCACTGGTCGTTACCGAGCGTCTTCCACTCCGGCCCAACCGCCTGCGCTTGCTAGCAGGCTCGCCGCGACCATCGTTGAAATGAGCCCAAGAACAAACCAGAGCCCGGCTGCAGCGACACTAACGCGTGCTGCAAGCCACCCGAACACCTGCCACTGATTTCGGACAGGCTTCATATCGCCGGTCCAAGGACCCTCGACATCCACACAGGTGGGTGGCGTCGTCTGTACGCACAAGTGCAGGCCGGATTTCAGCCGATCCTCCACTGCAAGCCGTTGCCCTTTGACGGCGGACAACCTACCGGACACCACGAGGCTTCCGACCGAGGTCTGAACAGTGGTTGCAGGCCGGGCGAAAAGTCCGCCGGCACTAGTGGTTGACGATACAAAGCTCCCCACGTCACCCACGCGCATGGTTGTGTCGGCGGTGAAGCTAACTAGCAACGCGATGATCAGTGGCAACACCAAACCGATCGCGACCACTGTAGCCAATGCCCACTTGGCGGCCCGCTTGCTTTTCGTCGTCGTTCCCATGGTTCTCCCTCGCGACCAAGTTCTCGTCCGCTGATGGCCGGCCGCGTAATAAAAAATCCAATCCACACGAGCACTTCGAGCCATGTTGTACTGCTCAGGCCCGATAGAGCAACCCTCACGGCGAATGTCCCTGAACCTACCGAAGCTAGTCGCTGATCAGACCCTCTACAGTTGGTGTGGACTGGTGCACGCATGGAATGGATCAAGCGCGACTTCGACGAGCCGAAGCTTGTTTGGTTCGCCCTACACAGCGTTGATGCACGACTTTCCCGGCCTCCTTCACCACCTCGCTGAGCGAACAAGAGGACAGCTGGGAGAGCCCAGGGATATAGCACTTCAGCACACCCTTCTCGGGTATTTCCTCCCCCTCGTTCACGTCGATCAGGCAGAGGGCATCTTGCAGCGCGTCTTCGCTGGAACAATGCCCGAGCTGAAGATGAAGCTTGGCATCGCAGCCAGCCGCATCGGAGGCCATCATCACCTCAAGGGTTGCCCGGAATGCTTCGACGACGACGAGGAAACCCATGGGTTCGCCTACTGGCACATAGACGATCAGTTGCCCTCCGCGATGGTCTGCCGGAAGCACAGGCGCCCGCTCGTCATTGCGTGGGACCCAGTCACGCCAGTACATCGACGCGGGTGGTTGCTGCCGAGGAGCGGCCTGAAGCGAAAATGGATAGAGGTGCCTGTTCTCGGTGAAGAGCAGATGGATCGGCTGACAACTGTAGCTGAATATTCCGCGCGCTTTGCCATGCTGGCGCCTGGATCACTCAACCCACGTGTGCTTGCAAGGGTTTACCAGAAAGCATTGCATAGCAAGGGGCTCGCGACAGCCAAAGGTAGCTTGCGACTCACGGCGCTCATCAAAGCCACCCGCTCACATTTTCGTGGAATTGAGAGCGTGCCCGGGTTCGAATCACTTCAGGCAGTCACAGGAGACTGGCCGGGCTTGGCAGGTGCATTGGCGCGACGACGACCGAGACCGGGCCATCCACTGAAGCATCTTCTGCTTATATGCATGCTCTTTGAGGCCTGGGAGGAATTCCTTGAAGCCTACGAAGACATGCTCTCGCCCATTGATGAGGGCACGCCCACGAGCGCCTTGGGCCCGCAGGTGAGTTCCATAGAGACCTTTAGATGCCATGTAATCGCCGGGTCGTCCATTCGGTCGGCATCCAACAAGGCGGGCGTTTGCACGACGACAGGCCTCAAATGGGCCAAACAGCTTGGGCTGCGCTATACGTCTCGCGCCAAAGTGTTTTCCGACGATAAGAAGAACTTGGCAAGGATCGCGCTTATGGCCGGCGCGGACGCAGGCGCTGTTGCGGAGCAAGTTGGGGTCTCTCAAATCACTATCAATCGAATGCTTTCCTCAGAGCCAGATCTTAAGGAGTCATGGTGCATCGCTCGGTTCTATCGGAGTCGAGAGCGAACGCGAAAGCATTTTCGGGCACTCATTCGGGAGAACCCGCACCTAACAGTCAAGGCGCTAAGACAAATTCCGGGTAACGGCTACATGTGGCTGTATCGCCACGACCGAGCCTGGCTGGCAGATAACCTACCCTCACTTTGGCTCCAGATTGGCCCAACCAACCCGGACTAAGCATGTCATATATCGGCTACATGCCCTACCTAAAGCCCGGCTCGACGCTACTGAGTGCTGTCGTAATACACAACCGGATGTTTCAATCGTCTAGCGCAGGGCAATCCTTGAAAGCAATTCTCGGGCGCGAAAACCAGAGGGGCGTGCTGGGAGCCGGCGCAAGTGAGGCAACGCGACGGCTGTTTGGCCTATCGGTGCCTGTGCGCCAAGTTCTCGAACAGCACACCTTGTTTGGCGTGTACTCGCGAACGATGCCAGCATCAGTTGCTAACGCCCTTGCAAGCCGACTTGAGTCAGGCAAAGGTGATGCCGTCCACGCCGCATTCAGAGGGCATAGACGAAGGCGAATTCCAAGGCTCGCTACAACTTGCCTGCGCTCATGCGATGGGTGTATCCAAGAAGACATGGACCACCAGGGCTTTGCATCGTGGCGCGTACTTCACTTGCTGCCGTCTATTGGACATTGCCCTTACCACGGAACAGAACTGCGCGATGAAGGCGGCATCAGCAATAATGCTCGCCGGAGATGGCCATTGACGCTACCCGGCGAACATAAATCACGAAAGACAAACGCCAAGGCCTCGACCCTACCCATTTCAGATGGGTATTGCGCTTACCTCCATCTCTGGAAGGAGACCTTCGGTGGAGATTTGATTGGCATTGCGCCGGATCTGTGGATGCTGGTGATGGACGCTGTCGTACGTCGCTTTGGCACGCTGGCGCGCGCATGCGAAGTCATCGAGGCCACCATTCGACAGCTTTGGGATGTTTCCGTCGGTCAAGTGGCTGCTGCTCTCGATATCGCAGACGGGGAGCTCTTCGTCAACGCGGAGCTAGATCAGCGTGTGCAGGCAAGCTACGTAGCTTCGCGGCTTGTCATCGTGGGGGCACTTGACCACCTTCAGATGAGCCCGCCGAGGCGACAAAGTCCCCCTCACCTGGTCCCCTTGGAGCTAAGTCAAGCCAAACCATTTGGATCATGGCTTTCGCCACGAACGCAGGCGGAGCTCCGAAGATACGTCATGGATGCGAACTTCCCCCCGGCTCTTTACCGCGCGCTGGCAGGGGACGTGGACGTCTATAGCATTGACGCCAGTCTGCGCATTGACCGACTGCTTGTAAGGCGGTTCGCGACGACTCTTCCAGGCGAACTGTTAGAAACAATGTCCAAAGAACAAACCTGGAGCAACTCCTCATGGCTGATGAAGGAGATGCGTCGCCGTGAAGTCGCCTGGTCGCGAGGCAACTCATAGATGGAGGCCTATCGCCGCTTGGGCGGAGCACGATCACTGCCTGCCAGGAGCGGCTCTTGCGTTCCTCTCAGGCTAGCGAACATCTCCATTTGAAGTTCGTGTCTCCTCATGTCCTCGGGCGTGAGATGTTCGGCTTTCTCCCTTCGCTTCTCAGCTGCTCGCTCCTTAGCCTTGACCTTTCGTTCCATGGCCTTGCGAACAGCGCCTACGTGGTCAGATGACACTCTCGCTTGTGGCGTGGATGCGCCGTCGCATTCGTCAGCGGGTATAGACTGAGCGGACCCTGGCGCACCTCTGGATTTGAATGGCATGTCGGTGAAGCGATGAGCCGGCGCTTTGCCGCGAACCTGAAGGGCCATCGCATGAAGCTCTCTAACACGCGGGGTGTCCAAAGCCGCGATGAAGTCCGCGTGTTCGAGCTGAGCGACCTCACCCCCACGTCGTAGCGCGATTCGTTGTGCCTCGATCCAAAGCGGCCCAAAGAGCCCGGGGACGCCGGCCGACATGTCAAAGGTCTGTTCTACGATCCCCTCCTTCGCAGGGACTTCGTCACATAGAGAAAAGAGGCACATGCCAGGAACAAACTCCCTGGACCACCAAGTCTCTGAAAACGAGGGAGCGGGTGTCAGCTTGTGATAGCCCGCCGTGGAGAAGCGCCGGATGTCTTGAGATGCGCTTTCCAGTCCTACAAATGCCAGCGGGTTTCCCAGCAGAAGAATTGGTATCCCCAAGTTCATTAATCCAAGAAAGAACAGTACGAAGCTTTTTTGCCAAAAGCTCTCGTCAAAGTTAGCTTGCTGGTTCTCATCAATCGCAAGCAGACCAACCCGATGGTTGGATAGAAGCTTTGTGACAAATAGGAGCTGCTGATCAAGGTTGCGCAACTTGCGTCGATCGTTGGCATAATCTGTACCCAGGAGAACGTCTAGCCCCTCGACAATTCGCGCAAGCAATCCTCCCGGCGTTCCATTGAATGGGGCATCAATCACCAAATAGAGGACCTGCGTTAGAGTTGACCACCCACACGCTTCGCTTCGGCTGTGGACTACGACCTGCTGCGGAGCTATCACTTCCAAGGTCCTTGCTAGCACTGCCGATTTTCCCATGCCCGTGATGGCTGAAATAATCCCTCCGCCTGCAGGCGTGCGGAGTGATTGAAGGGGCATGTTGTGCGCCTCTCCAGTGAGGGCTAGCGTATTGATCCGGCGTTGTTCTGGGACGGAAAAGGGATTGCGCGCTGCTAGCCCGCTCCGCAACATCGTCTGGATACTCTCCGCGAGGTCCAGAACAAGACTGCTTGGCCAGTAGTGCCATTTGTACTGTTCGAGGAAGGTTATGCGCTGCGCGGGCGGTATGGCTCGCCAGTTTAACGATTCGAGCGGCTGGCGGGCTAATGCAGCCGGCATGTCTTCAAAGCTAATGTATGGCGCCATCGCCTCCAGCAATGGATTGGGCCCATTAATCAGCTCTGGATGGTCAAGATTGTTGTTTTTCATCGCGCGACGGTCTTCAGAAACGCAGCCATAGCTCGTTCAGCTGCTTCCGTCGCCCGGTTGGCAACGGGTACAACTTCTTCTTTAGGAAGTTGTGGCGCGCTCACCGTCGAAGAAAGCGCGAGGGCGGCCATCTCATCTTGCCGATTTTTCTTGAGCGACTGTTTGCGCACCACCTTTTCTTTTTTCGTCAACTGGAGCCTCTCCGCCTCGGTCTTTTTCTCTCGCGCA
Source organism: Frateuria hangzhouensis (assembly GCF_026410505.1). Classification (GTDB taxonomy): domain Bacteria; phylum Pseudomonadota; class Gammaproteobacteria; order Xanthomonadales; family Rhodanobacteraceae; genus Frateuria_A; species Frateuria_A hangzhouensis. The sequence continues at coordinate 12,673 of NZ_JAPMIU010000016.1, forward strand.
GCGTTCCGAGTTACTTCACTCCGCCTCACCAACGTGTCGAGGTTCGTCTGATCTTCGGCTTCACGAGCCATGTCTAACCTGAGGTCCTCCCTCTCGACCTCGTTGTTCGTGTCAACGAACGTCAGGCCCTCCAGGAGGGCCTGCTCGGCCTGAACGTTTGGTATGCGCAGGAGCCCCCTGTCGCTCGGCAGCCAAAGGTGACTCAGGTCATTGGCATCAAGCTTTACGGTCAACTTGACGGTACGTCCGGTGCTCACTGCACGCTGCCACAACGGATGATCAGTCAGGTCGCCCGCAAAGAAGCGATGGCCAGGAAGGAGCCGGATGCCGTTTTTCATGAGCAAATGTATGCCGTCCCGGCGCATCACAGCCTTACGATTGGGAAGGGTGAATGCTCTTAACTGCCCGAGGTCGCAAGATATGTCTGCTCGCATGCCGTGATCGCGCATCCAACAGAAGACATTGCGCCGGCTTGGGCGTATGCCAGCGCGCTTCATATCAAAGGGGGCAAGATCAGGTACCTCTTCGTTGTTGTGCTCAATCGTCGCAAAGATGAACTCGCGCATGTATTCGTTGTAGTTCCACAGCGCCTCGTCAGCAGGACGAGTTTCGCCGCGCTGACGTTGTCGTCCGCGTGTCGTGCCAGGGAGCTTGTGGTCCAGCGCCTTGTGGTCCGTGTGATGCTGGGTCTCGACAAGACTCTTGCTCTGGCCGCTGTACGCCTTGGCGTATTCAACGCCAAATCGAAATTGCTTTTCAGCCTCCACGAGCGCTGCGGACTTCATTTCACCGTTGTCGGCCAAGTACAGACGATGCAAAAGACCGGGCCAGTCGTCCGGCTTCAGGTCGATGCCAAATCTTGCTGCGATATCCGCCTTATCGCTCGCGGCACAAAGTATTGCTTGCAATGACGTGGCTGAGCTCGGCGCTTCCCAGCTCATGCAAAAGCCCATAACCAAGGTGGAAGCTACGTCGACGACAATCGTTCTGTGCATTGGTGGCAGCACGATCTGCCGGGACCTCATCGAGGTGAGGTACACGTCCGATGACGTCGAATCAATCATCGCCATCTGGCCGACGGCCTGAACTTGGTCCTGAGCGCGCCCTGCAACCGCAAGCGTCGATGTCGAGCAGTGATCTACGCCGAGGAGCTTGCGCCGCAGAGGAGTGCCGTGAAGCAACCGACCCCAATATTCGAACTGCACCTTTGTTGGGCGACGGTGCGCGGGAAACAGGTCATGCTTAATATGACCCCGCGGGTCCTGGTGCGTTTCCGACCAATACGCCCCCATCGTCAGATGGTAGGCGTCCGCTACTGTGAATCCCGGCTTCACCAAGGCATATCCCATCGCCAGGCGCTCCTGATCCACAGCGGTCAGCACATAGCCTTCGCTCTCGACCAGTCCTGCCTTGAACTTCCGGGATTTGCGACCCACGCGACGTGTCGTTGGCGTCTTTCGCTTTCCCGGGCCTCCACAAGAACTGGTGTTGGGAAGAAGGCTGTTAACGCATTCCCGTCCGGCCCAGTATCGGTGGAGCCAGCTGTAGATGGTTGGTTGGCTTCGCTTGTGCTGTTTTGCTACTGCCTTGATCTTGTCCGCGAGCCGCTTGGCCTGAGGCGCCAAGTCCTGGGCAGACTCTGCGCCGACGACCGCTTGGACGGCCTCCCAGCATTCATCTCGCTTCTGGAGACGTTTCGCCCTCAAGTTCCTTTGCCGCTCACTTGGCGCACTGCCGAGATAGTCTGCATCTGTCATTTGCCAGACACCCGGCAAAGGGACGTCCTCCATGATCAAGCGACCCTGCTGGAGTGCTTCTGAGACCGTTGACAGGCAGAACCGCTTTGGGCCGGTCAAGTAGCGCTGTCGCCCACCCTTGGTGCCTGTTCCTCGAGGCATTGGAATAAGCCAGACCGCATCCGCAAACTGTTGGACAGACACCACACGATGGTCACCCGTGATGCAGGCCTCCCCAAGACCTGGCCGAAGAATGTGGCCATTGATTGGAATCATTTTTGCCCTCCGAACCACTGCTCTCGGAATTCTTGTCGGAGGGATATGCCACCAGACTTCAGAACGCGCGTCAGGTTGACCGGTTGCGATAGGTCTACATCGATGTGCTGGTACCAGAGGGCGAGCCTGAGGGCTTGCTGGCCTTGTTCTTCGCTCCACCCAACCATCCCAGCGGCTGAACAGGACGCCTGATGAGCAGGAAGCTCGTAGATCATCGGCGCGATGTGAGCGAGGTATGCCTGATAGGTTTGGCCTTGGATCAACAGTTCTAGTTCGCCTTTCGGCATGATCGGGGCCAGCCAATGGAGCTGAACAACCAGCGTTTGCGATATCTGCTCGGGATGAACGAGCCGGTGGCGAATGCCTGCAGCGGCACAATATCGACGATCGAGTTCGAGACGCTCTCTGAGGCGCGATCGTGAGGCTGCGGCGTGGAACAGCGCACGCGGTTTGCAGCTGAAGCCCACTAGGCGGTGAGGCCCGGCGGTCGTAGGGATCGTCGCCAGGAGATCCAAAGAGAGAATGACGGGTACGTTCAGTCCCGGATATCGACCTAATCTGATCCCAGCCTCCTCGGCGAGTGCGGCCATCCCCGGGTGCTGAGGCATCCCGGAAGCGTGGGGCGCGATCTGCTCAAGCGGCTGCCGATGCGGCCAGGGCCATAGGGGATACTGCTCGCGAACATCCTCCGCGCCCAGCCACCACAGGAGCAGGCCAAATTCCCGCTCCCCACGCGACAGAAAGTGAGCAAGGCGCGTGAGATGCGGCACCGGAACGATGTTCAGGTTCGAGAACGGTGATGCTCGCTTACGGGTTATCTGTTCCCATGGCTTGTAGTGGTCTCCCGCCCCAAGGCCACGTCCTTCTCCTATAAGCCCGGCGAGTTTCTCGATGGTCATCCTCATGATAGGCACCTCGACTCGCTCGAGTGAGCTGTGTGAGGCCCCCTGATGCTTCTGCCGTCAATGAGTCGGTCTGCATGCTTCTCGCGCACGCACGCCTCCTATGCCGCGAACGGCGGCATTTGTTTTGGGTGTCGGAGGCTTGACTTGAAGGGCTGGCAGGGAACACACTGCCGCTCAAGCGACTTAGACTTGAGCCCTCAGGTCACGCCAGAAAGCCACCCCGCCACAGGGTGGCTTTTCTTTTTTCCGGGTGGGTTGTTTAGAAGGCCTACGCTCGCCCACCTCCTTGGCCAGCGGCCATCATCAGATAGACCGGAGCGAAGACATTCCTTCGCCTGCCCAGTCGGCACAAGGGCTTGACGCCCGATGCACGGCCGGGTTCGCTGGATAGAGGAGGAGCTCCCCTATCCATAGGAGCGAGGTGCTCCCGACGTGCCATGATCGACGGTCTGCTCCAGCCAGGCTGCGACGGTTTCCGTGGACGCAAACCAGCCACGGCGCCCCTCGATGGTGAACATCGGGACGGGGAGACGGTGGCGAATACGTGCCTGCCGCAGCGCGTCCGTGCTCTTGAATCCCAGAAGCTTGGCCGCGACCGAGGCGCACAAGAGCGGGCCGTGCTCTTGCATGAGCCAGTTAGTGGTGGGTGATCTCACGTTGCGGTCAATCACGCTCTGTCCGCTTAAGGCCTACCTGAGGCGACCATATCGGAACGTGAGATGCTACGCAAGTGCATGTTTTTACGTGTTTTTCTTACTAGTACGCGCAACAGACGCAGAGTGAAGGACGCGCCCTCAGATCACACAATCTTGAGTCCGAGCAATCGCCTCCATTCGGTGCGGAGGCTCAGCCCACAAATCCGCGAGCAGCTCGGCCTGTGCGATGACTTTTTCTGTGGCCTCCACCTGCTTGTCAGGCGGATATTTGTGCTTTACCAACAGCACCTTGATCATCGCCATCATGCGGGCGCGTGAGTCCTTTCGGTTTTGCCAGTTGATTGTGGCCGAACGTCTCAGCTTGTCGGTCAGCTCCTGCGCCAGTGCACGAAGGACAGGATGACCCAGCTCGCGCACCGCCGATTCGTTTTCGCTCAGCGCCTGGTAGAACGCGAACTCCTCTTCACTCATGCCATCAGGCGGGCGCGCTGCGTTGATCTCCCGGGCGAGCTTGATCAGCTCCTCGATCACTTGCGCCGTTGTCAGGCCGCGACTTTGGTAGCGGGCAATGGCTTCTTCCAGCTTTTTGGTGAACTCCTTGCCCTGCATCGCGTTCTTCTGACCGCGAGCCTTCACCTGATCGGTCAGCAGTCTCTGCAGCAATTCGGCCGCGAGGTTCCGGGTGGGCATCTCGCGGATCTGCTTCAAAAACTCTTCGTCCAGTAGCGAGATATCCGGCTTGCCCAGGCCGAGCGTGGCGAAGATGTCGTTCACGCCCTCAACCAGCACGCCCTTGGCCACCAACTGGCGCAGCGCCGCCTCCTTCTCCAGCCGCGAACGACTGGCACCGGCGCGGGTGAGCTTGATCAGGCATACGCGCACTGCCTGGAAGAAGGCAATCTCCTCGCGTACCGCCATTGCTTCGGGTTGGGTGCCAGCCAGGGCTTGCGCTGTGGTCAGACGGGCGACCTGGTCCAGATAGCTGCGCACGCCGACATTGCGGCCCTTATCATCGACCTGTGGATTGATCTGAAGGACGTGTTCCAGTGCCGGGCCAAGAAGAACCAGCACCTTCTTGGGGTCCTCGAACCCGGCGTAGTCGAAACCGTGGAAGAACTCCTTGCGAACCACGTCCAACGTATCCAGCAGGACTCGCAGTGCAGCTCCGGAGGTATCCACCGGCTCACGCTCGGCGCCAGCGTCCTTGGTGTACTGCTTGATCGCCTTTTTGAGCTCCTCTCCGATGCCGATGTAGTCGACCACTAAGCCGCCCGGCTTATCCTTCCAGATGCGGTTCGTGCGCGCGATCGCCTGCATCAGGCCGTGACCCTGCATCGGCTTGTCCACATACAGCGTGTGCACGGGCGGGGCGTCAAAGCCGGTCAACCACATGTCACGCACGATCACCAGTTGGAGCGAGTCGCCTGCATCCTTGAAGCGCTTTTCTAGCAGCTTGCGCTGTGGCTTATCAGTGCGGTGCGGTTGAAAGTGCGCAGGGTCGGCCGAACTGCCGGTCATGACGACTTTGATTCGACCCTCCCGAATATCGTCGCTATGCCAGTCCGGACGCAGCTTAACGATCGCCCCGTACAGTCGAGTGGCCGCCTCGCGCGATATCGCCACGATCATCGCCTTGCCTGCCACGGCCTCGGTGCGTGCTTCCCAGTGCGCCACGAGGTCAGCGCCCAGAACGTCAAGCCGTCCCTCCGCCATCGCCAGCGCCTCCAGACGGGTCAGGCGGCTGACCGTGCGGTTCTGCTGCGATTCGTCCTCGTCGTCCGTGGCTTCGAGAAACTCATCCATCAACGCCTGCTTCTCTGCCTCGTTGAAGCGCAGCTCGATAATGCGCGACTCGTAGCTCACCGGGACCACCGCCTGGTCGTCCTGTGCGGCGATCATGTCGTAGACGTCGACGTAGGTGCCGAACACCGCCTCCGTGTCGCGATCGTCCAGGCTCACCGGTGTGCCGGTCATACCCAGGTAGATGGCATTGGGCAGCGCGTCGCGCATGTACTTGGCCAGGCCGTACCTGGTCTTTCCCGTCTGGGTGTCCAGATCAGCGCGAAAGCCGTACTGCGTGCGGTGCGCCTCGTCTGCGATCACCACGACGTTGGAACGGTCGCACAGCACCGGTACGGTGGTGCTTCCCGCTTCTGGCGCGAACTTGTTGATGGTAGTGAAGAAGATGCCGCCCGCCTGCACACTCGAAAGCTTGTCGCGCAGGTCGTCGCGGCTTTGTGCCTGCTCCGGCGTGCCGCGTAGCGACCACGCGCAATCGGCGAACGTCTCGTACAGCTGGCCGTCTAGATCATTGCGATCGGTGACCAGCACCACGGTCGGGTTACGGAACTCCGGGTGATCGCGGAGCGCCATCACATAGAACAACGCTAGTAGCGATTTGCCCGACCCTTGGGTGAACCAGATCACGCCGCCCTTGCCATCCTTCCGATGAAGCAGCGCGTCAGCGGCGCGGGCTACGGCGCTCTGCACGCCGTGGTACTGGTGCCATTGCGCGATGATCTTGAACCCGGCGCCACCATAGGCTCCGCCGAACGCGACGAAGCTGCGGAAAAACGTCAGCAATGTGCTGGGATCGAGAAGACCCAGGATCAGCACGTCGAGTTCCAACCTGCCCTTCGCGACCTTTTCGCCGCCAAGCAGCCGCCAGCGCGAATAGCGCCCGAAGTCCGCGGTGAGCGCGCCGTAGCGCGCCACGGTGCCGTCGGAAATGACGTTCAGCAAGTTGTAATAGAACAGCTGCGGGATATCCGCCTTATAGGTTTGCACCTGGTTCCACGCCGCCTCGATGTCGGCGTGCAGATCGGCCGGGTTCTTCAACTCGATCAACACTAGCGGCAAACCGTTGACGAACAGCACTATGTCAGGCCTGCGAACCTTGAGCCCCTGAACGGTGAACTGCTGCACCGCTAACAGATCGTTGGTTCCAGCAAAGTCGAAGACTTGCGCGCGCAAGACGCTGCGCCGCCCGTCTGGCTCGATGCGCTGCACGGGTACGCCGTTGCGCAACCAGTCGTAGACCTCCTTATTGCCGTCCACCAGCGATTGCGCGCCGTAGCCGGTGAGCTGGCTCACAACTTCGTCCGTTTCCGCCACCGTCAGCGCAGGGTTCAGCCGCACGACCGCCTCGCGCAAGCGCGCCGCCAGCACCACGTCCGAGTACCTGGCGCGCGCATCCTCCGTACCGCCCGGCGCTACCTCGTCACCGTGCACGCAGCTCCAGCCCAGTTGCGTAAGCCAGTCCAGACAGGCGGATTCGAGATGATCTTCCTTCATGGGCTCCCCCTGTGACCTGCCCGTACTACGTGGCAGTTTCCAGCGCTTGGTGCACCATGTCACGACCAGCGCGCATGGCTACGTTACCTGCTCAACCTCATGTGGCCGCTCCACTCGGGAGCACGCCGGCCGGCAGGTTGCCGGTGAGCAGCTCCACTGGAACTGCGTCCAGCCGCAACCCATCCTCCAGGTCGAAACTATCCAGCGGGCCATTGAACGTTTCGCACTGCGGATAGACCAGCACCAGTTGGCCTCCTCCGAACAGATAGCGCTTGCCGTAGGCGAACAGTTGATAGAAGTCCCGTTGGTTTAGGCCGTAATGGTTCGATTTGTCAGCCTCGTCCAACAGCTTCCACTTGGCGTCCACCACCCACGTCGCGCCCTCGTGCTCGATCAGGAAGTCCGGTCGCAACTGAAACATCCGCCGTGCCCCCTGGCTGGCCAGATGCCGGCTGGCGACCTGCGACCTGAGCGTCGCGCCCGCCGGCAAGAGGCGGCGCAGGCTCGCCTCGACGAAGCACTCGAACACCTTCTCCATCGGAAACAGCAGGCTGCGCCCGGTCCAGTGGCCGAGCGCCGTTAGCGGGTTCCGGTTGCCGAGGATCAGCTCGCACCACGGGCGGATGGCTCCGTAGTGGCTCATCAACCGGTCCTGGCTCCAGCGACGGAAGTCCCCCGCGACTTCGTGGCTGCGCGGGACCTCGGCCAAGGTGTGCGCCAGCTCGTGAGCCAAACGCCAGTTGGCCGGTTCGCAGGTCAGGCCGGCGACCCGGTCCAGCGCGGAGGCGATCAGCCGGTTCTCGGTGCGGTTGGCATCAAAGATCTGGTGTTCCACCTGGAAAAGATGCTGACGCCCTGCGGGCTGGCGCAGCTGACGTGCCACCTGTAGCCGGCCCCGCAGGAAGCGCACTTCTTCCTCGACCAGGTGATAGTCGAATCGCAGACCACGACGAACGAGCAGGTCCAGCTCAGCGAGGAATTGCTGGATGATCCACTCGCTGACCGGGGCATCGAACGTCTGCAGCGCGGTCGGACCGGTGTCACGCACTGGTAGCCGCAACCCTTCGCGAAGCATTCGCACCAGGACCTGGCGTGCACTCGCCACGTCACCCGCGCCGCGCACATGCTTGGGCAGGATCTCGATGCGCGTACCGCACGGTGATTCGAGCACCCCGACGTAGTTGTCCAGCCGCAACCAGTGCCGGTCCTCCACCAGCACGAGGGCCGCACCGCCTGCGCGATGCCGCTGTGCCTCCCGGCACAGCCAATCGAACGCGGTGGGCGAGATACTCGCCCAATCCAGGCTGCCAGCCGGTACCGGACCGGTAGTCAGCCTCGCATGCTCGCGGACGGTGACGAGCGTCACGCGGGAACCTGGTCTGCCTTGATGATCTCGAGGTAAGCCTTCGGGTTGGCGAACGCGTCGTTATTGAGCGCCCACAGGTGCCCTTCGCCGGGCAATTCGACCTTGTCGCCCAGCAGCTCGGCTATGCCCACGGCGGCCTGTTGCAGGAAACACAAGGCCCGTTCTGACTTGCGATGGTCGTTGAGCACCCAGGCGATTTTCTGCCAATCCTCGAAGAAGTACTCCTGTAGCAAGGGCAGCACCTGCCGACGGAAGATCTCGGCCAGCCGCTCCAATGAGGGGTCGTCCTTCAGGTTCATGAAGTACGCGTGCCCCAGCATATAGTCGCGGCCCAGCAGCATCTCGATGCGCCGGTTCATGGTCGCCAGCAGAGCATCCACCGGGATGCCATTCACCACCACGCCCGCAAGCGCGCTTGGATCAGGCCGCATTTCGACGAATTCGAAGCGCCGCCGCAACGCCACATCCAGCCCCGCGAGCGAGCGATCCGCGGTGTTCATCGTGCCGATCAGGTGAACGTTGCGCGGCACGCTGAAGCGATCCTTCGAGTAGGGCAAGGTCACTTCCAGCGCCTCAGGGCAACCTGCGCGCTTGGACGGCTCGATCAAGGTGATGAGCTCGCCGAAAATCCGCGAGATGTTGCCGCGATTGATCTCGTCGATGATCAGCACTCGCGGCTCGGGCTCATGCGCCTGTTCGGGTGCCAACAGCGAGGCCAGTCGATCGAGGTTGATCGTCCCCGGGCGCGGCTCATAGATCGTCATCTGGCTGAAGCGGTTTTCCATCAGGTCTGTGTAGGGGCGAGCGGGCTCGTATTGCCTCAGCCAGCGCACCGGTCGGCCCTGCGCATAGCTGTCGGCGTCACCGCGATCGACATGCACATAACCACCCGTGACCTCGCCGATGGCCCGAAACTTAAGATTGCCCTGGCTGACCACGATCAGGTCGCCGACCTTGACGCGCCGAATAAACAGGTCGAGCGCAGTCACTGTGTAATCGCTGGATTTGATCTGCGGGTCCACCGCTTGTAACCGCTCGACGATCTCGGCACGGGAACTCACGCCGGTCAGGTCTACGCTTGAACCGAATCCAAGTAACGCCATGCCCTTGGCCATGCATTCGTCAAAGATGTGGCCCTCGGTACCGGAGTCGCCAAGCGACACCTTCCAGATACTGCGCCCGTTGATGCCGATCCCTGGACCGGATGTGGCGATGTTGCGACTGCGTGCCGCCTCGCAGATCTGCTTGAAAACGCCGTCCTCCACGTCGTAGCTAAGGGCCCCTGAAGGCTCATCGCGGTTGGCACGGATGCCCTCGACGAAATCCTCGTAGCTGAAGCTCTGGTGGAAGGTGACAAAGCGGATGAAGCCTGCCTGCACCAAGGCATCGAAGCGTTGCTTCAAGGCCGCGCGATCGGTTTCGTGCGCAGCGAGAAACGCGGGGTCCAAGATGTACAGCGCCTCGTTGACCGTGTGATAGGTCTTCCCGGTGCCAGGCGGGCCGAAAAGGATCTTGTTGATGGGCATGGGCATTTTAGGTTCGGACACGTGCTGCTCCGGGCTGGCTGCAGTGGCGACAGCCGCCGGCAGCAAGGTGATGTGGTAGTGGTCATCGGCCATGCGCTCGATGCGCAGCCGATCGCCGCCCCTGGCTCCTGTCGCGAGGTAGTACCCGCTGGCCGCCGCGCGGTTGTGGAGATAGCCGGAGTTGGGGCTGCTGCGGTAGACGTCGGAGTGGAACTCGGTACCCGCGTCGGTGGTAAAGCGCGCCGGAACCGCTGGGGCGTCCGGGTCCTTGGCGCGAATCATTGACGGTGGAAAGAAGTCCTCGTCGAACGCCTTGATCGGAAAGAACGTGTTGCCAGGCTTCACGGCACCATTGGTCAGGGTCACAGTCATCGTGGGGTGCAGCTTCCCCAGCTCTCTCACCGACGTCTTGTGGCTGCTGGTGGATGCCGGGTCGGAGTAGACCTCCCATACGCCATGCACCTTGGGGTCGTAGGGGACGTAGCGACGGTCAGGCTGCCTGAAGAGACGGTCGTGCGGATGACCGGCATCCGTCCTCCGCGGCTCTGCGCCGCCCTGGTAGTGCGTTCTCCCCTTGTCGTTGACGCAGGCACTCTTGAGTGCCCTGAGGATGGACTTCGGGTTGACGTTGCCAAGCTTCGCGCATACCTCAGCTGCGGTGATTGGTCGGCCTGCTTCAACGGCCGCGTCAACGGCTCGTTTCCACTGTGGCTCGATGATTCCCATCAGGCGACCACCTCGATGGGGATGCCGCCAAAGCGCGCCTCGTCGGCGTGGCAGCGGATGTCGTCGATCCAGCACGCGTGACAAGCGTAGACCTCGCCCGTATCCGCGTAGTGCGCCTGGAAGCCACCGGAGAGATCGACATTGGAAAAGCGTAGCGGCCGCCCGTCAGCCGCAACCGCCTTGCGGACGCAATCCTCGCAGACATGGCGCGGATAGCGTGGGGCGGATTTGAGCGGAACGCCGCAGATCGGGCAAGCGTGACTCATGCGACGGCCTCGACTTCGCCCTCGGCTTCGGGAAGGCGAAGCTTGCCGGAGATCAGGCGGGGGAGAAGGGTGTCGCGGAGTTTGGCCAAAACTTCGTAGCAGCGGTTGTTATTGCTTATCGCGGCGTAAATGGGCGCTACGACCTTGTCCCAGGCATCACGCACTGCGGCGGGTGCAACGACAACCTCAAGTCGATATGCATTCTCCCTGTTGAGCCCGGGAACAGCTGCGTCCGTATTCATTTTGTCGAGACCGAGAGACCGCAACACTTGCAGGCACAAGGTCAGCGGAGCCTCTTTCGGCCGAACGAAAAACACCGTATCAATCGGATGACATGGCCGATCCTCCCAATAAATCGTGCCAACCGACCCTTTCCGTCCAACGATGATGGTGGGGCACTTTACGAGGGCGACGTCGTGCCAACCGGTTATTCCTCCGCTGCCATATACCGGCACTTCACCGGCTACGCGGTCGCTAGCTTTCAATGCCCTTCCATAGGCGAGTTCAACCAGATCTGAGAGCCTCGCGATACACCAGCCCTTCGGAATCAACCCCAGCTCGGACTCCTCGAACTCGCTAGGGAACAGGGCGGCGGTGGCGGCGTCCATGGGCGCTCCAGGCATCCTGCCTCCCGCGTCACTCGCACTTCCCTGTGCAGCGACTTCCGGCTCGCGGCCTTCGGCCTTGGCGCGCACGGGATCGAAGTCCACGAACCAGGACTTGAACAGGGCTTGGGCGATGGCTTCGAGTGTGGCGTTGGTTTGTCGGAGGAGATCGATGCGATCGTCAAGGGAAGCAACAAATTTGCCGATCTCGATTTGAATTCGGAAAGATGGGAGAGGTACCGAGAGTTCAGAGATGATTTCCGTGTTGAGGTTCGGCATCACCGCACCGACTGCGTGAGTGCGTAGCCAATGGAATGCCTCTTCAGTTGCCAAGTAGGCCGCTAAGAACCTTGGATGGACCTGCTTTCCATCAACCCGCAACAGAATCGCGCCGGTGCCACATAACGAGCCGACGTGATCGCTATCTACATAAGCAGACAAGCCTGTTGCTTGGATGCCACGCCTTGCGAAAAGGATGTCCCCCTTCTTCAGCTTGTGTCGCTCAAGCTCGGCGGCTTTTTCGAGGCAAACGTTGGGAAAATCCACGTCAGCTCGGATCCGCCCTCGACCAATGCCTTCGGTTGGTATCACCGGGATCCCCGAAGTCACGTAATCATGCTTGTGCAGCTGTGATCCAAAGGGTCCGGTTTGCAGCCTTGCCGCTCCGGTCGCGACCAACTCTCGAATCGCAACGCGCCGAAAGTCAGACCCCATAGCCCAACGCTCCCAGCTTCTCCCTGATCGTTACATCCAACTCCGCCCCCTTCGCCATCTGCTCGGCTAGCAGTCCAGTCAGCCGCTCCATCTTCTCGGCAAAAGCCTCATCGTCATCGTCTTCCGCCACGGTGCCGACATAGCGGCCGGGCGTCAGCACGAAGCCATGTTTCTCCACTTCATCCAGGGTGGCGGAGTAGCAGAAGCCCGGCTCGTCGGCGTAGTTCGCTCCATCGCTGAAGTCGGTGCCGCGCCAGCGGTGGTAGGCCTGCGCGATGCGCGCGAGGTCCTCGTCGGTGAACTCCACCTGCGTGCGCGAGATGCGGCCGCTAGCGGCCTTGCGCGCATCGATGAAGAGCACTTGCCCGCTGCGGTCGATGCGACCATTGCCGCCGATCTGTTTTTCCTTGGACAGGAACCACAGGCAGGCGGGGATCTGGGTGTTGGAGAAAAGCTGGCCAGGCATGGCGACCATGCACTCGACCACGTCGGCCTGGACCATGGCGCGGCGGATCTCGCCCTCGCCCGATTGCTGCGAGCTCATCGAGCCGTTGGCCAGAACGGTGCCCGCGCGACCGCGCTTGGAGAGGCGCGCCAGCATGTGTTGCAGCCAGGCGAAGTTGGCGTTGCCCTTCGGGGGGATGCCATAGACCCACCGCGGGTCATCGGTGAGCTTGTCGCCGTCCCAGTCGGAGATGTTGAACGGCGGGTTGGCCAGGATGTAATCAGCGCGCAGCGTCTTGTGCTGGTCGTTGGTGAAGCTGGAGCCGTAGCTCTGGCCGATGTTGCCGTCCAGCCCGTGCACGGCCAGGTTCATCAGGCACAGGCGCCGGGTAGCGGCCATCAGTTCCTGGCCGTAGATAGCCAGGTCGCCCTTCTTGCCCAAGGTTTTCTGGTGCGCGTCCTTAAAGCGGGCCGACTGCACGAACATGCCGCCGGAGCCGCAGGCCGGGTCGTAGATGCGCCCCTTGAACGGCGCCAGGATCTCCACGAGCAGGTTGACCACGCTCTTAGGCGTGTAGAACTCGCCGGCCTTGGCGCCCTCGTTCATGGCGAACTGGCCGAGGAAGTACTCGTACACCTCGCCGAACACGTCACGGCTGCCGTGTTTCGCGGGGTCGAAGTTGAGCCGTGCGACCAGCCCCATCAGCTCGCCGAGCTTGCCCGGTTCCAGCGCCAAACGGGAAAACTCGCGGTAGAGCACCCCCTTGAGCGTGGGGTTTTCCGCCTCGATCTCACCCATGGCCCGGTCCAGCCTTTGCGCCAGATCGGGGGCCGTAGCCTGATCCAGCAGCGTGTCGAAGCGGGCGGACTTGGGCACCCAGAACACGTTGTCCTGGTCATAGAACGTCTTGTCGCCGGTGAAGGTCTCGGCGCTTTCCTCGCGGATGGCCGGGTCGTCGATGTAGTACTCGGAGGCCGGATCGGCAATGCGGTGGCGGATCACCTGCGCCTGGGCGGCGAACATGTCCGACACGTACTTGAGGAACACCAGTCCCAGCACCGGGTACTTGTACTCCGCCGCGGAGACCGAACCGCGCAGCTTATTGGCGGTGTCCCACAGCGTCTTCTTGAATTCTTCGTTGGTCATGCGTGCCCCTGAGTCCTGCGTGCAACTTTACTTTTCTATCACGCAGATGTCGCAGGGGACGACACCGAAAACCCACGCCAACGACCAGAGTCCGGGTTTCGCAACCCGGAATCGCGGGCTCGCGTGCGGTCAGCCAGACCCGCGGTAAGCCCCTCACCCGTACCGCGACCGCCGACGGACATGACCCACTCCGCGGGGTCTCGGAGCGCTTGGATTTTCTATTAGCCCGAGGGGGGCAAGGATTTGGACGCTTTATTACCGCCTTGGACTTTCTATTAGGTCACACCATGTAGCCCGTGCCCGTTCCGTTCATTCCACCGTGACCGACTTGGCCAGGTTGCGTGGCTGGTCGACGTCCGTGCCGCGCAGCACGGCGACGTGGTAGGCGAGCAGTTGCAGCGGCACGGTGAACACGGCCGGCGCGATGAAATTGCCGCCACTTTCGATGCGCAGCGTGGTGCCGTTGGCGTTACCGGCGTCCATCGGGGCGCTGTCGTCGGCGAAGACGATCAGGCGGCCGCCGCGGGCGCGCACCTCCTGCAGGTTGGACTTGAGCTTGTCCAGCAGCGGGCCGTTGGGGGCCACCGCGACCACCGGCATGGCTTCGTCGACCAGCGCCAGTGGACCGTGCTTGAGCTCGCCGGCCGGGTAGGCCTCGGCGTGGATGTAGGAGATTTCCTTGAGCTTGAGCGAGCCTTCCAGCGCCACTGGGTACTGCGCCCCGCGGCCCAGGAACAGGGCGTGCTCCAGCGGTACGAACTGGGTCGCCAGCTCGAGGATCTGCGGCTCGAGCTTCAGCGCGTTCTCGATCGCGCGGGGCAGGTGCGCCAGTTGCGTGCACAGCTCGGCGTAGCGCGCGTTGTCCAGCCCGCGCTGCTCGGCCAGCTTCAGGCACAGCAGCGCCAGCGCCGCCAGCTGGGTGGTGAAGGCTTTGGTCGAGGCCACGCCGATCTCGGGACCGGCCCGGGTCATCAGCTTGAGGTCCGCCTCGCGCACCACCGAGGATTCGGGCACGTTGCAGATCGCCAGCGTGCCCAGATAGCCGCGGTGGCGCGATTCGCGCATCGCCGCCAGCGTGTCGGCGGTTTCGCCGGACTGGGAAATGGCCACGAACAGCGTGCCGCCGGGCACCACCGTGTCGCGGTAGCGGTACTCGCTGGCTACCTCGACGTGGACCGGCAGTCGCGCGTATTCCTCGATCCAGTACTTGGCGACCAGGCCGGCGTGGTAGCTGGTGCCGCAGGCGATGATGTGGATGCCCTCGACCTTGCCCAGCAACTCGTCGCCGCCGACGCCGAAGATGTTCGGCAGCACGCCGTGCGGGCCGATGCGCGCTTCCAGCGTGTCGTTGACCGCCCGCGGCTGCTCGTGGATTTCCTTCTGCATGTAGTGGCGGTATTCGCCGCGCTCGACCGCATCGGTGGAGAGCTCGCTCTGGTGCACCGTGCGTTCCACCGGCGTGCCGTCCAGGCCATAGACCTGCACGCTGTCGCGAGTGATCTCCACCACGTCGTCCTCGTCCAGGTAGACCATGCGGTTGGTCACCTGGATCAGCGCCTGCGCGTCGGAACCGAGGAAGTTCTCGCCGATGCCCACGCCCACCAGCAACGGCGCGCCGCGGCGGGCGCCGACCACGTGGCCGGGCTCGTCGCGGCTGATCACGGCGATGGCGTAGGCGCCTTCCAGTGCGCGCACGGTGGCCAGCACCGCGTCGCGCAGACCGATGCCGCCGGCGATGCGCTCCTCGATCAGCGCGGCCATCACCTCGGTGTCGGTCTCGGAGGTGAACACGTGGCCGCGGGCCTGCAGCTGCTCGCGCAGGCTGGCGTAGTTCTCGATGATGCCGTTGTGCACCAGCGCCACGCGACCGACCATGTGCGGGTGGGCGTTGGCCTCGTTGGGAACCCCATGGGTGGCCCAGCGGGTATGCGCGATGCCGGTGCCGCCCTGCAGCGGGTCGGCCACGTACAGGGCCTCCATCTCGCGCACCTTGCCCTTGGCGCGCACGCGGCGGATGGCTTCCCCATCCAGCACGGCCAGACCGGCCGAGTCATAACCGCGGTATTCGAGCGCCTTCAGGCCGGCGATCAGCAGCGGGGCGACGTCGCGCTGGGCGGTGGCGGCAACGATTCCACACATGGAGCGGATTCCTTCGGTCGGTTATGGGCCGCGATTATGCACGCTCGCCTGCCATGGAAATGTCCAGCCCGCCGTCTGCCCTCCTGCGGTAGCGCCCGGGGCACGACCGCAGGAGATGAGAATGCGAGACCTTTGCCTTTCCGAATCCCTAATACCGAATCCCAAATCCCGGCTTAGTGCACCTTGCGTCGCAGGTAATTCAACAGGTCGATGCGGGTGATCAGGCCCAGGAAGCGGTCGCCGTCGACCACGATCGCCACGTGCCCGCGCTCGAACACCGGCAGCAGGGCTTCGATCGGCGAATGCACGTCCAGCTTGTGCAGCGAGGCGATCATCGCGGTGGCCACCGTATCGCGGAAGCGCGCCTCATTGGCGTGCACGTGCATCAACACGTCCGACTCGTCGAGGATGCCGACCAACTGGTCGCCATCCATCACCGGCAGCTGCGAGACGTCGTACAGCTTCATGCGCGTGTAGGCGGTCATCAACAGTTCGTTGGGGCCCACCACCACGGTGTCGCGCTGGGCGAACGGCCGCAGCAGCAGATCGCGCAGGTCGCCGTGCTGGTCGCGCTGGATGAAGCCGTTGTCCAGCATCCAGTAGTCGTTGTACATCTTCGACAGATACTTGTTGCCGGTGTCGCAGACCAGCGTGACCACGCGCTTGGGCGCGTCCTGCTCGCGGCAGTACTTCAGCGCGGCGGCCACCAGCGTGCCGGTGGACGAGCCGCCCAGCACACCTTCCCGGGCCAGCAGCTCGCGGCCGGTCAGGAAGCTTTCGCGGTCGGAAATGGGATAGGCCTTCTTCACCCGCGAGAAATCGCTGATGGTCGGCAGGAAATCCTCGCCGATGCCCTCGACCATCCAGCTGGCCGATTTGTCCGACAGCGTGCCTTCGTTGATGTACTGCGACAGGATCGAACCGACCGGATCGGCCAGCACGATCTCGGTGCCCGGCGAGTGCTCGGCGAAGAACTGCGACAGGCCCGTCATGGTGCCGGAGGAGCCGCAGCCGACCACCACCGCGTCGACGCGCCCGTCCATCTGCTCGAGGATCTCCGGTCCGGTCGTCTCGATGTGCGCGCGCGGGTTGTCCGGGTTGCCGAACTGGTTGATGAAGTAGGCGCCCGGCGTTTCGCGGGCGATCCGTTCGGCCATGTCCTGATAATACTCAGGATGGCCCTTTGCCACGTCCGAGCGGGTCAGCATCACCTCGGCGCCCATCGCCTTGAGGTTGAAGATCTTCTCGCGGCTCATCTTGTCCGGGACCACCAGGATCAGCCGGTAGCCCTTGGCCTGCGCCACCAGCGCCAGGCCCAGGCCGGTGTTGCCAGCGGTGCCCTCGACCAGCGTGGCGCCGGGCTGGATCCTGCCGGCGCGCTCGGCCCCTTCGATCATCGACAGGCCGATGCGATCCTTGATCGAACCGCCCGGATTGGCGCTCTCGAGCTTGAGGAACAGCTCGCACGACCCCGTGTCGAGATGCTGGGCCTTCACCATCGGGGTATTCCCGATCAGCTCCAGCACGCTTTGGTGAACCGTCATGGCGACTCCGTCGTTACGGCGCCCGAAGGCGCGGGACAAGACGCACGATGATAACCGAGGCCCCGCAGGGCTCGCCCATGTCCTGTAGGAAAACGCCTGGCGGGTGGGACAGAAAACACGCGGCCCCGGCGCTTCCTTGGGAAGGGCCGGGGCCGCGTTGGAAACAGTGGATTTCAGTGGATCCGTGGGGCTCGCGCATCCCACATGCGTTGCAGGCGTTCCTTGGCGTGCAGTTTTTCCTTCTTCATGCCGGCCAAGGTGAAATCATCGATGGGAAGCACGCCGATCTCGGCGTCGTGCACCTTGCTCTTGAGTTCGCGGTGCTGATGGAAGAGCCGACGGAATTCGGCGTCGGCCTTCATGAATGCTTCGACATCGTCACGCTGCTGGTTTTCGAACATGATCCGACCTCCTCGCGAGATGGGCAGGCGCGTGATCGGCGCGCCCGCAGGCGGATGAAGCGCGCGCGCCCACGCCCCGTACGCGAGTCGCGAAACAGGGACCAACAGTGCGGGGGAAATGGGCGCATGTTTCAGGTCAGTGAGCCGTGGAGCGGATGCCCCGTGGCAGCCTTGACCCTACTCCCGCCCCGGGAGGCACGCAAGCCACCGCGGAAACCCGCGACTGGCCGGCTTTTCGAATGGTCGAGCCCGCCTGAGCCGCGCCCGGATCCTCGCGACGGCGCCCTTGGGCGCCACCTCAATAACGGTCGTGCCCAAGGGTACTGCTACCGGAATCAAGCGGGCCCGGCGGCCGGTCAGTGGCCCTTGGTGCCTTTGTCCGTCGTCGCCTTCTTCGCAGGCGCGGCGGGCTTTTCCGCCTCAGGCGAGGACGACTGGTCGCTTTGCATCTGCGAGCGCATGGCGCGCGCGGCCTGCGCGGCCGCCTCCGCCTCGCGGCGGGCGGCGCGGGCCACGCGGCTCTGCGCCGCAGCCAGTTTCCTGGCCCGCTCGGCCTCGCCACGCGCCTGCTCGGCGGCCTGCGAAGCGGCCATGCCCTGCTGCTGCAGGCGGGCGGCCTCTTCCTGCGCCATCTGGTATTGCATGCGCTGGCGCTCCAACTCCATGCGGGCGGCCTCGGCTTCGCGGCGGCTGGCTTCCAGCAGGATCTGGGCGTGTTCCCGGTCGAGCTGGTCGAGCTTCTCCCGGGCGTCCTGCAGCTGCGCCGCGGCCTTGGCCAGGTCGACCCGGCGTTCGGCCAGGTACAGCGCGTGCGGCCGCTCGCCGCGACTGGCCTCCTCCAGCCGTGCGATGGCGGCGCGCGCCAACGCCTGCTCGGCCTGGGCATAGGTGCCCAGCGTCGCATCGTTGCCCAGTTGATCGAGGCTGGAATTGAGGCGATTGACGTCCATGTCGTCCTGGCGCGCCTGGACCGGGCCGGCCAGCGCGAACAGGGCGATCAATGCGGTGATGACAAGGCGCTTCATCGCTGGCCTCCCTGGTCCTGATGATCTGCCGGCGCAGGCACCGGCTGGAAACCGCCCTCCTGCGGCAGCGGCGCGGACAGCACCGAAGCGGACGGGGCCGGCATGTCCTGCAGCAGGGCCGGGGCGCTGGCAGCCGGCGCCGGGGCCGGCATCGGAGCCAAGGGCGGCCGGGCGTGCGCTTCGGTCTGCTGGCGCAGGCGGGTGTTTTCCTCGACCTTGGCCTGGATCTGCGCCCGGGCGCTGCCCAGCCGGGCGCGGGTACGCGCCAGTTCGGCGTCGGCACGCGCCTCTTCGGCCAGGTTGGCCGCGTCGGCGTACTTGCGCGCGGCCATGGCCGCCTGCGCCTGCTGGAACTTGCCCTGGGCGAAGCCGAGGTCGACCGGATCGTAGTCCGCCGCACCGGCATCCCGGGCGGACTGCAGCAAGGCCTGCGCCTGGTTCATCGCCGCGTCCGGGGGCGGGACGGTGGCGCAGCCGGCCAGCGCCAGCAGCGCCAAGCCCAGGGTCAAACCGCCCGCCGCCTTGCCGATACGCTTGAAGCGGCCCGGCGATCGGGAAAAGATGTGCACCATCACTCAGTCCTCGCGCAGTGTCGCCGCGTATTGTGGGCAGGCATAATCAACGTTTGCAACGCAAGCAGCCCAGGGGCCCCTTCGTGGATATCGGTTACTTCCTCAAGCTGATGGTAGACAAGGGCGCGTCGGACATGTTCCTGACCACCGGCGCCCCGGTGAACATCAAGGTCGAGGGCAAGCTCTACCCGCTCGGCAATACCGGCCTGCCCGGCGGCATGGTCAAGAAGATCGCCTACTCGCTGATGGACGAGGGCCAGGTGCCGCAGTTCGAGCGCGACCTCGAGCTCAACATGGCGCTGGCGGTGAAGGAAGCCGGCCGTTTCCGCATCAACGTGTTCAAGCAGCGCGGCGAAGTGGGCATGGTGATCCGCGCGATCAAGAGCGAGATCCCCTCGGTCGACCAGTTGCAGCTGCCGCCGATCTTCCGCGACCTGATCATGGAGCAGCGCGGGCTGATCCTGGTGGTCGGTGCCACCGGCTCGGGCAAGTCGACCACGCTGGCGGCGATGCTCGACCACCGCAACTCCAACTCGCCCGGCCATATCCTGACCATCGAGGATCCGATCGAGTACCTGCACCGGCACAAGAAGTCGATCATCAACCAGCGCGAGGTCGGGCTGGACACGCACAGCTATCACGAGGCGCTGAAAAACGCGATGCGCGAGGCGCCGGACGTGATCATGATCGGCGAGATCCGCGACACCGACACGATGGAGGCGGCGATCGCCTTCTCCGAAACCGGCCACCTGTGCCTGGCGACGCTGCATTCGAACAACGCCGACCAGACGCTGGAGCGCATCCTCAACTTCTTCCCCGAATCGGCGCACAAGAACGTGCTGATGAACCTGGCCCTCAACCTGCGCGCGGTGATCAGCCAGCGCCTGGTGATCGGCAAGGACGGCCGCCGCATCCCCGCGGTGGAAGTGCTGCTGAACACCCCGCTGATCCGCGACATGATCCGCCGCGGCCAGATCCACGAAGTCAAGGAAGCGATGGACCGCAGCCTGCAGGAAGGCATGCAGACCTTCGACCAATCGCTGTACAAGCTCTACAAGAGCGGACGCATCGAGCTGGAGGAGGCGTTGTCCAAGGCCGATTCCCGCGACGGGCTGGCCCTGAAAATCCGCCTTTCCGAAGGCGCCGGCGAGGAGAACACCGAGCTGGCCGGCAACGACCCTTACGGGTTGGGCTTCTGAGCCTGCTCGACCCGGACCAGACGAAGGGCGCAGCAATGCGCCCTTTTCTTTTTTGCCTCCCTCTCCCCGAAGAGGAAATGGAGCCGGGCACTCAGCGCGGCGGCGGCACCCGCTGCTGGCCTTCGACCCGGTTGCGGTACAGCGCCGCGCGCACCAGCAGCATCAACGTGATTGGCGTGGTCAGGGTGAGGAACACGCCGATCAGCATCTCGTGAAGCACCGGCCGCCCCTGCGCCACCGAAAAACAGACGATGGAGGCGACCACCATGAAGAACGTGCCCAACGTCGTGCCCAGCGTGGGCGCATGCACGCGCTTGTAGAAGTCGCGCAGCCGCAGCAGTCCCAGCGAACCGACGAAGGCAAAGCCGGCACCCAGCAACACCAGCACGCCGACCAGCACCGCGGCCCACGGCGGCAAGGCATCGAGATGGTTCATTCGATCACCTCCCCGCGCAGCAGGAACTTGGCGAACGCCACCGTGCCGGCGAAACCCAGCAGGGCGATGATCAACCCCGCCTCCACGTACAGCACGCTGCCGGTGCGGATACCGATCGAGAGCAGCAGCAGCATCGCGTTGACGTACAGCGCATCCAGCCCCAGCACGCGGTCCTGCGCGCGCGGACCGCGCACCATGCGGATGATCGAACAGGCCATCGCCAGCAGCAGCAGCAGCTGCGCCGCGACGATCGCGATTCCAAGGAAGGCGTGGCTCATTGGAAGATCTCCAGCAATGGCCGCTCGTAGCGCCGCTTGATGTTGCCGATCCACGCCGCTTCGTCGACCAGGTCGAGCACGTGGATCAACAGCACGCGGCGGGTCGAATCGTGGTCCACCCAGATCGTGCCGGGCGTGGAGGTGATGATGCAGGCCAGCGCGGCCAGCCCGTAGGGGTCGGTCAGCTCCAGCGAAACCGACACGAAGCCGGAACGCACCTGGCCGCCCGGGCGCAGCACCAGCCACGCCACCGCCAGGTTGGAGCGCACGATGTCGCCCATCACCCGCAACAGCAGCCGCACCAGCAGCGGCACGTTGCGTATCCGTGCCGCCGGCGGGCGCAGCTTGCCGAACGCCCGGCCCAGGCCCATCGCGACCAGCACCCCGGCCAGCAACGTGGCCGGTGCCAGGCTGCGCTGCAGCAGCAACCAGGCCAGCAACAGAAAGCCGGACATCAGCGGATGCGGCAGGCATCGCCTGATCATGGAAGGCCTGGAGCCGTCAGGCGTCACGGCAGCACCGCCTGGATGTAGCGCGCTGGCGCGTGCAGTTGCGCCGCCGTTTCCGCCAGGTAGCGCAGCGGCGTCTCGGCCAGCACGGTCAGGGCCAGGCACAACGCCAGCAGCACTACCACCGAGGCGGCCTCGCCCGCGCGGATAGGGGGAAACACCCAGTCCTCGTCCGCCCAGAAAATCTGGATGCCGGTGCGGCACATGGCGATCACCGTGCAGAAGCCGGCCACGACCACCAGCGTGAACAGCGTCGTGGCACCCGCCCCCATGCCCGCGCCGCCTTCGAGCATCGGTGCCAGCAGCGCGAACTTGGCCAGGAACCCGGACAACGGCGGCAATCCGGCCAGCGCCAGCGCGCAGGTCAGGAAGCTCAGGCCCAGCAGCGCCACCGGTGCCGGCACGGTGGCGCGGCTCTCGTCCTCGTCGGCATACAGCGCCATGCCGGTCGGGTCGTAGGGTTCCAGCAGCGACGCGCCATCGACCTCCTCGCGCGGTGCGACCAGCCCGGCCAGCAGGAAGAACGCGGCGATCGCCAGCGTGGAGACGACCAGGTAGGCCAGCGCGCCGGCGGTCACCGCCGGCTGCTGCAGGCCGATCGCGCCGAGCAGGCTGCCGGAGGACACCAGCACGTTGTAGCCGGCCAGCTTGCCCAGCTCGCGCGCACCCAGCATGCCGACCACGCCCACCGCCACCGTCGCCACCCCGCCCCACAGCAGCCAAGCGGCGCCGAAATGGGCCGACGCCGCGCCGGCGCCATCGCCGAACAACAGCAGGCTCAGCCGCAGCAGCACGTACACGCCGACCTTGGTCATCACCGCGAACATCGCCGCCACCGGCGCCGGCGCGGCGGCGTAAGTGCGCGGCAGCCAGAAACCCAGCGGCCACATCGCCGCCTTGACCAGGAAGGCGATGCCCAGGATCGCCGCCCCCGCGTGCAACAGCGCGCGGGTGTTCTCCGGCACCTGCGGCACCAGCTTCGCCAGCGCCGCCATGTTGAGCGTGCCGGTGACGCCGAAAATCAGGCTCACGCCGATCAGGAACAGCATCGAAGCGACCAGGTTCACCACGATGTAATGCATGCCGGCGCTGACCCGCCGCGCGCCTGGCCGGTGCAGCGCCAGGCCGTAGGAGGCAGCCAGCAGCACCTCGAAGAACACGAACAGGTTGAACAGGTCGCCGGTGAGGAACGCGCCGTTCAAGCCCATCAGCAGGAACTGCGCCAGCGGTTGCACCGGCCCGCCCGGCTGGCGCCGGCGCGCCAGCGCGCACGGCAGCAGCGCCAGCGCCAGCACCGCGGTCAACAGCAGCATCAGCGCCGACAAGCGGTCGGCCACGAGCACGATACCGAAGCGCGCCGGCCAGTTGCCGATGCGGTAGACCGCGGCCAGCTCGTCGCCCGAACCCACCCGCAGCACCAGCGCTGCGGCCAGCCCCACCAGCGCCACGCAGGACGCCGCGCCCAGCGCCGCCACCGCGCCGCGGCGGCGCTCGCCCAGCAGCAACTGCAGCGCGCCCACCGCCAGCGGCAGCACGATCGGGCAGACCAGCAGGTGCGCGCTCACGGCGTGCCGTCCTTGCCATCGACGTGGTCGTTGCCGGTCAGCCCGCGCGAAGCCAGCAGCACCACCAGGAACAGTGCGGTGGTGGCGAAGCCGATCACGATCGCGGTCAGCACCAGCGCCTGCGGCAGCGGGTCGGTGTACTGCGACAGGTCGGCGCCGTCGCGCAGCACGGGGTCGGCGCCGGTGCGCAGGCCGCCGATGCAGAAGATGAACAGGTTCACCGCATAGGAAAACAGGGTCAGCCCGATGATCACCTGGAAGGTGCGCGGGCGCAGCAGCAGCCACACGCCGCAGCCCGCGAGCACGCCGATCGCCAGCGCCAGCACCAGTTCCATCAGCCGCCCTCCCCGTCGTCGGCCAGCACGCGCGGTCGGCGCAGCGACTGGTGCGCCAGCGCCACCAGCATCAGCGACGTCGCGCCGACCACCACGCAGAACACGCCCAGGTCGAACAGCATCGCGGTGGCCAGCGGCACGTCGCCCAGCAGCGGCAATACCGGATGGCTGGTGTGCGAGGTAAGGAACGGATAGCCCAACAGCATCGAGCCCACCCCCGTGGCCACCGCCAGCAGCAGCCCGGCGCCGATCCAGCGCACCGGCGCCACGCGCAGCCGCGTCTCCACCCAGCGCGCGCCGCGTGCCATGTACAGCAGGACCAGCGCTACCGACACGGTGATGCCGGCGGCAAACCCGCCGCCGGGCAGATCGTGTCCGCGCAGGAACAGATGCACGCCGAAGAGCGCGATCACCGGCGTCATCAACTGGATGATCAGCCCGGGAATGCGCAGATAGTCGGCCAGCGCCGGCTGCGCGCCCTCGCCGTTGGCCGCATCCCAGGCGGCCTGCAGCCGTTGCTGCGCGGGCGCATCGACGCTCTCCACCGCCGGCCGGAACCGGCGCAGCAAGGCGAACACGGTCAACGCCACGATCGCCAGCACGCTGATTTCGCCCAGCGTGTCGAAACCGCGGAAATCGACCAGGATCACGTTGACCACGTTGTGCCCGCCGCCCTCTCGGTAGGCGCGCTCCAGGAAGAAGTGCGAGATCGAATCGGCCACCGGATGCAACATCGCCGCATAGGCCAGCGCCGCCAGGCCCAGCCCCGCGCCCGCGGCGACCAGCGCGTCGCGGTAGCGGCGCAGGCGCGCACGGCGGCCGTCCGGCGACAATCCAGCGATCCGCTTGGGCAGCCAGCGCAGGCCGAGCAGGATCACGATGGTGGTGACCACCTCCACCAGCAACTGGGTTGCCGCCAGGTCCGGCGCCGACAACCACACGAAGCTCACGCACGACACCAGCCCCGCCCCGCCGGTGAGCAGCAGCGCGGCCAGCCGGTGGAACTTCGCCTGCCACGCCGCGCCCACCGCGCACGCGGCACCGAGCAGCCACAGCAGCGCGAAGGCCGGGTCCACGCCCGAGGCGCGCAGGCCGAAGCGCAGCGGCGTGCCCCACATCGCCAGCGAGGCGGCGACCATCGCCGCCAGCACGATCAGAAGCAGTTGCGTTTGCAGACGGCGACCGGGAAAGGCGCGCTCCAGCGTCCCCGGCAACGTCGAGGTGAGCAGCGCCAACAGGCGCTCGAACATCAGCCGGCCACTCAGGCGCCCCAGCAGCGGCAGCGTCTCGCGTCCGGCGAACCAGCCCCGCAGCAGCGCGTAGATGATGCAGCCGGAGGCGAACGCCACCGCGCTCATCAGCAGCGGCGACGTCAGCCCGTGCCAGACCGCCAGGTTGAATGCCGGCGTGGCGGCGCCCAGCACCGCGCGCGCCGCCGCGTGCAGCGACGGCCCGATCACCAGCGCCGGCAGTACGCCCACCAGCACGCAGGCCAGCGCCAGCAGGCCGATCGGCAGGCGCATCCAGCGCGGCGGCTCGTGCGGCTGCCGCGGCAACATCGCGCGCGGGCGGCCGAAGAACACGCCGATCACGAAGCGCAGCGAATAGACCACCGAAAACGCACTGGCCAGCACCGCGATCGAACCGGCCAGCGCATCGACCACCGCGCCGCGATGGGTGGTCAGCGCCACGGCGAAGAACATCTCCTTGGACAGGAAACCGTTGAGCAGCGGCACGCCGGCCATCGCCGCGCCGGAGATCACCGCCAGCGTGGCGGTGATCGGCATCACCCGGCTCAAGCCCCCGAGCTTGCGCAGATCGCGCGTGCCGGTCTCGTGGTCGACCGCGCCGGCGGCCATGAACAGCGAGGCCTTGAAGGTGGCGTGGTTGACGATGTGGAAGATCGCCGCCACCGCGCCCAGCGTGCTGCCCAGGCCCAGCAGCATGGTGATCAGGCCCAGGTGGCTGATGGTCGAATACGCCAGCACGGCCTTGATGTCCTGCTGGAACACCGCCGCGGCCGCGCCCAGCAGCAGGCTGAGCAAGCCGGCGCCGCCGACGATCCAGAACCAGGCGTCGGTACCGGAGAGCACCGGCCAGAAGCGCAACAGCAGGAACACGCCGGCCTTGACCATCGTCGCCGAGTGCAGGAACGAGGACACCGGCGTGGGTGCAGACATCGCCTGCGGCAGCCAGAAGTGGAACGGGAACTGCGCGCTCTTGGTCAGTGCGCCCAGCAGCACCAGCACGAGCATCGGCGTGTACAGCGGCGCGGCGCGCACGCGCTCGCCGGCGGCGAGGATCACGTCCAGGTCGTAGCTGCCGGCGATGTGGCCCAGCAGCATCATGCCGGCGAACAGGCACAATCCTCCGCCGCCGGTGACGATCAGCGCCATGCGCGCGCCCTCGCGCGCCGAGGCGCCCTGGTTCCAGTAGCCGATCAGCAGGAACGAGAACAGGCTGGTCAGCTCCCAGAAGAACACCAGCTGGATCACGTTGCCGGACATCACCACGCCCAGCATCGAGCCCATGAACGCCAGCAACAGCGCATAGAAGCGCGAGAGCGGATCCTCCGGCGGCATGTAGTAGCGCGCATACACGCCCACCAGCAGGCCGATGCCGCAGATCAGCATCAGGAACAGCCAGGAAAAGCCGTCCACCCGCAGCACCAATTCCAGCCCCAGCGACGGCACCCAGTGGACAATGCTGCGCAGCGCCGCGCCATCGGCCAGTGCCGGATGCAGCGCCGCCGACAACACCAGCCCGATCGCCGCAGTGACCAGCATCAGTCCGGTAGCCGCCCGCCGCCCGCGCAACCACGGCGCCACCATGCTGGCCGCGAACGGCAGGCAGAGAATGGCGAGCGCGGCTGTGTCGTAGGGCATCAGGCCACCGTTCGTGGAAGGGCGGGCATCCACCGGCCACGTGGTGCGCGAACATCCACGCGGCCACCGCGGGGACGGGGCGCACGGATCCTGTCGAGGGCTGTCGCGGCGGCGCCGGTGGGGACCGTCACACCCGAGTCTACAGGCCGTCCCGCTCCACCGGCAAAGCTCTATAGTCGGGCCAGGCCCGAGCCACCGCGCCACTCATCAGCCGGAGGGGGAGCGCATGACCGACCGCACGACGTCCTTCGAACCACCATGCAGGATCCTGCTGGCCACCGACCTGCGCAGCCATTCGGATCGCGCGCTGGACCGCGCCGTACAATTGGCGCGGCAATGGCAGGCCACCCTGCACGTCGTCCACGTGCTGACCCTCGGCAGCGACGAGAGCTGGCCCACCGCACCCGCGCCATCCGGGCGCCAGGCGCCGACCAATGCGGCGGTGGCCGAACGGCAGATCCGCCGCGACTTGCGCGAGGAGGTGCCCGGCCTCGTACTGCACGTCACCGAAGGCGACCCGGCCGACACGATCCTGGCAACGGCCACGCGCGAGCAGTGCGACCTGATCGTGCTCGGCACCAGCGAAGCGGCCGCGCACGGCTCGCTGGGCCATGTCACCGAATACCTGCTGCGCAGATCCCCGGCCTCGCTGCTGGTGGTGCGCGAGCGCCCGCATGGCGGCTACGCGCACGTGCTGGTCGGCACCGACTTCACCGACGAATCACGCCACGGCCTGACCGCGGCGGCCGGCTGGTTCCCTGCCGCCCGGCTGGCGCTGATGCACGTGCTGGACATCCCCTACAAGTCGCTGTGGCTGGACGCCGGACGCGGCGAGCAGCTGGCGCGGATGGAGATGGCGACCATGCAGTCGTTCCTCGCCGACACGCCGCTGCCGGCCGAGGTCCGCGCGCAGGTGCAGCCGCTGGTCGAACATGGCCATCCCGAAGCCATGCTGCGCGGGTACGTGGTCGAAAAAGAGGCCGACCTGGTGGTGATCAGCGCCTTCCGCCGCGGCATGGCGTTCCACCTGCTGGTCGGCGGTACCTCGCGGCGGATCGTGCCGGCGATCCCCACCGACGTGCTGCTGGTGCGCGCGCCGGCCTAGAGCATGGCGGGCGTAGGGTGGGCATCAGCCCACCACCCCGCTCGCGGGAAAGCCTGCCCGGCGGTCCGCGCCTCTACGAAGCCGACCGCCGAAGTTTCCGGCG
Source organism: Frateuria hangzhouensis (assembly GCF_026410505.1). Lineage (GTDB taxonomy): Bacteria > Pseudomonadota > Gammaproteobacteria > Xanthomonadales > Rhodanobacteraceae > Frateuria_A > Frateuria_A hangzhouensis. The sequence continues at coordinate 40,430 of NZ_JAPMIU010000016.1, forward strand.
AGGCGATGGTGGGCTGAAGCCCACCCTACCCGATACGGGCGTTACGGCGCGTCGGGCTGATGTTCGGGCGCCGCCTGCCGGAACGCCTCCAGCTCATTGCACGCGGCATGGATGCGCGCAATGGTCGGCCAGCGATCCATCGGCAACTCCCAACGCAGCGCGTTGTAGGCCTGCGGCACCAGGCAGGCGTCGGCCAGGCCGGGGGTGTCTCCGTGGCAGTAGCGGCCGGTCGCCGAATTGCCGGCAAGCATCGTCTCGAGCGCGTCGAAGCCGACCTCGATCCAGTGCCGCGACCAGGCCAGCTTCTGCGCCTCGTCGACGCCCAGCTCGCCCTGCAGATACTGCAGCACCCGCAGGTTGCCCAGCGGATGGATGTCGCTGCCCACCGCCATGGCCAGCGCCCGCACGCGGGCCCGGCTGCGCGCATCGGCCGGCAGCAGGGGCGGTTCGGGATGGGTTTCCTCCAGGTATTCCATGATCGCCATCGACTGAGTGAGCACGCGCTCGCCGTCGCGCAGGCAGGGAATCAACTGCTGCGGGTTGAGTGCGCGGTAGGCCTCGCCGTGCTGCTCGCCGCCATCGCGCAGCAAGTGCACCGGCCGGGTCTCGTAACGCAGGCCCTTGAGGTTGAGCGCGATGCGCACGCGGTACACCGCGCTGGAGCGCCAGTAGCCGTACAACGCCAACAGTTCCGCTGCCATGGGTTTCTCCCTGCTGTGGTGGCCGCAGCATAAACCGGGCAGGCGCCAGCGCGCGCGTCCTGCACGCGAGTGGCCGGGCGCCCGTTGCGGCGTTGCATCATGGGGACCCGGGCCGGACAATAGGCGGTTCGCGCCCACGCGGGGCGTGCGATTACCGTATCTGTCCGAGGAGTGGCACCGTGTCCATCACCCGCATGAGCGATCTGGAGTTGCGCGGCAAGCGCGTGCTGATCCGCGAAGACCTGAACGTGCCGATCGACGACGGCCGCATCACCTCGACGCAGCGCCTGGACGCGGCGCTGCCGACAATCCGGGCGGCACGCGACGCCGGAGCGAAGGTGATGGTGCTCTCGCATCTGGGCCGCCCGAAGGAAGGCCAATTCGACGGCGAATCCTCGCTCGCGCCGGTCGCCACCTGGCTGGGCGACAAGCTCGGCACGCCGGTGCGCCTGGTCGCCGACTACCTCGACGGTGTGGACGTCGCCGAGGGCGAAGTAGTGGTGCTGGAGAACTGCCGCATGAACGTGGGCGAAGCCAAGGACGACGAGCAGCTGTCGAAACAGTACGCCGCGCTGTGCGACATCTTCGTCATGGACGCCTTCGGCACCGCGCACCGCGCGCAGGCGTCCACCCACGGCGTGATCCGTTTCGCCCCGCAGGCCGCCGCCGGCCCGCTGCTGTGCGCCGAACTCGATGCGCTGGGCAAGGCCCTGCAGCAGCCGGCGCATCCGTTGCTGGCGATCGTGGCCGGCTCCAAGGTGTCCACCAAGCTCACCCTGCTGGACAACCTTACGGCCAAGGTCGACCAGTTGATCGTCGGCGGCGGCATCGCCAACACCTTCATCGCGGCTGCCGGTTACGGCGTGGGCAATTCCTTGTACGAGCCGGACCTGCTCGACGCGGCCCGCAAAGTCATCGCCGACGCCAAGCGCCGCGGCGCCGAAGTGCCGCTGCCGGTCGACGTGGTGGTGGCGCCGGAGTTTTCCGCCAACGCGCCGGCCACGGTCAAGCCGGTCGATGCGGTCAAGGGCGGCGAGATGATCCTCGATATCGGTCCGGAAACCGCGCAGCGCTATGCCGAATTGATCGCCAAGGCCGGCACGGTGGTCTGGAACGGCCCGGTCGGCGTGTTCGAATTCGACGCCTTCGGCAAGGGCACGCAAACGCTGGCGCAGGCGATCGCCGAGTCCAGGGCCTTCTCCATCGCCGGCGGCGGCGACACGCTGGCGGCGGTGGACAAATACGGCATCGCCGACGAGGTGTCCTACATCTCCACCGGCGGCGGCGCATTCCTGGAATTCCTCGAAGGCAAGGAACTGCCGGCGGTCGCCGCGCTCAAGGCGCGTGCGAACGGCTGATGCTCTGCCTGTTCGACCTCGACGGCACGCTGATCGATTCCGAACACGGGATCACCGCGTGCGTGAAGCACGCGCTGGAGCGTCTGCGCGTGACGATTCCGGCCGCGGAGGAACTGCGCCGCTGGATCGGCCCGCCGCTGCGGCACAGCTTCGCGCCGTTGCTCGATCACGACACGGCGCGGATCGAGGCGGCGGTCGAGCATTACCATGAACGCTTCGACACGCATGGCTGGCGCGAGCACACGGTGTATCCGGGCATCGAGCCGCTGATCGGTCGCCTGCTCGACGCCGGCCACCAACTGGCCATCGTCACCGGCAAGCCGCACCGGCACGCCGAGCCGATCCTGGCGCAACTGCCGTTCGCGCGGGCGTTCCTGCGGTTGTACGGGCCCGCCCCGTCAAGCGCCAACAGCGAAAAGGCCGACATGATCGCCACCGCCATGGCGGACTTCGGCGCGCGAGCGGAGGAGACCGTGATGATCGGCGACCGTCACTTCGACATCGAAGGCGCGGTGGCCAACCGCGTGCGCGGCATCGGTGTGCTGTGGGGTTTCGGCAGTCGCGCGGAGCTGGAGCAGGCCGGCGCGACGGCCATCGCCGCCACGCCGGACGAGCTGGGCGTCCTGCTCGGCCTGAGCTCCTGATTCCCTGCACTTTCTAGAGGCGCACCCTGTGCGCGACCGGCCGAAGCGGCATGCCCTGCGGTCGCGCACAGGGTGCGTTCCTACAGTAAACCCGCTCCCTCCCCTGCTTGCAGGGGAGGGTTGGGGAGGGGTGCTCTCACGCTCCGAACGGACTACCCCCCTCCCAACCTCCCCCTGCAAGCAGGGGGAGGAGCCACACCGGCGAGCAGACGATCGTGCGCCTGGCCCGTCCGGGCGCGTTGCGCGCGTGTCGGCGTCGCACTCCGCCGCCGCTAAGCCCCCGCCAGCCGGTTGGGCACCTTCGCCAGCACGATTCGCCGAACAGCGGCGATCACCCTCTCCACATCCTCGTCGGACAACGCGGGCGACAAAGGCAAGCTCGCCGTCCTGCGCCCCAGGCTCATGGCATGCGGCCATTGTTCAGGCCTCCAGCCGTGGTGGCGCTGGTAATAGGGATGCTCAGGCACGGAAAGATAGTGCACGCCGGTGCCGATACGAGCAGTGTTCATGGCGTCAAGAAAGCCATCCCGGGTCATGCCGCAGCGGCCCGGATCGATCATGACGGTATACAAATGCAGGCCGTGACGCGTGTTCGGCGCGGGCGGCGCGGGCAGCCCGAGCGGTAGATCGGCAAACGCTTCGTCATAACGGTGCCATATGGCAAGCCGACGCTGCCAATGTGCTTCAACCTTGGCCAGTTGAACCAGGCCAATGGCTGCCTGCAGATCCATCATGTTGTATTTGAATCCGCACTCGAGCACCTGGTAGTGCTTGTATCCGGTGTCGCCGAACCGATGCCACGCATCCTTGCTCATCCCATGTAAAGCAAGCATGCGTGCGCGGGCGATATGTTCGACATCGCGGCCGACGATCATGCCTCCCTCACCGGTCACTACGTTCTTCGTGACATAGAAGCTGAAGCAGCCAAATTGCCCGAACGTGCCCAGGGGTTGCCCGTGGAATTCGCTCTCGATGGCATGCGCGCAATCCTCGATCACCACGAGCCCGTGGCGCTCGGCGATCGCCATGATTCGATCCATTTCGCAGGGCCGGCCCGCGAAATGCACCGGCAGGATTGCCTGCGTCCGCGGGGTTATGGCGGCCTCGATCGCGTCCGGATCGATATTTTGCGTAACCGGGTCGACGTCGGCGAGGACCGGCTTGAGAGCCGCGTGTTCGATGGCATTGATCGTGGCGCAGAAGGTCAACGGCGTAGTGATTACTTCCGCGCCCCGCTCCAACCCGGCCGCGATCATGCTGACGTGCAAGGCGGCCGTGCAGGAATTTACCGCCGCCACCTGGTTTGGCATGACCCGTCGATAGCCGGCGAACTCGTGTTCGAAGCGCGCCGTGCGCGGCCCTGTACCGAGCCAGCCCGAGCGCATGCATGCGACCACTTCGGCGATTTCGTCCTCGCCCAGGGCTGGCGCGCCGAAGACAAGGAATGGATCGAGGTCAGCCATGAGCATCCAATGGTCCGATGGGCAGTGGTCGGTCAGCCGATCGTGCGCTTGACCGCGTCCACCACGCTGGTGACGGTGAAGCCGAAATGCTCGAACAGCTGCGGCGCGGGGGCCGATGCGCCGAACGAGGTCATGCCGATGACTTCGCCGTCCAGGCCGACGTACTTGCGCCAGTAGTCGGCCGTGGCCGCTTCCACCGCCACGCGCGCGCGGCACCAGGCGGGCAGGATGCCTTCGCGGTACTCCGGCGGCTGCTCGTCGAACACCTCGGTGCACGGCATGGAGACCACGCGCACCGGCGTGCCCTGCTGGCCCAGCGTGCGCGCCGCTTCCATCGCCAGTTCCACTTCGGAGCCGGTCGCGATGATGATCGCCTTGAACTTCGTGTCGGCCGGATCGGAAAGGACGTACGCGCCGCGCGCGATGTCGGCGACCTGCTGCTCGCTGCGCTGCTGGTGCTTCAAGGCCTGCCGCGAGAACACCAGGCACGCCGGGTTGCCCTTGCGCTCGATGGCCGCCTTCCAGCACACCGCCGATTCGACCGCGTCGCAGGGGCGCCACACCTGGTTGTTCGGGATGTAGCGCAGGCTCGCCAGGTGCTCGACCGGCTGGTGGGTCGGGCCGTCCTCGCCCAGGCCGATCGAATCATGGGTGTAGACGTGGATCGCGTGCGCGGGGATCAGCGCGCTCATGCGCACGGCGTTGCGCGCGTAGTCGGAGAACACCAGGAAGGTGGCGTCATAGGGAATGAAGCCGCCGTGCAGCGCCAGGCCGTTGGCGATCGCGGTCATGCCGAACTCGCGCACGCCGTAGTAGACGTAGTTGCCCTGGCCCTCGCTGCTGTTGCCGTTGCCGGCGTCCTTGCTGCCCTTCCACTTGGTGAGGTTGGACCCGGCCAGGTCCGCCGAGCCGCCGATCAGTTCCGGCAGCAGCGGGCCGAAGGCGTCCAGGGCCATCTGCGAGGCCTTGCGCGAGGCCACTTCCGGACCTTCGGCCTGCATCCTGGCGATATACGCCTGCGCCTTGTCGACCCAGTCGGCCGGCAGCTCGCCGGCGAGGCGGCGCTTGAACTCGGCGGCCAGCTCCGGGTGCGCCTTGGCGTAGGCGTCCAGCGCGTCGTTCCAGGCCTTTTCGCGCTCGGCACCCTTGGATTTGGCGTCCCAGCCGGCATAGATGTCGGCCGGGATCTCGAACGGCGGATGGTTCCAGCCCAGCTGTTCGCGCGCGGCGGCGATTTCGTCCTTGCCCAGCGGCGCGCCGTGGCTTTCTTCCTTGCCCTGCTTGTGCGGCGCGCCGAAGCCGATGATGGTCCTGGCGCAGATCAGGGTGGGCTTGTCGCTCTGCGCGGTGGCCTGGGTGATCGCACGCTTGATCGCCTCGGCGTCGTGGCCGTCGACGTTGGGAATCACGTTCCAGCCATAGGCCTCGAAACGCTTGGCGGTATCGTCGGTGAACCAGCCCTCGACCTCGCCGTCGATGGAGATGCCGTTGTCGTCATAGATCGCCACCAGCTTGCCCAGCGCCCAGGTGCCGGCCAGCGACGCGGCCTCGTGCGAGATGCCTTCCATGAGGCAGCCGTCGCCGAGGAACACGTAGGTGTGGTGGTCGACCACGGCGTGGTCCGGACGGTTGAAGTGCGCCGCAAGTACCTTCTCGGCCAGCGCGAAACCCACCGCATTGGCGAGGCCCTGGCCCAGCGGACCGGTGGTGGTTTCCACGCCGGGGGTATGGCCGTATTCCGGGTGGCCGGCGGTTTTCGAATGCAACTGGCGGAAGCGCTTGAGCTCGGCCATCGGCAGGTCGTAGCCGGCCAGGTGCAGCAGCGCGTATTGCAGCATCGAGCCGTGGCCATTGGAGAGCAAGAAGCGGTCACGGTTGGGCCACTTGGGATTGGCCGGGTTGTGCTGCAGGAAGTCGTTCCACAGCACTTCGGCAATGTCGGCCATGCCCATGGGCATGCCGGGATGGCCTGACTTGGCCGCCTCGACGGCGTCCATGGCGAGGGCGCGCACGGCGTTGGCGAGTTCGCGGCGGGTGGTCATCGGTCGGGTCTCCGGGCAAGCGGCAAAGCGCCAATTGTCGCCGATCGGGCGGTTACTGTCGCGTCATCGCAGGCCCGGACGGGATTAATTCGGCCTTAATCGCCGCGGCACGCATACCGCGGAACTTCAGGCTCGGGCCGCTTCAATGGTCGCGATCCCGCATGCTCCACGAAGCCTTTTTTCTGCGCATGCGAGAGGCTCGCAAGGACGTCCATGCGTCCGCTCGGCGACTTCACCCAGCTTAACGGCAAATTACCGCAGCGCTCATGCGCATTGAATCTTTCGGCGCCCGACCACATCCAAGGTTCCACGCATCGCCCGTTCTCCCCAAACCGGCGGTGTGCACGATCGCCTTCCCCAGCGATCGTCACAACAACAGGAGAATCTCCCATGAAAAAGACCCTACTTGCCCTTGCCTTTGCTTCCGCTGGCCTGATGGCCGTTCCGGCCGCGTTCGCGCAGAGCGCGCCGACCCATAACGATGGCTGGTTCGTCAACGGCAACGTCGGCCGCACCTCGATCGACAACGGCCCCTACGACGACAACGACACCGGCTACGCGATCGGCGGCGGCTACCGCTGGGCGGTCAACCCGTCCGTGGCGTTCGGCGTGGAGGCGGGCTACAACGACCTGGGCAACATCCACGTCAAGAACGTCTTCAACAGCAACGACGTGGTCGAGGAGGGCCGCTCGCAGCTGCACGGCTGGACCGCCGGCGTGAACGGCCACTTCAACCTGGCGCCGAACTGGTACGTCAGTGCGCGCGCGGGCCTGTACAGCTGGAAGGGCCATGGCCTGAGCAACGACGTCGATCCGGTGCGCAAGAGCCTGGACGACACCAGCTGGTACGCCGGTGCGGGCGTGGGCTACGACTTCAGCAACAACATGAGCGTGGGCCTGAACTACGACCATTACGACGCCGAGAAGGACCAGGTGGACCTGAGCACCAACATGGTGTCGATCAGCGCCGAATATCGGTTCTGATGCCTATGGCGCAGGGATGCGTCTTCATGAGAGAAGGGCGCACGCGGGCGCCCTTCTTTTTTGCTCGCTCTCTGTTTCGGGAAAGAGAGCAGCGCGCCGCAAACACGAACCCGGGTGACTTCTGCCGTAGCTCCCGAGCGCCCGCGGTATAGCCGCGGCAGCTCCTCTGTGAGCGAGGACTCGCTCGGCAAGGCGCGGTGGCACCTAGCTCTTATCCCTCACCGGGCTAAGCCAGGCCGTTTCTTTGGTTACTTTCTTTGGGCCAGCAAAGAAAGTGACCCGAGCGCCGCAGGCGATCGGAAGCTCTTCGCCATCCGGCCACTCGCGGGAAGACCCGCAAGAGCGACAGGCAAGCACCGGCCCGCGAACTTCCCCGCGAGCCCCGGCCCTCACCCCAACCCTCTCCCCGGAGGGGAGAGGGAGCAAAAAAAGGGCGCCTTGCGGCGCCCCTTTCTACAAGCCTGGCCTGGAAACTCAACCGTTCCACTGCCCCAGCGCCGCCAAGCCATTCTCCTTGGCGCGAGCAGCGACGGTCTTCTGCGCCTCGGCGTAGTTGGCCTTCATGTCCTTGGACCACAGCTTCAACGCCGCCTGCTGCATCGCGCGGCCGTAGGAGAACGACAGCGGCCACGGGTGCGGGCCGATGCGGTTCATGGCGTTGAGGTGCGCGGTCGACTGTTCGTCGGTCTGGCCGCCGGAGAGGAACACGATGCCCGGCAGCGAGGCCGGCACGGTGCTCTTGAGCACGCGCACGGTGGCATCGGCCACTTCCTCGACCTCGGCCTGCTCGTCGCAATCCTTGCCGGGGATGACCATGCTGACCTTCAGAATGGTGCCCTCGAGCATGACGTTCTGCTCGTACAGCGCGTTGAACAGGCTGCGCAGCACCGCCTCGTGCACTTCGTAGCTGACGTCGATGGCGTGGTTGCCGTCCATGATCACTTCCGGCTCGACCATCGGCACCAGGCCGGCTTCCTGGCACAGCGCGGCGTAGCGCGCCAGCGCGTGGCAATTGGCCTCGATCGCGGTGGAGCTGGGATTTTCCTCGGAGATATTGATCACCGCCCGCCACTTGCAGAACTGCGCGCCAAGCTTGACGTACTCGGCCAGGCGATCGCGCAGGCCGTCCAGGCCCTCGGTGACCACGTCGCCAGGGAAACCGGCCAGCGGTACCGGGCCCTTGTCGACCTTGATGCCGGGGATGATGCCGTTCTTCTTCATGACCTCGGTGAACGGCACGCCGTCCCTGGTCTTCTGGCGGAGCGTTTCGTCGAACAGGATCGCGCCGGAGATGTGCTCGCTCAGGCCCGGGGTGGTCAGCAGCAGCTCGCGGTAAGCGCGGCGGTTCTCTTCGCTGTTCTCGATGCCCACCGCCTCGAAGCGCTTGCGGATCGTGTTGGTCGATTCGTCGATCGCGATGATGCCCTTGCCGGGCGCGACCATCGCCTGGGCGATGCTTTCAAGATCTTCGATGCTCATGAACGACTCCGTGCAGACGGGGCGGGGTCACCGCAATGGATTTGCGCCGCCCGTGAGGGGCGGCGGGTCAAAGAACCGCCGATTATAACGGGATGCCGCAATGCCGTCGTGACGGCCGGGCAACGCTCAGCTTTGGTAGCCCGGCAACTGGCAGGGCGCCATCACCTTCTGCTGGCCGGACGGATCCGTGGGAGCGTTGAACGGCACCACGTAGTAGGTCGCCACCGGCTCGTGGTGCTGGTTGGTCAGCGCGGGGCCGTAGTGGAAGTCGGAGACCGCGCTCATCGCGATCTTGCCGAAGTCGCCCTCGGGAAAGACCTTTTCGACCTTGAGGTCACGCGGAAGCCCGTCGGATCCGATCATGTAGCTGACCGCGGCGCAGCCGGGCTGGTTGACGTTGCGTGCGCTGTTGGGCACGTCGACGTCGACCTTGTGGTTGAGCAGGATCCAGTAGTCGTTCAACTGCTGCGGATCGACCTTGTGCAGCGATTGCGCTGCCACTGGCAGGCCGGCGGCCAGCAGCGTCGCGAACGCGAGACGGCGGACGGTCGGGTTCATGGCAACCTCCTGGGTGTGGGGGTCGCAGTGTAGCGCCGCGAGGGTCGGGGCCGCGGCTTTGGCTCCCTCTCCCACCCGGGGAGAGGGTTGGATGAGGGGCGGCTCTTGCGAGGCGCTGGCTGGCGCGGGGCTCTTGGAAGGCTGCTGGGAAGGCTGCTGGGAAGGCTGTTGGGAAGGCTGATGAAATGCCCGCGAGCCTCGGCCCTACCTCCATCCTCCATTAGAGGGTGAGAGGAGGCGAAGGCAAAGAGCCATGTTCACAGATCGCGCAGGCTCTCGACGATGCCTTCGGCGCCGACCAGCAGCAGCTTGAGCGTGTTGGTGCCGCCGCCGGCGCCGACGCGGTCGCCTTGGGTGAGCACCACGCGGTCGCCTTCGGCCAGCTTGCCCAGCGCGAAAAGCTGGCGCACCGCCTCGCGCGCGTTGGCGGCCGAACTCTGGCTGACCTCGTTGAACGCCACCGGCTGCACGTCACGCAGCAGCAGCATGCGCCTGCGCGCATCGGCGGCCGGCGACAGCGCGAAGATCGGCACCGCGCTGCGATAGCGCGACAGCCACTGCGCGGTGGCACCGGATTCGGTCAACGCGATCAGCGCGCGTACGCCCAACTGGCCGGCCAGCACCATCGCCGCCAGCGCGATCGCCTGGTCGGCGCGGTCGAGCCGGTGCACTGCGGTGGCCAGGTCTTCCTTCGGCTCGAACTGACGCTCGGCGCCCAGGCAGATGCGGCGCATGGCGGCCACGGCCACGTCCGGGTGCGCGCCGGCGGCGGTTTCCTGGGAGAGCATCACCGCGTCGGTGCCGTCGATCACCGCGTTGGCGACGTCCAGCACCTCGGCGCGCGTCGGGATCGGCGCGGTCACCATCGACTGCAGCATCTGCGTGGCGGTGATTACCGCGCGATTGCGCGCGACCGCCTCGCGAATGATCTTCTTCTGCAGGCCGGGCAGTTCGGCGTCACCGATCTCCACACCCAGGTCGCCGCGCGCGACCATCACTGCATCGGAGGCGTCGATGATCTCGCCCAGCACGGGAATCGCATCGGCGCGCTCGATCTTGGCCACCAGCGCACCATGGCCGTCGGCCTCGCGCAGCAGGCGCCGGGCCTGTTCCATGTCGGCCGCCGAGCGTACGAACGAGACGGCCAGGAAATCGGCGCCGATTTCGGCAGCCAGCTGGATGTCGGCGCGATCCTTGTCCGACAGCGCGGCCACCGACAGCCCACCGCCCTGGCGGTTGAGCCCCTTGCGGTCGGACAGGCGGCCGCCGATCAGCACCTCGCAGCGCACCTGCGCACCGTCCACCTCGAGCACGCTCAACGCCACCAGGCCGTCGTCGAGCAGCAGTACGTCGCCGGCGACCACGTCGTTCGGCAGTTCGTGATAGCTGACGCCCACGCGGGTACTGTCGCCCGGCGGTGCGTCGGGCGAGCAATCGAGCACGAACGGATCGCCCGGATGCAGTTCGACCGGCCCGTGGGCGAATTTCTCGATGCGGATCTTCGGACCCTGCAGGTCGGCCAGGATGCCGACTTCGCGCCCGGCCGCCTGCGCCGCGTCGCGCACCGCCATGGCGCGGGCGCGATGATCCTGCGGCTGGCCGTGGGACAGATTCAGGCGGACCACGTCCACGCCCTCGGCGATCAGCCGCGCGAGCATGCCCGGCGCGTCGGTGGCGGGGCCCAGGGTGGCGACGATCTTGGTGCGGCGAAGCGGATTGTCGGCGTTCATGCCGCGAGGCTAGCAGATGGCGGCGTGCACGCGACGGGCTGCAATCGTATGCAGTGTGACGCGTTGCGCGATCAGCCCAGGGTCCGGTTCAACAGTTCGGCCAGCCGCCGTCCCGCTTCGCGCAGGCGCCGCTCCGCCAGCGGCAGTTCCGCCTCGACGTACCCGGCATCGATCGCATGGCCGTCCGGATAGATATCGCGGCTGAGCCGGCACGACTCCTGCGCCCATGCCACGTAGGGCGTGTCCGACGCGGGCGGCAGGGCCACCGGCCCACGTGCGTCCAGCCGCTGTGCGTAATCCTGCCAATCCAGGGCGCGCGTGCGCAGCATCCCGGAATCCCACACACGGTGCAGGTTGCTGCCCTTGCCTTCGAACCGTACCTGGAACGTGTTGCCGCCCTTGTCGGGCCGATAGCCGGCATGCAGCGGTTGGTGTTCGTCACCGACGAAATGCACCACGAACTTCAGCGCCTCGCGCCTGGCGGCCTCGCTCTGGCTGCGGTCGGCCAGCACTGCCGCGTAGTGCGCGAGGCCGCCGATCACGCAGCGTCCGTCGGGGCAGTCGCGCGGCGGCTGGTAGCCGCAGGTGCGGTCGCGGAAGTTGATGTAATGCTGCCTGCGCGTGGCCTTCCACAGCGCCTTTTGCGCCGGGTCGTCCTGGATGTCGTCCGCCCAGGTGGCGATGTCGGCCAGCCGGCGCGTGTGCTCCGGCGCCAGCAGGCGCTCGACCTGCGCTTCGGCGGCGGGGCTCAGGTGGCGCTGCGCCAGCTCGGCCACGATGCGGTGGCCCTCCGGCCCCCAGGCGCGGGCGCCGGGAACGAGCAGGAAGCCGGCAAGCAGGCAGGCGGCGGAACGGCGCAAGGACATCATCGAAGGCAACACGCGGGAAAGGGCCCGCCAGTGTGCCTCACTCCACCCGCCACTGCAGCGGCAGCTTGAAATAGCGCCGGCCGTGGTTGTCCGGCGGCGGCAGGCGCCCGCCGCGTATGTTCACCTGCAGCGCCGGCCACAGCAGGCGCGGTGGCGGCAGGCCGGCATCACGCTGCTGCCGCATGGCGACGAAGGCGGCTTCGTCGACGCCCTCGCGGATGTGCTTGTTGGTGCTGCGCTGTTCGTCCATCGGCACCTCCGCGCGTGGCGCCGCACCATCGGAAGGGTAATCGTGCGCGAGGAACATGCGGCTGGCCGGCAGGCCATAGATCCGCCAGACCGACCGGTACAGGGCATGCGCGTCCCCGCCGGGAAAATCGCATCGGGCCGAGCCTGCGCCCGGCGAGAACAGGGTATCGCCGACGAACACCGCATCGCCGATGAGGTAACTCACGCTGTCGGCGGTGTGCCCCGGCGTGGCCAACACGCGGATGCTCAGGTTGCCGATCGGCAGTTCGTCGCCATCGTGCAGCAGGCGGTCGAAGGCGCTGGCGTCGAGGTGCGGCTCTTCCTCGTCCAGGCCCAGCCGCTGGCGGAAAGTCCGCTGCACTTGCACGATGCCTGCGCCGATCGCCGTCTGCGCACCGCAGCGTTCGGCCAGCCAGTGCGCGGCCGAGAGATGGTCGGCGTGCGCGTGGGTTTCCAGCACCCAGCGCACATGGGCGCCGTCGCGCCCGGCCGCTTGCAGGATCGCCGCGGCGCTGGCGTGGCCGACCTCGCCGCAGGCCAGGTCGAAGTCGAGCGGCGGGTCGATCACCGCAGCCTCACCGCTGGCCGGGTCGCGCACCAGATAGCTCCAGGTCGAGGTTGCCGCATGGAAGAACGGGGTGACGTGCGCTTGCATGGCGTGGCTCCAGCGAGGATGGACCCGAGCGCATCCTCGCACGCCCCGGCGCAAGAACGCGCGACGGCGGTGATAGGTGCCTCGGCAGCTATCGCCGTGCCGAAAGCCACACGCCGGTTCAGGCTAAAATGAGCGTTCTTTGCGGTCGCCGGACCGCCTGCCGCCTTCAACGAACCAGAGGAAGCAAATGCCCATGGCCATCAAGGTCGCCATCAACGGCTTCGGCCGCATCGGTCGCAACGTGCTGCGCGCCGCCGTGCAGAACTTCTCCAAGGACATCGAGATCGTCGCCATCAACGATCTGCTGGAGCCCGATTACCTGGCGTACATGCTGCGCTACGACTCGGTGCACGGCCGTTTCCAGGGCGAAGTGTCGATCGACGGCGGCCACCTGGTAGTCAACGACAAGCGCATCCGCCTGACCCAGGAGCGCGATCCGGCCAACCTGAAGTGGGACGAGGTCGGTGCCGACGTGGTGATCGAGTCCACCGGCCTGTTCCTGACCAAGGAAACCTGCCAGAAGCACCTGGACGCGGGCGCGAAGAAGGTCATCCAGTCGGCGCCGTCCAAGGACGACACGCCGATGTTCGTGTACGGCGTGAACCACCAGAAGTACGCCGGCGAGGCGATCATCTCCAATGCCTCGTGCACCACCAACTGCCTGGCGCCGCTGGCCAAGGTGCTCAACGACAAGTGGGGCATCAAGCGCGGCCTGATGACCACCGTGCACGCCGCCACCGCCACCCAGAAGACGGTCGACGGCCCGAGCAACAAGGACTGGCGCGGCGGCCGCGGCATCCTGGAGAACATCATCCCCTCCTCGACCGGCGCGGCGAAAGCGGTGGGCGTGGTGATTCCCGAGCTCAACAAGAAGCTCACCGGCATGTCCTTCCGCGTGCCGACCTCGGACGTGTCCGTGGTCGACCTCACCGTCGAGCTCGAGAACCCGGCCACCTACGCCGAGATCTGCGCCGAGATGAAGGCGCAGTCCGAAGGCGCCCTGAAGGGCATCCTGGGCTACACCGAGGAGAAGGTGGTGGCGACGGACTTCCGCGGCGACGCGCGCACTTCGATCTTCGACGCCGATGCCGGCATCGCGCTCGATCCCACGTTCGTCAAGCTGGTCAGCTGGTACGACAACGAGTGGGGCTACTCGAACAAGTGCCTGGAAATGGTACGGGTGGTGGCGAAGTAGGAAACATCAGGCCGGCTTCCTTCGCGAAGCCGGCGCGGGATGCAAAGCCGGGGCCGCAAGGCCCCGGTTTTTTTGGTTCTCGGCTAGGGGGATGGTGATGGCGCTGCTGAGGAGCGCGCCTGTGCGCTCCTGAAGGAACCTCGAATAACTCCCTCCGTGCGACTTGTTTGTAGGAGTCGAAAGCTTTGGGGGTTTTTCGAGTTCCCTACAAGATCAGGCTTCCGCGATCTTTCTCGCGAAACTGCGGCATCCCGACACGCCCGACACCCCTCGTGCTGTTACGACCTATACTGAGGCAATGATAGGCATTCTCAACGAGTGGGCAGCCCGGACCGTGGTCTTCGCCCTGTTGGTGGCTGCGTGCCCCGCCTTCGCCCAGTCCCTGCCGACGCCCCCTGCCACGGCGGCCGCCGCCGGCGCCGCTCCAGCACCCGCGATGGTCAGCCAGACCTGGCAGATGCTCGATTACCTGGCCACCGACTATGCCGGCGCCGTGCGCGACGGCCAGGTGGCCAGCGCCTCCGAGTACGCCGAGATGCGCGAGTTCGCCGGCACCGTGAGCCAGCGCCTGGCACAGTTGCCCGCGCACCCGGATACGGCCGGACTGCGCGGCCAGGCCGAGCAACTGGTGCAACTCATCGATGCGAAGGCGCCTGCCAACAAGGTCGCCGCCCAGGCCCACGCGCTGGCCGATGCATTGCTCGCCGCCTACCCCGTGCCCACGGCACCGGCCCACACACCCGATCTTGCCCGCGGCGCCGCGCTCTACCAGCAGACCTGCGCGGCCTGTCACGGCGCGCACGGCCGGGGCGATGGTCCCGCGGCGGCGGCGCTCGATCCGCCGCCGATCGACTTCACCGACCGCACCCGTGCCGACCAGCGCAGCGCATTGTCGCTGTTCGAGGCGATCAGCCAGGGCGTCAAGGGCACCGCGATGGCCGGCTATGCCGGCACGCTGTCGAAACCGGACCGCTGGTCGCTGGCCTACTACGTGGGCACGCTGGCCTACGCCGATGCGGCCACCGAAGGCGCACAGGCATGGCCGCACGCCGAAGCCGCGCGCGCGCGGCTGGACAATCTCGATACGCTGTCCCGCGCCCGCGTGGCGCAACTGGCGCCGATGCTGGGCGAGCGACAGGCGGCGGCGATCGTGGGCTATCTGCGGGCGCATCCGGAAGCCTTGCCCAAATCCGCCTCCGGGCTGGCGCTGGCACGCGCGAAGCTCGGCGCCAGCCTGGCTGCCTGGCAGCAGGGCGACACCGACGAGGCGCAGCGCCTGGCCCTGTCGGCCTACCTCGATGGCGTCGAGCCGGTCGAGCCGCAACTGGACGCGCGCGACGGCACGCTGCGCGCGGAGCTGGAAACGGCGATGGCGGCCTATCGCACCGCCGTCGGCGGTGGCGTGGCCCGCGACGACGTGCTGGCCAGGCAGCGCCTCGCCGACACCCTGCTGCAACGCGCCCAGGCCACGCTGGCCAGCGGCTCCGCCGACGCCGCCTCGGCGTTCCTCGGCGCCTGGACCATCCTGGTGCGCGAAGGACTGGAAGCGCTGCTGGTGGTCGTCGCCTTGCTGGCCTTCCTGCGCAAGGCCGAGCGCCCGGCGATGCTGCGCTACGTGCACGCCGGCTGGGGCCTGGCGCTGCTGGCGGGCCTGGCCACCTGGGCGGTGGCCAGCTACGCGGTGACCATCAGCGGCGCCGGGCGCGAGCTGACCGAAGGGCTGTCCTCGCTGTTTGCCGCCGCGGTGCTGCTGTGCGTGGGGCTATGGATGCATCGCAAGAGCGTCGGCGGACGCTGGCAGGCCTACCTGAAAGCGAAGATGGCCGCCACGCTGGACCGTTCGGCCTGGTTCCTGTTCGGGCTCGCCTTCATCTCGGTCTACCGCGAGGTGTTCGAGACCATCCTGTTCTACGTGGCGATGTGGAGCGAAGGTCCGCGCGGCTGGCTGCTTGCCGGCATCGGCACCGGCACGCTCACCCTGGCGGTAATCGCCTGGCTGCTGTTGCGCACCAGCCGACGCCTGCCGCTGGGCAAGTTCTTCTCGGCCAGTTCGGCATTGATCGCGCTGCTGGCGATCGTGCTCACCGGCAAGGGCATCGCCGCCTTGCAGGAGGCCGGCTGGATCGGCGTACTCACCGCACCCTTGCCGCGCATCGAATTGCTGGGCATTTACCCGACCTGGCAGTCGGTGATCGCGCAGCTGGCGGTGGCATTGGTGCTGGCCGCCGGTTATGCGCTGAATCTGCGACGGGTGCCGCAGGACGGTTGACGCCTGGTCGCCAGGAGCAGGCGCGGCGCCTGTGCACAGGGTGGGCTTCGGCCTACCGGGGCTGTGATGGTGAGCTGAAGCCCAACCCCAACCGGGTGGGGTCGCGACGCGGAGTTGCCTTCCGCAAGCCCGCGCTAGCGCTTCAGCAGCGGCAGCTTGTCCGGCACGCCATCCCAACGCGCGGCATCATCCATCGCGGGGATCTTCGTGACGATCACGGGCCACTCGCGCGCCAGTTCGGCATTGAGGGCCAGGAAACCTTCCTGTCCGGCCGGGATGTCCAGTTCGGGATAGATCGCGCCCACCGGGCACTCCTCCACACAGAGCGTGCAATCGATGCACTCGTCGGGGTTGATGACCAGGAAGTTCGGGCCTTCGTGGAAGGCGTCGACCGGACACACCTCAACGCAATCGGTGTGCTTGCAGTTGATGCAGTTCTCGGTGACGACGTGGGTCATGGCGGCTGTCTGTTGCTGTGACGCCAGCATGCCGGCCGCGGTGCGGGGCTGCCCTGATCCAGATCAGCGTGCCGGAGGTTCACCGCATGCCCACGCGCCAAGCGGAACATGGCCGCATGCCGCGCCCGTCCGCGCGCCGGAATTCGATCAGAGCAATGCTGCGACAACCGGCCACAGCCGAACTCGCGGTGGTTTGTCGCAGCCATCTGATCCACGTCAACGGGCAACGCACACTGCAACGGACAATACGCACAACACCAGCGGAATCCTTCCATGCCCAATACCGAGTACTACAACGACAAGGTCGTGCGCCAATTCCTGCTGGCCGCGGCCGTGTGGGGCATCATCGGTATGTCGGTCGGCGTGCTCGCAGCCGCGCAGCTGGCGTGGCCGCTGTTCAACTTCGATACCTCCTGGCTGACCTTCAGCCACATCCGTCCCGACCACACCTTCGGCGTGATCTTCGCCTTCGGCGGTTCGGCGCTGATCGGCACCTGCTACTACGTGGTGCAACGCACCGGGCACGCCCGGCTGGCCTATCCGCGGCTGGCCGCGTTCACCTTCTGGGGCTGGCAAGCGGCCTGCCTCGCGGCAATGATCACCATGCCGCTGGGCCTCACCCAGAGCAAGGAATACGCCGAGCCCGAATGGTGGGTGGACATCCTGATCGCCGTGGTGTGGGTGAGCATCGGCGTGGTGTTCTTCGGCTCGCTGGCGCGGCGGCGCATCAAGCACATCTACGTGGCCAACTGGTACTACGGCGCGTGGATCATCGCGGTCGGCCTGCTGCACATCGTCAACAACCTGGTCATCCCCGTGTCGCTGTCCAAGTCCTACCCGATCTATTCGGGCGTGGTCGATGCGATGGTGCAGTGGTGGTACGGCCACAACGCGGTGGCGTTCTTCCTGACCGCCGGCTTCCTGGGGATGATGTACTACTTCGTGCCGCGCCAGGCGCAGCAGCCGTTGTGGAGCTACCGCTTCTCCATCGTGAACTTCTGGGCGCTGATCTCGGTGTACATGTGGGCCGGCGCGCACCACCTGATGTACACCGCGCTGCCGGACTGGGTGCAGTCGGTCGGCATGGCGTTCTCGCTGGTGCTGCTGATGCCCAGCTGGGGCTCGGCCGCCAACGGCCTGATGACCTTCAACGGCTCCTGGCCGAAGCTCAAGACCGATGCGGCCGCCAAGTTCATGGTGCTGGCGCTGGTGTTCTACGCCGGCTCCACCTTCGAGGGCTCGATGATGGCGGTCAAGACCGTCAACAAGCTCTCGCATTACACCGACTGGACGGTGGCGCACGTCCACAACGGCGCGCTCGGCTGGGTGGCGATGATCACCATCGGATCGCTTTACGCGATGGCGCCGCGCGCGCTGGGCCGCCCGGCGATGTATTCGCAGAAGGCGATGGAATGGCACTTCTGGCTGCACGTGTTCGGCGTGGTGCTGTACGTCGGCTCGATGTGGGTCGCCGGCGTCACCGAGGGGCTGATGTGGCGCGCCACGCTGCCGGACGGCTCGCTCACCTATCCGTTCATCGACAGCCTGCTGGCGATCCAGCCGATGTACTGGACGCGCTGGTTCGCTGGAGTGGTGATTCTGGCCGGCATGGTGCTGATGGCCTGGAACCTGTGGCACACCGCCGCCGATGCGCGCGCGCGGCTGATCAAGCCGATCCCGGTGCCGATCCCCGAGCCCGACCCGCACCAGGTACCCGAGCCGCTGCCGGGTGTGGGCTGAGGAACCCCAAGTCATGGCTTACAAGCATTTCGAAATCATCGAGAAGAATGCCGCGCTGCTGGGCATCCTGACCGCGATCATGGTGTCGATCGGCGGCCTGGCCGAGATCACGCCGTTGTTCATGGAAGCGCACGCGGTGAAGGCGCCGGCCGGGGTCAAGCCCTACGACCCGCTGCGGCTGGCCGGCAAGGACGTCTACGTGCGCGAAGGCTGCTACCTGTGCCACTCGCAGATGATCCGCGCGCTGCGCGCCGAAACCCAGCGCTATGGACACTTCTCCACCGCGCAGGAGTCGGTCTACGACCGTCCCTTCCAGTGGGGCTCCAAGCGCACCGGCCCGGACCTGGCGCGCGTCGGCGGCAAGTACACCGACGACTGGCAGCGCCTGCACCTGGAGGATCCGCGCCAGGTGGTGCCGCAGTCCAACATGCCGGCCTACCCGTGGCTGGAACACAACAAGATCAGTGCGGAGGATATCGAGGCGCGCATGCGCGTATTGCGCCAGCTGGGCGACCCCTATACCGACGCGGACATCGCCAGCGCCAGACAGGCGCTTGCCGGCAAGACCGAGATGGACGCGCTGATCGCCTACCTGCAGGGCCTGGGCATCCAGAACGAGCCGGCGGGCAAGGTGCCGGTGCCGACCGGTCACGGAGGCATGCCATGAACCATCCCATGATGAACCCCTTCTGGGGACACCTGACCGGCGCGGTCACCGTGCTGCTGATGCTGGTTTTCATCGGCATCTGGATCTGGGCCTGGCGCAAGCGCCACCGCTCCACCTTCAAGCGGATGAGCGAGCTTCCCATGGAAGACAAACCGGAAGGACCGGTGCCGGGCAACCCGCGTACCGCTGGGAAAGACAAGCATGACAAGGGTGAACAGCCGTGAGTCCGGGTTGGTCGTTGTGGGTGATGTTCCTGGTGGTGCTGAACTTCGGCATCACGTTCCTGCTTTACCTGTGGGCACCGCGGGCGAAAATCCCGACACTGTCGGATGACACCTCGGGCCACGTGTGGGCCCACGGCACCATCCGCGAGGGCGTGCGCAACCTGCCGCTGTGGTGGCTGTTGCTGTCCGGCGCCATGTTCGTCGCCGGCGCCGCCTATCTGGTGCTCTACCCCGGCTTCGGCAACCACAAGGGCATCCTGGGCTGGAGCGCGCACGGCGAGCTGGCCAGGGCCGAGTCGATCAACAACGCCAAGCTGGACGAACTGGTGGTGCGCTTCCGCCAATACCCGGTCGAGCAGCTGGCCGACGATCCGGCCGCGCTGCAGATGGGCGAACGCCTGTTCGTGGACAACTGCGCCGCCTGCCATGGCCGCGGTGGCTACGGCAACGTCAAGCTGGGCGCGCCCAGCCTGATCGACGACGACTGGCTCTACGGCGGCAGCGGCAAGGACATCCTGTCCTCCATCCATGACGGCCGCAGCGGCCTGATGCCGCCGTGGGCGAGCCTGGGCGAGGACAACGTCAAAAACCTGGCCAACTACGTGCTGAGCCTGTCCGGCTCGCCGCACGACGCCAGTCGCGCCGCCGCCGGCCAGCCGCTGTTCACCACCTGCGCGGCCTGCCACGGCGCGCAGGGCAAGGGCAATCCCGCGCTGGGCGCGCCCAACCTGACCGACCACATCTGGCTGCATGGCGGCAAGTTCGAAGATGTCGTGCACACCATCGGCGGCGGCCGCCAGGGCCACATGCCGGCCTGGAGCAAACGCCTGACCGACGACCAGATCCGCGTGCTGGCCGCCTACGTCTACCACCTGTCCCGCCAAGGCGATGCAGCAGCGCAAGCCTCCCGCTGAAGCGGCGCCGGCACGAGCCGACGCCTGGTACCGGCAGCCCGTGCTGTGGCTGGGCGCGGTGATCCTGGTCGCGTCGCTGGCCGGCTGCATCTGGACCATCGTGCTGAGCTCGCGCTACGCCGACGTGCCGGTGGAGGACGCCCATCCGCACACCTTGCTGGACATGCCGGTGCACGGGGCGGACGCGGCCAAGGCGGGCGCGGGCAGCGGCAAGTCCGCGCGTGCATCCGATGCCGCGGCCGGCGAGCCGGGACGCACCCCATGAACGCCGTTGGCGCACACGCCGCGTGGCTGCATCCGCGGCTGGCCGCCCAGGTGGTGCGGCCGCGCCGCGACGGACGCGCGGAGACCGTGCTGCGCATCGAAGGCCTCGCCGACGCACGCCAGGTGCTGCGCCTGGACGAGCGCCTGCATGCGTTGCCCGGCGTCAGCCGCGTGGCAATCGACGCCCGCGCGCAACGCGCGCGCATCGTGTGGGACCCGGCCCGCCTCGCGCTGCCGCAACTGCTCGACGCCTTCGCCGCTGCCGGCTGCAGCGCACGACCACTGCGCCGCGACCAGATCGACGACGCCCGCAGCGGCGAGGCCACCGACGCGCTCAAGCGCCTGCTGGTCGCCGGCATGTGCGCCATGCAGGTGATGACCTACGCCTTCGTCATGTACATCGGCGTGGTCGATTTCGTCGACTTCACCACGCGTGGGCTGTTTCGCTGGCTCAGCCTGCTGACCACCGCGCCGGTGATCGCCTACTCGGCGCAGCCGTTCCTCGCCGGCGCCTGGCGCGAACTGCGCATGCGCCGGCTGGGCGTAAACCTCACCGTCTCGCTGGCGATCGTGCTGACCTTCGGCGCCAGCGTGTGGAGCACCGTGCGCGGCCACGGCGAGATCTATTTCGATTCGGTCAGCATGTTCGTGTTCCTGCTGCTGGCGGCGCGCCACGTCGAGTTGCGCGCGCGCCACGCCAGCGGTGCGCTGGGCGAGGCCGCGCAGGACGCCACGCCACTGCTGGCCGAACGGCGCCGCGCCGACGGCAGCCTGGAAACCGTGCCCGCGCTGGAACTGCTCGCCGGCGACCGCGTGCGCATCGCCGAGGGCGGCACAGTGCCGGCCGATGGCGTGCTGGAGAGCGCCTCGATCGAGGTGGACGAGGCACTGCTCTCGGGCGAATCGCACCCGCGGCGGCGGGAGCGTGGTGAGCGGCTGGTCGCCGGCTCCGTAGTGCTCGGCGGACCGGCCGACCTGCGCGTGGAGCACAGCGGCGATGACACCACCGCCGCGCGCCTGGGCCGGCTCGCCGGCCGGGCGCGCCAGGCGCGCGAGCCGGTCGACGCGGCCGACCGCGATGCCAGCCGCTTCGTGCTGCGCGTGCTCGTGCTCACCGTGCTCACCGCGCTGGCCTGGCTGTACATCGACCGCACGCGCGCCTTCGATGCGGCCGTCGCGGTGCTGGTGGTGGCCTGCCCCTGCGCCTTCGCACTGACCCGCCCGGCCGCGCTCACCCGCGCGCTGGCCGTGCTCGCCGGCCGCGGCGTGCTGGTGACCGAGCCGGCCGCGCTCGACACGCTCGCCCGTGTCGACTACGCGCTGTTCGACAAGACCGGCACGCTGACCACGCCCTGGCTCGAGCCCGATGCGGTCGAGCCGCTGCGCGAGGGCCTGGCGCCCACCGACGCGCTGCGACTGGCCGCCGCACTGGCGCGCGAGAGCACCCATCCGCTGGCCGCCGCGCTGGCCGCCGCGTGGACCGGCGATACGCCGCCGGTGGAATCGCTGGTGATCACCGCCACCGCCGGCATCAGCGCCGAGGTCGATGGCCACGCGCTGCGCCTGGGTCGGCCCGATTTCGCGCTGGCGCCGAGCGGCCGCGCCGTGCCGGCGAGTGCCGCCGGCACCCTGCTACTGGCCGATATCCACGGTCCGCTGGCCGCTTTCCATGTCAGCGAAGCACCACGCGCCGATGCCGCCGCCACGTTGCAGGCGCTGCGCCGCGAAGGCATCGTCACCGCACTCGCCAGCGGCGACACCCGCGCCCGCGTGGCCACCGTCGCCAGCGCGCTGGGCATCACGCGCTGGGCCGGCCGCCAGTCGCCGGCGGACAAGCTGGCGCTGCTCGAGGTGGCGCGCACGCAAGGCCACGTCACCCTCGCCATCGGCGACGGCAGCAACGACGCTCCGGCGCTGGCCGGCGCGGACGTCTCCGCGGCACTTGCCTCCGGCACCGATCTGGCCCAGGCGCACGCCGGCGTGTTGCTGGCGCGCGGCCGCCTGGACGGGCTGCTTCAGGCGCGCCGCATCGCGCGCGAACTGGCCCGCGTGGTCGCCCAGGGCCGGCGCTGGTCACTGGCTTACAACCTGCTGGCCGTGCCTTTCGCCGCCGCCGGCCTGGTGCCGCCGTGGCTGGCCGCGATCGGCATGTCGGCCAGTTCGCTGGTAGTGGTGCTCAATGGCCTGCGCGTGGGCCGCGGGCACGCCGCCCCGGCGTTGCGCGCATGAACATCCTGCTGGTGCTGATCCCGGTTACCGGGGTGATCGTATTGGTCGCCGTGGCCTTGTTCTTCTGGGCCGCCAACCACCAGCAGTTCGACGACCTGGACAGCCCCGCCGTGCTGCCGCTGATGGAGGACGAGCCGCTCGACGGTCCGGCCCCGACCGGGGCACCGGCACCCTCCCCTTCCCCCGAAAGCAAAGGAGAGTCTCCGTGAAACGCCGTCTGTTCGCTGTCGCCTTGCTTGCCCTCGTCGCCGCCCCGACCTGGGCCGCGTCCAACTGCTCGACCACCATCCAGGGCAACGACGCCATGCAGTTCGACCAGAAGTCGATCGTGGTGCCCAACACCTGCAAGCAGTTCACCATCACGCTCAAGCACGTGGGCAAGCTGCCCAAGGCCGCGATGGGCCACAACGTGGTGGTGTCCTCCACCGCCGATGAGCCGGGCATCGTCGCCGACGGCGCCAAGGCCGGCATCGACAACAACTACATCAAGCCCGGCGACAGCCGCGTCATCGCGCACACGAAGATCATCGGCGGTGGCGAGAGTGACTCGACCACCTTCAAGGTCGATGCGCTCAAGCCCGGCCAGGATTACAGCTTCTTCTGCTCCTTCCCCGGCCACGCCGCCCTTATGAAGGGCACGATCAGCCGCGCCAAGTAATATGGGAGCCGCGCCGCGGCCACACCGCGGCGCGGCCCAACCGATAACGACATGTCCGAATCCACGCTCAACGAAACCGCGATCGCTCGCCTGGTCGATCATTTCTACGACAAGGTCACCGCCGATCCGATGATCGGCCCGGTGTTCAACGCCGTCGTCCACGATTGGCCGGAACACAAGCGTCTGCTCACCTCGTTCTGGTGCTCGGTGGCGCTGCGCGCCAACAGCTACCGCGGCAACCCGATGTCCGCGCACCGGCAACTGCCGATCCGCGCGGAACATTTCGACCACTGGCTGTCGCTGTGGCGCGCCACCTGCGCCGAGGAACTGGATGAGGCCGGCGCGACGCAGATGATCGACTATGCCGAACGCATCGGCCGCAGCCTCAAGTACGGACTGGGCCTGAACCCGAACGCCCGCGGCATCGGCGTGCCGCTGGTTTCCGTCAGCCGCTGACTTCCCGACCGGGGAGTCCGCGCCGGCTGCACGGGAGCCCCGTAGGAGCCCACTCGTGGGCGATGCACTTCCCCGGCCGAGCCAAAAGCATCGCCTGCAAGTGGGCTTCTGCAACAAGCCTGGTGCTAGCCCAAAGCCGCCAGCGCCGCGTCGTAGTCGGGCTCGTTCGTCAGCTCGTCCACCAGCTGCGCATGCAATACGCGGTTGTCCGCATCCAGCACCACCACCGCGCGCGCCGCCAGGCCGGCCAGGGGACCGGTGGCCAGCGCCACGCCGTAGTCGCCCAGGAAATCGCGGCCGCGCATGGTCGAGAGCATCACCACCCGGTCCAGCCCTTCGGCGCCACAGAAGCGCGCTTGCGCGAACGGCAGGTCGGCCGAGATGCACAGCACCACGGTGTTCTCGAGCTTGGCCGCCAGCTCGTTGAAGCGGCGCACCGAGGCGGCACATACGCCCGTATCGATGCTGGGGAAGATGTTGAGCACCTTGCGCTGGCCGGCGTAGCTGGACAACGTCACGTCGGCCAGGTCCTTGCCGACCAGCGTGAACGCCGGTGCCGCCGCACCCTTGGACGGGAACGCGCCCGTGACCTCGACCGGCTCGCCCTTGAACTTCACTTTCGACATGACGCTTGCTCCTTGGGGATGGGACTTACAAGTAGAACATGGTCTTGGCCAGGAACACGATGCCGACCATCAACGCCAGCACCACGCGATGGGTGTGACGGAAGCGGCACCCACTCATGCGCCCACGCGCCCCGGTCCATACCGCATTGACGAACACGCCGAGCACGCCGAACGCCAGCGCAACCTTGAGCAGCAGGAACCCGCCGAAGCGCGTGCCGACGCAGGCGATGCCGTCGCAGCGGATGTCGAACAGCATGCCACCGCTGACGAACAGCAGCAGCACCACGAACGGCATGAACCGGCGCACGCGCGCCATCACCGCCTGTTCGATGGTGGCCATGGTCGGCGCATCGAAGCGCTTGTGCAGGCCCTCCAGCACGAACACCTCGAACGCCGCCGCGCCGACGAACACGATGGCGCAGGCGAGGTGGATGAGCAGAATCCAGGGATACCAGGTGGCCATGACAAGGCCCTCGCGGCCTTTTGCGACAAGCCGCCAGCTTGCGCCGCTGCGCCCGGCCGGGCCATGACCTGCATCAGGGCACAGGCAAGCGCGAAACCAGCGCCACCGGCGCTCGCGGCCGGCCACCGGCTGCGACATTGCGCCCACGGCGGACCGTGTTCGTGCTGACCTGGGTCAAGCGCGCTGGCCCGTGCATCGTCGAGCATGGATTTGTCCCGGGCGGAAGAACCGCGATGCGACCTGGCTCGCGTGCTGCCCGGCATTCCCATCATGCACCACGCGTGGCTGCGCAGACGCCTCGGCACGAGCGCCCCTCACCGGAAACCTCATGGAAAACACCTTGCGCCTCATCGACCCGCCACGGCAGGCCACGCGGCATTGGGTGCACGGCGCGCTGGACACGCTCGCCCAGGAAGCCGCACGCTCGGCCGACACGCACCTGCTCAAGCTGGCGCTTGCCGGCTTTCCGGGCATCGACTTCTATTTCAAGGACGAATCGGCCCATCCCAGCGGCAGCCTCAAGCATCGTCTGGCGCGTTCGCTGTATCTCTATGCGCTGTGCAACGGCCGCCTGCACGAGGGTCAGGCCGTGGTCGACGCCTCCTCCGGCAGCACCGCGATCTCCGAGGCCTGGTTCGCGCGATTGCTGGGCCTGTCCTTCACCGCGGTGATGCCCGCGTGCACCGCGCCGCGCAAGATCCGCGAGGTGCAGGCGCTGGGCGGCACCTGCGACCTGGTCGATGACCCGTCCCAGGTGCACGCGCGCGCCGCCGCACACGCCGCGCGCGGCGCCAGCCACCTGGACCAGTTCGGCCGGGCCGAGCGCGCCACCGACTGGCGCGGCAACAACAACATTGCCGAATCGATCATCCAGCAGATGGTGCGCGAGCCGCAGCCGGTGCCGGCGTGGATCGTCTGCGGCGCCGGTACCGGCGGCACTTCCGCCACCATCGGCCGCTACCTGCGCTACCGCCGCCTGGACACCCGCCTGTGCGTGGCCGAGCCGGCGGGCAGCGGCTTCGTGCAGGGCTGGCGCACGCGCGACCGCGAGGCGGTGGCGCAGCGGCCGACGCTGATCGAGGGCATCGGCCGCCCGCGCGTGGAACCGGGCTTCCTGTTCGACGTGGTCGACCAGGTGGTCGAGGTGCCCGACACCGCCTCCATCGCCGCCACCCGGTTGCTGGAGGAACTGCTCGGCCGCCGCTACGGCGGATCGTCGGGCACCAACCTGGTCGCCTGCCTGCAGCTGGCCTCGGGGATGCGTGCCCGTGGCGAGCGCGGCAGCATCGTGAGCCTGCTGTGCGATCCGGGCGAACGCTATGCCGAGACACTGTTCGACCCGGGGTGGCTGGCCGCGCGGGGAATCGACATCGCACCCGCGCGTGAGGCATTGACACGATGCGTGGCGAGCGGGCGCTGGCTGCCACCGTTGGGGTGACGGCTCAGCGCAAGAGCGCCTCCATCCGCCCTTCGCCCCCGCCGTGCGGGGAAGGTCACATCCACGCCTGGCTTTTGCGGCACCAGGCGGGGTCAACGCGCTCCGGATGTAGGCGTATGCCAACGTGGTGCATCGAAGTAGCGCGGGTAGTCGGCCACCGCGGTGCGCATGGCTTCCACCTGCGCCATGTCCTGCGGGTCGGCCCTGAATTCCCGCGCGGCGCCAAGCAGCGACACCAGCATGCCGTGAAGTACGGCATCCCTCTGGGGCGGCAGCTTGCACCTGGCGAAGATGTCGGCCGCCGCCTGCTCGATCAGGCCCACGCGGTCGAGCGCCATGGTCAGGTCCATGTGGCCCATCTCGTAGTGGCGCAATTCCTCCAGCGCGGTATGGATCCGGTCCATGCCATCGCGCAGCGCGGCATCGGTATCCCAACGCTGCGCCCGCGGTGGCACCGCTGGGGTGACGTGGGCGTGCGTGGCGTGGTCGTGCTGCGCGCGGGCCGGCGCGGACTGCATCGCGGCGCCCAGTGCCAGGGCGGCAAGCAGCGCGAACGGGGGGGTCATCGGGAACATGCGGGACTCCTGCAGGCGGCTTTGCCGGGACGAAAAAATGGCGGGTGACCTTGGGCCCGCCCGGCGTGGTCAGCGACAGACCGATCCACGTAGGCGCGTCGCGGCACAGGGCATGGATCGGGTCGCTCAAGCGGAGGCGCGTCTCAGGTCCACCTGCCAGCGCCGATGTGACAGAAGAAGCGAGTGGCATCGAGCGCGATTCTTCTCCGTGAACCCGGGCCGATGACGGATGAGTACGCGCTTCCACCAAATCAGTCGCCAGCGAGCTTGCGCACGGCGGCCACGAACTCGGGATCGATGCGGCCGATGATGCTGGTGCGCGCCACGATGCGCCCTTCCCCGTCGAGCAGCAGCAAGGCGCTGGAGTGGTTGTACTCGCCGTCGGGCAGCTTGCGGTACTGCACGCCCAGCAGCGCGGCGAGCGCGCGGGTGTCCTGCGGTTCGGTGCGCGCCAGGGTCCACCAGCGCGCATCGAGCCTGTGCGCGGCGGCGTAGCGGCGCAGCGCATCGACGTTGTCGCGCGCAGGATCGAAGCTCACCGCCAGCAGGCCCACACGGCCCGGCTCGCCGGCGGCGCGGCGGGTGGCTTTCATGGTGTCGATGATCATCGGGCAGACCATCGTGCAGGAGGTATAGAACATGCTCACCAGTTGCGGCTCGCCACGGCGCGCGGCCAGCGGCGCGGTGTGGCCGTCCTGGCCGGTCAGCGGCACCGCCATCTG
Source organism: Frateuria hangzhouensis (assembly GCF_026410505.1). GTDB lineage: Bacteria > Pseudomonadota > Gammaproteobacteria > Xanthomonadales > Rhodanobacteraceae > Frateuria_A > Frateuria_A hangzhouensis. The sequence continues at coordinate 68,060 of NZ_JAPMIU010000016.1, forward strand.
GTAAACCGAATCGGTCGGCAGCGGCGAGGCGGCGTGAACGCCGCCGGCAAGCAGCGCCGCGAGCGTCAGCAACAATCGTTTCATGGCGAATCCTTCAGTCGGGCTTTGCGCAGCGGAAGCCGAGGTTGACGGTGGTGTCGGTGGCCTTGAGCGAAGACAGCATCGCCACGCGCATCAGCGTGGCGTAGTTTTCCTTCTGCTCCATGGTGATGGCGCCGGCGCCGCAGAACTTGAACTTGTCGGCGCCGTCCTGCTCGCGGCTGTCGGCGCTGGTCATCATGGCGTTGAAGTCCTCGACCCATTCCCACACCAGCCCGTTCAGGTCGCGCACGCCATGGATGTCGGGCTGGCCGCCGACCGGCGGCAGCGCCTGGTTGGAGGGGCGCCCGTACCAGGCCAGCACGCGGTCGCGCCAGGCCGGATCGCTGCGTGCATCGGTGCGGGTGGCATCGGCGGCCGCGGCGTATTCCCACTCGTACCAGGTCGGCAGCCGCGCGTGCTCGCTTTCGCAGTAGGCTTGGGCGGCGAACCAGCTCACCTGGGTCACCGGCTGGCGTGGCAGAGCGCCGGGGCCGAGCGCGTCGGGCGCGGCCCAGTGCGACAGGTAGCGCTTTTCGGCGAACACGTTCGGCACGCGGTCCCGACGCCATTCAGGGTGGCGTTTGACGAACGCCAGGAACTCGGCATTGGTCACCGGCTCGGTGCGCAGGCGAAAGGGTTCGAGGATCGCCGGCGCCGCCTTGCCATCGGCCGGCAGCACGCTGGCGAAGCGGCCGCCCGGCAGCGGACGGTATGCCGACGAGGTATCGTCCGCTGCCGCGGCCGGCACGGCCAGCAGCAGGCCAAGCAGAAGGAAGGCGAGGCGGCGGCGCATCGGTCAATGCTCCGCGGTCTGCGGCGGAGCCGGCTGGGCACGCACCTTGGCCACTTCTTCCTTGCTCACCTGGCCGCCGGCGTTGCCCCAGCTGTTGAGCACGTAGGTGAGCAGGTTCGCCACTTCGTCGTCGGTGAGCTGGGTCATCGGCGGCATCACCGAATCGTAGTCCTTGCCGTTGACGGTGATCCTGCCGGTCAGGCCGTGCAGCGGGATCGAGATCAGGTGGTTCTTGTCCTGCCCGGCCAGGTAGTCCGACCTGGCCAGCGGCGGGAACACGCCGGGCAGGCCTTCGCCGTTGGCCTGGTGGCAGACCGAGCAGGTGCCGGTGAACAGCTGCTTGCCCGCGGCGATCTGCTCGTCCTTGCTGAGCGTGCCGGCCGCGTGCGCCCGGGCGGCGACGCTGACCGCCTTGAGGTTGGGCTCGGCGCGCTCGGACAGATAGACCGAATCGACCTCCTTGCCCGAGTAGATCGCCTTGTTTTCCTGGCCATCGACCTTGAGGATCGCCAGCGCGCCCTTGTTGAAGGCGCGGAAGATCGAGTGGTCGACCATCACGTAGCTGCCCGGCACGTCGGTGTGGAACTCGACGATGGCCGCGCCGCCGGCGGGGATCAGCGTGGTCTGCACGTTCTCCTGCGGGTGGGTGCCGCCCTCCTGCTGCACGCGGTCGAAAATCTCGCCGATCACGTGGAAACTGGAGACCAGGTTGGGGCCGCCGTTGCCGATGTACAGACGCACCGACTCGTTGGTCCTGGCGGTAAGCGCCTTGTCGCCGGTGAGCGCGCCTTCGTGGCCGTTGAACAGCACGTAGGTGGGGTTCTCGTCGATGGCCTTTTCCATGTCGAACGGCTGGTGGCCCTTCTGGCGGTACTTGCCGGTGGTGTAGAAGTCGCCCTGCATTACGTAGTACTCGTGATCGACCTTGGGCATGCCCTCCGGCGGCTCGACCAGGATCAGTCCGTACATGCCGTTGGCGATGTGCATGCCGACCGGCGCGGTGGCGCAGTGGTAGACGTAGATGCCGGCGTTGAGCGCCTTGAAGGTGAACTGCGATTCGTGCCCCGGCGCGGTGAAGCTCGACGCCGCGCCGCCGCCCGGGCCGGTGACGCCGTGCAGGTCGATGTTGTGCGGCATCTTGCTGTCGGGCGCGTTCTTCAGGTGGAACTCCACCGTGTCGCCCTGGCGCACGCGGATGAAGCTGCCTGGCACGGTGCCGCCGAAGGTCCAGTAGGTGTAGGTGACGCCCTCGGAAATGGGCATCTCCTTCTCGATCACCTCCAACTCGACGATGACCTTGGCCGGATAGTTGCGGTGGATCGGCGGCGGCACGTGTGGCGGGCTGGTGAGCACCGCGTGGATCGGCTCGCCCTGGGGCGGGCCCAGATCGGCCGGTGCCGCGAGCGGCGCGGCGGCTGCGGCCGAAGGCAAGGCGACGTCGGCGGCCTGCTTTCCGGAGCAGGCCGCGAGCGCCAGCATGCTGGCGGCCGCAAGGACGGTGGACAGCATTCGTGACATGTGGGTGTCTCCTGTGGTTCCCGTCATCAGGCTAGATTCCGGGCCACCCACGCGCTTGACCTGGGTCATGCCCACGGCCGGAACCGGCCGTCTGCGTCACCCTGCCACAGGAGGAAATCGTCTCGCGCGCGACCTAGCCGGGCCTGCCGTCCGCGCGGGGCGTGAGGTAGATCCAGGCCGAGCGCACCACCCACGGCAGAAAGGCCACCAGCCAGCCGCAGGCGGCGATCACCAGCCACAGGTAGCTGTCACGCGCCAGCTCCGCCCACACGCGCAGCAGCACCACGCCCTGCAACAGCGCGAAGCACAACCACGGGATCGCCCCCATCTGCATCGGCCGGCCCGAATGGCCCTGCGTCACGCGGGTGACCATCGCCACCAGCATCGAGCCGAAGTAGCCGATGGTCAGCACGTGCAGCGGCGCCAGCCCCAGCACCGGGCCCTGCCCGGCGAACAGGCGGACGCTCTGCACCGTGTACAGCACGAACGCGATCGGCAGCCAGGCAAACGCCAGGTGCAGCACCGCCAGCACGCCCGGGCGCATCGCCTTCCACGGTTGCCAGGCGATCGCGTGCCAGCCGAACAGCAGCGCCAGCGGCGCGTCGACGACCCACAGCCAGGCCTGCGCGTGGACCAGGTCCAGCACCAGGTGCGCCAGCAGCAGCGGCCACGCCAGCGGCAGGCTCCAGGCCGGGCGGCGCACCACGTAGTTCCTGGCCACGTTGCCGCTGAAGAAGGCGATCATGCGATGGCCGACGGTGAAGTAGACCGGGATCAGCAGGCCGAACGTGCCCAGCTTGACGGACAAGCGCGCGCAGTCCGCCGGCGCGCCGAACAGGAAGCCGAGGAAGGCGATCAACCCCAACAGGCCCAGGCAAAGCCCCGCCAGGCACGACCACGCATGCTGGTTGCGCTGCTCCGCCGCACGCAGCACGCCGGCCAGCGTGCCCACGCCGACGAGGTAGCCGAACAGCATCAATGCGATGCCCGCACGCAGCACCCATGGCAGGCCGATCAGGCCGACGTGCGAAAGCAGGTAGCCGACGAACACCGCGCCGGCCACCGCCACATAGCGCTTCGGCCGTATGGGCGGCCGGTTGAGCCACTTCGGAAACGTGGTCAGCAGGAAGCCGAACATGAACATCGGCAGCATGCCGTACTGGGTCAGCACGGCGTGCGCCCAACCCGGCGGCACCGGCGGCTGTGGCCAGCCGTGCCATCCGAAGCGCATCGAGGCCAGTTCCAGCGCCCACCAGGCCATGCTGGTCAGCACCGCCAGCGCACCGGCGAGGAACAGCGGCCGGTGCGGCGCGGCGGCGAGCAGCGCGGCGGTGGGCGGGAAGGTGCCCGCAGGTGATGAGGATTCACGCATAGAGGGGCTCGCGACGGTGGCCATGTGGGCGATTTTCCTTCGCTGCAGTCGAGGCGGCCGTGACCTGGATCAGCGCGATCGGCCAGCCGAGCGGGTATCCCGGGCTGGCGGGGCGGCCTTTGTAGGAACCCACTTGTGGGCGATGCTCTTTGCGGGAGCCGGCCGAAAGGATCGCCCACAAGTGGGCTCCTTGTATGTTGCTCACGCACACACAGAGGTGCGAACCAAGCAAGTGTGTTTCCGGGGAGGCCGTGGGCTCCTTGAGGCGAAATCTTCGACCTCGTCTGTAGAGCGGCC
>NZ_JAPMIU010000017.1 GCF_026410505.1 Frateuria hangzhouensis
GCCACTTCCAGCACGTAGCGCAGGTCGGCGCTGCCGTCCTCGTCCGGCGGCGTGCCGACGGCGATGAAGATCACGTCGCCGTGCGCCACCGCCGGCGCGGCCTCGGTGGTGAAGTCCAGCCGGCCGCTCTCGTGATTGCGCTTGACCATCGGTGCCAGGCCCGGCTCGAAGATCGGCACCTCGCCCTGCTTCAGGCGGGCGACCTTGGCCGCGTCCACGTCCACGCACACCACGTGGTTGCCCATTTCCGCCAGGCAGGTACCGGTGACCAGGCCCACGTAGCCGGTGCCGAACAGGGTGACTTTCAGTGTCATGCGATGTCCTTTTGCTGATTCGAAGACGGGAAGCGGGTCAGGCCTTGGCGCCGGCGTACTCGTAGTACGCGTAGGCGTAGTAGCCCGCGCTGCGCTTCTCGACCGCATTGAAGATCGCGCCCTTGACCGGCACGCCGTTCTGCTCGAAGCGCTGCTTGGCCAGCGCGATCTCGCGCGCCTGGTTCACGCCGAAGCGCACCACCATCAGGCTGGTGCCGACGTGGTGGCCGATCACTGCCGCGTCGGTCACGGCCAGGATCGGCGGGGTGTCGATGATGATCAGGTCGAAGCGCGGCTTGAGCTTTTCCAGCAAAGCGGTGAAGTGCGAATGCATCAGCAGCTCGGAAGGATTCGGCGGCACCTTGCCGCGCGCGACGAAGTACAGGTTGTTGGCCCCTTCCACCGTGCGCACCGCCTCGGACAAGCCGATCTGCCCGGAGATCAGTTCCGACAGGCCCTGTTCCGGACGGCCGCCCAGCACCGTGTGCAGCGCACCTTTGCGCATGTCCGCGTCGATCAGCAGCACGCGCTGACCGGCCTGCGCGATCACCGCCGCGAGGTTGGCGCCGACGAAGGTCTTGCCGGCGCCCGGCCCGGGGCTGGAGATCATCAGCAGGTTGTTCTTGGCCTCCAGGCGAGCAAAGTGCAGGCTGGTGCGCAGGCTGCGCAGCGCCTCCACCGCCAGGTCGTCCGGCGCGCTCTGCGCCAGCAGGTGCTGGGCATGGACGCCCCGTCGGATCTTGCCGTTGCGCTCGGTGATCTCGCGCTCGGCCGCCGACAGCGGCACGCAGGCGTAGACCGGCAGGCCGACGTGTTCGATCGCGGCCAGGTCTTCGACGCCGCGGTTGAGCAGCTGGCGGATGAAGATGAACGCAAGCGCGAGCAGGCCACCGAGCATGGTGCCGCAGAACACCAGGATCATCTTCGGCGGCCACACCGGCCGGTTGGTGTTGGTTGCGGCGCGATCGACCACGCGCACGTTGCCGACGGTGCCGGCACGGGCGATGTCAAGCTGCTGGGCCTGGTTGAGCAGACTGGTGTACGTCTCGTTGCTGACCTGCACGTCGCGGGTCAGCCGCAACAGTTCCTGCTGCGTGTCGGGCAGGTGGCCGACCTGCTTTTCGAGGGTGGCCTTCTTGCTCTTGAGCTGGCCGATTTGCGCGGCCAGCGCCTGGTAGGTCGGATGGTTGGAAGTGAACTTGCGCTCCACGTCCGCCATCTGCATGCGCAGGTTTTCGATCTGCGTGTCCAGCGCGACGGTCTGGTCCAGCAGGCCCTTGGTCTGCAGGCTGATGTCGACCGAGTGCGCGCGCATCTGGAACGCGTTCAGCGCCGCGGTCGCCTTTTCCAGGTCCATCTTGACCTTGGGCAGCTGTTCCTTGACGAACTTCAGGCTGTTGGCGGCCTCGGCGGAGTTGCGCTCCACGTTCTGCTGCACGTACAGCGAGCTGACCTGGTCGAGCAGCCGGGTCGCCAGCACCGGGTCGGTGCTGTCGTAGGTGAGCACGATGATGCCCGAATCCTTGCCCTGCTCGACCGCCTGGATGGCGCCCTGCAGGCCGGTGATCGTGCCCAGGTGCGAGTGGCGCGCCACGTCGAAGGTGGTGCCGGGGTTGGCGTGCAGCGCCTGCACCTGCATGGTGATGCCGCTGCCGGTGGCCGACTCGCCGACGCGGCCTTCCACCAGGACGTTGTCGTCGTCGTCGGTGAGCGTGTAGGCGCCGCTCTCGCCGGCAACCAGGTGCAGCGGCTTGTCCAGCAGCGCCGAGGGCACGTCCAGCTGGAAGATGTCCAGCTGCGAGCCGCCCCAGTCGTAGCTGTCCATGCCCATGAACGGCGGCGCCACGTCGCCCGGCATCTGAGGCTTGTAGCTGCGCGCCATGTAGTCGCCGATGAGCGGGAACCGCTCGGCCTCGGCGGTGATGTCCAGCTTGAGGTTGGTCACCGCCTGCCCGATCACCGTGCGTGAGGTGATCAGGGCGATCTCGGTGGTGGCCTGCGAGGAGGAAGCCCCCAGCGTCTGCGTGAGGTCATCCAGACCTGGCAGGCTGGGCACCTTCTGTTCCACCTGCACGGTGGCGGTGGCTTCGTAGATCGGCGTGGTCAGCGTCGCGTAGGTCACGCTGGCCACGAAGAACACCGCGGTGACCCCGATGATCAGCCATTTGTGGTCAAGCAACGTGCCGAGCAACGCGTGCAGGTCGATGTCGTCATCGCGACGCGGTGAGGACGGAAAAGTTTGTTTGGTGGTCATCGCCCGATTCCTAGGCTGGTGGATTCACAGGTAGCGCAGCCAATTGCCGACACCACGTTTGATTGAGTCGTGTACTTGCTCGAACACCCGACGCGAGCGTCGGTACGGATCCGGCACGTCGCCGCCCGCATGCCACTTGTCGAACAGGAACACCTTGCCGCTGGCTTCCGGGGCGAGCCGCACCACGGAATTGAGGTGCCGGCGTTCCATCGCGAGGATCAGGTCGGCCTCGCGCAGCATCGACGCCTCGAGCTGGCGTGCGCGGTGTCCACTGGCATCGATGCCGCCATCCTCCAGCAGCGCCGCGGCGTTCTCGTCCATCGGGTGCCCGACCAGCGCGCCCAGGCCGGCGCTGCCGACCCGGATGCCCCGTTCGCCCAGCTCGCGGCGAAACAGAAACTCCGCGACCGGGCTGCGGCAAATGTTGCCGAGGCATACCACCAGGATGCTGTTGAACACGATCCACACACTCCCGAAACCCAAGGCCATGTGGCCCCTGTCGAATGCCTGACCGGTCCGGCGTGCAAATGTCGCCGGATCGGTCGTGGCAGAGCCGGCAGTCTAAACTCCTGTTCCGTGAAAAAATCATGTTGGACGCCGCCTTCATTTACGTGAAGAAAATGCTTACTCCAGCCATCGTTTCCTTCACGCCACATGGCTTTGCCGCATAGTGAACATGCGAACAATGCTTTCTCGCGGCATTCACAATCGATCGCGTTAGATTCGAAGAGCCCGCTTGGCTGGCATTTCAATTCCGGGGGACTCGAACCATGCACATCGCGAAGCTCACGCTTCCGCTCGACCCCACGCCGATCGCCGGCAAGGCCTTTGTGCACAAGGGTTCCCGTGCCATGTCCGCCATCGCGGCAATCCGTGTGCCGGCTCCGGCGGCGATCGATGTGCGGCAGACCGCGTGGCTTGGTTGCATGGGCGGACGAAGTTCACCGGCCGCCCGCGGATATCCTGCAAGTCATCACGCAAGCCATCGGCAAGAAAACGTACACGCATTAATGCGAATTAACCGTCGCCATTAGTCAAAACCGCCACATTGCGGGACATCCAGGCGAGCGCATCCATTAGTTAGCCGTGATTATCCCGCAAGTGGCCCTGCAGAAAGGACGCATTATGAAAACGCTACCCGCAGCAGCCATCTTTCTCTTCGTCGTCGTGCTGAACGGTTGCGCGATCGTGCCCGGCCAGCGCATGGACGAGGGCGCGCTGCAGAGTGACGACAGTCACGTGCAGTTGGTACAGATCACACCGGAGCTGATCGAGAGCACCCAGGTCCAGCCGGGCACGATTCCGCAAGAGCTGCTCTCGTTCCAGCCGCAGGACTACCGCATCGCTGCGGGCGACACGCTTTACATCACCGTATGGGATCACCCGGAACTGACCTCGCCGGCCGGTTCGCAGCAACAGACCGTGGCCAACGGCCGCCTGGTGCGTCCGGATGGCACGCTGTTCTACCCCTATGCGGGCACCATCAAGGCCGAGGGGCTGACCGTCGAGGACCTGCGCCAGTTGCTGACCAAGAAGCTCGGCAGTTTCGTGCGCGATCCGCAGGTGGACGTCAACGTGGTCGGCTACGGCGGCCACCGCATCACCCTCGAGGGCGCGTTCCAGCACACCGATGCGCAGGTGCTCAACTCGGTGCCGCTGACCTTGTCGCAGGCGATCGGCCTGGCCGGCGTCGACACGCAGCAGGCCGACCTGTCGGGCTTCACGCTGACCCGTGACGGCAAGACCTACAACCTAGACCTTACCCAGATCAACCAGGCTACCGCCGGCCAGACGATCTACCTCAAGCCCGGCGATACGCTGTTCCTGCCCTACAACGACAACAAGGAGGTCTATGTCGTGGGCGAGGTGGTGCGTCCGCAGGCGATCACCTTCAAGACCACCGCGCTGACCCTGACCCAGGCGCTGGGCCGCGCCGGCGGACTGAGCCCGGTCACGTCCTCGGGCGAAGCCGTGTACGTGATCCGCGGCTCGAAGAAGCTCAGCCAGACGCCCGCCCAGGTGTTCCACCTCAGTGCGCGCTCGGCCTCCTCCTACGCCCTGGCGGACAACTTCCGGGTGCAGCCGGGCGACGTGGTGTTCGTCGGTGCCGCCGCCATCACCAAGTGGAACCGCGTGCTGAGCCAGTTGCTGCCGCTGTCGGGCCTTATCTACCAGGCCGCAGGCACGGCCGACCGCGTCGACAACCGCTGATCGGAAAGTTTGGCTGACGGGCCATGGATGGCCCGCCGGCATGGACAGAAGGCCCGGCAAATGCCGGGCCTTTTTTATTTGGTGACGTCCGTCCGCAGGACGACGTTCGCCCCTTCTCCCCTGCGGAAAGAAGATTGGGATGAGGGGTCAAGGCTTGCGGGGGAACTGATCAAGACCCGCGCACCGATGGAACACTACCGCGAGCCCCTCACCCCAGCCCCTCCCCGGAGGGTAGCGGGCGCTAGTTTCCCGCCAGCCAGACGACCCCTCGCTCCACTCGCACCGGCACCGCGCGCAACGATTGCCCGCGGCAAGGCCCCCCCACGCAGCACCCGTCTCCGGTGCGAAAACTCGCGCCGTGCACGGCACAGATCAACGTGCCGCGGCTGATCAGGAACTGCCCCGGCGCCCAGTCCAGCCGCCGGCCGGCGTGCGGACATACGTTGATCCAGGCGCGTGCCTCGTCGCCGTCGCGAAGCACAATGAGATTCTCGGGGCCATCAGCCAATACGGCGTCGACGGCGATGGCCGCGCCGTCGGGAATGTGATCGAGGCGGCAAAGCGCCCCGGCAGGTGTATCCATCGGCACTTGCCTCGGGGGCGTGGAAGCCCCATCGTTGCGCACGTAAGTTGTTGATTTTACCACACGGATTTTTAACATGCGCCTGTTCCAGCTGCCCTCGCACCGTTCCCGCCATCCGCTCGCGCGCGTCCTGTCGTTGATCGTGGGGGTCGCCCTGCTGGGCTTGATGCTGGTGTTCGGGCTGTTCGTGGCCGGCGTGCTGTTGGTCGGCGGCGGATTGTGGCTGGCGTTGCGCCAGTGGAACCGCACGCGCGCGGTCGGCCGCGCGGCGCCTGCCGCCGGTGCGCGCCCGCAGGTGCTCGAGGGCGACTTCGTGGTGCTGCACGAGGGCCGCCCGGTCGCTCGCTGACGCGCAAGAACCGGATGGTCCCGCCCGGGCCATGCGCCCAGACTGGCGTCACCTGGAAACCGGAACGCCGCCATGTCCGTCATCGAACCGCTTGAACAGGCTCGCCGGCTGCTCGACGAGGCCGAAACCGCACCCAGCCTGGACGCCTTGGCCAGCGCCGTAGTGCTGAGCCCCAGCCATCTGCAGCGTGCGTTTCGCCGCCGTTTCGGCATGAGCCCGGCCGAATACCACCGCTCGCGCCGCTTCGGCCAGTTCAAGGCGGCCCTGCGCGAGGGTGCGGCAGTGACCGACGCAGTCTACGAAGCCGGTTTCGGCTCGGGCAGTCGCGTCTACGAACACAGCAACCGGCTGCTCGGCATGACCCCGGCCAGCTACCGCGCGGGCGGCGTCGGCGCCAGCATCCGCTACACCACCACCGCCACGCCGCTGGGTCGGCTGCTGGTGGCCACCACCACGCGCGGCATCTGCGCCGTGACGCTGGGCGAGGACGATACCGCGCTCGAACGCCGCCTGGCCGAGGAATTTCCCCACGCCGCACGCGAGCGCGTGGACGCCGGCCGCGAGGAATGGCTCGATGCGGTGATCGCCCGCATCGCCAGCGAGCTGGGCTGGAGTGACGCCGCCGCACCGGCAATGCCGCCACTGGACATCGCCGCCACGGCCTTCCAATGGCGCGTCTGGGACGCGCTCACCCGCATCCCCGCCGGCCAGACGCGCAGCTACCGCGCGCTGGCTGCCGAACTGGGTGCGCCCAAGGCTGCCCGCGCGGTGGGCAACGCTTGCGGCAACAACCGCCTGGCGCTGATCGTGCCCTGCCACCGCGTGGTGCGCGAGGACGGCTCACTGGGCGGTTGGCGCTGGGGCGTGGAGCGCAAGCGCGAGTTGCTGGCGCGCGAACGTGCGCGCAACACGCACACGCCCCATGCCTTGGGGAAGAGTGCCCAGGCAGGAACGGGCTGAGCGTCGTTCCCCGGCCTTCAGGTCCTCGCCGAGCAAACCACGCACGGCATTCCGGCGAGGCTGGAATGACGAACGGGATTCCCTGCATGCGGGCTGGTCCTTCTTGAGGCACGGTCAAGTCTGCCTTGCGAGGTTTTCGCTACCGCCACAGGCACGCTCCGGCTATCTTGCGCATCCGGGCAATCTCCCCCAAGTCATCGCCGGCCCCTCGCCGGCCGACGCCGTGCCCGTCGCAGAGGATGTCCCATGCCGTCGCACAAGCCTGCCGACCACCCCGCCGTCTCGCCGTATCTGCTGGTGGCCGACGCGCGCGGCATGCTTGCCTTTCTTGCCGCCACCTTCGGTGCGCGGGAGCTGCACTGCAAGACGCGCGAGGACGGCTCCGTCATGCACGCGGAAGTGCGCATCGACGACTCGGTGGTGATGCTCGGCGAACGCCCCGGCGGCACCGCTACACCGAGCGCTTCGACGCATGTCTACGTGCCTGATGTCGACGCCTGCCATGCCGCCGGCCTGGCCGCCGGCGCAAGCAGCGTGTCGCCACCAACGGACCAGCCTTACGGCGACCGCACCGCCGGATTGCGCGATGCGCAAGGCAACCTGTGGTGGATCGGCACCCACCTCCCCGGCTGATCTCTCCTCCCCTCACGACGCTCCTCATGTCCGCCATCGACGACTCCCCCGCCTCCGCGCGCGCGCTGGACGACCCCCGCCTGCTGATCCCGCTGGCGCTGTTTGCGCTGTACGTGATCTGGGGCTCGACCTACCTCGGCATCCACTTCGCGCTGGAAAGCTATCCGCCGTTCCTGCTCGCCGGCGTGCGTTTCCTCGGCGCGGGCACCGCGTTGTTTGCGTTCCTGCGCTGGCGCGGGCTGGCCCCGCCGACGCCGCGGCAGTGGCGCAACGCCGCCGTTACCGGTGTCCTGCTGCTGGGATTCGGCAATGGCCTGGTGTGTTACGCGGAACAGAGTGTCAGCTCCGGCATCGCCGCCGTGGCAGTGGCCAGCATGCCCTTGTTCGCCGCGGTGTTCTCCGGCATGTACGGCAGCTGGCCTACCCGCCGCGAGACGGCCGGCTTGCTGGTCGGCTTCGCCGGCGTGGTGGTGTTGAACCTGGGCAGCGGCCTGTCCGGCTCGCGGCTGGGTGCGCTGGCCTTGATCGTGGCGGCGATGTGCTGGGCGTTCGGCTCGGCCTGGAGCAAGCGACAGGACATGCCCGCAGGGCCGATGAACACCGCCGCACAAATGCTGTGCGCCAGCGTTGCCCTGTTGCTGGTCGGCTTTGCCGGTGGCGAGCGCCTGCCCGACCATCCCACGGTGCGCGCCACCGCCGCCGTGGTTTACCTGGCGATATTCGGCTCGATCGTCGCCTTCAGCGCCTATCTGTACGTGCTCAAGCACGCGCGACCTGCGCTGGCGACCAGCTACGCCTACGTCAACCCGCCCGTGGCGGTGTTGTTCGGCGTGCTGCTGGCCGGCGAGCACGTCGGCGCGTTCGACCTGGCGGGCATGGCGATCATCCTGCTCGGCGTGTGCGTGATCACGCTGGCGAAGAAGCCGGCGCGCAAGCCCGTCTAGCCGCAAGACCCGCGGAGCAGCAGGAGGCTCGCGGGTTGCTCCACACACATGCGGCCCGCCACCATGTCGCAAGCGAAGGCAACGGAGGCGCGGCATGAACCCATTCCGACAAGGTCTGCTCGCACGCGCGGCACTACGCAGCGCGGCCTGGTCGGAACGCTGGTTCCCCGAGGCCTGGGTATTCGCCGCGCTCGGCGTGGCGCTGGTGGCGGCGATCGCGCTGGGTTTCGGCGCCACGCCGGCGAGCACCGTGCAGGCCTTCGGCGACGGTTTCTGGAGCCTGATCCCGTTCACCATGCAGATGGCCTTCGTAGTGATCGGCGGCTATGTGGTGGCCAGCGCGCCGGCGGTGGCGCGGCTGATCGATGCGCTGGCAAGGGTGCCGCGCAGCGGGCGTGGCGCGGTGTGCTACGTGGCGCTGGTCAGCATGCTGGCGTCGCTGCTGTCCTGGGGCTTCTCGCTGGTGTTCGGCGGCTTGCTGGTGCGCGCGCTGGCGCGCCGCGAAGATCTGCGCATGGACTACCGCGCGGCCGGTGCCGCCGCCTATCTGGGCCTGGGTGCGGTATGGGCGATGGGACTGTCGTCCTCGGCGGCGCAGTTGCAGGCCAACCCGGCCAGCATGCCGCCAGGCCTGCTGGCGATCACCGGCGTGCTGCCCTTCACGCAGACCATCCTGCTGTGGCAGTCGCTGCTGTTCACCGCAGTGCTGATCGGCGTGTCGCTGCTGGTGTGCTGGTTCACCACCCCCACCGGGCCGGCCGCGCGTACCGCCCGCGAGTGCGGCGTGGCCGATACCGAAGTGGTGCCGGCCCTGCCGCCGCGCACGCGGCCGGGCGAATGGCTCGAGTACAGCCCGTTGCTGTCATTGCTGGTCGGCGCGCTGGGACTGGGCTGGCTGGCCAAGCGGTTCATCGAGATGCCGGCGGCGGCGGCGATCGCCGACCTCAATACGTACAACCTGCTGTTCCTCACCGTGGGCCTGCTGCTGCACTGGCGCCCGCGCAGTTTCCTCGACGCGGTGGCGCGCGCCGTACCCGGCACCGCTGGCGTGCTGATCCAGTTTCCGCTCTACGGCGGCATTGCTGCCCTGCTCACCCACGCGCCGGGGGCGGACGGTGCCACGCTGGCGCATCGCCTCGCCGGCGTGTTCGTGCGCGTGGCCACCACCGACAGCTTCCCGCTGGTGATGGGCGGCTACTCGGCCGTGCTGGGCTTCTTCGTGCCCTCCGGCGGCGGCAAGTGGCTGGTCGAGGCGCCCTACGTGATGCAGGCGGCCAACGACCTGCACGTGCACCTGGGCTGGGCGGTGCAGATCTACAACGCGGCCGAGGCACTGCCCAACCTGATCAACCCGTTCTGGATGCTGCCGCTGCTGGGCGTGCTGGGCCTGAAGGCCCGCGACATGGTCGGCTTCACCTTCATCCAGTTGCTGGTGCACGTGCCGCTGGTGCTGGGCCTGCTGTGGGCGCTGGGGCTGACATTGGAATACGTGCCACCACTGATGCCCGGTTGAATACGAAAAGCACGCAGGGTGGCCTTCAACCCACCATCCCACGTTGCGCAAGGGAGGGTGGTGGGCTGAAGCCACCCTGCGTCGGCTCGCTCAGGACTCGCGCAAGGCGGTGGTCACCGGCAGCCGCGCGGCGCGCACGGCGGGGAACAGGCCGCCGATGAAGCCGATCGCGAGCGCCCATTTCAGCCCGGTCCACAGCAGCGCCGGGGTCACGGCCAGCTCGAAGTTGAGCGAGCCGACCGTGCCCTGGGTCAGCGTCGAGGCGCTGTAGCCGTTGAACAGCGCCCAGGCGATCAACCCACCGAGCAACCCGCCCAACGCCGCCAGCAACATGGTTTCCAGCATCACCGCCACCACCACCGGCGGTCCGCGGAAGCCGATCGCGCGCAGCGTGGCGATCTCGCGCGCACGCGTGGCGACGGCGGCGAACATGGTGTTGAGCGCGCCGAACACCGCACCGATGCCCATGATGCCGCCGACGATCATGCCGATGATGCTGATCACCTTGGTGAAGCTCTCCGACTGCTTGCTGAAGTAGTGCAGCGTGGTGTCGACGTCCACCTGCAGGCGCGGGTCGCCGGACAGGGCGACCTTGAAGGCGTCGAACGCACTGGCGTCCGTCAGACGCACGAACACCGAGGTGCGCGAGCTGCCGCGACGGTAAGCCGAACCGATGATGTCGGCGTCGCCCCACAGTTCCGAGCCCAGCGCATTGCCGGAATCGAAGATGCCGACCACGGTCCAGGTCTGGCTGCCCAGCTTGATCTCATGGCCTGGTTGCAGACCCGCGAACTGGCGTTGCGCGCCCTTGCCCGCCACCAGTTCGCGCAGGCCCGGCTTGAACTTGCGGCCGGCGACGATTTTCACCTCCGGCCGCAACGTCCAGGCCTGCTCGCCCACGCCGCGCACCTGTACGCTGCCCTCGTCGCCGCTGCCGTCCTTGAGCGGCAGGTTGGCCGCCACCACCAGTTCCGGCGAGGCGATCGGCTTGCCCGCCGCATCGCGGGCGATGCCCGGCGCCTCGGCGATCGCCGTGACGCTGGCATGGTCGAGCACCGAAGAGACCTCCGACGCCGAGCCGCCGCGCATCACGATCGCGGTATCGGCGCTGCCGCTCTTGCTCAGCGTCTCCTGATAGCCCACGCCCATCGCCAGCAACGACACCAGCACGGCCACCACGCCGGCGATGCCGACCACCACCACCGACGAGGAACCGATGCGCTGGGGCAAGGTACTGATGCCCACGCCGGTGGCCGAGCCCGCCTGCCGGCCGACCCGGGTCAATTGCATCCAGAGGAAAAACAACACCGCCACCGCCAGCAACACGGTCCAGGGCAGCACGGCCCAGGCGGCGATGCTGAGCAACACGACGATGGCCAGACCCAGACCACGCAGGAACGATTTCATGGGGATTCCCTCCTCAGCGCCCGGCCAGCGCATCGACGATGTTCAGGCGCATGGCACGCCACGCGGGCAATACGCCGACCAGCAGGCCGATCGCGATCATCAGACCTACGCCCAGCGCCCAGCTTGCCGCACCGACCGGCGGCATGTTCAGCATGCCGCCGCTGCCGGCGCTCATGATCGGCCCGAGCAGCGCAGCCAGCCCCAGGCCGATCACGCCGCCGAGCAATACCAGCAACACCGATTCGGCCAGCACCAGCGCGAGCACGGCGCGGCTGGAAAAGCCGATCGTCTTGAGCACCGCCAGCTCCGAGGTACGCTCGCGCACTGCCTGCGCCATGGTGTTGCCGGTCAGCAGCAGCAAGGTGAAGAACACCGCGCCCATGATCGACACGACGATGAAGCCGATGTCGCCCATCTGCTTGACCCACGAAGCCATCGCGGCCTGCTCGGTCATGGTTTTGGTCTCGTGGTCGGAATTGGCCGAGAGCGCATCGATTGCCCTGGCCACCCGGTCGGACTGCCCGGCGTCGGCCACGCTGGTGACATACCAGCCGACCCGGCCGCGGTTGTAGGGGTTGGACTCGTCGAAGTACTTCCAGTGCATCAGCACGGCGCCCTGCAGGAACTGCTTGTCGTCCGGCCTGGTCGCCCGGATGATGCCGACGATGTCGAAGCTCCAGTTCTTGGAGCCGTCGCGGTTGGGATAGATGTTGGACTGCAACGGCAGCTTGTCGCCGACCTTCCAGTGGTACTTCGCCGCCAGCACGTCGCCCACCAGCACACCGGTGCGGGTCCGGTCGAAGGCCTTGCGCTCGGCCGGCGTGACATCGACTTCCGGATAGATGTCGATGTAATTCGGGCTCACCGCGAAGGAGAACACCTGGTTATGCGGATCCTGGTAGGCACCGCCGAACCAGTTGGCATAGGCCACGTCTTCGGCCCCCGGCACCTGCGCAATGCGCGCCTGCAGCGACTGCGGCAGGGTTTCAATGAAGGACAGCTTCGAGCCGGTCTGCAGCCGCTTGGCGCCCGCTGCGCTCTTGCCCACGTTGGCGAAGCTGGTGCGCACGCCGTCGAGCATGCCGAACAGCAGGAACGCGGTGAGGATCGAAACCAGCGTGAGGAAGGTCCGCGTCTTGCGCCGGAACAGCGCGGCCCAGATCAGATGCAGGTATTTCATGCGAACCTCCTCAGGCGACCGCCTGCTCGACCAGCGTGCCCTTGTCCAGGTGCAGGGTGTGGTTGGCGTATTCGGCGGCCTTGGGATCGTGGGTGACCATCACGATGGTCTTGCCGTGTTCGCGGTTGAGCGTGCGCAGCAGGGCCAGCACGTCTTCGGCGGACTGGCGGTCGAGGTCGCCGGTCGGTTCGTCGCAGACCAGCAGCGTCGGGTCGGAGACGATCGCGCGGGCGATCGCCACGCGCTGCTGCTGGCCGCCGGACAGCTCGCTGGGCTTGTGCGAGGCTCGATCGGCCAGCCCCACCAGTTGCAACGCGATCGACGCGCGCTGGCGGCGCTCGCTGGAAGACAGCTTGGTCAGCAGCAGCGGCAGCTCGACGTTGCGCTGCGCCGAGAGCATCGGCATCAGGTTGTAGAACTGAAACACGAAGCCGACGTTGGCCGCCCGCCACTTGGCCAGGGCGCCGGCGCCGAGCTGGTCGATGCGCTGGCCGCCCACGCCGATGCTGCCGGCGGTGGCCGTGTCCAGCCCGCCGATCAGGTTGAGCAGCGTGGTCTTGCCCGAGCCGGAGGGGCCCATCAGCGCGAGGAAATCGCCCTCGGCGATGTCCAGGTTGATGTGATGCAGCACCTCGACCTTCTGCTTGCCACGCGTATAGACCTTGGCCAGGTCGCGGATTTCGATCAGGTTGCCCATGGCTTTCTCCCGTCAGCCTTGCTTGTTCGACCGCGGCAGCCCGCTCCCGCGCGGGCTGCCGCACTTGGCGTTACGACGCTCAGGACTGCTTGTTATCGACATTGACCGCGGCGCCATCGCGCAGCGCCGCCGGGGGCGAAACCACCACCGTGTCGCCGGCCTGCACGCCCTCGGGAATCAACCGCTGCCCGCCCATCGGGCGCGGCTGCACGCGGCGCTGCTGCACACGGTCGCCCTGCACCACGAATACCACCTCGTTGCCGTCGCGCGTGGCGATCGCCGCGGCCGGCACCAGCACGCCGGGCGGCGCCTGCGCCGTGGCCTTGGGCCTCGCCTCTAGGAACGACACGCGCACGCCCATGTCCGGCACGATGCGCGCGTCCTTGCGTTCCAGCGCCACGCGCACCTTCACCGTGGCCTTGCCGCGGTCGGCGGCCGGCACGATGGCGATCACGTGGGCGGGGATGGTCCAGTCCGGATAGGCATCGAGCACCGCCTGGGCCGGCATGTGCGGCTTGACGCGACCGATGTAGGCCTCGTTGACGTCCACGTCCACTTCCAGCGAATCCATGTCGACGATCGTGCCCACGCCGGTGCGGGTGAAGCCGCCGCCAGCGGCCATCGGCGAGATGATCTCGCCGACCTGCGCGGTCTTGTCGGTGACCACCCCGTCGAACGGTGCGCGCACCACGGTGTAGTCGAAGCTGACCTTCGCCTCGGCCGCCTGCGCCCGCGCGGAGGCGGCCTGCTTGCGGCTGGTTTCGAGCTGGGCGGCGGCAACCGCGGCCGAGGTGCCCGCCTGTTCGGCCGCCTGCTTCGCCACCAGGCCGCGTGCGGCCAGCGTACGCATCCGCTGGGCATCCTTGCGGGACTGGTCGAGCTGGACCCGGGCCTGGGCGACCTGCGCCTGCGCGGCGGCGGCGGCGGCCTGGGCGGCCTCCAGGCTGGCGCGATAGGCGTTGTCCTCCAGCTTGGCGAGCACCTGGCCCTTGCGGACGTGGTCGCCTTCCTCGATCAGCACCTCGCTCAGGGTACCTACGATCTGCGCCGACACGGTTGCCTGCCGGCGCGCGGTGACGTAGCCGGTGGCCTGCAGCACTGCGCCCGCGCCGGCGCCCTTGCCGGGCGACGCCGCCGTGGCCGTCTGCACCGCAACCGGCCGCTGCGCGAACATCCACCAGCCGCCGATCCCCAGCGCCAGCAACACCAGCACCACGGCGCCGACGATCCACGGCCAGCGCAGCGGCGCGGCATGCACCGCCTCGCGCTGGCCGTGCCCGATCTTCAACTGCCTGAGCAGATCCCCGTTGTCCACGCCCCGCTCCATCATCCCTTCGCAGATGCAGACTATGCGGCAAGCACGGCCCGGCGTGGCAGCCCAGGCCATCAATCATCGGCGATGACAGCTGTCACCTTCCCTTGCGTGCCCGATTTGCGTAGCGTCGCCGTTCTGGCGGCGCGGGCCGCCCGTCCCCCGAGGCCACCGATGTCCTACGCCATTGCTGCTCCCGCCGTACCGAGCCTGCCGATACTCGGCAGCGACGCCCGTTTCCCGGTTCGCCGCATCTTCTGCATCGGCCGCAACTTCGCCGACCACGCGCGCGAGATGGGCGCGACGGTGGATCCCGGGCAGCCGATGTTCTTCTGCAAGCCGGCCGACGCGGTGGTGACCGACGGCGCCGACGTGCCCTACCCCGGCGCCACCGCCGAACTGCATCACGAAGTGGAAATGGTGGTGGCGCTGGCCGGCGGCGGGCGCGACATCGCCCCGGAACTGGCCGGAGCGCTGATCTTCGGCTACGGCGTCGGGCTGGACCTCACCCGCCGCGACCTGCAGGCCCAGGCCAAGGCCAAGGGCCACCCCTGGGACGTGGCCAAGGCATTCGATCATTCCGCGCCGGTCTCGGCACTGCGTCCGGTCGAACAGGGCCGCCCCGGCCCGCAGACGCAACTCACCCTGCTGGTGAACGACGTGCTGCGGCAGCAGGCCACGCTGGAGGCGATGGTGCACGACGTGCCGGCGATCATCGCGGCGTTGTCCAAACTGTTCGAGCTCAAGCCTGGCGACCTGCTGTTCACCGGCACGCCGGCCGGCGTCGCGGCCCTGCAGCGCGGCGACCGCTTTCGCGCCGAACTCGAAGGCGTGGCCGTGCTGGAGGGAAGAATTGCCTGATCTGCACGCGTCCGGGAGTAAAGTCCACCCACCGCAACCGGGGACACAAGCATGAACATGTTGGAGGAATTCAAGAAATTCGCCATGCGCGGCAACGTCGTCGATCTTGCCGTGGGCGTGGTCATCGGCGGGGCGTTCGGCAAGATCGTCACCTCGCTGGTCAACGACGTGATCATGCCGCCGATCGGGTTGATCACTGGCGGCGTCGACTTCTCGCGGCTCAAGTGGGTACTCAAGCCGGGCGATCCGGCAACCAAAACGGCCGAAGTGGCGATCAACTACGGCGCCTTCATCAATACCCTCATCACCTTCCTGATCATCGCCTTCGCGGTGTTCCTGCTGGTCAAGGGAATCAACCGGCTGAGCCGCAAGCAGGAAGAAGCCGCACCGGCAGCCCCGCCCGCGGACGTGGTGCTGCTTACCGAGATCCGCGACCTGCTCAAGGCCGGCAACAGGGAATAACCGGCAGCGAACAGGGAAACACGGGCGCGATCCCGCGTTCCCTGTTCCGCGGCTTCCGGGTGCCATGACTTCTGGCCTACGCCGCCACCTGCCATGGCCCCAATAATCGGGCGTTCATCCCAAGCGGAGTTCCCGATGCGCCGTCCTTCCCTCACCCTGCTCGCCGCTGGCCTGCTGCTGGCCAGCGGCGTTGCCTGCGCCGCCGAGACGACCATTCCCGCGGCGGCCGTAAAGACGGCCGCACAGTTGCGCGACAAGGCCATGCAGGACCAGACCGGCTACCGCATCGCCGAATCGCTGACCACCGAAGTCGGCCAGCGGCTGGCCGGCAGCCCGGCCGACCAGCGCGGCGTGGACTGGGCCATCGCCAAGTTCAAGGCGCTGGGCTTCGACAAGGTCTACACCGAGCCGGTGACCTACCCCAAATGGGTGCGGCGCAGCGAAAGCGGCGCCATCGTCGCGCCGTTCCCGCAGACGCTGGTGCTGACCGCGCTGGGCTACTCGCCGGGCACGCCCGAAGGCGGCCTGACCGCACAGGTGATCCGTCTGCCGAGCCTGGATGCCCTGAAGAACGCCGACCCGGCCAGCGTGAAGGGCAAGATCGTCTACATCGGCTTCCGCATGCAGCGGCACAAGGACGGCCACGATTACGGCATGGGCTCGGCCATCCGCACGCAAGGCCCGGTGATCGCCCAGGCCAAGGGCGCGGCCGGCTTCCTGCTGCGTTCGGCCGGCACCGACCCGCAGAGTCGCACCCCGCATGCCGGCGTCACCGGCTTCCGCGACCCGGCCAAGTCCATTCCGGCCGCCGCGCTGTCGAACCCGGACGCCGACCAGCTCGAACGCGCCCTCGGCTACGGCAAGCCGGTGACGGTCCGGCTCGACCTGGACTGCGGCATCGAGGGCGAATACACCGGTGCCAACGTGATCGGCGAAGTCACCGGCGCGAAGTACCCCGACCAGGTGGTCGCCATCGGCGGCCATCTGGATTCGTGGGACCTGGGCACCGGCGCGATCGACGATGCGGCCGGCGTGGCGATCGCCATGGCCGCCGGCAAGCTCATCCAGGATCTGCCTGGACGCCCGGATCGCACCATCCGCGTGATCGCCTTCGCCAACGAGGAAATGGGCCTGTGGGGCGGTCGCGCCTATGCCGAGAAGCACGCGGATGAGGTGCGCAAGTTCCAGCTCGGCACCGAGTCCGACTTCGGCTCGGGCCGGATCTGGCGCATGAGCGCCAGCGTCAAGCCCGATGCGCGCGGCGCCATCGAGCAGATCGCCAAGGTGCTGGCGCCGATCGGCGTGGCGTATGACGCCAAGCGTCCCGGCGGCGGCGGCTCGGACCTGTCGCAGATGCACGGCAAGGGCATGGCCGCGCTGTCGCTGACCCAGGACGGCACCTACTACTTCGACTGGCACCACACTGCCAACGACACCTTCGACAAGATCGACCCGAAGGATCTGGCGCAGAACGTGGCGGTGTACGCGGCGTTCTCGTACATGGCCGCGCAGGCCGACGGCGATTTCGGCTCCGCGCCGGGTGCGTTTGCCGACGACGGCGCCGGGGAATGATGCGTAGGGTAGGCTTCAGCCCACCTCCACATGCCGCCGGAAACTTGATTTTCGCAATGGCATCGACGGTGGGCTGAAGCCCACCCTACGCGGTACCGGGCTCGACATGGCCGCCGGCGGCCTGCTGCATCGCCACCGGCAGCTCGCGCGGGCGAAGGGAACCTCCGGGCCATGTCCGCCCTTCACGGGCGCGTGTAGTACCCGCCCCCGGCGGCCAGCGCTCCGGGCACGCAGAAGGTCTTGGGCATCACCGCGATCGCGACCGGCACGCCCACGGTTTTCTCCACCCCGCCCGCGGCGGCGCAATCGGCGCCTTCGGGCAATCGGTAGTGGATGATCCGCACGGTGTATTGCGGGCAGACGTCCGAACAGGGGAACTCGGCGACCACCGGCAGGCCGTGGTTGCGGCCAAGCTCGACGGTCTGCCCCATCATGGCGTGTTTGTCGAAGGGCCTGGCCGCGTAGGCTTTCAGCGCGGCATCGTCGAGCAGTCCCGGCTCGCCCGCGCGGGTCGTGCAACTGGCGCCGGCCAGGATGAACAAGGTCGCCAGCGCGACAGGAGGGATGCGAAGCATGGCGGTTCTCCGTGAACTGCGTCGCACCGTAGCGCAACGCCGCCCGCCCTGCCTCAAGGTCGCCGCGGATGGGCCGCTAAGCCCATGACCGGACGCCACCGCGTTCCGCCCCCGGCGATGGGGATCGCCCGCCGCCAACGAGCACGACCATGAGCATCACCTTGTCATCTCTCACCTCCCGCCTGCGCCAGGTCTGGCAAGCGCGTGGCCAGCGCCGCAGCCGTGTCGACCTGCTCGGACGCATCGCCGCGATCGACAAGGTGCAGGCGGTGATCGAGTTCACGCCGGAGGGCGTGGTCCTCGATGCCAACGAGAACTTCCTGCAGGCCTTCGGCTATACCCGAGACCAGGTGATCGGCCAGCATCACCGCATGTTCGTCGAGCGTGCCGAGCGCGAGAGCCCGGCCTACCGGCAGTTCTGGGAACGCCTGCGCCGCGGCGAGTACAACGCCGCGCTGTACAAGCGCGTGCGCCGTGACGGCAGCCCGATCTGGATCCAGGCCAGCTACAACCCGATCTTCGACCCGGCCGGACGGCCCTTGAGGGTGGTCAAGTACGCCACCGACGTGACCCGCCAGACGCTTGCCGCGCAGACCCTGCGCGGCACGCTCGAGCAACTCAACGACACCGTCCCGGCGATCGCGGGCGAGGCCCAGACGGCCAATCGCCTGGCGGTGGAGGCCAGTGGCAGCGCCGACACCGGCGGCGTACTGGTGAAGGAGCTGGTCGCCGCCATCGGCGACATCAACGGCCGCGCCAAGGCCATGGCCGAGATCATCGCGGTGATCGATTCGATCGCCTTCCAGACCAACATCCTGGCGATCAACGCCGCGGTCGAGGCCGCCCATGCCGGCGAGCTGGGCAAGGGTTTCGGCGTGGTCGCGCAAGAGGTGCGCGCGCTGGCCCAGCGCAGCGCGCAGTCGTCGAAGGAAATCCGCGAACTGGTGCAGAACACCACCGACGCGCTGGCCGGCTGCAGCAGCCGCGCGCACCGCGCCGGCGAGGCCATGGAGGCGATCGTGGGCTCCTCCGGCCAGGTGGACCAGCGCATCCGCCAGATCGCCGAAGCGGCCCGTTCGCAAGCCGACAGCCTGGCCCAGGTCAGCCGTACCCTAGGCGACCTGCAACTGGGCGCCGCGGCCTGATCCGTCCTCGGGCGGGGGCGCCACGAAGCGGCATGCCCGACTTTCGTGGTTACGCATCAACCCGGACAGGAATGCTCCTCCGCTTCCGCGCGGAACCGGTTTTGCCCTCGCGCCTTTCCCGGAAATTTCGAAAAAACCTGGTCGATTTTCTGCAGCAGCGCACCTATGCGCGACGGTAACCCTGACGCTTCGGGCGGTCGCGCACAAGGGCGCTCCTGCAAGGATCCGGGTCGACGTTATTCGGCGTTGCGCCTTGGGGCGGGGCCGCTCGTCGCCCCGGCCTCGCACTCAGACATGTCCGGGAACGACGGGTCGATCGACTCCTGCTCGAGCTGCATCGGACGGTGCTGCAACGCATCCGCAAGGTCTTGCCAACCGGCACGCGCCGCCGCGCGCCGCATCGCCGCCAGCGACGATGCCGTGGGCGTGGTCGCGTGCCGGGCCGCGGCCGGCGGAATGTCGGCGGGCGACATCCGCCACGGTCGCAGGCGCCGGCCCGCCGTGTGCGCGGTGGCGGCCAGCACCGCGGCGATGCGCAGGCCGCCCTCGTCGATATCGCCCCAGTGGTAGACCGGCAACGCCGGCGCGAGCCCCTCGAGAATGCGCGCATAGGCCTTGCGCCAGGCCGGCGAAGGCATGCCGCCGGTGTAGAGCAGCAGGACCTCCTGCGCACCGGCCGCCAGCGTCGCATCGTGGAAGGTGGCGAGGTTCTCGATGGTCAGCAGGCAACGTGCCGGCGTCGTCACGGTGCGCACGGATTCGACCGGCAGGCCCAGGTAGGGCCGCACCAGCGGCAGGCTGGCATCTTCCGGACCGTCCGGCACGTGCAGGCAGCGCACGCCCGCATGGACGGGCTGCACGGGCGGCACCACGGCACGAGAGAGCTCCACCGTGCCGACACCGGACAGCAACATGGGCTGCGGTTCGCGCCGCAGGCCGATGGCCGACCACACGTCCTCCTTGGCCAGGCCCGTGGCGGCAAGCTCGCCGGTCACCAGGACCTCGAGCCAGGGCGTGAGTTTTTCCAACCGCTTGCTGTCGCCGAACAGGCGCACGCTCTCGCGGCGCAGGATGCGCTCGTGTCCGGCGTCGCCCTCGCGTGCGGCCACCGCCTCGGCGGCCTGCGCGAGCTCGCCGGCCGCTTCGGCACCGCAGCCGCGCACCTTGCGACCCGCGCGCCAGGCAGCGATCGCCTCGGCCACGGCCGGGAACCGATCGACCCAGGTTTCCAGGTGTCGCGCAGCGGCGGCTACGCGGTCGTCCAGCAGCGGCACGCCGAGGTGTCGCGCGAGCGCGGGCAGATCGGCCACGCTCAGTCGCAGCAGTCGGGAACCATCGCCACTGCGGCTTTCGCGTTGCGCCAGGATCGCGCCCTCGCGCTCGGCCAGCGCCACCTCGCCGTGGAAGGCCTCCAGCTCCTCCAGCGAACGCAGGCCGGTGTATTCGTCGGCACTGGCCATCGGCAGCGACACGCGTCCGTCGGCACCGCGCAGGCGCGCGCTTTCGGCGCGGCGCAGCAGGCGTTCGAGCACCTGCCGGGCGGGACTCACGCGCTCGCCTGCTCGCGAGCGATGCGCGCGGCTTCCTCGGCCAGCAGGTCCGGATGCAGGTCGAACTGGTCGCTGAGCAGCAGTTCGCGCGCGGCCGGCTTCACCTCGATGCGCTCGGCCTGCAGCAGGTCGCCGTCACGGAACAGCTCGATGTAGCTCTCCAGCACGCCGGAAAGCGTGCCCTGCGCGGTGTCGGGCGCGGCCAGTACCAGCTGCAGTCCCAGCGAGCGCAGGTAGTCGACGGTGGCGCGCGCGTTTTGCGCGTCGATCTTGTCGCCGAACTCGTCCAGCAGGATCAGTCCGATGCCGCCCGGATGCGCCTCGCTCTTGCCGTAAGCCGCGGCCAGCGCGGCACCGGCGATCACGTACAACGGCGCGCGGTGCTCGCCGCCGGAACCGGAGCGCATGCGTTCGCTCAAGCTGCCGATGACGCGTTCCTCCTGGCGGATCTGCACCTCGAAGCGGAAGAAGCGACGGTAATCATCCAGTGGCGAGGCAGCGGCGCGGGTGGTGGCGTTGTCCTCGATCAGCTCGCGGAAGGCGCCGGGCACTTCGCCGGCGTTGCCGAACAGGTTGTCCTCGCCACCGACGTCGGCGACGCGCTGGATGAAGCGGTGCAACTCGCGGTACTCGGGCGCCACCTCATAGTGGAACTGGTAGCGCTCGTTGTTGGAAAAAGCGGGGCTGCCACGCAGCGTGCGGTTGAGCGTGTGGATCTGGTACTTGAGCTTGCTGAAGTTGTCGTACAACGCGGTGGCGACGTTGGCGCGGAAGGTTTCCACCGCCGTGGCGTAGGCCTGTTCGGCCTCGCCCTGGTAGTTGGCCAGCTCGGTATCGCGCAGATTGGCCAGTTCCTTCGCCAGCAGCGTGCGCGCCGGGCGCCAGGCCTCAGGGGTGAAGTCGATGTCCAGTCCATGGTCCCTGGCGTACTGGGCCAGCGCGCTCCAGGCTTCGGGCAACAGGCCGCGCAGGCGGGCGTCGCTCTCGGCGGCGCGTTCGCCGCAGCGGCGGCCGCGTTCCTCCAGCGTGGGGAATTTCGCGTCCAGTTCTTCGCGCTGGCGCTCGACGCGGTTGTTGTCCACGTCGGGATCGGCGAAGGCCTCCACGGCGCGGCGGGCGACGATCGCCTCCTGCGCGCGCAGGCCCTCGAGCAACTTGCCTGCCTCGTCCACGGCGCGCGCGGCCAGCGCTTCCTCGCCGATCAGGCGGTTGGCCTTGCCGCGCCATTCGAGCATGCGTCCGTGCAGCTCACGCACCTGCTCGGCCAGCCGCAGCAGGTCGGGATCGAGGTTGGCGTCGCGGCTTTCCATCGCCGCGCGGTAGCGGTGCTCGACCTGCCGGTGTTCGAGCACGTGGTCGTGCAGCGACCGCGCCGGCTCGTCCGGATCGGCCAGCCGCGCCAGACCGCGCTGGCAGGCCTCGACACGATCGAGTTCGGGCTTGAGCTTGCGCACGTCGCGCTCGGCGGTCTCGATGTCTTCGCGCAGCACGCGCTGACGCGCGCGGTTGTCGGTGGCGCCGATTTTCAGGTCGCCCGTGGCCGGCAGGCGCAGCCGCTCGATGCTGCCGCCCTTGGCCAGCAGGCCGTCGCGGGTCAGGCCCTGGCGACTGCGGATGAGCTCGGCTTCGGTCTCGACACAGCGCAGTTCGCCAAGCTGGCGGCGCAGGAAGGCCAGCGCCTCGGCGCTGTCGCCATCCAGCAGCGCGGCCACGCTGCCGGCGGCCGGGTCGGTGCCGCCGCGCCCGCCGCGGGCGTGGCTGGAAAGCGCCAGCTTGACGCCGTAGATCGCGCGGCCGCCCTGCAGCGAGCGGTACAGCCGGGTCGCGCGCTCTTCGTCGGCGGCCGGTACCAGCAGCGCTTCGACGTTGCTGCGCAGGTAGGCCTCGATCACCGGCTGCCAGGCCGGATCGGTCACCCGCACCAGGTCGCACACGGGCTGCGCGTCGATGCCCTCGTCGCGCAGGTAGCTCATCAGGCGCACCGCATCCGGGTGCAGCTCGGCCTGGCCAGCGGCGAGGCGCTTCTGGTTCTGGCGCGCGGCGGCAAGGCGGCCCTGCGCCTCGTCGAACGCGGCGTGGAGCGCGCGGGCGTGGCCGTCCACCGCGTCGATCAACGGCCTGGCTGCCGCCAGCGCCTGGTGCGCCTGCGCGTGCAGGGGGCCGGCTTCCCACGGCAGCGCGGCATCGCCGGACAGCGCCGCGAGCGTGTCGTGCCAGCCGTTCCAGACCGCCCGGGCGGTCGCCAGCGCGGTGACATCCACCGTGGGCAAGCCGAGCTTGCGCACCTCTTCGAACTGCGCACGGACGAAACCGAACTCGCGCAGCAGTTCCTTTTTCAGGCGCGCCAGCTCGGCGCGATCGCGGCCGGCCAGTTCATCGAGCTGCGACTGCTCACCGTAGCCCTGGCTGCCCTGCAGGCGGGCGTTGGCCTGCACGTGGGCTTCCTCGGCCGACTGCTGTTCGAGGTTGGCTTCCAGCAGCGCGCGGCGCGTGGCGGCCAGCGTGTCGACGGCCTGTCCGCAGGCCTGTTCGGCCTGTTCCGATTGCTCGGCCAGCAGGTCGCGCGCGTACTCGGCGGCGAGTGCCCGGTAGCTGGCGGCGCGCATCGCCTGCGCGGCGATCTTGCCGTATTGCTGCTCCACGACTTCGGCCGCGCCGATCCGCTGCACGACCTGCTCGATCTTTTCCTTGAGCTGGCGGAAGGTGTCCAGCAGCGCGCGGAAGCGGGCGATGTCGGTGGGCCGGTCCTCGGCGACCAGGGTGCGCACGAACAGGTCGACGTCCTCCACGCGCTGCAGGTTGAGCGCGTTCTGGAAGGCCTTGCGGTAGGCATTGACGTCTGGGTGCGCGGTCGGCGCCGCGCGCAGGCGGAACAGCAGGTCCTTGACGAAGCGCTCGCTGGTCGGGTGCAGCTCGGGCTTCGTATTCGCCTCGTGGCAGCGGCGCACGGCCAGTTCCTTGAACGTGGCCCATTCCAACGGCAGCTCCCTGCCCTTGCCGCGCTCCAGGTGATCGTCCAGTTCCAGCGCCACGCCAGGCAGCATGTACTGGCCGTAGACGCGGTGGTCCGGCTCGTCCGCCGAGGCGCCCAGCGCGATGCCGGCGGTCAGCGGCAGGCCGCTGTCCTGGTCGCGGAATACCAGCGTGATGTAGGTGGTCGCGGTGCGCCGCTTGCGGCCTTCCTCGCCGCTGCGGTAGGTGCCCAGGCAGTAGTCGCGGATGCTGCGCGCGCGGGCGCTGCCGCCGGCCTGGGCGTTGAAGCGGATGCGGCTGCGGTCGCCGCCCAGCAGCACGATCTGCAGCGCGTCGAGCAACGCGCTCTTGCCGGCACCGTTGGGCGCGATGATCGCGCTGGTGGCGTCCAGCGTGAGGGTCTGCGCCTCGAACAGGAAGAACTGCACCAGGTGCACGCGCTCAAGCAGTTGCATCGTCGTCCTCCGTGGACTCGGCCGCGTCTTCATCGCCGTCGCGGTTGTGCTGGTCCAGCCGCTGCAGCCACTGCTCGCCGACCACCTCGACGATGGCCGGGCGCACGCGCAGGTGGAACGGTTGCGGGTCGTCGGCTTCGGAGTCGACCCGCCGGCACACGCCCCAGCGCTTGAGCGTGCGCGCCAGCGAGCGCAGCGCGCCGACCTCGGGCATCGCGCGGCCGATGAGTGCCTGATAGGCCTCCTGCAGCTCGGGCAATTCCACGATGACCTCGCCCTGGTCCTCGACCTGGCCCTGGCGCATGGCCTCGTCGTAGCGCTGGCGCAGCACCAGCAGCAGCAGGGTTTCCTCCAGCGTCACTGGCGCGCCGTCGCCGTGCGCCGGCAGCGCGACGACGTAGCGGTAGTGCGCGTTGCGTTCGAGCCGGATGCCCAATGGAGCCAGCGCGGCAACGTAGTCGTCGAAATGGTCCTCGACCAGGTGATAGGCCACCCGGGTGCCGCGGTCGCCGGCGTAGAGCACCTGCTCGGTGACCAGGCGGTAGGCGGCGCGCTCGAAGTCGGCCACGGCGTAGACGCCGTTGGATTGCTGGCTGAGCATGTTCCAGCTGCGTTTCATGCGGATTTCTTCAGTCGATGGATGGCAAAACGCGGCGCACGCAGGTAGCCGTTGTCGGCGCACTCGCCCGCGTCGATCAGCTCGACGCGGAAGCCGCGCAGCAGCCGGCCGAGCGGATCGTCGCGGCGCAGGCCACCGATGCGGTGGCTGCGCAGGGCCAGGGTAAGCAGGATCTGGTAGGCGCGCAGGTCTTCGATGGATGTCACTTCCAGCTGGCTGGAATCGGCGGCGCCGTGGCTCAGATGGCGACCGACGTAGCGCGCCATGTCCTCGGGCGTGACCAGCCGCGCGCGTTTCATCCGCCGCAGCAGGCTCAGCCGCGCGAGCTGTTCGGGCGTGGGCTGCTGCACGGCATTGGCGCTGCGCGGGATCGGCTGCGGCTTTCGCCGTGGCGGCCGCAACTGGCTGTCGTCCATCAGCGCGCCCGGCGCCACCGGCAGGCGCAGGTCGTCTTCCGGCGCCTGCAGCACGCCGCGGCAGGCGCGGCGCAACAGCACGTCGAGCTTGTCCGGGGCGCGCAGGCGGTAGTCGAGGAAAGCCAGTGCGCGGCGATTGGCCTGGCGGATATCCTCGTCCAGGCGACCCAGGTATTCGTCGATGCGCTCCAGTTCGTGCAGACGGCGCAGGCTGCGTTGCAGGCGCAGTTCGGCGCGTTCGGCGTCACCGGCCGTCAGGTGTTCGCGATACCAGCCGAGCAGGGTGTCGCGAAGGTCCGTGCCTTCGATCTGCAGCGCCATCGAGAGGATGGCGCCGCGCCGGGCCAGCGGATGATCGGCCTTGTGCAGATCGGCGTAGTCGCCGACGAAGAAACTGGAGACGTAACGCTCGAACCACTGCCGCGCGAATTGCGCGGTGGTCTCCGAGCGGGAAAGTTCCGGCATCAGGTCGCGCACCTTCAGGCTCATCGAGGAGAGCGAAACCAGCAACCGGCGTGCCTGGTCGGCCGCCTCGTCGAGCGCGTCGCCGCCAGCCTTGCCATCGACCACCTGCTGCAACTGCAGCTCGATCGAGCGCACCTTGGCCGAGACGAAAGTCGGGCCATGCTCGGCAAATTCCACCAGGGTGGAGAGGAACTGCGACACCGCCGGCATCATCGAGACCATCTCGCGCGCGCCCACGCGTTCCTGGCGCAGCCAGCCGGTAGAGCGGAAACGTTCGTAGATGCCGTTGGCGCGGTCGACCAGCGAGGCGCCGGGAACATCACCCTCCTCGCCCTCGTCGACCCAGGGATCGTCGGTGAGCAGGTAATTTTCCAGTGCGCCGGTGATCTCGCGGCGCTGGAAGCCGGTGCTCGGCGGCAGCGGAGCGTCCGGGCCGAAGAACTGCTCGAACAGCCGGCAGAGCAGTTCCCAGTAGCGCTCGCGATTGGCGCTCGCCAGCGGAGCGAACAGGCCGGGGGGCACCACCGAGAACAGCGGTGGCGTGGTGGGCGTGGTCAAACGACGCTCCGGCGGGCGGACATATCCATCGCCGAATTATGCGGCAGGATCAAGGATGCTCCCACCCGCGCGACCTGCTCCCTCCCTGCTGGCAGGGGAGGGTTGGGGGGGTGCTCTTACGCTCCGGATGGCCTACCCCTCCCAACCTCCCCCTGCAAGCAGGGGGAGGAGCCGACCTTGATCCCGGCACGCGGTGGCGTGAACGGTGGCGAGATGGCATCTACACGGAGCCTGTGCGGGCGGGGCATTCCGCGCGCGGCCGCGGCTTATGCGCGAAGCGCTGCTGCAGGCGGTCCAGGTACAGGTAGATCACTGGCGTCAGGTACAGCGTGAGCACCTGCGACACCACCAGGCCGCCGACCACCGCCAGGCCCAGCGGGCGGCGCACGTCGGCTCCGGCGCCGATGCCCAGCGCGATCGGCAGCGTGCCGGCGAACGCCGCCATCGTGGTCATCATGATCGGACGGAAGCGCACACGGCAGGCATCGAAGATGGCGGCTGCCGGCGCCATGCCTTCCGCGCGCTGCCGCTCCAGCGCGAAGTCGATCAGCATGATCGCGTTCTTCTTGACGATGCCGATCAGCATCACGATGCCGACGAACGCGAACAGGTCCAGCGAGGCGCCGAACAGCACCAGCGTGAGCAGCGCGCCGACCGCCGCGGCGGGCAGGCCGGAGAGGATCGTCAGCGGATGGATGAAGCTCTCGTACAGGATACCCAGCACCAGGTAGATCACGAACACCGCCAGCAGCAGCAACAGGCCCATGCCCTGCATCGAGTCCTGGAACGCCTGCGCGGTGCCCTGGATGGAGCCGCTGATGGTGGCCGGGAGCCCCATCTTCGCCATCGCGCCGTCGATCTCGCCGACCGCCTCGCTCAGGCTCACGCCGGGCGCCAGGTTGAACGACACCGTCACCGCCGGCAACTGGCCCTGGTGGTTGACGGTGAGCACCTGCGGCTTGCGCGCGAAACTGGCGACCGTGTCCAGCGGCACCGCCTTGCCGGTGTCGGAGGTGACGTACAGGCGCGAGAGTACCGCCGGATCGTCCTGCAGCGAGCGCTTGACCTGCAGGATCACCCAGTACTGGCTGGCGGCACCGTAGATGGTGGAAACCTGATTCTCGCCGAAGGCCGCGCCGAGCGCGCTCTGCACCTGCGCCATGCTCAGGCCCAGCGGCGCGAGTTTGTCGCGGTTGACCTCGACCACGATCGAGGGGCTGTTGAGGTCCAGGTCGTTGGTCAAGTCCTGGAAGCCGGGCAACGTGGCGAAGGCGTGGGTGACTTTCGCCGACCACTCGTACAGGGCCTGCAGGTCGATCGACTGCAGCGTGTACTGATATTCGGCCTTGCTCTGCCGCCCGCCCACGCGGATCGCCGGCGGGTTCTGGATGTAGGTACGGATGCCGGTGACCTGGGCGAACTTCTGCCGGAGTTCCTGGCTGATCCGGTCGACGTCGAGCGCGCGCTGGCTGGCCGGTTTGAGCAGCAGCAGGATCGAGCCGTTGTTGACCGTGGCGCGCGAGCCGCCGGCGCCGACGCTGGACATGTACCCGGCCAGGTTCGGGTCCTTCGCCACGATATCGGCAAGCTCCTGCTGGCGCGCCACCATCGCGTCGAAGGAAATGTCCTCCGGCCCTTCAGTGTTCACACGCAACTGGCCGCTGTCGCCGGCGGGGATGAAATCCTTGGGCGCCACCGCGAACAGCAGCGCAGTGACGGCCAGGCTGGCCACGAACGCGGCCAGCACCAGCCGCGGCCGGTCCATGCACCAACGCAGGCTGGCCAGGTAGCCGCGGTGGACGGCATTGAAGCCGCGGTCGAAGCCCGCGATCAGCCGATTTTTCGATTCGTGGTCATGCGCCTTGACGAAGCGGCTGCACAACATCGGCGTGAGCGTGATCGCCACCACGCCGGAGATCAGGATTGCCACGCTGATGACCACCGCGAACTCGTGGAACAGCCGCCCCACGATGCCGCCCATGAACATCACCGGGATGAACACGGCGATCAGCGACAAGGTCATCGAAAAGATCGTGAAGCCGATCTCGCCGGCGCCACGGATGGACGCGTCATACGGCGCCTCGCCCGCCTCGATGTGGCGCACGATGTTTTCCAGCATCACGATCGCGTCGTCCACCACGAAGCCGACCGCCAGCGTGAGCGCCAGCAGCGAGAGGTTGTCCAGGCTGTAGCCGAGCGCATACATCACGCCGAAGGTGCCGATCACCGAGATCGGCAACGCCACCGCCGGGATCAGCGTGGCCGAGAGGTTGCCCAGGAACAGGTAGATCACCAGCACGACCAGCACGCCGGCCAGCAGCAGGGTGAACTGCACGTCGTCCACCGAGGCGCGAATCGACTGCGAGCGGTCGTACAGCACCTGCAGCTTCACCGACGGCGGCAAGCCGGCTTCGAAACCGGGCAGCACCTGCTTGATGCGGTCCACCGTCTCGACCGTGTTGGCGCCCGGCTGGCGCTTGATCGCCAGCACGATGGCGCGCTCGCCGTTGAACCAGCTGGCCTTCTGGTCGTCTTGCACGCTGTCGCGGGCGCGGCCCAGGTCGCCCACGTGCACCGGCGCGCCATTGCGGTAAGCCACCACCACGTCGTTGTAGGCAGCGGCGCGCTCGAGCTGGCCGTCACTGCGGATCGGCAGCTGCTGGCGTTGCCCGTACAGCGAGCCGGTGGCCTGGTTGACGTTGGCGTTGGCCACCGCCTGCTGCACCTGGTCGATGCCGATGCCGCTGGCGGCGAGCTTGTCCGGGTCCAGGCTGATCCGCACGGCATATTTCTGCGAGCCGTACACGCTGACTTCGGCCACGCCGTCGACCATCGACAACTGTTGCGCCAGCTCGGTTTCGGCGTACTCGTCCACCTGCGTCAGCGGCAGTGTCGAGGAGCTCATCGCCAGGTACAGGATCGAGGCGTCAGCCGGATTGACCTTGCGGAAGGTCGGCGGGGTAGTCATCTCCCGCGGCAACTGGCGCAGCGCCGAGGAGATTGCCGACTGCACGTCCTGCGCGGCCGCGTCGATGCTGCGGTCGAGCGCGAAGGTCAGCGTGATGTGGGTCGAGCCCAGCGCGCTGGTCGAACTCATCGACTCGATGCCGGCGATCGTCGAGAGCTTGCCTTCCAGCGGCGTGGCCACCGCCGAGGCCATCGTCTCGGGCGAGGCGCCGGGCAGGCTCGCGCTGATGCTGATGGTCGGGAAGTCGACGTTGGGCAGTTCGTTCACCGGCAGCCGCGGGTAGGCCACGATGCCGAACACCAGCAGCGCGGCCATCAGCAGCGTGGTCATCACCGGGCGACGGATGCAGAGCTGGGGGATGTTCATGCGAAAGCCGCGCTAGCCGTACGTTGCTCCCTCTCCCCCGTCCTTGATGAAGGATGGGGGAGAGGGTTGGGGTGAGGGGTCGCTCTTGCGATAAAGGCTGTTCGTGCGCTGGCGTGCAGGTTGACCTGGCCCTGTAGATAGCTCCCCGCGAGCCCCGGCCCCTCACCCCAGCCCTCTCCCCGGAGGGAAGAGGGAGCAAGGCAATTACGACGCGACATGGACTTTCGTCCCGTCGACCAAGAGCATCTGCCCCTCGGTCACCACCCGCTCGCCGGCGTTCAGCCCCTTGGCGATCACTTGCTGCCCGGCGGCCACCGGCCCCGGCGTGACGTAACGCTGCGCCACCGTGTTGTCGGCGCCCACCACGAACACGAAACTGCCGCGCGAGGAACTCTGCAGTGCGATCACCGGCACCGACACCGCGCTCTCGATACGCGTAGTAGGCAGGATCACCTGCACGAACTGGCCGGGGGTCAGGCGCAAGTCCGGGTTGTCGAAGCGCGCCTTGAGCACGATGGTGCCAGTGGTGTGGTCCACTGCGTTGTCGACGAACTGCAGCGTGCCGGCCAGCGAACGTGGGTCGCCCGGCACGGTGGCCCTCACCGTCACCGGGCCGCGCGCCAGCGCCGCGCGCACGGCGCCCAGGCTGGCCTCGGGCAGGCTGAATGCCACGCGGATCGGCTGCACCTGGTTCAGCACCACGATATCGGTGTCCTGCGCGCTGACCTGCGCACCGGGCCACACCAGCGGCGCGCCGGTCACGCCATCGAACGGTGCCACGATGCGCGCATAGTCGAGGTTGGCCTGGGCCAGTTCCTGCGCGGCGCGGTCGCCCTGCAGCGTGGCCTGTGCCACGGCGAGGTTGGCCTGGTAGGTGTCGAAGTCGGCCTTGGAGACGTAGCCCTTGGCCAGCATGTCGGCATAGCGCTGGCTATCGGCCTCGGCCTTGTCCAGCTGCGCCCGGTCACGGGCCACCGCGCCCCTGGCCTGGTCCAGCCGCGCCTGCAGCAGCCGGGTATCGAGCCGCGCCAGCAACTGGCCCTTCTTCACCCGGCTGCCCGGCTGGAAGGCGAGCGATTCGAGCTGGCCGGAAACCTGCGCGCGCAGGGCCACGCTCGACCAGGCCTCGGCGCGGCCGACCAGGTTCAGGGAAAGGTCGAGGCTGCCCTGGCGGGCCGCCGCCACCTGCACCGGCACCGCGCGGGCGGCGGGTTTTCCCTCGGACGCGGGCGCATCGTGGTGCCACGCGAAACGCACGCCCACGGCGACGAGCGCGAGGACGGCCAGGACCAGCAGGAATTTTTTCGGGGTCATGCGGGAGTCGATGTCGGAGCCCGCGCATTCATCGCGCGTGCCGGCCTCTGCCATGGTGCGAACCTGCCACAACGCGGCAGCCGGCCAGGGGTTTACCTGTCATGGCCATTTGACCGGGTCCGTCACGATCCGCCCACTGCCATAGGGCCTAGTCGCGCCCGGTTTCGCCCTGGTCCAGCGCCTGCAGGTTGTTCTTGATGCGCTCGATCACCGCCAGCGCCACGGCCAGTTCCTCGGCGGCGATGCCGGCGGTGGCGTCCTTGCGCAGGCCGCGGCCAATCTCCTGCATGTCGTCGATCACCGCGCGCGCACGCGGCGTCAGGTGCAATCGCCAGGCGCGACGGTCCTTGGGGTCGGGGTGGCGTTCGACGAAGCCGGCTGTCTGCAGGCGGTCGATCACGCGGCCGACCGCGATGGGTTCCATCTCGAGCAACTCGGCCAGCTCGGTCTGGCGCAGGTTTTCCTCGCGGCGGTGCAGCGCCTTGATCGCCCGCCACTGCGCCCGGGTCAGTCCGAAACGCACGGCCCGCCGGTCGAAGTGCTTGCGGAACAGCAACGTCACGTCGCTGAGCAGGTAGCCGAACGGAATGTCTTCCGGTTTCATGTTTTTCTGCATTTTTTCCCTTCCCAACCCAAGCATAAAGCGCCGCCCGCGCGAAACACTATCGTCCATGTCCATTACCCTGCTTACCGCCGATCTCACCCGCCTGGCCGTCGATGCGATCGTCAACGCCGCCAACCGGCAACTGCTCGGTGGCGGCGGCGTCGACGGCGCGATCCACCGTGCCGCCGGTCCACAACTGCTGGAGGCCTGCCGCGCGCTGCCCGAAACCGCGCCCGGCGTGCGCTGCGCCACCGGCGAGGCGCGCATCACGCCCGGCTTTGAACTGCCCGCTGCCCACGTGATCCACACGGTGGGGCCGGTCTGGCGCGGCGGCAGCCACGACGAACCGGAACTGCTGGCCGCCTGCTACCGCAATACCTTGCAACTGGCGAGCGAGCACGGGCTGCGCTCGATCGCCTTTCCCGCGATCAGTTGCGGCGCCTACGGCTATCCACCGGAACTGGCCGCCGAGGTCGCTTGCGCCAGCTTGCGCCGCGCCCTGGCCGCGAAACCCGTGCCGGCGATGGACGTGCGCCTGTGCTTCCTCGACGATGCCATGGCACAGCTTTGGCAGCGCATCTTCAACGCAGCTTGAATGGATAGAGCGGCGGCACCGGGGGCTCGTCGCCCGACGCCGGCGCACGCCACTGGAACCCCCGCCGGAAAGCCGCCGCCAGGTCCGGCGCCGGGCCGCTTTCGCCCGCGGCAAAGCGGCGCCGCTGGAGCTGTTCGATCGCCTCGCGCTGGCCGTCCGAGGCCAGCGCGTCGGCCAGGGCGCCCAGGCTGCCCAGCGCCGCGCGTTCCGCGCGTGCCCAGGCCAGCAGCGCGTGCGCCTGGCGTCCGGCGTCGCTGCCGCGCGCGGCGGCCAGGAAGGCCAGCCGCAGGGCGCGATGCGAGTGCGCCACCGGCGCGCTTGCCTGGGTGCGCGCGCGGTGCCGCCATGCCCACCACGCGGCCAGCGCGCCGCAGGCCAGCAGCAGCGCCACGGCCACCAGCACGGCGGTGCGCCAGGCGGGCAGGCGCGCGGGTGCCGGCGCGGTGGCGGTCGATGCCTCGGCGGCCACCGCGGACGCGGCCGCCGAAGGCATCGGCGCGGCCGGTGCCGCTGCGGCGCCCGCGCCCGGCAACACCGTCAGCGTATGCGCCGGGATACGCGCCTCCTCGGCCTGGCCGGTCTGCACGTTCCACCACTTGAGCGTGATCGCAGGCAGCGTGAACTTGCCCGGCCGGCCCGGGACCACGGCGAAGTTCTGCTGGCGTCGGCCGACCAGCCACTGGCCATCGTTGCGCGTGGCGGTCACCGGTTTGTCCGGATAGACCGTGGCGCCCGGCAGGTCCGGCAGGCTCAGCGCGGGCAATGCTTCATAGGGCAACCCGGTGGCCTGCACGGTCATGGCCAGGTCCAGCGGCTGGCCGACATGCAGCTTGCCGTCGGCCGGCAGGCCTTCCAGGGTGAGGCTGAGCGCACGCGCGGGCAGCCACGCGCTGGCGCCCCAGTGCGGCGGCACCGGCTCGACGTTTATGGTGATTGCGGGCGAGGCGGCGGTGGTCGGGCTGCCCATGGCGAAGAAGCTGTCCGGATCGGACGGATCGATGAGTTCGCCCTGGAAGCTGAGCGATGGCAGCTCGATGGTGCCGGCATGCTGCGGGATCAGCGCG
This sequence comes from Frateuria hangzhouensis, assembly GCF_026410505.1. Classification (GTDB taxonomy): domain Bacteria; phylum Pseudomonadota; class Gammaproteobacteria; order Xanthomonadales; family Rhodanobacteraceae; genus Frateuria_A; species Frateuria_A hangzhouensis. The sequence goes on from NZ_JAPMIU010000017.1 coordinate 32,920, forward strand.
TAGCGCCGCTCGATGACGTGGTAGGCGCGGCCAGCCCGCACGACGTCGTAATCGAGGTCGTCGCCGAGCCGCCGCGCGTCGATTCCGGACAACCGGGGATCTTCCAGCGAGCCACTGCTCAGGCTGCCGGCGAAATACAGGCGCACGGTGAACAACAACTGCTGGCCCACCCGGACCGTGGTCGGCTGCGCGCTGGCCTCGAGGAACACGTCCTTGCCGCTGTTGACGGCGGCGGCCGGATCGGGAGCGGTCACCGTAAGCGTCAACGGCCGGGTGCGCGCCCCGGCAAAATCCAGCGCGGGAATCACCAACTGGCCGACGCGCCTGGGACGCAAGGCGATGCCCACGGTGTACTGCACGCTGCGCCGGCCGTTGACGATGCGCACGCTGGTGCTGCTGGAACGGCCCAGCACCTCGAAATCGGATGCCAGCGACGACAGGTCCGGCGCTTGCGCCATGCCGCCGCCCTCGACGCGCAGGTTGAGCGTCACGGTGTCCCCCAGTTGCACCTGGTTGCGATCGAGCGACGCCTGGACTTGCGCGGCATGGGCCAGCACCGGCAGCAGCAGGAGCGCCATCAGCGCGAGCACGCGCCTCATGGCAGGTCCTGCACCGACGGGCCGCCATGGCGCTGGCGGTATTCCAGTTCGAACTTGCGCCGCAGCAGCGCGCCGGGATCGTCCGGCACGCGTTGCAGCGCCTGGCGCAATTCGGCTGGCAGGCGTGCCTGCGGGTCGCCCTTGTCCAACGCGCCCAGTTGGTGTTCGTTGCCCTTGGTCTTGGCTTTGTCGGCCAGCGCACGATCCATTTGCTGCTCGAGCGCCTCACCTGCACGCGCCATGCGCGCCTGCTGTTCGGCGCGTTCCTGCGCGGTCAACGGCCGGTTGGCGCCCTGCTGTTCGCGCTGCTGGCCATGCCCGTCCCGGTCTCCCTGCGCGTCCGGTTGCTGCCGGCCCTGGCCTTGCTGGCCCTGGTTGTCCTGCTTGCCGTCTTGCTGTTCGCCGCGACGGTTGCCCTGGCTGTCCTTCTTCGACTGCGGGTCGCCGTTGCCCTGCTTCGATGGGGACGATTTGCCGCCGTTCTGGTTCTGCGGGTCCTGCGGAGACGGCTGTTGCGGCGGCTGGCGGCGCAGCCAATCCGCGACCGCCTGCCGGTTGGCCTTGGCATCGGCGTTGCGCGGATCGAGCGCGAGCGCTCGGTCGTAGGCGGCCAGCGCATCCTGGTAGCGGCCGGCCTTGGACAGCGCGTTGCCGAGGTTGTATTGCGCGCCGGTGGTGTCGATGGGTTGCAGCGCGTCGATCGCCTTGTCGTAGTCGCCGGCGCGGTAGGCGGCCGCGCCGCGCAACGCCGGATCGCGGGCGAGCGCGAGGGCCTGCTTCGGATGGCCTGCGTGCAGCGCTTGCGCCGCCTGCTGGTCGCGCCGCTGCCACAGGTCGTGCCAGGTACCGGCTTCAGCGCGCGCGGGCAGCATGGGTAGCAGCACCAGTGGCAACAGCAGCACCCAGCCGCGGCGGAAGGCAAGCGCCAGCAACGGCAGCAGCGGCAACAATAGCCAGGGGCCACGGTCTTCCCACTGCGCACTGGCCTGGCCGGTGGCAACGTCGTTTCCGCCGACCCGGAGTTCCGCCTGCAACGCCTGAATGTCCGCGCGGTCCGCGCGCATCGCGACATAGCGGCCGCCGCCGGCCGCCGCCAGCGCCGCGAGCGCGGCATCGTCGCGCCCGGCCATCGCCACTGCGCCCTGGGCATCGCGGAGGAAGCCGCCTTCGGCCAGCGGCACCGGCGCCCCCTTGGATGTGCCCACGCCCAGTACCGATACACGCACGCCGCCGGCGCGCGCCTGCCGCGCGGCCTGTTGCGCGCGGGCGCCGGCGTCGTCGGTGACCAGCACCAGCGACCCGCCGCCGGTGCCGGCGTCGCGGATCAGCGCCGCGCCGCGGGCGATCGCCGCGGCGGCGTTGTCGCCCTCGACCGGCATGGTGTCGGGGGACAGCGCTTCGAGCAGGTCATCGAGGCTGTGGGCGTCGCTGGTCAGTGGCGCGACCACGAAGGCCTCGCCGGCGTAGGCGATCAACCCGTTCAAGCCGCCGTGGTTGGCCGCGAGCAGGTCGCGCGCCTTGTAGCGCGCGCGGTCGAGCCGGCTGGGCGCGACGTCGCGCGCCAGCATCCGCTGCGACAGCGAGATGGCCACCACCTGCGCCGCACGGTCGGCAAACAGTGGTTGCGGCACGCGGCTCCAGCTCGGCCCGGCCAGCGCCAGCACGGCCAGCAACCAGCCGCAGGCGAGCAGCGCAGGCGGCACCCCGCGCCGCTGCGCGCGGCCGTGCAGCAGGTGCGGCAGCAGCGCCGGATCGACCAGCCGTTCCAGTTGCGCGCGCGCGCCCTGCCCGCGCAGCGCCAGCCAGGCCAGCAGCGGCAACGCCAGCAGCAGCCAGAACCACGCCGGCCGCAGGAAATGGAACAGGTGCAGCGCCTCGCTCACGCCGCACGCTCCCGCACGGTACCGGCGCGCGCCAGCAGCGCGCCGGCGAACAGCAGCATCGCCGCGCCCAGCGGCCAGCGGAACAGTTCGTGGCGCGGGCGCAGCGTCGGGCCGTGCTGGGGCATCGGCTCCAGCGCGTCGATGGCGCGGTAGGCACCGGCCAGTTCGTGCGTGTCGGTGGCCCGGTAGAAGCGCCCGCCGGTTTCGTTGGCGATCTGCGTGAGCATGGCTTCGTCCAGGTCGGCCGAGGGATTGACCACGCGCATGCCGAAGAAGTCCGGCACGCGCATCCGGGTCGCGCCGACACCGATGGTGTAGATACGCACCCCGGCCGCCTTGGCCGCCTCGGCCGCCTGCGCGGGCGAAATGCTGCCGGCGTTGTTGACGCCGTCGGTGAGCAGCACCAGCACGCGGGCCTGCTGTGGCAGGCCGGCCAGGCGCTTGACGGCCACCGCGATCGCGTCACCGATCGCCGTCTCGGTACCGGCCAGGCCCACGGCGGCGCCCTTGAGCTGCGCGAGCACCGCGCCGAGGTCGTAGGTCAACGGCGTGACCAGGAACGCGCGGCTGCCGAACAGCACCAGTCCCAGTTCGTCACCGGCGCGACGCGCGATGAAATCGCTGGCGATCGCCTCGACCGCCTCGAACCGGCTGACATCCTGGCCGGCCAACCGCATGTCCTCCGTGCGCATGCTGCCGGACAGGTCGATCGCCAGCAGCATGGCGCGCCCGCTGCGCTGCTGCGCCTGCGGCGGACCGACCCATTGCGGCCGCGTGGCCGCGGCCACCAGGCACAGCCAGGCCAGCGCCAGCCACCAGCTGGCCCGGCCACGACCCGGGTTGCGCTCGATCGCGGTCAGTGTCACGCCCGGATGCGGCAGGTGCAGCGCCTGTCCCGGAGGCAACGGGCGCAGCCAGCGGCGCAGCAGCCAGGGCAGCGGCAACAGCAGCGCCAGCCACGGCCAGGCAAAGTCGGGCCAGGCGAACTCAGGCACGGCGCGCCCTCCACCGATGCGTGGCGAGCGCCGCGCGCAGCCACTGGCGCGTCGCCTGCAACGCGGCGGCGGTGTCGTAGGGCTGTGGCCGATACATCGCCGGCTCCAGCGCGAACAGGCGATCCAGCGTCTGCGTGCCCACCGGCACGCGCGCCAGCGCCTCATGCCAGGCTTCGCCATGCAGCTGCGCGGCAGCCGGATCGCGTGTGCGCGCCACGCGCCGCAGCAACTGATGCAGGCCGGCGGCCAGCGCCTGCGGGTCGCCGGCGTGGCGATCGGCCAGCGCGTCGAGCTCGCCCAGCAGGCGCGCGCGCTGCCGGCGCAGCGGCAGCGCGCGCCGCCACAGCCACGCGGCGCCGAGGGCGAGCAGCAGACCCAGCACGGCCAGCAACCACCATCCCGGCGCGGGCGGCCACCATGGCGGCGCCGGCGGCAAGTGGATGTCGCGCAGTTCGGGGCCGTCGGGCGCGGGCATCCGCCAGTTCATCGGCCGGGCCTCACGCCCAGCAACGCGGTCACGGCATCGAGCGGATCGGCCGCCGTGTCAATGCTGCGCCAGCGCAAGCCTAGCGTCTGGGCCAGGCCGGCAAGGCGGGCCTGGCCGGCGCCCAGCGTCTGCTGGAACGCGGTGCGCTGGCGCAATCCCTGCAGGCCGACCTCGCGGCGCTGGCCGTCGTGTTCGAACGGATAGCGGCCCGGCGGCGGCAGGTCGAGCTCGAGCGCATCGGCCACCACCAGCACCGCCACGCTGGCGTGCCGCATCACTTCGCGCAGCCGGCCACGTGCTGCCTCGTCGCAACTGAGGCCGTCGCTGACCAGCAGCACGCGGTTGGCGCCATGCAGGCGGCCGGCGCGGGCGAGCGCACCGGACAGCGGTTCGATCGTGCCGTCCGCGCAGGCATCGGTATCCCAGTCGGCCAGCGCCCCGCACAGGCCGACCGCGCCCCGCGGGCCGCCCTGCGGCTTGAGCAGTCGCTGGCTGCAGCCGAACGCCAACGCGCCGACTCGCTCGCCGGCACGCGCCGCGTACCAGCCGGCCAGCGCGGCGGCACGCGCCGCCTGCACCGACTTGAAGCGCACGCGGGTGCCGAAGCGCATGCTCGCGTGGGTGTCGAGCAGGATCAGCAGGCGACCCTCGCGCTCCTCCTGGAACAGCTTGGTGTGCAGTACGCCGCTGCGCGCGGTGAGCCGCCAGTCTAGGCGCCGCACGTCGTCGCCCGGCTGGTAGACGCGCGATTCGGCGTAGTCCATGCCGCGGCCGTAGAGACGGCTGGGCCGCTGCCCCGCCGACGACGCGCGGCTGCGCAGCGGCAGCGGCCGCACGCGGCCGACCCGCGCGCGCAGCGCCAGCAGTTCGGCCAGCGATACGGCCGTGCGGCCGTCGCCATCGGAGCGCGCAGGAGCGGTGGACATCACGGCAGTGGCACGAGATCCAGCAGGCGGTCGATCACCTGGTCGCTGCGCACGCCCTCGGCCTCGGCCTCGTAACTGAGCAGCACGCGGTGACGCAGGACCTCGTGCACCACGCCATGGACGTCTTCGGGAAGCGCGTAGTCGCGCCCGGCCAGCCACGCATGCGCGCGGGCGCAGCGGTCCAGCGCGATGGTCGCGCGCGGGCTGGCGCCCCAGGCGATCCAGCGCTCGAGCTCCTGGCCGTACCGGCCGGCATCGCGCGAGGCCAGCACCAGTTGTGCGAGGTATTCCTCCAGCGCCGGCGCCATGTGCACTTCCAGCGCGGCGTCGCGCGCGGCGAACACGTCGGCCTGGCTCAACAGCGCACGCGGTGGCGAGGCCGGATGCAGCGCGCGGCGCGCCTGTTCGCGGGCGAGCTTGAGGATGGCCAGCTCCGCGGCGGCATCGGGATAGCCGATCGTCACGTGCATGACGAAGCGGTCCAGCTGCGCCTCGGGCAGCGCGAAGGTGCCCTCCTGCTCGATCGGGTTCTGCGTGGCCATCACCAGGAACAGATCCGGCAGGCGCCAGGTGCTGCGGCCCACCGTGATCTGCCGCTCGGCCATCGCCTCGAGCAGCGCCGACTGCACCTTGGCCGGCGCGCGGTTGATCTCGTCGGCCAGCACGATGTTGTGGAACAGCGGCCCGCGCTCGAACTCGAAGCTGCCCGCCTGCGGCCGGAACACGTCGGTGCCGGTGAGGTCCGCCGGCAGCAGGTCCGGGGTGAACTGCACGCGGTGGAAGTCGGCCTCGATGCGTGCGGCCAGCGCCTTGACCGCGGTGGTCTTGGCCAGCCCGGGCGCGCCTTCGACCAGCAGGTGGCCATCGGCCAGCAGCGCGATCAGCAGGCATTCGATCAGGTGCGGCTGCCCGATCACCTCGCGCTGCAGTTCCTCGCGCAGATGCACGAATGCCTGCTGCAGGTGGTTGGGGGCGGTTTGCGGTGTGTCCATCGGCGATCCACGGGAAGCAACGCGGCTTAAGACCGCGCCAACGGACGGAAGTTTACGGGCGTGCGCGCACGGGCCGCGTGTGCCGGACAGCACGTGCCACCTGGCCGCCGCCGGAAGCGCGCAAACGAAAAGGGCGGCCGAAGCCGCCCCTTTCGTGTTCCCTTGCGGATTTTACTGCAACGTGTCGCTCAGGATGCGCGGCGTCACGAAGATCAGCAGTTCGGCCTTGTTGTTGTTCTTGACCGTCTTGCGGAACAGCACGCCGAGGCCGGGAATGTCGCCCAGGCCAGGCACCTTGCTGATCGTGTTGGCCTTGGTGATCTCGTAGATGCCACCGAGCACCACGGTCTGCCCGTTGTCCACCAGCACCGAGGTATTGATCTCGCGGGTGTCGATCTGCGGCACCTGGCCGCTGCCGGGAGCGTCGATGAACTTGGCCAGCGCGTCCTTCTTGACGTTGATCTTCAGGTACACGCGGCTATCGGCCGTGATCGTCGGAGTGACACGCAGCTCCAGCACGGCGTCCTTGAACTGGACCGTGGCGGTGCCGCTGCCGGCCGAGCCCGTGGCGCTGTTCTGGTAGGTCACGTAGCCGATCTGCTGACCCTGGCGAATGACCGCTTCCTGCTGGTTGGCGGTGATGACGCGCGGGCTGGAGATCACCTCGCCACGGCCTTCGGTCTGCGCGGCCGACAGTTCCAGGTCGACCAGGTAGTTCGCGCCCAGGATGGCCAGGCCGAAGCCGCCCATCGGGTTGGCCGCCGGCAGGTTGACGTTGAAGCCGCCGGCACCGGTCTGGTAGGTGGTCACACCCGACGCATTGGGCGAACCGATGTTGTTGTTGCCGCGCTCGATGGCCAGGTCGGCCGCGCCGTTGGCGCCGCCCTGCGGTGCCGTGGTGATGACGTTGCCGCCGCTGGTGGTGTGCAGCGCCTGCACGCCCCACTTGACGCCCAGCTCGCGGGTGAAGTCGTCGGTGGCCACCACGATGCGCGACTCGATCAGCACCTGCTGCACCGGGCGGTCGAGCACGGCGATCAGCTCGCGCAGTTCACGGATCTTGTCGGGCGTCTCGTTGAGCAGCAGGGTATTGGTGCGCTCGTCGAAGGACACGCTGCCGCGCGGGGACAGGAAGCCGCGGCTGCCGCCACCGCCGCCACCGCCGCCGGCGCCGCTCTTGCTGCCGGTGGTCAGCAGCTTGGCGATGTCGGCCGCCTTGCCGTAGCTGATCGGCACGTAGTCGGTGACCAGCTCGGCGGTGTCCTCGGCCTTCAGGCGCGCCTGGGCCAGGTTCTGCTCGTAGTTGGCCAGTTCCTGCTGCGGGGCGATCCAGATGACGTTGCCGTCACTGCGCTTGTCCAAGCCCTTGGCGCGCAGGATCACGTCCAGCGCCTGGTCCCACGGCACGTTGACCAGCCGCAGGGTCACGCTGCCACCGACGCTGTCGGCGACGACGAGGTTCTTCTTGGACATTTCCGCGATGAACTGCAGCGAGGCGCGAACCGGGATGTCCTGGAAGTTGAAGGTGACGCGGGTGCCGCTGTAGACCGGCTCCTGGCCCTTGGCCAGCTTGCCGCCGGCCGCCGGCGCCTGCTTCTTGGGCGCCACCTCGACCACGTACTGGTCGGCGGTCTGGTAGGAAGACGTCTCGACGTTGCCCTTGAAGTCGATCTCCATGCGCGCGCCGCCGCCCATGCCGGCGCGGGTGTTGATCGACTGCACCGGCGTGGCGAAATCGAGCACGTCCAGGCGCTGGGCCTGGTCCGTGGGCAACTTCACGTGATTGAGCTGCACGATGAGCTTGTCGCCCTCGCGATGCATGTCGGCATCGGCGCCGGCGCCGCTGAAGCTGACCAGCACGCGGCCTTCGCCGTTGGGGCCGCGACGGAAGTCGATGCCCGACACGGTCGGGCCGTTCATCGCCGAGGGCAGCGCCTTGGTCGGGTCGATGGCCGAGGCGGTGGTGGTGGTCTGCGCATCGCTGCCGTTGTTGACGGTCAGCACCAGGTCGTTGCCGTCGACGCGCGTGCGGTAGGACGCATCGCGCATCAGTTCGACCACCACGCGGGTGCGGCCACCGGCGGACACCGCCGAGACGCCCGAGGTCGAGCCCTTGCCGATGTCGAGATGGCGGGGCGCCGCATTGGCGGTATCGGCGAAGTCGACCGCGATCCGCGGCGGGGTGCCGGTGGTGAAGATGCGCGGCTGCGGCGGCGGACCGCCGGCGAAGTTCAGGTGCAGCTCGACACGCCCGCCCGGCAGCGTGTCGTAGCTGATCCCCTTGAGCGTGTTCGTGGCCGCCGCGGCATCGCCCGTCCATGCGGCGGCGACGATCAGCAGGCCCATCATCAGGCAGCGACGTGCATGGCGCATGGCTCGGCCCTGGACAGGTTGGATGTGGTTGCTCATTGCGTCAGCCCCTGTATTCATTTCTCGCCGAGCCCGATGCTGGCCGAACGTTCCATCCAGCCGCCATTGCCATTGGAAACCAGCTCGACCAGGTCGATGCGGTCTTCCGCGATGTCGGTGACCCGACCGTAGTTCTGACCCATGTATTCCTTGGGATGGACGCGGTGGATCACGCCGCCGGGGTCTTTGACCAGCGCCTCCATCCCGGCACCGGTACCGACCGTGCCGACCATCTTCAGGCTGTCCAGCGCGAACATTTCCAGCGGCTGCTTGGCCCTGCCCTCGTCCGGGCGCGGGCCGCTGGCGGCGGCGCTGGGCTGCCGCTCGGCGGTGCTGGCGGCAAACGGGTCACGCTTGCCGTCGTCGGTGTACTGGAACGTCTCGAACGTCTTGATGACCGGCAGCGGCGGAATCGGCGCGCCCTTCTTGCTCTTTTCCTGCGCGACCCAGTCGCGCAGGTCTGACATGCCGCGGGTGCAGCCGGCCAGGAGCAGCACGGCGCCCAGCATCAACAGCAACCGCGCCAGCTGGCTGGGCCTGATGGCAATCAACCTGCTCATTTGCGCCCCCTTGCCTTGCCCTTGGCCTTGCCCTTGGTGGACTTGGCCTCGGCGCTCTCGTCGTCTTCCAGGTAGCGGTAGGTCTTGACCGTGCCCTGCAGCACCAGCTGGCCGTTGGCCGGCGGTTCGCCATTGGGACCGATCGGCACCTGCGTCGACAGCGAGACGTCATGCATGGTGAGAATCACCACCCGCGGCAGCGATGCCACGCCGCTGATGAAATTGCCGAACTGGTGGTAGGTGCCGACCATCTTCAGGTCGATCGGCTCCTCGGCGTAGAAGTCCTTGGGATGCTCGGTGCCGGGGTCGAAGGTCTGGATCTGCAGGCCGGCCGACAGTGCCGTCTGCGAGATGTCCACCAGCAGCGCCGGCATCTCGGTTTTGCCCGGCAGCTGGCGCAGCAACTGGCGCAGCATGTCCTGCATCTCGTCGAGCTGCTGCTGCAGGGCTTCCAGGTTGACCGATTTGGCCTGCTTGTCCTGGAATTCCTTCTTCAGCGTCCCTTCCTTCGAGGCCAGGGTTTCGAGCGAATCCTGCTGGTCGCTGACGTGCAGGTACCAGCCCAGGAACATCACCACCAGGAACACCAGCACGGTGAAGAAGATCTTTACCGACTTCGACCAGCCGCCGATGTTGTTGCGGTCGAGACTGCGCAGTTCGTCGAAGAACTTCATTTGGCAGCCCCTCCCTTGCCGGCCGCAGCCGGGGACGACGGTGCCGTGGTCGTACCGCTCCCCTGCAGCAGCACGGAGGACGTGTCCGCCTGCTCCTCGCTGGGCTGGCTGAGCTTCACGCTCAGGCCGAACTGGTAGGGCATGCGCGCGCCGGGATACTTGTTCTCGGTCTTGTCCAGATCGGCATTGCCCATCCAGGGCGAGGTATCGAGGTTACGCATGTACTCGGCCACGCTGGCGTTGGACTGCGCCACGCCATAGAGCGTCATGGATTCGCCCTTCTGCTTCATGTTGGTCAGGCGCACGCTGGGCGGGATCGTCTTCACCAGCTCGTCGAACAGGTGGACCATCTGCGAACGGTTGGCCTGCAACTGCTCGATGATCTCCTTGCGCGCGAGCAGGCGCTGGCGGACTTTTTCCAGGTCCTTGATCTTGGCAATGCGTTCGTCGAGCTGCTTGATCTCTTCCTTGAGGTAGGCGTTGCGCTCGTTCTGGTTGTCGATGCGCATGCCCATCCAGAACGACCACAGCATCACCACCAGCAGCGCCGCCACGAAGGCCGCGCCCAGCTGCATGAAGAATTCCCGCTCGCGCTGCTTGCGCCGTTCGGCGCGCCAGGGAAGTAGGTTGATGTGAGCCATCAGTCGAAACTCCTGAGCGCCAGGCCGACGGCGATCATCAGGGCCGGGGCGTCCTGCGCCAGCGACTGCGCCTGCACCTTGGGCGCCAGCGACATGCGCGCCAGCGGGTTGGCCACCAGGCAGGGCACGCCCAGCTGTTCCTCCAGCATCGGGCACAGGCCCTCGATCGAGGCGCAACCGCCGGCCAGCACCACCTGGTCGACCTTGCTGTACTCGCTGCCGGCGAAGAAGAACTGCAGCAGGCGGCTGATCTGCTGGATCAGCGCCTCCTTGAACGGCTCCAGCGCCTCGGCCTCGTAGGACTCGGGCAGGCCGCCCTTGCGCTTGGCGCGGCCGGCCTCCTCGTAGGACAGGCCGTAGCGGCGCATGATTTCGTCGGTCAGCTGCTTGCCGCCGAAGACCTGCTCGCGCGAATAGATCGTGCGCTGGTGGCGCAGCACCGACAGCGTGGTCATGGTGGCGCCGATGTCGACCACGGCGACCAGCGCGTCGCGGCTGACGTTGAGCTGGTCGACCAGCATCGCGAAGGCGTTTTCCATCGCGAAGGCTTCCACGTCGATCACCCTGGCGGACAGTCCGCCCAGGTCCAGCGCGGCCACGCGCATGTCCACGTTCTCGGTGCGCGAGGCGGCCAGCAGCACGTTGTTGATGTCCGGGTTGTCACGCACCGGCCCCATCACCTCGAAGTCGAGGCTGACCTCGTCGATCGGATAGGGGATGTACTGGTTGGCCTCGACCTGGATCTGGCCTTCCAGGTCCTCCTCGGACAGATCCGCCGACATCGGCACGATGCGGGTGATCACTGCCGAACCTGCGACCGCGGCCGAAGCATGCTTGAGCTTGGAACCGGAACGCGCCAATGCGCGCCGGATCGCCTCGCCCACCGCCTCGACCTCGACGATGTTCTTTTCGACCACCGCGTTGGGGGGCAGCGGCTCGACCGCGTAATGCTCCACGCGATAGCGGCCGCCGGCCTGGCTCAGCTGTAGCAGCTTGACCGCAGTCGAACTGATGTCGACGCCGATCAGCGACGGCTTCTTGGGTGTAAAGAGACCCACGTTTTTCCCCCTTGCCCCTGGCGCCCGGGCCGGAAACCGGCGGATGCGCGAAGGCATTAGATCGAAAAATTAACGCTATGGCAACGGCCTACGCGAACTTTCTCGACAAAATGGCGTGATGGCCTGCACATTTGCTTCACACCGTCCCCGGCGGTCGGTTTTCGCGACCCAGCCGCGGTTCGGGCAGGCGGTCGATACTGCAACATCTATACTCGACCGTGTTTTGACTTGAGTCTCGCTCTTCCAAACCATGCAAATTTTTAAGCGTCTGCTGCGCTGGGGCTTGATCCTGGCCTTCACCGGTCTGTTACTGACCATCGCCGCCCTCGGAGTCGCCTACTGGCTGATCTCCCCTCGCCTGCCCTCCGTGGCGGTGCTGAAGGACTACCACATGCAGGTGCCGCTGCGCGTGCTGAGCGCGGACGGCAAATTGATTGCCACCTTCGGCGAAACCCGCCGCATCCCGGTGGACATCGCCAAGGTGCCGGACAAGCTCAAGCACGCCGTGCTCGCGGCCGAGGACGCCGACTTCTATACCCACCCCGGCGTGGACTGGCACGGCATCGCCCGCGCCGGCTGGCACGTGATCATCTCCGGCGGCGACAAGGGCTCGGGCGGCTCGACCATCACCCAGCAGGTCGCGCGCAACTTCTTCCTGAGCCCGGAAAAGCTCTACACGCGCAAGCTGATCGAGATCTTCATCGCGCTGCGGATGGAGAACGAGCTGAGCAAGGACCAGATCCTGGAGCTCTACCTCAACAAGATGTTCCTCGGCCACCGCTCCTATGGCGTCGGCGCCGCCGCCGAGTACTACTACGGCAAGACGCTGGACCAGCTGAGCATTGCCGAGTGCGCCACGCTCGCCTCGACCTTCCAGTTGCCCTCGCTGGTGAACCCGATCAACAGCCCCGGGCGCATGCTCAAGCGCCGCAACTGGGTGCTGGGACAGATGCTGGAGCACCGCTACATCAGCAAGGCCGAGTACGAGCAGGCGGTCAACGAGCCGAACAACGCCTTCCCGCACGAGCAGCCGATCGAGGTCGATGCGCCCTACCTGGCCGAAATGGTGCGCCTGCAGGCGCTCGACCGGCTGGGCAATGACGCGCTGACCGAGGGCTACGTGGTGCGCACCACCGTGACCAGCACCCGGCAGCAGGCCGCTGTGAAAGCCATGCTCGACGGCCTGGTCGCCTACGACCGCCGGCATGGCTGGCGCGGCCCCGAAGCGCACCAGGCGCTGCCGCCCGGCGCCGGCGACGACGACCTCGACCGTCTGCTGTCGGGCTATACCGACATCTCCGGCATGCAGCCGGCGATCGTCACCGCCGCCAGCGCGACCGAAGCGACGCTGTACTTGTCCAGCCGGCAGACGGTGAAACTGGGGTTGGATGCGGTCGCCTGGGCACGTCCCTACCGCAACGAGAACCACACCGGCCCGGCGCCCAAGAATGTCGATGCGGTGCTCAAGCGCGGTGACGTCGTGCGCGTGGCGCGCAACGACAAGGGCGACTGGGAACTGGCGCAACTGCCCAAGGTGCAGGGCGCGCTGGTGTCGGTGAACCCGGAGGATGGCTCGATCCAGGCGCTGGTCGGCGGTTTCAGCTTCCTGCGCAGCAAGTTCAACCGCGCGGTGATGGCGGCGCGTCAGCCCGGTTCCAGCTTCAAGCCGTACCTGTATTCGGCGGCCTTCGAGCGCGGCTACACACCGGCTTCGATCGTCAACGACGCCCCGCTGGCCCTGCCCGACCCCTCGCGACCGAATGGCCTGTGGACGCCGGAGAACGACGACGGCAAGTTCGACGGTCCGATGCGCCTGCGCGAAGCGCTGGTGCAATCGAAGAACCTGGTCTCGGTACGCCTGCTCGACGCGATCGGCGTGCGCTTCGCACGCGACTACATCAGCCGCTTCGGCTTCTCGATGGACGCACTGCCGAAGAACCTCTCGCTGGCGCTGGGCACCGCCTCGGTCTCGCCGATGGGCATGGCACGCGGCTACGCGGTGTTCGCCAACGGCGGCTACCTGGTCTCGCCATATTTCATCAAGGAGATCGACGACCGCGACGGCAAGCCGGTCTATGTGGCCGACCCCACCCGCGCCTGCCGCACCTGCCAGGAACGCCTGCTCGACACCCGCCCGCCCGGCCCGCCACCGGCGGACATGGGCAGTGGGCACCCCGCCAATGCGCTGGCCGAGCTGCCGGCCGGCGCCAGCACCGTCGCCGGCGTGGGCGAGGCCGTGCTGCCCGCCGACGCCCATGGCGAAGGTGCGCACCCGCCGCTGCTCGCCCCGCAGGTGATCGACGGACGCAACGACTACCTGACCACTTCGCTGATGATGGACGTGATCCGCCGCGGCACCGGCTACAAGGCGATGGCGCTTGGCCGCGACGACCTGGCCGGCAAGACCGGCTCGACCAACGACCACCGCGATGCCTGGTTCGTCGGTTTCAACGGCGACGTGTCGACGTCGGTGTGGGTCGGTTTCGACGACTTCAGCTCGCTGGGCCGGGCCAATGGCGTGGGCGAATTCGGCGCGCAGGCGGCACTGCCGATCTGGATGCAATACATGGGTGCGGTGCTCGAGGGCAAGCCGTCCCATACCCTGCCGATGCCGCCGGGCATTGCCACGATCCAGATCAACCGCCAGAGCGGGCTGCCCACCACGCCGGACGATCCCAGCGCGATGAACGAGATCCTCAAGGTGGAAGACGTCGACCGCCTGCGCGCCCAGGCCGCGCAGCAGCAACAGAACCAGAACGACCAGCATCCCTACGATATCTTCTGACGGCGACCTTCAGACGCACCACTCACGCCGGATCGGCTTTGCTGCCGATGCGGCTTTTCCGGAGGAGTGATCATGGCCCGCGGCGAACACCATCGCATCCATGCGCACGATCGCCAGCAGCGCAACCGCCTGCGGGTGGCCCAGGAGGCCGCCCGCCTGATGAGCGAACACGGCATCCGCGACTTCCACCACGCCAAGCTGAAGGCTGCCGAGCGGCTGGGCATCCACGATGCGCAGGCGCTGCCGCGCAACCAGGAGATCGAGCAGGCGCTACGCGAGCACCAGCGCCTGTTCGACGCCGACAGCCAGCCACGGCAGCTCAAAGCCCGTCGCGAGGCGGCGCTGGAGGCGATGCGTTTCCTCGGCCGGTTCGATCCGCGACTGGTCGGTCCGGTACTCGAGGGCACCGCGGACGAGCATTCGGCCGTCTGCCTGCACCTGTTCAGTGACGATCCCGACGCGGTCATGCTGTTCCTGACCGAGCACGGCGTGCCGGCCGAGGTGCAGACCCGCCGCCTGCGCGTCAGCCGCGAGGAACAGGCCGACTATCCGGTGCTGCTGTTTGCCGCCGACGGCCTGCCGTTCGATCTCACGGTGATGCCTCGCGACGCATTGCGGCAGGCGCCGCTGGACCGCATCGACGAAAAGCCGATGCGGCGTGCCTCGCTGGGTATGGTGGAGGAGCTGCTGGCCGAACCGGAGCCCGGCGATGAGTTCGAGCGGATGCTGGCTGCCGTCCGCCGCTGAGCGTCACCCAACCGACGTCGGCTCCTACAGGCTAAAGCAGTATCACTGCCTCGCAGCATCGGCTGCGTGCGCACCGGCGGAACATCCGCAAACGAAAACGCCCCGGCGTGGCCGGGGCGTTCGGTATCACCAGGACCGCTGCGCTCAGCGCTTGTCGAGCGCCGTGTAATCGCGCACGTCGGCGCCGGTGTAGATCTGGCGCGGACGGCCGATGCGCGAGCCGGGGGTTTCGTGCTGTTCGATCCAGTGCGAGATCCAGCCGGCGGTACGCGCGATGGCGAACATCACGGTGAACATCTCGGTGGGGATGCCCAGCGCCTTGTAGATGATGCCCGAGTAGAAATCCACGTTCGGGTACAGCTTGCGCTCGACGAAGTACTCGTCCTTCAGCGCCGCCTCTTCAAGCTTCATCGCCACGTCCAGCAGCGGGTCGTTGACGCCCAGCTCGGCCAGCACCTTGTGGCACATCTCGCGGATGATCTTGGCGCGCGGGTCGAAGTTCTTGTAGACGCGGTGGCCGAAGCCCATCAGGCGGAAGTTGTCGTTCTTGTCCTTGGCACGCTTGATCGCGGTATCGACACGGTCGGGCGTGCCGATTTCCTGCAGCATCGCCAGCACCGCCTCGTTGGCGCCGCCGTGCGCGGGACCCCACAGCGCCGTGATGCCGGCGGCGATCGACGCGTACGGATTGGCGCCGGTGGAACCGACCAGGCGCACGGTGGAGGTGGACGCGTTCTGCTCATGGTCGGCGTGCAGGATGAACAGCAGGTCCAGCGCCTTGGCCGCCACCGGGTTGATCGCCAGCGGCTCGCTGGGCACCTCGAACATCATGTGCAGGAAACGCTCGACGTACTCGAGGTTGTTGCGCGGATAGCGGAACGGCCAGCCGATCGAATAGCGGTAGCAGGCCGCGGCGATGGTAGGCATCTTGGCAATCAGCCGGATCGCGGCCAGCTTGCGGTCGCCCGCGTCGTCCACGTTGAGATCGTCGTGATAGAACGCCGACAGCGAAGCGACCGAGGCGGCCAGCATGGCCATCGGATGCGCGTCGTGGTGGAAGCCCTGGAAGAAGTTCTTCAGCGATTCGTGCATCATCGTGTGATGCGTGATCTGGTGTTCGAAGCCGGCGAATTCCTGCTTGTTCGGCAGTTCGCCATTGAGCAGCAGGTAGGACACTTCCAGGAAGGTGGACTTCTCGGCCAGTTGTTCGATCGGGTAGCCGCGGTAGAGCAGTACACCCTTGTCGCCGTCGATGTAGGTGATCGCGCTCTTGGTGCTGGCGGTCGAACCGAAGCCCGGGTCGTAGGTGAAGTGGCCGGTGTCCTTGTACAGCGTGCCCAGGTCGATGCACGAGGGCCCCAGCGTGCCGCTCAGCAGGGGCAGCGTGCTGCTGCGGTTGCTCGATTCATCGACGAGCTTGACGACCTTGGAATCGGACACGGGAACCTCCTTCGCAAAAGACGTACCGGAGGCATCCGAGATGGGGCGCCGCCCGGCAAGGGAATGGCATCGCGCTTGGGGAAAGCGGTCGATGCAACCGACGTATTATCGCACATCGGCCGGGCAACATCCGCCCGCGGATGGGCCACGGACAGGCACGCAAAAGACACGGGGCGAGCTGCCTGCCCGCCCCGTGTCCTCGTCGGTTCATCGGGCCCGCCACTGCCGCGGCGGCGGGCCGGGTACGACGTTGCTTACTTCTGGCCGTAGCGACGGCGGAACTTGTCCACGCGGCCGCCGGCGTCGATGTTCTTCTGCTTGCCGGTGTAGAACGGGTGCGAGTGGCTGGAGATATCCACTTTGACCAGCGGGTACTCGTTGCCGTCTTCCCACTTGACGGTTTCCTTGCTGGAGATCGTCGAACGCGTCAGGAACGCGAAGTCGGACGACAGGTCCTGGAAAACGACCGGGCGGTAATTGGGATGGATATCGGGCTTCATGACGGGCTCAAAGCGGCGGGTGAAAAGAGCGGCATTGTAGCGAGCGGGTGACGGCGGGGTCAACTTGCGCAAGGGCGAAACCTTCCTGGCGCCGCCGCTGAAACGGTAGACCTCCGCCCTGGCGCCCGTCCCGGGCATTGGATCAACCCGCGCCCAGCGCTCGCCGCACCATCGCGGCAAACCGCTCCTGGTCCAGTTCCAGCACCACGTTGGCGTTGGCCGGCCGCCCCAGTCGCCCGGACCAGTCGACCACGGTGGCGCCGCGGGTCAAGCGTCCGTCCAGCTCCACCGCCACGTGCCGCCGTTCGCTGCGCAATACCACCGACGGATCGATCGCCACCGCCATCGCCAGCGCGTCGGCGGCGATGATGCCGCACCGCCCGCGCTCGCGATTGGTCCTGCGCGCCACCTGGCAGATGCTGCCGTAGAAGCCGGCCCGTTTGTCGCCGGCGGCGAGCCAGCCGTCGAAGGCGTCCTCGTCGAAGGCATGGCGCAAGGTCAGCTCCCAGTCGACCAGATCGAAGTCCGTGAAGGCTTCGAAGACCACGTGGGCCGCTTCCGGATCGAAACCGATGTTGAACTCGGCCGGTACCCGGCTGGTGTTGCCCTGCCCGGTCACCGCGCCGCCCATCACCACCAGCCGTTTCACCCGCTGCGGAAGGGTCGGGTCCAGGCGCAACGCCAGCGCCACGTTGGTCAGCGGCGCCAGCGCCACCAGGGTCAGCTCGCCAGGGCGCTCGCGGGTCAGGCGCAGCAACGCCAGCGCGGCCGCCTCGTTCGCAGCCATCACCGCGGGCTCGGGAAAGCCGACGTCACCAAAACCGTCGCGGCCATGCACGAACGCGGCATCTTCCTCAGGCAGGCGCACCAGCGGCGTGGCGCAACCGGGAAAGACCGGCGTGCCGGCGCCGAGCAGATCGACCAGCACGCGCGCGTTGCGTACTGTGTGGTCCAGGCCGACGTTGCCCGCGGCGATGGAAAGTGCGGCGACGTCGGCATGCTCCTGGGCCATCAGGATCGCCAGCGCGTCGTCCACGCCAGGGTCGGTGTCGATCAGCAGTTGCGGTCGGGTCATGCGGAGCCTGCGGCAAAAGAACTAGCTTAGGACATCGGGGCTATCTGTTCTTCGCAGGAGCCCGCTGGCGGGCGATTCGTTTATCTCGACAGTGAAGGCAGCGCCCACAAGTGGACTCCCGCACGCGAGGTGGAACCCGGCTCAGGCGTGGGCGTAGCGTGCCGCGGCGCCGATCCAGCGTTCGATCAGGCGCTCGGCCGCGCGCGGTTGTTGCTTGAGCATGGTCTGACCGACCTGCTGCACCGCTGGCAGCAGGTGCGCATCGCGCGCGAGGTCGGCGATGCGGAAGGCGAGCTGGCCGGTCTGGCGGGTGCCCAGCACTTCGCCCGGACCGCGCAGTTCCATATCCTTCTCGGCGATACGGAAGCCATCGCAGGTCTCGCGCATCACGTTGAGCCGCTCGCGTGCCAATGAGCCCAGCGGCGGCTGATAGAGCAGCACGCAGTTGGAGGCGATCGCGCCGCGGCCGACCCGGCCGCGCAGCTGGTGCAGCTGGGCCAGGCCCAGCCGCTCGCTGTTCTCGATCACCATCAGGCTGGCGTTGGGCACATCCACGCCGACCTCGATCACGGTCGTGGCCACCAGCACGGCCAGCTCGCCGGCCTTGAAAGCGTCCATCACCGCCTGTTTTTCCTTCGGCTTCATGCGGCCGTGGATCAACCCCACGCGGCGCCCCTCGAGCGCCGCGGAGAGCTCGGCATACGCCACCTCGGCCGCCTGCGCACGCAATTGCTCGGATTCCTCGATCAACGTGCATACCCAATAGGCCTGGCGCCCCTCCGCGCAGGCGGCGTGGATACGCTCGATCACCTCGGCGCGGCGCGCGTTGGACACGGCCACGGTCTGCACCGGCGTACGCCCGGGCGGCAGTTCGTCGATGGTGGAGACATCCAGGTCCGCGTAGGCGCTCATCGCGAGCGTGCGCGGGATCGGCGTGGCGGTAAGCACCAATTGGTGCGGCACCAGATCGCCCTCCAGGCCCTTGTCGCGCAGGGCCAGCCGCTGCTGCACGCCGAAGCGGTGCTGCTCGTCCACGATAACCAGCCCCAGCCGGGCGAAGGCGACGCCCTCCTGCATCAGGGCATGCGTGCCGACCACCACGGCCGCGCCTTCGGCGACGCGCTTGAGCGCGCTGGCGCGCGCCTTGCCCTGTTGCTTGCCGGCCAGCCATTCCACCGCGATGTCCAGCGGCTCGAGCCAATGGCGGAAGTTGCGCAGGTGCTGCTCGGCCAGCAGCTCGGTGGGCGCCATCAGCGCGACCTGCCAGCCCGCCTCGACCGCCGCCAGCGCGGCCAGCGCGGCGACCGCGGTCTTGCCGCTGCCGACGTCGCCCTGCGCCAGGCGCAGCATGGGCCTGGACTGGGCGAGATCGTCCAGCACTTCGCTCGCGACCCGTTGCTGCGCGCCGGTGAGCCGGAACGGCAGCTCGGCCAGGAACTTCGCCCGCAAGGCGCCGGGGCCCTCAAGCAACGGCGCGCGCCGGCGGCGAACGGCCGCGCGCATGCGCTTGAGGCTCAGGTGCTGGGTCAACAACTCTTCGAAGGCGAGCCGCTGCTGCGCCGGATGGCGTCCATTGACCAGGTCCGCCAGGGGCGCGTCCGGCGGCGGGCGATGCACGTACAGCAGCGCCTCGCGCAACGAGGTCAAACCGTGCGCCGCGCACAGGGCCGGCGGAATCAGCTCCAGCGCGGCATCCGGTGGAAGCAGCGCGAGCGCCTTGTCGATCACGCCGGCGAGGCGCTTTTGGCCCAGGCCTTCGGTCGTCGGGTAGATCGGGCTGAGGCGCTCGTCCATCGCCACCGCCTCGCCCTCTACGCGCTGGTACTGCGGATGGACCATTTCCAGGCCGTGCGCGCCATGGCGTGCTTCGCCGTAGCACAGCAGCTTGAGCCCGGGCTTGAGCTGCTCGGCCTGGGCGCGGTGGAAATGGAAGAAGCGCAGCAGCAGCGTCTGCCGCGAATCGTCGCCGATGGCGACCTTCAGTTGCGGCCGGTAACGGAAACCACGCTCGACCGCCTCCACCGTGCCCAGCACCTGGGCACGCTCGCCCGGATGCAGGTCGGCGATGGCGGTGAGGCGGGTCTTGTCCTCGTAACGCAGCGGCAGGTGGAACCACAGGTCCTGCACCCGTTCCAGGCCGAGCCGGCCAAGCGTGGCGGCCAATGCCGGCCCGACACCCGGTAGCGACCCGACTGGCAGCAAGCCCGGATCGGCAGGTGGCGGGGCGACGGCGGTAGCGCTGCGGGAGGGCATGGAACGCCAAGCGTATCCCAGCGCGGCGGGCACATGCAGCCGGGCGATGTGGGGGCATGCCGCGCCGGGTGGTCAGGCCACGGCGCGGTGGACGACTGGTGTCAGTCCAGCACCATGATCGCGTCCACCTCGACCTGCGCGCCCTTGGGCAGGCCCGAGACTTCGATCGTGGAGCGCGCCGGATATGGCTGCTGGAAGTATTCGGCCATCACGGCGTTGACGGCGGCGAAGTTGGCCAGGTCGGTGACGTAGATGCCCACCCGCACGAATTGCGCGAGCGAACCGCCGGCCGCGTTGGCCACTGCCGTCAGGTTGTCGAACACGCGGCGGGCCTGCGTGCTGATATCGCCCTCGACAAGGTTGCCGCTGGCCGGATCGAGCGGAATCTGACCGGAGAAATAGACCGTGTTGCCGTGGCGCACGGCCTGCGAATACGGGCCGATCGCGGCCGGCGCCTGGTCGGTGGAGACGATGCTGCGGGACATGGTATGGCCTCGTGTGGGGAAGGCCTAGTCTAGAGGGGCGAGGGACGGGCAGCGAGGGCGCGAGCTGCGGCGAGGGGCGGGATAAAGTGATAAGGGATAAAGGGAGGATTGCACGGAACGACTGCAGGAGGGGACAAAGCCCTATCGCTCGTGCTCACGCCCTCGCCACCCGTCTCTTGATCCCTCTTTCCTCCCGTTACGACGAACAGGCTAGGGTGCTTGAGCCCACCGGCCACGCTCGCGAAAGAGCTGGTGGGCTGAAGCCCACCCTACGGACTACGGACTACAACGGATAGCGGTATGCGCCGCTGACCACGCCAGTGCGGCGCACGCGGCGGATCACGTCGGCCAGGTGCTTGCGGTTCTTCACCTCGATCGCGAACAGCAAGGTGGCAGCAGCGGCGTCGCGCTCGACATACTCGACGTTCTCGATGTTGGAGTCGGCGGCGGCGATCGCGGCCGCCACGGTGGCGAGCACGCCGGTGCGGTTGATGACCTCGATGCGCAGCTCGGCGCGATAGTCGCCCTGCACGTCGCGGTCCCACTCGATGGCCACGCAGCGCTCGGGCGATTTGCGGAACTCGGCCACGTTGGGGCATTCCACGCGATGGACCACGATGCCCTTGCCGGAGGACAGGTAGCCGACGATCTCGTCGCCCGGCAATGGATGGCAGCAGTTGCCGAAACTCAGCACGCCGCGCTCGGCACCGGTGATGCGGATGTTCTCGTGGGTATGCGGCGCTTCGCTGGTGCGCCCGCCACCACGCAGCGTGACCAGGTGGTGCGCGACCTGGTCGGGCATGCGGTTGCCCAGCGCGATGTCGGCCAGCAATTCTTCCAGCCGGCGCAGCTTGGCCTCTTCCAAAAAGCGCTCGAGCGCCTTGGCCGGGATCGCGTCGATATTGGTACCCAGCGCATCCAGGGCGCGGTCGAGCATGCGATGGCCGAAGTCCACCGCGTCCTCGTGCTGCAGGTGCTTGAGGTACTGGCGGATCGCAGTGCGCGCCTTGCCGGTGACGACGAACTCGAGCCATGCGGGGTTGGGCACCGCCGAGGGCGCGGTGATGATTTCCACCAGCTGGCCCGACTCGAGCCGCGTACGCAGCGGCAGCAGTTTCTTGTCCACCCGCGCCGCGACCGCGTGGTCGCCCACGTCGGTGTGAACGGCGTAGGCGAAATCCAGCGCGGTGGCGTTGCGCGGCAGCGCCAGGATGTCGCCGCGCGGGGTGAACAGGTAGACCTCGTCGGGGAACAGGTCGATCTTGACGTTCTCGATGAACTCGGCCGACGAAGGTGTATGTGCCTGGCTGTCGGCCAGTGCGGACAGCCATTCGCGCGCGCGCGATTGCGCGCTGTTGGCCGGACCCGAGTCGGTCTTGTAGGCCCAGTGCGCAGCCACGCCGCGCTCGGCCACCGAATCCATCTCGGCGGTACGGATCTGCACCTCGATCGGCGCACCGAACGGCCCCAGCAGCACGGTATGCAGCGATTGGTAGCCGTTCGCCTTGGGAATCGCGATGAAGTCCTTGAAGCGGCGATCGACCGGGCTGTAGAGCGAGTGCACCGCGCCCAGCGCCATGTAGCAGCTCATCGCGGTATCCACCACCACGCGGAAACCGTAGACGTCCATCAACTGCGCGAAGCTCTTGTGCTCGCTGCGCATCTTCGAATAGATGCTCCACGGCGACTTGATGCGGCCGACCACCCTGGCCGGCAGGTGCTCGGTACCCAGCCGCGTGGCCAGCGCGTGCTCGATCTTGCTCATCACTTCGCGGCGGTTGCCCAGCGCAGCGCGGATGCGCTCGCTGATGACGCGGTAGCGGTCCGGATAGAGCGCGCGGAAGCCCAGGTCCTGCAATTCGGCCTTGGATTTGTTCATCCCCAGCCGCTGGGCGATCGGCGCGTAGATCTCCAGCGTCTCGCGGGCGATGCGGCGGCGCGCGGAAGGCTCCTTGGCACCGAGCGTGCGCATGTTGTGCAGGCGATCGGCCAGCTTGATCAGGATCACCCGGATGTCGCGCGCCATCGCCAGCAGCATCTTGCGGAAGCTTTCCGCATCGGCCTCCTGGCGGTTGGAGAAGCGCATCTTGTCCAGCTTGGTGACGCCATCGACCAGGTCGGCCACGACCTCGCCGAACTCCGCGGTGATTTCCGCGCGGCTCAGTTCGGTGTCTTCCAGCGTGTCGTGCAGGATCGCCGCGATGATGGTCTCGGCGTCCAGCCCGAGTTCGGCCAGGATGCCGGCGACGGCGATCGGGTGGGTGATGTAGGGCTCGCCGCTCTTGCGCGCCTGCCCACGGTGCGCGTGCGCGCCCACCTCGTAGGCACGCAGCACGCGCGCCACCTGGGTCTCGGGGAGGTAAGCCACGCGCTCCTTGAGCGCCAGCACGTAGGGGGGCAGCACGGACGCGTCCACGGAGTCGGAGGGCGTGGTCGCCGTCATCGGATCACTTGCCCCTTTCAGATCATGCTTCCGTGCGGGTGGTGGCCGCGCCAGGCGGGAATGCCGGCCCGGCCGGCAGGGCGACTGCGCACTCGGCAGCCGCCAGCGTGCATCAGTCGTCGCCGCCCTTGGACAGGTCGTCGTCGACCTCGGCCGCCGCCCATTCCAGCGCCTCGCGCTCGGCACGCTCGCGCTCGGCGCGGTCGATCTCGTCGATCGTGGCCTGGTCGATGCGGCGGTCGGCGATCTCGCGCAGCGCCAGCACGGTCGGCTTGTCGTGGTCGGGATGGACCGCCGGCTCGGCACCCTTCTCCAGCTGGCGCGCGCGCTTGGTCGCCATCAGCACTAGCTCGAAGCGGTTGTCCACCACCTCGAGGCAATCTTCCACGGTAATGCGGGCCATGCGAAATCCTCAAGCAAAAAAGCGACTTATAGGAGCGGAAGTGTAGCCGAGCGCCGGCTTGGCTGGCAATGCGGCATGCGCGTATCATGCGCGGTTCGCTCGCCGGCCATCCGGCGCCGATCCGTCTGACTGCAAAATATAAAACCACGCGGTACACTTTTAGGTACCCGGAGCGGATCCTCTTACACCGATGCTTTCCCTGCCCCATTTTTCTCTCCGCCGCCTGCTGCCGCTGGCTGCCGCGGCCCTGCTGGCCGGCTGCTCCATTGCCAAGCCGCGCACGGACGATCCACTGGAGAAGTTCAACCGCAATGTCTACGCGTTCAACGACGCGGTGGACAAGGCGGTGATCCGTCCGGTAGCCGTGGGGTACCGCAAGGTCACCAATCCGCCGGTGCGCCGTTCGGTCAGCGACTTCTTCACCAACATCCGCATGCCGATCACGGTCGCCAACGACCTGTTGCAGGCGCGTCCCAAGCAGGCGCTGCAAAGCACCGGCCGCTTCCTGGTGAACCTTACGCTGGGCCTGGGCGGCTTCTTCGATCCGGCCAGCCAGCTGGGCATCCCGCTGGAAGACAACGACTTCGGCGTGACCCTGGCGCGCTGGGGCGTGCCCGATGGACAGTACCTGGTGTTGCCGTTGATCGGTCCGACCACCGTGCGCGACGTCTGGCGCATGCCGGTGGACAGCTACTTCTTCGACCCGTTGTCGATCTACGCGCGCAACCACGACTACAAGTATGGCCAGCAGTACCTGCCGCAAATGATGTACCTGGTGACGCTGCGCTCGCGCGGCATCGACGCCGAGAGCTTCCTGGAATCGGCCTACGATCCGTACGTGTTCATGCGCGACGCCTATCGCCAGCGCCGGCTGTACCAGATCTACGACGGCAACCCGCCGGCCGAGATCATCCAGCAGATGCAGGGCCTGAACGACGACGGTTTCGATCCCGAGCAGTTGCTGGACGAGCAGCACCAGTGGGAGAACAAGCACCCGGATCCGGGTGGCCAGTAAGGGGACTTCAGCCCACCTGACCCTTCAGCCGCCGGGCGGTGGGCTGAGGTCCACCCTGCGAAAAAAGGGGCCTGACGGCCCCTTTTTTTATGCCTGCATGACCGGCTCAGCCGACCAGCACGTCGACCTCGCACACCTGTGCCAGCGCGCGCATGCCTTCGGGCATGTTCTCCACGCCGAGCGGCCGGCCCAGTCGCCGCGCCTCGGCCTGCGCCGCCAGCACGCAGGCCAGGCCCGCGCTGTCGCTGCGCGAGATGCCTGCCAGGTCCAGCCGCGCCACGGGCTCGCCAGCCAGCGCCGCACCGATCGCCTGCAGCGCCGCGGCGGCGGTCTCGAAGCTCAACACGCCGCTTGCGCGCAGCGTGCCTGGCGCCGGGCGATCGAGCTGGAAGCCTGCCGCGCTCACGAGGCCTGGCTGTCCTTGTCCATGGTCTCCAGCGCCTTGTCACCGCGGCTTTCCAGGTTGACGATCAGCTTCTCGATGCCAACCTTGCGGATCTCCGCATCCACCTGGTTGCGGTAGTTGGTGACGTAGGAAATGCCCTCGATGATCACGTCGTAGGCTTTCCAGTCACCGTTCCGGCTCTTGCGGAAGGCGTAATCGACCGAGAGTCGCTTGCCGTCGTCCAGCACGACCTGGGTACGCACCACGGTGCGCTTGTCGTTCAGGTCGCCGTGGAACGGCAACACCTGTACGGCCCCCTTGGTGTAGTTGAGCAGGCCCTCGGCGTAGCGGTGGGTGATCGAGTTGTAGAACGCCTTGGCGAAGCGCTCGCGCTGCTCGGGCGTTGCTTCGCGGGCGTGCCGGCCCAGCACCAGGATCGAGGCGTAGTCGATGTCGAAGTGCGGCAGGAATACGTCGTCGATCACCGAGATCAACTTTTCCTTGTCGGTCTTCAGCTCTTCGCGGTGGCCCGCGATGGTCGTATCCAGCTGGTGGGCGATCTCCTGGACCACCTGCTCGGGGGTCTGCTGGGAAGCCGGCGCCTGGGCGGCCGCGTCCTGGGCCCGCACGGGCGAGGCGGCCACGGCGCCGAACGCGATGGCCATGGCAAAAGCCAGAGTGCGCAACATGGGGAAACTCCTTGTGGGAAGCCGGCTCATTGCTTGCCGGCGGGGGCGTCTTTCTGTTCGGAAGGCGAGCCGTTGACCAGGAACTTGCCGATCAGGTCCTCGAGCTGCATGGCCGACTGGGTCAGCACCATTTCGTCGCCGTTCTTGAGCATCTCCGGCGAGCCGCCGGGCTGGATCGCAACGTACTGGGTGCCGATCAAACCGCTGGTGAACACCGCGGCGGCCGAATCGTCGGGGATCTGGTCGTACTTCTTGTCGATCACCAGGATCACTTCGGCATCCAGCCTGACCGGGTCGGCATGCACCGCCGCCACGCTGCCGATCGGCACACCGGCCATCTTCACCGGTGCGCCCGCCGAGAGCGCGCCGACGTTGCTGAAACGCGCCTTGAGCGTATAGCTGCCGCCGAGATTGTCGGCCACGCCGCCGGCGCCGAAGAACTTGCCGAGCATCTCCTCCAGCTGCTGCGCCGGCTTGGTGCGTGCCAGCGTGCCGCCCTCGGCCACATCCTTGTTGGAGTTGCCGTACTGGATGCCCACGTACTGGTCGCCGAGCAGACCGCTGGTGAAGATGGCGGCGACCGAATCGTCCGGAATGTGGCTGTAGCGCTCGTCGATGGCCAAGGTCACCTCGGCCGCTTCCTTTTCCGGGTCGAGCACGATCGAGCGCACCTGGCCCACGCGCACGCCGGCGATCTTCACCGGCGCGCGCTCCTTGAGCTGGCCGATGTTGGCGAAGTGCGCCTGGACCGTGTAGCTCGCACCCTGGTGAGTGTTGGCGATCGAAGTGGTCTGGGTCGCAAGGTAGGCCAGCGCGGCGAAGCCGAGCACGATGAACAGGCCGGTGCCGACGGCGTAGGAATTTCTCTGGCTCACGGCAAAATCCTCAAGGGAATCACGTCAGGCAATCACATCAAAAAGGCGGTCAGCACGAAGTCCAGCGCCAGGATCGCGATCGAGGAAGCGACCACGGTGCGGGTGGTGGCGTAGGCCACGCCTTCGCTGGTCGGCGGGGTGGTGTAGCCCTGGTAGACGGCGATCAGCGAGACCACCGCGCCGAACACGGCGCTCTTGATCACGATGCCGTTGACCACGTCCTTCCACACGTCGACGGTGGCGGTCATGTTCGACCAGAACGTGCCGTTGTCGATGCCCAGCCAGGTCACGCCCACCAGATGCCCGCCGAAGATGCCCAGCGCGCAGAACACCGCACACAGCAGCGGCATGGCGATCAGGCCGGCCAGGTAGCGCGGTACCGCCACGTAGGCGATCGGGTCGACCGCCATCATCTCCATCGCGGCCAGCTGGTCGGTGGCACGCATCAGGCCGATCTCGGCGGTGATCGAGGTCCCGGCGCGACCGGCGAACAGCAGCGCGGTGACCACCGGTCCCAGCTCGCGGTAGATCGCGATCGCCACCACCGTGCCGCTGGCCGCGGTGCCGCCGAAGATCGACAACACGTAGTAGAGCTGCAGCCCCAGCACCATACCGACGAACAGGCCGCAGACCATGATGATGGTCAGGCTCATCGCGCCGACGAACCACAGCTGGCGCACCGTCTCGCGGGCGTGCTTCATGCTGCGTGGCACGGCCGCCAGCAGGGTCAGCCCGAACAGCCCGGCTTCGCCGATCTGCGCCAGCGCATTGGCGATCACGTTGCGTTGCGGCTGCGCGCTCATGCCTTGGCTCCGGTCAGGCCCAGCGCCTGGGCGTAGTCGCCGGCGGGATACTGGAACGGCACCGGGCCGTCGATGTCGCCGCCGAAGAACTGGCGCGTCCAGGGCGAGCCGTCGTTGGCGATGGTCTTCGGATCGCCCTGCGCGACCACCTTGCCATTGGCGATCAGGTAAACCTGGTCGGCGACCTGCTTGATCGCCTCCAGTTCGTGCGCCACCAGCACGCTGGTGATGCCCAGCGTCTCGTTGAGCGTGCGGATCAGCTTGAGCACCTGGCTCAGCGCAATGGGGTCCAGGCCCACGAAGGGCTCGTCGTAGAGGATCAGCATCGGGTCGAACACGATCGCCCGCGCCAGCGCCACGCGACGCGCCATGCCGCCGGACAGCTCGGCGGGCATCAGCGCCGCGGCGCCGCGCAACCCGACCGCCTGCAGCTTGGTCAGCACGATGTTGCGGATCAGCACCTCCGGCAGCTTCGTGTGCTGGCGCAGCGGGAAGGCGACGTTCTCGAACACGTCGTAGTCGGTCAGCAAGGCGGAGTTCTGGAACAGGTAGCCGATCTTCTCGCGCAGCTCGAACAGCTTCTCGCGCGAGAGCTCCGGCACGTTCTGCCCATCGACCCGCACCTGGCCTGCATCGCCGCGCATCTGCCCGGTGATGTGCTTGAGCAGCGTGGTCTTGCCGGTGCCGCTGGGGCCCATGATCGCCGTCACCTTGCCGCGCGGGATGTCCAGGTCCAGCGCATCGAAGATGGTCTTGCCGTTGAGCACCGTGGTCAGGCCACGGATGCGTACCAGGGGTTCGACGGGGGCGGCGGGGGCGGTCATAAGCGGACTAAGGTAGCCGAGCGGTGAAGGGAGGCCAAGCTACGCGTTTGCCCCCTCGCCCGTGCGGGGAGAAGAACACAGTCAGGCGAGCAATTCGGCGATCAGTGCCTCATGGCGCTTCCACTGCAGTTCACCGCGATGCCGCACCGCCCGCACGATCGCCTGCAGGTCGGCCAGCGCCTCGTCGAACCCGTCGTTGACCACGATGTAGTCGAACTCGTGCGCGTGGCCGATCTCCTCGCGCGAATTGTGCAGCCGCCGCTCGATCACCTCCGGCGCATCCGAACCGCGCCCGCGCAGGCGGCGCTCCAGCTCGGCGCGGGAGGGGGGCAGGATGAACACGCTCACGCAATCGGACTTGGCGCGGCGGATCTGCGCGGCGCCCTGCCAGTCGATTTCCAGCAGTACGTCGCGGCCCTGGTCGAGCAGCGCCTGCACCGTCGCCACCGAGGTACCGTAGAAGTTGCCGTGCACCTCGGCGTGTTCGAGGAAGGTGCCGGCAGCGATCTGCTGCTCGAACTCCACGCGTTCGACGAAGTAGTAATGCCGGCCGAATTCCTCGCCTGCCCGCGGCGGCCGCGTGGTGTGCGAGATCGACAGCGAGATCGTCGGCTCGCGCTCCAGCAAGGCATTGACGAGCGTGGATTTGCCAGCTCCTGATGGCGCCGCGACGATGAACAGCGTGCCCGGCATCTGGACGCTCATTCGATGTTCTGCACCTGTTCGCGCATCTGTTCGATCAGCACCTTCAGCTCCACCGCCGCATTGGTGCTGCGCGCGTCGACCGACTTGGAGCCGAGCGTGTTGGCCTCGCGGTTGAACTCCTGCATGAGGAAGTCCAGCCGGCGGCCGACCGGCTCCTTCAGGCCCAGCACGCGGCGGGTCTCGGCCACGTGCGTGGCGAGCCGGTCGAGCTCCTCGTCGACGTCGCTGCGGGTGACCTGCAGCAACAGTTCCTGCTCCAGCCGGCCCGGATCTGCCGGCAGCTTCAGATCGGCCAGGCGCGCTTCCAGGCGGGCCCGCAGCGCGGTGCGGATCTCGGGCATCCAGCCGCGCACCTCGCCCACGATGCGCTCGACCGCGTCAAGCTTGTCGCGCAGGATCGCCTCCAGCTGGGCGCCCTCGCGCTCGCGGGTGGCGCTGAGCGCGTCGAGGGCGCGGTCGAGTACCTCGAACAGCGCAGCCTGCTGCGCCTCCGGATCGGCCTCGGCCTGGCGCAATACGCCGGGGAAACGCAGCAGTTCGGTCAGCTGTACCTGCATGCCGGGAAAGCGCCCGGCCAGTTCGCGGCTGAGCGTGGCCAGCCGGCCGAGCGTCACTTCATCCACTTCCAGCGAGTCGCCACGCGCCTCGCCGCCCCGCAGGCGCACGGTCAGGTCCACTTTGCCGCGCGACAGCCGCGCGGCGATGCGCTCGCGCAACGCCGACTCGTAGGAACGCAGTTCCTCGGGCAGGCGGGGGCTCAGCTCCAGGTAGCGGTGGTTGACCGTGCGCAGTTCGCAACCGAGCGTGCCGGCGGGCCCCTGGGTCTCGGCGCTGGCGTAAGCCGTCATGCTGCGGATCATGCGTCGAGCCCCTGCGGTCGGTCGGAAAGCGGCAATGGTAAACTCTCGCATCCCGCCTTGCCCAACTTCAGGCCCCCCGCATGACCATGACCCGCCCGAGCGGCCGCGCCAGCGACCAGCTGCGTCCGGTGACGCTGCAACGCCGCTATACCCGCCACGCCGAAGGCTCCGTTCTGGTGAGCTTCGGCGACACCCGCGTGCTGTGCACCGCCAGTATCGAAGACCGCGTGCCGCCGTGGCTGCGCGGCAAGGGCGAAGGCTGGATCACCGCCGAGTACGGCATGCTGCCGCGCGCCACCGGCACGCGCTCGCAGCGCGAGGCCGCGCGTGGCGTCCAGGGCGGCCGTACGCTGGAGATCCAGCGCCTGATCGGCCGCAGCCTGCGCGCCTGCATCAACCGCCAGGCGCTGGGCGAGCGCGTGATCACGCTCGATTGCGACGTGATCCAGGCCGACGGCGGCACCCGCACCGCGGCGATCACCGGCGCCTACGTGGCGCTGGTCGATGCGGTGAACTTCCTGATGAAGCGCGAGAACCTCAAGCGCAACCCGGTGGTCGGCGCGGTGGCGGCCGTCTCGGTGGGCATCTACAAAGGCGTGCCGGTGCTCGACCTGGACTACGCCGAAGATTCGTCCTGCGATACCGACATGAACGTGGTGATGAACGACGGCGGCGGCTTCATCGAAGTGCAGGGTACCGCCGAAGGCCATGCGTTCCGGCGCGAGGAGATGGACGCGATGCTGCGGCTGGCCGAGCAAGGCATCGGCGAACTGGTGGCCGCGCAACGCGCGGCACTGGCGGAAGGCTGACGTGCGGCGCCTGGTACTGGCCAGCGGCAACCGCGGCAAACTGGCCGAATTCGAAACCTTGCTGGCCGGCAGCGGCTTCGAAGTCGTCACCCAGGGTAGCCTGGGCGTGCTCGACATCGAGGAAACCGGCACCACCTTCGTGGAGAACGCGCTGCTGAAGGCGCGCCACGCCGCGCGCATCACCCGGCTGCCCGCACTGGCCGACGATTCGGGCCTGTGCGTGGAACACCTGGACGGCGCGCCCGGCCTGTACTCGGCCCGCTACGCCGGCAGCCATGGCGATGCCGCGGCCAACCGCGCCAAGCTGCTGCACGCGCTCGAGGGGGTGCCCGCCGAGCGGCGCGGCGCCTTTTTCATCTGCGTGCTGGTGCTGCTGCAGCATGCCGACGATCCGGCGCCGCTGATCGCCGAGGGTCGCTGGCAGGGGCGCATATCGGAAGCCGAACGTGGCGACGGCGGCTTCGGCTACGACCCGCTGTTCCTGCCCGAAGGGCAAACCCTGTCGGCGGCAGAGCTCGACCGGTCGCTGAAGAACCGCCTGAGCCACCGCGGCCTGGCGCTGGCCCGGCTGCACGCCCAACTGGGCGCGCAACACTAGCCATGCCGCTGATCGCACCACCGCTGGCGCTGTACGTGCACATGCCCTGGTGCGTGAAGAAATGCCCGTACTGCGATTTCAATTCGCACGGTGTGCGCGGCGAACCACCGCCCTACGCGGGCTACGTCGACACCTTGCTGGCCGACCTCGATGCCGACCTGGCCGATTTCGGCACCGCGGCGCGGGGCCGGCCGATCGCCAGCGTGTTCTTCGGTGGCGGCACCCCCAGCCTGTTCGCGCCCGAGCACATCGCCCGCTTCCTCGAAGGCGCCTGCGCGCGGCTGCCGTTCGCGGCGGACTGCGAGATCACGCTGGAAACCAATCCCGGCACGGTCGAGCACGGCCGCTTCGACGGCTACCTGGCCGCGGGCGTCAATCGACTGTCGTTCGGCATCCAGAGCTTCGACGACGACAAGCTGCGCCGGCTGGGTCGCATCCACTCGGCCGCCGAGGCCGAGGCGGCGGTGAAGTCGGCGCAGGACGCCGGTTACGCCAACCTCAACCTGGACCTGATGTACGCGCTGCCGCAGCAGCCGCTCGAAGGCGCACTGGCGGACGTCGAGCGCGCCATCGCGCTGGCGCCCACGCACATCTCGCACTACCAGCTCACCCTCGAGCCCAACACCGCCTTCGCCGCCAACCCGCCGCCGCTGCCCGACGACGACCACGCCTGGGCCATGCAGGAAGCCTGCGAGACGCACCTGGCACAGGCCGGTTACGGGCAGTACGAGGTGTCCGCCTACGCCCGGCCGGACCGGCGCTGCCGGCACAACCTCAACTACTGGGAATTCGGCGACTATCTCGGCATTGGCGCCGGCGCGCACGGCAAGCTCACCGACGTGGCCGCGGGAACGGTGCGCCGACGCTGGAAGAGCCGCCATCCGCGCACCTATCTGGAGGCCGCCGGCGGACCGGCACGCATCGGCGGCGACGGGCCGGTCGACCCGGCCGAGCTGCCGTTCGAATACATGCTCAATGCGCTGCGGCTGCACCAGGGTGTGCCGCTGGAAGCCTTCGCCCAGCGGACCGGGTTGCCGCTTGCGCGCCTGGCCCCTGCCCTCGCCCAGGCGCGCAAGCGCGGCTGGCTGCTGGACGAGCCGGGCCGGCTGCACCCGTCCCCGCTGGGCCAGCGCTTCCTCAACGACCTGATCGGGCTGTTCCTGGACTGACGACCGGCTTGGTGGCGAACCGGCGCCCAGGCGCTTACACTACGAAGTGTCAAGAATCCGAGAACTGCGTCATGGATGTCGAGCAAAGGCAGTACCAGGCGGCCGTGCCCGGATCGGACAGCCGAAGCACCCTGCAGCACATGCCGGTACGCGTCCAGCGCCTGGTGGCCGAACTGCGCGCGTTGTGCGTCACGCGGTTGGAGCCCGCGCTGCTGGACGGCCTTCAGACGCTCGATGACGCCCTCTATCAGCAGGCGGAACGTTCGCGCGGACACCTTGAGCAACAACGCTGCTTCGACAGCCGCGCGATGGTGCGATGCCACCGGGCCGCCTTCGTGCGGCTGGTGTCCGACCATGTCACCGACAGCTTCACGCGGCTGGGCGATGCCGACGGGTCGTCCGAAGCGCCGGCAGCCGCCGCTTCGCTGAGCCTGCTCGACCGCAACGAACACGAACTCAACGCCGCGTTGGAACAGCTGACCTCGCGCGGCGAAGCGCACACCGGCCCGGTACTCGCCGAACTGTCCTATCGCATGGCCGTACTGGTCGGCGCGCCGCCGCTGGAAGGCGACGCGCTGCCGGCGTCGCCGCCGAACCTGGCCTTGGCGGTGCGCCGGGCGATCCCCGCGCTGGACCTGCCGCCGGAGCACCAGTTGATGCTGGTGCAGGTATTGGAACGCAAGCTGGCGGCGGTTCTGCCGGCCCTGTACGAGGCGGCCAACGCGCAACTGCTGGGCAGCGGCATCCTTCCGCACCTGCGCGCCTTCGCCGGTGCGCGACCGGCCAACGCGCCGCCCGCGCCGCCGTCGATCAAGGCGCCCGCGCCCGCCGCGGAGCCCGCCCCGGCGGCCACCGCCACCAGCCACGAGCCGATCGCGGTGTTGGAAACCCTGCGCGACCTGCTGGCGCGCCAGCGTGCCGGTGAAGCACGGGTCGCCACCGATTCCGCCGCCAGCGCGGCGGAGCTGGAAATCGCCTTGGGTGCGCTGCAAAAACATCTGGTCCAGGTCACCGATCGCGCCAGCCGTGAGTTGCGCAGCGCGCAGCGCCTGCGCGAGGAGTTGCTTGCCCACCTGAACGCGGGCAAGCCCACTGGCGCGGCGCGCACGGGCCTGAGTCCGGAGCAGGACGACACCGTCGAGCTGGTCGCGCGGCTGTTCGAACAGCTCGGCCAGCAACTGCATCAGGGACCCGGCGCCACGGCCCTGCTCGGCGACCTGCAGGTGCCGATCCTGCGCATGGCGATGACCGACCGCAGCTTCTTCGAGCAGGACGAACATCCGGCCCGACATCTGCTGGGCACGCTGGCCGAGGCGTCCAACGAATGGGGCGACGGCAAGGACATCGATCCCGACCTGGCCACCCAGCTCAGCCGACTGGTCGCCCGCGCGCAGCGCGAAGCGCCCAGCGCCGGCCTTTACACCAGCCTGCTGGCGGACATCCGCCATCACCTGGCCCAGCTCAGCCGCAAGGCCCAAGTCACCGAGCGCCGCCAGGTCGAGGCGATGCAGGGCCGCGAGCGGCTGCACCAGGCACGCGAGCGCGCCACCGAAGTGCTCGCCGCCCGCTTCGCCGAAGCCACCCCGCGCGGCCTGCTGCGCGCCCTGCTCGACCGCGCCTGGTCGGACGTGCTGGCGCTGGCGCTGCTGCGCCACGGCGAAGACAGCGAGGCGTTCGCCGAGCGGCTGCGGATCACCGACCAGTTGCTCGGCCGTCTGCCGGTGGAGGATCCGCTGCGCCTGCGCCTGGCCGTGGAAGACCACCTCCAGCAGATCGGCATGCAGGCGGAGGAGGCCGAACAGGTGGCTCATCGCCTGATCGGCGGCGAACCGGCTCCCGCCAGACCGGCCGAGCCTGCAGCCGACCTGCCGCCCGTGCCCGCCGCGGGTGCGGACATGCCGGCCCTGGCCGCCTACGCCCAGGCCGCGGAACCGCCGAGCGCCACCGATCTTGCCCTGCGGCTGAAGCAGCGCCAGCGGCTCGGTGAGCAGCGCGGACAGGAGGCGCGCCCGGCCGCGCAGGCCCCCGAGCCGCCGCTCGGCCCGCAGGAAGCGCGCATCCACAACCGCTTGCGGCAACTGCCGTTCGGTAGCTGGTTCGAGTTCATCGACCCGCAGACCGGTGCCATCGAACGGCGCAAGCTGGCGTGGTTCTCGCCGCTGTCGGGCAACAGCCTGTTCGTCAACCGGCGCGGCCAGCGGATGGCCGAGTTGAACCTGCGCGAACTGGCCGCGGCCATCGCCAGCGGTCGGGTGCGGGAACAGGCGACGCAACGCGATGGCCTGTTCGACCGCGCTTGGCGCGCTCTGGCCGGCAGCCTGCAGCGGCCGTCCGCCCGCGCATGACCGCCCAGGTCATTTCGTTTGAACAGCGCCGCGCACCACGCAAGCGCGCGGCCGCCGCGGCGCTGGTCACCGACACCATCCATGCGCGACCGCTTGGCCACCTGTGCAACCTGTCGGCCAGCGGCGTGCTGCTGATTGCCCCGCAGCGTCCACGCAGCGAAGCGGTATTCCAGGCGCGCCTGCCGCTGGCCGATGGCCCGCAGGGCGCGGCGGCCATCGAACTGGGCTTGCAGGAACAGTGGCATCAGGCGGCCAACGCCGGGCAGGTCTGGGTGGGCTACCGCATCATCGCGATCGCACCGCAGGACGCGCTCACGCTCGTCCAGTGGCTGCAGCGCGCCTGAACCGGTTACGGTGACGCGCCCGCGCCATCGGCATAGACTCGCTGGCATCGTGGTATGGCAAGGCTTCCCATGGATGTCGAACAACCGGGCCGGCATCGCTTGAGCGCGGACGCGCCGCCCGTGGACTGGCCAGCCAGGACGCGCCGGCTGGTGGACGAGATCCGCCTGCTCTGTCGCGACTGGCTGTCCGCACCGCTGAGAGTTTGCCTGGCCGACTTCGATCGGGCGCTGCATGATCGCGCCGCCAACACTCGCAGCCACATCGAGCAGCAGCGCTACCAGGCCACCCGCCAGCGCGTGGTGCAGGAGCGCCAGGCATTCGAGCAACGCTTCATCGAATGCGTGGACCGTGGTCTGCTGCAACTGGGCTCGCAGCCGGTCGCGGCCAAGGCACCGCCCGCGCGCCTGACGCTGAGCCTGCTCGATCCGCTCGAACACGAGATGACCGCAGCGCTCGACCAGCTGGTCGCCCGCAGCGCGGCGCGCGGCGGCCCGTTGCTGGTGGAACTGAGTTACCGCCTGGCGGTGTTGATCGGCATGCCGCCGCTGGAAAGCGAATCCATGCCGCTGGGTCCGCAGGCGATGGCCCGGGCGTTTCGCGACTCCAGTGCTGCGCTCGGGTTGCCGGCCGAGCATCACCTACTGTTGCTGCAGGCAGTGGAAGGCCGGCTGATCGAAGGACTGACGCCGCTCCACGAGATGGTCAACGACCATCTGGCGGCGGCCGGCATCCTGCCGCGGCTGCGCCCGTTCCCGCTGCCGCGCTCGCCGCGGCAGCCGCGCCGTCCGCGCCCGCTGCCGCCGGCAGCGGCGCCCGAGCCGGCGGCCACGTCGGCTCGCGCCGCCGGCCTGCGCGAGTTGCTCGTGCGCCAGCGCGGCCCGCGCCCGGTATCCGGCCATGCCCGCTTCGCCAGCGGCGACGAACTGCTGGCCGCGCTGGTCGCCCTGCAACACCAGCCGGGCCGCAACGCGGAGGGCGGCCTGCTGCGGCGCGCCCAGCGCCTGCGCGAGGCCCTGGTCGACCAGCTCAACGCGGGCCAGCCGATCGACGCCATACCGATCCTGCCCGGCCCCGATGCGGACGATGCGCTGGAACTGAGCGTGCGGCTGTTCGACACCCTGCACCAGCAACTGCCGCCATCGACGCCCGCGCACGGCCTGCTGGACCGCGTGCAATGGTCCATGCTGCGCGCCGCCGTCGCCGACGGCAGTTTCTTCGAGCGCCGCGATCACCCCGCCCGGCTGCTGCTGGAGCAACTGCTGCAAGCGGCCCGCGACTGGCTGGAGGGCGGCGACAACGCATTGGTAGCGCCGCTGGAACCCCTGCTCGACCGCCTTGATCGCGAACCGCCGACGGCCACGTTGCATGCCGAGCTGCGCGCGGAGCTGGAGCGCCAGGTCGGCCAGCTGCAACGCAAGGCCCAGCTCGCCGAGCGCCGGCACGTCGAAGCCATGCAAGGCCGCGAGCGCCTCGAACAGGCACGCCAGCGCGCCAATGAGCTGCTTGCCGGCCTGCTCGCCAAGGCGCCGCCACGCGCAGCCCTGCGCGCGCTGCTCGAACACGCCTGGTCCGACGTGCTGGCGCTGACCCTGTTGCGCCACGGCGAACAGAGCGAAACGTTCGCCCGGCGCCTGGTGATCACCGACCAGCTGCTGGGTCGCCTGCCCCCGGGCAATCTGGAAACCTTGCAGGCCGAAGTGGTCGCCGGCCTCCAGCAGATCGGCATGCACGGTGAGGAAGCCAGCGCGATCGCGCAACGGCTGATCGGCGCCGGCGCCGTCATGCAGGACGCCGACGCACCCGGCCTGACCGGCCTGGCGTTGCGGCTGAAGCAGCGCCAGACCGCGGGCGACACCGCCGTCCCGGCGGACGCCGCGCCCGTGCTGTCCGCCGAAGCCCTGCGCCTGCACCAGCGCTTGCGCCAGCATGCCGGAGTCTGGTTCGAATTCACCGAGCCCGACGGTGGCCGCGCGCGCCGCAAGCTGGCGTGGTATTCCCCGCGCGCCGCACGCGGCCTGTTCGTGACGCGACAGGGCCAGCGCGCCGAGGAGATGAGCCTGGCCGAGCTGGCGCAGGCCATCGGCGCGGGTAAAGTTCGCGAAGTGCCGGCCGTTAACGAGAGCGACCTCGACCGTGCCTGGCGTGCGCTGACCGACAGCCTGCGCCAGCCCAGCCCCATGCCCGGAGCCCGTTCGTGACGCCCAACCCGCAGGAAAGCCGCCGCGCCCAGCGCAAGCCCGTCAACCTCGCCGCCCAGGTGACTGATGCGATCAGCGGCCAGCACATGGGCCAGCTGGGCAACCTGTCGGCCAGCGGCATGCTGCTGATCGGCAGCGAGGCCCCGCGCAACGAGGCGATCTACCAGCTGCGCCTGCCGTTGCCCGGGCTGGCCGAGACGCCGCCGACCATCGAGGTCGGCGTGCAGGAGCAGTGGCACGAGGAAGCGGCCACGCCCGGCCAGGTCTGGGCCGGCTACCGCATCATCGCCATTGGCGAAGCGGAAGCCGAACAGCTCCAACGCTGGCTGGACATGCCCGGCTGACGGGCCGTCCGCGCGGGCGGGTGGTCCTCGGGCCGCTGCCGCGCGATCATGGGTGTCTCCCCACCGGCGGGTCTGGCCTCGCGCGCCCGCCGCCCGATGAAGGACGCCGCATGACCGAGAACCTCGCCCCGCTCTACACCCAGCACCTGGCCGCCCTGCGCGAACGCGCGGACAAGGCGCTCGCGGCGGGTGGCTTCGACCGACTGCTGATTGCCGCGGGCAGGCCGCTGAACAAGTTCCTCGACGATCAGGATTTCCCGTTCGTCTCCAACCCCCATTTCCGCCACTGGCTGCCGCTGACCGACGCCCCGGGCAGCTGGATCGTCTACGCACCGGGCGCCAGGCCCAGGCTGGTGTTCGTGCAGCCGCGCGATTACTGGCACGTGGTGCCGGCCGCGCCCAGCGGCGACTGGGTGGAACACTTCGACATCCAGGTCGTGCGCAGCGCCGCCGATGCCATCGCCGCCCTGCCCAAGGACGGCCGCAACGCGGTGATCGGCCCGGCCTGCCCGTCGATCGAGGGCGTCGAGGCGAACAACCCGCAGCCGGTGATGGACTACCTGCACTGGCACCGCAGCTACAAGACCGCCTACGAACTGGCGCTGATGCGCGAAGCCAACCGCATCGGCACGCGCGCGCACCGCGCGGCCGAGGCGGCCTTCCGCAGCGGCGAGAGCGAGTTCGGCATCCACATGGCCTACCTCGCCGCTGCGCGCCAGATCGACGCGGAACTGCCCTACGCCAGCATCGTCGGCCTCAACGAGCACGGCGCCGTGCTGCACTACAGCCACTTCGACCGCCAGCCGCCGACCGCACACCGCTCGTTCCTGATCGACGCCGGCGCCAGCCACGCCGGTTACGCCAGCGACATCACGCGCAGCTATGCTGCCACCGGTGCCGACGAGTTCCAGGCATTGATCGAGAGCATGGATGGCGCCCAGCGCGAGCTGGCCTCGAAAGTGCGCGCCGGACAGAGCTACCCGGAACTGCACATCCATGCCCACCACTTGGTGGCCGGCGTGCTGCGCGAGCACGGCATCATCCGCATGGGTGCAGAGGCGGCGGTCGCCGGCGGCGTCACGTCCGCGTTCTTCCCGCACGGCCTCGGCCACCCGATCGGCCTGGCGGTGCACGACGTGGCCGGGTTCCAGGAAAGCGAACGCGGCGGCAGCATCCCGCGGCCGGAAGGGCACCCCTACCTGCGCATGACCCGCGTGCTGGAACCAGGCATGGTGGTGACCATCGAGCCGGGCCTGTACTTCGTCGACATGCTGCTGGAGGAACTGCGCGCCAACCCCGCCGCCAAGGACGTCGACTGGGCACGCGTGGACGCGTTGCGTCCCTACGGCGGCATCCGCATCGAGGACGACGTCGTGTGTACCGAGGGCGAGCCGGAAAACCTCACCCGCGACGCCTTCGCCATCCTCTGACCGGAAACCTGTAGGAGCCCACTTGTGGGCGATGCTCTTTCCCTCCTCACCAGAGCAGGAGCATCGCCCACAAGTGGGCTCCTTGTATGTTGCTCACGCACACACAGAGGTGCGAACCAAGCAAGTGTGTTTCCGGGGAGGCCGTGGGCTCCTTGAGGCGAAATCTTCGACCTCGTCTGTAGAG
>NZ_JAPMIU010000018.1 GCF_026410505.1 Frateuria hangzhouensis
GCCACTTCCAGCACGTAGCGCAGGTCGGCGCTGCCGTCCTCGTCCGGCGGCGTGCCGACGGCGATGAAGATCACGTCGCCGTGCGCCACCGCCGGCGCGGCCTCGGTGGTGAAGTCCAGCCGGCCGCCCTCGTGGTTGCGCTGGACCATCGGCGCCAGGCCCGGCTCGAAGATCGGCACCTCGCCCTGTTTCAGGCGGGCGACCTTGGCCGCGTCCACGTCCACGCACACCACGTGGTTGCCCATTTCCGCCAGGCAGGTACCGGTGACCAGGCCCACGTAGCCGGTGCCGAACAGGGTGACTTTCATCCGAGCGATCGCTCCTGAGCAAAAACGATCGCGAATTCTAACAGGCGCCGCCGGTGTGGACCGAAAAAGGTTCTTCGCCGGCTCGCGGGAACGAGCTGCAGCCTCGCCTTGCAGGAGCGCACCTTTGCGCGACCGCATGGCAACGATCAGGCATGGCGGTCGCGCAAAAAGTGCGCTCCTACGAAACCGAAGATCCACGGCTGTCGAGGCCAGGAATCAAAAAAAAGGGCGCGGATCGCTCCGCGCCCCTTCCGTTTCCGTCACGTGACGCGGGTTTACTTGCCCGCGCCCTGACCGCCGGCGGGAGTCGGGCCGGTCTTGACCAGAGTCACGTCGAAGATGATCGCCGAGTTCGGCGGGAAACCGTTCTGCGGCTGTGCGCCGTAGGCCAGGTTCGACGGGATGTACAGCATGTAGTGTGCGCCCGTCTTCATCAGCTCCAGACCCTCGCGGAAGCCGGGGATGACGGCGTTCAGCGGGATCGAAGCGGGCTTGCCCTTCTCCGAGGCGTCGAACTTCTCGCCATTGACGAAGGTGCCCACGTAGTTCACCTGCACGGTATCGCCCGGGCCCGGACGCGCACCGGAGCCTTCGCTGATCACCTTGTACTGCAGGCCCGAGGCAGTGGTCTTCACGCCAGGCTTGCTCTTGTTCTTGGCCAGGAAGGCTTCGCCATCGGCCTTGTTCTTGGACGCGACCTTCTCGTACTGGGCCTTGGCCTTGGCCTGCAGCTTGGCGACGAAGGCATCGCGCACCGTCTTGGCCTCTTCCTCGCTCATCGTCGGCTTCTGGCCCGACAACGCCGACTGCACGGCGCGGGCGACCGTCGCCGGGTCGACTTCCTCACGCACCAGCGGCGGCAGCTGGGTGGCCAGGTCCCAGCCGACCACGTAGCTGGCCTTGGTCTTGTCGACCGTGCCGGCGGCGCCGGACTTGGCGGCCTGGGCGTGAACGCCCGCGGTCATGCCCAGCGCAACGACCATGGCGGCCGCCGTCAGCGTGGGACGCAGAAAATGCTTCATTCGTAACTCCCTCAATGGAATGTGCCGGCAATGCGACCCGTGCCTCCCCGATGGAGGCAGGCGGCGCATTGTGAGGCGCGTCGAGCGGTCTTGGCAACGACACCGGCTGTCGACCGTCAGGCTCGGGAAAGGTTCCCGCCTTCACGCGCGCTACTCGTCGGGCGACGGTCTTTCCAGCGTGTCGCGCAGGGCCGCCTGCAGCCTGGCGTGCATCTTCACCAGCGCGCGCCACAACACCGCCGCCAGCAGCACGCCGGCCACCAGCAGCAGGATCGCCACACCGCGCGGCGGCAGGATCGCCGAGCCGAGCACGCTCACCAGCAGACCCAGCGCCAGCAGCGTGCCCAGCGGAATCAACCGCGCCAGCACACTGCGGATGGCGTGCGTATAGCCGCCGGCGAACTGCTCGCGGATGCCCAGTTCGGCCAGCAACATGCCCAGCGCCTCGGCCTTGCGGTAGATGGCGATCAGCATCGGCAGTGACAGGAACAGCGCCGCGGCGAAAATCAGCGAGTGGCGGGTCTCGCGGTTGGCCCCCAGCGTGGAGAACCAGGCCCAGTTGTGCGCGTTGACGTAGGCGCCGATCACGAACAGCGTCACCACCAGCACCACGTTGACGCCGATGTGCCACAGCAGCCGGCGCAGCATCGCCGCGATCATGGCGTTCTGCTCCACCGGCCGCAGGCTGCCAAGCCAGTTCGCATAACTGGTCAGCAACAGGCGCAGCGGCCCCGGCGTAACCCGCCGCATGCCATCGACGATGCCGTTGGCGTGGCCGACCAGATACGGCGAGGCAGCCATGCACACCACCGACACCGCCACCGCGATCGGGTAGATGAATTCGCTGACCACGCCCAACGCGGCGCCCAGCGCAGCGATCACGAAGGAGAACTCGCCGATCTGCGCCATGCTCAGGCCGGTGCGGATCGACGAGCGCACCTCTTGCCCGGCCGCGATCATGCCCATGCCGACTGCCATCGTCTTGCCGATCATCACCACCACGGCGATGCCCAGCGCCGGCACCGCGTATTGCCACAGCAACGCGGGATCGATCTTCAGGCCGATCGCGACGAAGAACAGCGCCGCGAACATGTCGCGCAGCGGTTCGACCAGCCGCATCACGCGATGGGCGTTGCGCGCCTCGGCGATCACCGCGCCGGCCAGGAACGCCCCGAGCGCCACGCTGAAGCCCAGCCAGGCGGCGAACAGGCTGGCGCCGAAGCACACACCCAGCGCGCTGACCAGCAGGGTTTCGTCGCGCCCGAACCCGGCCACGTAATCGATCAGCCGCGGCAACAACAGCAGGCCGAGGATCATGCCGGCCACCACGAACAGGCTGACATGGCCCACCACCACCAACGCGGTGCCGGCTTCCATGGCGCCGCCGATGGCGACCGCGCTCAGCACGGTGAGGATCACGATCGCCAGTACGTCCTCGGCCACCAGGATGCCCACGACGCGCTGGGCGAACGGCAGGTGGCGCAAACCACCCTCGGCCAGCGTGCGCGTGGCGACCATGGTCGAGGACAGCGAGATCAACGCACCAAGGA
The DNA here is from genome assembly GCF_026410505.1 of Frateuria hangzhouensis. GTDB lineage: Bacteria > Pseudomonadota > Gammaproteobacteria > Xanthomonadales > Rhodanobacteraceae > Frateuria_A > Frateuria_A hangzhouensis. The sequence goes on from NZ_JAPMIU010000018.1 coordinate 2,881, forward strand.
ACAGCGCATCCATGCTGTTCCAGCCCATCAACTCGCCCAGGCCCGTGCCGATCCAGAGCATCAGCCCCACTTCGATCACCGCGACCATCAGCACACCCATGCCGACCTCGCGCAGCTTGCGCACGCTGAACTCCAGGCCCAGCGTGAACATCAGCAGCACGACGCCCAGGTTGGAGATGTCGTCGATTGCGCGCGGGTCGCCCACCAGCACGCCCGGCGTATGCGGGCCGATCAGCACGCCGGCCAGGATGTAGCCCAGCAGCACCGGCTGGCGCAGGCGCTGGAACAACACCGTAGTGGCGCCCGCCACGATCATCACCATGGCAAGGTCGCGGATGAAGCCGATCTCGTGCATGCATGCTCCGACGCGTGTGGCCGCCCAGCTTACGGCACAACACGGGCATCCCGATGCGACATCGCGCGCGTGACGGCCGCGCGCAGAATTTTCGAAAAAACCCTTGACGGATTCGCGAACCCTGCCTATTCTTTCGGGCTTCCAGCGGCGGGGCCATAGCTCAGCTGGGAGAGCGCCTGCATGGCATGCAGGAGGTCGGCGGTTCGATCCCGCCTGGCTCCACCAACCTAATCCGTCCCCATCGTCTAGAGGCCTAGGACATCACCCTTTCACGGTGGCGACCGGGGTTCGAATCCCCGTGGGGACGCCAAGGTTGGTCTCGCACTTTGTGTAGCTGGAAAACAACGCGGAGCGGTAGTTCAGTCGGTTAGAATGCTGGCCTGTCACGCCGGAGGTCGCGGGTTCGAGTCCCGTCCGCTCCGCCATTTACGAGAAGCCCGCCTTGTGCGGGTTTTTTGTTGGGCGTTATTTGTGCGTTCGTCCTGAACGCGAAAGCAAAAGCGGCCATCCATGGCCGCGTTCTTCGCAAGGGCTTCGCCCTTGAATGGCTTCCGCTCAATCGTGGGCTTCGATCCGCTCGAGCGTTCCCACCGAATGCCCCCTGCCCCGCCAGATACTCCAGCACGTTCGCGAAAGCCATGGCGGGATGAAGCTCACCCTACGGAGAGGCCGCTTCCTCGATCCGCTCGAGCGTGCCTGCCGAATGGCCCTGCTCCGCCAGATATTCCAGCCAGCGCGACAGGAAACCGTTCATGCGCAGCCGATGCTGGAGCACCGTGTGCGCTTCCGGGAACGGCCCCAGCACCTGCCACAGATGCCGGCCTGGATGGCAATGCAAGGCCTCGGCCACGTGCGCGTCGGTGTACATGCGCAGTTGCGCCGAAGGCGTGGGATGGCCTGTTTGCGCATCGACGAAACCGTAGGTCAGCTCCAGCTCCAGCGTGTACGGATGACGCTCCTGCACGTGCATGTGCACGTCCAGCCCGTCGTCCACGCCGGAACGGTAGCGCCCGGGCGCAAGCGTCTGCGGCGCGAACAGGTGCGCCAGGCGGTGATAGTTCTCCGCGTACAACCCCATCAGGAACTCGAAGCGTCCCGGAAGCAGGGCGGCGCGGTTGTCCAGTACGGCACTCATCAGGATCGGATATACCTCAAAACATGGTGCGCTCGATACCGAAGCGCTCGAAGATCTTGCTGGCGATCTCCTCGATCGAGACGTGGGTGGTGTTGAGCGAGGAAATGCCTGCCTGGCGCATCAACCGATCCGCCTGTTCCAGCTCCCAACGGCACTGCTGCAGACTGGCATACCGGCTGCCCGGCCGCCGCTGTTCGCGGATCTGCGCCAGGCGCTGGGCGTCGATGTTCAAACCGAACAGCCGATCCTTGTACGGCTTGAGCCGCTTGGGCAGTTCGAGCTTGTCCAGGTCGTCGTCGGTCAACGGGTAGTTGGCGGCTTTGACGCCGTAATGCAAGGCCATGTACAGGCAGGTCGGCGTTTTGCCCGAGCGCGACACGCCGATCAGGATCAGGTCGGCCTGGTCGTAGTCCACGTCCACGCCGTCGTCGTGCGCCAACGCATAGTTGGTGGCGTTGATGCGCGCCTCGTACTTGTCGAAATCGACCAGGCCATGCGAGCGGTTGACCATGCCCGAACGCTTGGTTCCCAGCTCTTCCTCCAACGGCCCGATGAAGGGCGCGAACACGTCCAGCATCAGGCCGCCGCTCTGCGCGACGATGTCGCACAGCGCGCGATCGGCCATCGTGTTGACCACGATCGGACGCTCGCCGGTCTGGGCGTAGCGGGTCTTGATCCGCAGCGCAGCGGCCTCGGCCTTATGCGTGTCGTCCACGAACGGCAGGCGATGCTTGTCGAACTGGATGCCCTCGAACTGCGCGAGGATCGAGTTGCCGATCGTCTCCGCGGTAATACCAGTGGAGTCGGAGATGAAGAAAACCGTGCGTTGCATGCGGGTGTCCGTTCGCCGGTGGGTGGTTGTGCTGGAACCTTAGCGCATGCGTCGAAGCCCGTGCTCGCTTGACTCCGCGCTGACTGGTATGCAGTTGGCGCGGCGCCACGGGCAAATGGTCTTCTTGTGCCATGCACCATCGACAGCGGACAATACCAGTCCTTTGCAGGCCGGAAACCGGCTGGCGCAGCGCGTATTACCCCAAGCTTTTCTAAGGAGATTCCCTTGAACGACCTGGTGCTTTGGCTGGACAACCTGCGCATGACCGACCTGGCCAAGGTCGGCGGCAAGAACGCCTCGCTCGGCGAGATGATCGGCAACCTCGCCAAGCTCGGCGTGTCGGTGCCCGGCGGATTTGCCACCACCGCCGACGCCTTCCAGCAGTACCTGGACAAGAGCGGCGTGGCCAAGCGCATCCGCGAGCGCCTGGACGGGCTCGACGTGGAAGACGTCGAGACCCTGACCGCCGCCGGCAAGGAGATCCGCGGCTGGGTCACCGAGACCCCGCTGCCGCAGGAGCTGGACCAGGCCATCCGCGATGCCTACGCCAAACTTTGCAAGGACGCCGGCGCCGACGATATCGCAGTGGCCGTGCGCTCCTCCGCCACCGCCGAAGACCTGCCCGACGCGAGCTTCGCCGGCCAGCAGGAAACCTTCCTCAACGTGGTCGGCATCGAGGACGTGCTGCACAAGGTCAAGGAAGTCTTCGCCTCGCTCTACAACGACCGCGCGATCGCCTACCGCGTCCACCAGGGTTTCAAGCACGAGGACGTGTTCCTCTCCGCTGGCGTGCAGCTGATGGTGCGCTCGGACATCGGCGCCTCCGGCGTGCTGTTCACGCTGGACACCGAGTCGGGCTTCCGCGACGTGGTGTTCGTCACCGGCTCCTACGGCCTGGGCGAGATGGTCGTGCAGGGCGCGGTGAACCCCGACGAGTTCTACGTCTTCAAGCCCACGCTCAAGGCCGGCAAGCCCGCCCTGCTCCGCCGCAGCCTCGGCGCCAAGCAGCAGCGGATGGTTTATTCGGACCAGCCCGGCGAGCGCGTGCGAATCGAGGAAACCCCGGCTGACCTGCGCAACCGCTTCTGCGTCAGCGACGACGACGTGCAGGAGCTGGCCAAGCAGGCACTGGTCATCGAGCAGCACTACGGCCGTCCGATGGACATCGAGTGGGCTAAGGACGGCAACACCGGCAAGCTCTACATCGTGCAGGCGCGCCCGGAGACGGTGAAGTCGCGCGCCCATGCCACCCAGCTCGAGCGCTTCCAGCTCAACGAAAAGGGCAAGGTATTGGCCGAGGGCCGCGCTATTGGCCAGAAGATCGGCAGCGGCAAGGCGCGCGTGGTCAAGTCGATCAGCCAGATGCATGAATTCCAGAATGGCGACGTGCTGGTGGCCGACATGACCGACCCGGACTGGGAGCCGATCATGAAGCGTGCCGCCGCCATCGTGACCAACCGCGGCGGCCGCACCTGCCATGCGGCGATCATCGCGCGCGAACTGGGCGTGCCGGCCGTGGTCGGTACGGGCAACGCGCTGCAGCTGATTCCCGATGGCGCGGAAGTCACCGTGTCCTGCGCCGAAGGCGACACCGGCACCATCTACGAAGGCAAGCTCGGTTTCGACCGCATCACCGCAGACCTGGGCGCCATGCCGGAGGCGCCGCTCAAGATCATGATGAACGTGGCCAACCCCGAGCGTGCATTCGATTTCGGCATGCTGCCCAACGCCGGCATCGGCCTGGCGCGCCTGGAGATGATCATCGCCAGCCACATCGGCGTGCATCCCAAGGCACTGCTGGAATACGGCAAACAGGACGCCGAGACCAAGGCGAAGATCGACGAGCGCATGGCCGGCTACGCCGATCCGGTGAGCTTCTACGTCGACCGCCTGGCCGAGGGCATCGCCACCATCGCCGCGTCGGTGTATCCGAAGCCGGTGATCGTGCGGCTCTCGGACTTCAAGTCCAACGAGTACGCCGGCCTGATCGGCGGCGCGCGCTACGAGCCGCACGAAGAAAACCCGATGATCGGCTTCCGCGGCGCCAGCCGCTATGTCGATGCGAGCTTCGCCGAAGCCTTCGCGCTGGAGTGCAAGGCGGTCCGGAAAGTACGCGAAACCATGGGCCTCACCAACGTGTGGGTCATGATTCCGTTCGTGCGCACGCTGGGCGAGGGCCGCAAGGTGGTCGAGGTGCTGGAGAAGAACGGCCTCAAGCAGGGCAAGGACGAACTCAAGGTCATCATGATGTGCGAGGTGCCGTCCAACGCCCTGCTCGCCGAGGAGTTTCTGGAGATCTTCGACGGCTTTTCGATCGGCTCCAACGACCTCACCCAGCTCACCCTGGGCCTGGACCGCGATTCGGGCATCGTCGCCAACCTGTTCGACGAGCGCGACCCGGCGGTCAAGAAGCTGCTGGCCATGGCGATCAGGACCGCCCGCGAGAAGGGCAAGTACGTCGGCATCTGCGGCCAGGGCCCGAGCGATCATCCGGATCTGGCCGAGTGGCTGATGGACCAGGGCATCGAGTCGGTTTCGCTCAACCCCGATACGGTGGTCGACACCTGGCTGCGGCTGGCCAAGAAGAAGGCGGGCTGAGCGCGCGCCAGGAGCGCACCTATCCACTGTCGGCCCTTCCCCCGCGCACGGGAAGGGACCGACTGGCGGATGGGAGAAGCCTTGCGGGAAGCTGCCACCGAGGCTCCGACCGAACGCCAGAAACGCAAAAGGCCCCGATCGGGGCCTTTTGCGTTTCTGGCGGAGAGGGTGGGATTCGAACCCACGGTACGCTTACACGTACGCCTGATTTCGAGTCAGGTACATTCGACCACTCTGCCACCTCTCCAAAGGGGCGCACGGTGGTCCCGCGCGAGCCGGCAATCATACGCGGGCAGGCATACCGTGACAACTGGATGGGCGTACGGCATGCTGCGCCGGATAACGTGAGCTGGCACCCCATGATCGAGTTCGGACACGGCACCCACGTCGGGCTGCGCCGCACGCGCAACGAGGACACCTATTACGCCGACCCGGCCCTGGGATTGTTCCTGGTCGCCGATGGCATGGGCGGGCACCAGCATGGCGAGGTCGCCTCCGCGCTGGTGCGCGATGCCATCGTCGAGCAAGTCGCGGGCGGCGGCAGCCTTGCCGAGGCGGTGCGCCGGGCGGGCGAACGGCTGCTCAGGCAGGCCAGCGGCGTGTCCGATGCCCTTCCGATGGGCACGACCGTGGCCGCCCTGCTGCTGGCCGGTGAGCGCTATGAGGTGGCCTGGGTCGGCGACAGCCGCATCTATCTCTGGCAGCACGGTGCACTGCGCCAGGTCAGCCACGATCATTCCCTGGTGCAGGAACTGGTCGCCGCCGGCCGGCTCGATCCGGCGCTGGCCGACCGGCATCCGCAGCGCAACGTGTTGACCCAGGCGCTTGGCGTCACCGCGATCGAGCAGTTGCACATCGGCATGGCGCGCGGGCGCGCCGAGGCGGGCAGCCGGTTCCTGCTGTGCAGCGACGGCCTGACCGAAAGCCTGTCCGACGCCACGATTGCGCGGATCGTCGGCCGTACGGATCTTGCCGCGCAGGAGTGCGTCGATCATCTGCTTCTCGCCTCGCTGGACGGCAGCGCGGACGACAACATCACGGTGATCCTGGCGCGCGTGAGCTAGGGCGCCATCGAAAGAGCCGACGCAGCCCGCGGATGGCTACGCTTCGGCCAGTGCCGGTTCGGGCTGTTCGACGCGGCGCCACACGCTGCCGCCCTGGGCGGCCTTGTCCAGCGAATCCAGCCGGCTTTCGTGCGCGGCCAGTTCGTTCGCGTCCGCGCGCAGCACGCGCGGGCGGCGCAGCAACGTGATCGGCGCCAGCACCGTCGTGCCCGCTTCCTCGGCGGCGCCCTCGAAGGCCAGGTCCAGCGCGACCTGGCCGGAGGTCATGTACAGATAGACGTCGGCCAGCAGCTGGGCATCGATCAGGCCGCCGTGCAGGTCGCGCGCGGAGTTGTCCACGCCCAGGCGCTTGCACAGGGCATCGAGGCTGTTGCGCTGCCCGGGGTAGCGTTCGCGCGCCATCGCCAGCGTGTCGATCACGTGGCAGCGATCGCCGATGCAGCCCAGGTGCACGCCGACCCGCGCCATTTCGGCGTCGAGGAAGCCGACGTCGAAGCTCGCGTTGTGGATGATCAGTTCGGCATCGGCGATGAACGCCAGAAAGTCCTCGACCACCTCGGCGAAGCGCGGCTTGTCGAGCAGGAACGCGTCCTCGATGCCGGTGACCTGCCGCGCGCCCTCGTCGATGGCGCGCTCGGGGTTCAGGTAGGTCTGCCAGTGGCGGCCGGTCGGCCGGCGCTCGATGAGTTCGACGCAGGCGATTTCGATCAGCCGATGCCCCTGGCGGACCTCCAGCCCGGTGGTCTCGGTATCCAGAACGATCTGTCTCATGCCCTGCCCCTGTGGCGCTCGGCCTGCTCGCGCGCGGCGGTGTCGACGCGCTCGTTTTCCACGTGGCCAGTGTGGCCGCGCACCCAGGCCCAGCGTACCTGATGCGGCGTCTTGGCCGCCGCCAGGCGCTCCCACAGATCCTGGTTTTTCACCGGCTTCTTGTCCGAGGTGCGCCACCCATTGGCGACCCACCGGGGCAACCATCGTTCGATGCCCTGCATGACGTAGCGCGAGTCGGTGGTGAGTACCACGTTGCACGGCCGGGTCAGCGCTTCGAGCGCGCTGATCGCGGCCATCAGTTCCATGCGGTTGTTGGTGGTGTCCGGCTCGCCCCCGGCGACCAGGCGTTCGACGCCCTTGGCGCGCAGCAGGGCGGCCCAGCCGCCGGGCCCGGGATTGCCCAGGCACGCGCCGTCGGTAAACGCTTCGACTTCGATCATCGTTCCTCGCGAGAAATTCAGGCGGCCGCGCTGCGGCGTGCGCCGGGCGCCAGCCCGGCGACCGGCGCTGCGGCGATCGCTCGCGGACGCAGCCGGATCGGCGCGGTAGCCTGGCGGCGCTTGCGCGCGATCAACAGGTAGCCGCCACCAAGCGGGCCGCCATGATGCGGCACCACGGCCGAGCTCGGCCACATGGGCCCGAGGCGCTGCACGCGCTCCACGTTGAGCTCGGCACCGCGCAGCCAGTGGCCGATGCGCAGTGGCGATTCCAGGTTCAATCCCCGCTGGCCGCGCCACAGCAGCCAGGGTAACCAGCCGCTGGCCGGATGCATGCCGGTCAGCGCCAGCATGCCGCCCGGCACGAGCACGCGGGAGGCCTCGCGCAGCAGGGATTGCGGATCCGGCGCCACTTCCAACGCGTGGCTTAGCAGCACGAGGCCGAACGCGTCGTCCACGAACGGCAACGGCTCGTCCAGGCGCGCATGCAGGTCACCAGCGCAATGGCTGCCGTCCAGATGCAGGTGCACCCAGCGGTCGAGCATCGGCGTTGGCGGCGGCACGTCGCGCACGACCGCGGACACCTGCAGCGCGTAGGCGCCGGCGCAGCGCTGCAACTCGGGGGCGAGCGCCTGCGCTTCCGCTGCCAGCAGGCCACGCATTGGCTTGCTGGCGAAGATGTCTTGATCGCGCTCGGCCATGTCGCGCCCGTTCCGCTGCAAAGTTGAAGTGTAGCCGTTGGCGGTTGGAAGCGCGTCACAGGTCGCGGAACCGGCCGGCTGCCTGAACACAAATCACACATTTAACGACTCACTAACGAGCACCCGGGATACGGCACCTATAGTCGACCGGTTCGCGCAAGCCGGATGCCTGCGCCAGTCGATACGAAGACTGCGGAGGCCGCTTGCACGTCGTACCGTTACCGGCACTTGCCGACAACTACATCTGGTTGCTGCACGACGACGCCGGCCAGGCCATTGTGGTCGATCCCGGCGACGCCGCTCCCGTCGAGGCCGCCCTTGCCGCCCGTTCGTTGCGGCTGCGGGCGATTCTGCTGACCCACCACCACGGCGACCACATCGCCGGCGCCGCCGTTCTGCGCGACCGCCACGGCGCCGCCGTGTACGCACCGCGGGACGAGCGCATCGGCGTGGCCGACCACCGCGTCAGCGAAGGCGACGTGGTAGCGCTGGAACACCCGCAGGCCCGCTTCGACGTGCTCGAGGTGCCCGGCCACACCCGCAGCCACATCGCCTACGCCGGCGAAGGCTCCCTGTTCTGCGGCGACACCCTGTTCAGCCTGGGCTGCGGCCGCATGTTCGAAGGCACGCCGGCGCAGATGCTCGCCTCGCTGGAACGCCTGGCCGCGCTGCCGGGCGAATTGCAGGTCTGCTGCGGACACGAATACACCCAGGCCAATGGCCGCTTCGCGCGCCAGGTCGATCCGGACAACGCCGCCCTGGCCATCCGTTGCGCCGAAGCCGCCGAGGCCCTCGCCCACGCTCGCCCCACCCTTCCCGTGGCGCTGGCCAGCGAGCTGGCGTGCAACCCTTTCCTGCGTATCGACAGCGAACCGCTGATCGACTGGTCACGGCGGCAGCATGCCGCCGGCGGCCGGGTCGAACGCTTCGCCGCCCTGCGCGCTGCCAAGGATGTTTTCCAAGGATGAATCGCGTATTCCGTCCCCTGCCGCTGGCGCTGTCGCTGGTGCTTGCCGCCTGCGCCACCGCACCGGCGCCCAAGGCTCCGCCGCCGCGTGCCGAAGCGCCCGCGCCCATGCTGCCCGACGCCGTCGCCTCGGCGCCGGCAAGCCCGCTGCCTCCCGCCAGCACCACCGTCTGGGAACGCCTGCGCGGCAGCTTCGAGATGGCAGATTGCAATGCCGATCCGGCCATCGACACCTGGGCGCGCCGCTACACGCGCTCGCCCAAGGGGTTCGAGGCACAGATGCGGCGAATCCTGCCGCGGCTGGTGTACGTACAGGAGAGCGCGGCGCGCCATGGCGTGCCCGGCGAGTTCACGCTGCTGCCGTGGGTGGAAAGCCACTTCAAACCGGTGCCGCCGCGCAAGAACCGCGCCGCCGGCATGTGGCAGATCATGCCGGGCACCGCGCGCCACATGGGCCTGAGCGTCAGGCGCGACTACGACGGCCGGCTCGACCTGACGACCTCCACCGACAAGGTGATGGCGCTGCTCAAGCACTACCACGACTACTTCCAGGACTGGCGCCTGGCCGACTACGCCTACAACGCGGGCCGCTACGGCGTCGATCGCCTGGTCAACCGCGAAGGCGCGCCACCGGCCGAGCCGGCGGTGCCCACGCTGCCGGTGCGCGCCGGCACCCGGGCACACCTGGTCAAGCTCATGGCGATTGCCTGCGTGGTGCGCGAACCGGAGCGCTTCCACGTCAAGCTGCCGACGCTGGATGCCGACCAGCAGCTGGTCACCGTCGAACTGACCCGGCGCCTGTCGCTGGACGACGCCGCGCAGCAGGCCGGCATGCCGCGGGCCGCACTGGCCGACCTCAACGCGGGCTACCGCAACGGCGTGATCGATACCCGCCACGGCGGCCAGCTGCTGTTGCCGCGCCGGCATGCCGAACAACTGCGCACGGCTTTGCTCGCGCAAGCGGTTGGCGGACCCAGCGACCGTGTCGCCAGCGTCAGCGCCAAGCCCGGCCTTCCCGACCTGGGCGAGGAGGATGTCCCGGCCACCCGCCAGGCCGAGCACATCCCGGCCGCGCCCGGCGTCGACTCGCCCGAAGTCCACGTGGTCAAGCGCGGCGACACGCTGTTCGACATCGCGCACCACTACGGCGTGCGCGTGACCGAGCTGAGGCAGTGGAACCACCTGCGCGGCAACACCATCCGCATCGGGCAGAAGCTGAAGGTCGGCGCGCAGGACTGATCGCACGGCCTGCCCGCCCCTGACCAGTCGGCGGCAGGCCGCCGCCGGCAACGCGGCACGATAAGGGAGTCGCCGCCCATGGCGGGCTGCCCCGTCGTCCGCCTCCTTTAGCTACCCGACCCGCGCAACTCGCCGCCCGCACGCACCGCGGCGCGGCTCTGCCGCCAGTAGTCGTGCCAGGCCTGGAACATCAACACGTTCCAAAGGTGGGTGTGCCATTTGCGCTCGCCCGCCCCGAAGCGCTGCCACAGGCGCGCGATCGCCGTCGAATCCAGCACGCCGTCGGCCGCCAGCCGCTGCGGCGAGAGCAGGTCGCCCGCCCAGTCCTTCAGGTCGCCCCGCAACCACGCCGTCACCGGCGCGCCGAAACCACGCTTGCCGCGGTAGACCATCGAAGCTGGCAGGTAACGCAGCAGCACCTTCTTGAGCAGGAACTTGCTGACCCCGCCGCGCAGTTTCATGTCCAGCGGCAGCGACCAGGCGAACTCCGCCACGCGATAATCCAGCAGTGGCGCGCGCGCCTCCAGGCTCACCGCCATGCTGGTGCGGTCGACCTTGCACAGCAGGTCGTCCGGCAGGTAGGTCACGAAGTCGGCCAGCATCATCGCGTCGGCTGGCGTGCCGGCGCCTTCGAGCGGATCGGCCAGGTGGTAGAACGACTCGACCGGGCGCGCACCCGGCACTACCGCCGCCGGATCACGCCAGCGCGCCACGCGATTGCGGTAGACATCGCCGATGCCGCGCGCCCCCATTTCGGCCAGGAGCGCCGCCACGCCACCGCTGCGCGAGGCTTCGCCCTGGCCCTCGGCGATGCGGGCCAGCGGGCGCCGCAGCGCCGAGGGCACGCGCGAAAGCATCCGCCAGTTGCGCAACGCGCGCTGGTAGCGGCTGTAGCCGAAGAACAACTCGTCGCCACCATCGCCCGAGAGCGCCACTGTGACGCCACCGCGGGCCAGCTTCGCGACCAGCGCGGTCGGCACCTGCGAAGCATCGGCAAAAGGCTCGTCGAACATCGCCGGCAACTGCGGCACCACCGCCAGCGCGTCGGCGCCGCTTACGTAAAGCTCGGTGTGATCGGTGTGCAGGTGGCCGGCCACCTCGCGCGCCAGCGGCGCCTCGTCGTGGTGCGAATCCTCGAAGCCGATGCTGAAGCTGTGTACCGGCCGGGTGCTCTGCGCCTGCATCATCGAGGTGACGATCGAGGAGTCGGTACCGCCGGAAAGAAACACACCCACCGGCACGTCCGCGACCATGCGCAGCCCGACCGCGTCGCGCAGCAACGCGTCCAGCCGTTCCTCGGCCTCGGCGTCGGTGCCGCCGAACGGTGCCGCCAGGGCGGCGCGCATGCTCTCGCGTGCGTCCCAGAACGGCCGTTGCGCCAGCTCCGGCCGGTGCGCCGCGGCGCCGACCTGCACGGCCGCCGCGTCCAGCCGCAGCATGCGGCCGGGCATCAGCTTGAACGTGCGCTCGTGGATACAATGCGGCGCGGGGATGTAGTCCAGCCGCAACAACAAGGTGAGTGCGTCCCGGTCGATGCCGTTGTCGAAGCCCGGGTGCCGCCACAGCGACTTCAGCTCCGACCCGAACACCAGCGTATCGCCGGCCCAACCGTAATAAAGCGGCTTCTTGCCAACTCGGTCGCGGGCCAGCCACAGGCAACGTTCGCTGCGATCCCACAGCGCGAGTGCGAACATGCCGTTGCAGCGGCGCAGGCTCTCCTCCACGCCCCAGGCGACGAACGCCGCCAGCAGCACCTCGGTGTCGGAATGGCCGCAGAACGACGCCCCGCGTGCCTCCAGCTCACCGCGCAGTTCGCTGAAGTTGTAGATCTCGCCGTTGTAGGCCAGCACGTAGCGGCCGTCGGCCGACGCCATAGGCTGATGCCCCAGCGGCGACAGATCCAGGATGCTCAACCGCTGGTGCGCCAGCGCAATGCCGGCTTGCGCGTCCGCCCAGGTGCCGGCGTCGTCCGGCCCGCGGTGCAGCAGTGCGCCACCCATCGCGCCGGCCAGTGACGCGAGTTCTTGTTCCTGCCGCTCCGGCGAAGGCAGCAGCAGGCCCGCCAATCCACACATGGTTCCCGTTTCCCCGACCGCAAACGCGTCTTATACCCCATCCATGCGCCGACCCAATATCGGCTTGCCTGCAGGAGCCCACTTGTGGGCGATGCTTTTTGCTCGGGCGCGGCGATTACGAGCCAGAAGCATCGCCCACAAGTGGGCTCCTACAAAAGGTGAGCGTCCGGCGGGCGGTCGGTGATAAAAAAGACTGCCAGGCCCAACCCGGAAGGAACACGTCCATGCCATTGCCGCGCCTCCACCGCTCCCTTGCCGCGCTGCTGGGCGGCCTACTGCTCGTTGGCGCTGCCAGTGCCGCGACGTCCAGGTCCGCCGACCACCCCTGGCTGCTCAAGGCCGACCGCGTGTTCGACGCGCGCAGCGAGCAGCCGCACGAAGGTTGGGTGGTGCTCGTGCAGGGCGACAGGATCGCGGCGGTCGGTCCGGCCGCGAAGGTGCCGTTGCCGCCAGGCACGCAGACCATCGAGCTGCCCGGCACCACGTTGCTGCCGGGGCTGATCGACGCGCACTCGCACATCTTCCTGCATCCTTACAACGAGACGCTGTGGAACGACCAGGTGCTCAAGGAAACCCTCCCCTACCGCACCCTGGAAGCCGCGCAGCACGCGCGCGCCACGCTGATGGCCGGTTTCACCACCCTGCGCGACCTGGGCACCGAAGGCGCCGGCTACGCCGACGTGGACGTGCAGCACGCCATCGACCAGGGGCTGATCCCGGGCCCGCACCTGTTCGTCGCCACCCGCGCCACCATCGCCAGTCATTGCTACGGACCCGGCCCGGGCGGGTTTCGCAGCGACCTGGACCTGCCGCAGGGCGGCATTCCGGTCAGCGGCGTGCCGCAGATGATCGACGCGGTGCGCGACCAGGCCGGCCACGGCGCGGACTGGATCAAGATCTACGCCGACTACCACTGCGGCAAGAGCCACGGCTCGGTACCGACCTTCAGCGAAGCGGAGCTGAAGGCCGGCGTCGACACCGCCCATTCGCTGGGCCTGCCGGTCTCGGTGCATGCCACCACGCCCGAGGGCATGCGACGCGCGATCCTTGCCGGCGTCGACACCATCGAACACGGCTACGGCGGCACCCGGGAGGTATTCGAATTGATGAAGCAGCACGGCGTCGCCTTCCTGCCCACGCTGGAAGCCGAGGCCGCCTACGCCAGGTATTTTCGCGGCTGGAAGCCCGGCCTGCCGCCCGACGAAGGCATGCGCCAAGCCGCCCGCGCCTTCAAACTGGCACGGGATGCCGGCGTCACCATCGGCAACGGCAGCGACGTGGGCGTGTTCACCCACGGCCAGAACTACAAGGAACTGGAATGGATGGTGCGCGACGGCATGCGCCCTGCGCAGGCACTGCTCGCCGCCACCGCCGTGGACGCGAAGATCCTGCGGCAACAGAACCGTTTCGGGCAGCTGAAGGCCGGACTCGAAGCCGACATCATCGCGGTATCCGGAGATCCCACCACGGACATCGGCGCCATCGCATACGTTTCCTTCGTCATGAAGGACGGGGTGATCTACAAGCAGCCAGAATGATGGCGCCTCGATCCGGAACCGCGCAGCGGTAGCGGCGCGGGCCGAGGGCACACGTAACCGCAACCGGGGTCCGGCGAAACATGAGTTAACCCGAGCCGGTGTGCGGCCCGGGGCCGCCATACTGCCACCCGCTCCGTTGCCTGGTATTCGCATGCGCCTCTGGACCCTGCACCCCAAGCACCTCGATCGCCAGGGCCTGCTGGCCCTGTGGCGCGAGGGCCTGCTGGCGCGCGCGGTGCTGCACGGCCAGACGCGCGGCTACCGACACCATCCGCAACTGGAGCGCTTTCGCAGCCAAGCAGTACCGGAGTTCGCCATCGACGCCTACCTCGCCGCCGTGCAGGAGGAAGCCAGCGCGCGCGGCTACGCATTCGACCGCAGCAAGCTGGGCGTGATCCGGCCCGTGCCCGCCATTGCAGAGACGACCGGGCAACTGGAATACGAGTGGCGGCATCTGCTGCGAAAACTGGCCGTGCGCAACCCGGCACTCGCCGAGCGATGGCAGGCCGAGCCGCCCGCCTGCCATCCGCTGTTCGTCATCGCGCCGGGGCCGATCGCGCCTTGGGAGCGCCCCTGAGATCACTGCTTGGAACGCTTCCCCGAGGCCTTATGTCCTTGGGACGCGGCGAAGGATTGCGCTACGGCGAAACCGGGGTTTTCCACGCGCAGGCGCCATTCGCCGACCCGCCGTCGATGCACTGCAGCCACACGAGGTAGCCATGTCGACCTACAGCAAAACGCCCGAGGCGCTCGCCCGCCTTACCCCCGAGCAGTTCCGCGTGACCCAGCAGAACGGCACCGAGCGGCCGTTCGACAACGCCTTCAACGAGCACCGCGAGCCGGGTTTGTACGTGGACGTGGTGTCCGGCGAGCCCCTGTTCACCTCGCTGGACAAGTTCGACGGCCATTGCGGCTGGCCCAGCTTCAGCCGCCCGGTGGAAGCGACCCACGTGGTCGAGAAGGACGACACCAGCCACGGCATGACCCGCACCGAGGTGCGCTCCAGCCATGGCGACAGCCACCTGGGCCACGTTTTCCCCGACGGCCCGCGCGAAACCGGCGGCCTGCGGTACTGCATCAACTCGGCCTCGCTGCGGTTCGTGCCGCTCGACGCGCTCGAGCGCGAGGGCTACGGCCACTACTGCAAGCTGTTCGACACCACGAAGGAGGCCCGCCCATGAGCACCGAACGCGCCATTCTCGCCGGCGGCTGCTTCTGGGGCATGCAGGAACTGCTGCGCCAGCAGCCCGGGGTGATCTCCACCCGCGTGGGTTACTCCGGCGGCGATGTCCCCAACGCCACCTACCGCAACCATGGCAGTCACGCCGAAGCCGTGGAGGTCGTCTTCGCACCCTCGCAGATCAGCTACCGCCGCCTGCTGGAGTTCTTCTTCCAGATCCACGACCCGTCCACGCCAAATCGGCAAGGCAACGACCGCGGCGCCAGCTATCGCTCGGCCATCTACTACACCAGCGACGAACAGAAGCGCGTGGCCGAAGACACCCTGGCCGACGTCGACGCGTCGGGCCTTTGGCCAGGCAAGGCCGTGACCGAGGTCGCGCCCGCCGGCGACTTCTGGGAAGCCGAACCGGAGCACCAGGATTACCTGCAGCACTACCCCACCGGCTACACCTGCCACTTCGTGCGGCCGGAATGGAAACTGCCACGCCGCGCCGGGGCCGTTTAGCACGGGCCAGCGCCGGCTCGCACGTCGTCCACGGGAACGGGCGTAGCCTCGACTCGACCTGCCGAACCGGCCCGACGCCATGCGTATCGTTTCCTGGAACGTGGAGAACCTGGCGCCGTGGCTGGATGCGGAACCGGCCGGCTTGCGCGCCATGCACGAACGGCTGGGCTCGCCCGACGTGCTGTGCCTGCAGGAGGTACGCATCCGGCGGCACGACGAGGCGCGGGTCGCCGCCATGCAGGCTGCCCTTCCCGGCTTCGGCTGCCACGCCTCGCTCAACCATGATCCGCACAATGGCCGCTTCCGCGGTGGCCGCGCCTATGGCGTGGCCACCTGGCTGCGTGACGGGCTCGACGCCACGCCGCTGCGCTTCACGTGGGATACCGAAGGGCGCGTGATCGTCTCCGGCCTCCCCGCGCGCGGCCTCGCCATCGTCAACGTCTACGCGGTCAACGGCACCAGCCGGCCGTACTGGGACGCCGAGCGCAGCGGGCTCCACGGCAACCGCCACCAGTTCAAGCAGCGCTTCATCGAACGGCTGGGCCACGAGCTTCAGGCGTTGCGGACCGGTGGTCTGGAGCTCGCGCTGATCGGCGACTGGAACATCTCCCGCACCCGCCAGGACACCACCCCGCGCCTGCGCACCGAAGAACCGCACGGCACCGCGCGCCGCCGCTTCAACGAGGAGTTCATCGCCGGGCTGGATTTGACGGACGCGTTCCGCCACCTTCATCCGGACGCGCATGCCTACACCTGGTTCAACCCGCGCAGCCGTCATCGGCTGGATGCTGCACGGGTGGATTTCGCCCTGCTCAGCCGCGGCCTCGTGCCGCGGCTGGGCGGCGCAGGCATCGACGCCGATCCGGCCGTTCGACGTGGCAGCGACCACGCGCCGCTGTGGATCGAGCTCGCGTAAGTGGGCTTCAGCCCACCACTCTCGCCCCCGGCGCCGCATGTCGAAACGCCGCCGCACCGTTCGTCGTCCCAAGGCACCACCGACACCCGAGGAGATCTGCCATGTCCTATATCGACGGCTTCGTGATCGCCGTACCCACGGCCAATCGCCAGAAATTCATCGACCACGCCAACACCTTCGATGCGTGCTTCCTGGAATTCGGCGCCACTCGCGTGCTGGAGTGCTGGGGCGACGACGTGCCCGAAGGCAAGCTCACCGATTTCCGCCGTGCCGTGCAGGCCACGGCGGACGAAGCGGTGGTGTTCTCCTGGATCGAGTGGCCGGACAAGGCCACCCGTGACGCGGGCATGGAAAAGATGATGAAAGACCCGCGATTCAGCCCCGAGACCACGCCCATGCCGTTCGACGGCAAGCGGATGATCTTCGGCGGGTTCGTACCCGTGGTGGCGATCGGCGCTTAAACAAGGACGACGTACCGCTCGGCTGATGCACGCCGCACCGCTTGAGGCGTGCGCGAACAGGCGCCACCATGGCTTTTTCCCCAAACCTTGACCCGGCGCATACCAGCATTGCCGGTCGCAGGGGCTCAGGGAGATACCACCATGGAACTTCCGCAGTTCGCGCGTCGCCTCGTGGCGCCGCCGCTCTTTGCCCTGGCTGCATCGCTGGCGGCGCTGGCCGCACCTGCCGGCGTTGCCGCCCAACAGGCGCCGGGCGGATCGATTCTATTCACGCAGGTACATTATGGCCCGCTCGGCCAGGACGACCCCGCCGGACCGGACGCCACAAGGTTGTCCCGGGTCAAGGCATCCGGCGGCCATGTCACGCCACTGACGTCCCTGGTCCATCATGTTTTCTATAACGGTGCCCGCTGGTCCCCGAACGGAAGGGCCATCGTCTACGAACGCGAAACGTGGGCGAGCCGCTCTACCCGGTCGCAGATCCATCGCATCGATCGCCAGGGCGGTTCGCACCAGCGTCTTACCCGAGGGGTGTCCAGGCATGACAATCCCGTATGGGGACCGGGCCCTTGGGTTGCCTTTGTCGAGGGCGGCTGGGGCGTCGACCAGTGCCTTGCCCTGGTCAGGCCCAATGGCGACAACCAGCACATCCTGTTCTGCCCGCCGCAATCGGCGGGCCTGAGTACGCCCCAATGGTCCCCCAACGGCAGGCAGTTGTACGTCGAGGCCTATTACGAGACCACGGGCGGCGGACTCGACAAGCCCGCCTTGTCGGACCTGTACCGGGTCAACATCAACACGGGCCACGCGACGCTGGTATGGCGGCTGAAATCCGGCGGGGGCGAGTCGTACGCGAGTCTGGGCGAACTTTCGCCCGACGGTTCGCGCGGTATCTACCACTACGACGATGGCCGGGAGCTACTGATCAATTACCGCACCGGCAAGTCGCTGGTGATCCCCGGTTCCTCCCCGAGATTCTCGCCGGATGGCAGAAAAATCGCCTTCCACCGCAAGGTCGATACGCCGGACTTCCGGGATTTCGGCGCCATCTACGTGATGTGCGCCGACGGCACGGACGTGCGTCGGATCACCAACACTATCGTGCCGGATGACTTCTACTCGGTCGCCGACTGGTCCGCGGACGGATCACAGCTCTTGCTCAATCGAAAACGCAATACAGACCAGGGACAGAGCTACACCATCCACATCATCGACCTGAAGACGCAACGGATCAGCTACGTCGCAACCGGCACGGCCGGGAAAGGCGCATGGTCGCAGCCGTAAACATCGGCAGGGCCTCGCTCTCCGCACGCGGAGAGCCGAGGCCAGACCGGCGTCAGCCCGGACGGTAGTAATCGCGCTCCCGGTACGTCCGCGCATACAAGCCGAACGCCAGCGCCGCCAGCAACGCGAAGGCGGCAAAGAAGAACATCTGGAAGGCGATCGTACTCAAGCCGCTGCGGGCGATCGAACCGGTCACCGCATCGTTGCGCACGGCCGCGTTGGCCAGCAGCACCCACAGGTTGCCGATGGTGGTGGTGAGGTTCCAGAAGCTCATCACCACGCCTTTCATCGAGGCCGGCGCCTGGCTGTAGGCGAACTCCAGGCCGGTGGCCGAGACCAGCACCTCGCCGAAGGTCAGCAGCGCATACGGCAGGATCTGCCAGGTGATCGACAGCGCGTCGCCGCCGTCGAGCGCCACCTGCAGCCCGCCGATCACGATCCAGGCCAGGCCGCTGAAGGCGATGCCGGCGGTCATGCGGCGCAGCGCGGTGGGCGCGTAGCCGAGCCGGCGCAGCAGCGGATACAGCACCAAGTTGTTGAACGGGATCAGCAGCATCACCAGCATCGGGTTCAGCGCCTGCATCTGCGCCGGATGGAACCAGTCGGGCATCGTCATGCGCCCGCCCTGCACCACCCAGGTCGAGGCCTTCTGGTCGAACAGCGAGAAGAACGGCGTGGTCAGGGCGAAGATCACCAGCACGCGCAGCACGTTGCGCGCGCCGTCCACCGCCGTATCCGGATGCATGCCCCGGGCGCGGTCCATCTGTATCCAGGCGCCGCCGCCGATGCCGGCGATCAACGCCACCAGCGCCAGGCAGGCCGCAATCACGAAGCCCAGGCCCGGGATCAATCCGAACGACGCCACCGCCACCAGCACGCCGGCACCGGCCACCCACAGGCCGGGCCGCGCCTGCCCAGGCCGCCGGCTGAGCAGCGCCGTGCGCACCACGCGCGAGAAGGCGTCCTGGTCCGGCGGTGCTGGCGGCACCATCACGTACTGGTGCCGGCCCAGCCAGAACACCACCGTGGCGACGAACATCAGCGCGCCCGGAATACCGAACGCGATCGCTGCGCCGAACTGGCGCAGGAAGATCGGCATCAGCAATGAAGCGAAGAACGACCCGAAATTGATGATCCAGTAGAACGCGTCGAACACCACCTTGGCCAGGTGCTTGTTGGACTGGTCGAACTGGTCGCCGACGAACGAAGCCACCAGTGGCTTGATGCCGCCCGCCCCCAGTGCGATCAGCCCCAGGCCGATGAAGAAGCCGAGGCGGTGGTCCTCGAACATCGCCAGGCAGGCGTGGCCCAGGCAATAGACCAGGCTCATCCACAGCACGGTGTGGTACTTGCCGAAGAAGCGGTCGGCGATCCAGCCGCCCAGCAGCGGGAAGAAATACACGCCGATGACGAAGCTGTGGAACACATCCTTGGCCGCCAGCGTGCGCTCGGCCTCGGGCATGTAGGCCAGCAGGCTGCTGATCAGGAACGGCGTGAGAATGTTGCGCATCCCGTAGAACGAGAAGCGCTCGCAGCCTTCGTTGCCGATGATGTAGCCGATCTGCCGCGGCAGGCGGCCGCCCCGGTCATGGGTGGTGGTGCTCATCCGGACTCCCCGTAAACAGCGAAAAAGACCGGCGCGTGCCGGCCTCGATCACCCGACTCTACCAAGAACCGCCCGCCTGTCTGGCACCGCGCGCAGGACGCGCTTTCCGCCGACGTCAACGGCCGCAACGGGCGCGGTTCCTAGCTGTCGCTGTGCCCGCCGATGGCGCCTTCGATGCGCCGGTCGGGCACCAGCCAGATCAGCGCGACCACCGCGTACAGCAATTGCGCGATCCAGGCGGCCCGCAGGGTGGCCAGCAGGCCCAGCGCATACAGCACCGGCGACAATTTGGCTTTCCAGTCGTTGCCGATCGCGCGCCCAAGCAGCGAATCGTTGCCTTGCAGGCCGACCAGCATCTGCTGCAGCAACCAGTACGCCAGTGCCGCCATCATCAACACGATGCCGTACGCCGCGGTGGGCACGGTGGCGAAATGGTTCTCGCCCATCCAGGCGGTGGCGAAGGGAAACAGCGACAACCAGAACAACAGGTGCAGGTTCGCCCACAGCGCCGCGCCGGAAACGCGCTGGCATGCCGCCAGCATATGGTGGTGGTTGTTCCAGTAGATGCCCACGTAGACGAAGCTCAGCACGTAGCTCAACAGCACGGGCACCAGCGGCGCCAGCGCCGCGAGCGTGGTCTCGTGCGGCACCTTCAGCTCCAGCACCATGATCGTGATGATGATCGCGATCACGCCGTCGCTGAAGGCTTCCAACCTTCCCTTGCCCATCGTGGCCTCCGTCTGCCCCGCCTCTTTGGCGGCCGCGTCCTGATCTGTCCGTCGGCGAGAACGGGCATGTCGGCCAGCGCGGGAAACCCGGCAACCGGCGCGTCACCGGAATCGGCCCCGCCACTGTCCGCGCAGGTTACTACGCGGCCTTCGCCACCGATGCGGGGGCCACCATCGCCAGGACGCGCCGGAGCAGAGCCCGATATCGCCCAAAAAGCGCAACCTTAAGGTTGCATTACTGCAGAGGCAGGCGCAGGCTACGTGCAACCAGGAGGTGGCATATGAATGATCGCATCGAAAAGCGGATCGAGCTGAAGGCGCCCGTAGCCCGTGTGTGGCACGCGCTGACCGACCACGAGGCATTCGGCACATGGTTCCAGGTAAAGCTCGCTGGGCCGTTCGAACCCGGCAGGGAGGCGATCGGCCGGATCACCCATCCCGGCTTCGAACACGTCACCTGGCGGGCGGTGGTGAAGGAGATGGTGCCCGAACGGTTGTTCTCGCTGACCTGGCATCCGTTCGCCGTCGATCCGGAAGTGGACTATGCGTCCGAGCCGCAGACGCTGATCGAATTCCGGCTCGAGCCGCATGGCGACGGCACCCTGCTGACCTTGACCGAATCGGGCTTCGAGCGCATTCCCGCGCACCGTCGCGACGAGGCGTTCCGCATGAACGACGGTGGCTGGACCCAGCAGATGGAAAACATCCGCCGCTACGTCGAACAGGCCCCGCCCGGACGCACCGCGTGAACCGTCCGCCGCGTACTGCCGCACGCACGGCCAGCGTGTTCGCTGCGCTGGGTGACCCCACCCGGCTGGCACTGGTCGACCGGCTCAGCGACGGTTCGCGCCGCTCCATCGCCCAGCTCAGCGCAAGCCATCCGCTCTCGCGGCAGGCGGTCACCAAGCACCTGCACGCGCTGGAGGAAGCTCGCATCGTGCAGCACGAGCGCGTCGGCCGCGAGCGCCTGTACGCGCTCGACCCTGCCCCCATCGAGGACATCCGCCGCTACATCGACCGGATCTCCCACCAGTGGGACGCCAGGCTGGCCCGCATCAAGGCGCTGGTCGAGTCCTGAGCCGCGGGACGCCGGCCAGCGTCAAGGCGGACAACGGCGCACCTAATGGGCGCCCGCCGCTCCGACCAGCGGGCCGGCAACGGCTCCGTCTTCCGCCGAGGACAGTCCCAGCGGCGTAGCGAACACCGCACTTGCGATCCGGGCACCGGCAGGCGTGAGGTGCTGCTGGTCGCGATACAGCAGGCGGCCATGCAGCGCGATGCGGCAACCGTGCGCTCCGCATAGCGCTTCGTGCGGGTCGACCAACTGCGCGCCGGTGTCGCGCGCCACCCGTTCGAGCACGGCCAACGCCGGCGCGTCGGCCTCCATCTCGTCGCCGGCGACGAACCCGCATCCCTCCCCGCCGACGATGCCGTTGAGCGCAGCGCGAAGCGGGTTCACGCAGGCCGCCATTTGCTTCACCGGCAGGAACTCGATGAACGGCACGTCGCGCACGATCAGCACCCGCTTGCCGTGGCGCTGCAATGCCCGCACCGCGCCGGACAGGCCGCGCTGCAGCAATACCCCGGGTGGCGCGTCGGGGCCGCTGGTCGGGGCGTAGAACACTTCGCGCATGTCGCCGGCGCGCCAGGCGCCGGCGATGATGACGGTGCCGATCCTCGGGTCTTCCTGCAGGATCTTCATGACGCGGCGATCGAAGCCCGCGCAGTCGGCCATCTGCTTCGGCTGCTTGGGCACCCGCCGGCTCACTCCGACCAGGAACGGGCAAGAGCTCCTGGTCAGTTGCGCCACGCCCATGCCCCCACGCGCCGCCACGGCACGGATGCCCGGCGCGAGTGCGGCGGCATGGCTGTCGCCGACCAGCGCCACCAACCGGCGGTCGGCGCCCTTCGGATAGCACTTGTCGGACAGGTGCGGCTTGGCACCGTGGAGGGCCAGGCATGGATCGGCCAGACGCGTGGTGTCCGCGCTGGCAACGAACCCGCCCGGCCAGCGCTGCGGGTAGCCGTGCAGCACATAAGCCGAGCCGGTCGCCACCGCCACCAGGCCCATGGCGGCTGCAAAGCGCCACAAGGTCGTGGAGGCGGGCGCACGACTGCGCCGGAACGGCTGTTCGATCCACCGATAGCTCGCCCACGCCAGCGCCACGGACACCGCCAGCAGCACCAGCCGAAGCGACAGCGACGGTTCGTGCACGAGCACCAACCGGGTCACGCTGATCAGCGGCCAATGCCAGAGATAAAGCGAGTAGGAAATCAGCCCCACGAAGCGCATGACCGGCGCGCTGAGCAAACGGCGGTTGATGATCGACTGGTGCGTATCGAGCAGCAGCACCGTGCCAAGCACGGGCGGCACGGCGACCAGGCCGGGAAAAGGCGTAAACCGGTCGTAGGCAAACACGGGAACCACGATCAATACCAGGCCGGCGACCGCCCGCAGCTCGGTACCGATGCCGGCGCCGCGCGGGGGTGCATTGCCGCGCGTGCGCTCGATGTCGCGCATGCCCAGCAGCACGCCGGCCGCCAGCTCCCAGACGCGCCCGGGCAACAGGAAGAACGCCGCCTGTGGCTCGTTGCGCACTCCCCACACGGCCAGGCCGAGCGAGACCACGATCAACCCGGCCATCGCGATCATCCGTCCGCTGCGCCGCAGCCGGGGCAGCAACATCAGCACCAGCGGGGCCAGCAGATAAAACTGCTCCTCCACGCCGAGCGACCATGTCATCAGCAGCGGGTTGAGGTCCGCCACCGGGCGGAAGTAGTTGATCGAGTACCAGAGCTCTAAGTTGGACGCCGACAGCACGGTCGCCACCGCGGTCGCACCGAAATCGCGCAACCCGTCGGGCGTGGCCACGACCATCATGGCCAGGAACGTCGCGGCCAGCACCGCCAGCAGCGCCGGCACGATGCGGCGCGCGCGCCGGACGTAGAATGTCCGATAGGAGAAGCTGCCCTGCAGCGCTTCGCGGTAGATCAGGCTGCCGATGAGGAAGCCCGAGATGACGAAGAACACGTCGACGCCGATGAAGCCGCCCGTCGCCGCAAATCCATAGTGATAAGCGGCCACGCTCATCACGGCGATCGCCCGCATGCCGTCGATATCCGGGCGATAGCTTTTCAGTGCCGCCATGCTTCCTCCCTGTGTCGAACGGCACCCAACCGCGGAGCGGATACCCCATCCCATCCCCGGACAAGCATGGCGCCAGCCATCGGCCACGCCATCCCCAAGCGGCGCGGACCCGGCAAGCAACCTCGGGCCCGTGCGCGCGCTAAGCGCGGACGCTTGCACGGCGGTCGTGCAATCGAGGTGAACCATCGCAACCGATTCGGACGTCTCATCCATGGCGTCGGTCAAGCGCCCTTCAGCTTCATGACGACGCCAACCCATCGCTGCCGTCCCGCTTCGCGGACCTGCCGGCAACGGATGTCCCGACGCAAAGGCCCGCGGCAGCGGGATTCGGCGTGCGCGCCAGCCGGGCGCCTGCCTGTGCGCCGGGCCCCTGCTTCCTACACGCGCCGAATACGACCAAGCGTGACGTTCGCGCCGCGCATTCTAGACAGCCCTGTCATGGCGTCTGCGCCATGCTTCTTCCCGGAGATGGCGCATCGCAAATGGACGTCCAAACCACGGCGGCATCCGGTCGCGGCGCTGCCACGGACACCACCGCCGCCCTCGCCCACGGATGGCACGCGAACGGGTGGCCGTCGATCCCACCGAGGAAGCGCAGATGAACACACCCCAGGACAGCAGCCACCGCCCGTCCGCCCGCGGACCGGCCCAGGGCTCTTCGGGCGGCACGCAGGCGTCGGGCACCCGCGACCGCGCCGAGGAGCTCGCCGACAAGGCTCGCGCCGAAGGCCAGGAACAGGCGCAGCACTACCGCGACAGGGCGGCCGACAAGGTCGATACGTTTGCCGACAGCGTCAAGGCCGCCGCCGCTCAGATGCAGGATGATGACGTGGCGCACCTGTCCGGACACATCAGTGACATGGCCGACGGCCTCGGTCGCATGGCCGACGGACTGCGCGAAAAGAGCGCCGACGAGATCCTGCACGACGTGCGCCGCATCGCGCGCGAGAACCCCACCCTCTTCATCGCCGGCAGCATCGCGGTCGGCTTCGGCATCACCCGTTTCGCGCGCGCGTCCGCGAGCGCTGCCACCGATCGCGACCGTCGGCCATCCTACCGGGCCACCGGCGAACGCCCGGGCGACACCCGCTGGACCGATCCCGATGCGTCCGTGCCGGGTACCACGGCGCAACCGGCAACCGGCAACGCCACCATCGACACTACCTCGCCCGGGGGCCTGACCGGCGCCATTCCCGCAGCCCCCGGCCCCTCGGCGACCAGCGCCGACGCCATCTCGGCGCGTGCGGGTGCTGCGGCAAGCGACGGCACGGCAAGCGGGGCGCGCGACGCCCCGTCATCGGACATCCAGCGCGGGAGCCATCAGCCATGAACAAGTCCTTCGAACGCCCCCAGACCTTCGACAACCCGCCACTGCGCGCCGTGCCTTCGCGCGAACGCGAGGAAGACTGTTCCATCGGCGGCCTGCTCAAACAGCTGGCGCGCGAGATCCCGATGCTGTTCACCAAGGAGCTTGCGCTGGCCAAGGCCGAGATGCGCGAGAACCTGCGCGCCACCAAGGCCGGCGTAGCGGCGGTGGCCACCGGCGGCGCGGTGATGCTGGCCGGCCTGATCGTGCTGCTGATGGCGGGCGTGTACGGGCTGGGCACCGTACTGCCGGCGTGGTTGTCCGCGCTGATCGTCGGCGCCGCGGCGCTGATCGTGGGCTGGGTCATGGTCAGCGCCGGCAAGAAGCAGTTCGAGACGTCATCACTCAAGCCCGACCACACCATCGATTCGCTGCACAAGGATGCCGACGCCATCCGCGGGAGGACGCCATGAACACCGCCGACCGCATCGAAGCCGAATCGCACAAGGATCCCGCGCGCCTGGAACGCGAGATCGACCAGCAGCGCGCGGACATCAACCACATCGTCGATGCGCTGGAAAACAAGCTATCGCCCGGCCAGCTGTTCGACCGGCTGTTGCACTACGGCAAAGGCAACGGCCGCGAGGTGGCGCAGAACATCGGCAACGCGGTGAAAGCCAACCCCGTGCCCGCGCTGCTGACTTCCGTCGGGCTGCTCTGGCTCTACGCCAGCCGCAACGACCCGGCACCCATGCCAGGTACCGGCCGCGATGCCTACACCGGCGCGGGAGCCGGCGACGGCGAGGGCATGATGGATCGCGCCCGCGAGCTGGGCGAGGAGGTATCGGACGGTGTCTCCAGCACCTGGAACCAAGCCCGGTCGCGCGTCAGCGGCACCGCCTCGCGCATGGCCGACAGCGCTCATGGCGCACGCGATTCGTTGATGCACCAGAAGGATCGCGCCGTGCAGGGCTATAACCACTTGCTGCATGACAACCCGCTTGCGCTGGGCGCGATCGGCATCGCCGTCGGCGCGCTGCTTGGCGCCGCGTTGCCCACTACCGAACCGGAGAACCGGCTGATGGGCGAAGCCAGCGACGACCTCGCCGACAAGGCCAGGGACGCGATGCACACCGGCGCGGAAAAGGCGCGCGATGTCATGCACGATGTCGGTGAACCCAAAGACCAGGTACGCCACTAGCGGCGCCAGAGACAGCGGCTTTGCCCGCGTGGACGAGCGCCGCTCAGCTGTAAGGAGCGCCCCCTGTGCGCGACCGCCATGCCAGGGTGTGGCGCGCGTCGCGCGCACGGTGCGCTCCTGCAGGCGCGCGGCGATTGGTCAACGTCGTGGCAGAGGGCCAAACCTCCGCACCGGGCCGGTCCCATGGCGGCGCCGTGGCTTCCCCACCGCTCCAGCGCACCCCGTCGCGATAGTCATTGCAGCCCTTCCCAGATCGCATCCACCAACGCCCCCTCGGGATCGTGCGCCTGTTCCCAGTACATCATCCCGCCAAGCCGGTGCGCCTTGACGTAGGCCGCCTTGGCCGCGATCGAGCGCGGATCGTCGTAGGTGACGAACCGGCGCGTCCGCGGGTTCCACAACCAGGAGGCCTTCGCCTGGGCGTCCCAGTGGCGCTCGAAACCGTTGCGATCGATGTAATCGCGCACGAGTTGCGGCCACGGGTGCTCGCCCTCGTAACGGTCGTAGTGCTGGTACAGGCCATCGTGATCCGCCTTCACCCCGGCGAACTCGCGTCCATAGAAAGCCGCGCCCAGCAACAGCTTGCCGGGCGGCACACCGGCGGCGAGATACTGGCGGACCGCGCCGTCCGCACTGCGCGCATCGGCTGGCGCCAGGCGTGACCAGTAGAGGCCGGTGTGGTGGCCCGTGGTCGGCGTCATGCGGTTGACGAAGTCGTAAGTCATCAGGTTGAACCAGTCCACCCAGGGCGCCACGGCGGCGATGTCGACGCCGTCGGCAAACGGCCCATCGGCCACGGCCACGCTGAGCGCGTAATGCCGACCCTCGCCGGCGGCTGCATCGAGCGCCTGGCGCAGCGCCTCGAGCAGCAGCGGAAAGCGGGTGCGGTCGGCCGGGCTGGACGCAATGCCCGATTCGCCGTGGCCGGGATATTCCCAGTCCACGTCGAGCCCGTCCGCGCCGTGCTCAGCCACCAGTCGTGCTGCGCTCCGCGCGAAGGCTTCGCGGCCTTCGGCCGTCGCGGCCGCCTCGGAGAAGCCGCCCGCGCCCCAGCCGCCCACGGCAATCATCACCTTCAGCGACGGCTTCGTGCGCTTGAGCGCGAGCAACCGCTGCAGCCGCGGCCCGGCGTCGGCGTCCAGCACCACGCGTCCGTTCTCGACGCGGGCGAAGGCGAAGATCAGCGTGTCGATGCGCTCGAGGGTGCGTACATGCACGGCCTTCCAGTCGGTGGCATAGCCGACCACGCGGTAATCGGCGGCCTGCGCCGTGGACGCCGCAGCGACCAGCGTGCAGGCCAGCAGGGCGAGGACGAACTTCGGCAGGCGCAAGGCCATGGCATGGGCTCCTCTGTCAGAAGCCAAGCATGCCACGCTGCCTTCCGGTCAATGGTGAGTCGGGGCCTTGCAGCCGGCCGTACCGCTGGTAACTTGCCCATCCTGAGCGGCTCACGCACGACACAGACTGCGAAGGAGAACCCCGTGGACGCAAGCTTCTGGCTCGATTGCTGGCGCGAAGGCCGAACCGGCTTCCACCGCGCCGAGGTGATGCCGCTGCTGGAGCGGCACTGGCAGGCGCTGGCGGTGCCGCGCGGGACCCGCGTGCTGGTACCGCTGGCGGGCAAGACGCTGGACATGGCCTGGCTTGCATCGCAGGGCCTGCGCGTGCTCGGCGTGGAGCTGTCGCCGCTGGCGGTGCAGGCGTTCTTCGCCGAACACGATCTGCAGCCGCAACGCCACACCTCGGCCTGCGGCGAGCACTACGTGGCCGGTGACATCGAGATCATCCAGGGCAACGTGTTCGACCTGGACGAGGCCACCCTTGCCGACTGCATGGCCGTGTACGACCGCGCCGCCCTGATCGCGCTGCCGCCGGCCATGCGCCAGCAGTATGCGCAGTCGATCTACGGCGGCCTCCCGGCCGGCTGCCGCGGACTGATGATCACGCTCGATTACCCGCCCGGCGACATGGAGGGCCCACCGTTCCCGGTGCCACCAGCGGAAGTGCATCGGTTGCTCGAACGCGGCTGGGGCGTCACCACGCTGGAGCATCTCGACATCCTCGCCGAACAGCCGGGCCTGGCCGCGCGCGGCCTGACCGCCCTGGTCACCGACGTCTACCGTCTGGATCGCCGCGTGTGAGCGTGCCTGTTTCCCGGGCCACGGCGCACACGCTGCACGCCGCCGCCCCTGCGGCAACTTGCCCGTTCAAGCCGGGCACCGGCTTGCCGTTGAAATGAAGGCCACGCGGACGGGCCGTTTCGCCTCGCCGCCCTGGGGCACACAACCGGAGGAATGGTGATAACGCAGGAACCGGCGTCCGGCGCAGCTCCGCCGGCCATCCCGGCGGGCCGCCAGAGGGATCGTCCACAAAGGCGAAGCCGCTGGCTCGCCGCGTTCCTCGGTAGCGGGAGGCGCAAGCAGATCCGCGTCGCGCAATGGCTGGTCTCGGCGCTGACCTACGCCGGCTGCGGCCTGGTCATGGCCATCGGCCTGGCCTTCGACTGGGTGCATGGCGCACATCTGGCGCAATGGCTGGTGCTGGCGGCGCTCTCGCAAGCGCTGTTCTACGCCGTGCTGCGTTCGGGCCTGAGCGAGCGGTTCGCCGACCCTGCCCTGACCGGGCCGCAGATCGCGGTGGGACTGCTCTTTGCGGACTGGGCCTACGTGATCGAGGGGCCGGGGCGTGCCATCGCGTTGATGCCGATGTTGCTGGTGCTGGTGTTCGGCGCGTTCTCGCTGCACTGGAAGAAAATCGCCGTGCTCACGCTGTTGGCACTGGCCGGCTTCGCGGTTTCGCTGGTGCTGCTGCAGTGGCTGCGCGCGCTGCAGGTGGTGCCCTCGACGGAAGAGGACCTGGCCCAGGATCTGGTCTATTTCGCCACGCTGGTCATCGTGCTGCCCGCCGCCGCGGGCCTGGCCGCGCAGCTGTCCCGCCTGCGCTCGACCTTGCGTGCCGAACGCAGCGCGCTGGCCACGGCCCTGGCGGACGTGCAGCGGCTGGCGGCGTTCGACGAACTTACCGGCCTGGCCAATCGCCGCCATGCGCGCGATTTCCTGGCGATCGAACAGGCCCGGGCCAGCCGCGCGGACGCGCCGTTCTCGGTCGTGCTGATCGACCTGGACCATTTCAAGCACATCAACGACACGCTCGGCCACGACGCCGGCGACAAGGTGCTGTGCGCCTTCGCCGAAGCCGCCCGTCCGCTGTTGCGCTCGTGCGATTTGATGGCCCGCTGGGGTGGCGAGGAATTCCTGATCGTCATGCCCGACACGGACGCGACCGCGGCCCATGCGGCCGCCCTGCGCCTGCTCGACCGCGTGCGGATGCTGGCGCCGGTCACCGACCGTCCCATGACCTTTTCGGCCGGGGTCGCGCAGTGGCGCACCGGCGAATCGTTCACCGCGACCGTGACGCGCGCCGACGATGGCATGTACACGGCCAAGCGCGCGGGGCGCGACCGGGTACTGGTGGTCGCCTGACGGTCCGGTTGCCGTGCGGCATGGTCAGACCCGTTCCGTCCCGGCTCCGGTTCGACCATGGCCCACGGCATGGAACAGGGCCACCCGGTCTGCCGGCCACGGGCCTTCTGCGCGCAGCCATGGCTCGCCTGCGACGGCAGCAGTACACGGGCCGAAGGTGCACAGCCGGATCGGCCGCCGCGCGGCTTCGGCGCGCAAGGCGTCCAGCACCTCGCGCAACACCGCGCCGCCGAAGGGCGTGTACAGGAAGAACACGGTGCCGGCGGACAGGTCGGCATGGCGCGCGTCCTGCGCCACGAACCGCACCGGATGCAGCCCGAGCGTGCGGGCCGCGCGCCGGGCACAGGCGACATACGCCGGCTGCCATTCCACGCCGACGGCCCGCGCGCCGGTGCACAGCGCCGCCAGCATCGGCACGTGGCCGAGGCCGGCACCCAGGTCGACCAGGACGCCGTCCGGGCCGAGCGCGGTGCGGCCGAGCATGTCCAGCACGTGGCGCGCTGGCGTCGGCTGGTAGAACAGCATGTCCGGCGCGAGCGGCACCAGGGCGTCCCCGGGATCGGGCACCTGCAACACGCCGGCGACCAATGCATCCAGCGCGTCGTAACCTTCGCCGTCGACCGCCTGCGAGGACGCTTCCACCAGCCATCGCTGAAGCAGTTCCGGCCCCCGCCCGGCGCGGATCGCCGCGCGCAGCCGCCGGTGCAGCGCGGCGTCGGCCCGTTCCAGCCGCGCGCGCATGGCGTGCGCGCGGGCGATCAGGCCACCGGCAAGGTCGTCATCCGTCAGCATCGGCCAGACGCCTTCCAGCCACTCCAGCGCCTCGGCGCGGGCGCGCCAGTGCATGGGCGAGCCGAGCGCCGCGTGGCTTTCCAGGCGGTCGAGCCGCTGGCGAATCTTGTCCATAACCATCCGGCCAAGCATGCCAGCGGATGCGCGCCGCGACGAGCGCCTGACTCAGTCCGGGATCTCGGCCTCGACCAGCTTGGCCAGCAGCACCAGCGACTCCTGCCAGCCGAGGTAGCAGGCGTCGGTCGGGATCGCATCGGGGATGCCTTCCTGCACCACGGTCAGTTCGGTCCCGCAGGACACCCGGGCGAGCGTGACGGTGACATCCATTTCGCCGGGCAGGTCCGGATCGTCGAACCGGTCGGTGTAACGCAGCCGCTCGTTGGGCCTGAGCTCGGTGAAGGTGCCGCCGAACGCATGGCTCTTGCCGGTGGTGAAGTTCGTGAACGACATCCGGTAGCTGCCGCCCACCTGCGCATCCATATGGTGGACCTTGCCGGTAAAGCCGTTCGGCGGCAGCCACTTGGCCCTGGCGTCGGGATCGAGGAAGGCGCGGTAAAGGCGCTCCGGTGTGGTGCGAAGGACGCGGTGCAGTCGGACAGTACCCATGGATCACCTTTCTGGTGGCGGCAGCAGGAGTGCTTCGTGGTCACGACGCGCAAGGGCCGCCGGTTTCGACACGCCATGCCCTCATTCCGCTTCGTAATGGCCCCCCGCGGCCGGCGGTCGATCCGCGTTCCCGCTCAGAAGTCGGCCAGGCCGAATCGGGCGACGCCCTGGTTCCTGCCCGGAGGATCGAGCGTAGCCAGGTCCAGTTCCAGCGGTTTGCCGACCCACTGCGCCAGGCGCGTGTGGTCGGCCAGGTCGTCGTCCGTCAAGGGATGCACCAGGGCCGTGAAATCCGAGGCCACGATGAACTCCCGGATGAGCGGCAGGATGTCCGCGGTGAAATGGATCTCGAACTGGGGCAGCGGATGCGGCCCGGCCTTGTAGTCCTTGAGCGAACCGACGAACAGCAACTGCGGCAGCTCGCCGGACGCCATGCGCTGGCGCAGCACCTGTTGCGCCGTTTCGGCCAGATGACGCGTCGCGGCGTCGTAGTAGATGTGGGCGTGATACGGAGCCGGATTCAATTCGGATGCTCTCGCTCGGGTTCGAAGGCAGGCGATCAACGGGCGATTCCCCGCAGCCACCCGCCCTGGGCGGCCGGTTCGGGCTGCTTCGCCGTTTCCCTGATCGTACATGCCGCGGGCTGCGGGAATGGCTCGACCTTGCGCGGCGTACCTCCTTTCGCCGCACGGTCGCGAGCGGCAAGCTCGGCCCAGTCGCGACTGGGCATGTCCAGATGAAAGCTTGGCATCGCCATACTCCCTGACCGCCACGTAGCGGGCGTGGCGGGCATGATGCTCGGCGCACCCTGGATAGATAAATATGGCAGGATGCGTGTCATACCGAACCCCATGGTTTCGAATGACCAACAAACTCGCCAGCATGGAAATGTTCGTCCGCGTCGTCGAAAGCGGCAGTTTCGCCGCCGCCGCCGAAGCGAGCCGCATCTCGGCCACCATGGTCGCCAAGCACGTCAAGGCGATCGAACAGCGCCTGGGCGCGCGGCTGCTCCATCGCACCACGCGCCGGCAGCAACTGTCGGACGTGGGCCGGCTCTACTACGAACGCTGCAAGCAGGTGCTGGCCGAGGTCGCGCTGGCCGAGGCCAGCGCACTGGAACTGCAGGCCAGCCCGCGCGGACGGCTGCGGCTGGTCGCCCCGGTCGGCTTCGCCAGCCACAGCCTGGTGCCGGCGTTGGCCGAATACATGGCCCGTTTCCCCGAGGTCAACGTGGAGCTCACGCTGGACAATCGCCCGCCGACGCTCGCCGATGGCGATTTCGAGCTCGGCATCCACGTCGGCGACGTGACCGAACCGGGCGTGGTGGCGCGACCGCTGCATCCCTACCGCCGCATCCTTGCCGCCTCCCCCGCTTACCTCGCCCGCCACGGGAGTCCCGAGCGGCCGGAGGAACTGGCCGGACACCAATGCCTGGGGCTGTCCTACTGGCGACGCTCGGACCATTGGCGCCTGGAAGGTCCCGCGGGCGCCACCTGCGCCGTCAGCGTGCAAGGCCGCTTCACCGCCAACCAGGGCAACGCGCTGCGCATCGCCGCCCTCAACGGCATCGGCATCGTGCTGCAACCCGAGGCGGTGCTGGCCGACGACCTCGCCAGCGGGCAGCTGTTGCCGGTCCTGCCCGGCTGGTCGCTCGCCCCGTCGCCGATGTACCTGATCTACGCGCAGGACCGGCGCCCCACCGCCAAGCTGAGCAGCGCGATCGACTTCCTGCTGGAGCGGTTCGGCTGAACAGATGGCGCTGGATCGCCCGCCGGCGTGGTCGCGGTCGCCTTCCCGCCCCTCGCGACCAGTCATAATGGGCGGTTTCCACGACCGAACGACGTCCCGATGAAAACCCCCGCTGGCTTGCAGGAGCTGATCGACGACGGCGTCATCGACGAGGTGCTGCGTCCGCTCAAGAGCGGCAAGGAAGCCTCCGTCTACGTCGTGCGCTGCGGCGACGAGGTGCGCTGCGCCAAGGTCTACAAGGACATGGGCCAGCGCAGCTTCCAGCAGCGCGTGCAGTACCAGGAGGGCCGCAAGGTGCGCGGCAGCCGGCAGGCGCGGGCGATCGGCAAGGCCAGCAAGTTCGGCCGCAAGGAGGCCGAGGCGGCCTGGAAGAACGCCGAGGTCGACGCGCTCTACCTGCTTGCCGACGCCGGCGTGCGCGTGCCGCGGCCTCACGGCTACTTCAACGGCGTGCTGGTGATGGAACTGGTCACCGATGCCGACGGCCATTCCGCGCCTCGCCTGGGCGAGGTAGAGCTGTCGGCCGACACCGCGCGCGCATGGCATCGCATCCTCGTCCGCCAGGTCGTGCGCATGCTCTGCGTCGGGCTGATCCACGGCGACCTGTCCGAATACAACGTGCTGGCCACGCCGGACGGCCCGGTCATCATCGACCTGCCGCAGGTGGTCAGCGCCTCCGGCAACAACGCCGCGCGCACGATGCTGCGGCGGGACGTCGGCAACATCACCATCAGCCTCTCGCGCTTCGCCCCGGAGCTGCTCGACACCCGCTACGCCGAGGAAATGTGGGCGTTGTTCGAACAGGGCGAACTGCAGCCGGAGTCCGAACTGACCGGCCACTTCGATGTCGATGAGAGCGCGGTGGACGTGGACAGCGTGATGCAGTCGATCATCGACGCCCGCGAGGAGGCGATCATCCGCCAGCAGGGACGCGAAGCGGCACTGGCCGAAGACTGACCCGCCGCCCTGCTCCCTCTCCCCTCCGGGAGAGGGCCGGGGTGAGGGGCCGCTCTTGCGGAAGGGCTGGCCCGCGCAAGGCGCCTTCTTTGAAAAGATCTGCTTCCGATCAGCTCCTCCGCGAGCCCCGGCCCCTCACCCAACCTCTCCCTGGAAGGGAAAGGCCCGGTATCGGCGTGCGTGCCGCAACGGCCGGCTGCTGCCCGGCGCAGTACATCCATTCACGCGCTGAAGTCGGCACGGGTCGTATCACGAATCCGTTCCCGGCCCAGGCGACCCGAAGTGCAGGCGGAAGATCCGAGCATCCAGATCAACGAGAACCGCGACCACCAGCGGTACGAATGGCGGGTCGAACGCATCGGCTGGCTGGTGATGGCGATCCTGCTCGCGGCCGGCCTGCTGGGCCTGCTCGGCTACGGCGCAATGAGCCGGAGCCAGGCCGGCGCACCGGGCGCCCTGTCGGTGGACTACGACCATCTGCAACGCGCGAGTGCGCCGAGTGAGTACCGCTTCTCCGTCGCCCCCTCCCTGGCAAGCGACGGCGCATTGACGCTTCGCTTCGACCAGGCCTTGCTGGACGAAGTGGAGATGCAGTCCATTGTCCCCGAGCCCACGCAGGTGCGCGCGGGGCCTGGCTTCACCGAGTTCACCTTCGCCATGGCCCCGGCCCAGGGCTCACCCGAGCGCATCGAATTCCAGTTCCAGCACGCCACCTTCGGCCACGTGCGCGGGCAGGTCACCGCCGAGGGCGCCGCGCCGCTGGTCATCGACCAGTTCGTCTATCCCTGAGGATCACCCATGGAATCGGTCATCCGCGGTGTCGTCGTCTATGCGTTCCTGTTCCTGGTCTTCCGCATCGCCGGCAAGCGCACGCTCGCCCAGACCTCGCCGTTCGAACTCGTGCTGCTGCTGATCATTTCGGAAACCACCCAGCAGGCCATGGTCGACAGCGACCACTCGGTGACCAACGCGTTCCTGCTGATCATGACCCTGGTGGGCCTCAGCATCGCGCTGTCGATCATCAAGCACCGCTCGCGGGCCGCCAGCCGTTGGCTGGAAGGCCTGCCGGTGCGCGTGGTGCGCGACGGCGTGTGGGACAAGAAGGTGGGCGACAAGATGCGCGTGGACGAATCCGAAGTGCTCACCGCCGCGCGCACGAAGCAGGGCCTCGAGCGCATGGACCAGATCAAGCACGCCACCGTGGAAAACGACGGCACCATCTCCATCGTGCCGCGCGACGCCAGGAGCCCATCCCCGTAGGGTGGGCTTCAGCCCACCATCCCGCCCGGCCATGCGGCCATTCGACATACTCTACTCCCCAGTTTCCAACCGCTCGACCGCCCGGGCCAGGTTGTCCCTCGCCCGCCCCTCCCACTGCACGAAGGGCTCGTTCCGGTAGATCCGCGGTCGCGCCAGGAACTGCCTGAGAAGCCGCGCCCTGCCCGTCCGGTACAACGGCCACGGCACGTGCCGGTATTCCTTGCGGATCGCCTGCTCGAACCTCTCGTACGCCACCGGATCGGCGGCCAGGATGGAAAGGTCGATATCCACCAGGAATGACTCGTCCTTCGTGCGCGCGGGCGCTTCGTGGCACGTCGCCATCACCAGTCCGACCACCCGCTCGACTGCCTCCGGCGACGCGCCGTGGCGGACCAGGAAATCGCGTGCCCAGTCGGCGCTCCTGCGTTCGTTCCTCAACGACCGCGGGTCATAGACCGCGTCGTGGAACCACAAGGCCAGTTCCACTTCCCTCGGCGAGTCCAGCTTGCCGGCGCACGCATCCAGATGGCGAAGGCAGGCATCGACATGAGCGCCGGTGTGGTAATGCCGCTGCGATTGCCCGTACGCCGCCACCAGCTCGCGCCATGTCTCCAGGCCGGTCGGCAGGCCCCAGGCGGCCATCAAGACCGACCATCGTTCGAACGTCACCGGTGCCGCCCGTCCTCAACGGGACGCCGGCGCGTCGGCGCCGAACGGCCCCCGCAGGAGCAACACCGCGTAGACCAGCGCCAGGAGCCCCGACACCACCGCGAAGACGCCGAGCGCGCGCGGCGCACCGGCGAGGGCCGGATGCGCGAGGCTGAACGCGCTGATCATGTACAAGGCGAAGTTGGCCATCACCATCGGCCGCCCATAGATGCCGCCGACGATCGTGCGCCGCTGGCTCCAGTTGAGCCACGCCACCGCCAGCCACCCGGCCGCCACCAGTTGACCGAGCACCGTGGCACTGGCCGGCATGCCCGGAATCATTCGCGGCAGCAGCTCGTCGGAGCCGAACAGCAAGG
Organism: Frateuria hangzhouensis; assembly: GCF_026410505.1. Lineage (GTDB taxonomy): Bacteria > Pseudomonadota > Gammaproteobacteria > Xanthomonadales > Rhodanobacteraceae > Frateuria_A > Frateuria_A hangzhouensis. The sequence continues at coordinate 38,801 of NZ_JAPMIU010000018.1, forward strand.
CCACGCCGCCCGCGGCCAGCACGAGCGCGCTGGATGTGGTGATGGCAGTCGATGCACGTGTAGGGTTCATGCCGCGGACACTCCTCGGGATGTGGGGGAATTTGACGAACCAGGCCGGCGGTACTGCCCGCGCTCAATCGCGCCGCTGCGCCACCGACAGGCCGATCAGGCGCGAGACCACCAGCGCCAGGTACATCACGCCGGTGAACATTTCCAGGTTGGCGACCGCGCGCGCCAGCGGGCTGATCGGAATCACGTCGCCGATGCCGGTGCTGGTAAACAGCGCAAAGCTCAGGAACATCAGGTCGGTCCACGCGCGCGGCGCCCCTGCGTCCACCGAACCTGCGAACGCCCCCGGCTGCCACGCCTGGCACAACACCAGCAGGTACGTGAAAGCCCACACCAGCAAGGTCAGCGTGGCGCCGGCGGCATACAACTCGTCGGTGGTGGCCCGTTCGTCGGCCAGCATGTAGGACACCAGGCTGCCCGCAGCGTAGAAGTAGAACGCCGCCTCGAGCGCGGCCTGCCAGGGCTGCAGTCGCTCGAGATCCAGCCCGATGTACAGCGCGTTCAACACCACCGCGGCGGTCGCGAGTACCAGGCCGGGCCACAACCGCGCCGAGGTATGCCCGATCATGCGCAGCGCCAGCAGCAGGATCAGCACGCCGAAAACGCCGACCAGGATGCGCGCGGCATGGGTCTGTTCGACAAACGGGTAAGCCAGCACGCAAGCCAGCTGCGCCACCAGCAGCAGCGCCGAAGGATGCCGGCGGAACAGAAACCACCACCGTCGGGCAGAGCGGCGCGTGGGCGTTGGGGAAGATGGCATCTTGTTTCCAGGCAAGGGTGGCTACGGTTCCGGCAGTCCAGGTTCGACGCTCGCGCCGGCCGGCAAGGGGCGCAGCGGGGCGGCCGAGCGGTCTAGTGGAGCACGAAATCACGGACATCCGTCCGCGAAATGGATCCCGGTCCAGAGCCGAGACCTGGCGTCGCTGGCCGCACGCACGCTTCACGCGGGCGCGCGCAACGTACCGCCGCCACAACAGGACTCCGGGGCGACAGACAGCCTTTCCGCCCGCGTTTATTCGGAAGCTCAAGGATGAATTCCCGTCGCCCCGTGGTCTTGTCCAGCCCGGCAGGACGGATCCGCCTTAGGACCATCATCATGAAAAACCTGCTCCCGGCTGGCTTGATGCTCGCGTTGCTATCGATGGCCTTCATGCCCGCGATGGCCAACGCCGCCGACAACCGGCCGTCCGTGTTGCCTGCGATCAAGGCGCCGATCCTCTACACCCATGCAACCTACTACGCCAGCGATCGCTACTTCATGCAGAGCGCCGCGTTGCGTCGCGTGAATCCGGCGACCGGCCTGGTCACCCCGCTGACGCCAAGGAAAAACGGCATCTTCTACCTGGGGGGCAGCTGGTCCCCGAATGGCAACCGGTTCGTCTACGAACGGGCAACCGAAGCCATGAACGACCGGTCGAAGCTCTTTACCGCGGACAAGTACGGAGCTTCCAGAATGCTGCTCACGCCGACCCTGGGCAAGTATCAGCAAGCCACTTGGGGACCGGGCAGGCTGATCGCCTTCATCGACGCTACCCGTCAATGCCTTTCCTCGGTGCGGCCCGACGCAACGGGCCTGCGCACGCTGTTCTGCCCGACGTTCATGGACAACAGCCTGGAAATTGTCTGGCAGGATCCGCAATGGACGCCGGACGGCAAGGCCATCGTGCTCCAGGTCGGTCAATGGGTCGAAAGCGGCCTGGCGCTTGACTGGTATACCTCCGTTTACCGCGTCAATGCGGCCACCGGGAACGCAAGGCTGATCTTCAGGCAAAAGCAGGCCGAACAGGACATGCAGTTGGCCATTTCGCCCGACGGGACCCAGGGGGTCTATTCGCTGGTTTCGGACATGATCCGGGTGGATTTCCGCACCGGCAAACAAACCACGGTCACGAGGCCCGATGCCGGCGTCGGGGCGTCCTACAGCGAGCACTATTCGCCCGATGGCAAGCACATTGCGTTTGCACACCATTTTTCGCTGGACGATCCGGACCACAAAGAGCACGTGATCGGTTACATCGGCATCTATGTGATGCGTGCGGACGGCACACACATGAGGATGATCAACGTCGAACGGAACAACAACCTCGAGCAGACGATACAAATCCAGACGTCGGTGGCAGGATGGTCCGGTGATGGCTCACAAGTGCTTCTCAACCGCACGTGCGCACATCTCGAACATGGCGAGTACGTTCCCTATCCCTCCCTGCGCATGGTCGATGTAGCTACGCGCAAGGTCGTGCCACTGGATCATGCCAAAGGCTTTGCCGGGGAAGGCGCGTGGTTCCAGCATTGACCGGGCGCAGCACGCCTCCCGTTGGTGGCACGAAAGCAACTATTTCGATTCGGCCGATTCGCTCGCCTTTCCCGATCGCGCCTGCTCCCGGGCCAACCGCGCGTCCAGGCTCGCGGTAGCGGTCGCGGCATAGGCCCGGCACGCGCCGGCATCGAGCAGCGGCCCGACGTCGGCGGGCGACTGCCGCCGCGCCACCTTTTCCCAGAAGCCGCTCGCGCCGGGATGCGGGGTCAGCAGGATATCGCAGGGCAACGCCGCCACGGTGGCGATCGCCTGGCGGAACGCAGCGACGTGGCGCGGATGGTCGCCGAAGCGAAAGCCCGGCGCGGCAATCGCGCTGAGGCTGTCCGCGTAGACCATGCGCAGGCATCCCTCATCGCCACACGAGACCCAGGTCCACGACATGCTGCCGGGCGTGTGGCCGGGCGTGCCGTGGGCCGTGACCACCACCGTGCCCAGCCGCAGGGTTTGCCCATCGCGCACCGGCCTGGCGTCGTGTACCGGCGGGTAGCCCGGGTTCAGGCCGTACTGCGGATCGGCGCGATTGGCACCGCCCCGCGCCAGCGCCGCACCCCGGCCACGCTCGCCAGCACCTGGGCGCCGCTGTCGCGCTGCAACGCGGCGATGCCGCCGGCGTGGTCCGGGTGCGCGTGCGAGTTGAGGATCCACTTGATCTCGCTCACCTGAAACCCCAGCGTCCGGACGTTCGCCTCGATCACCGACGCGGACGCCGGCAGGCCACCATCGAACAGCGCCAGCCCCTGCCCCGTGTCCACAAGTATCGCGGACAGGCCATGCGGCCCCACGTACCAGGTGTTGCCGTAGATACGAAACGGCTGCTGCGGCGCGTTCCACTGCCGATGGTCGATATCCCGCGAAGAACCGTCCGGCAGCTGATCCGCCCGAGCGGTGGACAGAACCGTGACCAAGCCGAACGCCAGCGCGACGCGTACCAGGATGCCCAGGGACATGGGGAACTCTCCGTCGTAAAGCAGGCAGCATCACCAGAGGCACTGGCATGCCGCCGGCGGACTTCTGACCTTTTGCGGGCATGCGCCTTTTAAGAAGCACCGGCTCTGTGCGATAGGTGGCTACTCCGACACGCGGTGCCCCTCCCGCGCAATGGCGTGGGAGGGAGAGGTTGCTCCCTTCCCGCGCCCGATTCACACCTGCAGCCCGCCCGACCATACTTGGAGCAGCCCCCGCAATGTCACCGGGCGCGATCACCCGGCCGGACCATGACTGCGAAGCTGCCTCCCCTCACCGAACTGCTCGATCTCATGCCCGACGCAGTGTGCGTCGTCGATGCCGAAGGTTACGTCCTGTTCGTCAGTGCAAGTTTCCAGCGCATCTTCGGCTACGCACCCGACGAGATCATCGGCCGGCGGATATTCGAACTGGTCCACCCCGACGACCGTGCAACGACCATGCAGCAGGCCCAACAGGTCATGGGCGGTTCGCTGCAACGGCACTTCCGCAATCGCTACATCCACAAGGATGGCCACGCCGTGGACATCCAATGGTCGGCTCGCTGGCTGCCCGACTATGGCGTGCGGATCGGGGTGGCCCATGAGGTGACCGAACTGCGGCGCGCCGAGCGGGAGCTCGAGTACCGCGCCAGCCACGATCCCTTGACCGGATTGCCCAACCGCCACCGGTTGCGTCAGGAACTGCAATACGCCATCGCGCAGGCCGCGCAGACCGGCGGCGGCCTGGCGCTGCTCTTCCTGGACCTCGACGGCTTCAAGGCGATCAACGACCGGTACGGGCACGACGCCGGGGATCGCTTGCTGTACGAGGCGGCGCGACGGCTGCAGCAGGGTCTTCGGCAGGGCGATCTGGTCGCCCGCGTCGGCGGTGACGAGTTTGTCGCCGTGCTCCCCGGCTGCCGTGATGCCGAGGCCGCCCGCGCCGTCGCGCAGAGCCTCCGCGCCTGCCTGCGACCGCCCTGTACGCTGCCCGAAGGCTCGTTTCGACTCGATGCCAGCATCGGGATCGCCTGCTTCCCCGTGGACGGAAGCGACCCGGACGCCCTGCTGACGCAGGCCGATCACGCGATGTACGTGGCCAAACGCCACAGGCACGGCGTGGATGGCCTCGGCCCGTCGCACGACACCTCGGCCGACTGATGGGGGCCCGCTGACGGAGTCGGCCCTGCCGCAAGCCGTGCTCACGCTCCGGAGTCGCGACCTTCACACGCAGCCGTGACCGCACCTGCGTAGCGTTGACGGCGACCTGTGCAGCGTGCGCTGCCCGGATCAAGCGATCGTCGCGAATACGTTGGGTTTTGCGGGTGGACAACGAAGGAGATCCGCTTGGCGGCTGCCGCGCGTGGGCTTCCGATCGGCCTCCGGCTCGCGCAGGATCAACCGCTGCGCGGCATCGCGTCGATCAGCGGCTTGATCAGCTCCAGCGGCAGCGGGAACACGATCGTGGAAGCCTTGCCGTTGCTGGACATGTCGGCCAGCGTCTGCAGATAGCGAAGCGACAGCGCCTGCGACTGCTGCGACAGCATCGCGGCGGCGTCGCGCAACTTTTCCGCGGCCTGCAGCTCGCCCTCGGCATGGATCACCTTGGCGCGCCGCTCGCGTTCGGCCTCGGCCTGGCGGGCGATCGCGCGCACCATGGTGTCGTTGAGGTCGACGTCCTTGATCTCCACGTTGGTGACCTTGATGCCCCAAGGATCGGTCGCCTCGTCGAGGATCGTCTGCAGCGTCTGGTTGATCGAATCGCGTTGCGACAGGATCTCGTCCAGTTCGTGCTGGCCCAGCACCGAACGCAGCCGCGTCTGCGCCAGCTGGCTGGTGGCCTGCAGGAAGTTCTCCACCTGCAGCACCGACTTGTCCGGTTCCACCACGCGGAAATACACCACCGCATTGACCCGCACCGAGACGTTGTCGCGCGAGATCACGTCCTGCGGCGGCACGTCCATTACCGTCACGCGCAGGTCCACCCGCATCATCCGCTGGATCACCGGAACCAGCAGCACCAGCCCCGGCCCCTTGGTACCGGTGTAGCGGCCGAGCGTGAGCACCACGCCGCGCTGGTACTCGGGCAACACCTTGATCGCCAGCACCAGCAACACGACGACGATCACCACCAACACACCGGCAAATCCGAACATGAGCGTTCTCCCGTGAAACCGATCAGGTAGGCTCGACCCACAGCAACAGGCCGTCGCGACGCAGCACCCGCACGCGGGCGCCTGCAGGCAGCGCGACGGTGCAACGCACGCGCCAGCGCTCGCCCTGGATGCGCGCCCAGCCTTCGCCGCCCTCACCCACCGGCTGCAGCAGCTCGCCGACGGTCGCCTGCATGGATTGCTCGACGCTGAAGTGCGGGGCGCGCCGCGCGCGCATCGCCAGTCGCAACAACACGCCAAGGCCCACCATGGCGCAGAATGCGAGGCCCGCGATCACGCCCAGATTCACGCCGTAGCCGGGCACGCCGGTACGGAACAGCATGATCGAGCCGACCACGAACGCGATCAGCCCGCCGATGCCGAGCGCGCCCACGCTTGGACTGAACGCCTCGGCGACCAGCAGGCCGATGCCCAGCGCCATCAGCGCCAGCCCCGCATAATTCACCGGCAGCAACTGCAGCGCATACAGACCGATCAACAGGCAGATGCCGCCAGTGATGCCGGGCAGCAACGCGCCGGGATGGAATGCCTCCAGGATCAGTCCGTAGATGCCCGCGAGCAGCAGCATGTAGGCGATGGTCGGGTTGGTGATGGTGGCGAGGAAACGGTTGCGCCAGCCGGGCGCGTAGTCGCGCAGCGGGAGGCCGGTCAGATGCAGCACCAGCCTGCGCTCGCCGATGCGCACGGTGCGGCCATCGACCTGCGCCAGCAGCGCGGTCGCGTCGCTGGCCACGATATCGATCACGTGTTCTTGCATCGCCTCGCTGGCGGTCAGCGTGGCCGCGCCTCGCACCGCCTGTTCGGCCCATGCCGCGTTGCGGCCGCGCAGTTGCGCCAGCGAGCGGATGTAGGCGATCGCGTCATTGAGCGCCTTGTTCGACTCGGCGTTTCCTGCCGGCGTTTTGTCATCGTCCTTCGATGAACTGCTGCCCTGCGGCGCACTGCTGCCTTTTGCCGGGCCGGTGCCCTTCGATGCCGATGGCCGGTCGCTTCCCGGTGCAGGCATCGGCGTGTCGCCGCCCAGCGACACCGGCGTGGCCGCGCCCAAATGCGTGGCCGGCGCCATCGCGGCCACATGGCAGGCATACAGGATGTAAGTGCCGGCCGACGCCGCCCGCGCACCGCCCGGCGCCACGTAGCCGAGCACCGGCACGTCCGAGGCCAGGATGTCGGCGATGATCGGCCGCATCGACTCGGCCAGGCCGCCCGGCGTATCCATCTGCAGCACGATCGCCGCAGCGCCGTCGTCGGTGGCGCGCCGCATCGCATCGTCCACGTATTCCGCGGCCGCGGGGCCGATCGGCCCGGACAGCTCGATCCGTGCCACGAACGTGCCGCTACCCGGGTCGCCAGCGGGCGACCGGGAAGCGAGTGCGCCCAGGCCCGACACCAGGAGGGCCGCGGCAGTCCACCAGCTCCATGTCCGTCGCGCCATGGCACGTGCCTCCGCTATCGGCCATGCCACTGTGCGCCGGGATGCCTCGTTTTCGTGTTAACGCTGGCCCGCCGCTACACCCGCGCCGATCGCGCGGCGTTCTGCCGCGTGCGGACGACCGGTCGCACGCGGGCGGCATCGCCCGCGCCTGGACGTCCGCACGAACCCGAGGGTCGGCCTCCGTCTAGACGTCCAGGGCATCCCGTTGCAGCAGCAGCTTGCGGATCGCGCGGGCGAGCGCATCGCGCGTATACGGCTTGCTCAAGAGGCTCACCCCGGCGTCCAGCCGTCCATCGTGCACGATCGCGTCGCGTGGGTAGCCGGAGGTGAAGAGGATCCCGATGCCGGGGGCGATTTCCCGCGCCTGGCGGGCCAGCAGCGTACTTTTCAGCGGGCCGGGCATCACCACATCGGTAAAAAGCAGGTCCACGCCAGGGTCGGCCTGCAGCTCGGCCAGTGCTTCCTGGCCGCTGGACGCCTTGCGCACGGCGTAACCGAGGTGGGTGAGCATCTCCACGACCGTGGCGCGTACCTGCACATCGTCCTCGACGACCAGGATGGTTTCGGACCCGCCGACCGCCGGTAACGACGCCGTCACCGGCTCGTCGACCGCCACGCCGTCCACGCGCGGCAGGTAGATATTCACGGTCGTGCCGATGCCGACCGCGCTGTCGATCGAAACGTGCCCGCCGCTCTGCTTGACGAAGCCGTAAACCATGCTGAGCCCCAGACCGCTGCCGAGGCCTTCGGGCTTGGTAGTGAAGAACGGCTCAAAGGCCTGCCGGCAGACCTCCCCGGACATGCCGCCACCGGTGTCGGACACCGACAGCAGGACATAGTCGCCCGGCTCGGGCACATCCATCCCGGCCGCGCCGCCGCCGACGGTGATGTTGTGTGCCTTAAGCACCAGCCGGCCTTCGCCCGCCATCGCATCGCGCGCGTTGATGGCCAGGTTGAGCAAGGCGTTCTCCATTTGCGCCGGATCGGCACAGATGGACCACAAATTGCCCACGGCGGAGGTTTCCAGGGCGATGGCTTCGCCGATCACGCGGCGCAGCATGTCGGCCAAGCCGTTCATCAGCCGCGCCGCATCCAGCACCTGCGGCTGCAAGGGCTGGCGCCGCGCAAACGCCAGCAGTTGCGCGGCGAGCTTGGCGCCGCGCTCTACCGCGACCAGGGCGTTGCCGACCCGCTTTCCGGCCCTGGCATCGTCGTCCCCGAGACCGGCCTGGAGCAATTGCAGGTTGCCGCCGATGACCTGCAACAGATTGTTGAAATCATGCGCCACGCCACCGGTGAGCCGTCCAACGGCCTCCATCTTCTGGGCCTGGTACAGCGCCGCCTCGGCCTGCGCCAGGTCCGCGGTGCGCGTTTGCACCAGTTCCTCGAGATGTTCGCGGTGCTTCTGCAGGTCTTCGTGGGCGCGCACGCGCGCCGTCACGTCGTGGCCCAGCACGAAGATGCCCGACACATGGCCATCGGGCTCATGGATGGGCTGGTAGATGAAGTCCAGGAAGAATTCGGTCGGCACGCCGTCGCGCTGGAGCAGCACACGTTCTTCGCGCCCCACATACGCCTCGGCCGTGGCGAGCACGCGCTCCAGCAGGCCGATGAAACCCTGTTCGACCACCTCGGGCAGGGCCTGCGCCATGGGCAGGCCGATGAGATTCTGGCGCCCGACCATTCCGCGGTAGGCCGCGTTGGCGATTTCGAAGATCAGATCCGGGCCGCGCAGAATGCAGACGAAGCCCGGTGCCTGCTCGAACAGTTGCCGGAGGTGCTGGCGCTCACGTTCCAGCACGAAGTTTTCCTGCTGCAGGCGCTGGGCGCGGTGGAAGATGCCGGCCTGCAACCGCTCCAGGCTACTGGACGGGCCCTCGTCGCCGGATTCCCCGGCCGGGGGCGTCCGGCGCAGCCGATGCAGCTCGGTGACATCCTCCGTGTACTGCAGGATCCAGCCCACTTCACCCTGTTCGTCGAACAGCGGCGTGTGGGTCGCGCTCCAGTAGCGGTCCTGCAGCACCACGCCCTGCGCCGTGTGCTGTGTGACCTTGTAGGGAATCAATGCGAGCGTATCGGCACGCCCCGTGGCCAGCACGCGCTCCAGCGACGCACGCAGCATGAGCGCGCCCGCCCGGTTGGGGTCGCCCGGCTCGTCGGGAAACACGTCGAACAGGCAACGTCCCTCGAGTTCCTCCATCCGGCTGGCGGTCGTCTGCAGATAGGCGCGATTGGCCGTCACGTAGCGAAACTGCCGGTCGAGCACCGTGAACGGCGCCGGCGCGTGCTCGAAAATCTGCCTGAAGTCCTTCATCCGCCCCTCGTCTGCGCCGCCGGGACACCCGCCCCGCCGCTGCCGGTACCCGCAGGCGACCGATTCAGACATGGTAGCAGTGCGCCCCGGCCACGCCCGCACGCCCGCGAAAGGTCGCCCCTTGCAGGGGCGCGCTTGGGCGCGACTGCGATCCGACGCCCCAGAGACGCTCCTTCGGACATCCCGGCTCTTCCTCTGGCCGTGTCGATCCGGACACCGCTCGTTCGTCGTGGGAATGCACGACATCCCCGACAAGAACCCAGGAGAACGCCCATGTCCCACAAGAACACCGTCTGCCTCTGGTACGACGGCACCGCGCTGGAGGCCGCGCGGTTCTATGCCGAAACCTTTCCGGACAGCTCGGTCGGCGCCGTCCATCACGCGCCGGGCGACTTCCCCTCGGGCAAGCAGGGCGATGTGCTGACGGTCGAGTTCACCGTCATGGGCATCCCGTGCGTGGGCCTGAACGGCGGACCGGCGTTCAAGCACGATGAGGCGTTTTCCTTTCAGGTGGCGACCGACGACCAGGCCGAAACCGACCGGTTGTGGAACGCGATCATCGACAACGGCGGCCAGGCCAGCGCCTGCGGCTGGTGCAGGGACCAGTGGGGGCTGTCGTGGCAGATCACCCCGCGCGCCCTGCTCGCCGCGGTCAACGACCCCGATCGGGCCGCCGCCAAGCGCGCTTTCGACGCCATGATGGAGATGACGAAAATCGACATCGCCGCGATCGAAGCCGCGCGCCGCGGATGATGCTGGCGCCTGCCAGGCCGAACACCGCCGAGCCGGCTGGCGCTCCACGCCGTTTGCGCACCATGCCCTGCCAAACCCGCCCCCGGCGCCCGCTGGCGCCCCCAATCCGGAACCCATTCATGACCCCCACCATCACCGCCTTTGAAAAATCGCCCGATCGCGGCCAGGGACTCGCGCGCGACACCCGCGTTCGCTGGGCGCTCGAAGAAGCAGGCCAGCCCTATGAGGTTCGCCTGCTCTCGTTCGGCGCCATGAAGGAACCCGCGCACCGGGCGCTTCATCCGTTCGGGCAGATCCCCACGTACGAGGAAGGCGACCTGGTGCTGTTCGAATCGGGCGCCATCGTGCTGCATATCGCACAGACCCACGCCGGCCTGCTGCCGGAAGAGGCAAACGCCCGGGCGCGCGCCATCACGTGGATGTTTGCCGCGCTCAACACCGTGGAAGCGCCGATCTTCGAGCTGCAGAACGCCAAGTTCGCGGAAGGCGACAAGCCCTGGGCCGCGGAGCGGCTGGTGCTCGTCAAGGACCGCATCGGCCATCGGCTGGGCGAGCTTTCCGCCCGGCTCGCCGGCGCCGACTGGCTTGACGGCGCGTTCAGCGCCGGCGACCTCATGATGGTGAGCGTGCTGCTCCGCCTCAAGCCGTCCGGCCTGCTGGACGCCTTTCCCAACCTCGCCGCCTATGTCGCCCGCGGCGAGGCAAGGCCCGCCTACCGGCGAGCCTTCGACGCGCAACTGGCGGTGTTCAAGGGCGCCGCTTCTAGCGCCTGACCGAGGCTGCGCCTGGGAATCCACGGGTGGTCCGGACGGCATTGCGGTCGCGCAAAGGGCCGCCCCGGCCATGCACCCGGGGGCACGGCGCGGGTCCCGAAGTCTTCCGGACCATGAACGCATGCCACAAAACATTTGCTTCCCGCCCCCACAGTCACTAACGTGGCAGGGCTGGGTTTCAGGGGTCACCTGAACTGTGGCCCGATGTTGTAGAGAGCAGTTTCACTACACCGTTGTCCCGTTTGCTCCTTGCGACCAGCTCACCCGCCGCATCCATGCGGCATTTCAACTCGTTCCGAGGAGATATAACGATGTCCCAGACCGAAACCGGTACCGTCAAGTGGTTCAATGATGCCAAGGGCTTCGGCTTCATCAGCCGTGCCAGTGGCGACGACGTGTTCGTGCACTTCCGCTCGATCACGTCTTCGGGCTTCAAGAGCCTGCAGGAGGGCCAGAAAGTGTCCTTCGTCGTGACCCAGGGCCCGAAGGGCCTGCAGGCCGACCAGGTGCAGCCGCTCTAAGGCAGCTCGCCATCCTGAAGAAGAGCCCGGCCCAGCGCCGGGCTTTTTTTTGCGAGGAATCAGGCCACCGGGCGGTGAGCCCAATGCACGCCACCCGGCCCTTCCCCCGCAAACGGAAGGGAACGGTGCCGACCGGCGGATGGGACGCCTTCGCCGCACGGCGCCCGATTGCCTGTACCCCGCCCATGCAGGCACAGTGCGCCCTCGTTTGCTTCCCGCGCCCCTTGCCATGCCTGCTCCGACAACGCGCTTCCACCATCGCGCGATCCCCATCGTGCTGGCCGCCGTGGTCATCGACGTCATCGGCTTCGGCATCGTCATGCCGGTATTGCCCGCGCTGGTCACGCAACTGGGCCACATGGAACTGGATGCCGCCACCCGCGTAGCGGGATGGATGCTGGCGGTGTTCGCGGTCGCGCAGTTCTTCGCCGGCCCCGTGCTTGGCCATCTGGGCGACCGCTTCGGCCGCCGTCCGGTGCTGATAGCCGCCATGCTCGGCTTCAGCCTCGACTACCTCCTGATGGCCGGCGCACCGACGTTGACCTGGCTGTTCGTGGGCCGCGCCATCGCCGGCATCACCGGCGCCACGTTCGGACCAGCCGGCGCCGTCATCGCGGACGTCACGCCGCCGCACAAGCGCGCCGCCGTGTTCGGGCTGATGGGCGCCGCCTTCGGCGTCGGCTTCATCATCGGCCCGGCGCTGGGTGGGTTGGTGGCCTCGTTCGGTACCCGCGCGCCCTTCGTCGTGGCCGCCGCGCTCGCCGCGCTCAACGCCCTGGCGATGGCGTGGCTGTTGCCCGAGACGCTCGATCCCTCGCACCGCCGCCCGTTCCGCCTGCGCGACGCGCACGTGATCGGCGCCTTCCGCCCCCTCTTCCACGCCGGCAATGCCACGCCGCTGCTGCTGGCCTGGTTCCTGTGGCAGCTCGGCGGCGTGGTGTACCCGTCCACCTGGGCCTTCTGGGCGTCGATCCGGTTCGGCTGGGACGCCACGGCGATCGGCTGGAGCCTGGCCTGGGTCGGTTTCCTCACCGTCATCGTGCAGTTGGCCCTGACCCGGCGTGTGGTGGAGCGCATCGGCGAACGCCGCACCGCCATCGCCGGCCTGGCCTGCGCTGGTACCTGCCTGCTCGCCTATGCCGTCACCGCCCACGGCTGGCAGGTCTACGCGTTCTTCCTGGTCGGCGCGCTGGGCGCGCTCGTGTACCCGGCCATGAACGGCATGCTTTCGGGCATGGTCGATGCCAGCCGGCAAGGCGCGCTGCAAGGCGGCATAGGCAGCATGAACTCGGTCGCGGCGGTGCTCGGCCCGCTCATCGCCTCCCAGTCGCTGGCCTGGGGCGCGAGCAGGGGCTTCGACGGCACGGCGTTCATCGTCGCCGCCATCCTGCTGCTGGCCGCCATGGCCATCATCACCCGCCTTGTACCGCATCGTTCCGTGGCGGGCGATTTATCGGGAGGGGACGCCTGAGATCTCCACGGCCAGGCGTTGCCGGCCACGCCGCCTTGCCGTTTTCTAGTCCCCGCTCTTACCGGGAATGATGTACCGGGCAACCAGGCCCTGCAGCGCGTACCACGTTTTGAAGTCGCCGTAGTTGCCCGCGGTTATGGCCACTGTGACGTCGAGCTCCGGCAGCACGATGACGAACTGGCCGCCGTTGCCTTCGGCAGCGTACTCGCGATAGTCGCGTCCCCCGGCATGGAAGGTATGCAGGTGCCAACCGTAGCCGTAGCCGTGGCCGGGTCCGAAATGCGAGTGCTCGGTCGTGGAAGCCCGCACCCAGGCCTGGTCGACGATGCGGCGGCCGTTCCACGTGCCGCCGGAAAGGTAGAGCTGGCCCAGCTTGAGCATGTCGCGCGGCCGCAGGTAGATGCCGCCGGCCAGGTAGGCCTCGCCGCCAGGCATCAGATTGATGTGGTAGCCGTGCATCTGCAGCGGGCGAGCCACGTACTGGTCGAAGAAGGCGGGCAGCCACTGGCCGGTCGCCTTCGCGACGACGGCGCCGAGCAGGTTGATGCCGGCCGAGCAGTACACCGCCTGCGGGCCGCCGGGGTCGCGGGCCATCGGCAACGCGAGCGTATAACGGTACCAGTCGTCCTGCCGGTGCTGCCCCTGCATGGTGTCCTCGTTGCCGGGCGACTGCGGGTCGTTGTCGTCGCAGGCAAGGCCCGAAGTCATGCTCATCAGGTCGGCCACGGTGATCCTCGCTTTGCGTGGGTCCTGTCCCGCCGATCCGGCACGGTCGGGAAGCAGTGCGAGCACCGGCGCGCCCGGCCCGATTCCGCGCCCTTGCGCCATTGCCAGCCCGACCAGCAGCGGCGCGAAGGTCTTGCCGGCCGAGCGCGTATCGTGCGGACGCGCGGCGTCGAAGCCATGGAAGTATTCCTCCACCACGAGCTTGCCGTGCCTCGCGATCAGCAGGCCCTGCACCTGCGGGGCGCCGGCCGCGGGTGTCTGTTGCAGGCGCGCGACCAGCGCACCGAGGCGGCCCTCGTCCAGGCCCACGTCCCCGGGCAAGGCGGTGGGCCACCCGTCGGCCAGATCCAGCGGCGTGCGCGGCTGCCAGCTCGCCGCGGCCGGCGTACGCGCATGGAAGCCTACTGCGTGGCCGCGGTCGCGCCGGGTAAAGGCGAATACGCCAATGCCCTGCCAGTTCACGCGCAGTTGCCCGGTCTCCTCGTCCAGCGTGGCGTGCAGGGCCCAGCCGGGCCGGGCCGGATCATCGAAGGTCACCTTGTCGCCATCGGTGCTCACCGTCAGCACATGCTCCCGGGCGAGGTTGAATTCGGGGTTGCGGATGAAGGCGCTGAGCGCGCCGTCGGCTTCGCGCTGGATCGCGAGGTACTGCGACAGGCGCTCGGGCAACGGATGCACCGCACCGCGCCAGACGCCAGGCTGAGTGCGCTTGAGCACGACCGGCGTTGCGTAGGCACTGGCCAGCGCCATGCCCGGCGGCTGGATCCAGAAGCCTTCGACGGTCGAGCGGTCGCGCGACAGCTTTCCCCGGAACTGCCCCTGCCCGCCCGGCAAGGCCAGGCTCAGCCGATCCCCCTGCTGCTGCACCACCGCCTCGAAGCCGACGATGGCGCCACGCCAGCCCGCATCGCGACCATCGATCGTGAGATCGCCTTCGACCGCGGCCGCAACGGTCTCATTCCCCCAAAGCCCGACCAACCGCGCGGCTGGCGGATCCGCGGGGGTGGCATGCACCGGCGCAAGGGCGGACAGCAGGCAGGCGAGCGGGAAGAGCATGGTCTTCTCGAGCAGCAGCATGGGTTGGTTCCAGGTCGGGAAGGGAGACTGCGCCGCGCGCGGCGGTGGCACCACGCTAGGCGGCGGGGCTGCAGCGGTCTTGTATCTGGCAAACCTGGGCTGGATGCCCTTGCCGCATCGCCTTGTGATAACGGGCCGGCGACAGCCCGAAGGCCAGCTTGAAGGCCCGCGAGAAATGCGCCTGGTCGAAATAGCCGCAGGCACCGGCCACTCCGGCAAGCCCGTCGTGTTGCCTCGCCTGCAGCAGCGCTGCCGCCTTGGCCAGGCGACAGCGGCGCAGGTAGTCGCCCGGCGTACAGCCGAAATGACGCCGGAACGCGCGCGTCAGGTACACCGGATGCACGCCAGCCGCGGCGGCAACGTCGGCCAGGCCGAGTTGCGCGCCGCAATCGTCGTGCAGACATTCGCGCGCCCGCCACAACCAGGCGGGCGCCTGGCGATAGACCATCGAGCGGCCATGGGCGGCGGTGGCGCCGAGCAGTTCCGCGCACAGCGATTCGACGACCAGGTCGCCCGTAGTGCCCACTTGCCCGCCCGCGGCGGCCAACCGCCTGGCGATCGCCCACGCCGATGTGCCCAATGCGCAGGCGTGGTCGGGCAACGCAATCGCGTCCGCAAATTGCCGCAACGTCGCCGCTTCGACGGTGACAGTCACGAACAAGCCGTTGTGCAGATCGCCGAACCGATCACGATGGACCGTACCCGGCGGGTTGTAGACCAGCAGCGGCCCGCGGGTTTCGACCGGCGCACCGTGCGCGGACGACAGATAGCTGCCGCGGAGCAGCAGCACGAAATGCGCCTCGGCGTGGGTGTGTTCCTGCACCGCGTGTTCGGCAACCGTCGGCACGAGCCGCGCCACCGAGAAGCCGCGGGCGTGCCATCGTCCTTCGTGCTGGCCGAGGAACTGGTCGTGCCCGAAGATCAGTGGCATGGGGCGCCTGCAGGGTTCAGTGCTTCAGACACGTGACAAAACGCGCTCCACGCTAGCCCGCGATTCAAGCAGCTGCAAGCGTCGGGGCGCGTCGGGCAGGATCACCCCCACGAGGGTCCGCAGGCATGGGCCGAACCACGTCGCCAGCGCTATTGGCCCCGGCTTCCGTAGTCATCCAGCTGCACCGGCGCAAGCGTGCGCGCCTCGTCCATCCACGCGCGCACCGTGTCGCGAGCCAGCAGGCGGGTCATCCATGCCGCCGCACGCGGCCACTGCGCAAGGTCGGGCGCGTGCGCATGCAGCCGCACTACCGTGGGCGCGAACGCCAAGTCCGCCAGCGACAGCGCGCCCGCCAACCAGGGCCCGCCGCTGCGCGCCAGCTCCTGCTCCCACACTTCGAAGATGCGCGACGCATCGGCGACCTCGCCGTCGGTCATCGCCCGGCGATCGGGGTAGAACGCACTCTCGAACGACAACCGCGGGCACAACCCCGAAAGCCCGGCATGCTGCCAGGACACCAGCGAGCGCACATGCGCCCGCTTGCGTGGGTCGCCGGGCAGCAGCACCCCGCCAGCGAGCTCGCTGGCGTATTCCATGATGGCCAGCGAATCGAAGATCACCGCATCGCCGTCCACCAGCACCGGCACCGCGCCAGGCGGCGAAAATGCACGGATGCGATCGAGGTTGGCGAACCGCTGCGGCCGCCGGATATCGACCACTTCCTCGTCGAAGGAAACGCCCGCCTCCTTCAAGGCGAGCCACGCGCGAAAGGCCCAGCTGGAAGCGTTGCGGGTACCGGAATAAAGAACGCGGGTCATGGGACTTCGATGCCCTCCGGCATTCCGGGATCAGCCCGGATGAATAACTCATCGAAGGATCACATGTAGCCGACCATTACGCATCGGGCAGTTGGCTCCAAGCAGCATTCCCCGCAAGCCTTGGCCCCTCACCCCAGCCCTCTCCCCGGAGGGGAGAGGGAGCCGTGTCGGCGGTCGGGGCCCGGCTCTTGCTTCGTCTCGCCTCCGGGGAGAGGGAGCCGTGTCGGCGGAAGCCTCATCTGGTGCATGGCTCTTCCCGGGCGACTGGTTCCAGCGCTTTCCTTGTGCCGCCACGCCAGGACCCCGTCCCGCGCTAAACTACTTGTTTTGCCCCGGAAATCATGGCGCAAGCTGCCCTCCGCCCGACGGTTCGCGGGCCCACGTTCATCCGCCTGCTGGCTCGCCTGGCAGAGATCGACGTGGCTGCGCCCGGCCAGTCCCTGCCCGACCGGCTCGGTCAGTGGCTGGACTGGAACCACGCGCTGTCGCTCGCTGCCGCGCTCGACGGCCAGCCGGCTGCGTCGGAAGCCGCCGCTCCGGCACCGGACGACCTGCAGGCCGAGTGCGCGCGGGCACGCGAGACGCTGGCGACGGCCATCAAGGACGCCCCCTTGCTCGCGCCCGGTGCGTCGATGCCCGCCGAGCCCGACTATGCGCCCTACCGGCAGCTCTGCCTCACCCGCCAGCGCGCCCTGCAGGCCACCACCGGACGGCTGCGCGGCAAGCTGCGTGACGCGCTCCCGCTAGGCTCGCCCGGGCTGGCGCATCTGGCCGAGGTGGATGCGGTGATGGAAGCGGCGCTCACCCCGCGCGAGCACGCGCTGCTCGCCAAGGTGCCCGAGCTGCTGGGCCAGCGCTTCGAGCGCCTGCGCGCCGCCGGGCACGCTTCCGCCACCTGGCTCGATGGTTTCCGCCGCGACATGCAGAGCGTGCTGCTGGCGGAGCTGGATCTTCGTTTCCAACCGGTCGACGCGCTGCTCGCAGCGCTTCGCACCCCCTGACGCGGTTCTCCATGTTCAAACGTCTGCTTCTTCTTTCGGTATTCGCCCTGGGCCTGGCCGCCATCGGCTGGATCGTCGTCGGCTACGTCGGCAGCAACCCGCTCGGCATGGCCATCGCCCTGTTGATCGGCGCCTGCTACCTCGCCGGCGCGCTCGAGCTGTTCCGCTACCGCCAGGCCACCGCCACGCTGCGCCAGGCGATCGACGACCTGACCGGCCCCCCGGCCGAGCTCGGTCGCTGGCTGCAGCGCCTGGCGCCCGGCCTTCGCCATGCCGTGCGCCTGCGCGTCGAGGGCGAGCGCGCCGCGCTGCCGGCGCCGGCGATGACGCCGTACCTGGTCGGCCTGCTGGTGCTGCTGGGCATGCTCGGCACCCTGCTCGGCATGATGGCCACGCTGCGCGGCACCGGCACGGCGCTGGGCAGCGCCAGCGACCTGCAGGCGATCCGCGGCTCACTGGCCGCGCCGGTCAACGGACTGGCCTTCGCGTTCGGCACCTCCATTGCCGGCGTCGCCAGCTCGGCGATGCTCGGTTTGCTCTCCGCGCTGGTCCGCGGCGAACGGCTGCTGGCGGTGCAGGCGCTGGACGGGGAGATCGCCACCACCCTGCGCGTCCACTCGCAGGCGCACCGGCGCGAGGAAGCCTTCGGCCTGCTGCAACAGCAGGCCGCGGCGATGCCCGCGCTGGTCGACCGCCTGCAGGCGATGGCCACAACGCTGGAACAGCAAAGCGCCGCCGCGCACGAGCGCCAGCACGCCGACCGGGAGAGCTTTCAGCGCCATACCGAAGAGGCCTTCACGCGCCTCGCCCGCTCGGTCGAACAGTCGCTTCAGGCAAGCGTGACAGACAGCGCGCGCACCGCCGGCAGCGTGCTGCAGCCGGTGGTCGAATCCACCCTGGCCAGCCTCGCCCGCGAGAGCACCGCCATCCAGGCCAGCGTGGGCGAAGCCGTGCAGCGCCAGCTCGACGGCCTCGCGACCGGCTTCGACAGCACCGCGCGCACCGTCACCGGCATCTGGAACGACGCGCTCGCCCAGCACCGGCAAACCAATGAAGCCCACGCACAGGCGCTGGGCGACGCCCTCGCCCGCTTCGCCGACACCTTCGAGCAGCGCTCGTCCGCCCTGCTGGAAGGCATCGGTACACGCCTGGACGCGAGCGCCGACCGCGCCGCCGAGGCGTGGCAAAGCACGCTGTCGAAACAGGACGCCATCCACGCCCAATTGGCCGACCGCAACCAGCAGGCGCTGGCCGCCGCCAGCGAAACCTTCGAATCGCACGCGGCCGCATTGGTGCAGGCGGTCAACCGCTCGCACGCGGAACTGCAGTCGGCGCTCGAGGCACGCGACCAGCAACGCCTGGCCGCCTGGGCGCAGAAGCTCGACGCCCTTACCGCCGAACTGGGCGCACAGTGGAAAGCGGCCGGCGAGGCCACCGCCAGCCGCCAGCAGGCCATCTGCGACACGCTGGAGCAGACCGCCGGCGCCATCTCGGCGCGAACCGAAGCCGCCGCCAGCCAGACCCTCGCCGAGATCGCCCGCCTGGTCGAGGCCGCCTCCGAAGCGCCGCGCGTGGCCGCCGAAGTCGTCGGCGAACTACGCCAGAAACTCTCCGACAGCATGGTCCGCGACACCGCCATGCTGGAAGAGCGCAGCCGCCTGCTGGCCACGCTGGAAACCCTGCTCGACGCGGTCAACCACGCCTCCACCGAGCAGCGTAGCGCGGTCGACGCGCTGGTCAGCACCTCGGCCGAACTGCTCGATCGCGTCGGCAGCCGCTTCGCCGCGCAGATCGAGGAGCACACCGGCAAGCTCGACACCGCCGCCGCGCAGGTCACCGCGAGCGCCATCGAAGTCGCCGGCCTGGGCGAAGCCTTCGGCGCCGGCGTGGCGCAGTTCGGCCAGGCCAACGACGCGCTGATGGAGCGCCTGCAGCAGATCGCCGGCGCACTCGACGCCTCGCTCGCGCGCAGCGACGAGCAGCTCGCCTACTACGTGGCGCAGGCGAAGGAAGTGGTCGAACTCAGCGTGCTCTCGCAGCAGCAGATCATCACCGACATGCAACAGCTCGCCGGCCGCCGCGCGCCGGGCAAGGCGGCGAAGGCATGAAAGCCTCGCAGAGACCTTTGCAAGGCGCAGTCCCTTGTAGGAGCGCACCCAGTGCGCGACCGCCATGCATCCGGTCGCGCACAGGGTGCGCTCCTGCAAAAATCCTCACGTTGGGGGCCTTTCGAGGTTCAGAGGCTTGGTGCACGCCATGAGCCACGACGTCGAGTTCGAAGGCGAGTCCACCGCCCCCATCTGGGCCTTTGGCGACCTGATGTCGGTGCTGCTGGGTGCGTTCGTGTTGATCCTGGTCGGCGTCATCGGCGTGCAGTTGCAGCTCTCGCACAAGCTGGAAGTTGCCGAGAAGCAGCGCCTGGCCGAACAGCAACGCCGCGCCACGCTGGAACAGGCGCTGGCCACGCCGCTGGCGCAGGGCCGCGTGACCCTGGTCAACGGCCGCATCGGCATCCGCGGCAACCTGCTGTTCGCGCTCAACTCCGACCAGCTACAGCCCGAAGGCCGCCAGCTCATCCAGAGTCTCGCCGCGCCACTCGCGCAGTACCTGCAATCGCGCGACGAGCTGTTGATGGTCAGCGGCTTCACCGACGACCAGCGCGTGCACGGCGACAACCGCCAGTTCACCGACAACTGGGAGCTCTCCGCCCAGCGCGCCCTGACCGTCACCCGCGCCCTGATCGCCGCCGGCGTACCCGCCAACGCGGTGTTCGCCGCCGCCTTCGGCGCGCAGCAGCCGGTCAGCGCCAACGCCGACGCCACCGGCCGCGCGAAAAACCGCCGCGTCGAGATCGCCCCGATTCCCCGCTCCTCGGCCGCCAACGCCGCGCCGCAAGACACAGCCCCCGGCCATGCGCCCTGACATCCGCGCGGCCATCCGCACGCGCCTGATCGCGGCCATGGAGCAACGCGCCGCCAGCCTCGACGGTGAAGTCCGCCGCGCGCTGGATGCGCGGCTGGCCGAACTGCGGGCGCTCGATGCCGATGCGCCGGACGACATGCTGGCCGCCGACGCCATGCCACCTCGATCAAGCTCGCTGCGCGAACTGGTCGATCAACTCGCCCGCGACACCTCCGGCGAGCGCACCACCTATCCGGACGTGCCCGCGCTCGCCGATTTCCGCCAGCTATGGTCCGGCCTGCGCACCGACAGCCAGCTCCGGCAATCGGTCGCCCACAGCCCCACCGACGCCGGCCCGCTCAACTCCACCGCATTGGCCAGTCGCGCGATTGCGTTGATGCGCGAGGTGTCGCCGGCGTATCTGCGCTCGTTCCTTGCCTACGTCGATGACCTCGCCTGGCTGGAACCGGTGGGTGTAACGGGCGCCGCCACCGCACCGGGCGTGACCGCCAGAAAGAAGCGGATTGGACGCAAGCCCAAGCCGTGATAGACACGTCCCTCACCCGGGCGTAAGACGCGTTGTTGCATGGTTGATCGCCACGGTGGTTTGCGTGGCATCAATCATGGTGGAGACCGGAAATGGCAAACAGCAATGACAACCGTGGCGGCTCGCACGAGCAACACGTCAAGGCAGGCGAACAGAGCCACAAGAACGACAATTCCAAGTCGGCCAGCAGTTCCTCCGGCAATCGTGGCAGCCAGGGCGGAAGCCACGAACAGCACGTCAAAGCCGGCGAACAGAGCCACAAGAACGACTGATTCACCCACTGCACGGTGACGCAAGGGGCGCTTCGGCGCCCTTTTCGTCTCGCCACCGCAGCCGACGCTGCGAAGGTTGCCCATGAGCCGCCACATGACCGCCGCGGACCTCGATATCCACGTCGCCAGGAGCGACGAGGACAGCCTGTTCCAATGGCTGCTGGCGAGCTTCCTGTTCGGCAAGCGCATCAGCCAGAAGATTGCCGCGGCGACGTGGCAGGCGCTGGTTCGCCACCACGGCCGCGACACACCGCGCAAGCTGTGCAACTGCACGCATGCCGAGCTGGTGAAAATGCTGGGCGAAGGCGGCTATGCCCGCTACGACGAATCCACCGCGACGCGCCTCTCGCTGCTCTGCCGGACCCTGCTGGATGACTACGGCGGAAGCGTGCTGGGCATCGCCGAGGCCTCCGACAGCCGCGCCGAGTTCGAGCGCCGGCTGCGCCGCTTCAAAGGCATCGGCCCGGTCACCGTACGCATTTTCATGCGCGAGGCCGGGCCGGTACTGTTCCCTTCATGAAAGCCTGAAGGCTTCCGCGCATCCAGCTTCATCCCGCGCCGGACCACCCTCCGCCGGGTGCCTAAGCGGCCTGCACCGCCGACATGTCCATCCACAGCGGTCCCCAGACGTGTCCATCGGGGTCGGTCAGGTCGCGCGCGTACATGAAGCCCAGTTCCTGCACGGGATTGACGTCCGCGGTGCCGCCGTGGGCCGCGGCGGCGTCGATCATGGCATCGACCGCCTCGCGGCTGTCCAGCGCGAGTGCCAGCGACACCTCGCTCGAGGTCGCCGGGCAGATCGGCCGGTCAGTGAACGTGCGCCACTTGTCGTGCGTCAGCAGCATCACGTAGATCGCATCGCTCCACACCATGCAGGCGGCGGTTTCGTCGGTGAACTGCGGGTTGTTCGTGAACCCCAGCGCCTCGTAGAAGGCCATCGAGGCCCGGAGATTGGAAACAGGTAGGTTGACGAAGATCATGCGGGACATGGCGGCTTTCTCCTGGGTTGGTAGCAGCACGACGGGCGACCGTGGCGGTAATCGACAAACGTGGAAGCCATGATTTATCCGCTGGGCGAAGCTTCGCGCGATGGTCGAAAACAAGAGGCTGACCGCCACGCGCCCGTTCCGGCGCATCAGGCCAGCACCTGTAGGAGCCCACTTGTGGGCGATGCTTTTTTGGCCGGTCTCAGGGCAAGGGCATCGCCCACAAGTGGGCTCCTACAAGTCCCTCGCGCCGTGCCCGGCTCTCCGGCCAGGCCGATGGTCCGGCGCGGACGGATCGGCAACAGTGGCCGCGCAGAGCCAGCAGCGCTGAGCCAGCTTGCCCCATGCGCAGCCGCGACCGCGCACATCGCTATTGCGCGGCGCGCACCGCCTTCACCTGCTCGGCCGTGACCGGCTTGCCCTGGTTTCCCCACGACGTGCGTTCGTGGTTGGCGATGTCCGCGACATCGTGGTCGTTGAGGACATCCGCAAACGGCGGCATCGGCGTCGCGTAGACGGTGCCGCCCACGGCCTGGCCGTGCATCCCGTGAAGGATCGTGCCGATCTGTTTGGCCGGATCGGGATTCAGTACCGTCGGATCGCCCTTGAGCGGCGGGAACGCACCCGGCAGCCCCATGCCGGTGGCTTGATGGCAGGCCGCACAGTTGGTGGCGTACAGGGTGGCGCCGCGCGCCGGGTCGAACTTGTACGGCCCGGCCGGCGCCGCTGGCGGCGCGCCTGCGACCGGCGGAGCAGCCGGCTCCGTGCCGGCGGTGCCCGGCGCCTCCGCGGGCGCCGCCGCCGGCCCGCCGACGGCCAGCACGCCGATCGCGCCGAGCGAGGCATGGGCCATGTCGTGATCGACGAAGGTGTACTCGCCCGCATCGGGCATCACCAGGTCGAATACCGCGCCCTCGCCCGGCCCGACCGTATAGGTCGACACGCCACTCAACGCGTGCGCGGGATCGCCGTCCGGATAGACCTTGTCGAAGATCGCACCGATCACGTGGAAGGCACTCCACAGGTTCGGTCCCGCGTTGACCAGATAGATGCGCGTGCGCTCGCCGGGCGTCACCGGCAGCGGGTGATCGCGGTACTGGAACGCCGCGCCGTTGAAGACGACTTCGTCCGGCCGCTCCTCGCTCATCTTCTGGAAGTCGGCGCCCATCAGCTTGCCCGACACCTGCTGGGTGTACCACTCGCCCTGCACCAGCACATAGCTCTCTTCGGCCGGCGGCAGGGGTTCGGCCGGATCGACGATCAGCGCGCCGTACATGCCATTGCCGATGTGCAGCAGCACCGGCGGCGTGCCGCAGTGATACAGGAAGGCGCCGGACACGTTCGCGACGAAGGAATAGGTCAGCGACTTGCCGGGCATGATGTCCACGTAGTGCAGGTTCGGCGGCGTTATGGCGGCATGGAAGTCCAGCGAATGCTGCATCGTGCCCTTGTTGGTGAACGTCACGTTGACCGTTTGCCCCTGGCGCACGTGGATCACCGGGCCGGGCACGGTACCGCCGAAGGTCCAGGCCTGGTACTGCACGCCGCTGGCGATCTCGACCGCGTCGTCGGTCGCGATGACATGCACGTCGACGCTCGATCCGGCCTGCAGTGGCGGCAGGCGTGCGTCGCGCGGCTTGGCGATCGGCTGGCTGGATACAAGCGACAGCGGCGACACGGCGGCGGCGGCCGCGGTGGGCGTCGGCGGCCGCACGTTCAGGCTGCTGTGCAGGCCGGCGACGAGGAAAAACACCAGCACCGCGATGCCGATCAGCGCCGGCGCCTGCACCCGCCAGGACACCGGATGCACCGCGGCCGGCGGGACATCGGTGCGCCACTCCGAAACCCGCCGCCAGCGCGGCCACGACCTCTCGATGTAGTAGTCGAGGCTGTAGGGGCTTGGCCCCGAACCACTGTTGATCACGCTGAGCGCGATGAAGACCAGCACGTAGACGATACCCGTGCCCATGTTGGCCGCGCCCACCGAGTAGGGGCCGCCGAAACCCTCGGCCGTGCTCCAGACCAGCAGGCTGAACAGCGCGCCGGCCAGGTACGTCGTCTTGCGTGCAATGCCGAGCACCAGCGCCAGGGCCAACAGCGTCTCGATGCCTCGCGTAAGCCAGACGAAAAGCGTCGCGTTGGGCGTCACCAGCCAGATCCAGAAATCGAACCACCAGGCCGACCAGCGCGGTTGTCCGTCCGCGGCGTTGTGCAGGTAACCGACGTAGTGGGCCGCGAAGCCGGACGTCCAGGTAAAGGCCGCATTGGCCAGCCAGATCAGGCCGAAGGCGACGCGAAGGGCCGTCTTCGCCATGCCTGGCCAGGCTTCCGAAAACTGCTCGCGGACGTGCACGTGTGCCATGCGATGTTCTCCTTCGGTGATCCGTCAGCCAAATCCCGACCCTAGCGCGCAATTCGTCAGCATTTCCTGATGGCCGGCGAGCGCGACAGAAGCCTCTGATCTCACCGCTCGCCAGCCTGACCGGGATCAAGACCACGACAGCCTCGATCCGGAAGCATGCGCGGCAACAGAACGAGTACCCGCAAGAGGCCATACGATGGAATTCCACATCGCTCTCACCGATGCCAGTCCCCGCCCCGAAGTGGTCCAGGACGCCATGTTCGATATCGACCCGAGCGCGCTGGTCGACCTGGACATGAGCGGCCTGGTCATGCGGATATCGTCCTGGGTGCCCATCAGGGATCTGGTCGAAGTCCTGCAGCGAACCGGCTGGGCAGTGAAGCTGGATCAGGTGGTGCAGTTGCCGAGCATCTGTTGCGGCGGTTGCTCCGGGTGAACCGAAGCAGCGCCGGTCGGTGCGACGGACGTCCCGGCAGCCAGGGTCGAACTGGCCGAATCGATCATTTCCGAGGGCCGACTTCATGGCCGCGATGCAGGGTCGGGTTGTCCGGCTCACGCATCCGCGACAGCCCTTCCCTGGGAACCTCGAACAACCCTGAAAGCTTCCGGCGCCACTGTAGGAGCCCACTTGTGGGCGATGCTCTTGGCGGTGCCATCAGGTGTAAGGGCATCGTCCACGAGTGGGCTCCTACAAAAAAACGTCGCACGAAGGGAGTTATTCGAGGTTCACTTCCTGGTCGCGTTCCTCTTGTGGCCGTCACCTTCAGACGCGGACGACCCAGATGCCCACGAGCGCGGCGAGCGACACCAGGACCAGAAAGCCGTTGACGCCGATCAGGAGCCAGGGCGGAAGCCGGCGGATATCGGGACGCGGCGGCGGCGCCCCCGGGTCAAGCTCGCGCCACACTCCCGCGAAGAAGCAGAAGGCGCTGAAAAGGATCAGCACCGAACCCGTCGCGCTGGCCAGCGATGGATGCACCACGTCCTCCAGCAGTGCCTTGGCGCCAACTCCCGCCGCCAAGGCCGAGAGGCCGGTGCGGATCCATGCTGCATAGGTGCGCTCGGCCGCGAAGATCGTGCGGTCCGCGGCAAGTTGGGTGCGACGATCCGCGCTGTCGGTCTGCCGGATCGCGCTTTGTTTCAGCTTGCTCGCACTCTCGGCGAGCCTGGCAGGCGTTTTTCGGGTATCGGTCATGTCACTGGGAGCCATGAGTAACTTCGCCTGGAACCCTTGTAGGAGCGCACTTTGTGCGCGACCGCGATGTATCCGGTCGCGCACAGGTGCGCTCCTACGGAAGAGCTCCCCGTTACATCATTTGACCATCCGATACCCGAAGGGATTGTCACGTTGAAACCATCCGAACGGGGCCGTTCACTTCCGGAGGCAGGCCGAATGAGCCTGGTCGCCGCCGTTCCTCCCGGTGTACCTGGCTCGTACGGGTCAGCCGATGCCATCCAGGCGCGCCAGCACCTGCGCATCGAGTTCGATCGCTGCGGCGGCGAGGTTCTCGCGCAGATGCGCCACCGAAGAGGTGCCCGGGATCAGCAGCACGTTGGGCCCGCGCGCCAGCAGCCAGGCGAGTGCCACCTGCATCGGCGTGGCCCCCAGTTCCTCGGCCACATCCGACAGCGTCTGCGACTGCAGCGGGCTGAAACCGCCGAGCGGGAAGAACGGCACGTAGGCGATGCCCTGGCCGGCCAGCGCGTCGATCAGCGCATCGTCGCGGCGATGCGCCAGGTTGTAATGGTTCTGCACGCACACCACCGGCGCGATCCGCTGCGCTTCGGCGATCTGGCAAAAGTGCCTGCCTGTGCAAGCTTGTTCATGCGGTTCTCCGGGGCGATGGGGATGCGGCTCAACTATGGACGCCCCGCACGCGGCTGGGAATCCCGCACAGTCCATACAGGCTGTGCGGGGAACCGGACAATGGCGACGAAACTGCCGGATCTTCAGGCATCTCCTGGTGCTTCGCGCCAGCGGGTTTCGCCAGGCCGCGCGCCGCGATGTCGACTCGACCTCGCGGCCGAGCGAGGCGGTGCGTCGGCTGGAAGCGACAGCTTCGTGGCCCTGATCGCATCTGGACAGTGGCGCCCAGGTGCCGTTGCCGGAGCCCTGCTGCCAGCGCTTCAGCGGGCCCTTCCTCTACCTGCCCTCGCCGCTGCGGACAAAGCTTCGAAAAGCTCGGTAAGCTTCCGGCGGCCATTGTAGGAGCACACTTGTGGGCGATGCTTTTGGCGTGTGCGATCAGGCCTGAGAGCATCGCCCACAAGTGGGCTCCTACAAAAGATTGCGCGATAGGGGGCTATCGGGATTTCCGAAACAGGATGACGTCCCCCCGCCTGCGCACGGATCACCTCGCGAAGGCGTCGGCTAGATCCGGGCGCGTGGATACAGCTCGCGCGCGTGGGTGCGCGTGAGCCGTTCCGGCGCGCCGGAAGTCTCGTTCCACAGGGCGCCGCACAGTTTGCAGCGCATCAGGAAGCTGGGCTGGTGGGGGTTCGCGGCGACGCGCTCGAAGCGATCGTAGGGCGCGTGGTAGCCGGACTGGCAGTCGGTACAGAGCATGGCGCCACGATATCAAGAGAGGAGGGAAATGCGCCGGCGCGCGGATTTCTGCCTTCGGATGTTTTCCCTCGTTCGAGTACCCCAGGCGGTGAGCGCCTGCGATGCAGGCATCCGCTGCGACGAGCGGCGTGAGCAGACGGGACCGCTGCCGCGTACAGCCACCGGCAAGGCCGAGGCTGCCTTCATTGCGGCTCCGCACACGGCTCACATGGGCCCGGCTACGGTGGGGGACACGCAACGAGCAAGAGGCGCGCCGAGTGGAAACGCGAACGAACGGCAACAGAGACTGGGCCACGCCCGCCACCAGGGCGCTGGTGAGCGGCGCCGTCGCGGGCC
The DNA here is from genome assembly GCF_026410505.1 of Frateuria hangzhouensis. Taxonomy (GTDB): domain Bacteria; phylum Pseudomonadota; class Gammaproteobacteria; order Xanthomonadales; family Rhodanobacteraceae; genus Frateuria_A; species Frateuria_A hangzhouensis. The sequence goes on from NZ_JAPMIU010000018.1 coordinate 66,095, forward strand.
TCGCCGCGGCCGTCGCCCTGGCGCTGTTGGCCAAAGCCGAGGGCAAGGGCGCCCTGCAGCCCATCAACGCGACCAGCCACTGGCTGCATGGTGACGAAGCGGCCCGCTGTGAGCAGCCCGATGCCAGCCACACGCTGATCGGCCTGGCGACCCACTACGCATCGACCGTGTTCTGGGCGTTGCCCTTCGAATTCTGGCGGGCGCGTCGCCGGTCACCCGCCACCGGCACGCTCCTGAGCGGCGCCTGCGTCACGTCCGCGGTCGCCGCGGCCGTCGATTACGGCATGACCCCGAAAAGACTCACGCCCGGATGGGAGCTCGTGCTCGGCAAGCGTTCCTTGCTGATGGCCTATGGCGTGCTGGCGCTTGGCCTGGCCTCCGGTACGAAGCTCGCGCAAGTCCTGGCGAATCGCCATGGCTTTCGACGCCCACTGTAGGAGCCCACTTGTGGGCGATGCTTCTGGCGCCGCGATCGGGCGCAAGGGCATCGCCCACAAGTGGGCTCCTGCAAAAGCGTCGCACGGACGGAGTGATTCTCCCTACAGGTTCACTCCTACAGAGGATGGATGGCTTTCCGCAATCGCCTGCCCCAACCTGCCGCCGAAAACTGCACGTGTCCGCCATGCGCGAACTTCCCGCTCCGCGGAGTTTCAGCCCGTGCGCCGGCCCGTGTGTGGCGTATGGATGAGGTCATCGAGCCGGTATCCGAGCGATTGCGCGTACTGGAGGAAGGTCTCGCGCGTATCGGCGTTCAGTTCCGGATCGCGGTGCAGCAGCCACAGGTACTCGAAGTCGGGGCTGCCGACCAGAGCGGTGCGGTAGTCCTCGTCCACGCGCAAGATCCAGTAGTCGCCTTTGGTAAAGGGTATCCACCGCAAACCCTCGGGCAGGAAACTCACCTGCAACCGGCCCGGCCTGGAGGGATCGAGCACCTTCGCCTCCCCGACCGACTCCTCCAGCTCGCCCTCGCCATTGCGCGCACGGTTGTCCACCCGGATCGCGCCATCGGGCTCAAGGGTGTAACTGGCGGTGATATCGGTGTAATCGGCCGGCTCATGGCGCATCGGCAAGCGCGCTATTTCGTACCAGGTACCGAGATAGCAAGTGAGGTCGAGCGATGACACGGTCGGCGGCGGCTGGCGATCCATGGGGGCGTCCTTTGGGAAGATCGCCAACGTAGGCGCACCCGCATGAAGATGCAGGCAAGGCCACCGTTGCACGGCGACAGGCCGCATTGGCGCGACCAGCAGGTGGCGTGCGCCCCAGGCCCGGCACAGGCCTGAGGCGACGCGGACCCACCGCGCGAGCTGCTGCTGGGCGGCGACGAAGAGGTGAAATCCGTTCGCACCTCACTGGCCACCCCGCACGACGGCGTGACCGGAAGCTGGACGGCGATCCGCGACCGGATCTTCGGCATCGTCTCTCCCTTCGAGCACGTGTTCCCGCTCGGGCCCATACCGCCTCATCAGCTTGACACTAAGATGCTTCCGGTCGTTCGAAGAAGGAAACGCTCAGATGACGAAGCTGGCAACCGTGGGATTTCTTGCAGCTCTGCTGACAAGCGCCGTCCATGCGCAGACCAACGCGGGAGAACAGAAAGCCGATCCCGGCCTTCCCTTCACCATGACGAAAGTGGCGAGCTTCGACCTGCCCTGGCGCATCGCCTTCCTGCCCGATGGCCGCATGCTGGTGACCGAGAAGGTCGGCCGCGTCGATCTGGTCACCCCGCAGGGCGCCAAGACCGAAATCGCGGGTGTCCCGCCCGCCTATGTGGAAGGCCAGAACGGCATGCTGGGCGTCTTCCTCTCGCCCCATTACGCCATTGACCACCATGTCTATCTCACCTACGTCGCCCCGGGCGACTATGGCGGCGGGCTCACGCTGGGCCGCGGGCGGCTGGTGCTGGATGGCAAGCAGCCCCGGCTGGAGGGCTTCAAGGTGCTGTGGCGCCAGATGCCCACCGGCAAGGGCGGCCAGGCCGGCGCCCAGATCGCCTTCTCGCCGGACGGCAAGTACCTATTCCTCACGGTGGGCGACCGCCAGCGCTTCACACCCGCGCAGGATCCCGACCAGCCGGAAGGCAAGATCCTGCGGCTGACGCTGGACGGCAAGCCCGTGCCGGGCAACCCGTGGGCAGGCAAGGTCGGCGCCCGCACCATTCCGCTGATCGACCCGCCTGAGGACACCGAGAAAGCCAAGACGGCGCCGGTGGTCAGCACCTATACGTTCCCCGGCCCCAACCTGACGCCGGCCGAAACCTGGGCCACCGGCTTCCGCACACCGTACGGCCTCGCCTTCGCTCCCGACGGTCGACTGTGGGAACTCGAACATGGCCCGCGCGGCGGCGATGAACTCAACCTGGTTCAACGCGGCAAGAACTACGGCTGGCCGCTGGTCTCCTACGGCGTCAACTACAACGGCGTACCCATCCCCAACCCCGACACGCGCCCCGACCTCGCCAAACCGGTGATCTACTGGGTGCCGGTGATCGCGCCGGGCAACCTGATGTTCTACAAAGGCAGCGCGTTCCCGCACTGGAAAGGCAGCGCCCTGATCAGCGGCCTTGCCGCCGAGGCCATCATTCGCGTCACCTTCGACGACAAGGGCGGAGCAACCGCCGTCCAGCGCTGGAACGTCGGCAAACGCGTCCGCGACATCGAAGAAGCGCCGGACGGGTCGCTCTGGATGCTGGAAGACGCTGCACCGGGCGGGCTTTATCACCTCACGCCGAAATAGATCGCGCCATCGTGAAAAGCTCCGGGACAAAAACCTCCGGCACGGGGGCAATTACTGCGCGTTAATTGCCCCCTCCCCCTTTATCCGTCCCTTTATCCGCGGCCCTTTATCCGCCAGAAAATCACCTGTCTTCCCCGCTATTGGCCTTGTTGCCGCAACCAAGTCACCACACGCCCCCAATGCTGGTTCTTGGCGTATCGGATGAACCCTTCACCACGGTCGTCCATGCGCCAGTCCGAGCCCGACTGCAACAGCAGCAGCGCGACATCTTCGACTTTGGCACTGCCCAACGCAGGAAGCCCATAATTGCCCGGCGCCGAGACATCCAGCCCCTCTGCCAGCAAATAGCGGACAAAGGCGATATCACCCGCATCCACCGCACGATGGAGCAGCGTGTCTCCGTCGGCTGCGTGTGCCTTGAGATCGCAACCCATACCGGCAAGCCACTCGGCGATGGCCTTGCCCTCCCAACCACTATCAAGATACGGGCGCGAAAGCAGCATGGTCACCGGCACCTTCCGCTTGTTGCCGTTGTCGTCCTTGTCCTCGAACCACAGCAACGGGCGCGTCCCGGGCGTGGTCAGGCTCCATATCTCCCGCACTGACGAGAGGCGTCCGCCCTCGATCGCACTGCGAAAGGCTGCATTCACCTTCTTGCCGTCCAGCGCACCGTTGGTACGCAAGGATCCGCGCACCAGAAGTGGGGCGATCAGCGACGTGCGGCGGTGAAGCAAGGCGCTTTCCAGAAGCGATGTTTGCGCGGTGCGACCCGGAGGCGTCCTCCATCCCAAAGGACTACCTCCGGTCACAGCGGTTCCCGCCCGGATCATCCGCAGCATCGCAAGTTCGTCCCCACCTTTATCGTTGGCCACAGCGCGTGCGAGCAGGTCTGCCGCGACCTGCGATCTGAAGTCGAAACCCTCACGCTGCAACTGGTCCACCGCGGCGACGGACAGGGTCGTCCAGTCTGACGAGTGCGCTACCAGGTCGACCTCATCCTCGAAATTCGTGATCACGCTCGGCATGCCGGCCTCGGCGCCTACATAGTCCTCAATCTCATGCGCTTCGTCGCCGATCTCCAGCGTCAACCGATAGGTGGGACTGTCCGTGATCTGCGCCCGGTAGCTTGGTTCCATGGACCAAAGATCCGCATTGCGGAGGTCAGCCACTAGGGAAACTCTGATTTTGCCCCGCTGTCCAAGCGAGGGCCTCCGCCCACCGAGCGTAACCGATGCCCGACCAATTGACCCTGGCCAGCCAAGCCGACGGCAGTTTCGAAGTACACCGCAAGCCGAC
>NZ_JAPMIU010000019.1 GCF_026410505.1 Frateuria hangzhouensis
GCCGCGGTCATGCGCGGCGGAAAACAACGCGCGCGATTGCCGAACGTGGGCCTGGTGGTCGCCCGACACGCCCTTGCCGTGCTCAAACCGGTCCGTTTTTAAAAGGCGATGGTTGATCAGACCATCCTTAGGGAGATTGGCTTCGAGATCGATGAGCTATCCACAGCGCCGGTTAACCAACCAAAAGGGATCAGGTTCACTTACACCAAGCGATAAGTGAACCTGACCCCGTTAGCAACCGACCCCGTTAGCTACCTATTGACCCCAGCGGCGCAATGGTGGCCCCGTTAGTTGCCGTTAATTCCCTCCGTCCCCTTTATTTGTCCCCTTTATTTCCTTTATTTACCTGTCTATCGCTGACGTGTTTTTGGAAGGCCCTAAAAAGGGGTTGAAACTTTATCTTTTCAACGTGGCTGAATGATGGATATTGGATTTCGAATTAAGGAGATTGGCTTCGAGATCGATGAGCTATCCACAGCGCCGGTTAACCAACCAAAAGGGATCAGGTTCACTTACACCAAGCGATAAGTGAACCTGACCCCGTTAGCAACCGACCCCGTTAGCTACCTATTGACCCCAGCGGCGCAATGGTGGCCCCGTTAGTTGCCGTTAATTCCCTCCGTCCCCTTTATTTACCGTCCCCTTTATTTATTTACGTTTATTGCCCTTTGGAGATGCGCGCCGCTCCATCCGGTAACGTGCCGGCGGAAGCTCGAATTCACGCTTGAACGCGCGATTGAAAGCCGCCTCGGACTCATAGCCCGCATTGAGTGCGACCTGGAGCACGGTATCGTCCGTCGTCTCGAGCAGCCGCGCACCCAACTGCATGCGGCAGTGCGACACGTAGGCAAGCGGCGCCTCGCCGAGCAGACGCGTAAAGCGCTCCGCAAAGACGGTGCGGGACAATCCCGCTTGCTCGGCCAGCGAGGCGACGGTCCACCCACGCGCAGGCTCGCGATGGATCGCAGCGAGCGCCCGGCTCACCGCCGAATCGCGCGCGGCCGCCAGCCAGCCGATCCGCCGCGGCGGGAGTTCGGCCATGTAGCGGCGCAATGCCTCGATGAACAGTGCCTCGGCCAGCTTCGCGAGCAAGGCGCCCCGGCCTGCACCATCCGGTTCGCGCCCCGCTGCGAGGTGGCGGATCGTGTTTTCCAGCCACTCGCCAGAGGGGCCACGACGAATGTTCGTCTTGAACAGCGGGGGCAACCCTGCAAGGAAGTAGCGGGTGGCTTGGCGTTCGCAGCCGATATAGCCGCAGATGAATTTGGTGAGGCGGCCGCCACCGCCACCACGTTCCGAGACGATCTTTCTTTCGAGAATCTTCGGCAGCAGCGAGGACGAGTCGGTCAGTTCGGCTCCGCGGCCGTTCCAAAGCTCGTGAGCATCCCCCATCGGCAGGATCGCGATGTCGCCCGGGCGCAGGGGCACGCCGGCCAAGCCGGGAATGCGCGCCGTCGCCTCGCCCTCCACCAGCAGGTGAAACAGGATCAGGTGCTCCGCCGAGGGCGCCATGAGTCGCGCGCCCGTGCTCGCCGCCGGTGCGGCAAACCCCCACGGAGCGCTCAGTTCCGCGTCGAGAAAGATGGCGCCGGTCAGGCTTACGCTGCGCAACGCTTCGGAAAGGGGATCGGGCAGGTTCATGGAGTGCAAAAGAATCCGGACGCCCGATCAGGTGGTCGGACCACGCGCGACCCATGCTGCGGCCGTCGAGAACACGGAGACACGGTCATGTCGGATGCTCATGGTTTCACATTCATCGACCCCACGACGACGAAGGCCACGGCAGAGGTCGTGCGGCGTTTCATTTCCGCGTTCGAGCGCAGGGACGCCACGGCGATCCCCGACCTGGTCGCTGCGGATTGCGTAATGGAGGCGCTCCAACCCGCGCCCAATGGGTTGCGCGTCGAAGGCTACGACGCCAATGTCGCCTTCTGGCAGGCGATGGTCAAGGACCCGCAGGGTTCATTCGAAGTCGAGGACGTGATCATTTCTGGCGACCGCGCGATCAATCGTTGGCGCTACCGTTTCGGCACGGGTGCGGAAGACTACCTGCGGGGAGTCACGCTGATCACGGTGCGTGACGGTAAGGTCACGCAAGCGCTGGGATACGGCAAGACTCCGCAGGTGTCGGATCTGGGCCAGGCAAGCGACACCACCGCCAGCGTCATCCGGCGCTACAACGACGCTTTCCAGAGGCACGACCCCGCAGCGCTGGCCGAACTAGTCGCCGAGGACTGCGTGATTGAGAACTCGAACCCTGCCCCGAACGGGTCGCGCCACGTGGGCCGCGAAGAATGTCTTGCGCTGTGGGGGCGGATCGCAGGAAATCGGGACATCTGGTTCGAGATCGAAGACGTGGCAATCGCCGGCAGCAGCGCGACGATCCAGTGGCGGCTGCGCTGGGGGGAGAGCGACGAGACGTCGGTGCGTGGGGTCAACCTGATGCAGGTAGAGAACGGCCAGATCGTGAAGGCCCTCGGCTACGTCAAAGGTACCTGAGTGAACCAGCGCATCTGCCCTGCACGCGGCCTCACTGAGAAGAACGACGCTGCAACACTGCATCCAGACCTTACGTTCGGCAGCCGGCGTTTGGGATCCGCATTTCCGCCAGATGCCCTTCTGGCCAAAAGCCGTTCGTGGCTTGTCGCCAGGGTGCCGGCCGGGTTTCCACGCCTTTGCCCGCAAAGGCTCCACCGCAACGCCAGAGGTTTTACATGAGAAGTCTCAAGCTTATCGAACACATTTCCCTGGACGGCGTGGTTCAGCACGGCACCGACGAGAACGGTTTTCCCTATGAAGGATGGATCGATCCCTATCGGACGCCCCAGGGCCTGAATGCGCTCCTGGCCGCGCAAGGTCACCGGTTCGATCTGCTGCTTGGCCGCCGCACCTACGATATCTGGTCGGACTCCTGGGGAAAGGCCGCCGGCAGCCCGATGGCCGACGGCATCAATGCGGCAACAAAATATGTTGCCACCCACCATCCGGACGATCTTCGATGGGGCCCGTTCGAGGCCGTCGGCCCCGATCTCAGGCAGGATGTGTTGCGCTTGAAAGCGCAGACCGGCCCTGAGCTTGTTGTCTGGGGCAGCTCCACACTGACATCGACACTGCTCGAATACGGACTCGTGGATGACATCCTGCTGATCGTCTATCCGGTATGGCTGGGCACCGGGAAACGCCTGTTTGCAGAAGGCACGCCCGCTCACTCCTTCGAGCTCGTCGGCACGCAGGCCATGCCCTCGGGCATCCTCTTCAACACCTACAAGAGCGCCGGACCTTTGAAGGCAAGCGGGGGCGACTGAGCGAGCGCCCGGCAAGGTGACGGCGGGAATTAATGTGCTGCGACCCCATTAATTGGCCCGGCGTCTCGGCGGCTCGCGATCAAAGTATTCTGGATACGGTAAGCCGAGGGCACGAAGTGTCGGAGCGAAATAGAAAGGCACCTTTGCGGCCAGCTTTGCCGCCTCAGGACATGGCCTCAATGAAGGCTTTGACTCATGACCCGCTCGCACTATTTCCCAAGCTTTGCACATGTACGTGCCGGCGCTGTCAAGCAAATTCACGTACAACTCCTCGCCCGTGATCGGCATTTCCTTGATAGGGAGATAATGATAGCCACTCATATCCCTTATCCACGCCTCGCCAATTGTTACGATGATGGTCGCTCTGTTAGCAATAACTCTGTCTGCTACATTCCGCCAAAAGATAAACTTTTCCGCTTGGTCGCTCCAGTGCACGGATATCCCATCTACGCTCTTGAAATCCTTGTCGTAGAGGAAAAGCATTGGAATGTGGTATCCGTCGCGCTCAAACGTTTGCTGGGCCATCGCCGCAAGTGCCGCGTGGAGTTTCTCGTTGGAGTCCGCCTGGGACATCCTTTCCCGAAGTTCGTAGATCGCGCCGCTCATTGAAGCGGGCGGTGTTAAATCGGGGTCGGCGCGAACGCGCTCCATTTTCTGGTAGTAGATTTTGAGGTCTGATAGCTTTACGTAACAGACTCGCCGCGTAATTTCACGCGCCGCGTATAGCGCAGTCGGATCTGGAATTGATTGTTCAATTTCCCCTCCAAGATGGAATGCTAGTCCCCGGCAGACGCGATAGAGGGTCGTGTAGACGTAACTCAGGGCTTGCAGCAACTCAAGGTTCGGCAACGAGTTGGCGATCCAGACACGTTCTATTTTTATGGCAGACGAGCCGATAACGTGAGATGGAAGCTTCTTCTGGGCAATACGAACGAGGCGCTTCGCCCCCGCGTGCAGAAGCTCCTCACGGCCTGTGGCCAGCTTCAAATCTTGCTCCGCCAAGTATGAGAACAACAGGGTTAACTCAAGAGTGCTATGCAGCTCAAGGTCACCCTCCTTCTCGATGGCATTCCGCGAATCCTTAGCCCACTCCATGACCTCGTCCGACGCCCACTCCGCCACAATAGGACGATACCAAGAGTCGAAGTCAGGAATAGAAGGTTTGTTTTTTTGGATAATGAAGGTGACGGTTCGCGCCGTCTGCAGGAATTGGTTGGTGTTTAGTCGGAAAAGTTCCGGCTCCATGTAAGTGAGATGGCACCGCTCCAGAAGAAGCCAGAGATCACCGAGTCGCCTTTCCCAAGGTTGCATGTTTGGCTCATCCCTTCTGAGCAGACGGAGTCCGTGGCTCGCCACTTGACGGCCTCCTTAGGATACTGAGACGGCGCCCCGACATAGGTCAAAGATACACCTAATTACGCCGGTGCTTTCTTTCCAGAAACACTAGCCATTACCCAACTCGCCACCCACCTTTCAAGCGGTGAAACCGAATTCTGGATCACTAACTTCAGCCAATTGTTTCGTTCGTCGCTAGGCAATACCTTGGACGAGTGAATTATGGCTCGCCGCGCGCGGCTACCGACATTATAAATATTCGCCTTTTGAGACCGGACCCACGCTAGGTCCTTTGATGTTATTGCGGCGAGTGCCTTGTGTTCCATATTGCTGCCTTGGAACACAAATCCTTTGAGCTTCGGCACACTAAGAAATCTTGGTTGTGTCGCGATGAAAAATTCCAACCAGTATTTGACCAGGGAACACCTAGCGACGTCGGCAGAGCAAAGAGCACTTACCGCAGGGCACAGATCCATAGCCAGCGCGTCATCAGTTACCTCCAAGAGATAGATGAATACATCTGGAGTTACTGGCGCGAAAAAATCAAAGTTCTCCAACAGCATACCGGCTAAATCGTCAACGTCATGACGCCGCGCAGTTCGGATTATGCTACGAGCAATCCCAACGTCTATATGATCCAACTTCAACAGCTTATCGAAGGCCGCTATTAAGCTCGACGCGACCTCATCCTCCTCGCCAAGGTCGTCGATCTCCGCGTCCCAGTCGAAATCCTCAAAGCTGCCATACGGTCCAAAGGTTTCCAGCGAATCAAGCAGCTCGTCTTTATCTTCGATGTATTGATTATGTAGATATTTTTCAGTGAAACTCGCCGCTGTTAAAAGCTCAGTTTTATCTGTTGCCAATGTCAGTCGATGGTTCTCGTATAGGTACAGCGTCAAGGCCTCAAGCGCGCTCTCAAGCTCCCTCGCGGACTCACCGAACATGCGTATATCATCCACATATCTCGTGTGGCTCACACCGCATTGTTCGATGAAGCTGTCGACATCCATCATTACAGCCTCAGCCATAATGATGCTAGCCGCGGGACCAACCGGCACGCCCTGCGACGCTTTATTGTTTAACGTCGTGATGAACGACTCGATCTCTACAGACATGGGTTTTAGCTTGGCGTCTGCAGCTTCTATCGCGTTCTGAAGCCTATGCAAATATATTTGATTATAAAAATCTGATATATCGGTAACTAGAGCGTACTTGTGTGCCTTCGAGAGCTGCTCGCTCTTTGTGCGAAAGTCATCCCACCCTGAGCCACCGTCGAAGAAGCTCCCGTCGGCAATCTTTATTCGGTACGAGCACGCTATGCCTGCCTCTGGCTTGGGGCGACAAGCTTCTACTGAACCGGCGACCTCAAATGCGAGCGCTGTGTAAATTAACGCCTCCATGGGGTCCAACTGATGCACAACGCGGTAGCCGCCTTTTGGCTTCAAAACTGTCAGCGCGTGCGGCAGTGTTAGCTGGAATTTAGAAACGTTCTTAGACAGAAGCTCCTTTTTCACCTCTTCCCAGCTGTGCCACAAGGCTTCGAATTCAAAAGCCTTTGGGAAAAAATCCGAGTCATAGAACTTCGATATATGCTCTCGAGCAAAATCAATAGCTTGCTCAGATAGAATTGCCATGAGACGCGCCCCGTCAAATCGACAGCAAAAAGAAAGGCGGCTGATACCGGCCGCCTTCTTCTTGCAACTAAATTAACGCCTCACCCACACTTCGAATACCCACAATTCAAACAAGTCTGGCACCCATCCATCAGCACCAGCGCCTGCGTATTGCACTTGGCGCACAAGGTCGCCCCCGGCGGAAACCCACTGGCATTGCTCTCGCTGCTGGAAGCCACCTCAGCCGCCTTCTTCCCCGCCGAAGCCGCCTCATACGCCGCCCGCTTCTCGGCAATGAGCTTCTTCTGCGTCTCATCCATCTCCGGATCATGGATGAGCCCGATGTTCTTCATGTGCTGCTCGATCACCGCGCCAATCTCGGCCACGATGCTCGGCATGTAGACGCCGCCAGCCTTGAAGTACCCACCCCGCGGATCGAACACGGCCTTCAGCTCCTCGACGATAAACGTCACATCTCCGCCCTTGCGGAACACGGCCGAAAGAATGCGGGTGAGCGCCACGATCCACTGGAAGTGGTCCATGTTCTTCGAGTTGATGAAGATCTCGAAAGGGCGGCGCTGTTCGTGCGGGGTGCCGGCGTTGAGCACGATGTCGTTGATGGTGACGTACAGCGCGTGCTCGAACAGCGGCGACTTGATCTTGAAGGTGGAGCCGACGAGCGATTCGGGGCGCTCGACGCTTTCGTGCATCTGGATGATTTCGGCCTGGCGCGGCTCGGCGGCCTTCTTCTCCGGCGCGGCGGCGGCCGGGGCGGCCTTGTCTTCGGGCTTGACGACCTGGTAGCCCTTGATCTTCTTTTCGATCTTGATCGTCATGGGTATGGGTTCTCTTTGAGCTGGGGCGTCGCTCGGGCGACAGCCGGTGGTGGGCGATACGCGTGTCGCGAAAGGAGAAATCCATCTGGTGCAGCGCGCGGGAGATGGATTTCCGCTTTGGCGGTGCGGCGGCGCAGGCTCGTGGCAGGCCGTAAGTCCCTGGCGGGAGGCGGTGCACGGCGGGCGGAAGCTTGAAGAAGACTCCGGCCCGGGCAGCGCCCGGGCCGGAGCCGGTGCTGCTTACTTGCGGCGGGCAGCCTTTTTCGGCGCCGCCTTCTTGCTGGCAGTGGACCGCTTGTTCACCGACGCCTTGGCGACGGTCTTCTTGCTGGCGGACTTCTTCCCTGCCGCCTTCTTCGGAGCGGCCTTCTTCATGGCCGTCTTTTTGCTGCTGGCCTTGCTGGTCGCCTTCTTGACGGCCTTGGCAGGAGCTTTCTTCACCGCCTTCTTGCTGGCGGCCTTCTTCGGAGCGACCTTCCTGGCGGCAGCCTTCTTCGGTGCAGCTTTCTTGGCGACGGCCTTCTTCGGTGCGGCCTTCTTGGCCGCAGCCTTCTTCGGTGTGGCCTTCTTGGCAGCGGCCTTCTTCGGCGCGGCCTTCTTGGCAGCAGCCTTCTTCGGCGCCGCCTTCTTGGCAGCGGCCTTCTTCGGTGCAGCCTTCTTGGCAGCGGCCTTCTTCGACGCGGCCTTCTTGGCAGCAGCCTTCTTCGGCGCCGCCTTCTTGGCAGCGGCCTTCTTCGACGCGGCCTTCTTGGCAGCAGCCTTCTTCGGCGCCGCCTTCTTGGCAGCGGCCTTCTTCGGCGCCGCCTTCTTGGCAGCGGCCTTCTTCGGCGCGGCCTTCTTGGCGGCAGCCTTCTTCGGCGCCGCATTCTTCGCCGGAGCCGCCTTCATCGGCGTCTGCGGGGCGGGCGAGCCCACCGGAGCTTCGGCGGACGGCGGATCGCCGACGGGCGGCATGGAACTGTTCTGCGCTTCGACTTCGGTATCGATGGACATCTGGACTTCCCCTCCGACTCTGGTTTTGTATGGGACCCGCAATGGCTAGAACTTGCCGTAATAGCCTTCCTTCAGGGCATCGAACAGGTTGGCGGCGGTATGCATTTCGCCGTCATATTCCACCTGCTCGTTACCCTTCAGTTCGATAACGCTACCGTCTTCCAATTCGAAGCGGTAGAGGGTGCTTTCCAGGTCGGCTTCCTTGACCAGCACGCCCTGGAAGGCGGCCGGGTTGAAGCGGAAGGTGGTGCATCCCTTCAGGCCCTGCTTGTAGGCGTAGAAGTAGATGTCCTTGAAGTCTTCGTAGGGGTAGTCGGTGGGCACGTTGGCGGTCTTGGAGATCGACGAATCGATCCACAGTTGCGAGGCCGCCTGGATGTCCACGTGCTCCTTCGGGCTGATGTCGTCGGCGGCCACGAAGTACTCGGGCAGCTTGTTGGCCGCCTCGTCGGTGAACGGCAACGCGTTGGCGTTGATGAGGGCGCGGTAGGCGAGCAGCTCGTAGCTGTAGACCTCGACCTTTTCCTTGGACTTCTTGCCCTCGCGGATCACGTTGCGCGAGTAGTGGTGGGCGAAGCTGGGCTCGATGCCGTTGGACGCGTTGTTGGCCAGCGACAGCGAGATCGTGCCGGTGGGCGCGATCGAGCTGTGGTGGGTGAAGCGCGCGCCGCTCTCGGCCAGTTGCTCGACCAGCTTCGGTGCGACCGTGGCGATGCGCTGCATGTAGCGGCTGTACCTGGCGTGCAGCACGCGGCCGGGGATGGCGTCGCCGACCTTGTAGCCGTCGGTGACCATTTCCGGGCGCTTGCGCAGCATGTCGCCGGTGACGGTGTAGTCCTTGGCCAGCACCGGCGCGGCGCCCTTTTCCCTGGCCAGGTCCAGTGCGACCTCCCAGCCGGCCACGGCCATCTCGCGCGAGACGTCCTCGGTGAAGGCGACGGCCGGCTCGGTGCCGTAGCGCATCTTGAGCATGGTCAGGGTGGAACCCAGGCCCAGGAAGCCCATGCCGTGGCGGCGCTTGCTCATGATCTCGTTGCGCTGCTGCTCCAGCGGCAGGCCGTTGATCTCCACCACGTTGTCGAGCATGCGGGTGAACACCTTGACCACCTCGCGGTATTCATCCCAGTCGAAGCGGGCCTTGGGGCCGAACGGGTCGCGCACGAAAGTGGTCAGGTTGATCGAGCCGAGCAGGCAGGAGCCGTAGGGCGGCAGCGGCTGCTCACCACAGTTGTGCGCGTGCAGTCCGTTGCCGTCGAAGGTGTTGATGCCCGGCACCTGCACGTCATAGACATCTTCGGTGCCGTCGGCTTCGAGCGAAGCGACCGTGGCGACGAAGCGGGTGCGGTTGAGGGTGCGGCGGTAGCCGGCCAGCAGGGCCTTCAGGCGCGCGGCCTTGTCGCTGTCGGCAAAACCGATCAGCTCGCCGAAGCGGGCCAGCGATTCACCGGCGATGACCAGCTCGTGCTGGGCCTGTGTGACGTAGGCGCGCGAACCGCCGTGGCCATCGGGCAGCACCGAGCTGCCGGCGACGCGGCGGTCGCGGTAGATGCGCGAGGGGATGCCCAGGCGCAGCAGCATGCGTTGTACCGCTTCCAGGCGCGGCAGGTCCGACTGCGCCAGGCGCACGGAAACGCCCTTGGCCTGGCTGCCCTGCGCCGAACCGTCGGCATCGAAGAAGCCACGCAGGAAGCCGCGGTAGGCGTCGCTCGAAGTCTGTTCGAGCGCCGGGGTGATCGCCTTGTCGCCAGACGCCATGCCCAGCTCGAAAGCCAGGTCGCGCAACGAGGCGGACTTCAGGCGGAATTCGTTGCGGCCAGCCACTTCCGACCAGCCTGCGAAGTCGGCGCGGTGCGGCAGCGTTTGCGCGCAACGCAGCGCCTCGGCCATCAGCGCCTGCGCACCACAGCCGCCCGTGGCGTTGACGGCAGCGGCCTGCGGCCAGACCGACAGCACGGCCGCTTCCTGCTTGAGCGTGCCGTCGCCGACCAGCAGGCCGAGCAGATAGCCCTGTTCCTCGCTGAGCGCGCCCGCCCACTGCGCGTTGGCGCGATGGTCGTTGAGCAGCACGCGGTCGCCGGGCTTGAGGTGCTGCGCTTGGCACCACTCGGTGTCCACGCTCCAGCGGGTGAGTCGCGAGACGCGGCGCACGCGATGGTCGTCGGTGAGGCGCAGCCGGTAGCCTTCCTCGGTCTGCAGCGCCAGCACCGGCTTGGTGGCGGTACGGAAGAAGCCTTCGGCGCCGGTGGCGTGGTCCTGGCCGTCGACGCGGGCCAGGAAGCCGGTGCCCAGCAGGTCGCTGACCTGGCGCGGGCCTTCGGCGGTCTGCACCCAGGTGTCGGCAGTGACGCAGGGGTTGGTGGCGCGGATGTGCTCGCACCACCAGTTGTTGTTCATCTCGTTGACCTTGTCGATCAGGATGAACCCGGGCTCGGCGTAGTCGTACGTCGAGACCATGATCATGTCCCACAGGTGCCGCGCGCGGATCTGTCCGTAGATCTTGCAGGCGACCAGGCCGTCCTCGCGGTCGACGTAGTTCTCGTGAGTGGGCCACTCGCGCCAGACGACCTTGCTCGGGTCGTCCAGGTCGATCTCGCCCTGCTCCTTGACGTGGACCGGGAACACCAGCGGCCAGTCCTGGTCGTGCTCGACCGCCTGCATGAAGCCGTCGGTGATCAGCAGGGAGAGGTTGAACTGGCGCAGCCGGCCGTCCTCGCGCTTGGCGCGGATGAATTCCTTGGCGTCCGGATGGGAGATATCGAACGTGCCCATCTGTGCGCCGCGGCGACCGCCGGCGGAGGAGACGGTGAAACACATCTTGTCGTAGATATCCATGAACGACAGCGGGCCGGAGGTGTAGGCACCGGCGCCGGAAACGTACGCGCCGCGCGGGCGCAGCGTGGAGAATTCATAGCCGATGCCGCAGCCGGCCTTCAGGGTCAGGCCCGCCTCGTGGACCTTTTCCAGGATGTCGTCCATCGAATCGCGGATGGTGCCCGACACGGTGCAGTTGATCGTGGAGGTGGCCGGCTTGTGCTCCAGCGCGCCGGCGTTGGAGGTGATGCGGCCGGCCGGGATCGCACCGCGGCGCAGCGCCCACAGGAAGCGCTCGTACCAGTGCGCGCGCAGTTCGTCGGTGGTCTCCACGTCGGAGAGGGCGCGCGCGACGCGCTGCCAGGTCTCGTCGACGGTGGCGTCGACCGGCTCGCCCGACTTGGTGCGCAGGCGGTACTTCTTGTCCCAGATGTCGTAGGAGGCCGGCTGCAGCGGAATGGCTGCGGCATCACGGTTGGCGGCGTGTGGTGCGCGCGCGGTGCTCATCGGATTGTTGTCCTCCGGCCTTGCGACCCGTCTAGAGTGGTTCCATCGACGCCACGCGACAGCCACGGCGTCCCTTGCGGACGGCACGGCGGCCTGTGCGTTCTGTTGATCTTTCCGGCTTTACGACGCCCTCCCCCGAGGTTGCCACAGCGACACAGCACTTGGGAGAGCGACCGAACGACTCACACAAGATGTTGTGGTGCGACCGGGCATGAACGGTAGCTCTGGCCTGCGTAGTCGTCAACTGAAAAATCGATCATCCAGCGCCTACGCGGCCCGGCGCTGGGTGCGCGCAGAGCGCCGGTGCCCTGGCTGGCGCCGATTGCCGCCGAGGAGGCGCCCGTGGCGGTCGAACGGCTGCCCCGGAGTCCGCATGGGACGCCCGGCGAGGCGCGGAAGCGGACGCCACGCTACCCCGACGTGGGCGCCGGCTCGACCGCGCGCATGCGCAGCACGCGCGCCGGGATGCCGCCGACGGTGGCGCCGGCGGGCACGTCTTCGAGCACCACGGCATTGGCGCCGATGCGCACGTGGTCACCGATGGTCACGGCGCCGACGATCTTCGCGCCGGCGCCGATGAAGACGTGATCGCCCAGCCGCGGCGACTGGTTCTTTTCCGCGCCGATGGTGACCTGGTGTTCGATGTAGACGTGGCGCCCGCCCTGCACGCTGCCATTGATCACCACGCCCTGGCTGTGGATCAGCACCAGGCCTTCGCCGAACTCGGCGCCGCGGCCGATGATGCACTGGCCGAACACTGCATTGAGCTTGTTGAAGAACATCGCCAGCGGCGCCAGTCGATGGCGCTGCGACCATTGCATCAGCCGGTAGCAGCCCATCGCGAAGGTGCCGTCGGTGAGCAGCGTTTTCAGCCGTGTCCGCCGGTCGTCGCGGCCGTAACACCAGCGCGCCTTGGCGGCGAGGTCGATGGCGAACTTCATGGCGTCGGGGCCTTTGCGGGCAGCAGCGACAGCAACTGCCCGGCGTTGTTGCGCCACTGATGGTGGGCGACGATGTTGGCGCGCGCCGCGGCGCCGGCCCGGCGCAGGTCGTCCGGTTGCTGCGCGAGCTTGAGCACCAGCCCGGCGCAGGCATCCACCTGGCCACGCGCGAACAGCCAGCCGTCGGCGCCGTCGGTGACCACTTCGGCGATCGGCGCGTAGTCGGGCGCGACCACCGCCACTTCCATCGCCATCAGTTCGAACAGCTTCATGGGCGAGCCGTATTCGTTGGAGTCGGCCAGCACCGCGTAATCCATGCAGGCGATCCACGCGGCCACCTCGGCGTGCGCCACGCGTCCGGGCAGGCGCACGCGGTCCTGCATGCCGGCGGCCTCGATGGCGGCGGCCACCGCCGGAAGGTCGACGCCATCGCCCACCAGCAGCAGGGTCAGATGGGGGGTTGCGTGAAGACGTGAAACAATGGCGCGCACGAAGGCGGCGATGCCGTGCCAAGGCACGAACGCGCCGACGTAGCCGCACACCACTCGGCCTTCCAGCCCGCGCTCGCGGCGCAGCGCGTCGCGATCGAAACGCGCCGGGTCGAAGCGCTGCAGGTCGGCCGCGTTGGGCGAGATCACCGCGGGCGCGATGTCACCGTAGGCCTCCCGCGCGGTGTCGTGGAACCAGTGCGAGATGAACACCAGCCCGGTGGCCTGGCGCAGGCACCATCGCTCGATGCGGCGGGCCAGCCGGCGCAAGGTGAGCGAGCGCACCCGCGGCACCAGCGCCGAATCGTTGATTTCCAGGATCACCGGGATGCCGCGCCGGCGCGCCAGCCACACCGTGACGAACAGGAACAGCGCGTAGCGCTCGTAGATCATCTGCGGCTGCAACCGCCGCAGCGTCCGGCCGACGCGGAACAACGTGACCAGGTTGTAGCCCAGCTCCAGCAGCTCGAACAACACGCCTGGCGCGCGCGCCAGCAACGGACCGAAGCGGCCCGGCTTTGCGCTCGCGCTGGCCTGCTGCGGCTCCTGCTCCGGGTCGGCGCCAGGGAAGGAAAGGATCTCCACCTCGTGGCCCAGGTCGCGCAGCGCGTGCACGATGCCGCGGATATGCACGCCCTCGACCTGGCGGCCCTGGGTGCGGTGGTGATAGAGGATTCTCATAGGGCCACCCGATCCCATCCTCGCGCGCGCCACGGTGTGTGGCGTGCAGGTCGGTGCACCGTCCCCAAGGCACGATCGCAACCCATGACTTCACCTTGTCGAGTGATGCCTTGCCCAATGATGGCCCGCGGGCCGCTGCGGCAGCGGCCTCGACCGAGCTAGCGTAGTGGCCGCACCTGGCTTGCGCAACGCACGGGCGGCGAAGCCTGGCGCGCTTGCGCGGCCGATCGAAAATGCCATCGGCCGCCGCCCGGCGGCGAGGGCAGATGCGTGCGGGAGCCCGCCCTCGTGGGCATTGCCGCAGGCCACGGAACCCGCCGGCGTGTTTGCAGTCAGAGCGTCGTCACGAAAGCCATGGAGCGCACATGAAACTTCACCTGCGTCGTATCACCGTTGCCCTGGCGTGGGGTTGCGGCTTGCTGCTGTTCGGCTGCTGGCCGGGCGTCACGCGCGCGGCCCTGCCCACCGCGGTCGCCGGCGAGCCGCTGCCGTCGCTGGCGCCGATGCTGCAGAAGGTGACGCCGGCGGTGGTGAACATCTCGACCAAAACGCGGGTGGCGGTGCGCGATCCGTATTTCGACGACCCGATCTTCCGCCAGTTCTTCGGGCTGCCCTCCTCGCCGCGCCAGCGGGTGGAGCAGAGCCTGGGCTCGGGTGTGATCGTGGACGCAGCCAAGGGCTACGTGCTGACCAACAACCACGTGGTCGGCGGCGCCGACGACATCACCGTGACGCTGCAGGACGGGCGCACCTTCAAGGGCAAGCTGATCGGCACCGATCCGGACACCGACGTGGCGGTGGTGCAGATTCCGGCCAAGAACCTCAAGGCACTGCCGGTGGCCGATTCGGCCAGGCTGCGCGTGGGCGACTTCGTGGTGGCGGTGGGCGATCCGTTCGGGCTGGGGCAGACGGTGACCTCGGGCATCGTCTCGGCACTCGGCCGGTCCGGCCTCGGCGGCTCGGGCTACCAGAACTTCATCCAGACCGACGCGTCGATCAACCCGGGCAATTCCGGCGGTGCGCTGGTGAACTTGAACGGCGAACTGGTCGGCATCAACACGATGATCCTGTCGCCCTCGGGCGGCAACGTGGGCATCGGCTTCGCCATCCCCAGCAACCTCACCGCGCAGGTGATGGGCCAGTTGATCGCGCACGGCAAGGTGGTGCGCGGCAGCCTGGGCGTGCAGACCCAGGACATCACCCCGCGCATCGCCCGGCTGCTGGGGCTGTCGGCCAGCGAGGGCGTGGTGGTGACGCGCGTCGCACCCGGCTCGGCGGCGGCCAACGCCGGCCTGGCGCCCGGCGACGTGCTGCAGGCGATCGACGGCAAGCCGCTGCACGACAGCGACGAACTGCGCAATGCCGAGGGCCTGCTGCCGCTGGGCAGCCAGGTGACTTTGAAGATCTCGCGCAACGGCGACCTACAGCAGGTCAAGGCGACGCTGACGCCGGAAAAGCTCGCCACGCTTGATGGCGCCACGCTCGACCGCCGCCTCGCCGGCGTGCGTTTCAGCGAACTGTCGATGGCCCAGCGCAGCCAGGGCGCCGCCGGCGTGGCGGTCACCGGCGTGCAAGGCGGCAGCCGCGCCGCGCGCATGGGGCTGGATGAAGGCGACATCGTGATTGGCGTGAACAACCGCCGCGTCACCAGCCTGCGCGAACTGCGCGGACTGGTGGCGATGCAGCCACGGCAACTGGTGCTGGTGGTGGAAAGCGACGGCGGCGTGCGCTACCTGCCAATGGATTAGGCGCGCCGCCGCCCGGCTCCCTCTCCCCTGCGGGAGAGGGCCGGGGTGAGGGGCCGCTCTAGCGCTGTCGCCTGTTCGTGCCCAGGACCCATGCTTTTTCCCCTTGCCCCGTGGCGACGTTCCCACGAGCCCCGCATTCATTCGCTCCGCTCTTGATAGAGGACGCGGGAGAGCGAGCCGAAGCGCCGGCATCCATGCGGCCGTTCTCCGCCTTTGCTTAACGCCAACCTGTGACCGCGCTTGATGTTTGGCGACGGGACCGATGAAATACCGGACTCCCATCACTGCGCGCATGCCGCCTTTCACGGCACGCTCACGTCATCATCGAAGCCGTAGGTCGTACCCCGCCATGCCCGTCCGTTCCGTCCGCCTGTTCGTCGCCGCCCTGTTCGGCGCCTGCCTCACGTCCGTCGCCCTGGCGGCCGGGCCTACGCTGGTTCTGCGCGGCGACGTGGCCACCACGCGCGGCCTGATGCAGGACGTCGCCACGGCCTGGACCAAGGGCGGCCATGGCAAGGTCGACGTGCAGCCGTTCAATACCGCCTCGGGCCTGGATGCGCTGCGCGAGGGCAGCGCCGACATCGCCGGCAGCGCGCGTCCCGGCAACGGTAGCGCGAAGGAAGCCGGGCTGGTGTTCACGCCGGTGGCATGGGATGCGCTGGTGATGATCACCCACCCGAAGAACCCTGTCGGCAGCCTCACCCTGAAGCAGTTGCACGACATCTACTACGGCAAGATCACCAACTGGAGCGAAGTCGGCGGCCGCAACGAGCCGATGCACGTGTACGCGGTGGCCAGCCCGGGCGATGGCGTCGAATTCAGCCTGCGCAAGCTGCTGTTCGGCCGCGGCAACCAGCCGGTGGCCGCGCCGCGGCTGTACGTCAATACCGCCAAGCTGGAAGAGGCGGTGACGCTCGATCCGAAGGCGATCGGCGTGACCGCGCTCTCGCGCGTGGCCGACAACCACAAGCTCAAGATGATCCGCATCGACGGCATCGCGCCCAGCGCCGCCACCGTCGCCAGCGGCAGCTACAAGCTGTACACCCCGCTCTACCTGGTGACCAACCCGTCCAGCCCGCACGCCGCCGAGGCGCAGGCGTTCGTCGAGTTCGCCAAGGGCGACAAGATGGCCGCGATGATCCGTCGGGACGACGCCCTGCCCTATGACGCCGGCAGCGCGCTGGCCGCGGCCGATGCCTCGCGCCGGGCCCAGATCCTGGCCGCGGTGGGCGCGCGCGCAGCGCCGCAGACGCGCCCGGCTACCGCACCGGTCGCCGCGCCGGGCGCCACCTACGCCTCGCGCGTGGCCACCGCGCCGACCTCCGAGCGCACCGCCAAAGCCAGGCAGGCGCTGGAAGAGCGCCAGGCCAAGGCGGCTGCGAGGGCGAGCCTGAAGGGTATCGAGGGCCAGGCCACCACCGTCGCCGCCGCGCGCGGCCCGTCCTTCGCCAGGGTCACCGCCAGCGCCTCGGTCAAGGCCACCGCTGCCCACGCGCGTACCTACAAGGTTGCCCGGGGCGACACGCTGTCCTCGATCGCCCACGCGCACTCGGTGGATGTGTCCGACCTGCGCAGCTGGAACCACTTGAAGGGCGACGAGCTGAAGGCCGGCCAGGTGCTGCGCGTCGCCGAGCGCTGAGCCGGCGCGCGCATGCGCATCCTCGCGCTCACGCTGGACCTGGACGACACCCTGTGGCCGGTGCTGCCGGCACTGGAATGCGCCGACCGCGAGGTGGACGCCTACCTGCGCACGCATCATCCCGAGGTCGCCACGCGCTGGCCGATCGCCGCCATGCGGCAGTTGCGCGCGCAGGTCGCCGCCGAGCGGCTGGACCTGGCGCATGATTTCACCACCCAGCGCCACCTGACCATGCAACGCGCCTTCGCCGCCTGCGGGCTGGACGAGGCGCCGATCGAGGCCTTGTGGGAGGTCTACTACGCCGCGCGCAACCGAGTCGAGCTTTTCGCCGACGCGTTGCCGGCGCTCACGCGGATCACCGCGCGCTGGCCGGTGGCCAGCCTGACCAACGGCAACGCCGATCTGGAGCGGATCGGCATCCACACGCATTTCCATTGTCACGTCTGCGCGCGCGATACCGGCGTGGGCAAGCCGCATGTGCGGATTTTCCAGGCTGCGGCGCAGCGGCTCGGGGTGGCACCGGAGCACATCCTGCACGTGGGCGACGATCCGGAGCTGGATGTGTGCGGCGCGCGTGACGCGGGGCTGCGCACGGCGTGGATCAACCGCGAGAGGAAGGTCTGGCCGCCGGGATTGGGCGCACCGCCCGACCTGGACTTGCCCGACATGGGCGCGTTGGTCGACTGGCTGGAGCGCAGCCAAGGGGCGGGCTAGCGTCCTTCGCCCTTGCAGGCATCATCGCGAGCCCCGGCCCCTCACCCAACCCTCTCCCGCAGGGGAGAGGGCTCAGTTTCACGTCGCGGCCGCCCTCCTCGCCGTAGCCATCCCCCGTGACGCCGACGTCACCCCACGGCTTTTGCTCCCTCTTCCTCGGCACCGCCGGGTGGAGAGGGCCGGGGGAAGAGGGAGTCCTTTCGCCACCTTGCTGCAAACCGAACCACCCGTTTGGCATACCCTCTCCATCGGCGCATCATGTTCGACTCGCCGAACGCAACGAGGCACAGAGCCATGCCGGAGAGTTCCACCTCTGCCCTGATCGAACGCAAGGCCGGCAAGGCCCAGGGCACTCCCGTCGAAACCATCGATGCCGCGCACTACAAACAGGCTTTGCGGCGCCTGGACGCGGCCCAGCGGCGCTGGCTCGAACAGACCGGCTTCGAGCCCAAGGCCGGGCGCTTCGCCCTGCTGCCCGACGCCAACGGCAAGCTTGCCCGCGTGCTGGTGGTGATCGATCCGGCGGAACCGCAGGCGGCCCTGGCCGGCTTGCCGTACGCCCTGCCGCAAGGCACCTACCACCTGGCCGATGAAGGCACGCCCCCGGCCGATTCCGGCCTGGCCGCGCTGGGCTGGGCGTTGGGCGCCTACCGTTTCACGCGCTACCGCAAGAGCGAGCGGGCATCTGCCACGCTGGCCGTGCCGGCGGCGGAGCTGGCCGTGCTGGCGCCCCTGGTCGAGGCCAGCGCGCGCGTGCGCGACCTGGTCAACACGCCCACCGAGGACATGGGTCCGGAGCAACTGGCCGACGCCATCAAGCAACTGGCCAGGGCGCACAAGGCCAAGCTTCGCGACTGGATCGGCGACGAATTGCTCGCGGCCAACTTCCCGACCATCCACGCGGTCGGCCGCGCCAGCCATCGCGCGCCGCGGCTGGTGGAGCTGAGCTGGGGCAAGCCGTCCGATCCGAAGCTGGTACTGGTCGGCAAGGGCGTGTGCTTCGACACCGGCGGGCTGGACCTGAAGCCCTCCGAGGGCATGCGCAACATGAAGAAGGACATGGGCGGCGCGGCGCACGCGATCGCCCTGGCCGGGCTGGTGATGCAGGCAAAGTTGCCGGTGCGCCTGACCCTGCTGGTGCCCGCGGTGGAAAACGCCGTCGCCGGCAACGCGATGCGCCCCGGCGAGGTGATCACCACCCGCGCCGGCCACACGGTGGAGGTGGACAACACCGACGCCGAGGGCCGCCTGATCCTGTGCGACGCGATCGCCTACGGCGCCGAGCAGCAGCCGGACCTGCTGCTGGACTTCGCCACCCTCACCGGCGCGGCGCGGGTGGCGCTGGGACCGGACCTGCCGGTGCTGTTCGCCAACCAGGACGCCATCGCCGAGCAGTTGCTGGAGGCCGGACGCGCCGTGGCCGACCCGCTGTGGCGGCTGCCGCTGTGGCGGCCCTACCGCAAGATGCTGGACTCGTCGGTGGCCGACTTCGCCAACTCGGGGCCGTCACGGCATGCCGGCGCGATCACCGCGGCGCTGTACCTCGAGCGCTTCGTGCCGGACGGCTTGCCGTGGCTGCACCTGGACACTTATTCCTGGAACGACACCGACCGCCCCGGCCGGCCGCGCGGTGGCGAGGCGCAAGGGTTGCGGGCCTGCTTCGCCTTCCTGCAGCGGCGCTACGCCCTCTAGAAGCATCGCCCGCCAGCGGGCTCCCACGGGTGCGCCAGTTCTTCCGTAGGAACCCGCTTGCGGACGATGCTCTCCACCATGACTTCTGGCGATCCCGCCCGTTCCGCCAAACAGGCATGCTCCGGAGGTTGAATCCGACGGAGTCCCCCATGCATCGCCGCTTGCTCGCCCTCAGCCTGAGCCTCGCCCTCGCCGGCACCCTACACGCCGCCGATACCACTCCCAAGCAGCCCCCACTCACCCAGCAGACGCAGAACTCCGGCGGCACCATGCCGGTCGAGCAGGCACGCCTGCATTTCGACCACGCGGAACTGCACTTCACCGTCGACCCGGCCAAGCACCATCTCGATGGCAAGGCCACGCTGCGCTTCACCGCACGCGAGCCAACCGACGTGTTGTTGCTGGACCTGGACAAGAACCTGCCGATCCGCAACGTCGCCGTCGACGGCAAGCCGCTGTCCAAGGATGCCTGGAGCAATCCGGATGGCCGCCTGCGCATCCAGCTGCCGCAGCCGCTGGCGAAGGGCGGCAACGTCAGCACCACCATCAGCTACGGCGGCAAGCCGCACGTGGCCAAGCATGCACCGTGGGACGGCGGTTTCGTCTGGAGCCACACCGACGACGGCCAACCGTGGATCGCCAGCGCCGTGGAAGGCGAGGGCTGCGACCTGTTCTGGCCCTGCATCGACCAGCCCACCGGCGAGCCGGACCTGGTCGACACCTACGTGACCGTGCCCAAGGCGCTGGCCGCTCCGGGCAACGGCGTGCTGGTCGGTATCGAAAACCACGGCGCCACCCGCACCTGGCACTGGCGCATCAAGCAGCCGGACACCTACGCGATCACCCTCAACGTGGGGCCGTTCGAGGAGCTCAAGGGCGACTACAAGAGCCGCTACGGCAACACCATCCCGATGGAGCTGTGGTACCTGCGCGGGCACGAGGCCGGTGCCAAGGCGCTATTCGGGCAGTTCCCGCGGATGCTCGACTTCTTCGAACAGGAGATCGGCCCTTACCCGTTCGGCGACGAGAAGATGGGCGTGGTCGAAACACCGCACCTGGGGATGGAGCACCAGACCATCAACGCCTACGGCAACGGCTATCCGAAGGGCGAGTACGGCTTCGACTGGCTGCTGCAGCACGAATTCGCGCATGAGTGGTTCGGCAACCAGGTGACCAACCGCAACTGGGACGACATGTGGTTGCACGAGGGTTTCGGTACCTACATGCAGCCGCTGTACGGGCAATACCTGCATGGCGACATGCCGTACTTCGCGATGCTGCACACCGAGCGGATGACGCTGGCGAACAAGGTGCCGATCGTCTCGGGGCAGCCCAAGACCGAGGAGCAGGTCTACGACGGTCAGACCGGGCCGGGCCTGGACATCTACTACAAGGGTTCGCTGGTGCTGCATACGTTGCGCGGCCTGATCGGCGACGACGCCTTTTTCGAGAGCGTGCGCCGGCTGGTCTACGGGCGCCCCGATCCGAAGCCCGGCAACTTCAAGCCGCGCTATGCCACCACCAGGGATTACACCGGCATCGTCGACCAGGTCACCGGCAAGGACCTGAAGTGGTTCTTCGACGTGTATCTGTACGACGCGGCGCTGCCGAAGCTCGAAACCACCCGCCACGGCGACATGCTGCAGTTCCGCTGGGTGACCGGCCACGGCGAGCCGTTCCCGATGCCGCTGGACGTGCAGGTGGACCACACCATGCACACGCTGCCGATGGCCGATGGTACGGGCGAGCTCCGCGTGCCGGAGGGCAGCCTGATGATCGTGGACCCGCGCTCGAAGGTGTTGCGGGAGATGCCGCACGTGGAGGCGTTCCAGGCGTGGAAGAAGGCGCAGGCCGCCGAGAAGAAGGGCGGTAAGAAGAAGGGCAACTGACGGGTTGCTGCGGAGGGCTGGCTGGGGCGGCCCTTCGACTTCGCTGCGCTATGCTCAGGGTGAACGGCTGAGGGTTTCCCTGGGCTCCCGATGGCATCCTTCGGTTTGTGCAGGAGCGCATCTGTGCGCTGCCACCACGCCTGATCGGTGCCGCGCGGTCGCGCACCGGTGCGCCTGCAAGGCGATCGCGTGCCGGGGGACCGTTTCCCGCAGACCGGCGGGAACCATAAAAAAAGCCCGGCGAGGCCGGGCTTTTTTTATTAATGCGGCTGCGTGGCCGTCTTCTGCGGTGGCGTGACCGCCGCGGTCGAGAACTTGCCGCCGTAGGGCAGCACTTCGGCCGCCAGCTTGGGGTCGGCGCGGATCATGCCGATCGCATCGAACAGGATGTGCGCGGTTTCCTGCAGCTCGGGATCCTTGGCGTTCTTGGCCTTATTCTCCTGCTTGAGCTCGGCCTTGAGGCTGCGCTCGTTGGCGTTGAGGCCATCGTCCAGCACGGGCTCCTCGGCCAGGCTCGCGTCGGTGCCGTCGATGGCCTTGTGCCGCGCGCGGAAGTCGGCCTGGATGGCGTCCTGGCGCTTGCGCTCGGCCTGCCGCGCGGCAAGGTCCAGCGAGGTGGTGCTCTGGTCGCGCATCTTCTTGTACTGCGCCAGCTCGTCGAGCATCAGCTGCCAGGCGGGCGACTTGGCCACGCGCGCGTCGTGCCTGGTCTTCAGCTGTGGCAGGTAGGCGGTGAGGTCGGCGACCTGGCTGTACGGCGCGCTCTGGATCCGCGTCCACGGCAGCGCGTTGTCGTAGGTGGATTCGCCGAAGTCCTTCTCGTCGCCGTTCTTCGGGAACAGGATGTCGGGCGTGACGCCCTTCAGTTGGGTGGAGCCGCCATCGATGCGGAAGAACTCGGCGATGGTCATCTTCAGTTCGCCGAACTGCGGCTTCTCGCCGCCGCCCTGGGCGAAGCGGTCCAGGTCCACCAGGTTCTGCACGGTGCCCTTGCCGAAGGTCGGCTCGCCGATGATCAGGCCGCGTCCGTAGTCCTGGATGGCAGCGGAGAAGATTTCCGAGGCCGAGGCCGAGCCACGGTTGACCAGCACCGCCATCGGGCCGCTCCAGGCCAGGCCCGGTTCGTCGTCGCCCTGCACTTCCACCTGGCCGCGCGCGTCGCGCACCTGCACCACCGGGCCCTGGTCGATGAACAGGCCGGTCAGCTCGTTGGCCTCGGCCAGCGAGCCGCCGCCGTTGTTGCGCAGGTCCACCACCACGCCCTGCACGCCGGCGGCCTTGAGCTCGCCAAGCAGCTTGGCGACATCGCGGGTGGCGCTCTTGAAGTTCTTGTCGCCTTCGCGGCGCGCGCCGAAATCCGAATAGAACGTGGGCAGGTCGATGATGCCGATCTTGCGGGTGGTATCGCCGTCCTTGACCTCGATGATCTTTTTCTTGGCCGCCTGCTCTTCGATGCTGACCTTCTTGCGTACCAGCTTGATCAGCTCGTGCTTGCCGTCCAGGCCCACGTCGGCGGGCAGGATCTCCAGCCGCACGGTGGTGTCCTTCTTGCCGCGGATTTTCTCGACCACGTCGTCCAGGCGCCAGCCGATCACGTCGACCATGGCGCCGTCGGCTCCCTGGCCGATCGCCACGATGCGATCACCCACGTGCACCTTGCCGGACTTGTCGGCGGGGCCGCCAGGCACCACCTCGCGGATCTGCGTGTATTCGTCGCGTGCCTGCAGCACCGCACCGATGCCCTCCAGCGAGAGCTTCATGGCGATGTCGAAGTTCTCCGCCGCGCGCGGGCCGAGGTAATCGGTGTGCGGGTCGGTGGTCTCGGCGTAGGCGTTCATGAAGGTCTGGAAGGCATCCTCGCCGTCGAGCTGCCTCACCCGGTCGATGTAGCCGGCGTAGCGCTTGTCCAGCGTCTTGCGGATGTCCTCGTCGCTCTTGCCGGCCAGCTTCAGGCGCAGCCAGTCGTTCTTGGTGCGCTTGCGCCACAGGTTGTCCAGCGCGGCCTGGTCCAGCGGCCAGGCGGCGTTCTCGCGGTCGTAGGTGTAGTTCTCTTCTTTGGTGAGGTCGAAGCCCTGCTTCAGCAGGCCGCGCGCGTACTCCATGCGGTTGACCGCGCGCTGCACGTACAGGTTGAACACCGAGAACGGGCCGGACAGGTCCTTGTTCCAGATCGCATCGTCGAAGCGGGTCTTCAGCGGCTCGAAGCGCGCCATGTCGGCCTGGGTGAAGAACACCTTCTCGCTGTCGAGCATGTCGAAGTAGGCCTTGTAAACCTTGGCCGACATGACGTCATCGAGCGGCTTGGCGTCGTAGTGGAAGCGGGTCAGGAAACGCGCGGACAGCTGCGCGGCGTCGGCCTGGGTGGACGATGCCTTCAGCGGCAAGGTGGAAGCCTTGCGGCCTTCGTCGCCTTGCGCGCCAGGCGTTTGCGCATGCGCGACGGGCAGGACGAGGGCCAGCAGCAGGGCGAGCGTGGGGCGCAGGGTCATGAAGAAGGGTCTCAGGCGAGCTCGGTGACGCCGGCTGCATGGGCCTGCAGGTCGGCATGGTAGGAGGAACGCACCAGCGGGCCGGAGGCGACGTGATGGAAGCCCATCGCTTCGCCGGCCTCGCGCAGTGCGTCGTATTCGTCGGGAGTCCAGTAGCGCACGACCGGGTGATGGTGCGGCGTAGGCTGCAGGTACTGGCCGATGGTGATCATGTCCACGTCATGGGCGCGTAGATCGCGTAGCGTCTCGATCACCTGTTCGAAGGTCTCGCCCAGGCCCAGCATGATGCCGGATTTGGTCGGCACCTCCGGGTGCTGCGCCTTGAAGCGCTTGAGCAGGTCCAGCGACCACTGGTAGTCGGCGCCCGGGCGCACCTCGCGGTACAGGTGTGGGACGGTTTCCAGGTTGTGGTTGAAGACGTCGGGCGGGAAGTCCTTGAGCACTTCCAGCGCGCGCTCCATGCGGCCCTTGCCGCGGAAATCCGGGGTGAGGATCTCGATCTTGATGTTCGGGCTGGCGTGGCGCACGGCGCGGATGCAGCTGGCGAAGTGTTCGGCGCCGCCGTCGCGCAGGTCGTCGCGGTCGACCGAAGTGATCACGACATATTTCAGCCGCATGTCGGCGATCGTCTGCGCCAGGCGCGCCGGCTCCAGCGGGTCGGGCGGCTGCGGGCGACCGTGGGCGACGTCGCAGAACGAGCAGCGCCGGGTGCACACCTCGCCCAGGATCATGAAGGTGGCGGTGCCCTTGGAGAAGCACTCGTGGATGTTCGGGCAGCTGGCCTCTTCGCACACCGTGACCAGTGCGTTCTCGCGCAGCCGGGCCTTGAGTTCCTGCACGGCGTTGCCCTGCGGCAACCGCACGCGGATCCACGAAGGCTTGCGCAGGGTCGGCGCGCCGGTATCGAAACCGGCACGGTTGCGGGCGATCTTGTCGTTGCCCAGCTGCTTTTCGGCGACCGCCGCGCCAGCGTCGAGCACGCTGATCGGGATCACCCTGGAAGGAATTTCGCTCATCTGCGACTACCTAGACCGCGGCGCGCGCGGGGAGTTCGGGGAGGATGGGAGCGACCGGCACCGCATGGAAGCCGAACTGGCGGCAGAACTCATCCACCAGCACGTCCTCGACCTGCGCCAGCTGCGACGGGCCGCCCAAGTCTAGCACCTGCGTGACAGCCAAACCCTTGTAGCCACAAGGGTTGATCCGGCCGAACGGCTCCAGGTCCATGGCCACGTTGAAGGCCAGCCCATGGAAGCTGCAGCCGCGGCGCACGCGCAGGCCCAGCGCGGCGACCTTGGCGCCGTCCACGTAGACGCCCGGGGCGCCTTCGAGGCGGACGGCAGCGATCGACCAGTGTGCCAACGTGTCGATCAGCGCCTGCTCGATGCGCTTGACCAGTTCGCGCACGCCCACGCCGGTGCGGCGTAGGTCGATCAGCGGGTAGCCGACGATCTGGCCCGGCCCGTGGTAGGTCACCTGCCCGCCGCGGTCGACCGGGATCAGCGGGATGTCGCCCGGCGCCAGCACGTGCTCCATCTTGCCGGCCTGGCCCAGGGTGAACACCGGTTCGTGCTCGAGCAGCCACAGCTCGTCGGGCGTGTCCGGACCGCGCGCGTCGGTAAAGGCGCTCATGGCCTTCCAGGTGCGCTCGTAGGGCTGGCGGCCGAGGCGGCGGATCAGGAGCGGGCGGGAATCGGGGGGCATGGCGACGCTGTCGGCGGAAAGGAAAGCAGATGAGGCGCGCGGGAGGGATTTGCAAGCAATGCGCGGCTTTGAGCCCTCTCCCCTCCGGGGAGAGGGCTGGGTGAGGGGCCGGGGCTCGCGGGGATGTGGCTACTGCGGGCCTTTAGAAAGCCAAGAGCTAAAGGCCTCCCCCTCTCCCCAACCCTCTCCCCCGGCTGCGCCGGGGGAGAGGGAGCTAATGGCTCAGAGCTAAAAGCTCAGAGCGTGTAGCGGATCGCCGGGTCGGCGCGCAGCGCCGCGTGCGCGCCGTCGTACTGCTCGCGGTTGTCGCAGCGGAAGCTCACCGTGACCGAGACGAACTTGCCCTCGCGCGAGGCGCGCTGACTGACCGTCTCGTGCAACACATGCAGGCCCAGGTCCTGGAGGATGTGCGGCACGCGCTTGGGCAGATCCGCGCTGGCGTCGCCCACCGCGGTGATCTCGAACTCACCGGGGAACTGGAAGCCCTTGCCTTCCTTTTTCGCCTGGCTGAAGTCGATTTCCTGCATTATTTTTTGTCCGCGTCAGGGGCCGTGGCCGCGGCATCGTCCTTCTTGTCGCCGTGGAACCACAGCAGGATGGAATCCCACAGGCGCTTGAAGAAGCCGCCCTGCGGGGCATCGGCGAGCGCCACCAGCGGCACGGACTGCAGCGGCTTGCCGTCCAGCGTGACGCGCAGGGTGCCCACCTGCTGGCCCTTCTTGAAGGGGGCAACCAGCGTGGCGGGAATGTCCATGGTGGCCTTGAGCCGCTCGTACTGGCCGCGCTTGACGGTCACGTCCAGCGCCTCGGTGATGCCGATCGGCAGCGTGTCACCTTCGCCCTTCCACAGCTTCGGCGTGGCCAGCGGCTTGTTGGCGCCGTAGAGTTTGTGCGTCTCGTAGAAGCGGAAGCCGTAGTTGATCAGGGCCATGGCCGAGTCGGCACGCGCCTTCTCGGAGCTGGCGCCCATCACGATGGCGATCATGCGCGAATCGCCCTGCTTGGCCGACGCGGCCAGGCAGTAGCCGGCGGCGGAGGTATGGCCGGTCTTGATGCCGTCCACGCTCGGGTCGCGCCACAGCAGCGTGTTGCGGTTGCCCTGCTTGATGCCGTTCCACTCGAACTGCTTGACCGCCGAGATCGCGTAGTCCTCGGGAAAGTCATGGATCAGCGCGCGCGAGAGGATCGCGATGTCGCGCGCGGTGGTGTAGTGGTTCTCGATCGGGTAGCCCGAGGCGTTCTCGAAGTGCGAGCCGGTCATGCCCAGTTGCTTGGCATAGGCATTCATGAGGTTGGCGAAGCTGCCCTCGGAACCGGCGGTGTGCTCGGCCAGTGCGATCGCCGCGTCGTTGCCCGACTGGATGATCATGCCGTACAGCAGATCCTTCAGCGGCACCTGGCTGTGCAGCTTGAGGAAGCTGGTGGAGCCGTCGGTGCCGGCGCCGCCGCCGCGCCAGGCGTGCTCGCTGATGGTGACCGGGTCGGTCATCTTGATCTTGCCGTTGCCGAGCTCGGCCGAGACCACGTAGTCGGTCATGATCTTGGTGATCGACGCCGGTTCCACGCGCTCGTCCGGGTTCTTGCTGGCCAGGATCTGCCCGGTGGCGTAATCCATCAGCACCCAGGCCTTGCCGTCCACGTCCGGCGGCGGCGGCACCGGTGCCTCCGGCACGGTCGGGCGCGGCACCGGCGAAGGCTTCGGCGGCGTCTGCTGCGCGAAGGCGGCGCCGGCGACCATCGCGGCGGCGGCAAAGGTGATCAGGGTACGGCGGAAAAAGCTCATCGTCGGTGTCAATCCTGTGTGTGTTGGCCGGTGGACTGGTGGCCGGCGCCCCCGCGCCGACGCGAAAAAAGCATCGCTCAGTCTACCGCGACCTGTGGTCGCGGAAGGCCGAGCCGTTCGATCTGGGCGGTGAGCTGGTCAGCCTGGTCGACATCGTCCAGCGGACCGATCCGCACGCGACGGACCTCGCGCCCGTTGACTCGCACATCGCTTACCTGCACAGGCGCCAGCCTGGCCGAGCGGAGCCGGCGGGCCACGCGATCGGCATTGTCCAGATCCGCGAAGGCGCCCACCTGCAGCCAGATGACCGGGTGCGCGCCATTCATTGGGACCGCCGCCTGCGCGGCCAGTTCCGCAGCGGGCGCATCGTCGTGCGGATGCGCCGGGTCGATCGCGCGCACCTCGACCAGGCCGGTGCCCTTGGGCCAGATGCCGATCTTCACGGCGGCGGCGTAGGACAGGTCGATCAGCCGGTTGTCATGGAACGGCCCACGGTCGTTGACGCGCACGATCACGCTCTTGCCGTTGGACAGGTTGGTCACCCGAGCGTAGCTCGGCAGCGGCAGCGTCTTGTGCGCGGCGCTGAAGGCGTACATGTCGTAGTTTTCCAGACTGGAGGTCTTGTAGCCGTGGAACTTGGCGCCATAGAAGGACGCGATGCCGCGCTCGTCGTAGCCGCGCGCGCTGGACAGCACGCGGTAGCTCTTGCCGCGCACGGTGTAGGGCGACTTGTTGCCGTACAGCGAACGAGGCTCGGCCCTGGGTACCGGCTCGGGGATTTTGCTCACGTCGATCGGCGGCGGCACGCTGTCGTTGCTGTCGCGGTAGCGGCTCGATTGCGGCCGGCTGATGTCGTCGCTCACGCCGCGCTCGTGGCCCGCGCCGCTGCGCGGGCCGACCGTGCCGCCGCCGTGCGAGGGCCGCGGCCGCGAACCACCGCAACCGGCCAGCGCCAGCGCGAGCAACACCAGGGCGGCCGCGCGCCAGCTCATGGCACGGCGTCCGCCGAGCGCACGCCGGCGGCAATGCCTTCGGCCAGCTGATGCACCGCCAGGGCGTACAGCGGGCTCCTGTTGTAGCGGGTGATCACGTAGAAGTTCTGGAAGGTGAACCAGTATTCCGGCCCGTTGCCGCCCTCGAGCACCTGCAGGCCGGTCATCCGGCCCGGGTCGAACGCCTGCAGCGGCGCATAGCCCCACGCCTCCAGTTGTTCCAGCGGCCAGTGCGGCTTGGTATCGGGTACATCCAGCGTCTTCGGCGCCGCATCCGGCTGCGCCCGCGCGGCCACCGGGCCGCCGCGCTCCCAGCCGTTTCCGGCAAAATAGTTGGCGACGCTGGCCAGGATGTCCGGCAGCGAATCGTGCATGTCGATGCGCCCGTCGTGGTCGGCGTCCACGCCGAAGTCGCGGATGCTCGAGGGCATGAACTGGCCCCAGCCCTGCGCGCCGGCGTAGGAGCCGGTGAGCGTGTCCAGCGACCCGCCCAGGTGGTCGGCCGGCAGTTCCAGCAGCACCTTCAGCTGCTCGCGGAAGAACTTCGCCCGCGGCGGGTAGTACAGGCCCAGCGTGACCAGCGCGTCGAGCACCTTGTAGCTGCCGGTGTTGCCGCCGTAGAAGGTCTCCACGCCGAGGATCGCCACCAGGTACTCGGGTGCCACGCCGTACTGCCCGGCGATGCGCTCGATCAGTTCGCGATGCTCGCGGTAGAACGCCACGCCGGCGTCCAGCCGCTTGGGCGTGATGAAGATCGGCCGGTAGTCCTTCCACGGCTTGGCCTCGGCGGGGCGATTCATCGCGTCGATGATCGACTGCTTCATCTGCGCGCCGCTGAGCAGGGCATTGAGTTCGGCCGGGCTCTTGCCCGTATCGCGGGCAACTTCGCGCACCAGTTCGGCCTGGCCGGGATGGACGGTTTTCTCCGCGTGCACCGGGGCGGTGGCCAGCAGGAGGGCGGCGAGCACGCCAGGCAGGCGGCACGATCGAAAAAGGGACATGGGGAACACTGCGGTGACCGACATCGCACCCAAGCCTAACACGCGTGCACGGGCATTCCGTGGCGTTCCGCGGCCGGCGATGGGGCGCCGCTCATTCATGCATCTTGCGGTTGGCGTGGATCGACATCAGCACACCGAAACCGCTCAACAGGCTGACCGCCGAAGTGCCGCCGTAGCTGACGAACGGCAGCGGCACGCCCACCACCGGAAGCATGCCGGCGATCATGCCGCCGTTGACGAATACGTAGACGAAGAAGCTCATCGCGATGGCCCCGGCGAGCAGGCGCGAGTAGGTGTCGCGCGCCTCCATCGCGATCCACAGGCAGCGACCGATGATGAAGGCGTACAGCGCCAGCAGGCAGGCCACGCCGACCAGCCCGAACTCCTCGGAGAACACCGCGAAGATGAAATCGGTGGTGTGCTCGGGCAGGAAATCCAGCCGCGACTGCGTGCCGTGCAACCAGCCCTTGCCGAAGACGCCGCCGGAACCGACCGCGATCTGCGACTGGATGATGTGCCAGCCGTTGCCCAGCGGGTCGGCCTCCGGATTGAGCAGGGTCAGCACGCGGTCGCGCTGGTACTGGTGCATGAAGTGCCAGCCCACCGGCACCATGGCTGCCGCGATGCCGGCCAGCAGGCCGATCCGCCACCAGGCCACGCCGGCCAGGAACAGCGCGAACGCGCCGGCGCCGGTCACCAGCAGCGCGGTGCCCAGGTCGGGCTGTTCGGCGATCAGACCGGCCGGAATGGCGATCAGCAGGCCGACCATCGCCATGTCCTTCCAGCTCGGCGGCAACTGGCGCGGGTGCAGGTACCAGGCGGCCATCATCGGCATGGTCAGCTTGAGCAGTTCCGAAGGCTGGAAGCGCATGAAGCCCAGGTCCAGCCAGCGGTACGCACCGCGGCCCTCGCCCAGGATCGCCACCAGCACCAGCAGCGCCGTGCTGCCGGCGTAGAGCCAGGGCGTCCAGCTGCGCAGCACGGTCGGCGGGATGCGCGAGATCAGCAGCAGCAGCGCGCCGCCGAGCACGAAGCGGGCCGCCTGGCCGCCGACCAGCCCCAGGTCGCGGCCTCCGGCGCTGTACAGCGTCACCAGCCCGACCATGGCCAGTACGAACAGCCCGGCCGCGAGCGGCAGGTCGATCCGCGGCCGGGTCAGGATGCGGCGCAGGAAGCGGCGCATGCGGATGTAGAGCATCTCGATCATGGCACGCCACCATTGCCCGCCACCGGCGCGCCCCCAGCCTGGGCCGGCCGGACGGGAACCGGGGTGTCGCCCGGCGATTGCGGCGCGGCCGGCACCCCGCCCTCGGCGGCCAGCCAGGCCTCCATGATCGAGCGTACGATCGGCCCGGCGGCCTCCGCGCCCCAGGCGCCGGCCTCGAGCAAGGCGACCACCGCGATCTTCGGGTCATCCGCCGGTGTGAAGGCCTCGAACCAGGCGCGGTGGCGACTGGCCAGGTAGGCGCTGCTCTTGTTGGTGTCGTAGGCCGCGGTGCTGCGCGAGTAGCGTTCCGCCGTGCCGCTCTTGCCGGCCACCACCAGGGGAAAGCCGATGAACTGCTTTCTGCCGGTGCCGGTGGCCACGACGGCTTCCATGCCCTGCTTGATGACATCCAGATGGCCCAGGTCATTCACCAGCGATGGCCCGGTCGGCGGATTGGGTACCGACTGCTTGGGCGCATCGACGCCATCCTGGGTCGCCATCACCAGCTTCGGCGCGCGCGGGATACCGCGCCCGGCCAGGATCGACAGCGCATGCCCCAACTGCAGTGGCGTGACTGCCCAATAACCCTGGCCGATGCCGGCAATGACCGTCTCGCCCGGATACCAGGGCTGGCGCGAGTGTTCCTCTTTCCACTCACGCGAGGGCAGGATGCCGTTCTCCTCGCCGTCCAGGTCGATGCCGGTCTGCTTGCCGAAGCCGAAACGTCCCATCCACGTGCTCAACCGGTCGATGCCCAGGTCCATGGCGAGCTTGTAGAAATATGTATTGGTGGATTTCTCGATGGCCTGGACCATGTCGACCACGCCGTCGCCGCCACGCTTGTCGTCGCGATAGCAGCGCGATGCGCCCGGCAGGCAGAACTCGCCGGTGGACAGCACGGTGTCTTCCGGCTTGCGGATGCCGTAGGCCAGCCCGCCCAGTGCCAGGAACGGCTTGACCGTGGAGCCGGGCGGGTACACGCCGCGCAGCGCACGGTTGTAAAGCGGCTTGTCCGGCGCACTGGTCAGCGCTTTGTAGTCGGTGGTGCTGATGCCGTTGACGAACAGGTTGGGATCGAAGCTCGGCACGCTGACCATTGCCAGTACCCGCCCGTTGCGCGGGTCGATCGCCACCGCCGCGCCGGCACGCCCGTCGAAAGCGCCCATGGCGGCTTTCTGGATGCGCACGTCGATCGACAGATACAGGTTCTTGCCCGGGATCGGCGGGTGGGTTTCCAGCACGCGCTGGGTGCGCCCGTCGGCGTTGACCTCGACCAGCTCGTAGCCGGGCGTGCCGTGCAGTATCTCTTCGTACGAACGCTCCAGGCCGCTGCGGCCAACGTGGCTGGTGCCCTGGTAGCGGTCGGGGTCGAGCCGCTTGAGATCCTCGGCGTCGATGCGGCCGACGTAGCCGATCACGTGCGCGAACAACTCGCCGTACGGATAGTGGCGGGTGAGATAGGGCACCACGTCCACGCCGGGGAAGCGCCAGCGGTTGATCGCGAAGCGGGCGATGTCGTCCTCGGACAGGTGCATCTTCAGTGGCACGCTTTCGAAGCGCCGGCTCTGCTTGAGGCGCTTTTTGAAGTCGGCGACGTCATCGTCGTCCAGCGGCACCACCGCGCCGATCTGCGCGAGCATCGCCTTCATGTCCGGCACCTGCTCGGCGACCACTTCGAGCCGGAATGCCGGCACGTTGTCGGCCAGCAACACGCCGTTGCGGTCGTAGATCAGGCCGCGCGCGGGCGGGATCACCTTCGGCTTGACGCGATTGTTCTCCGAGCGGGTCACGAACTCGTCGTGGCGCACGACCTGCAGGTAGAAGAAGCGTCCGGACAGCGCGAGCAGGCCCAGCAGGATCAGCGCGAAGCCGACCAGCGAGCGCCGTTGGAACAGCGCCGCCTCACCGCGCGGGTCTTTCAGGGCACGCCGCTTCTTCATCTCATTGCAGGCGCAGGCGCATGCGCAGGTCGTCCAGCAGCAGGAACACGAACGGCCACAGCGCGGCGCCGACGAACGGCGAGATCCACCAGCTCGCCGGCGGCAGCGCGTCGCCGGCGAACACGCGCACGATGGTCAGCAGGATGCGGTCGTTGAACAACAGCGCCAGCACCGCGAGGGTCTGCTGCCACATCGGAAAGAAGCGCAGCCGCGAGCGGAAACGCAGCGCGATGAACACCAGCGCGGTCAGGCGCAACGCCTGTTCGCCGAGCAACACGCCGTCGAGCAGGTCGGCCGCCAGGCCCATGCTGAAGGCCAGGCCCAGCGTCACCCGGTCGCCCGATTCCAGCGACCAGTACAACAGCACCAGCGCCGGCCAGTACGGTTTGAAGGGTGCAAGCACGTCCGGCAATGGCACCAGCATCAACAGCAGTGCGATCACCAGCGTGCCGATGAACCACCACAAGCCCAGTCGTTGCCGGTTCATCGCGGCTCCTTCGCCGGCGTGCCGGCGCCGTCGGGCGCCAGTGTGTCGGGCGGCCCCATCGGCGACGCCGGCTCGGGCGGGCCGGTCGGTTCGGCCTGGTCATGCAGCAGCAGCACGTCCTCGCTGCGGCTGATGTCCGCGCTGGGCGTTGCCTGCGCTTCCAGGAACATGCCGGTGGCGGCCGGCGTCACGCGGGCGATCTCGCCGACCGGGAAGCCGGGCGGAAAGCGCCCGCCCAGGCCCGAGGTAAGCAGCCGGTCGCCCTCGCGCACGTCGGCGGCCATCGGGATGGTCGGCAGCAGCAGACGATCGCCGTCGCGCGAGCCGTAGGCGATGGTACGCAGGCCGGTGCGCTCGATGGTGACCGGCAAGGCGTTGTTCGGATCGGTAATCAGCATCACCACCGAGGTGGTCGGCAGGGCCTGGATGACCTGTCCCATCACGCCACGCGCATCGATCACCGGCTGCCCGGGCTTGACCCCGTCGCGCGCCCCCACGTTGAGCAGCAGGCGGTGGCGGTAGGCGCCCAGGTCCACGCCGATGACGCGCGCCAGCTGCACGTTGAGCTCGAGGCTGCGCTGGGTATCGAGCAGTTGCTTGAGGTGTTCGTTCTGTTGCGCCACCGCGGCCATGCGATTGAGCTTGGCGTTGGCCAGCAGCAGGTCCTCGCGCAGGCGCTGGTTCTGGTCGGTCAGGCGCTGGCGATCGGCGAAGGCCACCGAGAGCGTGCGCATGCCCTCCACCGGCAGGCCGGCGAGCCGGTACAGCGGCTCGACCGCCACCGCGGCGTTGTAGCGGATGCGCCACATCCAGCCGTTGCGATGGTCGAGCACCATCAGCACCATCGCCAGCGCGAGGTAGCCGATCAGCCGCAGGGTGCCGGTCGAGCCGGCGAACAGGGGCGAGGATTCCTGGCCCATCAACTAGAACCCGAAAAGGAAGGAGCGACGCGGACGGTCGCCATCAAGCGTGGCAGAACGCACCGGCCCGGCACAACGGATCGGCGGTTCCCCATGGTGGCATCGGCCAGGCGCGGACGGCCAGGCCAGCCTCGGTCCGAACTCAACAGCGCACCCCGCATCCCCTCCACCCGGCCTCCCCCGCATTGCCCGGGCCCGCCAACGCAGACCGCGGGCCCGGTGAGCGGATGGAGCCTCGCCTCACTCCGGCGCGAAGAAGTCGCTGCCGTGCTGGTCGATCAGTTCGAGCGCCTTGCCGCCGCCACGCGCCACGCAGGTGAGCGGGTCGTCGGCCACCTGCACATGCAGGCCCGTCTCCTCGGAGATCAGCCGGTCCAGGTCGCGCAGCAGCGCGCCGCCGCCGGTCAGTACGATGCCGCGCTCGGCCACGTCGGAACACAGCTCCGGCGGGGTCTGCTCCAGCGCCGACTTGACCGCTGCCACGATGCCCGACAACGGCTCGTGCAGCGCCTCGAGCACCTCGTTGGAGTTGATCGTGAACATGCGCGGCACGCCCTCGGCGAGGTTGCGGCCGGAGATCTCGATCTCCTTGACGTCGCTCTGCGGGAACGCACAGCCGATCTGCAGCTTGATGCGCTCGGCGGTCGACTCGCCGATCAACGTGCCGTGGTTGCGGCGCACGTAGTTGATGATCGCTTCGTCGAAGCGGTCGCCACCCACGCGCACGGACTGCGAGTAGACGATGCCGTTGAGCGAGATCACCGCGACCTCGGAGGTACCGCCGCCGATGTCCAGCACCATGGCGCCGCGCGCCTCGTGCACCGGGATGCCGGCGCCGATCGCGGCGGCCATCGGCTCTTCGATCAGGAACACGTCGCGGGCGCCGGCGCCTTCGGCCGACTCCTTGATGGCGCGGCGCTCGACCTGGGTCGAACCGCACGGCACGCACACCAGCACGCGCGGGCTGGGACGCAGCATGCGCGACTTGTGCACCTGCTTGATGAAGTGCTGCAGCATCGCCTCGGTCATGGTGAAGTCGGCGATGACGCCGTCCTTCATCGGACGCACGGTAGCGATGTTGCCCGGCGTGCGGCCGAGCATGCGCTTGGCGTCCCCACCGACTGCGGCGACCGCACGCGGACCGCCCGGACCGCGGTCCTGACGGATCGCCACCACCGACGGCTCATTGAGGATGATGCCCTGCCCACGCACGTAGATCAGCGTGTTGGCGGTGCCGAGGTCGATGGAAATATCGTTGGAAAAGATGCCGCGAAACTTCTTGAACATGAGGCCTGGCGCGCCGGCAGCGGGAGGAAAAGTAAGCGCGTCAGTCTAGTGAGCGCCCCCTACCCGCGCAAGGCCGAAGAAGTTAAGAAATCCTTGCAGAACGCGATGATGCGCGCATTTCCTTCGGTTCGACCACGGCTTCGGCACGCAAGCGGCTGTCGCCTTGAGAGACGCGCCGCGCTAAGATTGCCGGGTTTGCCGGACGAATGCCGTCCGTGCGCTCATCGGGGTTTCGTCGAACATGTCAGCCGTCATCTGCGGTTCGCTGGCCTATGACACCATCATGGTGTTCCCGGACCAGTTCAAGAACCACATCCTGCCGGACAAGGTCCACATCCTTAATGTCTCCTTCCTTGTGCCCAAGATGCGGCGCGAGTTCGGCGGCTGCGCGGGCAACATTGCCTACAACCTGAAGCTGCTCGGCGGCGATCCGCTGCCGATGGCCACCGTCGGCCAGGATTTCGGCCCGTACCGCGAGCACCTGCAACGCTGCGGTATCCGCCTGGAAGGCGTGCGCGTGTTCGAGGACCAGTTCACGCCGCAGTGCTTCATCACGACGGACCTGGACAACAACCAGATCACCGCCTTCCACCCGGGCGCCATGTCCAGTTCGCATCACAACCACATCGGTGACGTGGCCGACGCGGACTTCGGCATCGTGGCGCCGGACGGGCGCGAGGCGATGCTGCAGCACACCGACGATTTCGCGGCGCGGGGCGTGCCCTTCATCTTCGACCCCGGCCAGGCGATGCCGCTGTTCAACGGCGACGAGTTCCGCTCGATGATCGGCAAGGCCGACTACGTCATCGTCAACGACTACGAGTCGCAATTGCTGCAGCAGCGCACTGGCTGGAACGCGGACGAGATCGCCAGCCACACGCAGGCCTATATCGTCACGCTGGGGCCGCGCGGCTCGGTGATTCACACCGACGGCCAGCTGATCGAGATTCCGCCGGCGCGCGAGCGGCAGGTGATCGACCCGACCGGTTGCGGCGATGCCTACCGGGCAGGCCTGATGTTCGGCATCATGCGCGGCTACGACTGGCCCACCATCGGCCGCATGGCGTCGCTCATGGGCGCGCTCAAGGTCGAGCACCCCGGCACGCAGAACCAGCGCTTCAGCTACGACGAGTTTGCCGAAGCCTTCCGCGAACAGTTCGGCTACGCGCTCTGACCCGGCCGGCTGCGGCGCACTCTCCACGCGCCGCAGCCGGCCACGCCCAGCAAGACCAGCAAGACCAGCAAGACCAGCAAGGGCAGCACGATGGCCGAAGTCGGCCAAGGTTGGTGCAGCCATGCCGTCACCAGGGCGGCCAGTCCATAAGTCGCGTACACCGCTGCCCGGACACGGCCGATGGGCAGCTCCTGCGCCGGCGTGCGGTCCACCAGCCCAGCGACCCATTCGGTCAACGTGCCAGTGATGAAGGTGGTCCACACGCCGGACAAGTGGACCTGCCGCACGGCCGCGCTCTGCATACCCATCACCATGCCCAGCATGGAGATCAGCGCATGCATCCACGACACCGGCAGCGAAGGGTGGCCGCAGGCGCAAGCCAGCGCGGCTGTGCCCAGCAACACGGCCTCCAGCAGCAGCACACGGTTCACCCTCGTGCTCCATCCGACCGCCTGCCCGCGCAGCAGAGCGGTGCCGGCAGCCACGCCGAGCGCGAACCCGCAGACGGCGAGCAACGAGCGCAGCGCCCGCAACGCAGTCCCCGTACCCAACGCGATCGCCAGCAGCACGGTATTACCGGTCATATTGGCGGTGAATACATGCCCGAGTGCCAGGTAGCTCATGGCGTCCAGGCTGCCACCGACCCAGGCCAGCGCTGGCAGCGACCACTCCAGCCAGCGCGCATCGGCATGTTCCATGGTCCACCTCCGCACGGAAATCTAGCGGGATGGGAGTCACGGGGCCGACTTCAGTTGGCCGATATGGGATGGCAGCACAAGGTCCTTGCCAGCCCCTCCACTCCGGAGAAAGATCTTTCCTTGGAGCCGAAACAAATCCCCGGACAGGCCACGAAGCAAGCCTTATCCATCCAGACAGACAGCAGCTCATCACGCCTTCGTTCCGGAGGGGAAGAGGGTCGCGCAACGCGCATGGCCCACTCTTTGTAGGAGCGGCCTTGGGCGCGACCGCGCCGCGATGCTGGCCGTTCCCCGGCTAACCACTGCCCGCGTGGTGGCGCCCCGGGGGCGCTCCTCCAAGGGCTTTGCGCGAGTCTGTTCTTCGCGAGGAGGACTTTTGTACCAAGCGCCGGTGCTGACGATGTCGTTGCCGCCGCGAGGGCACGCACGGCGCAAAAGAAAAACCCTCTCC
>NZ_JAPMIU010000020.1 GCF_026410505.1 Frateuria hangzhouensis
ACGAGGAGAGACCCAAGGAGGCTTTGGGAGGCATGACGCCTGCGGCCTATGCACAGCGCCTGGCAAAGACAGATACGATCAACCCCGGACTCTAAACCCGACCGCTACTGAAAGCGGGGGGACGTCGACTACGGTCTTGAACTTGTGTGCGCTCAGCCAGGACAGCTCCTGGGCCAGGCTCCAGGGCATGGTGTCTGCGCCACTCCGACGCAGGTGATCGTACAAGTGTCCCTTCGCGATGCGCGTTTCTTCTAATTGACGTTCTCTCACGCGCGAGATCCTGAGCGGCTTGGGTTTCGGTGGTGGAAAGACCAGCTGGAACTGTGTGATTGACCATCGAACGATCTCCCATGCCGCACTGATCGCTCCAGGCGGGATCGGAGATATCGACGGCAGGGGTTCTGCGGACGAGGAAGGGAGTGGCATCGCGTTGAAGCAGTGCAAGATCGCGGCAATCCGCCACGTCTTCTCTGTCGCACGACCGGCTGAGTCCTGGGCGTACGGGAAGTCAAATACCATGCGCTCGTCGATCTGCTGTTTCAGCTGCACCCAGCGCGCCTCCGCTTCGGTGGATAAACACAACTCCACGCGCTCTGTGTTGCCAGTTAGCAGGCGCTGAAGTCGCTGTTCCAGGAACCAGGTAGTCAGCAGATGGATTTCGTTGAGACTTGGCGTTGGCAGCGATGGTAGCTGTGGCCCGCGCCCGTCCAAGGTATGGGCATACATAAACCTGGAAGCCAACCCAGACTTGCGGTCAGCGTAGCGCGCGGCGAGCTGGTGTTCTGTGTAGATCTCCGGTTGCGTCAAGCAACAAATTCCGACTGACGGGTAGTAGGCCACCAGAGGATCGTGGTCCCGCCGGATGAGTGACTCCTTTACCGGACCGTCGAAAAAGCGGTTGAGCTTGCCACGTTTCCGCATGACATCGCTTTTCAGCTGGTCGATGCAATCATCATCCGCAATCGTCAAGCCGTTACCGGTGCCATCAAGTGCTTCGAGCAGGGATCCCCAGGTTGCATCTAGCTGCAACACATCACGGAACGCTGGGTGGTGGCGCCATTCGGCGGTCGACGCGCGTCGCGCGGAAAGTGTGGAATCGAACTCCCGAATCGGTTTGTAGAACTCGGACATGGCGGAGGACTTGCCGCACACAGGCGGGCCAATCCCCATGCAATAGAGTGCAGGCGACATCAGACCGCCATTGGGAGTACGAAGAGCGAACCCGTGCAAGGCGGTGGACATTGCAGACAACGCCACCAGCATGACGAGCTCGACTGGTGCGCCCGTTTTGTGGTGGACCTCTACGATGGCAGCAGTGACCCGGGGCGGCAAACACTGAAGCGAGTTGTAATAAGAACCAAATGCGCTAATAGCCACGTGCCTCTCCACGTATGTTGACTGTGATCAGAACAACGCGTGTCGCATCTTCCGGGAGATTAGTAGCCTTGCAGGCACCCTCGACACGGCGTTCCCTTGTAGCAGGCGGACTCCTTAGTAGCCGGCCAACAAGGAACATCGCACATCGATCTACCTCTTGCCCGACCGAAAAGCGGCAGTTGAGCGGGAAACTGTCAGCACTCGGCCAAGTAACTAGCGTAGATCAACGGCTTATGTGGTTCTAAAGTCAGGCGTGAAGGTGGCCGCATGAGGGGCGCTTCGCGTTTCGGGCAGGCGGTAGTTATTTTTTTTTGTGGTTAGTTGGCGCAACCTGTTGACTTGTCATCGATAGGCGCGCTGCTCCGAAAAAAATTAGTTTGTCGCATATGGTGGCACTCGCCTGGCAACGAGGCGCAGCGCGCGCTTTGGGCGAGCGCGTGACTTTGGCTGTGAGTTCATCGAATCCAAGCGCTTGAAATGCCGACGTAATTCGGCCTGGACGGTACCGTCCAGCCACAAAACCCTGCGAAACCGTAGACCGCTTTCTCCCTTGGTCGCGTTATGGTGGCAAGGCGCGTAACACGCGCTCTACGCTTGGCAAGACGGACGCTTGGCCGCGGCTGCTTGCCTTCGGCCCGTGGCCTGTCAACGGTTGCGCGCTTGCAGAAATCCATACGTTGTTCCGCGCTATCTCAACATGGCATGAGAGCGACAAACCGTGTGTTGCATGGCACGTTTAGTCTGGTCTTGGTGGTGTATTCGTGGGTGCATTCGATGGACTGAATATCGGTTCCTAGTCTTTTGTTTTGCATCCAGTTCTAATAACAGGCATTCGATTGAGTGAGCACAACAATAGCCTCGGAGTAACTATGGCATGCAGCTGAACATGATGAAGGCCGCTCCGTTGAGCGGCGAGCGTTTCCATAACCTGGTTTCGTCTGGCATTCTGGGTCCGCTTGAATGGATTGACGAACAGGGTGATCGCCATTACGCGTACGAGGTTGGTGAAAACAAGCAGGCAACGGACTACCTCAGCAACCTGCGGGCCGCCGTCAAACGAGTTGCAAAGAGTAAGGCGCCGGCATGGACGCCAGTGGGCACTGGTCGTTGGGCTCGCTACGCCATTTCGCGCGAAGCCAGGGCCCTGTGGCACGCAATCAGAGGGGTTGATATTGCGCACAAGGCACGAGGGAGGGAGAGTGAGATGTACCCTTATCTGCAGGTAGGGATGAGGTTGGCCGAGAAGTGGGAGCCCCGCCTTCGTTTCTTTACTAACACCGATTCTGAACTACTTCTCAGCGAGGACTACCCGAGGCGAGTGCTAGCCCACCTGGTGCACGTCATCAGGCGCGTGTGCACAGCACCCCGATTTCTCCAGCGTGTCGAGCAGTTGGAGCGCTTGCAACGGGTGAATTTCCGGGAGTGCTGCCGGTACTTCCTGTCCATTCTCCGAGTGCACGCTCGCCTGCTGGTGCTACGCGTGGATCTCTATGTTGAAGGACCGGCAAAAAGGGCTGCGGCGGAAGGCAAGATCGAGCAGGCGGTAGAAAAGTTCATCCGAAACCTCCGTGAGGATCGCATCATCCCCGACGTTCTCGGTTACATCATCAAACGCGAGCATGCCTACGACAGG
Organism: Frateuria hangzhouensis; assembly: GCF_026410505.1. Taxonomy (GTDB): domain Bacteria; phylum Pseudomonadota; class Gammaproteobacteria; order Xanthomonadales; family Rhodanobacteraceae; genus Frateuria_A; species Frateuria_A hangzhouensis. The sequence goes on from NZ_JAPMIU010000020.1 coordinate 3,011, forward strand.
GGTGTCCACCTTCATTTGATGGTAATCGTTGATGGGGATAAGCATTACCAATCGTACAATCTCGCCGAGAGGCTGAAGATGTACTGGATCCATGATTGCGTTGGATCCCGGGAGTTTGCTTCAGGATTCAACTGCTACCTGCGCAAGGACGAATATCGCTTCAATGCAATAGGCCACGTTCACTACGCCGACGAAGCGATGCTGCGCGGAGTTCGTGATGCGATCGGGTATCTGACCAAGACGGATGGCCATTTTCTTCTCCCACGGGGCTTCGGTAAAAATCTGCGCAAGGGTCAGCCGCCAAAGCAACAAGAGGGCGCCCGGCGCCGCGGGGCGCCTCGAAAGTTCGCAGACACCTCGCTCGCGGAAAGCATCTTGCTTGGCAAGCCGGCGCAGGGCCGATAGCAGGTCTTGGTCTCGCTTGTTCTCATGAGCGCCGACGTGGCAAAAGCGGGCGAGTCCCGAGCGTAAGGTTGTTAGTTGCCCGGGACCCGAAAAAAAGCCGCTCGCATGTCGCGAGCGGCTTTTTGCGCTGCAGTTTCGGCAAGGGTGCCTACCGCTGGTTGCGGTCTCGCCGGAGCATCCGGCAGATCGCTTGACGTTCCCCGGCAAGGAACCCGAACGCCTTCAACTTCTCGTCCAGGTCTGAAGTGGTCAAGGGACTCGCGCGAGGCAGGACCGATCGATGCCCTTGCTCATGAATCCACCATTTCGAGGCGCACAGCAGCAACGTGAAGCCTGCGGTCAGATGCGCCTCGGCGGGATACGCTTGCCGAAACCAACCCAAGGTCTCGTTGCTGAATCGCCCACTGTTAGCGCCATGGCCGTGGGGGTTGATCAGCTTGAATGCCTGGCGTGCGACGTACCCCCGGTTGAAAGCAGATTTAGGCGTCAGTTTGCGCAGGCGATGGATGACCTCCTCCTCTCGTAGCGTGCGGTTCGAAAGCCGCGGGTAACACTCAAGGGCAGTACGGTACGCGGCAAAGGCCAAGGGCGCACTGTCCCGGAGACCATGGGGGTCTAAACAGACTCGTGGCTCTGCTTCCGGGTTCCTCTGTGCGTCAGGGCTGGCCCTGGACTCGCAGAGGGATGCTTCCGGGAACGTGCTTGGCTTCGACGCGAGCTTGGATGTGTCGTTTTGAGCATGGGGCCTGGCATAACGGGTAGACGTGTCCATGGCCGCTCACCCCCTCGCCTGGCGAATGCGCCAGCGCAGGATGTCAATCGTCCAGTAGCGCCGAGAAGCCTTACGAGAGCGTCGTCCGCCAATCGGCTCGGGATAAGAGGGATCGAACAGCTTGTCGTTCGGATCCTGCCGGCCGTAGAAATCCGTCCTGGTGTCTCCCGTGACCGCAATGACTTCGGACGTGCGCAGCACGGGATCGAGGGCGAACAGCCTGATCAATTGCGATATCTGTTCTTCCTCAGACTGCTGACCGAACGGCGTAAACGGCGCGGATGCGCCCATCCCAGGCGCATGCTTGTTGGGAGCATTCATGGGTCATGCCTCCGTCCAGCAGCGGCGGAGGTCGGGGCGGACCATCCTTGCCCGGTGCACGGTGCGACCGCTAACCATGGGCGGGGGCATGAACTCGAAAGGCAGATCGGGAAAATAGCGGTTGGCGAGTGCGCTAGTTGCCTCCTGCACGGTCTTAGGCACCGTGAGGATCGGCGAAAGGGCGTCCCCGCGCAGTTGGATCTCAACGAAATCGACCAGCGGATTCAGGGAGAAGCCGCCGAAGCGATGAGCCCGTGGATGAATTGCGTGTCCAGAGACCGCACCGTTCTGGTGGTGGACAAAGAGGACCCAGCCGTCGTACGTGTCGAAGGCCATGTTGGTGAGCTCGTGCTCACTGACCGCTTTTGCGAAATCCCAGAGGTGCAGAGGGCCTTCTGCGAACGTTTCACGGTCTGCAGGGGCGAACGGGCTGGGGTCGCGAAGGATCTCATCCTTGCAGTTAAAGACGGCGTCGTACGACTCGAAGCCAAACTTCGCCGCCATCGCATCTACGTACTGAAGCAGACGCTTGAGCTCGCCACGGCTTATTCCATACTCACTCGCGGCACTGTTCTCGCGTGCGACAGCGTCCTTCCTGAAAGCCTGGGAATCAGCGTGCGGCTCCAGCTTGTTCACCCGTTCTGCGTGGGTGATAAAGCGGCCGTAGCTAGTCGGCAGCGGCGCGAAGCCGAGGTAAGCGCTGGCCAACAGGCCATAAGGCGGCAGCTGCTCTGACCAAATGTGATGGTTCAGATGAAACGACTTGAGCCGGGCAAATTCGCGGAGCGCGGGCGGGAAAATATCCCTCCACGCGTAGACGATGGAGAGGTAAAAAACACCTTCGTCGTCGAGGGGGACAGCGTCAGGAACATTCTTGATCTTGGTCATAGAGGGAAGCATCCATAACAAAAGTGCCGGGCAAAAACCGGCGCGACGCAATCAAACCGACTTGCGTACTTCTGCTCATGAAGGCTTCTTGCCTCTCTAGACCTGGCTTGGCCTACCAGCGCCGCTGGCAGGTTCAGCGTACGCGTAGTGGGCTGCTTGGGTCAATCCACCGCTGTATACCGCTGTTCAACGTAGTCCGTCCGGGAGCGTCGGTTAACTCCGCGTGCTCAGTGGTTGGAGAGTTAGGCCTTCACGCGGGATGGTCGCCTTAGTCGGTGGTGCTCGCCCTCCAGCAACCTGTGCAGTGCTTCCAGTGCAGCGCGCTTCTCTTCCATGTACTTGTGCTTGTTGTAGTGGCGTGCTTGCACCCCACCAAGTCCGTGGCTCTGCAGTTGCGCCAGGTCACCCGGCTGCAGGCCCGCGGCAGCGAGTCGTGTCTCGACGGTGCGGCGTAGATCGCCGACCGTGAACGGACCTTTTTCTAGTTCACCGGCCGCAGTCATCTCGTCGCGGACGGCAACCAGATGATCGCGCATCGATTCGTAGCTAGCCGACGTTGCGCCCTTAGTGAGGGTAAATAGATGCGGTCCCAGTGCATGGCCCATCGCCTCCATCGCATCGAGCGCAGCCGGAGTCAGGGGTACGTCGTGATCGCGAGCTGTCTTCCTTCGACCTTTTATGTCCCTGAGGCGCACGCTCTGGGTGTCGACATCGTAGTCATCCATAGTAAGCCGACAGAGCTGCTTGACCCGCTGCCCACCGGTGAGCACGTGGAACCGTAGCAGTGCGCCGGGAGGGTCGGGCAGGGCGCATACCCGCTTCCAGTACGCACGAAGCTCTGCCACTGATAGCACGCGCTCGCGGGACTTGGTCGCCCCCTCGATCGTTGTCAGGTCGCGTGCAGGATTGTGCGAGATATGGAGATCTCGCAGCGCGGGTAGGCCACGGGCATCCTGCCGCGCGCGAATTCCTGCCGCATACGCCGCGTGTATGTAGCTTCGGAGCTTGGCCGCTTCACGCAACTTGTTGGCATTGGCAAGGCGCGCAATCACTGGCAAAAGATCAACGAGGCCGACGTTCTCGGCGGGTGTGTGCCAGAGTGCCGGCCACGGTACGGCGACGTGGCGTTCCAGCGCGGTTTCGACACTGGTAGCGCTAGTCTTCCCGTCTCGCTTCAACTGGGCCATGTAGGCCAGCAGGAGCGCACCTAATGTTGCTCGCTTTTTGGCTGCGTCGGCGGCTGCCGCCTTGGCCTGTGCCTCTTCCTCAAGCTGATGTTCGCGCTCCTCAGCCAGGAGGGCCGCCCGCAGATCGCGAGCGCCGGACAGGTAGCGGGTACGGAGCTGCTTGGCCCGCTCCCTTGCTTCTTCCAGCGTGATGCCATGCTTGCCGTCACGGTGGAATCTTCCCATCGGCAAGTCATCGTAATGACCCTCTATGTTCCGGTAGCGGAAGTAGAAGCGTGCGCCATGCGGCCCGCCCTTGGCGCGCAATGCTCCTTCATTCTTGTGTCCGCCCTCGCTTAGCCACTTGCCCGGCTTTAGCGTGTCCAACCCCCGTACAGTGATACCCATGGAAATGTAACCCCGACGTCAGATGGGGCTAGTCCGCCCCAGTCCCTACACAGTCCCTACGCGAACGGAGATTGTACGGGACGGCGGAGGACTACCATGTACGTTCAATTCAACCCCATCAACGGTTGCCTGATGTCATGCGGACGAGAAAGGACGATTGTGGACACCTTCCGTGGGACTTAAAATCCCTCAGCCGCAAGGCTATGCGGGTTCGATCCCCGCTCCGGGCACCAAAACGCGGCGCGCCACGCCCCGTCACGGCGGCGCCGTGCTGCTTGAATCGTGGTTGGCGAAGCGCGACCGCAGCGAACCTGCGCCGATCGGGCGGTCAAGGCAGGGCGCCGCGCCGTATCAGCCGGTGGTTGCCGGCTCCCGTGCATCGAACGCCTGCAGCACCGCCTCGGCGGTCGACACGCGAAATTCCCCGGGTGCCTCCACATGCAGCTGCCGCACCACGCCGTGCTCGGCGTACAGCGCAAAGCGGCGCGCACGCACGCCCATGCCGTACGCGGTGCCGTCGAACTCCAGCCCCAGCGCACGCGTGAAACTGGCGTTGCCGTCAGCCAGCAGCCTCAGGCCGGCGGGTACCTGCTGGACCGCCGCCCAGGCCTGCATCACGTAGGCGTCGTTCACCGCCAGGCCGAACACCTCGATACCGCGCTCCCGGAAGGCCTGGAAGTGTTGCACGTAGCCGGGCAGGTGGTGATCCGAACAGGTCGGCGTGAACGCGCCCGGCACCGCGAACAGCACCGTCCTGGGGCCGCCGAGCAGGCTGGCGGTAGGCAAGCGCCGGACCGGGGCGCCGTCCTCGATCACTGCGATTTCGAGGTCCGGCAGCGGCTGGCCGATCTGGATGCTCATGGCGTTCGTCCGTGGGTGGGGGCAGGCATCGTAAACCCGGCCGGATGCCGCTGTCGCCTTGAATCGGCAGCGGCCGCACCTACTTCTGAGGCAAGCGGCGCTCGCCGTGACCCCTTGGGAGGACCTTGTCTATGAGTTCGAACCGCAACCCCGTGTGGAACGCCGCCAACGCGTTTCCCGAGGAGATCCGCCATGCCTTCGATCGCTTCTTCCAGCAGGAGGAGACAGACCCGTCCAACGTGGTGACCAGCCAGTGGGCCCCGCGCGTGGACATCAAGGAAGAGGACAAGCGCTTCGTGATCTTCGTCGACGTGCCCGGCGTCGATCCGGCCGACATCGAGGTGAGCATGGAAAAGGGCATCCTCACCATCAAGGGCGAGCGCACCGTGCAGAACCAGGAGCAGACGGGTCGTTTCACCCGCATCGAGCGGGCACACGGCACCTTCCACCGCCGCTTCGCGTTGCCCGACAGCGCCGATCCGGACGGCATCACGGCGGTGGGCCGCCACGGCGTGCTGGAAATCCTGATCCCCAAGCGCGCCGAAACGACGCCGCGGCGGATCTCGATCTCCACCGAGCACGGCGGCAGCGGCGCCGGTGGCTCGGGCAGCGGGCAGCCGTCCGGCAATCATTGAGCCGATGCCGTAGCGTGTTCCGGGCGGCCTTCCGCGGAGCGTATCCGCGGCGGGCCGCCTGACCGCGCAATCTACGCCGAGGAAGGGCAGTGGAATTCAAAGATTATTACGACATTCTCGGGGTGAAGCCCGATGCCAGCGAGGCCGAGATCAAGTCCGCCTACCGCAAGCTGGCGCGGCAGTATCACCCAGACCGGAACAAGGATCCGGGCGCGGAGGAGCGTTTCAAGGCCATCAATGAAGCCAACGAGGCGTTGCGCGACCCCGAGAAGCGCCGCGCCTACGACCAGTTGCGTGCGGGCGGCTATCGCGGCGGCGAGCAGTTCCGCCCGCCGCCGGGATGGGGGCAGGGCGGCGGCTTCGGCGACGCCGGCAACGGCGATTTCAGCGACTTCTTCGAAAGCCTGTTCGGACGGACCGGCGGCGGGCCGCGCGCGCAGCCCCGGCCGCGTCGCGGCCGCGACGTGCAGGCACAGGTGCAGATCGACCTGCAGACCGCCTTCGATGGCGGTCGCACGCGGCTGGCCCTGCACGACAGCAGCGGCCAGGAGCGCGTGCTGGAAGTGAAGATTCCCGCCGGCATCCTGCCCGGCCAGGTCATCCGGCTGGGCGGGCAGGGCCAGCCGGGGGCTGCTGGCGGGCCAAACGGCGACCTGATGCTGGAAGTGACGATCCGCGACGATCCGCGATTCAGGCTGGAAGGCCGCAACGTGCTGCACGTGCTGCCGCTGGCGCCGTGGGAGGCGGCCCTGGGAACGACGGTGCCGGTGCAGACGCTGGCCGGTGCTGTGGACCTGCGGATTCCTCCCGGCTCGCAGTCCGGGCGCAAGCTGCGCCTCAAGGGGCGTGGGTTGCCGGGCGCGTCCCCGGGCGATCAGTTCGTGGAATTGTCGATCCGCGCGCCCGCGGCCGAGAGCGATGCCCAACGCGAAGCGTACGAGTCCCTGCAGAAGCAGTTCGAAGGGTACGATCCGCGCGCCTGAAGCGGCTTCGCTTGAGCGAAATCCTGGCGGGACACCGTTGCAGGAGCCTGCTTGCAGGCGATGCGCTCACTTGCCCCGCCGGGAGTATCGCCCGCAAGCGGAGCTCCTGCAGGTGCGGTGGGCGTCTTTGCAAATTGGCGTAAATGCGTGATCTTCGCCGGATCTTTTCCTCGGCCAGCTGCCTGAGGGAGCGACGGATCGAAGGCCGGCGTCAGGCCGGCAGCAACGGCTTGATGGTGGCGACCAGCTCGTCTTCCTTGATCGGCTTGGTGACGTAGGCCTTGGCGCCCTGGCGCATGCCCCACACGCGGTCGGTCTCCTGATCCTTGGTGGTGACCAGCACCACCGGGATGTGCGCGGTGTCCGGGTCCTTGCTGATGATGCGGGTGGCCTGGAAACCGTTGAGATTGGGCATCACCACGTCCATCAGGATCAGGTCGGGACGTTCGCGCTTGGCCGCCTCGACGCCCGCGGCGCCGTCTTCGGCGGTCAGCGACTCATGGCCGAGCTTTTCGACGATGCGCTTGAGGCCCAGCAGCTGCGACGGGGAGTCGTCGACGATCAGGATTCGTGCCATGAGGTGGGGGTTCCGTGGTAGTTGTCGTGGATTCTATGCCGCGCGGGTAATGCTTCCAAGCGCGGGCTTCAGGTGCCGCCGATGCGTACGAGGGTGCGCCCGAAGGATCCGCCGCCGAGCATCCGCCCGAATACGGCCGGCAGGTCCTCCAGCGCGACCTCGGCGGTGGCGATGCGGTCGAGGTGGTGCGGCTTCCAGTCGTCCGCCAGATGTTGCCAGATGCGCTCGCGCAGATCCCGGGCGGTGCCCGCCGAGGCGATGCCAAGCAGGCTCACGCCGCGGATGATGAAAGGCATGACGGTGCTGTCGAAGGCGATCCCGCCGGCATTGCCGCAGATCGCCACGTTGCCGTAGGGCGCGATGAGCGGCAGCAGGCCGGCCAGCATCGGGCCACCAACGTTGTCCAGCGCGCCGCCGAAGCGGGCCGAATCCATCGGTTTGCCGCTGAAAGCGAGCTGGTGGCGATCGATGCATTCGCTGGCACCCAGGCCGCGCAACGCGTCGAAGTGGTCGGCCTTGCCGCTGATCGCGTGCACGTCGTAGCCGGCGCGGCTGAAGATGTCGATCGCAAGCTGGCCGACGCCGCCGCTGGCGCCGGTGACCGCGATCGGCCCAAGCTGCGGCGTCTGGCGGTTGTCCTGCATGCGCAGCAGCGCCAGCGCCGCGGTGAAGCCGGCGGTGCCCAGGATCATGCTCTCGCGCAGGCTGAGGCTCGCGGGCAGCGGGATCGTCCAGCGCGCATCCAGCCGCGCGTATTCGGCATAGCCGCCATCGCGGGTCTCGGACAGGCCGCTGCCGGTGCAGAGCACGGCGTCGCCCTCGCGGAAGGCCGGGTCGGTGGAGGCAACCACGTGGCCGGCCAGGTCGATGCCGCCGTTCAACGGGTAGCGGCGCAGGATCCTGCCCTTGCCGGTGCCGGCCAGCGCGTCCTTGTAATTGACCGAGGACCAGGCCACCTTGACCAGCACCTCGCCGGCCGTGAGTTCCCCGGCGTCCATGCGTTCGATGCCGCCGCGGTAACCGGCATCGTCGTTGCGGATGCGCATGGCGCGGAATGCGTTCGGGTCGCTCATGCCTGCCTCCTTGCCTGCGCTCAGGCGTCGATGCTGCGGTCGTCCACCCACTTGGGCAGGTAGCGGCCTTCGTAGCTTGCCATCCAGTCGAACAGCGCGGCCATGTCCGGGCCGAACCAGACGTCGTCGCGCTGCTCCGGGCGCACGAAGCGCTCGCCGACCATGTGGTCCATCATCGCGCGCAGGTGCGTGTAGTAGCCGCGTACGTCGAGGAAAGCGCAGGGATAGCGATGCAGGCCCAGTTGCGCCCAGGTCAGCATCTCGAACATTTCGTCCATGGTGCCGAAGCCGCCGGGCAGGGCGACGAAGGCGTCGGACAGCTCGTACATGCGCGTCTTGCGCTGGTGCATGGTCTCGACCACCACCAGCTCGGTCAGCCCCGGGTGGGCAACCTCGAGGTCCACCAGCTGGCGCGGGATCACACCGATGGCCTTGCCGCCGGCGGCCAGCACGGCGTCGGCCACGGTACCCATCAAGCCGACCTTGCCGCCGCCGTAGACCAGTGCGATGTCACGCCGCGCCATCTCGGTGCCGAAGGCGCGGGCCTGTTCGACGTATTCCGGGTGGCTGCCGCTGCTGGAGCCGCAGTAGACGCAGAGGGCGGTGGGTTGGGGCATGTGTATCCGTTTTGCGTGGTTGTCTTATGTAGGAGCCCACTTGTGGGCGATGCTCTTGATTGGTGATGCGCAAGAGAGCGAGAGCATCGCCCACAAGTGGGCTCCTACAAGGGATTCGTCAAAGGAAACGGCCCGCCCTTGTCGCCAGGAGCGGGCCGTGTTGGCCTTGCCGGGGCGGTCAGTTGCCCTTGTGGATGGCGCGCTTGTCGACCGACAGCGCGGCCTCGTGCACGGCCTCGGACAGCGTCGGGTGGGCATGGACGATGCGTGCCAGGTCCTCGGAGGAACCCTTGAACTCCATGGCCACCACGCACTCGGCGATCAGCTCGGACACGCCCGGGCCGACCATGTGCACGCCCAGGATGCGGTCGGTTTCGGCGTGGGCGAGCATCTTCACCTGGCCGATCGCCTCGTTCATCGCCACGGCGCGGCCGATGGCGGCGAACGGGAAGGTGCCGATCTTGTAGGGCACGCCTTCGTCCTTGAGCTGCTTTTCGGTCTTGCCAGCCCAGGCGATTTCCGGCTCGGTGTAGATCACCCACGGCACGGTGTCGAGGTTGACGTGGCCGGCCTTGCCGGCGATCCACTCGGCCACTGCCACGCCTTCCTCGGAGCCCTTGTGCGCCAGCATCGGACCGCGCACGGCGTCACCGATGGCCCACACGCCGTCCACGCCAGTGTGGTTGTGCTCGTCGACCACGATGCGGCCGCGTTCATCGAGCTTGACGCCGGTGTCGCCGGCCAGCAGGCCGTCGGTGTAGGCGCGGCGGCCCACGGCCACCAGCAGCTTGTCGACGACCAGCTTCTGCTCGCCGTCCTTGTCGGTGTAGGTCAGGTGCACGCCGTCCTTCTTCACCTCGGCCTTGGAAACCTTGGCGCCGAGCTTGATGGCCAGGCCCTGCTTGGTGAACTCCTTCAGCGCGATCTTGGCGATGTCCGCGTCGGCGGCGCCCAGGAAATCAGGCAGCGCCTCCAGCACGGTGACGTCGGAGCCCATGCGCTTCCACACGCTGCCGAGTTCCAGGCCGATCACGCCGGCGCCGATCACGCCCAGGCGCTTGGGTACTTCGGTGAAGTCCAGGGCGCCGGCGTTATCGACAATCGTCTTGCCATCGAACTTGGCGAAGGGCAGCTCGATCGGCACCGAGCCGGAGGCCAGGATCACGTTGGTGGCGCTTAGCGTCTGCTTGGCGCCGTCCTTGCCGGTCACCTCGACCTGGTTGCCCTTGAGCAGCTTGCCCTTGCCGTAGAACGCGGTGACCTTGTTGGCCTTGAACAGCTGGCCGATGCCGCCGGTGAACTGCTTGACGATCTTGTCCTTGCGGCCGATGAAGGTGCCCATGTCGACCTTGGCGCCGTCCACGCTGATGCCGTGCACCGGGAAGTTGTGCGAGATGTTCCAGAACTGGCGCGAGGAATCGAGCAGCGCCTTGGACGGGATGCAGCCCACGTTGAGGCAGGTACCGCCGAGGGCCTGCTTGCCGTCCTTGCCGGTGAATTCATCGACACAGGCGGTCTTCAGGCCCAGCTGCGCGGCGCGGATCGCGGCCACATAGCCGGCCGGGCCGGCGCCGATGACGATGACGTCGAATTGTTGGTCACTCATGCGATTCTCGCTTTCTACCCCTCTCCCGCCGGGAGAGGGTGGCCGACAGGCCGGGTGAGGGTACGGGCGAAGCGGGGCGGGCGGCAGTGCCGAACCCTCGCCCCAATCCCTCTCCCATCCCTTATCAGTGACGGGGAGAGGGGCTCAAGGGCTTAAAGACCCAGCAGCATCCTCTGCGGATTCTCCAGCTGGTTCTTGATGTCGACCAGGAACAGCACCGCGTCCTTGCCGTCGATGATGCGATGGTCGTAGGAAATGGCGATGTACATCATCGGCGCGGCGACGATCTGGCCGTTCTCGACGATGGCACGCTCCTTGATCGTATGCATCCCCAGGATCGCGCTCTGCGGCGGGTTGACGATCGGCGTGGACAGCAAGGAGCCGAAGGTGCCGCCATTCGTGATGGTGAAGGTGCCGCCCTGCAGGTCGTCCAGCGACAGCTTGTTGGCGCGCGCCTTGGTGGCGTAGTCGGCGATGCCCTTCTCGACGTCGGCGAAGCTCATGTCCTGCACATCGCGCAGCACCGGCGTGACCAGGCCCTTGTCGGTCGACACGGCGATCGAGATGTCCTGGTAGCCGTGGTAGATCACGTCGTTGCCGTCGACCGAGGCGTTGACGAACGGATAGCGCTTGAGCGCCTCGGCAGCGGCCTTGACGAAGAAGCTCATGAAGCCGAGCTTGATCCCGTGTTCCTTCTGGAACGCCTCGCCCAGGGATTTGCGCATCTTCACCACTTCGCTGAGGTTGACCTCGTTGAAGGAAGTGAGCATCGCGATCGAGTTCTTCGACTGCATCAGGCGCTCGGCAATGCGCGCGCGCATGCGGGTCATCGGCACGCGCTCTTCCGGACGCGCGCCCGGGGTGGGCTTGGCGGCCGGCGCCGGCGTGGCGGCGGAGCCGCCCTTGCCGTAGTTGACCAGGTCTTCCTTGGTCACGCGGCCGTCGCGGCCGGTGCCGGCGACCTTGGATGGGTCGATGCTTTCCTCGGTGGCGACACGGCGGCCAGCCGGCGAGAGTTCTTCGGTGCCCTTGCCAGCCTTCGGTGCTTCGGCCTTGGCGGGCGCGGGCGCGCCAGCCTTCGGCTCTTCTTTCGCGGCCGGCGCGGGCGCAGGCGCGGCGGCGCCTTCCTCGAGGATCGCGATCACCTGCTGGCTGTTTACCGTGTCGCCGGCCTCGTGCTTGATTTCCTTGAGCACGCCGTCGACCGGCGAAGGCACTTCCAGCACCACCTTGTCGGTTTCGAGATCGACCAGGTTTTCGTCGCGCTTGACGGCCTCGCCGACCTTCTTGTGCCAGCTGGCGATGGTGGCGTCGGAGACGGACTCGGGCAGGACGGGGACTTTGACTTCGATGGACATAGGGAAATCCTTGGGCCTTTATTCTGCGGAGTAGTCATCGCCGATCGGCGCGACCAGCGCCTGCTCGACGAGTGCCGTCTGCTCGGCAACGTGGGTGTTGAAATGACCGGCGGCCGGCGCCGGGGAACGCCCGCGGCCGGCATAGGAAAGGCTGCGCTTGGCGCCGACACAGGCTTGCAGGTGATGGCGGATCTGGAACCAGGCGCCCTGGTTCATGGGCTCTTCCTGGCACCAGATCACCTCCTTGGCGGCCGGGTACTTGTCCAGCTCGGCGATGACCTCGGGGCGCGGGAACGGATAGAGCTGCTCGACGCGCACGATCGCGACGTCCTTGAGCTCACGCTTGTCCGCGTTCTCGAGCAGGTCGTAGTAGACCTTGCCCGAGCACAGCACCACGCGCTTGACCTTCCTGATGGGAAGTTCGCGGTGCTCCCCGATCACCAATTGGAAGCCGCCCGTGGCCAGCTCCTCCAGCGAGGACACCGCCAGCTTGTGGCGCAGCAGCGACTTGGGCGTCATCACGATCAGCGGCTTGCGTGCCGGGCGCACCATCTGCCGGCGGATCATGTGGAAGGCCTGTGCCGGCGTGGTCGGCACGCATACCTGCATGTTGTCCATCGCGCACAGTTGCAGGAAGCGCTCGAGGCGGGCCGAGGAGTGCTCCGGGCCCTGGCCTTCGTAGCCGTGCGGCAGGAACAGCGCCAGGCCGCACAGGCGATTCCACTTGGCCTCGCCCGAGCTGATGAACTGGTCGATCACCACCTGGGCACCGTTGGCGAAATCGCCGAACTGGCCCTCCCAGATGTGCAGCGTGTAGGGATCGGTGGTCGAGTGGCCGTACTCGAACGCCATCACCGCCTCTTCGGACAGCAGCGAGTCGATCACCTCGACGTCGGCGCCCTCGCGTACGGTGGCCAGCGGCATGTAGGTGTGGCCGTCCTTCTGGTCGTGCAGCACGGCATGGCGGTGGAAGAAGGTGCCACGGCCGGAGTCCTGGCCAACCAGGCGCAGGTTGTAGTCCTGATCGATCAGCGTGGCGTAGGCCAGGTTCTCGGCGAAGCCCCAGTCGGCCGGATGCTCGCCGGCGGCCATCTTGCGGCGGTCGTCGTAGATCTTGGCCACGCGCGGCTGCAACGTCATGTCGGAGGGCAGCTCGAGCAGCTGGTTCGCCAGCTCGACCAGTTTCTGCCTGGCCACGCCGGTATCGGCGGCGGTGGACAGCTTGCCGCCGATGAAGCGGCTCCAGTCCACGTGCACGTCGCGGTCGGGGTTGGCGTCCAGCTCGGTCATCGAACCGCCGGCTTCGAGCCGGTCGCGGTAGGCGTCGAGCTCCTTCTGCGCCTGGCCTTCGGCCAGCACGCCCTCCTTCACCAACTGCTGCGCGTAGAGGTCGCGCGTGGTCGGGCGCTTCTTGATGATCTGGTACATCACCGGCTGCGTGGCCGACGGTTCGTCCGCTTCGTTGTGGCCATGGCGGCGGTAGCAGACCAGGTCGATCACCACGTCCTTGCGGAAGCGCTTGCGGAATTCATTGGCCAGGCGAGTGATTTCGATGACCGCCTCGGGATCGTCCCCGTTCACGTGCAGCACCGGCGCGTTGACCATCTTGGCCAGGTCGGTGCAGTACATGGTCGAGCGCGCGTCCTGCGGATTGGACGTGGTGAAGCCGACCTGGTTGTTGATCACGATGTGCAGGCTGCCGCCGATGCGGAAGCCGCGCGCCTGCGACATCTGGAACAGCTCCATGTTGACGCCCTGGCCGGCAAAGGCCGCGTCGCCATGGATCAGCACCGCCATCGACTGGGTGTGCTCGCCGTCGTGCCGGCGGATCTGCCGCGCGTGCACGGAGCCGGCCACCACCGGGTTGACGATTTCCAGGTGCGAGGGATTGAACGCCAGCGCCACGTGCACGCCGCCGCCGTTGGGCGTGCGTACGTCGGCGGAGAAGCCCATGTGGTACTTCACGTCGCCCGAGTGGGCCGGATCGTCCGGGTGCTCGAACTTGCCCTCGAACTCGTTGAACAGGGTCTTGGGCGGCTTGCCCAGGATGTTGACCAGCACGTTCAGGCGGCCGCGATGGGCCATGCCGATGACCAGGTCCTTGATGCCGTTGTCGCCGGCGGAGGAGACCACGTCGTCCACCATCGGAATCAGGCTGTCGCCGCCTTCCAGCGAGAAGCGCTTCTGGCCGACGTACTTGGTATGCAGGTAGCGCTCCAGGCCCTCGGCGGCGGTCAGGCCCGCCAGCACGCGCTTCTTGCCCTCGGCGTCCAGCCCCGCACTGCCGTTGGCCTGCTCCAGCCGGGTGTAGATCCAGCTGCGCTGCGCGTGGTCGGAGATGTACATGAACTCCGCGCCGATGGTGCTGGCGTAGATCTTCTTCAGGCGCGACAGCAGCTCGCGCAGCTTCATGCGCTGGCCGCCGCCGGCGAACGTGCCGCAGTCGAATTCGGTGTCCAGGTCCGCGTCGGACAGGCCGTGGAAGGGCAGGCCCAGGTCCGGCGCGTCCATCTTGTTGGCCAGGCCCAGCGGGTCGAGGTTGGCGGCCAGGTGGCCGCGCGAACGATAGGCGGTCAGCAGGCGCAGCACCCCGGCCTGCTTGCGCGCGTGGGCATCGTCGACCGGCGCACCGGCCGCGCGGCGCTCCTTCTGCGCCGCTTCGATGCGGGCGATCGCGGCCGAATGGGGAGTGTCGCTGCCGCGACCCTTGAGCGATTCGAAGTAACCGGACCAATCGGCCGTGACCGACGCGGGGTCGGCCAGCCAGGACTCGTAAAGCTGTTCGACGTAATCGGCGTTGCCGCCAGCGAGTTGGGAGGACTCGGAAAACTCGCGAATCAGGTTCGTGCTCACGTCACCACCGGCAGGGAAGGGAGGCTTTGCGGCCGTCCGACTGGGGAAGGGCGAAGGCCGTATGCAATCTTAACGATTATACGCCGGGCCTGCTGCGCCGCGGCAAGCCGGACAAGCTTTCGAGGTCGCGGCGGCACGGTGGATTTCAAGGCCGGCCCGGACCTTTTTGGCATGGCGTGGTGCCTGCGGGCGATCGGGGCGGCCTGCGCGACCGCGGGTGACGGTCCAGCCCTCGTTCAGTTGGTCCGCCATGTGCACCCCGGCCGCGTGGCGAAACCATCATTGGGGACCTGCCAATGCCGTTCCCCAGGGACAGCGGGAACGGATCGGCTATCCGCCGACGTGCCCCGCGGCGGCGATGGCGTCCTGCAACTGCGCAGGCGTGAACGGCTTGGACACCACGATCACCCCTTCGGGCGCTCCGGAGATTGCCGCCGTGTCGGCGTAACCGCTGATGATGATGCCCGGCAGCCCCGGCTTGACCGCGCGCAGCTTGCGGATCACCTCCGAGCCGGACACCAGCGGCATGGCGTAGTCGCTGATGATGAAGTCGATGGAGTGCACGTCGTCGCCCTGGATCAACTGGCTGACGTGCTCGCCGTCGGCGGCGGTGGTGACCTGGTGGCCCAGGTCCTCGAGCATCGCCGCGGTGGTGGCGCGTACGCCCTCGTGGTCGTCCACCAGCAGGATGTTGCGCGCCCGCTTGCGCGGGTCCGGGCCGTCGGCGGGCGCGCTGGCCGGCGGGCGGCGTGCCGCTTCCGGGGAGCGCGGCAACCACAGCTCGACCGTGGTGCCATGGTCCAGCCTGCTTTCCAGGCGCATGGTGCCGCCGGACTGCTGGGCGAAGCCGTACACCATGGACAGGCCCAGGCCGGTGCCCTTGCCGACCGCCTTGGTGGTAAAGAACGGTTCGGTGACGCGCTCGAGCATCTCCGGTGCGATGCCGCAGCCGGTGTCGGACACCGCCAGTACCACGTAGTCGCCGGCTGTGGCGGCGTCACCTCCGGCACCGACGCTGGCGTTGCGGCAGGCGATGCAGATCTTGCCGCCCTCGGGCATGGCGTCGCGGGCGTTGATCACCAGGTTCATCAACGCCAGTTCCAGCTGGGTTTCGTCCGCGTAGGGCGACCACAGGCCCTCCTGCAGCTCCCATTCCAGCGCCACCAGGCCACCGAGCGTATGGGTCAGCAGCTGGGTCACCGTGCCGGAAAGGTTGTCCATCTCCACGCGCGCGGGTTCGAGCTTCTGCTTGCGCGCGAAGGCCAGCAGGCGCGAGACCAGCTCCGCGCCCTGCTGGGCGGCGTGGCGGGTCATCTCCAGCACCTTGCGCTGATCGTCGGCCAGCGCGATGCGTCGTTCGATCAGGCCCAGCCCGCCCAGCACGGCCGCCAGCAGGTTGTTGAAATCGTGCGCGATGCCGCCGGTGAGCTGGCCCAGCGCGTCCATCTTGCGCACGTGCAGCAGCTGGGTTTCGAGGTTCTTGCGATCGGTTACGTCGAGCAGGGTGCCGGCGTACTCGAGCGGGTTGCCCTTGGCGTCGCGCAGCAGCACGGCCTGGTCGAGGAAGTGCTTGTAGCTGCCGTCGGCGCACAGCCAGCGGTACTCCACCGCGTAGGCGCGGCCGTCGCGGCGCGCCTGCAGGGCGCCGATGACGCGCTCGCGGTCTTCCGGATGCAACCGGTCCAGCCATAACGTGGGTTGGGTACCGAGGTCCTCGTAGGCGAAGCCGGTCACCGCGGTGAAGTTGCCGCTGACGAACTTCGGCATGCGCGGCGTCGCCTCGCGATCCTCCAGGTACAACACCAGCGGCAGCGACTGGATGATCGCCGCCTGGCGCTGCTCGGCCAGGCGCAGCTCCTGCTCGGCGCGCAGCCGTTCGGCGTTGGCGCGCAGGTTGGCGTCCAGCAGCTCCTGCTCCTGCCTGGCCTTGCGGCGCACCTCGCGGGTCATCATGTACAGGTCGACGAACACCGTGGCCTTGGAGCGCAGCACCACCGGCTCGACCGGCTTGAACACGTAGTCCACCGCGCCCATCGAGTAGCCGCGGATCAGGTGCTCGGTTTCCTTGTTGACCGCCGACAGGAAGATGATCGGAATGCGCTTGGTCTGCTCGCGCGCGCGGATGATCTGCGCGGTTTCGTAGCCGTCCATGCCGGGCATGTAGACGTCCAGCAGGATCACCGCGAACTCGCCCTTGAGCAGCTGCCGCAGTGCATCCTCGCCGGAGCGGGCCAGCACGACGTCGGCAATGTCCTCCAGCACCGTGCGGATCGCCAGCAGGTTGCGCTCGTCGTCGTCGACGATGAGGATCCGCGCCCGCTCCGACGGTTCGGCCGGATGGCCGCGGCGCAGGTTGGGCGGTGAGGGGCGGAAAACAGGTACGTTCATGGTCAGTGTCCCGCGCTACAGCGCGACGGCGGAAGCCTGCTCGCGCGAGCGGGCCAACCACACGCGCAGCAGGGCCAACAGCAGTTCGATGTCCACCGGCTTGGCGATGTAGTCGGAGGCGCCCGCGTCCAGGCATTTCTGGCGATCGCCCTTCATCGCCTTGGCGGTAACCGCGATCAGCGGCACGTCGGCGAGCGCGGGCTGGGCGCGGATCTGCTGCATCGTTTCGTAGCCGTCCATCTCCGGCATCATGATGTCGATCAGCGCGATGTCGATGCCCGGGGTCTGTTCCAGTATCGCGATGCCCTCGCGGCCGCCTTCGGCATGCAGCACTTCCACGCCGTGGCTTTCCAGCACGCTGGTCAGCGAATAGATGTTGCGGATGTCGTCGTCGACGATGAGCACGCGCGCGCCGCGCAGTTCCAGCACCGGGCGCAGGCCGCCGGCCGGTGCGTCGCCCGGACGCGCCGTGGGCGACTGGCGGACGTGGTCGGCCAGACGGCCGAACAGCCCGGCCAGCTCCTCCGAGGCGGCCGGCTTTTCGGTCACGTCGAATGCGCCCAGACTGAGCGCGGCATCGAGTTTGTCCGCGCCGGAGATCACCTGGATCGGCACGTGCTGGGTCTGCGGGTCGTGCTTGAGCAGGTCCAGCAGCACGAAACCGTCGATGTCCGACAGGCCCAGGTCCAGCGTGATCGCGTTCGGCTGCAGCTTGCGCGCCAACGCCAGGGTGCCGGCGCCGGCAGTGGACACCACGCCCTTGAGCCCGGCCTCGCGGGCAATGTCGAGCAGCACCGAGGCAAAGGTCGGGTCATCCTCGACGATCAGCACGAACGGGGCATCGCCCAGCGCGTCGCGATCGTCGGCGACCTCTGTCGGCGCGGGCAGGGCGCTGGGAACCATGGCGCCGCTGTTGTCGTAGCGCGCGTTGGAGTTGCCCAAGGGCAGGGCGGCCGGCGAGACGGCCTCCAGCGGCACGAACAGGGTAAAAGTCGAGCCCTCGCCTTGGGTCGAGCGCACCTGCAGTTCGCCGCCGATCAGGCGCGCGATCTCGCGGCTGATCGACAGGCCCAGGCCGGTGCCGCCGTACTTTCGGCTGGTGGTGCCGTCGGCCTGCTGGAAGGCTTCGAAGATCAGTTTCTGCTTGTCCTTCGGAATGCCGATGCCGGTGTCGACGACGTCGATCTCGATCGCGCGCTCGGCGTAGCGCAGCACCGGGTGGTGGGGGCTCCAGCCGCCGGTGACCGGGCGCACGGCCAGTGTGACGCTGCCTTCGCCGGTGAACTTGAAGGCGTTGGAGAGCAGGTTGAGCACCACCTGCTGCAGGCGCTTCTCGTCGGTGCGGATGGACGCCGGCAGCGCCGGATCGAACTCCGCCCTGAACTCCAGGTTCTTGTCGCTGGCCAGCTGGCGGAAGGTGCGTTCCATGTGCAGCTTGAGCCCGCTGAGCGGCATGTCGCCGATCTCGATGGAAACCGTGCCGGACTCGATCTTGGACAGATCCAGGATGTCGTTGATCAGGTTCAGCAGGTCGGAGCCGGCCGAGTGGATGGTGCGGGCGAACTCGGTCTGCTTTTCGCTCAGGTTGCCCTGCGGGTTGTCCGCCAGCAGGCGCGAAAGGATCAGCAGCGAATTGAGCGGGGTGCGCAGCTCGTGGCTCATGTTGGCCAGGAATTCGGACTTGTACTTGGAGGTGAGCGACAACTGCTCGGCCTTTTCCTCCACCGCGCGGCGGGCCATCTCGATCTCGAAGTTCTTGGCCTCCACCTGCTTCTTCTCGTTCTCCAGCAGTTGCGCCTTTTCCTGCAGTTCCTCGTTGGTCGTGTGCAGCTCTTCCTGCTTGGTGGTCAGCTCGGTCTGGCGCGCCTGCAGTTCCGTGGTGAGCAACTGCGATTGCTGCAGAAGGCCCTCGGTACGCATCGTGGCGGCGATGGTGTTGAGCACGATGCCGACCGATTCCATCAACTGGTCGAGGAAGTTCTGGTGGGTCTCGTTGAAGCGGTTGAACGAGGCCAGCTCGATCACCGCCTTGACGTCGTCCTCGAACAGCGCCGGCAGGATCGTCACGTTGGCCGGCGCCGCATGGCCCAGCCCCGAGCCGATGCGGATGAAATTGTCGGGAATGTCGGTCAGCAGCATCGCCCGCTTGTCGGCGGCGCACTGGCCGACCAGGCCTTCGCGCAGCTTGAAGGTCGGCTTGAGCTGGTCCTTGCTCTCGGCGCCGTAGCTGGCGACCAGGTCCAGAACCGTTTCGTTGTCCTCGCGGCGGGCCACGTAGAACACGCCGTATTGCGCGTTCACCAGCGGCGCGAGCTCCGACATGATCAGGTTGGACACCGTCGCCAGGTCGCGCACGCCCTGCAGCATGCGCGAGAAGCGCGCCAGGTTGGTCTTGAGCCAGTCCTGCTCCGCATTCTTCAAGGTCTGGTCCTTGAGGTTGCGGATCATCTCGTTGATGTTGTCCTTCAGCGCGGCCATCTCGCCCGAAGCCGCCACCGCGATCGAGCGCGAGAGGTCGCCCTTGGTCACCGCGGTCGCCACGTCGGCGATCGAGCGCACCTGGTTGGTCAGGTTGGCGGCGAGCTGATTGACGTTGTCGGTGAGGTCGCGCCACAGGCCCGCGGCGCCGGGCACGCGCGCCTGGCCGCCGAGCTTGCCCTCGATGCCCACCTCGCGCGCCATGTTGGTGACCTGGTCGGCGAAGGTGGCGAGCGTCTCGATCATGCCGTTGATGGTTTCGGCCAGCGCGGCGATCTCGCCCTTGGCGTCCACCGCCAGCTTGCGCTTGAGGTTGCCCTGCGCCACCGCGGTCACCACCTCGGCGATGCCGCGCACCTGGTTGGTCAGGTTGGTGGCCATCAGGTTGACGTTGTCGGTCAGGTCCTTCCAGGTGCCGCCCACGCCGGGCACCTGCGCCTGCCCGCCGAGCTTGCCCTCGGTGCCCACTTCGCGGGCCACGCGGGTCACCTCGGAGGCAAACGAGTTCAACTGGTCGACCATCACGTTGATGGTGTCCTTGAGCGCGGCGATCTCGCCCTTGACGTCCACCGTGATCTTCCTGGACAGGTCGCCGCGGGCCACCGCGGTGGTGACGTCCGCGATGTTGCGCACCTGGCCGGTGAGGTTTTCGGCCATCAGGTTGACGTTGTCGGTGAGATCGGCCCAGGTGCCGGCCACGCCGCGCACCTGCGCCTGGCCGCCGAGCTTGCCTTCGGTACCCACCTCGCGCGCCACGCGGGTCACTTCGGAGGCGAACGAATTGAGCTGATCGACCATCGTATTGATGGTGTTCTTCAGCTCCAGGATCTCGCCCTTGACGTCCACGGTGATCTTCTTGGACAGATCACCCAGTGCCACCGCGGTGGTCACCTCGGCGATGTTGCGCACCTGGCCGGTGAGGTTGGCCGCCATCGCGTTGACGTTGTCGGTCAGGTCCTTCCAGGTGCCGCCGACGCCTTCCACCCGCGCCTGGCCACCGAGCTTGCCTTCCGAACCCACCTCGCGGGCCACGCGGGTCACCTCGGAGGCGAACGCGTTGAGCTGGTCCACCATCACGTTGATGGTGTTCTTCAGCTCCAGGATCTCGCCCTTGACCTCCACCGTGATCTTCTTGGACAGGTCGCCACGCGCCACCGCGGTGGTCACCTCGGCGATGTTGCGCACCTGGCCGGTGAGGTTGCCGGCCATCAGGTTGACGTTGTCGGTCAGGTCCTTCCAGGTGCCGGCGACGCCCGGTACCTGCGCCTGGCCGCCGAGCTTGCCTTCGGAGCCCACTTCGCGCGCCACGCGGGTCACTTCGGAGGCGAACGAGTTGAGCTGGTCCACCATCGTGTTGATGGTGTCCTTGAGCGTGAGGATCTCGCCCTTGACGTCCACGGTGATCTTCTTGGAAAGATCGCCGCGGGCCACCGCCACGGTCACCTCGGCGATGTTGCGCACCTGGCCGGTGAGGTTGTCGGCCATCAGGTTGACGTTGTCGGTCAGGTCGGCCCAGGTGCCGGCTACGCCGGGCACGGTCGCCTGGCCACCGAGCTTGCCCTCGGTGCCCACCTCGCGCGCCACGCGGGTCACTTCCGAGGCGAATGCGTTCAACTGGTCCACCATCGTGTTGATGGTGTTCTTCAGTTCCAGGATCTCGCCCTTGACCTCCACCGTGATCTTCTTGGAGAGGTCGCCCGAGGCCACCGCGGTGGTCACCTCAGCGATGTTGCGCACCTGGCCGGTGAGGTTGTCGGCCATCAGGTTGACGTTGTCGGTCAGGTCGGCCCACGTGCCGGCCACGCCGGGTACCTGCGCCTGGCCGCCGAGCTTGCCCTCGGTACCCACTTCGCGGGCCACGCGGGTCACTTCTGAGGCGAACGAGTTCAGCTGGTCCACCATCACGTTGATGGTGTCCTTGAGCGCGAGAATCTCGCCCTTGACCTCCACCGTGATCTTCTTGGACAGGTCGCCGCGCGCCACCGCCGTGGTCACCTCGGCGATGTTGCGCACCTGCCCGGTGAGGTTGTCGGCCATCAGGTTGACGTTGTCGGTGAGGTCCTTCCAGGTGCCGGCGACGCCCGGCACCTGGGCCTGGCCGCCGAGCTTGCCTTCGGTACCCACCTCGCGCGCCACGCGGGTCACTTCGGAGGCGAACGAGTTGAGCTGGTCCACCATGGTGTTGATGGTGTTCTTGAGCTCGAGGATCTCGCCCTTGACCTCCACCGTGATTTTTTTTGACAAATCGCCGGAGGCCACCGCGGTGGTCACCTCGGCGATGTTGCGCACCTGGCCGGTGAGGTTGGTGGCCATCGCGTTGACGTTGTCGGTCAGGTCCTTCCAGGTGCCGGCCACGCCCTTCACGGTCGCCTGGCCACCGAGCTTGCCCTCGGTGCCGACTTCGCGCGCCACGCGGGTGACCTCGGAAGCGAACGAGGCCAGCTGCGCCACCATCGTATTGACCACCTTGCCGATGCGCAGGAACTCGCCGCGCAGCGGGCGGCCATCGATCTCCACCGTCATGGTCTGCGACAGGTTGCCCTTGGCCACCGCGCCGATCACGCGCGCGACCTCCGCGGTGGGCTGGACCATGTCCTCGATCAGGTTGTTGACCGAGCGGATCGCGCTTTCCCAGCCGCCGGTGGCGGCCTTGACGCGGCCGCGCTGGTTGATGCGGCCTTCCTTGCCGACCACGACCGAAAGCCGCTCGAGCTCCTCGGTGAGCTGCCGGTTGAAGCCGACCACCTCATTGAACAGCCTGGCCACTTCGGGGTCGGCGTCCGGGCCGTTCTCGGGCAGGCGCACGCTGAAGTCGCCGCTGCGCAGGCTGTGCAGGGCGGCGATGAGTTGGGGGCGGTCGACCCGTTCTTGGCGAATTTCGGCGTTCACATGAGTCTCCCGTCGTGACAGTCCCGCCCAGGTCGAATCATGAATCCCTTTGTGGGGTGGCGCCTGGCGATTGGAGGGCAAGCCGCCGAGGTTGCGCGTCCCACGCTGAACCCATGCTTCAACCGGTCCTATGCGAAGGCTACGCGCCCGGACGAAAAACGCGCCACGCAGGTGCCCGTTCTGCGACATGGTCGCGCCTGTCCGGATTCACGCCTCCCCACGGCATTCCTTGCCTGGTGGTACATCGGGCCTCTAGGCCGCCGAACTTTATAGCATGGGCCGGGTTGGCTTCCCGGAAGCCAGACCATAGAATGCGAGCGGCCATTTGCAGCAGGTCGCTCCGTTCGGGATCGGCTTTTGGGTGGGAGGGGCAAGCTCACGTTGATCCGTCAGACAAGGGGGCAATTGTCGGAATGCCATTGGAGAAGGATGTAGCCGGTTTCCTGCGGTCGACATTCCGGTCCATCTGGTCGATGGAGCTGCTGTTCCTGCTGCTGCGCGATCCCGCGCGCTGCTGGTCTTCCCCGGAACTGGTCGACGCGTTGCGAGCCAGCGAATTGGTCGTAAGCCAGGCCGTGGAATCGCTCCACGCCGCCGGCCTGATCGTGCGCGAAAGCGACGATCTGGTGCGCTACGGCCCCGCCTCCGAAGATCTGCACGAGCTGGTCGAGGCCTCGCAGGCGCTCTACGTCCGTTCTCCCGATGCCGTGTTGCGCCTGATCATGCGATCCCGGTCAGACAACCTCGTCGCGTTCGCCGACGCTTTCCGCTTCCGCAAGGACTAGCGCGTGTCCCAATACTTCGCACCGGCGGTCTACCTGTTGTGCTTCCTCGCCAGCACGGTCTGTGCGGTGATGCTGGGTCGAAGTTTCCATCGCACCCGCGCAGGGTTGCTGTTCTGGAGCGCGCTGTGCTTCCTGCTGCTGGCGATGCAGAACCTGCTGCTGGTGCTGGACCTGATCGTTTTTCCCGGTTCGGTCGACCTTGCGGTCCCGCGTTCCCTGCTCTCGCTGGCGGCGGTGGCGACATTGCTGTTCGGCTTCATCTGGAACGGAGAAGGGGAATGACGCTGCTGATCTATTACCTCTCCGGCGCGGTCACGCTCGGCTTCTTTGCCGCGAGCCTGTTCTTCCTGCGTTTCTGGCGGCGCACCCGCGACACGCTGTTCCTGGCCTTCTCGCTGGCGTTCGGGTTGCTGGGCCTGGCGCAGAGCCTCATCGCGGTCACCAACGTCTATTTCGAAGACCGCAGCTTCGCCTACCTGATCCGGCTGGCCGCCTTTGCGGTCATCATCGTGGCGATCGGGCGCAAGAACCGGAAGACATCCTGACGCACAGGGTGGGCTTCAACCCACCGTCGATCTCGCTGCAAGGAAACGGTGGGCCGAAGCCCATCCTACGCCCGCCCTACAGATCCAGTGGTTGCAGGATGCGCGCGCGCTCGGCGCGCTCCCACATTTCGTCGAACTGCTGGCGCAGCGGCGCCCAGCCCGGGCGATCGGCCAGTGCGGCGCGGCCCTGCGGGCGTTCGGCATCGGGCAGGAACAGGTAGCCGCCGGCGTCGGTGAGCAGGCAGGACGAGGGGTTGCCCAGGTCGATCTCCTCGACCGGCACGCGCACCAGGATCACGCTGGGCAACCGTTGCATCAGCAGGATCAGTCGATGGCTGTCGCGCAGCGCGGCGGCCGGTTCGCTCAGCAGCAGGCGGATCTGCGCGCCGCGGCCAGCGGTGGCGAGGCGGCGCAGTTCGGCGAGCTCCCCGGTGCCGGCATATGTGGTGGCGTCCAGGCGTGGCAGGCGGATATCCACCTGCCGACGCGCCTGCGCCAGCAGGGCGAGGCGCGCGGCAGCCAGTTCGGCAGCGTCGCCTGCCGGCAGCAGGTTGTCGGAGCCGTCGGCCTCCAGGGTCACCGCCGCCCCTTGCGCGGCACCAGGTGGCCGTCGTTGACGAGTGCGAGCAGCAGTGCCGATCCATCGTCCCCGGGCACGTCTTCGAAGGCGAGCGTGCGCTCGGCGCATAGCCGGCGAGCCAGCTCGACCGGGGCAGGGTAGGCCAGGCCATTGGCAAACAGCACCGCGCCGCGCCGGCCACGGCTCCAGGCCAGCCGCGACCAGGGATGGCGCAGCAATGCCGCGCCCTCTGCCAGGCGCTTGCGCAGGACGGGCAGGGTCATCGGCCGGGCCGGCGGCGCGGGTGTCTGCGCGTTGCGGTAGCGGGTGATGAAGCGGCCGAACCAGTCGCGCAGGCCGTCCTCGTCCAGCGCGCTGGCGAACGGCAGCGCGGTACGCAGGCGCGCGAGCGCCGCCGCGTCGATTTCGCCAGCGGCGCGCGCCGGGGCAAGATCCGGGTCGGTATAGCGCTGCGATTCGTCCAGCCGCTCGGCCAGGTAGTCGGCCAGGTCGCCGGTCAGTTCGGCCCGGGACGGCGCGCGCATGCCAATGGAGAAGGTCATGCACGGGCCGCCGAAGGCCACGCCGTCGTGCGGCACGCCCGGCGGCAGGTAGAGCATGTCGCCCGGTTCCAGCAGCCATTCGTGCGTGGGCTCGAAGTGCGCCAGCTGCTTGAGCTCGATGTCGGGACGGAAATCCTTCGGCGCGTCCGGGTCGGTGCTGATCGCCCAGTGCCGCTGGCCCAGGCCCTGCAGCAGGAACACGTCGTACTGGTCGACGTGCGCACCGACGCCGCCGCCCGGTTCGGCGTAGGACACCATCACGTCGTCGACGCGCCAGCTGGGCAGGAAGCGGAAGTGCTCCAGCAATTGCGCCACGTCGGCGTCCCACTTGTCCACGTCCTGCACCAGCAGGGTCCAGTTGCTCTCGGGTGTGCGGGCGAAATCGGCCTCGTCGAGCGGACCGCTCTTCACCGACCAGCGATCGCGCTTGTCGTCGTGCACGATCAGCCGCGACAGCGCGCCGTCCTCGCAGGCCAGGCCGCCCAGGTCGTCCGGCTGCAGCGGTGGCTGGAAACCGGGGAAGGCGTTGCGGATCAGCAGCGGGTGCTTCTGCCAGTAGTCGCGCAGGAACTGCGCGGGCGTCATGCCGAGCGGCTGTTTCGCCGAGCCGCGGACTTCGATGGGGAGTGGGTCGTTCATCCGCGCATTGTAAGGCGTGCCTGCAGCGGAGGCTGCGTCTAACCGAACGCCTTCACGACGTTGCTCACGCCCAGCCCCAATACCGCGATCGCCGCCATCACCGTGGCCACCCGCGCCGGCATGCGCCGGGCGAACACCGCGCCCACCGGCGCGGCCAGCACGCCGCCGGCGATCAGCCCGAGCACCGCCGTGCCATGGCTGAGGCCGATCATCAGCAAAAAGCTCAGGCTGGCGGCGATACTCACCACGCACTTGGCCAGGTGCACGGTGCCGATCACCATGCGCGGCGTGGCGCCGCGGGCGACCAGCGTGGTCACGGTCAGCGCGCTCCAGCCGCCGCCGGCGATCGCGTCGGCAAAGCCAGCACCCAGGCCAAGCACCGGCGTGCCGCGCGGCACGTCCGGGCCCGGCGGGCGACCCAGCGCGCCGCGCAACAGCAGGAACACGCCCATGCCCAGCAGGTAGGGCGTCAGCGCCAGGCGCATCCAGTCCGCCGGCACGTGCACCACCACCGCGGCACCGACCACCGCGCCGATCACACCGGGAATGGCCAGCATCCAGAACAGCCGCCAGCGCACGTTGCCGGCGAGCCAGTGGCTCAGGCCCGACGCGCCGCAGGTGAAGGCCTCGGCCTGGTGCACGCTCGCGGTGGCAGTCACCGGCGGCACGCCCAGGCCCAGCAGCATCGCCGCCGACGCCACGCCGTAGGCCATTCCCAGCGCGCCGTCGACCAGCTGTGCCAACGCGCCGACGGCGGCGAAAGTGAGGAACTCGACAGGGACAGTCATCGATGCGCGAAGGCGAGGGGGTCGCTGGAGTATTCAAAGCGCTGCCCATGCGCGGAAATGAGGGCCTGGTATATGCACATGCCGAGCTGTCCTTTCCCTGGCGCCGACACGACGCCCTAGATTGTCCGGGCCCTCCATTGAGACGTCCAAAAGGACAAGAACGCGTGAATGCGCTGGTTGCCCCGGAGCCGTTGCCCGTCGCCCTGAGTGCGGAAAAGACCTCCTTGCTCGCACGGCTGGTCGACGGACTGGCCGCCGACGAGCTGTACTGGATCGCCGCCTGGAGCGCCGCCCGCGCAGGGCAGGCACGGCACGGCCTGCGGCGCGCGGACACCGCGCCGGCGACAGCGCCGGATCCCTCGCGCCTGACCCTTCTCTACGGCAGCCAGACCGGCAACGCCAAGCGCCTGGCCGAACAGTTCGCCGCGCGCAGCGAGTCGGGTGGCTTGCCCGTGCGGCTGATTCGCGCCGATGCCTACCCGCTGCGCGAACTGGCGAAGGAAACGCACCTGCTGATCGTGATCAGCACGCAGGGCGAGGGCGAGCCGCCGGACGACGCCCGCGGCCTGGTCGAGTTCATCGCCGGCAAGCGCGCGCCCCGGCTGACGGGCCTGCGCTACGCGGTGCTGGGACTGGGCGATTCGAGCTATCCGCAGTTCTGCGCGATCGGCCGCCAGTTGGACGAGCGCCTGGCCGAACTCGGCGCCACCCGCTTCGCGCCGCTGGGCGAAGCGGACGTCGATATCGATGCGTCCGCCGCGCCCTGGTCGGTCGGTGCGCTGGAGCAGGCCCGCCAGTCGCTCGGCACGGCCACGCCCGCTACCGTGCGCAGCGCCACCGTGCCCGCACCGGGTGGGCGCGGCCTGCCGTCGCGCGAGCAACCGTTCGCCGCCAGCGTGCTGGCCAACCAGCGCATCGTCTCGCGCGACAGCGCGCGCGCCGTGCATCACCTGGAGCTGTCGCTGGAAGGCTCGGGGCTGCGCTATGCACCCGGCGATGCCATCGGCATCCGGCCCACCAATCCGCCTGCGCTGGTCGGACAGTGGCTGCAGGCGTTGCGGCTGGACGGTGGCGAGGACGTCGCGCACGCGGGCCGCACGCTGCCGCTGGCGCAATGGCTCGGCCAGGAATGCGAGCTGACCCGGCTCACCCGCGCCTTCGTCGCGGCGCACGCCGCCGCCAGCGGCCATGCCGACCTGATGCGCGTGCTGCGCACGGAGCACGCTGCCGCGTTCGCCGGGCTGCTGGCCAGCCATCAGCCGATCGACTTGCTGCACCGCTACCCCGGCCCCTGGCGCGCGTCCGACCTGGTCGCTGCGCTGCGCCCGCTCACGCCGCGGCTGTACTCGATCGCTTCCAGCCCGCGCGCAGTCGGCGAGGCGGAGGTGCACCTGACGGTCGCGCGAATCGAGTACGAAGCCTTTGGCGCGCCGCACTGGGGTGCCGCTTCGGCCTTTCTCTCGGCGCTGGCCGAAGACGCCACCGTGCCGGTGTTCATCGAATCCAACGACCGCTTCCGGCTGCCGGCCGACGATGCCCGCGACATCATCATGATCGGCCCGGGCACCGGCGTGGCGCCGTTCCGCGCCTTCGTGCAGGACCGCCGCGAAACCGGCGCCCGCGGGCGCAACTGGCTGTTCTTTGGCAACCGCCATTTCACCCGCGATTTCCTCTACCAGGTGGAATGGCAGGAAGCGCTGAAGAGCGGTGCGCTGCATCGGCTCGATCTCGCCTTCTCGCGCGACGGCGCGCGCAAGACCTATGTCCAGCATCGTTTGCGGGAACAGGGCAGGCAGCTCTACGCCTGGCTGGAAGACGGCGCGCACCTGTACGTATGTGGCGACGCCAGCCACATGGCCAGGGATGTGCACGATGCATTGATCGATATTGCCGTCGCGCATGGCGGCCATTCCCCCGACGCGGCCAGTGCCTGGCTCGCCGACCTTCTCACCCAGGGACGCTACGTCCGCGACGTGTACTGACCGATGCCCACGCTCTCCGAACTCGAACACATCAAGGCAGCGAGCCGGCAACTGCGCGGCTCCATCGCCGAGGGCCTGGCCGACGCCGTCACCGGCGCCATCGGCGCGGCCGATACCAAGCTGCTGAAGTTCCACGGCAGCTACCAGCAGGACGACCGCGAACTGCGCGAGGAACGCCGCAGGCAAAAGCTCGAACCGCTGTACGCCTTCATGCTGCGCGCCCGACTGCCCGGCGGCGTGGTCACGCCGGCGCAGTGGCGGGTGTTCGACCGGCTTGCCAGCGAATACGCCAGCAGCGGCCTGCGCATCACCACGCGGCAGACCTTCCAGTGGCACGGCATCCTCAAGCGCGACCTGAAAGCCACCATCGCGGCGATCCACCACGCCATGGCCAGCACCATCGCCGCCTGCGGCGACGTGCTGCGCAACGTGGTCAGCACGCCGCTGCCGGTGCAGTCGGCGGCGCATGCCGAGGCCTATGCCTGGGCGGCGAAACTCTCCGAAGAACTGGCGCCGCGGACCACCGCGTACCACGAGCTGTGGCTGGACGGCGAAAAGCTGGCCGGCGAGCCGGAGCCCGAGCCGCTGTACGGCAAGGCCTATCTGCCGCGCAAGTTCAAGATCGGCCTGGCCATCCCGCCGCTCAACGACATCGACGTGTTCGCGCAGGACCTGGGGCTGATCGCGATCGCCGAGGATGGCAGGCTCGCCGGTTTCAACCTCGCCATTGGCGGCGGCATGGGCGCCACGCACGGCGATCCGGCGACCTATCCGCGCCTGGCCGAGGTGATCGGCTTCGTCACGCCCGACCAGCTGCGCGATGCCGCCGGGCAGATCATCGCGATCCAGCGCGACTGGGGCGACCGCAGCGAGCGCAAGCACGCGCGCCTGAAGTACACACTCGACGACCGCGGCACCGACGTGTTCAAGGCCGAACTGGAACGCCGCCTGGGCTTCGCCCTGCAGCCGGTGCGGCCCTACCGCTTCGACCACAACGGCGACCGCTACGGCTGGCTGCAGGGCGAGGACGGCCGCTGGCACCTGACCCTGCACATCGAGTCAGGCCGCCTGCAGGATCGCGGCGAACAAAGGCTGCTCAGCGGCATGCGCGAGCTGGCCGGCGTGCACACCGGCGATTTCCGCCTCACCTGCAACCAGAACGTGATCATCGCCAACGTGGAGGCGGGCGACCGCGCGCGCATCGACGCCATCGTCGCGGCGCACGGCATGGACGGCTACCGCCGCCAGAGCGCCATCCGCCGCCACGCCATCGCCTGCGTGGCGCTGCCCACCTGCGGGCTCGCCATGGCCGAGAGCGAGCGCTACCTGCCGACGCTCCTGGAGAAACTCGAGGCGCGGCTGGATCGCCACGGCCTGTGCGATGCGCCGATCCTGCTGCGCCTGTCCGGCTGCCCCAATGGCTGCTCGCGGCCGTACCTGGGCGAGATCGCGCTGGTCGGCCGCGCCCCCGGCCGCTACGACCTGCGACTGGGTGCCGACGCCGTCGGCCAGCGCCTCAATCGCCTGTACCGGGAGAACGTGGACGAAGCGGCCATTCTCGACGCGCTCGAACCGCTGTTCGCCCGTTATGCCGCCGAACGCACGGCAGGCGAGGGTTTCGGCGACTTCCTTCTGCGCTGCGGTGTCCTGGCCGGTGGCTCACCTGCGCGGCACATTCCGACCGAGGTGAGCGCATGAGCGCGGCGCTGTTCCGGCAAGCCGCGCGGGAGCCGCAGGCGCTGGCCGAAGTCAACGCGCGGCTGGCCGGGCTCGACGCCGAGGCCCGCGTCGCCTGGGCGCTGGAGCACGTGCCGGGCGAGCACGTGCTGTCGTCCAGTTTCGGTGCGCAGGCGGCCGTGTCGCTGCACATGGTCACGCGGCAGCGGCCGGATATCCCGGTGGTGCTGATCGACACCGGCTACCTGTTTGCGGAAACCTACCGCTTCGTCGATGAGCTCGCCGCGCGCTTCGATCTCAACCTCAAGACCTACCGCGCCCCGCTGGGCCCGGCCTGGATGGAGGCCCGCCACGGCCGGCTGTGGGAGCAGGGCATCGAGGGCCTGGACCGCTACAACCGGATGCGCAAGGTCGAGCCGATGCAGCGGGCGCTGGCCGAGCTGGGCGCCGTCGGCTGGTTCGCCGGCCTGCGCCGCAGCCAGGCGCGCACCCGCGCCGACGTGGCCTTCGCCGAGCATCGCCATGGCCGCTGGAAATTCCATCCGCTGGCCGACTGGCTCGATCGCGACGTGGGGATTTACCTCAAGCGCCACGGCTTGCCGTATCACCCGCTGTGGGACCAAGGCTACACCTCGATCGGCGATGTGCACACCAGCCACCGCTGGGAGCCGGGAATGGATCCGGAAGACACCCGCTTCTTCGGTCTCAAGCGTGAATGCGGCCTGCACAATATCGTCTGAGCGCTGCACTAGCCTTGGGCAGGGATCGGTCATGGGAGGACAGGCGACATGCGCGTGACGGCCTTCGCGGATACCGGCGCCACCGGCCGGCTGATCGAGCCGCATGGTGGCCGGCTCAAGGATCTCTACCTGCCGCCGGAGGAGGCCGAGGCGCTGAAGCAGCGCGTCGATACCTTGCCATCGCTGCAACTCGATACGCGCCAGCTATGCGACCTGGAATTGCTGCTGTCGGGGGCGTTCTCGCCGCTGGAAGGTTTCCTCGACCGCCGCGACTACAGCGGTGTGGTCGAGAACATGCGCCTGGCCGACGGCGCGCTGTGGCCGATGCCGATCACGCTGGACGTGGACGAGGCATTCTCGGCCGGCCTCTCGCCCGGCAGCGAGGTGGTGTTGCGCGATGGCGAAGGCCGACCGCTGGCCGTACTCCAGGTGCGTGACATCTATTGGCCGGACCGCCGGCACGAGGCGCTGCACGTATTCGGCACCAGCGACCGCACGCACCCGGGCGTGGCCGAATTGCTCGAGCGTACCCGGCCGGTCTACCTGGGCGGCCGCGTGACCGGCATCCAGCCGCCCGCGCACCCGGACTTCGCCGAACTGCGCGACACCCCGCGCAGCCTGCGCGCCTGGTTCGAGGCCAACGGCTGGAGCCGCATCGTCGCCTTCCAGACCCGCAACCCCATGCATCGCGCGCATCGCGAGCTGACCCTGCGCGCCGCCGAGCAGGTTGGCGCCCGCCTGCTGATCCAGCCCTCGGTCGGCCGTACCAAACCGGACGACGTCGATTACTCCACCCGCGTGCGCTGCTACCGTGCGCTGCTGGCGCACTATCCCGAAGGCCAGGCCAAGCTCTCGCTGCTGCCGCTGGCCATGCGCATGGGCGGCCCGCGCGAAGCGATGTGGCACGCGCTCATCCGCAAGAACTACGGCGCCAGCCACTTCATCGTCGGGCGCGACCATGCCGGGCCGGGCAAGGACGCCAGCGGCAAGCCGTTCTATGGACCGTACGAAGCCCAGCAGCTGCTGGAGCAGCACCAGGACGAACTCGGCATCCGCATCGTGCCGTTCCCGGCGATGGTGTATGCGGTCAACCGCGACGCCTACATCCCCGTCAACGAGGTAACGCCTGTCGACGAGGTGCGCGACATCTCCGGCACCGAACTGCGGCGCCGCCTGCGCGAGGGCAGCGAGATCCCCGCCTGGTTCTCCTTCCCCGACGTGGTGAAGATCCTGCGCGAGCAGCATCCGGTCAGGCGGTAACCCTTGCTCCCTCTCCCCAGAGGGTAGAGGGAGCAGAAGCGAGGCTCGCGGCTGATGCTTCTTCTCCGAGGCGATGACGACCCTGCGCGAGCAGCGTCGGGTCAGGCCGTAGCCTTACTCCCTCTCCCCTCCGGGGAGAGGGCTGGGGTGAGGCTCTGGGAAGAGGGCTGGGGTGAGGCGCCGGAGCTTGCGGGGAACGGTGCGCGTGCGATTCTTTCGATCTTCAAGAAAACCAAGAGCTTTCACCCAGCCCAAGCCAACATCTTCGCGAGCCCCGCCCCCTCACCCCAACCCTCTCCCCGGAGGGGAGAGGGAGCAGAAGCGAGGCTCGCGGCTGATGCTTCTTCTCCGA
>NZ_JAPMIU010000021.1 GCF_026410505.1 Frateuria hangzhouensis
CGCCTTGCGGTGCCGCTCGAAACCGGCGTCGTGCTCCATCGACAGGCTCATCTGCTTGGGTGCCATCACGTACCATCCATCCTCAGGTCTCGCTAAGACCGCGGGGCAAAATCAGAGTTTCCCTAACCTCCTGGCCGACCCTCAGCCACGGCGCTTCTGGCGTAGCTGTTCTGCGAAGCGGTCGATGAACTCCGCCATGGGGCCTCGAAACCGCAATGCTTCAGATGGCAACGCGCAGGCCATACGCACTCGCACGATTGTTGCGCGCAGCACGCTGGCTGCTGCGGCAACCCCAGCGGGCACGTCTGTGGCTGTATTGGCATGTGCGCCAGCGCATTGCCGCCCACGCCCTCCGGCGTGGTCATGGCGTCCTGGATCGCCGGGGTGTACGCCCCGCCCTTGCGCCTGCATGCGCCTTCGGCGCCAACAGCGCCCCCGTTGCGCCCACCGTCCGTCTGACCCTCCCCGCTAGATCCGATGCGTGCGTCGGGCGCCGTGGGTGCCCACCGCCGCGCTGATCGCGCTTTGGCGCGACGTTTGGCCTTTGGAGAGTTCCCCATGAAGTCGTTTTCCTCGCCTGCTGCGACCGATCTGTCGCGGCGGCGCTTCGTTCAGGGCATCGCCCTAGGTGGTGCGGTGGCCGGTCTTGGCCTGCTGCGGCCCGGCCGGGCCTGGGCACAACCGGCCCACGCCGGCCAACTCCCCGTGCTCACCGGCACCGATTTCGCCTTGGCGATCGGCCAGACGCCGGTCAACTACACCGGTGCGCCACGCCGGGCCACCACCGTCAACGGCAGCCTGCCCGGCCCCATCCTGCGCTGGAAAGAAGGAACCACGGTCACGTTGCGGGTGAGTAACCACCTGCCCGTCCAGACGTCCATCCACTGGCACGGCATCCTGCTTCCCTTCCAGATGGACGGCGTGCCTGGCATTGCCTTCGACGGCATCGCGCCGGGCGAGACCTTCGTCTACCGCTTCGAGGTGCGCCAATCGGGCACCTATTGGTACCACTCGCACTCGCGCTTCCAGGAGCAGACGGGCGTGTTCGGTCCGCTGGTGATCGAACCGGCCGGCCCCGAACGCTACCCGGCCGACCGCGACTATGTAGTGATGCTCAACGACTGGACGGATGAGGATCCGGAACGGATTTTCGCCAAGCTCAAGAAGCAGAGCGACTACTTCAACTTCCACCAACCGACCGTGCCGGACTTCGTCCGGGACGTGCGCCAGAAGGGCCTCAGCCAGGCGCTGGCCATGCGCAAGATGTGGAATGAGATGCGCATGAATCCCACCGACCTCTCGGACGTGGGTGGCTACACCTACACCTACCTGATGAACGGTGCGGCGCCCGCCGGCAACTGGACGGGCCTGTTCAAGCCCGGCGAGAAGGTGCGCCTGCGCTTCATCAACGGCTCGGCGTCGACCCTGTTCGACGTACGCATTCCGGGTCTGAAGATGACGGTGATCTCGGCCGATGGCCAGGACATTGCGCCGGTGCCGGTCGATGAGTTCCGCATCTCGGTCGCCGAAACCTACGACGTGATCGTGGAGCCCCAGGAAGACCGCGCCTACACCGTGTTCGCCCAGTCGATCGACCGCACCGGCTACGCCCGGGGCACGCTGGCGCCCCGTCCGGGCATGGAGGCGGAGGTGCCGGCGATGGATCCGCGGGTGTGGCTCAGCATGCAGGACATGATGGGTGCGATGCCGATGGGGTCCATGGGCATGGCAGCCAGCCGAACGGCATGGGCGCCATGCCCGGCATGGACATGAGCGGCATGCAGGGCATGGACATGCACGGCATGGGCGACCCGCAAGGGATGCACATGGGCAGCATGAACCATCTCACGCCCGCCGGCATGCCGAATGTCCGCCATGCGCGCACCGAGTACGGTCCCGGCGTGGACATGCACGTCGACATGCCACGCACCAACCTGGATGATCCGGGCATCGGCCTGCGCGACAACGGCCGGCGCGTGCTGACCTACGCGGACCTGCATTCACTCGATGGCCCCATCGATCCGCGCGAGCCGGAACGCGAGATCGAACTGCATTTGACCGGCAACATGGAGCGCTTCATGTGGTCGTTCGACGGGCAGAAGTTCTCCGAAGCCAAGCCTGTGCATTTCAATTTCGGCGAGCGCCTGCGCATTGTGCTGGTCAACGACACGATGATGAACCATCCGATCCACCTGCACGGCATGTTCAGCGAGCTGGAGGATCCCAGCGGCCAGTTCCTGGCGCGCAAGCACACCATCAACGTGCAGCCGGCACAGCGGGTTACCTACCGCGTCAACGCGGACGCCGCGGGGCGCTGGGCCTACCACTGCCACCTGCTGTACCACATGGAGGCGGGCATGTTCCGCGAGGTGGTGGTGTCATGAGGTGCTCTCCTTCCCTCTTCCTGAGGAACCTCATGCCCGTCGCCACCCTCTACTGTGCACTGGTGCTGACGGCCCAGGCCCAAACAGTCCCGGCGCCGGCCAGCAGCACCTCGTCGGCCGACATGGGATCGATGTCCGGCATGGACATGGGTGGCATGCCCGGCATGACGATGCCGGCGCCAGCAACGACCACCGCACCGCCTACGCCTGCGGCAACGGTAGCTCCGTCCCCGGCACACTCCAGACCGATCATGGTCACTCTCAAGCGGCTTCGGCGAAATGCAGTTTTGAGCATTCCCGAAGCGAGCATCCTATTTAGTCAGTCACCCACGTTGGGGCTACGCCGGGAAGAGAATTGTGGCCACGCCGTGCTCAGCACCTCGACCGCGGTTCGCAGGAACAGCAAAGCCAGCCCCGCACCGAAAATCAGATCCAGCCACCGCCAGCCTGTCCAGGCAATGAGTGCCGTTGTGAGCAGCACGCCTGCATTGCCGATCACGTCATTGCGCGAGCACAGCCATACCGAGCGCATGTTGATGTCGTCTGCGCGGAAGCGAGTCAAAAGCGCGAGGCAGGTGACGTTGGCTATCAGGGCCAAACTCGCAGCTACTGCCATGACTCCTGGCAGCGGTTCGGCTCCAACGATTACCTTACGTACGACTTCAGCCAGCACGGCACCGGCGAAGACAAGCTGGATGCCACCCTTGATCAAGGCTGCTCCGGCACGGGCGCGCAGCGATCGCCCTAGCACCATCAGGCTCAGCCCGTACACCAGGGCGTCCCCCAAGCTATCCAGCGAGTCGCCTTGCAGAGCCGTGGAATCGGCCCAAAAGCCGGCACCAAACTCAGCCAGAAAGATGGCGACGTTGATCGCCAGCACGACCCACAGCACACGGCGCTGTGCCTTGGACTGGACCAGGGCTTGGCTAGTCGATTCACACTCACAGCAAGGCATCGCTGGCCCTCCATGGGGATTGTTCAACTAGATTACGGCCCGTAGTTGCTACAGGGTCAAGCGATGCGCATCGTGAGTTGGCGAAGCGGTTGTCATCCATCCGCTACTACGAGCGGATTGGGCTGATGCCATCCCCTCCGCGCTCATTGTCTCAATGCTTGCGCCGCCAAGGCCGCTTGAGCCGTGCGTAAAGCACCGGCATCACCAGCAGCACCAGCGGGACCTGCACCAGCATGCCCGAGATGATCGCGATCGCCAGCGGTTGCTGCATCTGCGAGCCCTGGCCAATCGCCAGTGCCAGTGGCAGCAGGGTCAGGATCGCGGCCAGCGTGGACATCAGGATCGGCCGGGTGCGGTGCTGGCCGGCCTGGTGCAAGGCATCGTGCAGCGGCGCGTCGTCCGGGATGTCCTGCAGCTCGGAGAAGTAGAATATCGCCACCTCGGTAACGATGCCGACGATCATGGTCATGCCCATCATCGCCGAAATATTGAGTTCGATACCGGTCAGCCACAGGCCCAGGAACACCGCCGGGATCGCCAGCAATGGCATCGCCAGGATCGCCAACGCGACGCGGAAGCTTTCGTACAGGAACAACAAGAGCGTGAACACCAGCGCGATCGCCGCCACCATCACGATGGTCAGCCCGCGGAACGCTTCCTGCTGCTGCTGGTAGAGGCCACCGAGCTGATAGAACATGCCCTTGGGCAGCACGCCCGGCTTGGCCAGCACATTCTTTACGTCGGCTATCGCCGAGCCGAGGCTCCGACCACTGATGCGTCCGGTCACGGCAACCATGCGCTTCAAGTTGTCGCGGGTGATCTGCGGCTGGCCCTGCACCTGCTTGAGCGTCGCCACGCGCGACAGCGGGAACAGGTGACCATCTGGCGCACGGATCTGCAATGAAGCGACCTGCTCCAGCCGCTGGTGTGCGCTAAGCGGCAGACGCACACGCACGCCCACGACCTTGCTGCCGACCGGCAACCGCGCCACGACGCTGCCATCGATCGCCGCCCCGACCTGGTCGACCACGCCGGCTGGATCGAGTCCCTCCAGCGCGGCCTTGACCGGATCGACCTGTACCATCAGCGCGTCACCGGCCGGGTTGATGCCATCGCGCACGCCCACGACACCGTTGATCTTGCCGATCGCGTCGGCGACTTTGCGGGCGGTCGCGTCCAGCTGTTCGGTGTCATCGCTGTACAGCTGCACCTCGATCGGTTGGGGCACGGCAACCAGGTCGCCGATGAGGTCCTCCATCAGCTGCGACAGCTCGATGTCCAGCCCGGGCACCTTCTGTTCGACCTGCGTACGCACCTGTTCCATCACCTGTTCGGTGTCCGGACGCGAGCCGTTCTTGAGGCGCACGAAAAAAT
This sequence comes from Frateuria hangzhouensis, assembly GCF_026410505.1. GTDB lineage: Bacteria > Pseudomonadota > Gammaproteobacteria > Xanthomonadales > Rhodanobacteraceae > Frateuria_A > Frateuria_A hangzhouensis. The sequence goes on from NZ_JAPMIU010000021.1 coordinate 4,714, forward strand.
CGCCCTGGTTGGCTTCGGTCAGGCCACCGCCCAGTTGCAGGCCGGTGCGGCGCGAGTAGGTGTCCACGTAGGGATTGGCGCGGATGATGGTTTCGACCTGGTTTAGCAGCCGGTCGGTCTCTTCCAGGGAGGTGCCAGGCTTGGACAGGTAGTCGAGGATGAAACCACCCTCGTCGATGCTGGGCATGAAGCCGGTGCCGACGCGCGTGTACGCCAGGCCGCCGAGCACCACCAGCGGCACCACCAGCAGCAAGGCCAGCAGCGGGCGCTTGATCCAGCTGTCGAGGGTGCGCTCGTAGCGCTGCATCATGCCGCGGGTGAAACGCCCAGGCGGGTGCTCGGTGCGGTGACGCTCGTCGAGGAAGCGCTCGGCCAGCAACGGTACCGCCACCCAGGTCAGCAGGTAGGAAATGATTAGCGCGCTGGCCATGGTCAGCGACAGCGCCTTGAAGAAGGCGCCGGTGACACCGGAGAGGAAGGCTAGCGGCAGGAAGATCACCACCGTCGCCGCACTGGAGCCGCTGAGCGGCCGGGTGAACTCGTTGGCCGCGCCGGCGACGCGCTCGTGCACCGCGCCCTCCCCTTCATTAAGGCGGCGCATGATGTGCTCGATCATCACGATCACGTCGTCGATGATCAGCCCGACGGCGGCCGCCATGCCGCCGAGCGTCATCATGTTGAAACTCATGCCGAGCACCGACAGCAGCAGCACGGTGATCGCCAGCACTGCGGGCACCACGATCAGGGCGACCGCGATCACCCGCGTGTTGCGCAGGAACACGAACAGCACGAGCCCGGCCAGCACGATGCCGATCAGGATGGCGTCGCGCACGCTGGCGGCGGCGCCGGTGACCAGTTGGGTCTGGTCGTACCAGTTGGCGACGCGCACCCCGGCGGGCATCTGCGGCGCGTAGTCAGACAGGCGCTGCTTGACCTGCTTGGCGATCTGTACGCTGTTGCCGTCGGGCTGCTGGTAGACCTGCAGCAGCACGGCGTTCTGGCCATCGGCGTTGACGCGAATCCACTGCGGCACATGGTCCAGGCTGACGGTGGCGACATCGCCCAGACGCACCACGCCGCGCGCGTCGGCGCGCAGCACGATGCCACGCAGCGCCGCGACCGTGCGTGGCTGGTTGTCGGCCAGCAGCAGGAACAGCTTGTAGTGGTCCGAAACCCGTCCCATCGCCTGGATCGTGGCCGCATGGCCGACCGCGGTCGCCACATCGGCCACGCTCAAGTGCGTCGCGCGCAGGCGTGCTGGATCGACGTCGGCATGGAATTCGGCCACCTCGCCGCCCTGCACGTTCACCTGCGCCACGCCGGTGATGCCGCTGAGCAACGGGCGCAGCTGGTACTCGGCCAGGTCGTGCAATGCACTGGGCGAGAGCGTGTGCGAGCGCAGGCTGTAGGCGAGCACGGGGAAGGTGGTCGGATCCATGCGCCGGGTGGAGAGCTGGGTGCCGGCAGGCAGCTGCGGCAGGACCTGGCCGGCCGCGCCATTGACCTCCTGCAGCGCGGCGGCCATGTCCCAGCCCCAGTCGAAGGTGATCGCGATGTCAGCGCTGCCCCGGCTGGTGGTCGAGCGCACGTCACGCACGCCGCGTACGCGACGGATCGCCTCTTCCACCGGGCGGGTCACTTCGACCGCCATCTGGTCGGCGGGACGGTCGCCCGCGTCGACCGTCACCTGCACGCGCGGGAACGCCACGTTCGGAAACAGCGCCACCGGCATGCGCAGCGCGCTGGCCAGGCCGCCGAGGGTCAGCATGAGGGCGAGGAACAACAGCGAGCGGCGGTGCCGCTGCATCCACAGCGAGACGTTCACTTCGCGCGACCCTCGGCCGGGGCCATGTGCACGGCGTCACCGTCATTCAATTCGTAGACGCCCTGCACGATCACCTGGCTGCTCGCTTCCAGCGCGCCCTGCACGCCAACGACCTCACCCTCCGGATGGCGCAACGTGACCGCGACGCGGCGCGCCTTGCCATGCTCGACGACGAACAGGTAATCACCCTTCTCGTCATGCAGCACAGCGGCGCGTGGCACCGCCCATGCTCGGTAGTCGGCCGTCTGGATGACCGCGGACAGCGCCGTGCCGGCGATCGGCGTGGCGCTGGCGGCCGGAACCTCGGCCAGCACCGGCAGGAGACGGCTGGTGGGGTCGATCGCCTTGCCCACCATGCTCAGGTGTGCGGGCATGTCGTGCCCTTCCGAGAACACCTCGCGCAATTGCACGGGCAGGCCCACGCGCAGTTTCGCGGCGTCCTGAGGCTGCACGCCCAGGCGGGCCAGCAACGCGTTGGTCGGGGTGAAGGCAAGCAGCGGCGCATTGGCGGCAAAGCGTTCGCCGACTTGCACCTGGAGGGTGGTCACCACGCCGTCGAGCGGCGCCTTGACCTCCTCGCGCGTGTTCGCGCCGCCCAGGGCACGCTGGGCTTCGAGTGCCGCCCTCGCGTCGGCCAGCGCCTTGCGCGCGCCGGCCAGTTGCGACTGGGTGGCAAGCCGGTCTGCGGCCAGTTGCTCAATTCGCTTGAGGTCGCCTGCCGCCGTGCGCGCGGCGTTTTGCGCCTGCACGAAGGCGCTGCGCGTGGCCGGGTCGGGCGTGACCGTGAGCAGCGTCGTTCCGCGCTTGACTGCCTGCCCGGGGGCAACGGCCAACGCGGTGACCTGTCCGGCGTGCGCGAGGTTGATGGTGACCGGATGCAGCGGGTCCACCGAGCCCCAGGCCTCCACCGTGTCGTGGAACACCTGTTGCCGCGGCATCGTGGTGGTGACCGCGACGGTCTGATCCGCGCCGCCGGAGGCGTTATCGCCCCCGCCTGATCCTCCTCCGCAGGCGGCGAGCAGCAAGCCGGGGGCGAGCAATGCCAGGCGTGAAAGAAAACGGAAGCGGTTCATGGCTGGCTCGCCTGTGCAGCGGTAGGAATGGGAATGTCCGTGTTGCCCAGCAGTGCCTCCAGCGCAATCGCCTGCTTTTCGCGCTCCTGCTCGACCGCTAGCAGGTCGAGGTCGGCGGTCAGTGCGTTGCTGCGGATGGCAAGGTAGGTGGGCCAATCGAGCAGGTTGGCGTGCCATGCCCGTTCGGCCGATGCGCGGGCCTGATCCAGCGCCCTGGCATGACGGCGCAGGCCTGCTTGCTGGTTGGCGAGTGTCTGCAGATCCGCCTGCAGGCGCCACGCGTCGCTGCGGGCGCTGAGCAGGCGCGCGGCGTACTCGTCACGAAGCTGCTGGCGGGTCGCCGTTTCGATGGCGATATTGCCCCGGTTGCGGTCGAACAGCGGCAGCGTGATGCCGAGGGAGAACCCTCGAGTGGTGATATTGCTGGTATCGCGGGCCTGGTTGAAGCCCAGCACGAGCGCGGGAAACTGGGCGAGGATCGCGCCGCGAAGTTTCGCCTCCTGCGCCTGGTAACCGGCCTGCAGCGCCAGCAGATCGGGCCGCCGGTGCGGCAGATCCGCCAGTGCGCCATCCATCTGCGCGTCGGTCGGCTGCGGCGCGTAGGGCGACCCCGACAGCGGCAAGGGCGCGCGGGGTGCAAGGCCGATGAGGCGGCGCAGTTCCGCCTCGGCCTGGTGCAGCGCCAGCGCGTTGGCCGCCGACCGTTGCTCGACATCCGAGACGGCATTGAGCCCGGCGCTCGCCGCATCGTAGGTCAGGTTGCCCGCCTGCAAAGCCTTGCGAACATAGGCGCTGACCGGTGCCAGCGCCGCCCGCTCGGCATCCAGCCGCACCGCTTGCGCGCGCAGGTTCAGCACCTGTCCGAACAGCAGGCGCGCCTGCGCCACCGCCTGCCATTCATCCCAGAACAGCTCCAGGCTCACCTGGCTTGCCTGGCTGCGCGCCGCCGACACGCGCGAGGAGCGGGTCAGCCAAGCACCCAGGTCTTCGCTCAGTCCCAGGTTGTAGGCGCTGGTCAGGCCCGGTCCGGAGTGCACGGGAAAATCCTTCCCGACGCTCAGCTGCGGGTCGGGCAGCAAGCCTGCAGCGAACGACTGCGCCCGCGCGACGCCAAGCTGGTCCCGCTTGAGTTTCAACGCCGGACTGTTGGCCACCGCCAGCGTGGCGGTCTCGGTGACGTCCAGGCCATCGGTCGGATCGAAGCGGTGGGGGCTGCCTGCCGGGAATCGCAAGCCCTCGGCCGGCACGGCCAGATCGGCAACGCTATCGGCACCCCTGACGTCGGCGAGCGGCAGGGGGCGGTAGGTTGCGCAACTGGCCAGCAGCGGAGGTGCGGCAATCAGAAGGGCGATGCGAAGACGGCGCATGCGTGCGGTAGATGGGCTATCGTTTGGCGCCATTCGGACGGCCCACCCAGGGTGTGGTTTTCGCATGGATTCGAGTGTAGGCGACGCTGGCTTAGCTGGCTCTTACGGCGAGTTGGGCCGATCATCGTGGACTGGCCACTTCGCACCAATGACCAGACCCGCCCTGCTTTGACACGTGGATGCGCACATGAAGCTGTTGCTGGTTGAAGACTCCCAACGCCTCCGGCAAATGTTGCAACAAGGACTGCGCGGTGAAGGATTCACGGTGGATGCCGCTGCCGATGGCATGGAGGCACGCAGCTTCCTGGGCACGTACGAATACGAGTTGGTGGTGCTCGATTTGATGCTGCCCCGCCTCGATGGAATCGGCGTACTGCGCGGCATGGCAACATCCGGACGGCGCCCTCGCGTGCTTGTGCTCTCGGCACGCGACCAGGTCGGCGACCGGGTCGAGGCCCTGAATGCCGGCGCCGATGATTATCTGATGAAGCCCTTCGCATTCGATGAACTGCTCGCACGGCTTCATGCGCTCTCGCGCCGTCCCAACCAGGCGCAACCGCTCGTGCTCAGTCATGGCGCGCTTGCGCTGGATCCCCGCGCGCACAGTGCGAGCGTGGATGGCGAACCGTTGAACCTTACGCCAAGGGAGCTTGCGCTGCTTGGGCTGCTGCTACGCCACCGTGGCCGGGCCTTCACCCGATCCGAGATCCTGGACTGGATCTCGGGTAGCGAAAGCGAGGTGTCCGACCGCAGCGTGGAGGTGCTGGTGTTCGGCCTGCGGCGCAAGCTCGACGCCGCGGGCGTGGGCGGGCTGATCGAAACGCGCCGTGGCGCGGGGTACCTGATCGCATGACGGCAAAGCCATGAAACCCCTTTCCTTGACCGCCCGCATCACCTCCCTTCTGGTCATCACCAGCCTCCTGGTGTTGGGTGGCGGCGCACGTTTCATGGACTGGCGGATCGACCACGACCTGGAGCTGCGCTTCCGGCAGAACCTGCTGACCCAGGCCGTTGCGCTGGGTTCCATGATGGAGCTGGAGGAAAACGGCATTACCACCGAAGCAGGCGAGGCCATCTCGAAGGGAACGCTGATCAACGACGGCCAGACCTACTACGACCTCCGCTGCGAAGGCCATTCGCCCCTGCAAAGCCGCCAGCGACCGCCCGTGACGCCAACGACCTGGCCAGCCTCGACCGCCGAGCAACCCACCTTCTTCGACATGCGGGCAAGCGGTCGCCATATCGGGGCAGTGCAACTGACGCTGTCCATTGAACCGTCGCGCGAGCCCGATGAGCCTGCAGTGCAGGCAGGAGAGGGGCAATCGGCACAATGCCAGTTGCTGTTCGAGCAAGACCGCGCCGCCGTCGATGCCATGCTGGTGGGTGTCGATTGGGTCCTTGCGCTCGGGCCGCTGCTCGCCATCGGCATTGCGTTGATCGTGGTGCCGGTCAGCGTGCGACGAGGCTTGCGGCCCATGGCTGCGCTGGTCGAACGCATGGGCGATATCAGCCCGAATGCCCCGGGGCAGCGCCTCGTCGTGAGCGGTGTACGCGAACTCGATCCACTGGTCAGCCGATTCAACGACGTGCTTGCCCGCATGGACGAAGGCCTCGCCAGGGAGCGCCAGTTCGCCAGTGGCCTGGCGCACGAAACCCGCACCCGACTGGCAGAGCTGCGTGCGTTGGCGGAAATTGAATTGCGCTATCCCAGCGGACGAACCCGCGAAGACGTGCTTACCGAAGTCGGGCACATCGGAGCGGAGCTCGAAGCCACGGTGACGGCTCTGTTGCTGCTCAGTCGTTTGCAGGCAGGAGTGGATCGTCCGCAGTACCAGTGGCTGCCGTTGGCGCCTTGGGTCGAGCATCAGGTTCAGCGACACGCCGGGGCCCATCAACCCATCGTGAGGCTGCAAGACGAAACCTCCGGACCGCTGGCACTGCGAACAGACCCTGCGTTGCTCGAAGTCGTGGCAGGCAATCTGTTGACCAACGCCTGTGCCTATGCGCCGGTTGGCGACCTGGTGCGGGTGGTTTTGCATGACTCCATGTTGATGGTGGACAACGATGCACCCGAACTGGAGCCGGAGGACGTCGCCAGGCTGGCCGAACGCTTTTGGCGCAAGCACCCGCCGAGTGCCGGCCATGCCGGCCTGGGCCTGGCATTGGCGCGTGCCGCTGCCGATGCCCTGGGGCTGACACTGGCCTTTGAGCTCAACGAGGGCCGGCTTTGCGCGAGCGTTTCCTGGCCTCTTGATCTCGTGGGCGGCCACAGCGCTACGGAACCGGGTGAAAAATGGATGCGGCCAGGCACTTGAAGTGTCGACATCAGGCTATCCCGAGGTGCGGCACCCTTGCTTAAGTGGCAGCTAAGAGAGCCATGTAAGGATGGCCGTTTTAACAGTCGACGCCCCCGGCGCCTGCAGCTCGCACCTGATTACTAGCCGGCAGGCCAGCGGCTCATGGATGGAGCCTGCAGTGGGCCTGCAATCGTGGGCCGCGCCGGTCCATCTTTACAGCGGAGAACCCCATGTTTCGTCTTCCCGGTTGGTCGCCCAAGCTGAAGCAGCGCTTCCGGCCGCTGTGGTGGCTGGCGCTTACCTATCTGGTGATGGGTGCGGCCACCCGCATCGTGCTGTTGGCGATGACCGGCAGCGGTGTGCCACTCGATCCGCTGTTGTGGCTGTATGCGTTCGGCGTCGGCGCGTGCTATGACCTGATCACGCTGCTCTACGTGGCGTGGCCGCTGATGTTGTTCCTGTGGATCGTGCCGACCGACCGGGCCTTGATCCGCACCCCGCTGCGTTGGGCCTTCTGGCTGCTGGCGCTGGTAATCGCCTACGGGCTGTGCTGGGTGGTGCTGCATGCGCTGTGGCGGGTGAGCGCCTCGGACATCCGGCCACTGGCGCTGGTGTTCATCTATCTGCTGCCGTTGCCGGCACTGGCCTACAACGGCCGCAGCGGCCGCATCGCACTGGCCGTGCTGTACCTGGCGACCATCTTCGGCCTGCTGTTCGTGGCCGCGTCGGAGTTGGTGTTCTGGGACGAATTCGGCGTGCGCTTCAACTTCATTGCGGTGGATTACCTGGTCTACACCACCGAGGTGATTGGCAACATCCGCGAGTCCTATCCCGTAGGCCTGTGGATGACGCTGATTGGCGTGCTGGCGCTTGCCATTCTGTGGTTGAACCGGCGCGGCCTGCGCGCCCGCGATGCTGGAAGCCGCTTTGCCGGCCGTGGCGCCGTGGCCGGCATCTGGCTGGTGCTCACGGTGCTTTCGGTGGCGGGCATCAACGCCACGCTCAAGGACCGCACGGGCAACAACTTCGTCAACGAGCTTGCCGGCAACGGCATTTACCAGTTCTTCGCCGCCTTCCGCAGCAGCCACCTGGACTATGCGCACTTCTATCGCACGCTGCCTGAGCGGGACGCCTTCGCGCGCGTGCGTGCCGGCCTGCTCACGCCGGAGGCGAGCTACATCAGCAACGATCCCCACGACCTCACCCGCGCGATCCGCAACCCGGGTCCCGAAAAGCACCTGAACGTGGTGCTGATCAGCGTGGAGAGCCTGTCGGCCGATTTCCTCACGACCCTGGGCGCCAGCCACGGCGAGATCACCCCGTACCTGGACGGACTGGCCAAGGACAGCCTGTTCTTCGACAACGTCTATGCCAACGGTACCCGTACCGTGCGCGGACTCGAGGCGTTGTCGCTGTCGATCCCGCCGACGCCCGGCGATTCGGTGATCAAGATGAAGCACAACGAGAACCTATTCTCGCTGGCAGATATTTTCAACGACCGCGGCTACGTGTCGGAGTTCGTCTACGGTGGCTACGGCTACTTCGACAACATGAATTACTTCTTCGACCACAACGGCTACATCGCAGTCGACCGCAAGGACATTCCGAAGGACGCCACCATCCACCACGAGAACGTGTGGGGCGTCGCCGACGAGGACCTCTACACGCTGGCGCTGGGCCAGATGGACAAGATCCACCGTGAAGGCAAGCCGTTCTTCCTGCACGTCATGACCACGTCCAACCATCGCCCGTTCACCTTCCCGGCGGACCGGGTGAATTTCCCGCAAGGCTCGCGCGAAGGTGCGGTGGCGTATACGGACTGGTCGATCGCCGACTTCATCCGGCGAGCCCGCGCCAAGCCGTACTTCGACGACACGGTGTTCGTCATCACCGCCGACCACGATGCCTCCAGTTCGGGCAAGGTCAGCATCCCGGTCAACCGTTATCACATCCCGCTTTGGATCTATTCGCCAAAGCACATCACGCCACGGCGGGTAGGCCGCTTCATGAGCCAGATCGACATCCCGCCCACGCTGCTCGGGTTGCTCAACTTCAGTTATCGCAGCCGGTTCTTCGGATACGACATCTTCCAGTTGCAGCCCGGACGTGAGCGCGCGTTCCCTGCGACCTACGAAAAGCTCGGCTACCTGCGCGGCGGCCTGCTGACCATCCTCGAACCGCAGAAGAAGGTCGAGCAGTTCCGGCCGGACTTCGTGACCGGCGACGCGGCCCCCGTGAAGGCAGGCAGCCCGGGCGATATCGATGACGCGACTGCCTACTACCAGGTCGCCGCAGAGCTCTTCAAACAGGGCAAGCTCGTGCGCCGTCCACAGGACAGCCAACGCCCGGAGGCGCTACCGGCCGATGCTCACTTGAAGTGATGGACAAAGCCGACCTGGAAGCCGCCAGGTAGCCAGCTGAGGATCAGCGGCGAATCGCGGTGGGCGGACCAGATCCCGACGCCCACCCCGAGCGCCGCACCCACCAGCACGTCGCTTTGCCAATGTCCCCGCACCTTCATGCGTGCGACCGCGTCATAGGCGGGAAGCAAGGCAAGCGCATAAACGGCCGGGTGCTCATCGCCATAGTTCACGATGAAGGGCGTCACCGCGGCAGAGATGGCCGCCACCTCGCCGCTGGGGAAACTCTGCGCATGGGTGCCGGCGAAGAACTTGTTGGGATCGTCCGTCTGTGAAGGCCGCTCGCGCTGGAAGGTGTACTTCATCGCCTGTGCACCCAGGCCTGCGACCACCATCGCGTCGGCGGAACGCCAGAAGGTGTCGCCCAGCTTGTCCTGGTCACCCAGCGCCAGGGCGCCACCGGCGACGGTCAGGATGGTTCCATACATCAGGGCATTCTGGTCGCCACGCTTCCAGATGCCGCTGTTGTCGTAATGCAGGCGGTGATCGATGCCCAGAGGTCCGCCGGAAGCGATCGCGCTGCCGGAAAAACCGAGGGCGAGCAGGATCACCCACGCACGCAAGATAGCCATGGCAACGCCCTTTCACGGCGCAACGGCGCCAGACCACGCGACGCTAGGGCCGCGGCCTTTGGTCTGACTTAGCTGGGCCTTTCGCCAGGCTTTCTCGGCAGCGGCGGCGCGCCCTTCCGGCGCGCACTACCGATTCACGGCTTGCCGACGGTGAGCAGACTGAAGCTTCCCGGCACGACCGTGCGCCGCATGCCCGCCTGGCTTTCCTTCGCCCACGTCGCCGCGGAGAGATAAAGACGCCCATGCAACGGATCGAGGGCAAGCGTTCTTGCGCTGACCTGGGTGGGAATGGTCGCGACCACGGAATAATGGCCCGGATCGTCTTCGTGTACGGCAGTGATGGTGCCGCTTTGACCGTTGGAGCTGTACGCCACCGCCGTATCCGGGTCGAATGCCACCGCATCCGGGCCCTCCCCGATGGGCACCGTCGCGACGACCTTCCCGCTATCGGTGGATACGATCGCCATCGTGCGGTTCTCGCATACGGCAAACAGCCGGTGGTGCTTGCGGTCGATGGCCAGTCCGCTGGGCGACGTGCACGGCGACAGGTTCCATACGGCCGTCACCTTGTCATGCAGCGAATCCAGCCGAACCAGCTCGGACTTGTCCTCGATGTTGGCGAACACGTGGCCCGCCTCGTCGCTGACCGCGAACTCCGGCTTGCCCGGCAAGGGAATCGTCGCCTTCACGATAGGGCCAGAGGGGTCGATCACGCTGGCCGAATGCCCCTTTCCGTTGAAGGTGAAAACATGGTGCGAGGCGGGGTCATAGAGGATCGCATCCGGATTGGCGCCGGTGCCTTTCACCGTGGCCAGCGTCTTCAGCGAAGCCAGGTCGAAGACGGTGACGGAATCGGCGCGGCCATTGCTCGTGAAGCCACGGCCTCGCTCCGGGTCGATCGCGATGCCGTGGGCGCCCGGCGTGCCTTCGATCGTACCCAGCAGCTTATGCCTGTCCACATCGACGACGAGCACCCTGTCCTGGTGGCTCACGTACAAGTGCCGGTGGGCAGCATCGAAAGTGAGGTAGTCCCAGCCGCCGTCGCCGGGCATCGGCATGCGTGAAAGCACGCGATACGGCTGGGACGGTGCGGTGGCGGAATGCGCCGCAGGCAGGGAAAGCGGAAGCAGGACCAAGGCGGCGGACGCCAGGGTGCCGAGGGACGCGCGATGCATTCGATTCTCCCGCAGGGTGGTGCGGCAGCTTGCAAGGCGTTGCTTACGCAGCGCTTAGGACCTGGAGGCGGCCGCCGCATCCATAAGCCGCTGCTAAGCGTGGCAGCGCAGCATGCATGCATCTCCCGAGACGTGCCTTGTGAAGGCGGCCTCGCCGAGGCCTGCCTTGCCAAGGCAGTCATGTGCAACCGGCCAGCGAGACTGCGTCGATGTTTGAACTCTCCCGAAGGGCGCGCCCGGGATTACCCCGCGCGATGTCCCTGCCGCTTCGATGGAACCGGTCATGCGCGTGCTGATCGTCGAGGACGATGCGTCGATCGCCGCTGGCGTCGCCGCTGCGTTGCGGCACGAGGGCCATGCCGTGGACGTGGTGGGCGACGGCAGCCTGGCCGAGGCTGCGCTGCAGGACACCGCCTACGATCTGCTGGTGCTGGATCTGGGACTACCGCGGCTTGACGGGGCGGAACTGTTGTTTCGCGTCCGCCGCCGGGGCGGTGAAATCCCCGTGCTTGTCGTTACCGCGCGGGAAGGCCTGCGCGAACGCGTCCGGGTACTCGACCTGGGAGCCGACGACTACCTGGCCAAGCCGTTCGCGCTGGATGAATTCAAGGCACGGGTGCGCGCGCTGCTGCGCCGTGCAACGAGCAGGGGCGCACCCGAACTCAGGCTGGGGCTGCTGCGCGTGGATCTCTCCGGACGCCGCGCCTGGATCGGCGAACAGGACCTGGACCTCACCGCCCGCGAATTCGGTGTGCTGGCGGCACTCGTGACCCGGGCCGGACGATTGACCAGTCGGGTCCAGCTGATCGAATCCCTTTGTGGCTGGGACCAGGAGTTGACCGACAACGGCCTGGACATCGCCGTGTACCGCCTGCGGCGCAAACTGCGCGGGTGCGGCACCGGCGTACGCACCGTCAGGGGGCTTGGCTACTTGCTCGAAGAGGAAAAGGCCGGTGGCTGAGCAAGTGCTGGACGCGCCGCGACAGACGCAGCCCAGCCTGCGCCGTCGCCTGCTGGCCTTCCTGCTGATTCCGGTGGGGGTATTGCTGCTGCTCGATGCGCTGCTTACCTACGGCGTGGCGCTGGCCTATTCCAACCGGATCCATGACCGGGACCTCAGCAGTGACGCCGAGTCGCTCGCCGAGTTGTTGCAGGACAACCGGCTCGACGGCGCTCTCTCGCCGCAGGCCCGGTTCCTGCTGGAATACGATCCGGATGGACGCAGCTTCTTCAGCGTGCGCAGCAGTCTGCATGGCCTGTTGGAGCAGAACGCATCGTTCCCGCAAGTGGCGGCACCCAAGGCGGGAAATGCACCGGTGCTGTTCGACTCCCGGCTGGGCCCGCACTCCCTGCGCGCTGCGATCATAAGCATCCACCCCCAGGCCAATCCTGCCGACACGCTGACGATCAGCGTGGCCGAGACACTGCAGGACCGCCACCGCCGCGCACGTGAGATCCTGCTGCTGGCCGTGCCCTTGCAGAGCCTGCTGATCGTGGCGGTCCTGTCGCTGGTCTGGTTCGGCGTCAACTATGGCCTGCGCGTGCTGCAGCCGCTCACCGAGCGACTTGCGGCCCGCGAACACGACCTCACGCCGATCGGCGAGGCCGACGTGCCGATGGAGATCCTGCCCCTCACCCGGACCATCGATGGCCTCTTCGCGCGCCTGAGGGGAACGCTGGAATTGCACGAGCGCTTCATCGCCGATGCCGCGCACCAGTTGCGCACGCCGCTCGCGGGCTTGATCCTCCATGTCGAAGGGGCGGTGCAGGACGACGACCCCGAAAGACTGCGCGATGCGCTCGGCCATATCCGCCAGCTGACCCTGCGCACCGCGCGCACCTGCGCACAGCTGCTGGCGTTGACGCGCGCGCAATCGCCACTCACCCTCCCGGCGACGCACCTGCCCGTGGACCTCGCCCGATTGGTGCCTGAAACAGTGGGCCTGCGCGTCAGCGAGGCGCTGGCCGCGGAAGTCGATCTTGGCTACGAAGGAACGCCGGGGCCGCTGCGGGTCGATGGCGATCCGTCGAGCCTGCAGGAACTGCTCGACAACCTGATTGACAATGCGCTGCGCTATGCCGGTCGGGGCAGCCATGTCACGGTGGGACTGGTGCCACTGCCGGGCGATGGCGTGCGTCTTCGCGTCGAAGACGATGGCCCGGGCGTTCCCGATGCACTGCTTGCTCGCCTTGGCGAACGCTTTTTCCGCGCGCCGGACGCCACCGACATGGGTACGGGCCTGGGGCTTGCCATCGTGGAGCGCATCGCCGAGTGGCATGGCGCGCGAGTGAGCTACCACAACCGCACGCCGCACGGATTGCAGGTCGATGTGCAATTTCCACCTGCGATGATGGTCTGAGGCCGACTCATGCCCCTTCGGCCATCCACCATGCCATACGCTTCCCACCTGCGAACCCGGCGGTCGCGGATCGGGCACCCCCTGCGCCGATGGGCACTTGGCGCCCTGCTGGCGACCCTGGCCGGCTGCAGCACCCTGCCCCTGCCCGAGCTGCATCCGCCTGTACCCACGCACTGGCGCCAGGCACCGCCATCGGCAACGCCCGCAGCACCTACGGACCTGCGGGGGTGGTGGCGGGCCTTCCACGACGCCTCATTGAACGCCCTGATCGACCGGGCCCTGGCCGACAACCTGGATGTCGCCCAGGCCATGGAGCGCCTGGAAGCGGCCCGCGCCCTGCATCGCACCGCAGGCGCGCAGTTCCTGCCCCAACTGCGCGCGAAGACCGAAGACGTGCCCGATCCCGACGCGAGCGCTTCGTTCTTCGTGGCGGGTTTCGATGCGCTGTGGGAGCTGAATCTTTTCGGACGTGGCACGGCCGAACGGCGCATGGCGCGCGGCGATCTCGACGCCGCGGCATCCGATCTGCGCGCAGCACGGGTGTCGCTGGTCGCCGAAGTCACCCGTGACTGGCTCGACCTGCGTGCTGCCCAACAGCAGGAGCAATGGCTGACCCGGATCCGCGACATGCGTCGCCAGCAATACCTCATGCTCCAGACGCGCCAGCGCCTGCGGCTGGCCGGCGCGCAGGATGTCGACCGTGCCCGGGCCGCGCTCGCCCAGGCGGACGCGGCCCTGGTCGAACCGCGCGACGCGATCGATGCCAGCGCCCAGCAACTGGCGACCCTGCTCGGCCAGGCCGAACCGGACCCCGCGTGGTTCAAGGCCGCGCCGATGCCCACGCTCGGCGCCTGGCGCCTGCACAGCCTGCCGGCGGACCTGCTGCGCTCACGTCCGGAAATCCTGCATGCCCAGGCCGAGGTCCTGCGCACCGCCGGCGAGGCCGGGCTGGCGCGCGCCAACCGGTACCCCAGCCTGGCCCTCGGCGGCTCGCTGATCTGGTCGACCAGCCTGCAGGCGCATCGGCCCACGGACGACAATGCGGTGGCCTCGATCGGTCCGGTCATCAACATTCCGCTGTTCGACTGGGGCATGCGGGCGGCCCAGGCGCACGCCAAGGAACACGAGCTCAAGGCAAGCGTGCTGGCCTACCGGCAGACGGTGTTGCAGGGCGTTGCCGAGGTCGAGACGGCGCTCGGGCGGTTGCGCCGCCAGGCGGAGTACGAACGCCATTGCACCGAGGCCGCGGCGGCACTCGGTCACGCGGACGACGTCATGGCGCGCCGCGCCGCGTTGAAGCTGGCCGGACCGATGGACCAGGCCGAGAGCGCCATTGCAAGCGACCAGGCGGCACTGGCACAGGTCCAGGCACGCGCCAGCCATGGACTGGCGTTCGTGGCGCTGTTCAAGGCGCTGGGCGGTGCACCGCTGCCCGCGGGCGATCCGTCCGAACGGACGCAGGAGCGCGACTGATGGTCGCCCTGGCCCGCAAGACGCTGGTGCACGAATGGCGGCGCTTCCTGCCGGCGATTCTCGCGGTCGGCTTCGCCGGCCTGCTGCAGCTGCTGCAGGCGGCGCTGGTGCTGGGCATCTTTGGCAGCGCCAGCGTCTACATCACCGGCTCGGCGGCCGACCTGTGGATTGGCTATCCGGGGACCCAGAGCGTCAACCTGGGGCGGGCCATCGACCCCAACGTCGAGGCTCGCGTTCTGATGGATCCTGCGGTCGCGAAGGTCGAGCCGTTCATCTGGCTGGACGCGGACTGGCGCGGCCACGCCGACACCGGCGGCGAGTCGGTGTTCGTCTCGGGCATTGACCCGCAGTCCGCTGGGCTGATGTTCGCCCACGCCTTGCCGCCTGCCCTGCGCGCACGCCTGGAGGAGCCGGACGCGGTCATCGTGGACCGCGCCGATATCGACAAGCTTGGCGTCGCCATCGGCGGCACCGCCGCCATCAACGGGCACACGGTACGCGTGGTTGGCGTCAGCAGCGGCCTGCGTGCGCTGGGCGGAGTCAACGTGGTCAGCTCGCTGGCCACCGCCCGCGAGCTCGATACCGATCCGGCCGATGGCGGCCGGCCGACCTATTGGGTGGCGAGCCTGCGCGATCCGGCACAGGCCGGCGCGGTGGCCGCGCGGCTGCGCGGCGACGGCGCGTTCGGCCCCTACGAGGTGTGGACAGCGCAGGGGTTCGCGCGCCGCTCGGTGCTGTACTGGATGCTCGATACCGGTGCAGGTGCGGGCGTGCTGTTCCTGGCCGGGATCGTGTTCCTGGTCGGCGCCGTGATCACCAGCCAGACGCTGGTGGCCGCGGTCGCCGGCTCGGTGCGCGAATACGCCACGCTCAACGCGCTCGGCGTGGGCGTGGGCGCGCTTCGCTGGGTGGTACTCGAACAGGCCTTCTGGGTCGGCGCGCTCGGACTGCTGGGCGCCACCGTGCTCGGCGCGGTCTTGCTCGCCCTTGCACGAGGACAGGACGTACCGGTGGTGCTGGATATCCCGGTGACGCTGGCCTGTGTCGTGCTCGCGATGGGCCTGGCAGGCGTATCCGGCCTGGCGGCCATCCGCAGTTTGCGCCGGGCCGATCCGGCGAGTTTGCTGCGATGAATGCCAGCGCGCACCCGTCGGTGGTGACGTTGCGGGCGGAGAATGTCGCCAAGGCCTTCGTTTCCGGCCGCTTGCGTACGCAAGTGCTCGATGGGCTCTCCTTGTCGATCGAGGCAGGCGAGCTGACCCTGATCTCCGGACCTTCCGGCTGCGGCAAGAGCACCCTGCTGGCGATACTCAGCGGCCTGCAGAACGTCGACGCAGGCCGGGTGCTTGCGCTCGATAGCGAGCTCGGACAACTCGATCGGGGTCAGCTGGAAGGTTTCCGGCTACGTCACACCGGTTTCGTGTTCCAGGGGTTCAACCTCTTTCCCGCGCTGAACGCGCGCGAGCAGGTGGAGTTGCCCTTGCATTACCTGGGATTGTCGCGGGAGCGGGCGCGCGCGCGCGCCGTGCACTCGCTGGAGGAAGTTGGCCTGGCCCGCCGCATGGGCCTGAAGCCGGCGGAACTGTCCGGCGGCGAGAAGCAGCGCGTCGCGATCGCCCGGGCGCTCGCCAAGCGACCCCAATTGCTGTTTGCCGACGAACCCACCAGTGCACTGGATGCGGCCAGCGGCCAGACCATCATCGACATCCTCCATCGTATCGCCCGTACCCACGGCACCACCGTGCTGTGCGTAAGCCACGACCCCCGCCTCATCGGCCATGCCGATCGCGTCCTTGCCATGGAAGACGGTCGCATCCTGAGCGACCGGCGCGTGTCCGCCTCCCCTGCGCCCCACCTAGGAACCCCATCATGATGTCGCTTTCCAGCACCCGTCGGCTCCGGTTGATCGTGCTGCCGGTGGCATGGCTGCTGACGCCATGGCTGCTGGTCGCATGCAGCCGTCACGCCGATCCGGTCGCGACGCCCCCCGCCCCCGCATACGCTGCGGTGGCACGGGGGCGCATCGATGTGGAGGGCGGACTGTTGCGGTTGGGTGCGCCGGGTGACGGCAGGCTGGTGGAAATCGATGCCCACGAGGGCGAGCAGGTCCGCCGCGGTCAGGTCCTGGCCGTACTGGAAACCGAGCCCGCCCGCATTGCCCTCGCGTCGGCACAGGCCGAACTGGACCAGGCCCGCGCCCAGCTTGCGCTGGTCGAGGCCAGGCTTGCCGGCGCGAAGCAGCATGCCCATCGGCTCGCCGCCGCCGCCCGTGCGGGCGCGGGCGACGGCCAGAGTGCGGATGATGCGCAGGGCGCAGCCGTCGAACTGGCCGCGCAACGGACTGCGATGCGCGCCAGCGTGGCGCTGGCGGAACAGAAACGTGCGGCAGCCCGCTTCGAACTGGCGCAGCGCACGCTGAAGGCGCCGATCGATGCGGACGTGGTCCGCGTAACCGCCCAGGCCGGCGCCAGCGTGTCCATGCAGCCCGGCGCGCTGTTCGTGTTGCTGCCGCGCACGCCGCGCATTGTTCGCGCCGACCTGAGCGAGGCCTACGCCGGCAAGGTGACCGTTGGCATGCCCGCCCTGGTGAGAGTCGAAGGCCAGAGCGACGCCGCCGCGTGGCCGGCCCACGTATTGCGCACGGGATCGATCGTCGGTCCTTCTTCGTTGGAGGACGATCCACAGCTCCGGGCCAATTCGCGCACGGTCGAATGCGTGCTTGTGCTGGACACCGCACCCCCGCCGCGCGTGGGCCAGCGCGTCCTGGTGCAATTCGGCAGCCGGTCGAAAGCTCCGGGAAACCGGCCGCTGCCAGGCTCGACGTCTTCCGTTGCGGAGTGATGGCGTGATACGGCAAACCGATTTCTTTCTCGAAGGCGACCGCCGTGGCGTGCTGCTGATCCACGGGCTGACCGGCACGCCGATGGAGATGCGCCTGCTCGGCAAGGGCCTCAACAGCGCCGGTTTCACCGTGCACGGCATGCAACTGGCCGGCCACTGCGGCGATACCGACGACCTGCTGTCGACCGGTTGGCGCGACTGGTACGCCAGCGTGGAGCAGGCCGCCGACGCCATGTTGGCCAGGGTCGACCAGTTGTTCGTCGGCGGCCTGTCGATGGGCGCGCTGCTGGCCCTGAAGCTGGCCGCCGACCGGCCCTCCCGGGTGGCCGGCGTGGGCGTGTACGGCGCCACGTTCCGCTATGACGGCTGGAGCATCCCGTGGACGGCGCGGCTGTCCTTCCTGCTGCCGCTGGTCAAGAAACTGGGACTGGGCCGCTCGCGCGTGTTCCTGGAACAGCCGCCCTATGGATTGCGTGACGAGCGGCTGCGCAGACAGATCAGTGCGGCGATGCATTCGGGCGACAGCACCATCGCAGGCCTGCTTGGCAACCCGTGGCACGCGCTGGCCGATCTGCACCAGCTCTCCGTGCAGGTACGCCGCCAGCTGCCGCAGGTGACCTCGCCGTGCCTGGTGGCGCATGCCAGCGAGGACGACGTGGCCAGCGTGCGCAATGCCGAACTGGTGGTGCGCAGCGTGAGCGCGCCGGCCGAACTGCTGCTGCTCAGGAACAGCTACCACATGATCACCATCGACAAGGAGCGGCGCACCTTGATCGAACGATCGGCCCGCTTCTTCGACACGGTCGCCGCCGGTCAACCGTTGCGCTCGGCCGCCTGACATGCCGCCACCGATCCTCGCCCTGTGGCTGGCGAACGTGCTGGTGGATACCACCGGCCAACTCGCCTTCAAGGCGGCGGCAGGTGCCCCCGAGGCAGGTGATGGCCTGGCACGCTGGCGGCACATGGCCAGCCGGCCGTGGCTGTGGCTGGGCGTGGGCTGCTACGTCGTCGAGTTCCTGCTGTGGATCGCCTTCCTGTCGCTGGTGCCGCTGTCCAAGGGCGTGCTGCTGGGCTCGATCAACATCGTGGCGATCATGCTTGCCGGGCGCTGGCTGTTCGGCGAAAAGCTGACCCGCCTGCGCGTGGCAGGAATCCTGCTGGTGAGCCTGGGCGTGGCGATCGTGGGAGCGGGTGGATGAGGCGCTTCTATGTGGCCGGCTTCCTGCTGCTGATGGCGTTCGACACCTTGGCGCAGGTGTCGTTCAAGTTCGCCGGAACGCACGCGCTGCCAGTGAGCGCCAGCCTGGCCTGGCTGCTGCGGGTTTTCGGCCAGCCGTGGGTGTATGGCGCGGTGATCGGGTATCTGGGAGCGTTCTTTACCTGGATGAGCCTGCTCAAGCACGCGCCGATCGGGCCTGCGTTCGCCGCGTCGCATCTGGAAGTGGTGAGCGTGATGTTGCTGTCGGTGTGGCTGTTCCACGAGCCGCTCAGCCTGTCCCGCGTGCTTGGCGCCGTGGCGATCGTCGCCGGCATCGTCTGCTTGGGCCTGGCCGAGTCGGATAGCGCGCCTGGCGTTCCGGCAACAGGCCGGATTGCCGGACCGAGGTGAGCACATTGCCACCGGCACGCTGGCATGAAATCCCCCCGACCGCCGGTCTGCCGCTGCACCTGCGCGACCTGATCCCGGGGCGTGCGGATCTGGCCGAACGGATAACCGCCCAACTGGGCACGCCACGGCTGCAGCTGGAGTGTTCGGGCACCGCCGCCCTGCTGCTCGCCCTTCGCGTGCTCAAGGCACGTGCGCGCGAGCGCACGGTGGTGGTACTGCCGGCCTACACCTGTCCGCTGGTCGCCATGGCGGTGCACGCCGCCGGCCTGTCCATGCGCCTGTGCGACCTGCGCCCGGGCCACTACGACATGGATCCGCACGCGCTTGCGCGGGCCTGCCGGGAGGACACACTGGCCGTCGTGCCGACGCACCTGGCCGGCCGCGTGGCCGACGTCGACGCTGCGCTGGCGGCCGCCCGCACGGCAGGCGCCTACGTGATCGAGGATGCTGCGCAGGCATTGGGCGCACGCGACCGCGGCGCGAGCGTGGGCCTGCGTGGCGACCTGGGATTCTTCAGCCTGGCTGCCGGCAAGGGCTTGTCGATCTATGAGGGTGGCCTGCTTGTCAGCCGCGACCCGGACCTGCGCGAAGAACTGCAGTATGCGCATGAGAACGTGCCGGAGAAGCCGGGCTGGGAGCTTCGCCGATGCGTGGGGCTGCTGGGCTTGGCCCTGTTGTATCGACCACGCGGATTGAGCGTAGCGTATGGGATGCCGTTGCGTGCCGCACTCAAGCGCGGTGATGCGGAGGCGGCCGTGGGTGACCGGTTTCCACTGTCCCTACCGTTCCACCGTGTGGGCGTTTGGCGTAGCGCGGTCGGCGCGCACGCTTCGAGACGTCTTCCGGGCTTTCTCGCCTCGCTTGCCACCCAGGCCCGCGCGCGACTTCCCCGCCTGCGCGGCATCGACGGTATCGAAGTGTTTGAAGATGCCGCTGGTGCGCAAGGGACGTGGCCTTTTTTCCTGGTACGCCTGCGCGACCCGCGGCATCGGGATGCCGTACTGGCGCGCCTGTGGCGTGCTGGCGTCGGCGTCAGCCAGTTGTTCGTGCATGCACTGCCCGACTATGCCTACCTCGCCGACCGGGTGCCGCAGGCGCCGATGCCCCGCGCACGCGCCTTCGCGCAAAGCACCCTGACCGTCAGCAACAGTCCCTGGCTGGACGATGCAACCTTCGAGCAGATCGCGCAAACCATCGAACGCACCGCCCGCTGAACCGATGATGCCGCGAAAGCCCGGGATAAGCGCGAGGTAAGTCCCATGCCCGATTCTGTCGATGCCCGGATGCACCGGGGCACGCTTCCACAACTCAGGAGAACGTCATGCGCAAGTGGATCCTCATCGCCTCCTCGCTCGCACTCAGCACCGCCGCCTTGGCCGCTACGCCCAACCAGGGCAAGCACGCCATGCACGCGCAGATCACCAAAACCGAGGCTCGCGCCATCGCCCTCAAGACCTTCCCGGGCACCATTGCGAAGGAAGAACTGGAAAAGGAAAAAGGTGGCAGTGGCCTGCGCTATTCGTTCGACATCGTGGCCAAAGGAGTGACGCATGAAGTGGGCGTGGATGCGAAGGACGGGCACATCCTCGAAAACTCGATCGACAACGACAAGGATTGACGGGCTCGATCGAACGAGGCGGGCCGATTTTTGACATCAGCGGAAAGTGGCACCGCCGGCACGAACCTTTGCAACCCGACCGGCCGCTATCGCCCCGGCTTCTGGCTCGCGCCGGGACAACGGTCGATGGCGGCCAGCAGGTGCTCGTTGAGCACGTGTTGCTGGCCTTGCCATCGGGCGAGCTCCCGCTCATCGATGGTCGGCTGCGCATCCATCGCCGAGAGCCGCCGCTTCCACCAGCTGCGGTAGCGGTACGCCGAGATCTCACCGGTGATATCGCTGCCGACCAGCCCGCCGCGCAGGCTGCCGATAAGCTCGACGGCGTGCTGCAGCCGCAGGCTGCCCTGGTCCCAGTTGGTGCGGGCGACGTCCTGGGCGAACACGTCCTTGTCGATCGACAGATAGGTTGGCTGCGGCGCCGTGCGCTGTTGCTCACCGAAGGTGGCGACCAGATCGTCGGCGCTGTCGAACCCGCGCATGGCGTGCGCCAGGCCCGCACGCTGCGCCCAGCCGACATCCACGCCGACGCTCCAGTAGCTCACGCGTCCCTGCCGCAGGGGTGACAGATAGTTCGCCCAGGCGTGTCGCCGGTCGATATCCGTCGAGCTGATACCGAGCACGTGGACGTGGCTGACCTGGGGCAACAAGGCGACCCGCCGCACCCACGAGCCGCAGTGCACGCCGAACGCATAGCGCATGTTGTCCGGGTGGTTGTCCAGCACCACGACCTGGAACCGCCGCTGCGTTCGGGCGACGCGGGCGATCAGCGGCCAGCTCAGGTGGTGAAAATCGCCGCTGCCCAGCATCACCGTGCCGCACGTGGATGGCAGCACCTCGTCCAGTCCCTGGCTGAAACGACGCAGCGCGGCTAGGGAGCAACCGAACCGCAACGTCTCCTGCCAGTGTTCGAGAGGAACCACCAGCCGACCGGCCAGGGGGCCGACCGAATGGTCCATGTCCAGCACGACCGGCCGTGTCATGCATCGGCCTTGGCGGCACTCGCCGGTTCGCTTTCGAAACGATGTGCCATGCGGCGCAATAGCACACGCAGCACTGGGTTGCGCACGTAGACCGCATGGCGCGTGCTGGTGAACCGCGCGCCCAGCTGGCCCTTGATCACCGGATCGGTCCAGCCGGCCACGTAATGGCTCAAGCCGCGCGACCTGGCATAGGCAAGATTGTGCATCCAGCTCACGACATAGAGGTTGTGCTTGCGTGCCTGCGGATAGGCAAAGCCCACGTACTTGTCGACCAGCTTGCCGCCGAACTCGTAACAGAGATTCCAGCCGATCAGCTCCCCCGCATGGCGGTAGCAGAACACCACGCCACCGCCGTCGGCCGATTGCAGCACACCACGGAAAAACGCTTCGCTCAGCAGGTCGAAGTGGATCTCGCTTTGCGCATGCACGGCGCGGTAGAGCGCGTAGAAGCTGGCCAGGCACTCGGGATCCCCGAAGCATGGCGCACCGGTAGGAACCAGGTCGATATCGAGGCCGGCGCGGGCCTTGAGCTTGCGGCGGATGTCCTTGCGCCGCGCGGCCGAGCGGCGCGCCAGGTAGTCGTCCTCCGAGGCGAAGTCGATTGGCACCCAGGCCAGCGGCAGGCCTTCGAGCACCACGAAGCCGAGCGACTCGCAGGCGCTGGCAAAGGCATTCGCATGCGCGTTTGCCGCGCCGTCGAGCAAGGGTGAATCGTGGGCGATGTCCTTGACAATGAACAGGGCACCTTCGCGGCCATGGCGCCGCTTCAGTTCCCGCGCCAGTTCCGCCGGCGGCAGCTGCGCCGGCAGCGGGGTGTACTCGGTCACTGTGCAGCCGGCAAAACGCGTGCGCCAGCGCAACCATCGCCCCCACATGCGATACAGCGGCAAGGCGGTGATGCGCCGTCGCAGCCCCTCGTCCGCGGTGGTCAGCAGATCGAACGGCGCACGGAAGGTGGGCATGCTGCCCGGTGCATGCTCCGTGGCAAAGTCCACGGGTGGATGCGCAAGGAACTGCTCCAGCAGCACGTCCGGTTCGAGTTGGCACAGATAGGGCATGGCTTGGGACCGTCGGTCAGGCCTGCCTGACCGCCAGCACGGCGTTGAGCCCGCCGAACGCGAACGAGTTGCTGAGCGCGACGCGCACGGCCATCTGGCGCGGCACATTGGGCACGTAGTCGAGATCGCAAGCCGGGTCGGCGCGTTCGAAGTTGGCCGTTGGCGGCACCACGCCTTCGCGCAAGGCGCCCAGCACCGCAACCAGTTCCAGCGCGCCGGAAGCACCGAGCGCGTGGCCGTGCATCGACTTGGTCGATGAGATCGCCAGGCGCTCGGCGTGCGCAGCAAAGCTGAGCCGGATGGCGCGGGTTTCAGTCGGATCGTTGGCCGGGGTGCCGGTGCCATGGGCGTTGATGTAGTCGACGTCTTCGGGTGCCAAGCCGGCATCGGCCAGCGCCCGGTCCATGGCCGCGGAACTGCCGCGCGCATCGGGCGCGACGATGTCTGCCGCGTCGGCACTCATGCCCACGCCGGCCAGCTCGCCCAGCAGTGTGGCGCCGCGAGCGCGTGCATGATCCATGGACTCCAGTACGAAGATGCCGGCACCCTCCCCCAGCACCAGGCCGCGGCGGGTGGCGCTGAACGGTCGGCAGGTGTCGTCGGCCAGCACCCGCATGGCCTCCCACGCCCGCAGCGCGCCATAGCTCAGGCAGGCCTCGGTGCCGCCGGTAACCACCACGTCCGCCTGGCCGCAACGGATCAATTGCGCCGCCTGGGCGATGGCGTGGTTGGTCGAGGCGCAGGCGCTGGAGACGGCGAAAGCCGGGCCGCGCAAGCCATGCTCGATGCTGATCTGGCTGGCCGGTGCGTTGATCATCAGACGCACGATGGTCAGCGGATGCAACCGCTGCGCATTCTCCCCATACAGCCGCTTGCTCTGCTCGTCCTGGGTAATCTCGCCACCGACGCCCGTGCCGACCACGACCCCGGTGCGAAGCCCAAGGTCCGCCGCGCGGAAATCCAGGCCGGACTGGCTGATGGCCTCGCGCGCCGCGATCATCGCCAGCTGCGTCGTGCGGTCGAGCATCGGCAGCACGCGTTCATCGAAGTGCGCCGAAGGATCGAAATCCTCCGGCACCTGGGCCGCCACGCGCACGCGCAGGCGCGACGCTTCGGGATGACGCAGTGCGGCGATGCCGCTGCGGCCTTCACGCAAGGCCGCCCACAGGGGCGTGGCGCCTACGCCGAAGACGCTGACCGCACCCATGCCGGTGATGGCCACGCGACGGGACATCGGCAGGTTCACGCGGCGCGTTCCGAGGACGGCGTTTTGGCGGACAGAGCGGCCTGTACGGCGTTGATGAGATGCTGGACGGTATCGCTGTTGAGGTCGGTTCCGCTGTCGGGAAAGGTGATGTCGAACGCCTCTTCGATGTCGAAGATCATTTCGATGGCCTCCAGCGATTCGACGCCAAGATCCTTGAGCGTCGATGCAGGCGTCACCATGGCCGGATCGACTTTGGCCTGCTTGGCGATCATGCCGATAACCCTTGCGCCGACATCGCCATCGGAGGGGATATTCGGGGAAACTTCGGTATTCATGCGAATCCTCCTGCGGGCCTTGCATGGTGGGTCGTATCAACGTCCGGCAACGATGGCTCCGCCATGCGGGGGCCGCTTATTGCTGCGGCTTATAGTCGCTTGGCCTTGGTCAGCAGTTGATCGAGCAACGCGATCGCCAGGTCGATTTCCTCGTGCGTGATGTCCAGCGAGGGCGCGAGCGTGATCACGTTCTTGTACCAGCCGCCCACGTCGAGCACGAGGCCGGTCTTCCTGCCGTTGTGTTCGAGATCGCCGGCCAGGCCGATGTCGACCATGCGGTCGAGCAGCGCCTTGTTCGGCGTGAAGCCATCCTCGGTGCAGATCTCCGCGCGCAGCGCCAGGCCGAGACCGTCGACGTCGCCGATTTCCTTGTGGCGCTTCTGCAGGTCGCGCAGGCCGTCGAGGAAGTGCGCGCCCTTGGCCGGCACGCTGGTTTCGTAGTCGAGCTCGTAGCCCATCCGGATCACCTCCAGGCCTAGCGAGGTGCCCAGCGGATTGGAGTTGAACGTCGAATGCGTGGAGCCGGGCGGAAACACGGTGGGATTGATCAGCTCCTCGCGCGCCCACAGGCCGGACAGCGGATTGAGCCCGTTGGTCAGCGCCTTGCCAAACACCAGCACGTCCGGCGTCACGCCGAAATG
This sequence comes from Frateuria hangzhouensis, assembly GCF_026410505.1. Taxonomy (GTDB): domain Bacteria; phylum Pseudomonadota; class Gammaproteobacteria; order Xanthomonadales; family Rhodanobacteraceae; genus Frateuria_A; species Frateuria_A hangzhouensis. Next base: position 29,565 of record NZ_JAPMIU010000021.1, read on the forward strand.
CTCGATCGACCACAGCTTGCCGGTGCGCCAGAAACCCATCTGGATCTCGTCGACGACCAGCAGGATGCCGTACTGGTCGAGCACCTTCTTCAGGTCGCGAAAGAAGTTCGCCGGCGGGATCACGTAGCCGCCAGTGCCCTGGATCGGCTCGACGTAGAAGGCGGCGTATTCGGCCTGGTTGACCTTCGGATCCCACACGCCGTTGTATTCGGTCTCGAACAGGCGCGCGAACTGGCGCACGCAGGCGTCCGAATACTCTTCCGGCGTCATGCCCTTGGGGCGGCGGAACGGATACGGAAATGGAATGAACATGGCACGCTCGCCGAAGTGGCCGAAGCGGCGGCGGTAGCGGTAGCTGGAAGTGATCGACGAGGCGCCCAGCGTGCGCCCGTGGTAGCCGCCCTCGAAGGCGAACATCAGGCTCTTGCCGTTGCGCGCGTTGCGCACGATCTTCAGGGAATCCTCGATCGCCTGCGCACCGCCGACGTTGAAATGCACACGGCCCTTGCGGCCAAACTTGCCCTCGACGTCCAGCGCGATGGTCTTGGCCAGCTCGATGCGGCTCTGGTGCAAATACTGGCTGGCCACCTGCGGCAGCAGGTCGACCTGGCGCTTGAGCGTGTCGTTCAACCGCGGATTGCCGTAGCCGAAGTTGACCGCCGAGTACCACATCTGCAGGTCAAGGAATGGCACGTCCGCGCTGTCGTACATCCAGCTGCCCTCGCAGCGGCGGAAGATCTTCGGTGGGTCGACGTAGTGAACGGTGTCGCCGAAGGAGCTGTACTGCGCTTCGTCGGCGAGCAGTTGCGCGTCGTCGATCACCAGGGCGGTGTGCTTGTCGAATGCGTTCATGGGTTTCCAGGGGACGTCAGGCGGGTGCGCCCGCGGGGACGGGCAAGGTGTGGTGGCTGGCCAGGTTGCCCTCGAGCAGCGCAGGCAGCATTTCCAGCGCATCCTCGAAGCCGGTGATGGGCACGTACGGGATGCCGGCGGCGCGGCAGTGTTCGACCAGGCGGTGCTTGGCGAACACGAAATCGACGCGGTCGGCGGCACAGAAGTCGGACGCGCCGTCGCCGATCAACAGCGTCCTGTGCGCGCCGTCGACGCGGGCCTGCTCGACGCGGGCGCATTTGCACGTCCCGCTGCGGCAACCGGCGGCCTGGAAGGGAGAGCTCAGCTGCCATCGCTGTGGCGGTACGCCAGGCGCCAGATGGTTGGCTGCCACCGGCAGGCCATCGAGGCCATGCCGCCGAAGGATGCGTTCGATCGCGTAATCCAGGCCGTCGCTGACGATGCCGATGGGCACACCCAACGCACGCGCTTCGGCCACGAAATGCGCAAAGGCGTGATCGATCCGGATGCCGTCGAGGTGTTCATCCAGGTCGCCCTGGCTCATGTCCAGCAGCCCCACCTGCCCGCTCATGCAGACACGCGAGCCGATCTGGCCCGCACGCCAGGCTTCTTCCAGTTGCTCCCAGCCAGGGCGTCCATAACGGTCAAGCAGGGAGTCGATGACATCCTCGACCGAAACAGTGCCGTCGAAATCGCAAAGAATGGTCCATCGGGTCGGGCTCATCGGATCTCACGTCTTTTGCTTCGTGAGGCAGGTTAGTCACCCGAGCTTTCCTGCTCCTTTCTCTTGCCTGGGCCATTCAGGCACGGGGATGCCGGTCAAGGGTCGACGCGGCTTTCCGCTGCGCACGCGGCCCGACTGGAACGGGCGCTCGCAAACCATGCGGCCGCCTTGGATGCGACTCCGGCGACATCCATCTCGCGCGTCCGCACGAAGCCATGGTGCTCTCCATACGGCGCGTATTTGCCAGGGTCGGTTGTGGAGAAAAGGCCCAGGGTCGGTGTACCGCTTGCTGCCGCTAGGTGCATCACGCCGCAGTCGGCGCTGATGAACCCATCGAGACCAGCGATCAGCGCTCCGAGGCGACGAATATTCTGCGTGTAGAAGGAAGGGAAACGTCCGGCGAGATCCGAGCGGCCATGGGCCGCCACCAGATCCACGAGCTGCACCCCGGGTGCCAGGCGCTCGAAAGTCGGGATGAACTCATTCCACCACGCCTGGCCAAAGCGTTTGGCTCCTGTCGCATTAGTAAAAATGCCGACCAGGCCGTGCCCAGTGCCGCAGGGGCTACCACGTAAGCGTGCCAGTACGGCGGACGCTTCTGTCCTTTCATGCAGCGAGAGACCCATGTCGAGAGGCGGATAGCCAGGACTGGTCGTCCCGGCATACGCCGTGCGCAGCAGGAAGACACCCCGATGTGCAAGATGCTGAGGCCAAACCCGTCTATGCCATGCCGAAAAGGGGTTCGCCAGCCGATCGGGGAAGCCAATCTTGAAACGCGCCTTTGCCAGCGCCAGCACCAACCGCCCCGATTGGGAGCCATCGCACGGGTCAATCGCAAGATCATAGCGTTCCGATCTCAAATCGCGCAGCAGACCTGCGCTGGCCACGGGGTGGCGTGCGATCCGCCGGGAGAGAACGAATAGCCGATGAACGGAAAAGCGCGGCGAATAAAGGCTCGCGGCAGCTTCGGAGCCGACGAGGTCGATCTGTGCTCCCGGATACAGTGCCTCGATTTCCGCGATCAGGGGGCTGATCAGCACCGTGTTGCCGAGTCGGTGATTCGGACGACAAACCAGCACGCGGTGGATGCCGTGCGTCGGTAGTCCTCCTGGGTCGCAAAGCTGATTCTCCAGCCGTCCGAACGTCGAGGCGAACGCCTTGGCGACAAAGGCGCGGCGCGGCCGATCGCCCAGACGGGGGCGGGGGATCTCATGGAGCGCCTCTGTCAGGGCGGCAGCAGGCGCACGATCTAGCGTGATGGTCATGCGAGCGAAGGTTATAGTTGCCACCTTATGATCACCTTAGCGGTGATCGATGGTGTCCTGCCGTTAGGGAAACTCTGATTTTGCCCCGCGGTCTTAGCGAGACCTGAGGATGGATGGTACGTGATGGCACCCAAGCAGATGAGCCTGTCGATGGAGCACGACGCCGGTTTCGAGCGGCACCGCAAGGCG
>NZ_JAPMIU010000022.1 GCF_026410505.1 Frateuria hangzhouensis
GCTCGCCTGCGGCGGGCTTTCGATCGCCTGTCGGCGCTCGAGTCACTTTTCTTTGCGGACCCAAAGAAAAGTAACCAAAAGAAAGGGTCTGTGGAGCGCGGTGAGAGAGAAGAGCTAGGTGCCTTCTCACCTTGTTTGGCGGGCGCCTGCTCATAGAGGAGCTGCCGCCGCTTTGCCGCGGTCGCTCGGGAGCCGCGTGCTTGCTCCCTCTCCCCTCCGGGGAGAGGGCTGGGGTGAGGGGCGGGGCTTGCGGGAATGTCGGCAAGGACGTTGTCGTTCTTGCGGCATTTTTCCGCGCGTTCGGGGTTGCGGCGGGAAGGGGTGCGGGCGCTGGGCCTTGCCCGGTGCAGATCAACCGAATCCGTCGATGCGCGTTAGCACGGCGATGCCGCGTATCCTCTTCTCCTTTGCCCCGCCTTTCCCCACCGCATGAACATCTCCGGTCCCTTCATCCGACGCCCGATCGGCACCTCGCTGCTGGCCATGGGTATGCTGCTTGCCGGGTTGATCTGTTATGCGTTGCTGGGCGTGTCGGCGCTGCCGCAGATGCAGTTCCCGGTGATTTTCGTGCAGGCGCAGCAGGCCGGTGCCGATGCCAGCACCATGGCCTCGACCGTGGCCGCGCCGCTGGAGCGCCACCTGGGCCAGGTGCCCGGGATCGAGTCGATGCGCTCGCGCAGCTCCGAGGGCAGCGCCTTCGTCTTCATCATGTTTCGCAACGGCACCGACCTGGACGCCGCCGCGCGCGACGTGCAATCGGCGATCAATGCCGCCGCGCCGGATCTGCCGGCGGGCCTGAACAACCCGCCGAGCTACCAGAAGGCCGACCCCAACGACGACCCGATCATCGCCTTCGCGCTGACCTCCGACACCGAGTCGGCGGCCGCGCTGTACAACAGCGCCGATACGCTGCTGGCCCAGCGCCTGCGCCAGTTGCCGGGGGTGTCCTCGGTGGAGATTGCCGGCGCCGCCACGCCGGCGATCCGCGTGGACATCGACCTGCACGCGCTGAACTCGATGGGGCTGTCGCCCGACCAGCTGCGCAACGCGCTGACCGCCGCCAACGTCACCTCGCCGCAGGGCTTCCTGTCCAATGGCGTGACCACCATGGCGGTCACCGCCAACGACCAGCTGCATACCGCCGACGACTTCGCCCGGCTGGTGGTCGCCGTGCGCGGCGGCGTGCCGGTGCGGCTGTCCGACGTGGCGCACGTCTATGCCGGCCAGCAGGATGCCTTCCAGGCGGCCTGGTTCCAGGGCAAGCCGGCGGTGCTGATGTACGTCTACAAGAAGGCCGACGCCAACATCATCGCCACCGTCGACGCGGTCAAGGCCCAGGTGCCGGGTCTGCGCGCCTACCTTTCGCCCGGCACCACGCTCACGCCGTACTTTGACGGCACGCCGACCATCCGCGCCTCGCTGCACGAGGTGCAGGCCACCTTGCTGATCTCGCTGGCGATGGTGGTGCTGACCATGGCGCTGTTCCTGCGCCGGCTGGCGCCCACGCTGATCGCCGCGCTCACCGTGCCGCTGTCACTGGCCGGCGCCTTCGTGGCGATGTACCTGTTCGGCTACACGCTCAACAACCTCACCCTGCTGGCGCTGGTGATCGCGATCGGCTTCGTGGTGGACGATGCCATCGTGGTGATCGAGAACGTGATCCGGCACATCGACAGCGGCATGCCGCGGATGGAGGCGGCGCTGACCGGCGCGCGCGAGATCGGCTTCACCATCGTCTCGATCACCGCCTCGCTGATCGCGGTGTTCATCCCGCTGCTGTTCGCGCCGGGCATCACCGGCATGTTCATGCACGAGTTCACGGTGACGCTGGTGGCGGCGATCGCCATGTCGGCGCTGATCTCGCTGACCCTCACGCCGGCGCTGTGCGGGCTGTTCCTGAGCGGCCATGCGGTGGCCAGGCCCTCGCGGATGGGCGCGGCGCTGGATCGTTTCCACGCCGGCATGCTGCGCGTGTACACCCGCTCGCTGGATTTCGCGCTGCGCCACGCGCTGGCGCTTTCGCTCACGCCGCTGGTGCTGATCGCGGCCACCTGGTTCCTGTTCGGCGTGGTCCAGCAGGGCCTGTTCCCGCGCCAGGACACCGGCCTGATCTGGGGCCGCGCCACGTCCAGCGCGACGGTGTCGTTCCAGGACGCGATCGACCGCCAGCGCAGCCTCACCGAAATGCTGCTGGCCGATCCGGACGTCAAGGCGGTCGGCTCGCGCCTGGGCACCAGCCGGCATGGCACCAGCGGCTCGTTCAACATCGAGCTGAAGACCCGCGACGAGGGCCGCAAGCTCGACACCTTCGGCGTGCTCGCGCGGCTGTCGGCCAAGGCCGATCGCTACCCCGACCTGGACCTGCGCCTGCGCGCGATCCAGGACCTGCCCAGCGGCGGCGGTGGCGGCAACCAGGGCGCGCAGTACCAGGTCTCGCTGCAGAGCAATGACCTGGCCGAACTGCAGCTGTGGCTGCCCCGGCTGGTCGCCGAGCTGAAGAAGAACCCCAAGCTGAAGGATGTCGGCAGCGACGTCGACGAGGCCGGCCTGCGCCAGAACGTGGTGATCGACCGCGACAAGGCGGCGCGGCTGGGCGTGTCCATCGGCACCATCGACGGCGCGCTGTACAACGCGTTCGGCCAGCGCCAGGTGTCGACCATCTACTCGGACATCAACCAGTACAAGGTGGTGGTCAACGCGCTGCCCTCGCAGACCGCCACGCCGGCGGCGATCGACCGCATCTACCTGCGCTCCAACAGCGGCAAGATGATCCCGCTGGGCGCACTGGCGCACCAGGAGCCCGGACTGGCGCCCTCGCAGATCTCGCACGAGGACCAGTACACCACCATGGACCTGTCCTTCAACCTCGCCGAAGGCGTGAGCATGGGTCAGGCGATGGCGATCATCCAGCACACCGTGCAGGGCATGCGCATGCCCGGCGACATCCGCCTCAACATGGGCGGCAACTTCCGCCGCTTCATGGAATCGCAGAGCGGCATGGGCTGGCTGATTTTGGCCGCGATCCTCACCGTCTACATCGTGCTGGGCATGCTCTACGAGAGCCTGATCCACCCAGTGACGATTCTCTCTACGCTGCCGGCCGCCGGCGTGGGCGCGCTGCTGGCGCTATGGCTGACCGGCACGGAGTTGTCGGTGGTCTCGCAGATCGCGCTGGTGCTGTTGATCGGCATCGTCAAGAAAAACGCGATCATGATGATCGACTTCGCCGTGGTGGCCGAGCGCGAGCACGGCAAGGGTCCGCTGGAGGCGGTGCGCGAGGCCTGCATCGTGCGCTTCCGCCCGATCATGATGACCACCATGGTGGCGATCCTCGCCGCGCTGCCGATCGCCATTGGCCTGGGCGAAGGTTCCGAGTTGCGCCGCCCGCTCGGCATCGCGCTGATCGGCGGCCTGCTGATCTCGCAGAGCCTGACCCTGCTCAGCACCCCCGCGCTGTACGTGATCTTCTCGTGCCTGTCGGCGCGCTGGCACGCCTGGCACACACGCCATCGCCGCCGCGAGGTGGCACGGGCCTGAGCCCCGCAATCCCTTTCCCCGGCGTAGCCGGGCGAGAGGGTCGGGGAGAGCAGCAGGCCTTTCCCGCCGTAGTGTGGATGGACGCATGACTGCCACGAGCGCCGTAGGGTGGGCTTCAGCCCACCACCGCCCCTTGCCGCGCACGTGACAGGTGGGCCGAAGCCCCACGCCGCCGGGTTGCCGATCGCCGCGCCTATTCTCCTCGCGGGGGAAAGGGAAGGGCGTCAGGCCGCGTCGAAATCCAGCGCAGCGGTGAGATCCCCGGGCGGCGGCCCGCCGGCGGCGCGCATGGCGTCCTCGCGCAGGGCCAGCCCCGGCAGCTTGCGCAGCCCGAACCGTCGGGTCAGGAAGCGCGCGATCGACCCGGTGTCGTAGATCGTGTGGTCCACGTGCCCCTTCTTCGCGTGCGGCGACACGATCACCGCCGGGATGCGCGAACCCGGTCCCCAGCGGTCGCCCTTCGGCGGCGCCACGTGGTCCCACCAGCCGCCGTTCTCGTCCACCGTGATCACCACCAGCACGCCCGGCCACGCCGGCGATTTCTGCAGCGCCTCCACCACGGTCATGATGTGCCGATCGCCGGCGTCCACGTCCGAATACCCGGCGTGCATGTTGAGATCGCCCTGCGGCTTGTAGAAGGTCACCGTCGGCAGCGTGTCCGACTCGATCGCGGCGAGCAGGTGGTTGGTCGCCGCCGTCTCGCCCACGCCGGCGTCGCGCAGGTGTTTCGAGCGCGCCGCGGTGCCGGGCGCGAACGCGGCGAAGTAGTTGAGCGGCTGGTGATGCGGCTGGAAGTTGGGCCGCTGCGGGAAGTCGGCCTGGTCGCCGTCGCCCTTGCCCTCCAGCGCCGCCTTCCAGCCGCCGGCATACCAGGCCCAGTCCACGCCCGCTTCGGACAGCACGTCGCCGATGGTGGCGTGCTTCTGCGGCACCAGCGTGTTGGCGCTGTTCGGATCGGCGCGGCCGGGGTCGTTCGGATCCTTGGAAAACGCCGGCGCGTAGGGCGGACCCATCGTGTTGACCGCCCACAGGTCCGGCGTGAGCGAGCTGTGTCCCATCGTCTCGGGCTTGCCCTGCATCGCGCTGGCGGGGGAGTCGTCGGCCAGCTTCAGGTGGATGTCGGTGGCTTTGCCGCTGACCGTCTGCGCGATGTTGAAGCGCGCCGGGCTGGTATCGGCATGCGGGTAGTACGGCGGCTGCGCGGCGACCAGGTACTGGTGGTTGAGGAACGAACCGCCGAACGCGCCCATGAAGAAGTGGTCGCACAAGGTGTACTGGCGCGCCAGTTGCCACAACCGCAGCCTGGAGGCGTTGTCGCCGTAATAACCCATCACCAGCGCGCCGCTGTCGCTCCAGGCGACGAAGCCGTCGTTCTTGCCGCCGTTGATCTGGCGCTGGTTCTCGTAGAAGCGGTGCCACAGATCGCGCGTGACCACGCCCTGCGGCAGCGGCTCGCCGTCGCCGGTGCGCAGCGCCCACGGCGCGTTCGGCAGCCCAGTCAGGTCCTCCTGGCGCACCAGGTATTTGCGATGGTTGACGACCTGCTCGTGCGGCGCCACGCCGTGCCACACCGGCGGCAGGTGCTCCAGCAGCGAGCCGTCGCGGTCGCGCTGGCGGTATTGCTCGGGCTTGAGCGCGTCCAGCGGCTCGGCCACGCCGGGAAAATTGGCGAACAGGTTGTTGAAACTGCGGTTTTCGGCATAGATCACCACCACGCGCTGGATGCGCTCGCGCAGCAGCGCGTCCAGCGCCGTGGGCACCCGCGCCGCCGGCCGCGCCGCGGCCACCGCCTCGGCGGTGGCGCCACCCAGCGCCAGCCCCGCGCCGGCGGCGGCCAGCCCGCCAAGCAGGCGGCGGCGTTGCGGATCGGTGGGCTCGTCGTCGCCATCGGGCGGCAGGGGCAGGTCGGACATGCGCAGGTCTCCGTGGAGGGCCGAAGCGCCCAAGTATGCCGCGATTGTCCTGCCCGCCGATCCCTGGCGCACAGCGTTTCGCATGCGGCCCTGTAGGAGCCCACTTGTGGGCGGGCCCTTGGCGGCGCGATCGAGGCGTAGAGCATCGCCCACAAGTGGGCTCCTACAGGGGCTCTCGAGGTTGTCGCAGATGCGCGCGCGGCTGCCATGTCGCCAGCTTCGCGCTGCGACGAAGCATCGGCGGGCGGCGCAGGCGCACCATGGCGTTCGTCGCCAGGGCCGCCGCAACCTGTCCGTTGTTCCCGCGCCCTCCCACCCCCACTAGCATGCGCACTTCCCCGCACCGGATTCCCCCATGGACACCACCCGCCTCGACGGGCGCACGCTGGCCTGCATCGGCGTCGCCCTGGTCACCTGGTCGAGCGCCTACGCGGCGATCGCCTACGCGCTGCCCTCGTTCACGCCGGGCGAAGTGGCGTTCGCACGCCTGGCGATCGGCTCGCTGTGCTTCGCGTTGTGGCTGCTGGCCAGGCGCCCGGTGCTGCCGCCGCGCCGCGACTGGCCGCAGCTGGCGCTGCTGGGCGTCGTCGGGCTGACCGTCTATCACATGGCGCTCAACTACGCCGAAACGCGCATCGCCAGCGGCACCGCCGCGATCCTGATCTCGCTGGTGCCGGCGGCCACCGCCGCGCTCTCCGCGCTGTGGCTGCGCGAGCGGTTGCCGGCGCGCACGCTGGCGGGCCTGGGCGTGGCGTTGGTCGGGGTGGTGATGGTGGTGCTGGCCAGTGGCAAGCAGGTGAAGTTCGAGCCGATGGCGGCCATGGTGCTGCTGAGCGTGGTCGCCTCGGCGATCTACTTCGTCGGCCAGAAGCCGCTGTTCGCACGATCGAGCGTGTTCGGCGTCACCGCGTTCACCTTCTTCGCCGGCACGCTCGGCGCGCTGCCGTTCGCGCTGCACCTGCCGCAGGCGCTGGCGGCGGCGCCGTGGCCGCGGATCGGCGCGCTGCTGTGGCTGGGGCTGGCGCCGACCTTCCTCGGCTACATCGCCTGGAACGTGGCGATCCACCGCAGCTCGGCCTCGAAGGTGTCCAGCTTCATCTACCTGTCGCCGCCGATCGCCGTGCTGATCGGCTGGGTCTGGCTGGGCGAGAGGCCGGGGCTGCTGACGCTGCTGGGCGGCGCGGTGGTGGTCGGCGGAGTGATCCTGGCCAACGCGCGCGGCCGCGCCCCGCGCGCCATCCCCGCCGCCTGCAAACAATCGTAGGGTGGGCTTCAGCCCACCGTCCCGGTGCGACGCTGGTGGGCTGAAGCCCACCCTACGGTTCAGGTTGGTTCGACGACGATCACCTGCGGATCGTCCGCATGCTCCAGCAACAGGCGGCGCACGCGGTCCTGCCAGAGTCCGGCGAAAGTCTGTCGCGCCGCCGGCGTGGCATCCGGCGCCAGCGCCTCGGCCATGCGCTCGCGCAGGCCGGGCGCGGGCGGCACGCGGGACAGGTCTAGTGCCACCCGTACCGACGCGCCGTTGTCGCGCCGCACGAAGCGCACGCCCGCGCCTTCGCTGGCGCCGGCGTAGCGCAACAGGCCCTGCCGCACGTAACGACCGCCGATGCCATGGAAACCGTTGCCTGCCGCGGCGCCGGTCAACAACGTGAACACCTGGGCGATCACGCCGGTGGTGCCTTCGTGCTCCGGCGCACCCATGCGTACCGCCACGCCGCCGCGTTCGGCCGGCTGGTCGGGGTACAGCGCACGCAGCGCCGCGCGGGCCATCAGGTAGGCGCCGGCCACGGTGGGGCAGGAGTGCCCGGCCAGCCGCACCGCGTCGGCGTAGCCATAGACCAGCACGCCGTCGTCGCTCGCGCCCAGCAGGGCGGCCAGCGGGTCGCGCGTGGCGATGCGCGGCGCCTGTTCGAAAAAGTCCGGGAACGCCATCGGCCTACTCGTTCGGCATGCCGACGATGCCGAAATCCACCACCACCGGGCCGGGGCCCTGCTGGCGGTAGGTGATGGTCAGGTGCTCGCCCAGCCGCTCGCGCAACTGTGCCAGCAGCGGCACCGGGTCGTGGTCGTTGATGAAGCGCATCGTCTCGCCCGAGCGCAAGGCACCGAGCGCGCCGAAGATGGCCGAATGGCGGAAGCGGCGGGCGATGCCGCGCGCATCGAACACGTGGACGTTGTCTTCGGGACTGAGGTTGGCTTGCATGGTCGGCATCTGCGGGGAAGGTGGCGCCAAGCTACGCCCGCCCGCGCGGCCCGCCCATGACCTGGATCAGGCCATGCCCCGGCGTGGACCTAGAGCTTGTAGCCCTTGTGGATCGCCACGATGCCGTTGGTGAGATTGCGCACCTCGACGCGGCCGAAGCCGGCCGCCTCCATCATGCCCTTCAGCGTCTGCTGGTCCGGATGCTTGCGGATCGACTCGGCCAGGTACTGATAGCTGTCCGCGTCACCGGCGAACAGCCGGCCGAGCTTGGGCAGCACCTTGAACGAGTGGAAGTCGTACAGCTTGCCGAACAGCTCGCTCTGCACGCGCGAGAACTCCAGCACCAGCGCGCGTCCGCCGGGCTTGAGCACGCGGCAGATGTCGGCCAGCGCCTTGTCCTTGTCAGTGACGTTGCGCAGGCCGAAGGCCATCGTCACCGCATCGAACGAGGCATCGGGGAAGGGCAGGCATTCGGCATTCAACTGCGCCCAGCGCAGGCCACCGACCAGGCCGCGATCGGTCATGCGGTCGCGACCCACGCCGAGCATGGCGGCATTGATGTCGCCCACCACCACCTCGCCCTGGTCGCCGACCACCGGCTTGAGCAGCGCGGCGATGTCGCCAGTGCCGCCGGCCAGGTCCAGCACGCGATCGCCGCGGCGCACGCCGCTGATCGCCACGAAGTGGCGCTTCCACAGGCGGTGCACGCCGAACGACATCAGGTCGTTCATCAGGTCGTAGCTGCGCGCGACCGAGGTAAATACCTGGCCGACCAGCTTCTGCTTCTCCGCCGCCGGCACGTCGCGGAAACCGAAATGGGTGGTGTGGGGCTGCTCGCTCATGGGCGGCAATGCTACAGCCTCTTGGCGCCCTCTCCCCAACGCAAGGGGCTGGGGAGCGGCTCGTGGCGGGGTGGGCACCTCCCAACCGCCGACACCGGCTCCCTCTCCCCCCGGGGAGAGGGCTGGGGTGAGGGGTCAAGGCTTGCAGCAGGGGCCGGGCGAAGCCGCGCGCGCTGTTGCTTTTGAAGCAAAAGCACTCGCTCGACTGGAGAGCCGGGCGAGCCCGGCCCCTCACCCCAACCCTCTCCCCGGAGGGGAGAGGGGGGCGGAGCGAACCGCTGCCGCCGCCGCTTGCGAAATTAATATATAAATGTAATATAGCTAGGGCAGGTAAACACCATGAACAGCTTCCTCGCCACCGAACAACGCCTCGCCGTCACCCGCCAACGCCACCCCGCGTTCCCGCGCGCCCCGGCCGTGCTCGTGCGCCTGGTCAAGCACCTGCACAAGCGCATGCACGACGACGCCAACGCCGCGCTCAAGCCCTTCGGCCTCAACCATCCGCAGTACAACCTGCTGATGATGCTCTACGGCACCGACGACCACGCACTGCATCCGTCGGAGTTGGCCGAAGCGGCGGGCGAGAAGCCGGCCAACATCACGCGGCTTACCAACGAGCTGTGCGAGAAGGGCCTGATCGGGCGCGCCGCCAGCGCCGGCGATCGCCGCAAGCTGGTGCTCAGCCTCACACCCGCCGGGATCGCGCTGATCGAACGATTGCTGCCCTCGCTCTGCACCTTGCTGCACGCGCAGACCGAAGGCCTGACCGCGCGCGACCAGGCCGAGCTGGAGCGCCTGCTGAAGAAGTTCCTCGACGGCTTCGACCGCCGCGGCTGAAGGTTTTCCCCATGCCAGCCAAAACCCATCCACGGCCCGACCGGCACCGGCCCGACGAGGTCGCCCATGCCGCTTGAAGTCGACTTCCACGGCGTGCTGATGCCCGGCCTGCTACCGGTGTTCCTCGGTTGCCTGCTGCTGATGGTGTTGCTGGACTTGGTGCTCGGCCGGCGCGGGCTGTACCGGCGTGTCTGGCATCCCTCGCTGGTGCGCCTGGCCCTTTTCGTCTGCCTGTTCAGCGCCGCCGGCCTCGTGCTGGTCCATTGATTCCCCTGGTTCCCGATCCACCCATGAAAAACCTTTCGCTGCTGCGCTTCCTGATCACTGCCGCCGTCGTCATCGTCGCCGCGGTGCTCGGCCACGCGTTGTGGAAGCACTACCTGTATGCGCCGTGGACCCGCGACGGCCGCGTGCGCGCGGACGTCATCCGCGTGGCGCCGGACGTCTCCGGCCTGGTCGACGCCGTGCGCGTGCGCGACAACCAGTTCGTGCACCGGGGCGACGTGCTGTTCGTGGTCGACCGGGCGCGCTTCCGCAACGCCGTGGCCCAGGCCGAGGCGAACCTCGCTGCGGCCGAAGCCGCCGCCCGCGCCGCCGGCGCCAACATCGACGCGGCGCGGGCCAGCGCCAAGGCCCGGCAGGCGCAGTACCGCATGTATGCCGAGCAGGCCGAACGGCGCCAGCGCATGGGCGACGTGATCTCCCGCGAGGCGCGCAGCGACGCGGCCGCCACCGCCAGCGCGGCGCGCGCCAGCTGGCAGCAGGCCAGGGCCGGCGGCAGCCAGGCCCATGCCGCGCGCGAGCAGGCCACGGCCGCGATGGAGCAGGCGCAGGTCGCGCTGGATCGCGCCCGGCTGGACCTGGCCCGCACCGAGGTGCGCGCCCCGGTCGACGGCTACGTCACCAACCTGATCGTGCGCGTGGGCGACTACGCCGCCACGGGCAATCCGCTGCTGGCGCTGGTCGACAGCCACAGCTTCTACGTCTACGGCTACTTCGAGGAAACCAAGCTGCCGCACCTGCACGTGGGCGACCCGGTCGACGTGCGCCTGATGGCCGGCGGCGTGCACCTCGAAGGCACCATCACCGGCATCGCCCGCGGCATCACCGACCGCGACAACCCCGCCGGCGCCGACCTGCTGGCCGACGTCAACCCGACCTTCAACTGGGTGCGCCTGGCCCAGCGCGTGCCGGTGCGCGTGGCCATCGATACCCGCGGCCTGCCCGAGGGCATGGTGCTCGCCGCCGGCATGACCGCAACCATCGAGGTGCGCCCGAGCGGCGACCGCAAGCCGCCACACGTCGTCGCCGCCCACGACACGCCGTAACGCACATCCCGGAATCATCCCCGCCATGCCCCCCGCCGCCGCTACCGCGCCGTCCGCCTCCCGCTGGGCCGGGCTGCGCGAATTCCTGCTCGGCGAGCGTGTCTCCTGGGTCTTCGTGTTCAAGGCCGCGCTGGCGCTGTACCTGGGCGCCTGGCTGGCGATGTGGCTGCAGCTGGAACAGCCTTACACCACGCTGGTCACCATCGCCCTGCTGATGCACCGGCAGAGCGGCATGGTGCTGGCCAAGAGCTTCTACCGCGGCGTGGGCACCCTCGCCGGCAGCCTGTTCGGGCTGGCGCTGCTGTCGCTGTTCCCGCAGCAGCCGGTGCTGTTCCTGCTGTCGATGTCGCTGTGGGTGGGGCTGTGCGCCGGCGGCGCCACGCTGTACCGCAATTTCATGGCCTACGGCTTCGTGCTGGCCGGCTACACCGCGGCGATCGTCACCCTGCCGGCGATCAATGCGCCGCTGCGCGTGTTCGACAGCGCGGTGATGCGCGTCAGCGAAGTGCTGCTGGGCATTGTCGTCGCCGGCGTGGTCAGCGACCTGGTGCTGCCGCAACGGCTGCGCGACACCCTGCGCCGCGCCGCGCGCGCGCAGTTCGCGCACTTCATCGACTTCGCCCGCGATTCCATGCTCGGCGCGATCCCGCGCAGCGAGATGGAACAGGCCTATCTGCGCTTCGTGCGCGACGCGGTGGAACTGGAAAACATGCGCGCCGCGGTGATCTTCGAAGATCCCGAGGCGCACGCGCGCTCCAGCCGCATGCGCCTGCTCAACCAGTTCTACATGGCCGCCACCGGCAGCTTCCAGTCGGCCCACCACCTGATCGAGCGGCTGCGCCGCGGCGGCCGGCGCGAGGTCGGCGACGCGCTGATCGCGTTCTATCAGCCGATCAGCCGCGCGCTCTCGCCCGGGCCCGCGCAACGGCATGACCCGGCCGTCCTCGCCGCGCGCCTGCAGGACGGCGCCGCGGTCCTGCCGCCGCTGGCCACGCGCCTGCGCGCCGGGTTGGCGGCCGACGCGCGGATCGAGTTCGATACCGGCGCCGCGTTGCTCACGCGCTTCGCCGACGAGCTGCGCGACTTCGCCCTGGTGGAAGTCTCGCTGCGTGCGCGGCGCCTGCGCGGCAACGTGGAGAAGGTGCAGTTCCGCCGCGGCAACGACTACCTCGGCGCGCTGCTGGCGATGCTGCGCACCTTCCTCACCATGGCCGTGCTGAGCGCGTTCTGGCTGGCCAGCGGCTGGCCGCACGGCACCAGCGCCATGCTGATCGCCACCATCTTCGCCGGGCTGCTGGCGGCCGCGCCCAACCCGGTATCGGCGGCCGTGCGGACTTTGCTGGCGCAGGGCGCGGGCATGCTCGCCTCGTTCTACGTCACTTTCTGGCTGCTGCCCCTGAGCGATGGCATGGGCATGTTCATCGTCGCCACGCTGCCGTTCCTGATCCCGGGCCTCTACCTGCAGTCGCGGCCGGCGCTGGCCACCATGGGCGTGGGCTACTGCATCGGCTTCATCTTCTCGATGATGCTGCGCAACGCGATGGCCTACGACGTAACCTTCTTCGTCAACGAGTCGATCGCGCAACTGGCCGGCTTCGCGCTCAGCGCGGTGGCCTTCATGGTGCTGCCGGGCATCGCCGGCACCGGCTGGCAGCGCGCGCGGCAATTGCGGCAACTTCGCCTGCAGGTGGTGCGCGCCGCCACCGAACCGCTGCCGGGGCTGGCCTACCGCTTCGAAAGCCGCCATCGCGACCTGTTCCAGCAAGTGGTCACCCACACCCGTCCGGACAGCGCCGAGTCGCGCGAACTGCTGGCCTGGGCACTGGCCGCGCACGAAGGCGGCCGCACCGTGATCGAACTGCGCCAGCGCATGGCCCACCGCCCGTTGCCGCCCGCGCTGGAGCAGCGCGCGACCGACGCGGTGCAAGCCCTGGCCCGGCTCTACGAAGCGCCGGACCAGATGCGATGGGAGCGGGCCGACCACGCGGTCTCCGCGGCGATCGCACTGGCCGATGCCCCCCTCCACGCCAGCCACCGCCCGCTGCTGCTGCACCTGCATCAGCTCCACGGCGTGCTGCACGACGACCAGTCGGCACTTGGCGCCTATCTGCCGGGAGGTTGATGGGCTCGAGCTGGCTCAGCAGGAGCGAGGCATCCCCAAATCGCCGACACGGCTCCCTCTCCCCTCCGGGAGAGGGGGCAGGAGCGAGGTACTCCCAGACTCTGGCACGACTAAGAGAATGGGGAGCAGGAGCGAGGGCAACCCAAACCGCCGACACGGCTCCCTCTCCCCTCCGGGGAGAGGGCTGGGGTGAGGGGCCAAGGCTTGCGGGAAATTCCGCCCGCGCCTCATCGCCCGCAGCGTCGCCTCTAGCGACCCCCAGCCAGCCGCGCCAGCCGCAGCTCCAGCCAGCGCCTCACATCAGGCCATTCGCGGTCGAGGATCGAATAACACACCGTATCGCGCAGGCTCCCGTCCGGCCGCCGCCGGTGCGCCCGCAACACGCCCTCGCGCTGTGCACCCAGCCGCTCGATCGCCCGCTGCGAATCGAGGTTGCGCCCGTCGGTATGGAACTCGACCGCCACGCATCCCAGCGACTCGAACGCATGCGCCAGCAACAACCGCTTGCACGCCGTATTCAGATGGCCCTTCTGCCAGCGCCGGGCGTACCACGTGTATCCGATCGCCACGCGCCGCGGGTCCTGCGCGATGTCGTAGAACCGCGTCGTGCCGACCAGCTCGCCGGTGCTGCGCTCGCGGATCGCGAACGGCAGCATCACTCCTTCGCGCTGCCCGGCGAGCGCCTTCTCCACGTACGCCACCATCTCGCCCGGCGCGGGCACCGAGGTGAACCACAGGCGCCACAGCTCGCCATCGGCCGCGGCGGTTTCCAGCGAGGCGACGTGGTCCAGGCACAACGGCTCCAGGACGACGTGCGCGTCCTCCAATCGGGTAGGCATCGGCATCGAAAGGCTCAGGCGTCCAGGTCGGGAATCATCTTGCTCTCCAGCCGCGCGATGGCGTCCTTGAGCAACAACTTGCGCTTCTTCAGCCGCGTCAGCTGCAGTTCGTCGCGGGCCGGGTGCACGGCCATGTGGTCGATCGCCGCGTCCAGGTCGCGGTGTTCCTGGCGCAGTTCGGCCAGCCGATGGGCGATCTGGATGGGATCGGGGGCCTGCATGACGGACGGGGCGGACGGGACAGGCCGCCAGTGTAACCCCGCCGGCCGGCCATGGCGGGCTTCGGTACAATGACGCCCATGTCCGTCCCCGTTCTTTCCGACCCCCGCGCCGACCGCATGCGGGCCCCCGAGGCCGCGCGACTGGCCCGGCGATTGCGCCGCCAGGTCGGCCAGGCGATCGTCGATTTCCAGATGATCGAGGACGGCGACCGCGTGATGGTCTGCCTGTCCGGCGGCAAGGATTCCCACACCCTGCTCGACCTGCTGCTGTCGCTGCAGGCCCGGGCGCCGGTGCGTTTCGAGCTGGTCGCGGTGAACCTGGACCAGAAACAGCCCGGCTTCCCCGCCGACGTGCTGCCGGACTACCTCACCGCGCGCGGCGTGCCGTTCCACGTCATCGAGCAGGACACCTACAGCACGGTCACCCGGGTCATCCCCGAGGGCAAGACCATGTGCAGCCTGTGCTCGCGCCTGCGCCGCGGCGCGCTCTACCGCTGGGCGGCGGAGAACGGCATCACCCGCATCGCGCTGGGGCACCACCGCGATGACATCCTGGCCACGTTCTTCCTCAACCTGTTCCACGGCGCGAGCCTCAAGGCGATGCCGCCGAAGCTGCGTTCGGACGACGGCCGTCACGTGGTGATCCGCCCGCTGGCCTACTGCCGCGAGAGCGACATTGCCGAGTACGCCGGCCAGCGCGCCTTCCCGATCATCCCGTGCAACCTGTGCGGCTCGCAGGAAAACCTGCAGCGCAAGGCGATCGGCCGTATGCTCGCCGATTGGGATGCGCAGCATCCCGGCCGCTGCGAGAGCATCTTCCGGGCGCTGGGCAACGTCGCGCCCTCGCAACTGGCCGACCGCAACCTGTTCGACTTTGCCGCGCTGGGCTCCCGCGCAGGCGCCGCGGGCGCCGGCGCGCACGACTGGCTGTCCGACGGCGAAGCCGTCTAGACGTCCATCCTTCCACCTTTCAACGCGAGTCCTCCACGTGTCCCACTTTGCTTCCGTCGAAATGGCCCCGGGCGATCCGATCCTCGGTCTCACCGAGACCTTCCTGGCCGACACCCGCCCGCAGAAGGTCAATCTGGGCGTCGGCATCTACGTCGACGAACAGGGCCGCGTCCCGCTCATGCGCGCGGTGCGCGAGGTCGAGCAGGCGATGGCGGCCGAGGCCAAGCCGCGCGGCTACCTGCCGATCGACGGCCTGCCGGCCTACGACGCGCTGACCCAGCAACTGCTGTTCGGCGCCGACTCGCCGCTGCTGGCCGCCGGCCGCGTGGCCACCGCGCAGACCATCGGCGGCAGCGGCGCGCTGCGCGTGGGCGCGGACCTGCTCAAGAAGGTGCTGCCCCACGCGCGCATCGCCATCAGCAGCCCGAGCTGGGAAAACCATCGCGTCGTGTTCGGCAACGCCGGCTTCGAGATCGCCGACTACCGCTATTACGATCCGGCCACGCATGGCCTGGACTTCGCCGGCATGATGGAAGACCTGGGCAAGCTCGAGCCTGGCACCGTGGTGCTGCTGCACGCCTGCTGCCACAACCCCACCGGCGTGGACCCGGACGCGGCGCAGTGGCAGCAGATCGTGGACCTGGTCAAGGCGCGCAACCTGCTGCCGTTCATCGACATCGCCTACCAGGGCTTCGACCAGGGCATCGACGCCGATGCCACCGCGATCCGGCTGTTCGCCGCCTCCGGCATCGAGGCCTTCGTGGTGGCCAATTCGTACTCGAAGTCGTTTTCGCTCTACGGCGAGCGCGTTGGCGCACTGTCGATCGTCGGCACCGACCGCGACGAGGCCGCGCGCCTGCGCGCCAAGATCAAGCAGACCATCCGCGCCAACTACTCCAGCCCCGCCACCCACGGCGGCGCGCTGGTCGCCGGCGTGCTCGGCAGCATCGAGCTGCGCGCGATGTGGGAGGCGGAACTGGCCGAGATGCGCGAGCGCATCCATGCCATGCGCGCCGGCATGGTCGAAAAGCTGGCCGCCCACGGCGCGCCGCAGTTCGGCTTCATCCAGCAGCAGGCGGGCATGTTCTCCTACTCGGGCCTGTCCCGCGCCCAGGTCGACCGCTTGCGCGAGGAGTTCGCCATCTACGCACTGGGCACCGGACGCATCTGCGTGGCGGCGCTCAACCGCGGCAACCTGGAGACGGTGGCCGCGGCGGTGGCCGCGGTGAGCCGCTGACCTTCCGGCGGCCCTTCGACTTCGCTGCGCAGGCCCGTAGGGCCGTCCAAACCACTCACTTGAACCGTTCACCCTGAGCGTAGGCCCGAAGGGCCGAAGTCGAAGGGCCGCAAGGAACGACCCGTTCCCCCAACCGGATCCCGCATGTTCTTCCGCAACCTCACTCTGTTCCGCTTCTCCCCCGCCGTCGCCGAAGATCTTTCCCGCCTCGACGACGCCCTCGCCGAACACCGCCTGCGCCCCTGCGGCCCGATGGAGCTGTTCACCAAGGGTTTCGTGCCGCCGATCGGCCGTGGCGAGGAAGCCGCGCTGACCCACGCCGTCAAGCACTGCACCTGGGTCTCCGTCGGCGGCGAGGACAAGCTGCTGCCGGCCGCCGTCGTCAACGACGAGCTGTACCGCCGCGTGCAGAAGATCGCCGAGGAAGAGGGCCGCAAGGTCGGCGGCCGCGAACGCAAGCGCATGAAGGAAGACCTGCTCAACGAGTTGCTGCCGCGCGCCTTCGTGCGAAACTCGCGCATGTCCGCCTACGTCGACCGCCAGCACGGCTGGCTGGTGCTGGACACCTCCAGCCGCAAGTCCGCCGAGAACGCGCTGACCCAGATCCGCGAAGCGCTGGGCAGCTTCCCGGCGGTACCGCTGGCACCGGAAGAGGGCCCGCGCGTGCTGATGACCGACTGGCTTGCCAACGGCACCCTGCCGGCCGGCCTGGCCCTGGGCGACGAAGTCGAACTGCGCGACCCCGGCAGCAACACCGGCGCCATCGCCCGCTGCCGCCGGCAGGACCTGGAGAGCGAGGAAATCAAGGAACACCTGCGCAACGGCAAGCAGGTCTTCCAGCTCGGCCTGGTGTTCGACGACCGCATCAGCTTCGTGCTGGGCGAGGACCTGATCCTGCGCAAGCTCAAGCTGCTCGACGTGGTCACGGACGAACTGGCCGACAGCGCCGCCGACGCCGCCGCCGAACTCGATGCTCGCTTCGCCCTGTTCACCCTGGAAATCGAGCGCCTGCTGGGCAAGCTGGAAGAGTGGTTCGGCCTGCCGCGCCCCAAAGACGCCTGACACTTGGGCTCCCTCTCCCCTCCGGGGAGAGGGCTGGGGTGAGGGGCCGCTCTAGCGACAAGCCTCCCCGCAAGCTCCAGCCCCTCATCGCCCCTTCCGGGCACCTTCTCCCCGGCGGGCAGAAGGACCGGGCCAAAACCGTCAACCCCACGTGAACGGCCGCCCGAAACGCCCGTCCCACGCCATCCAACCCTTTCCTCACACCCCCCGTTGCAAGGTTATGCTTCACCCACGGGCCCGGGATCATGGCAGCTGAACTTCAAGGCGACTGGCTGGAACTGGCAACGGCGAGCGGCAGCACCATCCGGGTGCTCAAGGCCGCGCATCCGCGCGCGCGCCGTCTGCGCTTGACGGTCACGCCCAAGGGCGCCCGGGTGTCGTATCCCAACGGCACCCATCCGGCCCAGGTCAGCGCCTTCCTGCGCAGCCACGCCGACTGGCTGGAGCGCAAGCTCGATGAGCTCAATCTCATCGTCAAGCCGCTGCCCGCCCTGCGCGTCGGCCACGCCACCGAATTCCCGATGCGCGGCGAAGTCGCGCTGCTGGACTGGGCCGAAGGCCCGTACCCACGCGTGGAAACCTTCGACGGCGGCCTCACCCTGGTGCTGCCCCGCCCGCACACCCGCGCGCTGCCGGTGGCACGCGGCCTGCTGGCCTCGCATTTCGAGGCGCAGATGCGCCGCGACGTCTCGCGCTGGATGGCCGGCTACGTCCCGCAACTGGGCCTGGCGCCCACCGCCCTGCGCATTCGCCCGATGAAAAGCCTGTGGGGCAGCCTGGATACGCGCGACCGCATCAACCTGGACCTGGCCCTCGCGCTCGCCCCGCCCGCTGCCCTGCGCTACGTGCTGGCCCACGAGCTGTGCCACCTCAAGGTCCGCAGCCACGCCCCCCGCTTCTGGGCGCTGGTCGCCACGCTGTTCCCCAACTGGCGCGAACAGCGCGACTGGCTGCGGGTGAACGGCGCCACGTTGAAGGCGGAGCTGGACCGCCTGGTCGCCGACGTTGCGGATTAGCGACCGCCGCGCGCGTAGGGCCGCGCGCGTAGGGTGGGCTTCAGCCCACCTTCGTCGGTCCGCAGCGCGGCCCATGGTGGGCTGAAGCCCACCCTACGGGTCGCATGCCGCCAAACCGCTACTGCGCGATCTCTCCGAAATTCGCCTCGAACATCTGCGCATCCCGTTCGCCGGTCAGGCCGTACAGCGAATACCGGCGCAACAGCATCGCCCCGCCATCGCGCGTCAGCGGACGCCACAGGATCTCGGTGCTGGCGGGCGAGGACTTCGGCAGCATCAGGTCGAAGGGCACCGACACGTAGATGCCCTTGTCGAAACTGCCCTCGCCGAACTGCCGGCTGGAAACATTGGTGAACGTGGCATACGCGCCCATGCGCACGCCGTTGTCGAAGGCGCGCGACAGGTCCAGCGTGCCGCCCCAGTCGCGGGCGAGGTAGCGGCCCAGGCTCACCGTGGCCAGTACGTGGTCGATGCCGGTGTCGACATAGGCGGTCACGTGGCCGGTCACCACCCGGTAATCGCGCCAGCCGAAATGCTGCGCGAAGCCGCGCTGGCGCACCCAGTTGAGGTTGGCGCCCAACGCCCAGCGCTGGCCGAACGGTCGGTACAGCACTTCGCCGCCGGCGCCGCCGTACATGCTTTCCAGCAGGCCGGCGTAGGCCATGCCGTACAGGTCCGTGCCCAGCCGCGTGGCGGCGTTGAATTGCAGATTGGACAGGTTGAGCCGCGAGGTGGTCAGGTACCGGCGCTGCCAGGTGCGCACGCGCGGCAGGTTGGACGGCGCGTCGTAGCGGAACTGGTCGTAGTTGTTGAGCAGGTTGGCGTTGAGCTGCCCGCTCAGCCACGCATGCCGGGAGAACCGGTACTCGGCGTCGTAGCTGGCGAACAATTGGTAGAGGATGAACGCATCCGGCCCGCCCACCGTCTGCCCCAGACCCATGCCGACGTTGCCGCGGTAGCGATCCAGTGGCGCGCGGTAGAGCACCTCGCCCGCCGCCGGCGCGGGCGCCTCGCGCACCACGCTGCGGCGGAAATCGTCCGGCGCCAGGTCGTGCGACACCAATTTGCCGAACGGCCCGCGATGCACGCTGGCCTGCACCACCGGCATGCCTTCGCTGGTCGACACCAGCGTGAACCAGTCGACCTGCGGTGCGGCGGCGTTGTCCAGGATGCGCGCGGTGCGGCCCAGCGTTTTGGCCGGGTAGCGGAAGCGCCCTGGCTCGCCGGTGACGATCAACTCGCGCCCGTCGCGGCGGATGCTTTCCACCTGCACGTCGGCGTTGTCGGCCAGCCGCGCACTGACCTCGGCCCAGTCGGCCTGCCCGTGCACCGGCGACGCGGCGAGCGGCTCGGGCGGCGGGTCGAGCAGCTTCGGCGGGCCTTCGCCGCGGGCCAGGTTGGTGTGCAGCGTGAGCCCGAACATCGCGGTGTTGCCGCGCTCCCAGCCCACGCTCAGGTCCACCGTCTTCGCCAGCCGGTAGGCCACGCCCAGGTTGAGGCGCGAGCGCTGCGGCTGGTCGTTGCGCTGCGGCTCGTGCCGGTAGTCGTTGCCTTCGTACTCGAGCTTCAGCCGCCAGCGGTCGCCCGGCAGCCGGTATTCCACGCCGCCGAACAGCGCCGCGCGGCCGCGGAAATAGTTGCCGTTGAAATCGCCGACGTCGCTGTTGTCCACCGCCGGGCGATGCCTGAAGCGGTCGTCGAGCAGCCCCAGCGGATTGCCCACGTCGCCGGCCGCGCCCAGGTAACCCCAACCCAGCCCCAGGCTCACGTCGAAGCGGTCCAGCCGCTTGCTGGCCACCACGTACTCGCCGGAAAACAGCCCCGTGCCGCCGATGTCGTGCCCACCCACCGCCAGCGCCGGCAGCCAGCGGCTCTCCTGCCACAGGCGCAGCTTCAGGTCGATCGCCTTGTCCTTGTAGTGCTGGCGACCGCTGAAGGAGGGCGTTCCGTAATAGCGGTTGGTGACGTTGGTGTAGCGGAAGCTGCCCTCCAGCCAGTCCAGCGGCTGCAGGGTGAAGGTGAAGCGGGAGTAGGGCTCCACGCGGCTACCGGTGATCGCCCCCTCGCCGGCCGCGTTCATGCGCGCGGTCGGTGTCTGCAGCAGGCCCGCGCCGCCGAAGTCGCTCTGCGTATAGCCGTCCGCCCAGCCGCTATCGACCGGCACGTCCTGCGCCTGCGCGGCAGGGGCGCCCAGCAGCGGCAGCAGGCACAGGTAGAGGCGGCGCCGCTTCATGGTTGCGCCTCGGGCAGCGGCTGGGTGGCCAGCAACTGCGCCAGTTGATCGTTGAGGGCTGGATCGACCGCCGACGCCGCGCTCTGGCGGATCGGCACGTACAGCATCGCGCCGGGCGCCAGCGGTTGCGCGGCGGCGCGGTTCCACAGGCCGGTGCCGAGGCGGGTGACCGCGCCGTCGGGCTGGATCACGTACAGCCAGTCGGATTCGGCGGGCGCGGCCAACGCGCAATCGGCGAGGTAGTCGCGCGCGTCGCGCAACGGCTGGTGCGGCAGGCGGCAGTCGCGCTGCACGGCGCCGGTCACGCGGATCGTGCCGGGGCGGGCAGGGAACAGCACGCGGTCACCGTCGGCCAGCAAATGGTTCTTCGGCGATAGTTCGAGCGGCCGTGGATCGAGCAGCGCCTCGCGCGCGCGGCCGGTGATCGGCAACGCGCGCACCGTCTGCGCCAGGCGCTGGGCCAGCGCCAGCAGGTCGGCATCGCCGCCCAGCCGGGCCTCACCGGCCAGCACTTCCAGGTCGTACAACACACCCGCCTTCAGCCGGCGCTGCGCCGGCTGCAGCGAAGGGCGCAACCAGGCCGCGCCGAGCACGTAGGCATCCGGCTCGACCTCGGCAGCCAGCAACGCATCCGCCAGCCGCGCACCTTCAGGCAGCGCCTGCGCACCGGCATGAACCACGCGCCCTTCCACCCGCACCGTCACCGCCCGCACCGGCATCACCGCAAGCAAGGCAAGCACCAGAACCCAGGCCCTCATGCCACACCCCGTACACGCACCATGGAGTCCCGGGCGAGCCCCGACCCCTCACCCCAACCCTCTCCCCGGAGGGGAGAGGGAGCAGATGCGGCTAAAGCCGTGCCGAACTCCCTGTAGGAGCGCACCCTGTGCGCGACCGCCATCCGACCCCAAACAGCGCAACCCCACGCGAGCCCCGATCCCTCACCCCAACCCCGGCCCCGGAGGGGAGAGGGAGCAGATGCGGCGGGGCTTTGCGGCAAAGCCCGGACGAACCTGCCCCCTCCCCTGCGTGCAGCAGGGGAGGGTTGGGGAGGGGTGAAGCCGTGCCAGCGAAGCGCGTTCGCTCCGTAGGTGGCAACCCCCTCCCAGCCTCCCCCTGCAAGCAGGGGGAGAGGCAAAACCTGTGCAGCGGTTCGCGAGGTCATGGGGTTTCGGCCTCGGGCTGGTACGGCCGCAGCATGGTCAGGGTCAGGGTGGGGCCGTCGGGCAAGGTCTGGCGGGTTTTCCAGACCAGGCCATCAGCGGGATCGACCCAGTACCGGTTGTCCGCCTGCCAATCGAGCCCCGCCGCGCTGACGTGTTCGTCGATGCGCCGCAACTCATGCGCCTCGCCCAGGATCTGCACGCTCTCCATCGGCCCGGGCGACAGCCGCGACTCGACCCGCACGCCATACCGATACCCCGGCGACAGGTCGACCACGCGCGCACCGACCACCGGCGCCTCGAGCCGCTGCAACCCGGCAAGGAACGGGCTGCCGGCAGGCAACGACGTCCCCACCAGGTCACCCCAACCCATCCCCGAACTCTTCACCAGCAACCCGTGCCGCAGGAACACGATCACCCCGTCGCCGCTGTACCACGCCTCGCGATCCCCATCGACATTGCCCAGCACCAGCACCGCCGAGTGCCGCCCCTGGTCCACCCGCATCTGGAAATACGGCCTGGCCAGCACTTCCTCGCGCGTGGGCAATTCAGGCGACGGATGCGCCACCCGCCGCGCCGTCTCGGCCACGCCGCGCGCCCAGTCCGAGCAGCCGCCCAGCAGCAGCGCGGCCACGATCAGGCCGGAGCGAGCGGCCAGCCGCATCGCCGAACCCACGGTCATTCGGCGATGTTGCTACGCGCGGCGGCGGACTGGTTGAGGATCGCCGACAGCGGCAGCAACTGGCTCAGCAGGCGGTTCCAGCGCGTCACGCCGGCGGCGCCCACGTACACCACGTCGCCCGGCTGCAGCTTGAAGTTGTCGGCCAGCACCAGCGCGCTGGGCGAGCCGGCGTCGAGCTGGTAGACCGTCGCCGGCGCCTTCTCCAGGTCGGCCACGCCGCGGATCACGTACACCGCCTTGCCCTTCGACGTGCGCTGGTCGAGCCCGCCGACCTGACCCAGCGCCTGGGTCAGGCTCATGTCAGAGGTCTTGAAGGTGAGCGCGCGCGGCTGGTTCACCTCGCCCATCAGGTAAACCTGGTTGCGGTCGTTGTAGGCCAGGTAGAGGTGGTCGCCGTCCTTCAGAAAGATGTCCGCCGGCCCGTACAGGCCACGGCGCATCGCATCCAGGTCCAGGTGATATTCCACACCGTCGCGCTGCAGCGCCAGTTCGGACAGGTCCGCCTGCGCGGTGTCGATCTGCGCCTTGCCCAGCGCCTCGGCCAGCGTCAGCGGGGTCACCGTGATCGGCTGCGTGCCGGTCTGTCGGAAGGCGCCGTTGAGCCACACGCGCTGGCTGGCGAAGGTGATCACGTTGACGTCGATCTGCGGCTGCTGCACGTACTCGGCCAGCTGCTTGGACAGCACCTGCCGCACCTGGTCCAGGCCCAGCCCGGCCACCGTGACGTTGCCGATGTAGGGGTAGTACAGCGTGCCGTCCGGGCGCACCAGGCGGCCGTTGGCGTAGATCTGCTGCTGCGAGCCCGACGGCGCGGTCAGCTCCGGGTGGTCCCACACGGTGATGAACAGCACATCACCCGCGCCGACCTGGTACTTGCCCGGACGGTAGTCCAGCAGCGCCTGCGGAATAGCCGGCGGCGCCGGCGCGGCGTTCTCCATCGCGATCAGTTTCGGCGTGATCGGCACCAGCGCGATGCGGCTGCCCGCCTCGCCCTGGCCGTCGGCCAGGCTGCCCGTGTCCATGTGCTGGCCCGGCGCCAGCGCGCAGCCGCCAAGCAGGGCCAGGATGATTGCCAGCCCTGCGGCCGAAAACTTGCTCATGGGGAAAACCGTTTCAGAAGACGTAAAAAAACCAGGCACGCAGCCCGAAAGCCGCGTGCCATCAGTGGCGGGAAACCCGCCCTCAGTGCGTACCGGTAGTGCCGGTGGTGCCGCCCGGGCTGCAATGGTCGCAGTGGTGATCACCGCCGCCACCGGCGCCGACGGCCACGGCCGCCACCACGCCGGTGACCAGCAGGGTCATCTCCACCACTTCCATGCTGATGCCCGAACCGACCGCCGCCTTGGTGCCAGCGACCTTGGGCGTGGCCGGCTTGGCGGGTGCGGCCGGCTTGGCCGGCGCCTTCGAGGCCTGCGCCTCGGCCGCCTGCAACATCATGGGCTGGACCGCGAAAGCCACGGCCACCAGGGTGCAAAGCACGCTCTTCATGGAAATCCCCCTTGCAAACGCATCCCCGAACCATGAGGCCGGTGATCCCTTAATGGACGGATTATAGGCACAAAGCACAAATCTGCTGCCAGCATCACAGACAAGCAGGTACCGGTCTGCTTGACCGGCGCACCGGCCCTCGCTAACTTCACAACTCTTTGACGTAGCGGCTGCCTTTCGCGCTCGCGCCCGTTTTTCCGGCCGAATGCGTCCCTCCCACCGATCGCCGCTCAGGTTGGCCGCACCGTGTTCGAAAGGATTCTCGTCGTCTGCGTCGGCAACATCTGCCGCAGCCCCACAGTGGAATACCTGCTGCGCCACCGGCTGGGCGATCGCAAGATCACCGTCAGCTCCGCCGGCCTGGGCGCGCTGGAAGGCCACCCGATCGACCCCACCGCCGGCGAGCTGCTGGCCGAGCACGGCATCGACGCCAGCGCCCACCGCGCGCGACAGCTCGAAGACCGGCACATCATCGACGCCGACCTGATCCTGGTGATGCAGCGCGCGCACCTGGCCACGCTGGCCAAGCGCTCGCCGCACGCGGTGGGCCGCAGCTTCCTGCTCGGCAAGTGGCAGGACGACCGTGAAGTGCCCGATCCGTTCCGCCAGCAGCGCCCCGCCTTCGAGCACGTGTACCGGCTGATCGACGAAGGCGTCGACGGCTGGCTGCGCCGACTCTAGAAATCCGCTTTCCTGCCGATATCCCCCCAATGAATCAACCGACCCACGCCGCCCCCATCGTCGACGACGGCGACGAGATCGACCTGCGCCAACTGTTCGGCATCCTGCTGGACAACAAGTGGCTGATCGGTGCCGTCACCGGGGCGTTCCTGCTGCTCAGCCTCGGCTACGCGCTGCTGGCCGCGCCGGTCTACCAGGCCAACGCGATGGTGCAGGTGGAACAGAAGATGCCGACCCTGCCGGGCCTGTCCGATCTTTCCGACCTGGCCGGCGACAGCGCCCCCGAGGCGGTCACCGAGATCGCGCTGATGACCTCGCGCATGGTGGTCGGCAAGGTGGTGGACGACCTGCACATGGCGGTCACCGCCGAGCCGGCTCGGCTGCCACTGTTCGGCGGCTTCATCGCGCGCCATTACTCGCCCGACAAGGCCGGTGACGTGGCCGGCGCGTGGCCGGGCCTGTCCAGCTACGACTTCGGCGGCGCCAGCCTCGACATCCAGCACATCGACCTGCCCACCAGCCTGGTCGGCACCGAACTGACCCTGGTCGCCGCCGATGAGGCTGGCCAGTTCCGCCTCTACGACGAAGACGACAACCTGCTGCTGCAGGGCACGGTCGGCGCCCCGGCGCAGGACCACGGCGTCACCCTGCTGGTCAAAGCGCTCGCCGCCCACCCGGGCCAGCGCTTCGCCCTCACCGAAGCGCCGCGCCTGCGCACCATCGGCGACGTGCAGCAGACCGTCGCCGCCAGCGAGCAGGGCAAGGACTCCGGCATCATCGCCATCAGCTACCAGGACACCGACCCGGCCCGCGCCACCGCCGTGCTCAACGCCGTGGTCAACCAGTACGTGCACCAGAACGTGGCCCGCGCCTCCGCCGAGGCCGCCAACAGCCTGGAGTTCGTCAAGGAACAGCTGCCCCAGATCCACCAGCACCTGAAGGAGGCCGAGGACGCCCTGGCCGCCTACCAGACCAAGGTCAGCACCGCCGACATCAGCCTGCAGACCAAGGGCCTGCTGGACCAGGTGGTGGTGGTCGACACCAACCTGTCCCAGCTCAAGCTGCAGCAGGCCGAAGTGGAGGGCAAGTTCACCGCCAAGCACCCGGCCTACCACGCGCTGATGGTGCAGATCGGCGACCTGTCCGCCAAGAAGGACAAGCTCGAAGGCGAGATCAACAAACTGCCCGACACCCAGCAGGGCCTGCTGCGCCTGATGCGCGACGTGCAGGTCACCACGCAGACCTACACCGAGATGATGGGCCAGGGCCAGCAACTGAGCATCGCCCAGGCCGGCACCGTCGGCAACGCGCGCGTGATCGACCACGCGCAGGTCGACACCAGCCAGCCGGTCAAGCCGAAGAAGGCCGTGGTGGTGCTCGGCGGCACCATGCTCGGCGGCTTCCTGGCGGTGGCCTTCGTGTTCATCCGGCACATGCTCAACCCGGCCATGGAAGACCCCGCCGAGATCGAGCAGCTCGGCCTGGCGGTGTTCGCCTCGGTGCCGCACAGCCCGCAGCAGGACCAGGTGCTGCAGCTGCCCGAGCGCCGCCGTCGCCTGTTGCCGTTCTCGCCGGAGCGACGCCTCTACAAGGGCCCCAAGCGCGTGCGGCTGCTGGCGATGCAGGACCCGGCCGACCTCGCCATCGAGGCCATGCGCAGCCTGCGCACCGCGCTGCACTTCGCCACGCTGGAAGCGAAGAACAACGTGCTGATGATCGCCGGCGCCAGCCCCGGCGCCGGCAAGACCTTCGTCTCCTCCAACCTGGCCGCGGTGATCGCCCAGGCCGGCCAGCGCGTGCTGCTGGTGGACGCGGACATGCGCCGCGGCATGCTGCACCACGTGATGGGCCGCAGCTCCGGTCCCGGCCTGTCCGAGCTGCTCGCCGGCCGCGCCGAACTGGCCCAGGCCGTGCACGACACGCCGATCGAAGGCCTGCACTTCATCGGCCGTGGCCACGCGCCGCCCAACCCGTCCGAACTGCTGATGCGCCCGTCCTTCGGCGCGCTGGTCAAGCAGCTCTCGACGCAGTACGACCTGGTCATCATCGACACCCCGCCGGTGCTGGCCGTCACCGACGCCGTCATCGTCGGCAGCCACGCCGCCACCAGCCTGCTGGTGGTGCGCTTCGGCCACAACCAGGCGCGCGAAGTCACCCTGGCGCACCAGCGCTTCGAGCAGAACCGCGTGCGCCTGCACGGCGCCATCTTCAACGCCGTCCAGCGCCGCGCCACCGGCTACTACGCCTACGGCTACTACAAGTACGACCACCAGGTCGAAACCGAACCGGCGTGACGCAACGTTTCTGTAGACACAGATTGCCCGTGGCTCAACTCCTCCTCCTGCTCGCAGGGGGAGGCTGGGAGGGAGTTGCCGGGCCGGCGCGAAAGAGCACCCCACCCCAACCCTCCCCTGCAAGCAGGGGAGGGAGCAGATTGTCGATGCGGCGCGTGGCTCGGCTCCTCCCCCTGCTTGCAGGGGGAGGTTGGGAGGGGGTTGCCGGGCCGGAGCGAAAGAGCACCCGACCCCAACCCTCCCCTGCAAGCAGCGGAGGGAGCGCTCAGCGCCCCGACAAATATCCCCGCAACCCCGCCCGCGCGCTGTTCTCCAACACCCGCGCGCAGCGCTCCCGCCCATGACCACCCCGGACACCACGCCACCACCCACCGGCCGCATGACCCTCCCGCTGGCCGCCCTGCTGGCGCTGTGCCATTGCGCCGCGTTCGCCGACCGCAATCTCCCCGCCGTCGCCGCGCCGCTGCTGAAGGCCGACCTGCACCTCACCGACGCCCAGCTCGGCCTGCTGATGGGCCCCGCCTTCGCCGTGCTCTACGCCGTCGGCATGCTGGTGACCTTGCCGCTGGGTCATTCGCCACACCGCTTCCGCCTGCTCGCCGGCTGCATCGCCACCTGGGCCATCGGCATGGTCTGCTTCGCCATGGCGCAAACCTTCGAAGGCCTGCTCGCCGCGCGCGCGCTGGTCGGCCTGGGCCAGGCCGCGTTCGTGCCGCTGGCGCTGGCGATGATCGTGGACGATGCCGCTCCGCACTGGCGCGCCCGCGCGATGGCCGTCTTTACCGCCGGCTCGGCGATCGGCCGCAGCCTGGCGCTGCTGCTCGGCGGCCTGGCACTGGCCTGGCTCGCACGCTGGGCGCCGGCGGCCGGCCTGGCGCACTGGCGCCTGATGTTCCTGGTCATGGCCGCGCCCAACCTGCTGCTGATGCTGGTGCTGCTGGGCTACCCCTACCAACCCTCGCCCGCCGCGACCCAAAGCGCCGGCCTGCGCGAGATCCTGCACTGGCTGCGCCGCCGCCCCGCCCTGGCCGCGCTCTACCTCTACGGCGCCGGCGGCGCGGTGCTGGTGGTGCAGACCGTCGGCGCCTGGGCGCCTTCGGTACTCAACCGCGAACAAGGCCTGGCCCCGGCCACCGCCGCGCTCGCCTTCGGCGTGGCGCTGCTGTTCGCCTCGCCGCTGGGCCACCTGACCGCCGGCGCGCTGGTCGACACCCGCGCCAGGCGCATCACGCCTGCGGCGATCCTGGCCATCGGCCTGCTGCTGGTGGTGCCGCCGCTGTGGGCCACCCCGCTGGCGCCATCGGCCACCACCGCCTGCCTGCTGATGGCGTTCACCTCGCTGGCCGGCGGCGCCGCCGCGGTGGCCGCGCTGGCCGGGCTGCCGGCGATGTTGCCGGCGCACCTGCGCGGCGCGGCGGTGCGCCTGTTCCTGGTCTTCATCACCGTGGTCGGCGTCGGCCTGGGTCCGTTCCTGGCCGGGCTGGTCAGCGACGGGTTGGGCGGGGGCGGCAACGGCCTGTCCACCGCGTTGTCGCTGGTGTGCGTCAGCGTGGCGCTGTCCGGTACCGTGGCGGCCTGGGCCGCGCGCAGCGGCTGGCGACGCGCCGCACGGGAGGCTGCCACGTGAGGGAAATGCTCGACTTCGACAGCGCCAGCTGCGAGCCGCGCGAGGCCTTCGCGCTCTACCGCGACCTGTACTCCCACGGCTCCGACGTCGAACGCACCGGCGATCCGTTCTTCGCCCGCGTGCGCGCCTGGCGGCTGGACCGCTCGCTGCTGTTCGTGCGCGAGTACGGCGGCGTACGCCATCGCCGGCGCGAGCGCATCGCCCAGGACAACTTCGACCACTTCGTGCTGCACCACGTCGTCGCCGGCGAACTCATCGGTGGCGACATCGACGCCCCGGTGCGCGTGCGCCCCGGCGAAACCCTGGTGCTGGATACCCGAAAGGCGATGGAGAACGGCGCCCGCGACGTGCGCCTGATCACCGTCAGCCTGGCCCGCGACGCCGTCCGCGCCGCCGCCGGCAGCCTCGATGGCCTGCATGGCCACAAGATCGGCGAACCCGAAGGCGCCCTGCTGGCCGCGCTGCTGCGCACCCTCGCCACGCACGCCGCCAACCTGTCGCCCGGCGTGCAGCCGGCCGTCACGCGCTCGCTGGTGGACCTGCTCTCGGTCGCCATCAATCCCGTCGGCAGCGCCGCGCGCACCGACTTCTACCGACTGGAATTCGTGCGCCGCGAAGCCGCCCAGCGCCTGATCGAAACCCGCCTGGCCGACCGCGACTTCGGCGTGCAGGACATCACCCGCGACATCGGCATCTCCCGCGCCAGCCTCTACCGCCTGTTCGAAGCCCAGGGCGGCGTCGCCCGCTTCATCCAACTGCGCCGCCTGCAACACCTGCGCGACCGCCTCGACGACCGCGCCTTCGACAACCAGTCGCTCGCCGCCCTCGCACCGCTCTCCGGCTTCTCCGGCGAAAGCCACGCCAGCCGCCTGTTCAAGCAAGTCTTCGGCATCTCCCCCAGCGCCTACCGCGCCGCCAGCATCCGCGGCGCGCAAACCCAGGCCGTCGACGTCATGGTCCGCCGCTGGTCCAGCAGCATGAGCGAAGTCAGCTAACCACCCGGAACCGGGAGCTCCAGCGCAACCGTAGCCCAAAGCCCCCTCTCCCCCGGCACAGCCGGGGGAGAGGGTTGGGGAGAGGGTTGGGGAGAGGGGGAGGCCTTTCACTCGAGCCCCGAAAATCCCGCGCTCGATCAACAGAACCGGCCAAAAAGCCCATCAACCCAACGCAACCGCAGCCCAAAGCCCCCTCTCCCCCGGCACAGCCGGGGGAGAGGGCTGGGGAGAGGGGGAGG
>NZ_JAPMIU010000023.1 GCF_026410505.1 Frateuria hangzhouensis
CTTTCTGGAGAAGCGTCTCGGCAGGAAGTTCTGAAAGGGCGAGCACGATGGACGGAAGCTCGGGGTATACGAACTGATGAGCAGCAACGCCGCGGAAAATGAGTCGGAAACCGTCTTTGGCCGAGCCAGTACCCGGCGCAAAGGTGAGGACTAGCTCTGCGTTGCGCGAGTCAGCCGAGTAAGCAACGATTTCGCTGTCGTGAACGCCCGGAAACATCGTGTGGCCCCTAACGCCTGAATTAAGCCGCCGACGAACCGCGTAGCGGTTTGGCGGTCGGCTTGAATGAACTGTTAGGCGACACGCCTGCCACCTAATTGATGATAACTGTGTGCATTTCGGCGACCATCTTGCCAGCCCGAAAAAGACCGTAAAACACATCACCGGCAGCAACACCCGTTGGCCCGGTTGTGAGGCAACGCACCTGACGCAATTGATCGTCAGATTGCAGAGCCGCAACCATCGCCTGCCAACTCGCTCGACGCTCTGGATATGGATCGCCTTGCAATCTAGCCGCACGGAGCACTTCCGGCTTCGTCAATGGTACCGAAACGCTGCAACTTGGAACGCCAAAGCGCTTTGCAATGCTCGACAGATCCAGACGCGATGACCGGTCTAGCTTTGGAAATGCGGGTGAACTTGCACACGCCGCAAGGACGAATGAGGTTACAAGTGCGATTGCGAGCGTGCGTAAGTGCATCACGTGGCGCCTAACGCTTGAGTTAAGCGGCGGCGAAGCCGTCCGCCTTGAACGAATTGTTAGACCTTAGACGGTGACATACCCTTGAGTCCAATGATCCTTATCC
This sequence comes from Frateuria hangzhouensis, assembly GCF_026410505.1. Taxonomy (GTDB): domain Bacteria; phylum Pseudomonadota; class Gammaproteobacteria; order Xanthomonadales; family Rhodanobacteraceae; genus Frateuria_A; species Frateuria_A hangzhouensis. The sequence goes on from NZ_JAPMIU010000023.1 coordinate 805, forward strand.
ACTTCGTAGTCATCTAGGTGGAAGCCTTGATCGTCGGAATCGTTGTCTGGGTCGACAATGTTGGGATGATCGCAAAAGCCTGGCTGAAGCTTGAGTCGGCTGATTGCTGCATGAGCCGACTCTATTGAGCTGTATACGCCAAGAAATTTGACGTCCTCGCAGCCACCTGGAAGAACATGTAAATGCTGGAGTACGAAGATGCGCTTCATAAGGTCTAACACCTAAGTTAAGCCGCGCCGCGCAGTGGAGCCAAGCACATGGCAAGCTGTACCTGCCATGTGCTTGGCGTAACGAAGCGGTGTCGGCTTGAACGCATTGTTAGGCCCCGGCCCCAACTGTATGAATGTACAGCTTTTCAGCTTGCGGTCGCACGTCCAGGAAGTACTGAGTGCCGCAACTCCTGCAGGTTGCGGGACGCTCTTCATCGCTCCCACGCTGATTGTCGAGGGCGATCGCTAGAATAGGGTGGCCGCACACCCAGCAGCAGAACGCGAGATTATTGCCGTGAGGGTCAGCTGGGATCTCAGATCCTTTAGTGTCCAGCACGAGGAAGTTGGTGATCTTCATGATGTGCGTCAGCAGGATCTTGAGGATGCCGCAAGCTGGGGCCTAACGCCCGAGTTAAGCGGCGGCGAAGCCGTCCGCCTTGAACGAGTTGTTAGAACTTAGCCGCGCCACTTGGTTACGCGACCTGAGGTTTGCTCCACCAAGAACCAAGCGACGCTCCCCATGAAGCCAAGAATGCAGATGAAGATAGCTGCGAATACCATCATGTAAGCGGCGTGCCAGCCAAGTTTTACACACGCAAAGGCAGCGCCCATGAGTATTGCAGCCACGCCCCAGCAAGCCAGCCCAATGACAAACGCCTTTGGGAGGTGCGCCGGAATTTTTTCTGCGAGCCGTCGAAGCATGGCGAGTTCTAACGCCAGAGTTAAGCGGCGGCGCAGCCGTCCGCCTTGAACGAGCAGTTAGGCCACACTGCGCAGTAGCCGCATTTGCACAGCATCGTAATACACGCCATCGAACCGCATAGCGTGTACCTTGACCGCCTCATGCACGAACCCTGCAGACTCGTAGAGCCGGATAGCACGCTCATTGTCTATGCGCGCCTCCAACTCGACGCGCGTGATGCCCTTGGACCAGGCCTTGGCTATGCAGGCCTGTAGCAGACGCTTGCCGATGCCCCGGCCTCTGTAGCCGGGGAGAACACCCATTCCAAGGAATCCACAGTGGGCGATCGCGTGTGCCCATGCAGGAAAGATGTCTGCCCACCCGACTACCCGCCCTGCTTCCAGTGCGACAAACTGAACTGCATCTGTGGCAACGCTCTCTTGAACAAAGGCACGAACGCGCTCCAGCGGCAGTGCCTCCACCTGTGCAAGATACTTCTTCTCACGTGCGACAGTGTCCAAACAGGCACGGAAGCTCTCGGCCATGTCTTCAGCGATCGGGACGATGGGAACCATGATCATCCTGTGCGGCCTAACGCTGGAGTTAAGCGGCGCGCGGTTTTTCGCGCGTCCGCTTGGACGACGGGTTAGGCCCGCCCGCAGGTTGCACTACACGGATATGCCCTTGGCCCTTCTGACAATATAGCTCGTAACTTTGACCGCCTACAAAGTCGTACGTGATTGTGGGTGGGCCATCTACGTAGATTTGGCCAGCACAGTAAAAGCCGACTTCACGTTTGCCGGGAGCCAAGTGCACAAGCCTGGGATAGCCATTGGGGAAGTAGTAGTTGCCGACGGACACGATGCCCGAGCCCGGCTCAAGAGGCAGGTCTCCAGCGACGTACGAAAGCGAGGCTGCAAGCTCAGTGGCCTCTGGTGACGGGCTGCGCAAGAAACCGGCGCAACCAGACAAGAGCAGGCCGAGCACAACTAGACAGGCAATTGGACGCATAGAGCCTAACGCTGGAGTTAAGCGGCGCGCGGCTTTTTCGCGCGTCCGCTTGGACGAGTGGTTAGGCTATTTGCATTGGACTTCCACGGTTATCTCCGACTCGCTGCTGCCGCGCCATGCGTTGAAGGACATTTGAGTCTTGTTGTTCTCGTTGGAGATGGTGTAACCGTTGGGGCAAAGCTCGTTGGCCTTAGCCACGCAAGCACCTTTGTCGTCGCCGCAGTTCATGAAGTAACGCGATGAGCCGTCGGACGTGTTCATTTTGACTGGATCGACGCCGCAACCGGCCACGAGCACGGCAAGTGCAACTAAAACAATTTTCTTCACGGAGTTCCCCTTACTTGCTGAAATGCGCCGCTTGGATAGCCTAACGCTGGAGGTAAGCGGCGCGCGGCTTTTCGCGCGTCCGCTTGACTGACCTGTTAGGCCACGGGAGCGGCCAGGTATGAATATGCGAGGTTTGCAACTACGGCTCCACGAGCGGATCAGCCGGCGCGTGCGATGCCGCCAGACGCGCTGATTGAACCGCCTTGAGCGCCATGTTTTTTGATGTATAACCCCTGCCGCTCGTTGCAACTGGGACGGCAGATGGCGAGTTGGAAACGATTAGATGCCAGCGCCAAAGATTCCCGTCTTTGAACACCACGAAGCGATCTCCCTTGCCAGTCATCCCTTTCATTGTCCGTTCCCCTGCTGTGGGTGAGGCCTAACGCTGGAGTTAAGCGGCGCGCGGCTTTTCGCGCGTCCGCTTGGACGACTGGTTAGGCTACAACTCGTCGCGGAAGTGCTCGACTGACGACAACTCGCCCCACCAATATTGATTTGTGCCGTTTTCGTGCCACTTACCGAAAAGAAAATACCCATCCTCTGTTTCGTACAGCGTGCACGAGGCGTCATCTTGGTGCGTCTCACCACTTGCCACGCACGTCCACTTGCCAGAATATTTATGTGGGCCAACCTTGTGTAGGGTTCCTGTGTATTGGTACCCAGCGCAAGTAACATCAATAGCCAGCTCATGCTCGCGCAGAATTAGACGACGGACCTCACCTTCGTCAACGTCGGAGTATTCCACCCATGTCAGCTCGCCATCCAGTTTCGTAGTATCCACTTCCTTCCCCTTGAAGCCTAACTTTAAGTAGATTCGAATTTGCCAGATAACCCTGCAGCCTATCTCGGCATCGGCCTACTCTACCGAGGGCAAAAATCTTTCGCGCCACAATAGCTTACGCCGGTTCCTGCAGTCTAATCCTGCGGCCTAATCTGACGACCTTTTGCGGGGTGAACACTTGGCATCCTTTCACGAGGTAGCGGGATCGGCAAGCGCAGTGCAGGACGGGCGGCCGCGGTTGCTCGATCAGGTACGTGGACGAGTGCGTCGGTTGGGGATGGCGCGACGCACGGAGGAGGCATACGTCGGTTGGATACGGCGGTTCATACTGGCGAACGGCAAACGCCACCCCGCCGAGATGGGAGCGCCCGAGATCGAGCACTTCCTCACGCGCTTGGCGGTGGACGGCGGGGTCTCGGCTTCTACACAGAATCAGGCGCTTTCTGCGTTGCTCTTCCTGTACCGGCAGGTGCTTGGCGTGGAACTGCCTTGGCTGGACGGGATCGAGCGGGCAAAGAAGCCGCAGCGCTTGCCGGTGGTGCTGACGCGGGCGGAGGTGGCAGCGCTGTTGGGTGAGCTCTCCGGGACTGCATGGTTGATGGCCAGTCTGCTCTATGGATCCGGGCTTCGATTGATGGAGTGCGTTCGGCTTCGCGTCAAGGATCTGGACTTCTCGCGTGCCGAATTGATCGTACGGCAGGGCAAGGGCGGCAAGGATCGACTCACGATGCTTCCCCGGTCGCTCGCCGGTCCCTTGCAGGCCCAGCTTTCAGAAGCTTCGCGTATCCATCAGAGGGATCTGGAGGCCGGCTTTGGACGGGTATGGTTGCCCGATGCGTTGGCAAGCAAGTATCCCAACGCGTCTGCCGATTGGGGGTGGCAGTATGTATTTCCTGCGTCGGTGCGCAGTTGCGACCCGCGCGGAGGGATCGAGCGGCGCCATCATCTGGACGAGTCAACGCTGCAGCGGGCCGTGAAGCGCGCGCGCGTGCGGGCCGGGTTGGTCAAGCCGGCTACCTGCCATACGTTGCGCCATTCGTTCGCCACCCACTTGCTGGAGGCCGGTTATGACCTGCGGACGATCCAGGAGCTGCTCGGGCACAAGGATGTGGCGACCACGCAGATCTATACGCATGTATTGAACCGGGGCGGGAAGGGCGTGTTGAGTCCGCTGGATCGGGCCTAGCGTCGAAACGTGCGCCCGATCTTCCCGGGAGCGGCCCTCAGCCGGCAGCCCTTCCGGGAACTGCAAGGCAGGGCGCAAGCTGTAGCAAGCGAGGCCGCTCACTGGGCTCCCCGCAGAACGCGGAAGGAAGCCGCGCCAGGTTGTCCAAGAGGAACCCTCCGCTCCGGTCCCGGCCCGGAGCGCTAAGGCGTGGCCAAGCGGGCTAGGCGGGGCGACGGGCGCCGAGCTGGACGAGCACTTCCTGCGTGGCGCGGATGCGTTCGGCGACGCCGGGAAGGTCGAGGGTGATCTTGAGCTTGTCCTGGCCGTCGAGCTTGTAAACACGGGGCTGGCTCTGGATCAGGCGGATGATCGCCATGGGCTCGATGTCCGGCTTGTCGCGGAAGGTGATGCGGCCATTGCTGGCGCCGATGTCCAGTTTGCGGATGCCCAGCGGCGTGGCCATCAGTTTCAGGCTGGATAGGGCGAACAGCGTCCTGGTCGGCTCGGGCAGCAGGCCGAAGCGGTCGATCATTTCCACTTGCAGGTCGCGCAACTGATCCTCGTTCCTGGCGCTGGCGATGCGCTTGTAGAGGGTCAGGCGGGTGTGCACGTCGGGCAGGTAGTCGTCCGGGATCAGCGCGGGCAAATGCAGCTCGACTTCCGTTTCGTGCTCGGAAGAGAGGTCGAAATCGGGCACCTTGCCGGATTTCAATGCACGTACGGCGCGGTCGAGCAGTTCGGTGTAGAGGCCGAAGCCGATCTCCTGGATCTGGCCGGACTGCTCTTCGCCCAGCAGTTCGCCGGCGCCGCGGATTTCCAGGTCGTGGGTGGCGAGGGTGAAACCGGCGCCCAGTTCCTCCAGCGAGGCAAGCGCTTCGAGACGCTTCTCGGCATCGGCGGTGATCGCCTTGCGGTCGGGCACGATCAGGTAGGCATAGGCACGGTGGTGCGAGCGCCCGACGCGGCCGCGCAACTGGTGCAACTGGGCCAGGCCGAAGCGGTCGGCGCGGTCGATGATGATGGTGTTGGCGGTCGGGATGTCGATGCCGGTTTCGATGATCGTGGTGCACACCAGCACGTTGAAGCGCTGGCGGTGAAAGTCGGCCATCACGCGCTCGAGCTCGCGCTCGGGCATCTGGCCGTGGGCGACGCCGATGCGCGCCTCGGGTATGAGTTCCTCCAGCTCGCGCGCGGTGCGCTCGATGGTCTGCACCTCGTTGTGCAGGAAGTAGACCTGGCCGCCGCGCGAGAGCTCGCGCTGGAAGGCCTCGCGGATGGTCGCCGGATCCCACGCGCTGATGAAGGTGCGCACCGCCATGCGGTGGGCCGGCGGGGTGGTGATCAGCGACAGGTCGCGCAGGCCCGCCATGGCCATGTTGAGCGTGCGCGGGATGGGCGTGGCGGTCATGGTGAGCAGGTCGACTTCGGCGCGCAGCTTTTTCAGCTTTTCCTTCTGGCGCACGCCGAATCGCTGCTCCTCGTCGACCACGACCAGGCCCAGGTTCCTGAACTTGATGTCCGGCTGCAGCAGCTTGTGGGTGCCGACGATCACGTCGATCTGGCCGTCGGCGAGGCGCTTCAGCGCGTCGTTGACCTCTTTGGTGGATTTGAAGCGCGAGAGCACGTCCACTTTCACCGGCCAGTCGGCGAAGCGGTCGGCGAAATTGCGGTAGTGCTGCTGGGCGAGCAGGGTGGTGGGCACCAGCACCGCCACCTGTTTTCCGGCGGTGGCTGCGGCGAAGGCGGCGCGTAAGGCCACTTCGGTCTTGCCGAAGCCGACGTCGCCGCAGATCACGCGATCCATCGCACGCGGCGCCGCGAGATCCTTGATGACCGCGTCGATGGCCTGTTCCTGGTCGGGCGTTTCCTCGAACGGGAAGGTGGCGCCGAAGGCCTCGACCATGCCGCGGTCGATGTCGATCGACTCGCCACCGCGCGCTTCGCGCTGGGCGTAGATGGCGAGCAACTCGGCGGCCACGTCGCGAACCTTCTCGGCGGCCTTCTTGCGCGCGCGTTCCCAGGCGTCGCCGCCAAGCGAATGCAGCGGCGCGAGTTCCGGCGCGGTGCCGGAATAGCGGCTGACCAGCCCCAACTGCGCCACTGGCACGTACAGCTTGTCGCCCTTGGCGTATTCGATGACCAGGAACTCGCCTTCCATGCCGCCCAGTTCCATCGACACCAGGCCCTGGTAGCGGCCGACGCCATGGTCGACGTGCACGATCGGTGCACCGACGGAAAGCTCGGTGAGGTCGCGGATGATCGCGTCCGGATCGCGCGCGGCGCCGCGGCGGCGCTTGCGATCGGTGCGGACGCGCTCGCCGTAGAGCTCGCGTTCGGTGAGGACCGTAATCGTGGGCTGCTTGAGGGCGAAGCCCTGCTCCAGCGATGCCACCGTGATGGCAAAGCGCGGCATGGCCGCCTCTCCTTCGGCAACGTCAGGGGAGGGGGGTGGCGAGACGGAGAGACTGTTGTCTTTGGCAGGCGGAACCAGAGGTCCCCCTGCCTGTGCCGGGAGAGAGGAAGCAGATGCGGGCTTGCCGAGGAACGCAGACCAGCCGCCCACGTTCTGCGGCTTGAGACCGGCGGCGGCGAGTGTCTCGGCCAGTGCTTCACGGCGGCCCGCCGAATCGGCGGCGACCAGCACGCGGCCGCGATAACTTTCCAGGAAATGCCGCAGCGAAGTGCCGGGCTCCTCGCCCTTGCGGTTCAACGGCACCTCGGGCGCTGGCAGCGTTCCGGAGTCGATGCTGTGTTCGTGCCCGGAGGGCACCACTTCCACGCGCAGCCGCTTGTTCAGCTGTTCGCGCAACTGTTCGGGCGAGAGGTACAACTCGGCCGGCGGCAGCACCGGGCGCTCGATGTCGTGGGCGCGCTGGTCGTAGCGTTCGGCGGTGTTCGTCCAGAACTGGTCCGACGCCTCGCCGGCGCCCTCGCCCAGCACGAACAAGGCGCCGTCGCCCAGGTAGTCGAACAGCGTGGCGGTCTGCTTGAAGAACAGCGGCAGGTAGTACTCGATGCCGCCGGGCGTCACGCCTTCCTTCATGTCCTGGTAGAGCGGGCAGCGGCGGATGTCGATGGGGAAACGTTCGCGCAGGTGGTTGCGGAAGTCCCTGGCGGCTCCCTCGGTGAGCGGGAACTCGCGCGCCGGCAGCAGTTCGACCTTCTCGACCGGCTGCTGCGAGCGCTGGGTTTCCGGATCGAAGCTGCGAATCGAATCGACCTCGTCGTCGAACAGCTCGATGCGGTAAGGCTCGGCCGTGCCCATCGGGAAGATGTCGATCAATGCGCCGCGCACGGCGTAGTCGCCCGGTTCGGCCACCTGCGGCACGTGGCGGTAGCCGGCCGCCTCCAGACGGCGCTGCTCGGCGGCCATGTCCAGCTTCTGGCCCTTGGCCAGCATCAGGCCCGAGCCGGTGATGTGCGAGCGCGGGGCGATGCGCTGCATCAGCGTGGCCACCGGCACCACCAGCACGCCGCGTTTTACCGATGGCAGGCGATAAAGCGTGGCGATGCGCTGGGAGACGATCTCCGGATGCGGGCTGAAGATGTCGTAGGGCAGCGTTTCCCAATCAGGAAAATGCAGCACTGGCAGGTCGCCGGCAAAGATGCGCAGCTCGTCCTCCAGCGCCGAGGCGCGCTGGGTGTCGCGGGTGACCGCCACCAGCAGGCCGGCGTGGTCGCGCGCGGCCTCGGCGATCAGCAGGGCGCGCGAGGAACCGTGGGGAGGGGTCCAGAAGCGGCGTTGCCTGGGAGTGGTGGGGAGCGGCGGATGGGAAATCTGGGGCATGGGCTGCGCTTGTCGCGCCGGGGAAATCGCGGCGGAAAGCGGGGGAGTTTACCGCGGACGGTTGCCGGGCTCCGTAGGAGATCGCTTGCGGGCTATGCCTTGCTCCGGTCACGCGAGAGCATCGCCCACAAGTGGGCTCCTACAAGGGATCGAGCCGACGGGTAATTCGAGGTTGCCACGAGGGGCGAGATGTCCGCGACCTGTCGGCTTCGAGTGGCTTCAGAGGCGCAGCGTGATCTGCGCCACGCCAGGTTCGTCCGGCATCATGCGCGAGGTGAAGCCCAGTTCGTTGCACAGGCGCAGCATCGGGCGGTTTTCCACCAGCACGTAGCCCCACAACTCCGCCAGGCCACGCTCGCGGCAGGTGGCGACCAGCCGATGCATCAGCTCCGCGCCCAGGCCCAGGCGGGTCCAGTCGCGCTCGACCAGCACCGAGAATTCGGCGTTGTCGGCCGCTTCGTCGATGAAGATGCGGCCCACGCCGCGCAGTTCGGCCGGTGTTACGGCGTTGTCGACCAGCACGTAGGCCGCCTCGATCGCCGGATCGATATGGCACAGGCGCTGTGCCATCGGTTCGGGCAACTCGGTCAGCGAGTGCAGGAACCGGCGGCGGATGTCTTCGGCCGGCAGCCGCTTGAAGCAGCGGCGCAGTGCAGCGACGTCGCCAGGCTCGATCGAGCGCAGGTGCAGTGTCCGGCCATCGCGCGTGGTGACCGGCTCGCCGGTGGCCGGCACGGCCTCGCGGCGCGCGAAACGCTGGTGGCTTGGCGGGGGCAATGGTGCGTTGCGGATAGGACTGGCGAAGTCGACGGCGGGTTGGATAGTCATGTCCATACTCTAGCGTATTGTTTGCGCCGCAGCATGAGCCGGTCGCGCAAGGAGGGCGCCGTTATGCCCCACGCGCTGCGCAGCCGGCGTGAACAGGCTGGCGGGTGGGTGGCAGGTGGCTTGCGGCGCTGCCGCAGACGGATGCCGGGCCTTTTTGTAGGAGCGCACCCCTGTGCGCGATCGCGGGGCCGCGATCAGCCGCGCAGCCGCGTCCGGCACCGCGGTCGCGCGCAGGGTGCGCTCCTACAAGGATCGGCGGGCCGGAGTGGCCCGCCCCAGGATCAAAGCGCCTCGGAAGCGAAATCGGCCAGCCGCGAGCGCTCGCCCCGTCGCAGCGTGATGTGCGCCGAGTGCTCCCAGTCCTTGAAGCGGTCCACGGCGTAGGTCAGGCCGGAAGTGGTTTCAGTCAGGTAGGGCGTATCGATCTGTTCCACGTTGCCCAGGCAGACGATCTTGGTGCCTGGACCGGCACGGGTGATCAGCGTCTTCATCTGCTTGGGGCTCAGGTTCTGCGCCTCGTCGATGATGAGGTAGCGGGACAGGAAGGTGCGCCCGCGCATGAAGTTGAGCGAGCGGATCTTGATGCGCGAGGCGAGCAGGTCGTTGGTGGCCTGGCGTCCCCAGGAGCCGCCTTCCTCGGGATTGGCGAGCACCTCCAGGTTGTCGGTGAGCGCGCCCATCCACGGCGTCATCTTTTCTTCCTCGGTGCCGGGCAGGAAGCCGATGTCCTCGCCGACCGAGACCGTCGCGCGGGTCATGATGATCTCGCGATAGCGCTGCTGGTCCATCACCTGAGCCAGGCCGGCAGCCAGTGCCAGCAGGGTCTTGCCGGTGCCGGCGGTGCCGAGCAGGGTGACGAAATCGATGTCCGGGTCCATCAGCACGTTGAGCGCGAAGTTCTGCTCGCGGTTGCGCGCGGCGATGCCCCACACGCTGTGGCTGGGATGGCTGTGGTCGTCCAGCAGCACCAGCGTGGCCTGGTTCTCGTCCACCTGCAGCACGCGCAGCTCGACGCTGTTGTCGCCGGGAAGGAACAGGCACTGGTTCGGGTACCAGTCCTCGTCCTCGCGGCGGTCCAGTTTGTAGAAGGTGCGGCCGCGCTCGGTCCAGGACTGCACTTCCGGGTGGTGCTCCCAGAAATCCTCGGCCAGTTCGTTCGAGCCGGTGTAGAGCAGGGCGAAGTCGTCCAGCGCGCGGTCGTTTTCGTAGTCTTCCGCATCGATGCCGTAGATCTTGGCCTTGATGCGCAGGTTGATGTCCTTGGTAACCAGGATCACCGGACGGTCCGGGTTCTGCTCACGCAGTTCGAGCACGGCCGCCAGGATCAGGTTGTCGGCCTTGCCGTGGCCGTTGGCCGAGGTGCGCTGCTGGAAGTACAGGCGGCCCACCGCGCCGCCCCGCTTGAGGCTCACGCCCTCCGGGTTGGACAGCTCCAGACCATTGCTGATGCCGTGGCCGTTGCCGCGTACGATCAACTCGTTGAGGAACCGGCTGACCTGGCGGCCGTTGCGCGAGACTTCCGAGGCGCCCTTCTTCTTTTCGTCCAGTTCCTCCAGCACCGTCATCGGAATGAAGACGTCGTGTTCCTCGAAGCGGAACAGCGAGGTCGGGTCGTGCAGCAGCACGTTGGTGTCGAGCGCGTAGATTCGCTTGCTTCCGGTCATGCGGAAGTTGCCTCGCTTGGGTCGGACCAAAGAAAAGCGGCCCGGACCCTGGTTGCTGGGGTCACAGGCCGCCGGAGAGCACGGCTGCGCGCCATGCGAAGGGAATGCTCGGAGATGCCGGAGGGCTTCACTTGGTGGGGATGGCGTCCAGTACGGCCTGGGCATGCCCGGGGACTTTCACGCCGCGCCATTCCTGCGCGAGATGGCCCTTGGGATCGATCAGGAAGGTGCTGCGCACGATGCCCATGTGGGTCTTGCCGTAGAGCACCTTCTCGTGGATCACGTCGAAGGCCTTGCACCAGCTTTCGTCGGTGTCGGCGATCAACGGGAAGGGCAGGGCCTGCTTGTCGGCGAAGTTGGCGTGCGAGGTGACCGAGTCGCGCGACACGCCGATGATGTCCGCGTTGCGCTTGCGGAAGTCATCGTAGAGGTCGCGGAAATCCTGTGCTTCGGTAGTGCAGCCGGGCGTGGAATCCTTCGGGTAGAAGTACACCACCACCCAGCGGCCTTCGAACTCGGAAAGCTCCAGTTCGGTGTCGTCGCCGGTGGTGCCGATCAGGGGGGGAAGGGGTTTGCCGATGTCGGGCATGGGGTCTCCGCGAGGTCGGAAAGCAGGCGCACCGTGCGCCTTCGGGCGAAGACTAGCGCGCCGCGGTGACATGCAACAGGGTTGCCGGCGCAGCCTCTACGCGCGATGCTGGGAGCTTGCGCCAGCCTCCCGTAGGGGCCCGTTTGTGGGCGATGCTTTTGCCGCGATGCTCATCGGGTAAGGCATCGCCCACAAGTGGGCTCCTACAGGCCTGTGGATGCACATCGGAAAGGCATCGCCCCCACAGCAGGGCGGGCGTCAGAACTTGACCGGATCCATGATCGCGTCGAGGTTCAGCCCGTCGCACAGCTCCAGGAAATCGTCCCGCAGCGTCGCCAGGTGGATCTGCGAGGGAATGCCGATGGTGATCTGCGCCTGGAACATCTCCGCGCCGGTCTGCATGGCCTGGTAGCGCATCGAGCTCAGCTGTTCCACGCGGATGTCGTGGCGGCTGAAGAACTCCACCACCTTCACCAGGATGCCGGGGCGGTCGGCCGCCACCACTTCGACCAGGTAGGGCAGCAGCGTGCCGTTGTGCTCGCGTGCGCCGGTGCGGTAGTACGCCAGGCGCAGTTCCTCGTCGCGGCCGAGCTTGGCCAGCGCGGTTTCCAGCTTGGCGATCGCGTCCCAAGCGCCGGCGGCCAGCATCAACACCGACGTGTCGTTGCCGATGGTCGAGACGCGGGCGTCGGAAAGGCTGCAGCCGGCATCGGCGATGCGCTTGGTCAGCGTGAGCAACGGCGCGCGCGACGCTGGCGTCAGCGTGTGGATCAACAATTGGTTGTCGGCGCCGGCGCGCGCGGAAGGACGGTTCAAGAGAGGCTACCTGTAGGGATCCCGCAAGGCGGACAAGGGGAACCCGATCAGCTTACCCGGGATGTCCCCCGAATCGTAGGGCGGGGCGTCAGCCCCCCATGGGGCTGGCGGTGGACTGGAGCCCACCCTACGGGGTCGTCCCTTCCCCTGTGCACGGGCCGCCGGTACCATCCCTTGCTTGCCTTCAAGCCGGAATCGCGTCTTGGATATTCGTGGAAGCATCTGCGCGCTGGTGACGCCGTTTGCCGCCGATGGCTCGCTGGACCTGCCGGCGTTCGCGCGGCTGCTGGACCAGCAGCTTGCGGGAGGTACGCAGGCGCTGGTGGTCGCCGGTTCCACCGGCGAGGCGCACATGCTCGAGCAGGACGAATTCGAGCGCCTGCTGGCCTTCGCGGTAGACCACGTCGGCGGCCGCGTGCCGGTGATCGCCGGTACCGGCGAGGCCGGCACCGCGCGTACCGTGGCGCAGACCCGCCGCGCCGCCGCGCTGGGCGCCGACGCGGCGCTGGTGGTGGCCCCTTATTATGTGCGCCCGACCCAGGAAGGCTTGCGCCGGCACTTCCTGGAAGTGGCCGAACACGGCGGTTTGCCGGTGGTGCTCTACAACGTGCCCACGCGCACCGGCTGCGACCTGCTGCCGGAGACCGTGGCGCAGCTCCGGGAGCATCCGGCGATCCTGGGCGTCAAGGAGGCGGTCGCCACGGGCGAACGCATTGGCGCGCTTGCGGAACTTGCGCGCGCCGATTTCGTCTATCTGTCCGGCGACGACGGCACTGCCGGCAAGGCCATGCTGGCCGGCGCCGCCGGTACTGTATCGGTGGTGGCCAACCTGGTGCCGCAGGCGTTCCGCGCGTTGTGCGACGCGGCCACGGCGGGCGACCAGGCGGCTACCGGATGCGCGCACGACCGGCTCGATCCGCTGGTGCAGGCGCTCAACTGCGCGCCCAACCCGATCGCGGTGAAGGCCATGCTGCCGGCGTTGGGACTCGGTTCGGCGTGTCCGCGGCTGCCGCTGCTCGAACTTCCCGACGGTCCGGATCGTGCGCGCCTGCGCGAAGCCCTGGCCGCTCTGGCATCCTTGGCGGCCGTCGCCTGATCCTCCGGCCGCTGTTTGATCCTTATTCGGAAACACACTCCATGAAGAAAACCTCGCTCGTCGTCGCCCTGCCGGTCCTGCTGCTCAGCGGCCTGCTGCTTTCCGGTTGCGGCATGCTCCGTTCGCACAAGGCCTGGGAAACCGCGCGCCAGGAGTCTCCGCTGGAGATCCCGCCGGGCCTGGACACGCCGCCGGCAAGCGATGCGCTGGTGATCCCGCCGCCGGGCGCGAACAACCCGACCGCCGCGGGTGTCACCGCCGACGTCGGTGGCGCCGGTGGCGTCATCGCCGACGGCTTCGTGCTGTCCGACAGTGCCGACAACACCTATCGTCGGGTCGGCGAGGCGCTGGCCGGCGTGGGGCAGGTCACCGCACGCGACGATGCCGCGCATACCTACACGGTGAACGTGGCCGCGAAGCCGGCCAAGAAGCGCGGTTTCTTTGGCCGCCTGTTCCACCGCAACGGCAAGGGCGACGCCGCTACGGCCGGCAAAGCCTCCCGCCAGGTGCAGGTCACCGTCACCGCCAGCGGCGGCAACGCCAGCGAAGTGCGCGCGCAAGGCCAGGCTACCGCGGTGGCCAAGGTGGTCGATACGCTGAAGGCCAAGCTCGGCGGTTGATCGCCGGAGGCCTGTTTGTTCCAGACGCCGCCTCCGGGCGGCGTTTGTTTTGAGCTGCGGCCGACCCCTTCGACTTCGGCGCTGCAGGCCCACGCTCAGGCGACAGGGCACAAGGAACCGGCAAGCCGTAGGGTGGGCTTCAGCCCACCATGCCTCGACGCAAGAGGAAGGTGGGCTGAAGCCCACCCTACGAGATTGAGCCGACCGGGCAAGATGAACCGTTCGCGTTGAGCGTAGCCCGCAGGGCGAAGTCGAAACGCTCGCCGCCATGCCGCCCAAGCCGCAAACGACAGCGCCGCCCGAAGGCGGCGTCGCATGACTTGGCGGGACGCTCAGCGCTCCAGCAGCTTGAGCTTGTCCGGCTTGCCTTCCCATTCCTTGGCGTCCGGCAACCCGTCCTTGCGCTCGGTGATCACCGGCCAGTCTCGCGACAGCTCGGCATTGAGCGCCACGTACGCCTCCTGTCCGGCGGGCACGTCGTCTTCCGGGTAGATCGCGTTGATCGGGCACTCCGGCTCGCACAGGGTGCAGTCGATGCACTCGTCCGGATTGATCACCAGGAAGTTCGGGCCTTCGTGAAACGCATCGACCGGGCAGACCTCGACGCAATCGGTGTACTTGCACTTGATGCAGTTGTCGGTGACGACAAAGGTCATGGTGGGCTTCAGTCGGCTGTAGAGAAGTGCCCCCGGTCAGCCTGCTCGAAAAACCCCGACCGAAGCGCTGCTCTTTGTGAAGAGTGCGGCCATGGATGGCCGCTTCTAATCTAGCCGATGGCTGAAGACCATGGGTTACCGAGGCCCGACCAGATAACGGCAATCATGGACGATTGCAAAAACAGTGGCGCTCCCTACGAGGTTCGAACTCGTGTTCCCGCCTTGAGAGGGCGGTGTCCTAGGCCACTAGACGAAGGGAGCGCAGAGCTGCGAGGCGCGCTAGTATAGCGGAATTGTTTCGCCCGGCAATGCCTCGTGAAGAGTCTTCGCGCTGCCGTCCGGAACACACCGGCGGCATCCATTGCCGCGCGGACGGACGCTGCGCATTGCGCCGCGATTGTTGCATCGGCGCCAGTCGCGCCGCCAAGGATCCAGACCGCTTGAACCCAGAAGCAAGGACTTCCGACACGCCCGTGCCCGCGATCATTCCCCGCGAGCGGCACGTGATCTCCCGCAAGAACATCAGCAAGGCCGCGTTGCGCGTCCTCTACCGCCTGCATGACGCCGGCTACGACGCGTTCCTGGTCGGCGGCGCCGTGCGCGACCTGCTGCTCGGCGGCCATCCCAAGGATTTCGACGTGGCCACCAACGCCACGCCGGACGAGGTCAAGAAGCTGTTCCGCAACTGCCGCCTGATCGGCCGACGCTTCCGCCTGGCGCACGTGGTGTTCGGGCCGGAGATCATCGAAGTGGCCACCTTCCGCGGCACTGGCGAGGTCGAGGGCGCCGCCGGTGACCGCCACATCGTCGACGGGCTGATCGTGCGCGACAACGTGTGGGGCACGATCGAGGAGGACGCGGTGCGTCGCGACTTCCGCGTCAACGCGCTGTACTACGACATCAGCGATTTCTCGGTGCGCGACTACGTCGGCGGCATGCAGGACGTGGAGAACCGCGAGCTGCACCTGATCGGCGACCCGGTCACGCGTTACCGCGAAGATCCGGTGCGCATGCTGCGCGCCGCGCGGCTCGCCGCCAAGCTCGGATTCACCATCGACCCGAAGGCGTCCGCGCCGTTCGAGGAGCTCGGTCCGCTGCTGTGCGACGCCGCGCCGGCGCGGCTGTTCGACGAATCGCTGAAGATGTTTCTGGCCGGCAACGGGCTCAAGAGTTTCCGCATGCTCGAACAGTGCGGGCTGCTGAAATTCCTGTTTCCGGCCACCGCACGCGCGCTCAGGCGCGGCGACGAGGCGCTGCGTTCGCTGGTCGAGCAGGGTCTGGCCAACACCGACCAGCGCATCGCCGAAGGCAAGTCGGTGACGCCGGCGTTCCTGTTCGCGGTGCTGCTGTGGGGTGAGGTGCGCGACCTGGCGCACGGCTGGATAGCCAAGGGCATGGACGTCAACGAGGCCTGGTCGGGCGCCGCCGCACATGTGGTGGGCGAGCAGTGCCAGCGGGTGGCGATCCCTCGCCGGTTCACCCTCACCATGGACGAGATCTGGTCGCTGCAGCCGCGCTTCGAGCAGATCCAGCGCAAGCGCGTGTTCCGGCTGATGGCGCATCCGCGCTTCCGCGCCGCGTTCGATTTCCTGTTGCTGCGCGCGGACGAATCGCCGGCGATGCGCGAGCTCGGCCAGTGGTGGGCGCACGCACAGCAATTGCCGCAGGACGTGCTGGCGGCCGCGTTGCCGGCCAGCGCGGCGGCGTCCGCCGGGCCGAGCGCCGCGCCGCCGCGCAAGCGTCGCCGGCGCAAGCCCTCGGGCAAGTCCGGTTCGGCCTGATCCGTCCCATGGCACGGGCCTTCGTCGCGCTGGGTGGCAACCTGGGCGACACGCACGCGATCCTGCGCCAGGCATTCGAAGCCCTGGCCGCGCTGCCACGGACGCGCCTGGTGGCGCAGTCGCGGCTTTACCGCACGCCGCCATGGGGCGTGCGCGAGCAGCCGCCGTTCCTCAATGCCGCGGTCGAGCTGGAAACCGCGATGGCCCCGCATGAGCTGCTGGATGCGCTGCTTGGCATCGAGCGCGCAGCCGGCCGCGTACGCGACGGCGAGCGTTGGGGGCCGCGCACGCTGGATCTGGACCTGTTGCACATGGATGGCGTGGTGCTGCACGACGAGCAACTGACGCTGCCGCATCCGCGCATTGCCGGGCGTGCGTTCGTCTTGTTGCCGCTGGCCGACCTCGCGCCGCACCTCGAACTGCCCGGGCAGGGCCGGGTGGACGCGCTGTTGGCCACCACCGACACCTCCGGCTGCACCGCGCAACCGTAGGGTGGGCTTGAGCCCACCGTCATGCTGGCCTGAAGGTCACTCGCAGCAACGCGGCCTAGGTGCGGTGGGCTGAAGCCCACCCTACTGTCTCCAGGGTCCGCGCTTGGCCTGCGCGACCGGGGGGCCGATAATCGCCAGTTCGCCTCACCTCAAGGAACTGCCGTGTACGTGGACAACGCCAGCGTTCCCGCCCGCAAGCCGGTCACCGTGCCGGGGCTGCGCGCGATGAAGGCGCAGGGGCGCAAGATCACCATGCTGACCGCCTATGACGCCAGCTTCGCCTGGCAGCTCGAGGCCGCGGGCGTGGACGTGGCGCTGGTCGGCGATTCGCTGGGCATGGTGGTGCAGGGCCACCGCAGCACGCTGCCGGTGACGCTGGAAGACATGGTCTACCACACCCGCGCCGTGGCTCGCGGGCTGACCGCCACGTTGCTGGTCGCCGACCTGCCGTTCATGGCCGACCGCGACGTGACGCACACGCTGGAAGCGGCCGCTCGCCTGGTCGGCGAGGCGGGTGCGGCCGCGGTGAAGCTCGAAGGCGCCGCGCCCCACATCCTCGACGCCATCGCCACGCTCACCGCGCGCGCCGTGCCGGTGTGCGCGCATTTGGGCCTCACGCCGCAGTCGGTGCACAAGTTCGGTGGCTTCCGCATCCAGGGACGCGAGCAGGAGGCGGCTGATCGCGTCGTGGCAGAGGCGCTGGCGGTGCAGTCCGCCGGCGCCGATCTGCTGGTGATCGAAGGCGTGCCCAGCACGCTCGGCGAGCGGATCGCGCGTGCCGTGGAGATCCCGGTGATCGGCATTGGCGCCGGCCCGCATTGCGACGGGCAGGTACTGGTGATCTACGACCTGCTGGGCCTCACGCCAGGCAAACGCCCCAAGTTCAGCAAGGATTTCCTCGCGGGCCGCGATTCTGTCGCCGCGGCGATTGCCGCCTTCGCCGAGGACGTGCGCAACGGCGCCTTCCCCGCGCCGGAGCACTGTTTCGACTGAACCTCGGGAAGCGACCATGCAGATTGTGCAAGACGCCGCCGGTTTGCGCGCAACCATCCGCGGTTGGCGGATCCAGGGCCAGACGGTGGGTTTCGTGCCCACCATGGGCAACCTGCACGAGGGCCATCACTCGCTGATCAAGCTGGCGCGCGCGCGTGCCGACCGGGTGGTGGCGAGCGTGTTCGTCAATCCCACCCAGTTCGGCCCGGGCGAGGATTTCGAGCGTTACCCGCGCACCCTGGCGCAGGACCAGGCCGGGCTCGCCGAGATGGGTTGCGACCTGCTGTTCGCGCCGGACCCGGCAACCATCTACCCGTTCGGCGCCGCGCAGAGCGTCAGCGTGCACGTGCCTGGCCTTACCTGCACGCTGGAAGGCGCGCATCGTCCGGGCCATTTCGATGGCGTGGCCACCGTGGTGTGCAAGCTGTTCAACCTGGTGCAGCCGGACGTGGCCGTGTTCGGCCAGAAGGATTTCCAGCAGCTGAAGGTGATCGAGCGGATGGTGCGCGACCTGGCGCTACCGCTGAAGGTGGTCGCCGCGCCGACCCTGCGCGCCGCCGACGGCCTGGCGCTCAGTTCGCGCAACCAGTACCTGTCAGCCGAGGAACGCGCGCTGGCGCCGCAGATCCACCAGACCCTGCTGAAAATGCACGAGTTGCTGGACAAGGGGCACGCGCGGAAGGTGATTGAGCAGGTGGCGGCCTCGACACTGGAGCGGGCCGGCTTCCAGCCCGACTATGCGGTGATCCGCCGCGCGGAAGACCTGGCCGAGCCGGCCGACGACGAAACCAGGGGCCTGGTGGCGCTGATCGCCGCGCGGCTGGGCAACACGCGGCTGATCGACAACCTGCCGTTCGATTGAGTCGCCCCGTAGGGCGGGCTTCAGCCCACCCTACGGGGTGTGGTGCCTTATTCCTGCCGCTCCCACACTTGGCTGCGGCCGAGCAGCGCGAAGCCGATGTAACCGTGCACGTCGAGCTTCTGCCCGCCCTCGAGCATGCGCAGCTTGACCTTGTAGGTCTTGCCGTTCTTGGGATCGAGGATCTTGCCGCCGTCCCACACGTCGTCGTCGCGGGTGACGCCCCACAGGATGGTCATGCCTTCGATCGGCTGGTTCTTGCGCTCGCCGTCGCACTCGTGGCACAGCGGATGGGGGCCTTCGTCCGACTTCAATACTTTCAGCACCTTGCCCTGCAACTCGCCGTTCTCTTCGGTGATCTGCACGATGGACTTGGCCTGGCCGGTCTTGTCGTCGATCGTCTTCCAGGTACCCACCGGGGTGTCGTTGGCGGCATAGACGGCGGCGCTGCCGAGCAGCAGGCCGGTGAACAACGCCAGACGGAACAGTTGCTTCATGGTTGCCCTCCCGTACGAAAGCGTACGGTGCGAGCGTGACGAGCCGCCGCGGGGCCGTCAAGCTGCGTTGCGCAACGCCTCGTGGCTGACCTGCATCAGGCGCCGGGAACAGCCCGGCTGGCATAATCGACGACCCATGACCTGATGCATGACTCCATGACCGAACTCAACGAAACGCGCGTGCGCCAGCTTCTCGGCGGGCTGATCGACCCGCATACCGGCGCCCCCCTCGCCGACGCCGTGCGCGCTGTGGGCGTCGACGGCGCGCGGGTGTCGGTGGATATCCAGTTGGGTTATCCGGCCGCCTCGGTGATCGAGGACCTGAGCGCGCGAGCGCGCCAGGCGCTGGAGGCCGATCCGGCCATCGAGGCGGCGAGCGTGTCGATGGCCAGCCGCATCCAGCCGCACAAAGTGCAGGGCGTGCTGGCGCCGCTGCCCAACGTCAAGAACATCATCGTGGTGGCGTCGGGCAAGGGCGGCGTGGGCAAGTCCACCGTCTCGGCCAACCTGGCGCTGGCCCTGCAGGCCGAGGGCGCGCGGGTGGGCGTGCTGGACGCGGACATCTACGGGCCCAGCCAGCCGCGCATGCTCGGCATCGAGGGCAAGCCGCAGTCGCCCGACGGCAAAAGCATCGTGCCGATGCAGGCGCATGGGCTGCAGGCGATGTCGATCGGCTTCCTGGTGGACCCGGAAACGCCGATGATCTGGCGCGGCCCGATGGTCACCCAGGCGATGATGCAGCTGCTCAACGACACCCGCTGGGACATGCTCGACTACCTGGTGATCGACCTGCCGCCGGGCACCGGCGACATCCAGCTCACGCTCTCGCAGAAGGTGCCGGTGGCCGGCGCGGTGATCGTCACCACGCCGCAGGACATCGCGCTGCTCGATGCGATCAAGGCCTTGAAGATGTTCGAGAAGGTGGAGGTGCCGGTGCTCGGCCTGGTCGAGAACATGTCCACCCACGTCTGCTCCAACTGCGGCCACGAGGAGGCCATCTTCGGTACCGGCGGCGGCGCGCACATGGCCGACAAATACGCCGTCCCGCACCTGGGTTCGCTGCCGCTGGACATCCGCATCCGCGAGCAGGCCGATGGCGGCACGCCCACCGTCGCGGCGATGCCCGAGTCGGACCTGGCCGCGCGCTACCGCGAGATTGCCCGCAACGCCGCTGGCCGGCTGTCGCGCCAGCCGCGCAACAAGTCGCTGGGCCTGGGCAAGATCGTGGTGCAGAACGCGCCCTCCGCGTGAGTGCTGTCACCCGGCGGGTGCTGTGCCTTTCGGGGAGCCTGCGCGGGCATTCGGCCAATACGGCAGCCCTGCAGGCGGCGCAGGCGCTCGCGCCGGCCGCCCTCGAACTGGTGTTGTACCCGGGCATGGGCGAGCTGCCGCTTTTCAATCCGGATGATGAGGTGGTGGCGGTGCCGCCCGCCGCGCGCGCCCTGCGCGAGGCGGTGGGGCAGGCCGACGCATTGCTGATCGCCTGCCCCGAATACGCCCACGGCGTGCCCGGGGCGTTCAAGAACCTGCTCGACTGGCTGGTCGGCAGCCTGGAGTTTCCCGGCAAGCCGGTGGCGCTGCTCAACGCCTCCGGGCGCGGCTCGCATCATGCGCAGGCGGCGTTGGTGGAGATCCTCACGACCATGTCGGCGCGCGTGCTGGGCGGGGCCTGCAGCACCGTGGACCTGCCGGGCGCGGGCTGTAGCCGCGAGGACGTGCTGGCCAGCCCCGAGCGATGCGCCGAGCTGCGCGCGCTGCTGGCGGCGCTCGATCACGCGCTCGCCGCCGACCTGCGATCGTAGGGTGGGCTTCAGCCCACCGGCCCGGTTTCGGCGGGATGACGCTGGTGGGCTGAAGCCCACCCTACGCCCTCGCCGCGTGGGCGGCTGGCGCCTTCGCGGCCTGCCGTGTATTTTCCCCGCTTTGTGCCCGGTCGCCCGGGCCACCGATGGAGCGCCGCGTGAGCATCAAGTCCGACAAGTGGATCCGCCGCATGGCCGAGCAGCACGGCATGATCGAGCCGTTCGAGCCGGGCCAGGTGAAAGTGCGCGAGGGCAACAAGCTGGTGTCCTACGGCACCTCCAGCTACGGCTACGACGTGCGCTGCGCGCGCGAGTTCAAGATCTTCACCAACATCAACTCGACGATCGTCGACCCGAAGGCCTTCGACCCGGAAAGCTTCGTCGATGTGCAGGCGGACGTGTGCATCATCCCGCCCAATTCCTTCGCGCTGGCGCGTACGGTCGAGTACTTCCGCATCCCGCGCAAGGTCCTCACCATATGCCTGGGCAAGAGCACCTACGCGCGCTGCGGCATCATCGTCAACGTCACGCCGCTCGAGCCCGAGTGGGAGGGGCACGTGACGCTCGAATTTTCCAACACCACGCCGCTGCCGGCCAAGATCTATGCCAATGAAGGCGTGGCGCAGATGCTGTTTCTCGAATCGGACGAGGAATGCGAAACCAGTTACAAAGACCGCGGCGGCAAGTACCAGGGCCAGCAGGGTGTGACCCTGCCGCGCACCTGAGCATCCGCATGCATGGCGTCGGCCGGGGACGGCCGATGTCCCCCGCGTGGCGCTAAACTGCGCCGGTTCCCAAGGTTCGACCCAGGAGATCCCCATGATCCGCTTTTCGACGATGTTCCAACGCGCTGGCGCCGCGCTCCTGCTGGGAGGGCTGCTGGTCCTGGGGGGCTGCCACAGCGGCAGCGTCAAGGAACAGGCCGCCATCGCCAAGGCGCAGAACGAATTCGACACCACCGTCGAGGCCTACAAGGGTGGCCAGTTTTTGGTCGACGGCGCGGTGCTTTCGGCGCTCGATACCGGCAGCCACTTCGCGTACCTGAAGGACGTCGGCAAGTTGCCCGCGACCGTGCTGCTGGTGCGCAGCGACGATTCGAAGATCCGCAAGGCGCACTTGCAGTTCATGGCGCGCATGGTGCTCGATTACGGGTTTGCCGTTTATTACGAGGACGACGGCGAGCTGAAGAAGATCAACCCGGTCGAGACCAAGGCGCGCGCGCTGGAGGACTACCACGCGCCGGTCAAGATGAACGACGAGATAAAGAACCGCGATGCCAGCCGCGGCTACGACTCGCCCCAGCAGCAGCACTGAGGCGCGAGACGGCATCGGAAAGGGGAGGCATGGTCCTCCCCTTTTTCGTTCGCGTTATTCGGCCAGGGCAGTGCGCAGCCGACCGGCCAGCGCCTCGCGCGCCGTCGCGTCGTAGGGCTCGGCCCGACCATGACCCCAGACCGGCCCCGGCCATGCGGCGTCGCCTTCACGCCGTGCCACCATGTGCACGTGCAGCTGGCGCACGATGTTGCCCAGCGCGCCCAGGTTGAGCTTGTCGCACGGCGCCACTGCCTTCAGCGCGGCGCCGGCCCGGTCGACCTCATGCCACAGCAGCGTGCGCTCGGCGGGCGTCAGGTCGGAGATCTCGACCAGCCCCGCGCGCTGCGGCACCAGCACCAGCCAGGGAAAGCGGGCATCGTCCATCAGCCGCAGTTCGCACAGCACGAGCCGGGCGACCGGGTGCGTGTCGGCCGCCAGGCGCGGATCGAGCAGGAAACCGGTGTTCATGCGCCCGCCAGTTCCTTGTCGAAGAACGCCAGCGTGCGCTGCCAGGCGAGCCGGGCGCTGGCCTCGTCGTAGTGCGCGTCCTTGTCGCGGTTGAAGGCGTGCCCCGCCGGGTACGTGTAGACGTCCATCTGCGGCAGCCGCTCACGGTGTTTGTCCACCGCTTCGGGCGGGATGCTCCGGTCGCGTTCGCCGAAATGGAACATCACCGGCGCCTTGGGCTTCTCGCCCAGGAACGGCAGGTTGCGCGCGCCGTAGTAGCTCACCGAGGGCAGCCCCAGCCGCAAGGCCGAAAGCAGCGCCACCGTGCCGCCCCAGCAGTAGCCGACGGTGCCGATCCTGCCGGCCGAGCCGATCGCCTCGGCGGCGCTGGCAACGTCCTCCACCGCGCGTTCCAGCCCGAGCTCGGTGATGAGCGACTTGCCGCGCTGCATGCCGGCGTCGTCGTAGGGGAGTTCGGCGCCGGTTTCCAGATGATCGAAGAAGGCCGGGGCAATGGCCGTGTAACCGACCGCGGCGAAGCGGTCGGCCATCTCGCGGATGTGCGCGGTGACCCCGAAGATCTCCTGGATCACCACCACGCCGCCCTTGGGCTTGCCTTGCGCCCTGGCCAGGTAGCCGCCGATGCACTGCGTGCCGCTGGTGGGGATGTTGATCGATTGGCCCATGGGAGTCTCCTGCGGCGGGATGGGGTGGTCGGGTATCGCTCGATTGTATCGGTCAGCGAATGGTGGGCAGGGAACAGAGAATGTGAAGGACGCACGGCATGCCCGCTCTCCGTAGGGTGGGCTTCAGTCCACCGGCGCCGATGCTGGCACGGTGGGCTGAAGCCCACCCTATGTATGGACTCGCCTCCACGGTCAACCCCCGTTTGCTGTCAAGAACGACCGGCTGCGTCTATGTATGAGGCCTCGTCGAGGTGGTCGCAGGGACCACGGGCCGGCA
>NZ_JAPMIU010000024.1 GCF_026410505.1 Frateuria hangzhouensis
ACCCAACGCAACCGCAGCCCAAAGCCCCCTCTCCCCCGGCACAGCCGGGGGAGAGGGTTGGGGAGAGGGGGAGGCCTTTCACTCGAACCCCGAAAATCCCGCGCTCGATCAACAGAACCGGCCAAAACCCCCGTCAACCCAACGCAACCGCAGCCCAAGCCCCCTCTCCCCCGGCACAGCCGGGGGAGAGGGTTGGGGAGAGGGGGAGGCCCTTCGCTCGCGAGCGAACACCCACGCAAATTCGAACCCGAAACCGGCAAAAACCCAAACAACGCACCAAGCCTGGCAGCCCAGGCGACAGCCTCAACCGAAACCCCAAGGCAGCCTCCCACCACGCACCTACCTGTACGTATCAAACCTGCGATACACGGGCATGTCGCGCCGTAGGTCGACTGACTAACATCCCCTTTGGGAACAGGGGTTTCCGGTGGTTGAGCCAACCACCCGACGGCAGCAAAAACACGACAAAGGCGGCGCGTCATCTCCGCGCCAGGCCGGCCGTGGCGTTGCGCCGCCAGCCACCCTCACCTCTGTCACCTGCCAAACCGCGCAAGCATGGCTTTCGTGGAGCGGCAAAACCGTGACCGACTCCGCAAAATTCTTGCAAGTCCCTTCACGTTTTGTTGATACTCGATCGCTGCCGTAAAAGCAGGGGTCGACCCGCGAGGGGGACTGGCAGCAACGCGATTCCGGGGGGTCCGGGTCGCTCGCCCCCGCGCAAGACAGGAGCGACACCACCTTGCGGCGGTGCCGCCCCAGGAAGGATTCAGGGGGCAGGACTCGATGTTCGCAATCGGCAACGGACTCGCGGAGCAACGCACCGCGACGGGATTCATTTCCAAATACGGCGCGCTGCTCGACATCCTGGTGCGCATCGGCGACGTGGCCATCGTGCTGCTGGCCGGTGCCGTCATCCACCGCCTGCGCTTCCACCTGCCGGTGCACATGCCCTACAGCGCGCAACTGCTGCGCGCCGGCGTACTGGTGCTGCTGATCTTCCCCGGCTTCCAGATCTACCGCAGCTGGCGCGGCGCCAGCCTGGGCGCGGAAGTGCTGCGCATCGCGCTGGCCTGGCTCACCGTCATGGGCCTGCTGATCGCCTGGGGCTGGGCCATCAAGGCCAACGAGGAATTCTCCCGCCTGTGGACCGGCGGCTGGTTCCTGGCCGCGCTGGTACTGATGGCCGGCAACCGCCTGATGGTGCGCGCCGCACTCGGCGTCGTGCGCGCCCGCGGCTGGGACCACCGCCGCATCGTGCTGGTAGGCGCCACCGCCGCCGGCGCCCGCGTACTGGCCGCCACCCGCAACAACCCGTGGCTGGGCATGGACGTGCAGGGCTACGTCGCCACCGACTACGACCAACTCGAGCAAACCGACGCCGATTGCCTGGGCGATTTCGAAAGCTTCCTGCAACGTCTTCGCAGCGATCCGCCCGATCAGATCTGGGTCGCCCTGCCGCTGCGCGCCGAGGCGCTGATCGAACGCCTGCTGGCCGCGACCTCGGACATTCCCACCGCCGTACGCCTCGTGCCCGACATGCTGGGCTACGAGCTGATCAATCAGAGCGCCGGCAGCATCGCAGGCGTGCCGGTGATCACCCTCCGCGGCAGCCGCATCGTCGGCCATGCGCGCGTGCTGAAGGCCATCGAGGACCGCGTGCTTGCCGCCGTGATCCTGTTCCTGCTGAGCCCTCTGATGCTGGCCATTGCCGTGGCGGTGAAGCTCAGCTCACCCGGCCCTGTGATCTACCGTCAAAAGCGTCACGGCCTCAACGGCAAGGAAATCGACGTCTGGAAGTTCCGTTCCATGCGCATGCATGCGGAACGCGACGGCAAGGTCACCCAAGCAACCAAAAAAGATCCGCGCGTCACTGCGCTCGGCCGCTTCCTGCGGCGTTCCAGCCTCGACGAACTTCCGCAGCTCATCAACGTGCTGCGCGGCGAAATGTCCATCGTCGGCCCTCGCCCGCACGCGGTGGAACACAACCGCGAATACAGCGAACAGCTACGCGGCTACATGCAGCGCCACGGGGCCAAGCCAGGCATTACCGGGCTGGCCCAGATCAAGGGATTCCGTGGTCAGACCGATACCTTGGACAAGATGGCGCAGCGGGTCCAGATGGACCTGCTCTACATCAACTCATGGAGCCTCTGGCTGGACCTGAAGGTCGTAGTCCTCACGCCCTGGGTTCTGCTCACCGGCAAGAACGCTTTTTAACCGCCGCTCGCCACGCGCGGCGGGTGCAACCCAATTCGGACGGCTGCCGGTGCGGCAGCAGTAATAGGTAAATGAAGTGCAGATCAGTATTTTTGGCACCGGCTATGTAGGGCTCGTCACCGGTACGTGCCTCGCCGAAGTTGGCAACCACGTCGTGTGCGTGGACGTGGACGCGACCAAGGTCGCGCGCCTGAAACAGGGCGAGGTACCGATCTTCGAGCCGGGCCTGGCGCCGATGGTCCAGCGCAACCATGAGAGCGGCCGGCTGGACTTCACCACCGAGGCCGCGCCCGCCGTGGCGCACGGCGACGTCATCTTCATCGCCGTCGGCACGCCGCCGGACGAGGACGGCAGCGCCGACCTGCGTTACGTGCTGGACGTGGCCCGCAGCATCGGCGCGCACCTGGACCGTTACGCGGTGGTGGTCAACAAGTCCACCGTGCCGGTGGGTACCGCCGACAAGGTGCGCGCCACGATCGCCCAGGCGCTGGCCGAGCGCGGTGCGGTGATCCCGTTCGACGTGGTCTCCAACCCCGAGTTCCTCAAGGAAGGCGACGCGGTGGAGGATTGCCTGCGCCCTGACCGCATCGTCATCGGCAGCTCCAGCGAGCGGGCGATCGGCGTGCTGCGCAAGCTGTATGCGCCGTTCAACCGCAACCACGACCGCACGGTGGTGATGGACGAGCGCTCGGCCGAGCTGACCAAGTACGCGGCCAACGCGATGCTGGCGACCAAGATCAGTTTCATGAACGAGATCGCCAACATCGCCGAGCGCGTGGGCGCGGACATCGAGGAAGTGCGCCGCGGCATCGGCGCCGACCCGCGCATCGGCTACCACTTCATCTACCCGGGCGCCGGCTACGGCGGCTCGTGCTTCCCCAAGGACGTGCAGGCGCTGGAGCGCACCGCGCGCACGGTGGACTACGAGGCCAAGCTGCTGGGCGCGGTGGAGGCGGTCAACCACGCGCAGAAGGGCAAGCTGTTCGAGCTGATCGAGCGGCACTACGGCGGCCAGCTGAAGGGCAAGACCGTGGCGTTGTGGGGCCTGGCGTTCAAGCCCAACACCGACGACATGCGCGAGGCCTCCAGCCGTCGCCTGATGGAGCAGCTGTGGGCCGCGGGCGCGACGGTGCGTGCGTTCGATCCGGAGGCGCGCGAGGAAACCACGCGCATCTACGGCGAGCGGGCCGACCTGGTGCTGTGCGAGGACGCGTACGAAGCACTGGAAGGGGCGGACGTGCTGGCCATCGTGACCGAGTGGAAGGCGTTCCGCGCGCCGGACTTCGCCGCCATCCGCGACACGCTCAAGGACCCGGCCATCTTCGACGGGCGCAACCTGTACGACCCGGCGCAGGTGGAGGAGGCGGGGCTGGCCTATTACGGCATCGGGCGCGGGCGTTCGCTGAGAGTCAGCGCCAATGCTGCATAGGTTTGTTCGGAACGCCGCTAGCGGAAGCATCCTTGCTTCTTCCGTGCGCACGTTCGTAACCCGCAGTTTAGTTGCGGTGGGATCCGTTTTACTAGCGATTGTAGTCGGGCGGGTTTGCGGAAGAGAAGGCTTGGGCTGGTTTTATCTATCACAGGCCGCACTATTGCTTGTTTCAATAATCGGGCGGCGGGGCTCGGACCAAGCTTTAATGAGATTCATGGTGGTTCGAGAGGGGGCCGTACATGGCGGGGCGTTCCTTCAGCAGGCACTGCGCTTCGGGGTGACCGCGAGCTCCGTTTTATCCGGTTTCATTGTTTGTTGCACTTTTGCGTGGCCAACCATCTTGGGTCACGAAGCCAGGCAGCTTCTCGTACCGACGGCGCTAGCGGTGATCCCATTTACCGCGGCATGGATTTACGCTGGGGGCTTCAAAGCGGCACGCAAGCCAAGTACGGCCTGCCTGTTCGAAAACGGGGCGGTATCCTTCCTTGCCGCCGTTCTCCTGTTTGGAATAAATAGTTACGCGCCGTCGAGCTGGCCCCGCTTGGCGCTGGCCGGTTGGAGCTTTTTTGCAGCTTCAACCATAACCTGCGCGATAGCCGTAGAAGTGCATCGCCGGACCGTTAGTGCGCCAACCGTCGAGAAGGTTTCCGGAAAGGAGTTCACTCGATCATGCAATGAGTTCGCGCTTATGACTGTCGTTGCGTTCTTTCAACAAAACGGTCGTATCTTCATCACTGGCGCCCTCCTTAGCGCAGGGGAGGTGGGACTCTTTAGCGCGGCAGAACGAGCAGCCCTTTTAATAGGCTTTGTGCAAGCGGCCTTAAATATGGTTGTTCCCCCAATTTTTTCAGATCGCCATCGAGTGGGCGATCTGCTCGGCTTGGAGCGGATTGCTCGAAAAGCTGCGCTCGGCGCAACTTTAGCGGTTGTGCCGCTCGTTGCTGCCTGTCTTGCTCTACCGGAGTTGATTTTAAAAGTCTTCGGCGAGGAGTTCGGGGCAGGCGCGAATGTTCTACGCATAATCGCACTGGCCCAACTAATTAACGTAGCAACTGGGTCGGTAGGTTTTGTGTTGAACATGACAGGCAACGAACGTTCCATGCGTAACCTAACGCTCACATCAACGGCCATTACCTTGGCTAGCTATCCCTTGCTGGTTTACTTCTGGGGACTCGTCGGTGCAGCAACTGGCCTAGTAGTAACCGCTTTAATACAAAATGGGGGGGCAGTGTACTTGGTTAGACGCAGGTTGGGGATTTGGACGCTTCCCGCGCTTGGCGTCCAGAGGAACGGCGAAGCCGGTGGCAAAAGCGGCGCGCTCGGGTGGTGAAAAATATGGACGCAGCAAGATACTTTTTCATTGTAGGCACGCCTCGTTCGGGAACCACGCTCCTACAATCCAAGATGGTTAACCACCTGAGCCTCTCCAGTTGTGAAGAAACCCACCTATTTCCGCGAATGCACCCAAGGGGCGCGCTTTCGCGAGAATTCTATACCGGTCGCCGCCAGCTAATACGGACGTACATATCTATTGCGGCGAGATACAACTTAGCTCAGACCAAAGAGATGCCGATGCTGGAGCGCTATCTCGATCTATTTCGGCGCATAACCGACAAGGAAGGCTCTCACGGGTTCCTGGAGAAAACACCCCGGCATTTGATTTATGTGCCACAGATAAAGAAGCATATACCGTCCGCTGTATTTGTTCATATCGTGCGCGACCGATACGAAACAGTACGTTCGCTTTGGATGGCCGCCAAGACGTACCCGCAACACTGGAGTGGAACGCGTACCATCCGAGCTTGCGTTGAGCGATGGGAAAGCGACCTGTTGTGCCATCAACAATATCTCGGCGCGGCTTCTCATTACTTTGTTGACTACGCCCGCTTTGTTCAACATCCGACAGAGATTCTCTCAAAGCTCAGCGGCTTGATAAGCATTCCGATGCGGAAAAGGGTCGTGGACTTGGATAGCCTTATATCACCAGCGGAGTCCTGGAAAAAGAACGTTGCTTTACCGGTGGGAACCACGAGCAGCTATAATTTTATGGCCCGCGCTGATTTTGAGAGAATGTTCCCCGATGGGCGGCGGTCAGATCTTCTGATGGAGAGGATCAAAAAGCAGTGTCTCTAAACCGCATCTTAATCGCCATAGCTTTTGCCTCTATATACGTGCTTAACTTCGTTGGCCTGATAGTCGTAACGGTTACAGGGGGCCAGTCCCATTTTAGTTTTCTAAAATATCTGGTGGTTGTGTTTCCGGCTTTGATATTGCTAGTCCGTCAGCGGGTGATTAGGTCCTATGCCTTTACCCCTATGGGCCTGTATCTAATCTTGGTCACGACATATGGCATCGGGATGACTGCCGTCCGTGGCGGGACCTTGGGTAGCTTGTTCGAAAACATGCAGTTCGTTTTTTTCGTGCCGTTTGCATATTTTGTGGGCGCCTCCCTTTATCACTTCGACAAATCCGCCGGAGAACGGCTACTCCCCTATGTCGTACTAGCCGTTGCAGTGCTAGCGCTGTTTGTCGGCTACCTTGAGCATTTCTTGGGTTCAGATTTTTGGGGACAATTTGATCTTAGGAACTTTTACCTAGCAATATCAAATAACGAGGACCCGATATCCCCTGAGTACGGGCTTCCCCGAAGCTGGATTGACTGGGATTTTGTAGATCTTACGGGAACAGCCTTTCCCAGGATGGTGTCCTTTTTTATTGATCCCGTGGGCTTGGGCAGGTTTTTCTCGATCGCTCTCCTCCTTTGCACGTTTCTTTATCGAAGCCGCGTAAAATGGGAAAGTCGTATAGCTTTGATAGCTCTTATAGGGTGCTTGTTTGGCGGTGTGTTCTTTACCCTATCTAAGGGCGGTCTTTTGACGATAGCCTTTTTTATGGCCATACGTCTGGTTGGGTTTAGGCTGACTGCCGCCTGCCTGGTGGTAGCCTCCTTAGCCGTAAATATTCTGATAGTGACCGGCCAGGGAGCGTTTCTGGGCCCCTCTGTTGCGAACCATTTTTCTAACGTGGCGGTTGGCTTTGCCTCCCTTGGCACATCCCCCTTGGGTGATGGGCTAGCGACCAACCACGTGTCAGTGGCAAGCGAGCTAAGCTCAGAAGGGGCGGTTAGTGACAACTACCTCGGCAAGTCTGAGGGCTCCGTTGCTGTTTATGCCATCACGCTTGGCTGGGTCGGCATATTTGCGTACCTACTTCTCTTTTATCAGTTTTGGATTATTTCCAGAACAAACAGCTACACGCTACGTTGGTCGGCTGAATTATGTCTCAGTATTCTTCTAACTAGCTTGTTTGCGCACTCTGCCTTCTCGTTAGTTGGCACGGGAGTAGCGTTTGTAATCGCCGGGGTAAGTCATGAAGCAATCAGGATTTCGAAACAGGCCGGGAATTTTCATCTCTTGGGGAAAAGACATAGTCAGAGCGCGGTCGATGTGTCAACGGCTGGGATTTCGCGATGTGCACCTTCGTCCTAAGTTCGGCATGCGGGCCTTAAAACCAGTCGACTATGCCCTCGCCTTTATATCTTCGTTATGGCGCGCTCACCGTTGGCTCACTAAAGAGCCAGAAGGTCTGCTATTACTAACTCTGCCCCCGACTCTAATCATTTATATGGTGCCCTTTCTGAGTTGGCGCCATCCAAGGTGCACCATCGTGGCTGACTGCCATAATGGAGCACTGCGCCCACTATGGCTCGCGCTGCCTTTTGTTAAGAGAATATTAAAAGCTCACTGTGAAGTCGTGGCTCACAATCCCATGATCGCCAAGCAGTTCTCGGAGGCGTTGGCAATGCCGGTGCGCGTTCTCTCAGATCCGCTGCCTAGTGAGGCTACCGAACTTGGCAGCAACGACATGCAAAAGCACGATATGGTTGTGCTGGTGCCGCTTTCATATAGAAAGGATGAACCACTGGAGGAACTAGCTCAAGCTATTTCACGGTTGGCTGGGCACGAGCGAATTCGGTTTGTATTAACCGGTAACTACGCACGAGCTCAATGGTTCTATCGCTCGCTGGTTGGTTTGCCGAATGTGAGGTTCACGGGATATACATCTCTCTCCGAATATTTCGGTTTGCTCGCAAAAGCTGATGTAATTGTTTGCCTAACCACGGACGAGTCCGTCCAAATGTGTGCCCTAAATGAAGCTCTTGGCTATGCGAAGGCTGTTGTCCGCTCATCAACCGCCACTCTCGATGAAATGTATCCGGGGTTGGGTATGACAGTCGACAACACGGCAGAGAGCTTTATAAAAGTGATCCCGAGGGCGTGCGAGCGTAGTGAGGAACTGTCGGAGGGAGCGAGAAGCTTTCGCGAGATATACGAAGCAGGCTGGAAGAAATCTTTCAGTGAGTTGGAAATGGTGGAAGTACGATGATGTGGCGGAGCGCAGGGTTTTTACGGCGCATAGCTAGTCGCGGCGGTAGCGAAGGCGGTCGAGAAATAAGCCAAACCATTGCCAAAGAGTACATGCAAAGCATATCTGATGTTTGCGTGCAGCTCACTCGGCTTAAGCTAGGGGCGCAAACAACCATATCATTAGGACAGAACTGTTCAGCCGCGTGGTATATAAAGCAAACCGGCTTGAAGGAAGCGTCTTACCCTTTCGACTGGATATTTAGCTCTGCTGATATCGTTCTGGACGCCATCGATTCAGACTTCTGTCATTTTCTAGACCGAGATTTGATCCAGTCGAAGGGTGGCAAGGCGGGACACAGACGCTATCACAGTAGCCTGTTTAACCATAAAAACCCTGTCTCCTCGCCAGAGGCTTTTTCCTACTATCAGCGATCTGTCTCTCGGTTCAGAAATCTTGCTGGGCAGGATCAGGTGGATTTCGTAACTATGATTCTGCTGGATGCTGAGCAGAGACCCGACTGGCTGCACGGGTTCCCTGGGGGGCAGTTTCCTTCGCCGTCGAACCAGTCTTGGGTCGACTACACCGGGGTGGTTCTTCGGCTGCAAGACGCGGTACGCGAGCCTAAATTTTTATTCGTTCTCCAAGACCGCCCATGCCATAGGCCGCGGATGAGATTTGAAATGCCCGAGGCCAATATTGGCGTAGTTCACTGGAGACCGTTCGGCCCCAATAACGGTGTGTATTTTTCTCATCCCACGGACGATTTCGCCATAAAGCGGGTGCTCGCGACGGGCTATGACGGAGCTAACGCATGAGCGCGCCTTTTAGCGGAGATACTGGTAAGGGAAAGTTTGCCTCTAGGCGCGTGCTCGCGGTCGCTTCTGCCGGCGGACACTGGACGCAACTACTGCGTTTGCGTCCGGCTTTCGAAGGAATGCTGGTTTGTTACGCCACAACCAGTAGGAGTTGTGCTGACCAAGTTGATGGCGATAGGTCGTTCGTTGTTCGGGAAGCTAACTGGACAAACAAGTGGGCGCTCATGTTTTCAGCCCTCCAAATGGCACTCATTGTTGTCCGCATTCGGCCGCATGTCGTTCTTACTACGGGGGCGGCACCCGGCTACTTCGCGCTTGTATTTGGGAAGATGATGCGCGCTAAAACTATTTGGATTGACAGTGTCGCGAACGCGGAAGAAATGTCATTGGCTGGCAGCAGAGTCAGGCCGTGGGCGGACCAGTGGCTCACGCAGTGGCGGGAGATAGCTGATGCGGAGGGGCCTCGTTATTTGGGGTCCGTTTTATGATCTTTGTTTCCGTGGGGACCCAATTGCCGTTCGACCGATTGATCAGTGCGATCGATAATTGGGCTGCCGTTCACCCTGATATGGAAATTTTTGGGCAGATTGGAAGATGCACGTATGTGCCGCGGAGTTTTAAATCCGCTCCATTCTTAAATGCTAAAGAAATTGATTTTTTATATGGACGCGCGGCACTTGTCGTCGGGCACGCGGGCATGGGCACTATCTTGGGCGCGCTCACACACAGTAAGCCAATAATAGTTATGCCAAGAATCGCTCAAAATGGTGAGCACCGCAACGAACATCAAACTGCAACCATTCGCCGGCTTGAGTCCATCAAAGGTGTACACATTGCACGGGAACAGGCTGATCTTTTTCGCATGCTGGATGCATTCAAGGAGCGAGGGCTAGAGGGTGGTGAGCTTAGTGGAAGCGCGCCCCCGGCCTTCATTTGGGCTATACGAGAACTATTGGTTGACGATGCATGATGCTTAGCAGGGTGAATAATATGATGATCGATCGTGACAGCGGGCTTCGCGCGCTTGAGGCTGAAAGCATACGAGTTATTCGTGAGGTAGCGTCGGAGTTTGCGAACCCAGTCTTTCTCTATTCCATAGGCAAAGACTCGTCTGTATTGTTGCACTTGTTGTATAAGGCGTTTTATCCAGCCAGCCCACCTATTCCCCTGTTGCACGTTGACACTACCTGGAAATTCCGCGAGATGATCTCCTTTAGGGATCGTCGTTCCCGTGAAATGGGTTGTCGGTTGTTAGTCCACACTAACGAGGACGGGGTTCGCCAAGGTGTTGGGCCCTTCACTCACGGCTCCGCCGTGCATACCGACGTGATGAAAACACAGGCGCTTAAACAGGCGCTGGATAAATATAAGTTCGATGCAGCTATCGGGGGCGCTCGGCGTGACGAGGAAAAGTCGCGTGCCAAGGAGCGCGTATTCTCCTTTCGAAATGCGCAGCATCGTTGGGATCCGAAAAACCAGCGGCCTGAGCTTTGGAGCCTATACAACGCTCGGGTTCATAAGGGCGAAAGTGTGCGGGTGTTTCCGCTTTCTAACTGGACCGAATTAGATATATGGCTTTACATTTACCGTGAAAAGATTGAGGTTCCCTCGCTGTACTTGGCCAAAGAGCGACCTGTGGTCGAGCGAGATGGGATGTTGATTATGGTAGACGACGCCCGAATGCCGCTTTTCCCCGGTGAAACTCCCTTAATGCGTAGGGTCCGCTTCCGCACATTGGGTTGTTATCCGCTCACTGGCGCGATCGAGTCCGAGGCGGACACTCTTCCGAAGGTTATCCAAGAGATGCTGGTTGCCCGCACCTCTGAGCGACAGGGGCGCGTTATTGACCAAGATTCTTGGGCATCGATGGAGAAGAAGAAGCAGGAGGGGTATTTCTGATGGGCATCGAACTGGACGCGGCGACGGCCATCGACGCCTACCTGCAGCAGCACGAAACCAAGAGCCTGCTGCGCTTCATCACCTGCGGCAGCGTGGACGATGGCAAGAGCACGCTGCTGGGGCGCCTGCTATACGACACCAAGCTGTTGTTCGACGACCAGCTGGCGGCGCTGGAGGGCGACAGCCGGCGTCATGGCACGCAGAACGGCGAGCTGGATTTCGCCTTGCTGGTCGATGGCCTGTCGGCCGAGCGCGAGCAGGGCATCACCATCGACGTGGCGTACCGCTTCTTCAGCACCGACCAGCGCAAGTTCATCGTCGCCGACTGTCCCGGACACGAGCAGTACACCCGCAACATGGCCACCGGCGCCTCCACGGCGGACCTGGCCGTGGTGCTGGTCGATGCGCGCAAGGGGCTGCTCACGCAGACCCGCCGGCACACTTATATCTGCGGCCTGCTGGGCATCCGCCACGTGTTGCTGGCGGTGAACAAGATGGATCTGGTCGAGTACGGCGAAGCGGTGTTCCGCCGCATCGAGGCCGACTATCGCGAGCTGGCGGCGCAGATGGGCGTGCCGCACGTCACCGCCATTCCGCTGTCGGCGCTGCGCGGCGACAACGTCAGCAGCCGCTCGCAGCAGATGGCGTGGTTCGGCGGGCCCAGCCTGTTGCAGCACCTGGAGACGGTGCAGGTGGCGCGGCCGGCCAGTGCGCTGGGCTTCCGCATGCCGGTGCAGTGGGTGTGCCGGCCGGACCAGGGCTTCCGCGGCTACGCGGGCCAGGTGGTCGCGGGTTCCATTGCACCGGGCGACGAGGTAGTGGTGCTGCCGGCCGGGGTGCGCTCGAAGGTGGCGCGCATCGTCACCGCCGATGGCGACCTGCACCGCGCGACCGACGGCGATGCGGTCACGCTCACGCTGGCCGACGAGCGCGACATCAGCCGCGGCGACGTCATTGCCGCCGCCAGCCAGCCGCCGCAGGTGGCCGACCAGTTCGCTGCGCACCTGCTGTGGATGGACGAGGCGGCGCTGCTGCCGGGCCGGCCGTACTGGCTGAAGATCGGCACGCGCACGGTCACCGCGCAGATCACCGAGATCAAGCATCGCGTGGACGTGAACACGCAGGCCCGGCGACCGGCCAAGCGGCTGGAGCTCAACGAGGTGGGCTACTGCAACCTCAGCCTGGACCACGCGATCGCGTTCGAGCCGTACGCGCAGTGCCGCGAGCTGGGCGCCTTCATCCTGATCGACCGCCAGACCAACGCCACCATCGCCGCCGGCACGTTGGACTTCGCGCTGCGCCGCGCCGAGAACATCCACTGGCAGCACCTGGAGGTGGACCGGGTCGCGCGGGCGCGCATCAAGGGCCAGCAGCCGGCGTGCCTGTGGTTCACCGGCCTGTCCGGCTCGGGCAAGTCCACGGTGGCGAACCTGGTGGAAAAGCGCCTGCACGCGATGGGCTATCACACGTATCTGCTGGACGGCGACAACGTACGCCATGGCCTGAATCGCGATCTGGGCTTCACCGAGGAAGATCGCGTGGAAAACATCCGCCGCGTGGCGGAGGTCTCCCGGCTGATGGTGGACGCCGGGCTGATCGTGCTGGTGTCCTTCATCAGCCCGTTCCGCAGCGAGCGGCGCATGGCGCGCGCGCTGTTCGGGGAAGGGGAGTTCCTGGAGGTGTTCGTCGACACGCCGCTGGACGTCTGTGCCCAGCGCGACCCGAAGGGGCTGTACGCGAAGGCGCGGGCCGGGGAGATCAAGAACTTCACCGGCATCGACTCGCCCTACGAAGCCCCGGAAGACCCGGAGCTGCGCCTGGACACCACCGGCACCCCGGTGGACGTGCTGGCGCAGCGGGTCATCGAAACCTTGCTGGCATCGCAGGAGGAAAAACCGCAAACCCCCCGCTAGCCAGCCGGCAAATCGGACATGGTTGGAGTTATCGCAAGACGGCACGGACGCCACCCGCGCGCCGCCCTGGCTCCCTCTCCCCTCCGGGGAGAGGGCTGGGGTGAGGGGCCAAGGCTTGCGGGAAAACCCACCCAAGCCCAGGCCCCTGTAGGAGCGCACTGGGGCGTGACCCCGAACCACCCGGTCGCGCCCAAGTGCGCTCCTACAGGGAGTCACCGGCAAATCGGACATGGTTGGAGTTATCGCAAGACGGCACGGACACCACCCGCACGACGCCTTGGCTCCCTCTCCCCTCCAGGGGAGATCGCTGGGTGAGGGGCCAAGGCTTGCGGGGAAACCCACCCAAGCCCCAGCCCCCTGCAGGAGCCACCGGCTGACCAGGACGTTGTCGGAGGTAGAGCAAGCGGCCAGGGCCGGCCGGCAGCAAGCACGATGGCCAGTACGCCATCACCGCGACACGGTGTCATCCCGCCTCGGCGGAATGACGGGTAAGACAGATGTGGCCTTGGGGCCCAAACCCCCCATCCACGGAGACGCGACTTGGCAGTACCCACTTTTACCGATCTGGGCTATGGCGCCTGGCTGACCCTTGCGGTGGTGGCCGGGGCGCTGGCGTTGCTGGTGTGGGAGCGCTTTTCGCCGTGGAAGGTGATGGCCGGCGCGGTGCTGGTGCTGCTGGCCAGCGGCGTGCTGGCGCCGGCCGACGCGGTGGCCGGTTTCACCAACACGGCGGTGTTGACGGTGGGCGTGCTGTTGATCGTGGTGGCGGCGCTGCGCACCACGGGGGCGATCCGCTGGGTGGGCGCGTGGGTGCTGGGTCGGCCGCGCGGCGTGTTGCTGGCGCAGTCGCGGTTGATCGGCGTGGCCTCCACGCTCAGCGCGTTCATCAACAACACGCCGGTGGTGGCCATGCTCACCGCGGCGGTCGAGGACTGGAGCCGGCGCTCGCGCATCCCGGTGTCCAAGCTGCTGCTGCCGCTGAGCTACGCGACCATCCTGGGCGGCCTGTGCACGCTGATCGGCACCAGCACCAACCTGATCGTGATGGGCCTGATGAAGGCCTACCCGGAGCTGCCGACACTGCGGATGTTCGACCCGGCCTGGGTCGGCCTGCCGGCGGCGGTGTGCGGCTGCGTGTACCTGCTGACGGTAGGGCGCTGGCTGCTGCCCGATCGCCGCACCGCGGTGGACCAGGCGCGCGAGACCCGCGAGTACGTGCTGGAGATGCGCGCCGACGCCGCCGGCCCGCTGGTGGGTCGCAGCCTGGTGGATGCGGGCCTGCGCCGGCTGGCCGGCGCGTTCCTGGTGGAGGTGCAGCGCGACGGCATGCTGCTGGCGGCGGTCACGCCCGACACCGTGCTGCAGGGCAACGACCAGCTGGTGTTCGTGGGCGTGGCCGACGGGCTGAGCGAATTGCGCCAGTTGCCGGGCCTGAAGCATGCCACCGACGAGGTGTTCCGGATCGGCAGCGGCAGCGGGCGGCATTTCGTCGAGGTGGTGCTTTCGCGCATGGCGCCGGTGGTCGGGCAGAGCGTGCGCGCGGCGCGCTTCCGTAATCGCTATGGCGCGGTAGTGGTGGCGGTCAATCGCCACGGGCGGCAGCTGGCGCGCAAGCCGGGCGACATCGTGCTGCAGGCCGGCGACACCCTGCTGCTGGAGGCGCCGCCCTCGTTCGTGCGCGATTTTGCGCAGTCGCACGACTTTCTGATGGTGAACCTGGTCGACGACACGCCGCCGGTGCAGCCCCGGCACGCGCTGGTGGCGCTGGGCATCCTGGGCGCGATGATCCTGGCCAACGTGGCGCTGGGCGTGGACATCTTCGTATCGGCGGTGGTCGCCGCGGTCGCGGTCGTGCTGACCGGCTGCGTGAGCCTGCGCCAGGCCGCCCGCGCGGTGGACGTGCCGTTGCTGGTGGTCATCGCCTGCGCGCTGGCGGTCGGCACCGCGATCGGGCAGACCGGCGTGGCCGATGCCACGGCGCATGTGCTGATGCGGCTGGGCCAGTCCGATCCGCTGTGGACGCTGGCGCTGATGTATGTGCTGACGATGGTGTTCACCGAGGTGATCACCAACAACGCGGCGGCGGTGCTGATGTTCCCGGTGGGCATAGCCGCGGCGCACCAGTTGGGCGTCCATCCGATGCCGTTCGTCATCGCGGTGATGGTGGGTGCCTCGGCCAGCTTCATTACGCCGCTGGGCTACCAGACCAACATGATGGTCTACGGCCCCGGCGGTTACCGGTTCATGGATTACGTGCGCGTGGGCACGCCGCTGTCGATCGTGGTCGGCGCGGTGGTGCTGTGGGTGACGCCTTTGGTCTGGCCGTTCTGAGGCGGGTTGCCGCTCGTCGGCCCGAACGGTTGTTTGCACCTGAAAAAGGTTGCGGGGGGAAGAGATATGGACCTGGATGCGCGCGTTCTCGTGGTGGGGCAGTGCGGCTGGGTGGGGAGCGCGGTGGCGCGTCGCCTGTGGGCGGCGGGCTTCAACGACGTGCGGCTGATCGAGCCGCGCGAACTGGACCTCACGCGGCAAGGGGCGGTGGAGGCGTTCTTTTTGAAGGAACGCCCGCAATACGTATTTCTGGTAGGTGCGCGCGGGGCGGCCGAGGGCGATGGCGGGCGGCTGGGCGATCCGCTGCGCGAGAGCCTGGCGGTGCAGGCCAACGTGATCCATGCGGCGTGGCGGGCGGCGGTGCAGAAGTTCTGCTTCATCGTTTCCTCCGGCATGTACCCCGCGCAGCCGCTGCCGCCGATGCGCGGCGGCGCGTTGCTGACCACTGCGCTGGAGCCGGACCACGAAGGCCCGGCCATCGCCCAGCTCGCCGGCCTGCGCCTGTGCCAGGTCTACCGGCGGCAGTACCGCTTCGACGCGATCAGCTTGGTGCCGGCGGAGCTGTACGGCCCCGGCGACCGGCTGGTCGGCGACAAGCCGTTCCTGCCGGCGCTGATCCGCCGCATGCACCGGGCCAGCAGGGTGCGGGCGCCGGAGGTGGTGCTGGACGCGGTGCCGCCGCGCGAGTTCCTGCAGGTGGACGACCTGGCCGACGCGGCGCTGTTTGCGATGTGCCGCTACAGCGACGACATTCCGATGAACGTGGGCGCGGAGGCCATCGGCATCTACGACCTGGGCGAGATGGTGGCCGGCGCGGTCGGCTATGGCGGCCGCATCGCCGTGCAAGGCGTGCTCTCGGCGCCGCCCGGCTCGTCGGCGGATGTGCTGCAGTTGAGCGCACTGGGCTGGACGCCCTGCATGCCCCTGCGCCTGGGCGTGGCGCAAACCTGCGCCTGGTTCCTGGCACGCACCGAAGAAGTCCCGGCGTAGGGTGGGCTTCAGCCCACCATGTGGCAACGGAGCGGTGGGCTGAAGCCCACCCTACGGTGGTCGCGGGTGATGGGCGATCTGGAACCGATGCGTGGTCGTGCCGCGCAAGGGAAAAGTGGGGAAGCGTTGACGAGGTAGGGTGGGCTTCAGCCCACCATGCGGCAACGGAGCGGTGGGTTGAAGCCCACCCTACGGTGGGTCGCGAGTGATAGACGATATGGAACCGATGCGATGACGCTTGAAGTACTCGTTTGTGGTGGCGCGGGCTATATCGGCTCGCACGCGGCGCGCTGGCTGGCCGAGGCGGGCCACCGCGTGACGGTGCTGGACAACCTGTCCACCGGCCACCGCGAGGCGGTGCGCTGGGGCGAGCTGGTGGCAGCGGATATCCGCGACCGCCAGGCGCTGGACCGTGTGTTCGCCGCGCGCCGCTACGACGCCGTGATGCATTTCTGCGCGCTGTCGCTGGTGGGCGAGTCGATGGCGCGTCCCTACGCCTACTACGACAACAACGTCGCCGGCACGCTGACCCTGCTCGAAGCGATGCGCCAGGCGGACGTGCAGCGGCTGGTGTTTTCCTCCACCGCCGCGGTGTTCGGCATGCCGCAGCAGGCGCTGATCGAGGAGGACCATCCCGCCGCGCCGATCAACCCGTACGGCGCGAGCAAGCTGATGGTCGAGCGCATGCTGGCCGACGCGGCGCTGGCGTACGGGCTGCGCTCGGTGGCGTTGCGCTACTTCAATGCGGCCGGCGCCACGCCGTCGGCGCAGATCGGCGAATCGCACTCGCCGGAAACGCACCTGATCCCGAACGCGTTGCGCGCCGCGGCGGGCACGGGCGATCCGCTGCGGCTGTTCGGCAACGACTACCCCACGCGCGACGGCACCTGCGTGCGCGACTACGTGCACGTGGACGACCTGGCCGCGGCGCATGCGGCGGCGCTGGATTACCTGGACGGGCACGCCGGCGCGCACCGCTTCAACCTGGGCAACGGGCAGGGTTTCAGCGTGCTGGAAGTAACCGGCGCGGTGCGCGAGGTCACCGGACGCGAGCTGCCGTTCGAATGGCAGCCGCGGCGCGCGGGCGATCCGCCGACGCTGGTGGCGTCCAGCGCGCGGGCGCGGGAACAGCTGGGATGGAACCCGCGCTACACCGACCTGCGCGAAATCATCGCCACCGCCTGGCGCTGGCACAGCCACCCGCGGTTCTGAACAACCCCGCGTTGGGCTCCCTCTCCCCTCCGGGGAGAGGGCCGGGGTGAGGGGCCAAGGCTTGCGGGGGAATCCCATCAGGCCCGACCGCTTGCAGGAGCGCCCCTGGCGCGACCGCAACCCCCCACAGCCAGAAACCTTTCGAAACCATTTCACCGACAATAGCAACCGACTCGAAGAACACATGCATCGCCGCTCGCCACACAGGCGCGGCAATCAGTTGAAGGAGAACCCATGATCCCCGTCATCCTTTCCGGCGGCTCCGGCACGCGGCTCTGGCCGCTGTCGCGCGAAGCCTATCCGAAGCAATTCCTGCCGCTGGTGGGCAAGGACACGATGCTGCAATCCACCTGGCTGCGCATCGCGCCGCTGGCATCGGCGGCGCCGCTGGTGGTGGCCAATGAAACGCATCGCTTCATGGTGGCCGAGCAGTTGCGCCAGGTCGGCTGCGTGCCGTCGGCGATCCTGCTGGAGCCGGTCGGGCGCAACACTGCGCCGGCGATTGCGGTGGCTGCGTTGCAGTCGATGGCCGAGGGTGCCGACCCTCTGCTGCTGGTGCTGCCGTCCGATCACGTGATCGCCGACGCGGCCGCGTTCCAGGCCGCCGTGCGCCAGGCCGAGCCGGCGGCCAGCCAGGGGCGGCTGGTCACCTTCGGCATCGTGCCGTCGGGGCCGGAGACCGGCTATGGCTACATCCGCGCGGGGGCGCCGCTGGTCGATGGCGTGCGCGCGGTGGCGCAGTTCGTGGAGAAGCCGGACGAGGCCACGGCGCGCGACTACGTGGCGTCGGGCGAGTACGCCTGGAACAGCGGCATGTTCCTGTTCCGCGCCTCGGTGTTCCTGGCCGAACTGGAGCGCCAGCAGCCGGCGATGCTGGCCGCCTGCCGCGCCGCGCTGGAAGGCGCCAGCCGCGACGCCGACTTCGTGCGGCTGGACAAGGCCGCCTTCGCCGCCTGTCCGTCCGATTCGATCGACTACGCGGTGATGGAACACACCGACGCAGCGGCCGTGCTGCCGATCGACGTGGGCTGGAACGACCTGGGCAGCTGGTCGGCGCTGTGGGAAGTGGCCGAGCAGGATGGCAACGGCAACGCCCACCACGGCGATGTCGTCGCGCAGGATTGCCGCAACACGCTGGCCTGGGGCAGCGGCCGGCTGGTCGCGCTGCTGGGCTTGGAAGACGTGGTGGTGGTCGACACCGCCGACGCGGTGCTGGTGGCGCACAAGGACCGGGTGCAGGACGTCAAGTCGATCGTCGCCCGACTCAAGGCCGCCGGCCGCAACGAGCCCACCTGCCACCGCAAGGTGTACCGGCCGTGGGGCAGCTACGACTCGATCGACATGGGCGGGCGGTTCCAGGTCAAGCGCATCACCGTCAAGCCCGGCGCCAGCCTGAGCCTGCAGATGCATCACCACCGCGCCGAACACTGGGTGGTGGTCAGCGGCACCGGCCGCGTCACCCGCGGCGACGAAGTGCTGACCCTGAGCGAGAACCAGAGCACCTACATCCCGCTGGGCGTGAAGCACCGCCTGGAGAACCCCGGGCGGTTGCCGCTGGAGCTGATCGAGGTGCAGTCGGGCAGCTACCTGGGCGAAGACGACATCGTGCGCTTCGAGGATGTGTACGGGCGTGGCTGACACGGCGCGCTGCTGCGATGAAGTGGCCCCGCGTGGCTGACGCCCCGCGCCGGTTCGACAATCGGGTCGCGCGTGGCTGACGCTCCGCGCCCAGTGATCGCCGTGCTCGGCGGGGCCGTGTTGTTGGCGCTGTCGGTGCTGTACTGCCTCCCCGGCCATCCCAGCACGCACATGAGTGGCTGGGATGAAGCCGCGCACGTGGCGTTGTTCGGCGTGGTCGCGTGGGTCGGCGGGTGGCTGCTGCGCAAGGCGTGGCCGTTCGCACTCATGGCCGCGCTGGGCGTGCTGCTGGAAGTCGTGCAATGGCACCTCGGCGGCTACGCCCGCCTGGAAATCCCCGACATCCTCGCCAACGAAGCCGGCGTCGCCCTGGCCTACCTCCTCCGCCGCAAAAGCTCCCTCTCCCCTCCGGGGAGAGGGCTGGGGTGAGGGGCCAAGGCTTGCGGGGAATCCGGCTGAGACGTGGTGAAGAAAACCCACGCCCGCCCGATGAGCACCAAGGCAAGCCCCGGCCCCTCACCCCAACCCTCTCCCCGAAGGGGAGAGGGAGCCAAGTCGCGCCACTGCCAGAACCCACACCCTCACCGACACCCAAAAGCTCCCTCTCCCCTCCGGGGAGAGAGCTGGGGTGAGGGGCCAAGGCTTGCGGGGAATCCGGCTGAGACGTGGTGAAGAAAACCCACGCCCTGCTCGATGAGCGCAAGGCAAGCCCCGCCCCCCTCACCCCAACCCTCTCCCCGAAGGGGAGAGGGAGCCAAGCGCGGCATGGCCAGAACCCACACCCTGACTGACACCCAAAAGCTCCCTCTCCCCTCCGGGGAGAGGGCCGGGGTGAGGGGCCAAGGCTTGCAGGGAATCCGGCTGAGACG
>NZ_JAPMIU010000025.1 GCF_026410505.1 Frateuria hangzhouensis
CGCAGTCATGCGCAAGTACCTCACCGGTCTGTGGGCCTGCATGCAACGCGGCGAGACCTTCGATCCCACCAAGTTGTTCAGCGCCTGCCACCTCGCTAGGGGTTGACCGGTAACAGAGTATCTACAGGGACGCGGTCGCAGCGGGGTGGATCAGGCTGGCTGGTCGTGGTGCAGCCAGTGACGGGACAGGCGGGACAGCCCCAGGCAGGCCGCAAGGGCCCAGGCCCAGGGCGTGGCCAGCACCGCGCCGACCAGGTGCAGATCGAGCGCGGGCAGCCATCGGGCGCCGTAAACCACGATCGCCGCCAGCCCGGCCACCGCCATCGTCGTGACCAGCAATGCGAGCAGGCGGCGCTCCAGCCGGGTGTCGATCGGCTTTGCGCGCTGCACCCGCCGCGCCATCTGCCGCGCGAAATCCGGCGGCAACTGCTCCGGTGGCGATTGGGCCAGCACGTGGGCCATCAGGCGGTAGCTGCGCAGCCGCGGATCGCTCTGCGCGGATGCCAGGCCGGCGCGTTCCTCGGCGAACGCGCGCTCCTGCGCGTGCCACTCGCGCGCCTCGTCATCGGGCGAGGGAAAACGGGGATCGTGGTTCATACGGCAACTCCCAGCCGGCCTTCCAGTACGGCACGAAGGCGCAGGCGTGCGCGGAACAGGTGACTCTTGATGGTGCCGGAGGCCATGCCGGTGATCGTGGCGATCTCCGGAATGCTGGCCTCCTCCAGATGGTAGAGCGTGAGCACGGCGCGCTGCACCGGCGGCAGCGCGTCGATGGCGTCATGCAGGCGGCGCGCCACCTGGGCGTCGCCGAAGGCCTGCTCCAGGTCGAAATCGTCGCCCAGGTTCTCCAGCGGCGAGGGCATGTCCTCGTCGCCCGCCGGTTCGTACAGGGGAATGCGCTTGCGCTGCAGGTGGCGCAGCGCGATCGAGTAGGCCACCTGGCCGATCCAGGATTTCAGCGCGCTCTCGTGGCGGTACTGGTGCAGGCACTGGTGCACGCGCAGGAATGTCTCCTGGCACAGCTCCCGCGCGTCCTCCGGGTGGCGCACCATGCGGTAGACGATGTGCCAGCACAGCCCCTGGTAGTCGCGCACCAGCCGCTCGAACGCGCCAGGCGCGCCGCGCAGCACGGCATCGACCAGCTCGCTGTCCGGGTTGGGTAGACGCTCATCCATCGCCACTGGGATACGCGCTCGGGTCGAACGGTTGCAAGTGCCGCGGGCGCAACCGGGCGGCCGCTGGCGGTCTCTCTTGTGCCGAACCCATCCACCACAGGAGTCAGGCCGTGAATTTCGAAATCTTCATCCCGATCACGCTGTTCATCTGCATCGCCTACGCCATCAAGGCGGTCGTCGACGCGCGGGTACGCCGGCAGATGGTTGCCGTCGGCGGCTCCGAGGAGCTCGTCCGTTCGGTATTGCAGGGCGATGAGCTGCGCCGGCGGCATGCGTCGCTGCACTGGGGCGTGGTGCTGGTGGCGTTGGGGATCGGCCTGGGCCTGATCCAGATGTTCGGCTGGCAGGAACTCACGCCCGGGCTGGTGGCCGTGCTGGCCATTGCGACGGGACTGGGCAATCTGGTGTTCTACGGGATTGCGCGGAAGATCGGTTGAGTCGCCGGACCCGGCGGGCTTCGGCCCGCCAGATCGGCGCAGGGCGGGGAAGATGGGCTGAAGCCCACCCTAC
This sequence comes from Frateuria hangzhouensis, assembly GCF_026410505.1. Taxonomy (GTDB): domain Bacteria; phylum Pseudomonadota; class Gammaproteobacteria; order Xanthomonadales; family Rhodanobacteraceae; genus Frateuria_A; species Frateuria_A hangzhouensis. Next base: position 1,686 of record NZ_JAPMIU010000025.1, read on the forward strand.
GAAGGCAGCTCGCTCTCCCGGGAGCCCAGGTTGGGCTCAGTGCAGCACGAACAGCTTGTCGAAACCGGCCACGCGCAGCGTGCCGCGAAGTTCGTCGCGGGCGTTGACGATGCGGATCTCGGCGCGATCGGCGCCGGCATGCTCGCGCAGCAGCAGCAGCATGCCCAGTGCGGAGCTGTCCATGCGGGTGACCTCGCCCAGGTCGATCACATAGCTGCGCGCCTTGACGCCGGAAAGCAGGCAGGCGTCGTGGAAATCCCGATGCATGCTGAAGTCGAAATGCTCGCCCAGGTGCAAGGTCAGGCAATCGTTGTCGCTGTCGTGGTGGACGTTGATGGTCATGGCGTGATCCAGAAAAAGGTGTGCTTCAGAAGAGTTCGATCTCGCCGGCGTCCATCGAGCTCTGCAGCGCGGGGCCGCGCGAGCGCAGGCGGGCCTTTTCGCGCTGCACCGCCAGGCGGGCGCGCACGCGCTGGGCGCGGGCTTCCAGTGCCTCGGCGTCGATCCGGCTGCAGGCCAGCTCTTCGATGTCGCGGGTGCAATCGGCGGTGACTTCCTGAAGTTCGACCAGGCGCGTGCGGGTCTGCTGCAGCAACTGGCTCAGGATGTCCTCGAACTGCAGCGAACGGATAGTGGTGGAAACGTCCGAACCCAGCCCGCGGTTGATCTCGACCACCTGGTCGGCCACCGCGCTGGTGCGCGCGTCGGACTCGGTAACGTGGGCCATCATCGCGTCGATGCCACCCTTGGCCGACAGCGCGACGTTCAGGTCCTGCGAGGCCATGGTGCCGACCAGGCCGCGCAACTGCTCCATCGCCGTGCGGGCGCGCTCGACGTGGCTGCCGATCTGTTCGTTGAACTGGTTGGAATTGCTCGCCAGGTTGCGGATCTCGCCGGCGACCACCGCGAAGCCGCGGCCCGATTCACCCGCGCGCGCCGCCTCGATCGAGGCGTTCAGCGCCAGCAGGTTGGTTTCCTCGGCGATAGTGTTGACGTTCTTCAGCAGGCCGAACACCGCGTCCATTTCCTTGGCCATGCCGTCGATGCGGTAGACGATGCGCAGGCTTTCGCGCGACATCTGCACGATCATGCCGACGAAGTGCTCCAGCAGGTCGCCGGTGCGCGCGGCGAAATCCTGTACCGACACGCCGCCGTTCTGCGCGTCGATGATCTGCTTGAGCAGCGACTGCTGCAGGCCGGTCTTCTGCGACAGGCCGTCGAAGCCGCCGCCCAGCTCCAGCACGGCATCGCGCAGCAGGTCCAGGCCCTGGTGCAGTTCGCGGGTGGCGTGGCCGAGCTCGTCGACCACCGCGCTGCGCACGTCCTCGAGCGCCTCGCGCACCGGGGTGCTGTCGATCTCGATGGGCGGTTCGGCGGCGGCCTGCGCCGCGGTGCGGCGGGCCTCCACGATCCACGCCGCGGCCAGCGCGATGACCAGCACGGGGGCGAGCCAGGCCGGATGCCACAACAGGCTGACCAGCAGCGCGGCCGCGCTGGCCGGGATGCCGATCAGGTGCCGGGTGTGGAAGAAGGAAAGGATGGCGTTCATGGAATGCTTCCGCGATTCAAAGGGCGGCGACGCGCGGTGCGCTGTCGAGGGGTTGGCGGGCGAGCTTGAGCAGGCGCGCGGCGATCTGGTCCAGCGGCAGTGCCTCGCGCGCGGCGCCCAGCTTCCAGGCGGCGCCGGGCATGCCCCACACCACCGAACTGTCCTCGTCCTGCACCAGCGTGGCGGCGCCGGCCTGGGACAGCTCCAGCAGGCCGCGGGCGCCGTCGTCGCCCATGCCGGTGAGCAACGCGGCCACGGTGGCTTTGCCGACGCTGGCGGCCATCGAGCGGAACAGCACGTCGACGCTCGGTTTGTGGCGGTTCACCGGCGGACCGTCGTGCAGGCGGCAGACGTGCTTGGCGCCGTCCCACATCACCAGCAGGTGTTGGCCGCCAGGGGCGATGTAGGCGTGGCCGGGCTGGATCGGCTGGCCATCGCGCGCCTCGCACACGCGCATCGCCGAGCAGTGGTCCATGCGCGTGGCGAACGGGCCGCTGAAGGCGGCCGGGATGTGCTGAGTGATGACGATCGGCGGCGCGTCCGGCGGCATCGCCTCGAGCACCACGCGGATCGCCTCGGTGCCGCCGGTGGAGGCGCCGATGGCGATGATCGGGCTGCCGCCGCGCGTGCCGGCCGACTGCGACAGCGGCAGCACGGCATCGGCGGACAGGCGCGGCGCCACGTCCAGTTTGCGCACGGCAGTGCGGGCGCGCGGCCTGGCGCGCGCGGCGGCCTTGACCTTGGCGCAGATGTCCTGCGCGCTGGCGGCGAAGGTGCCGGCCAGGTCGCTGGACGGCTTGGTGAAGAAATCCACCGCGCCCAGTTCCAGCGCGCGCAGGGTCACGTCGGCGCCCTGCTCGGTCAGCGAGGACACCATCACCACCGGCATCGGCCGCAGCCGCATCAGGTTTTCCAGGAAGGTGAGCCCGTCCATGCGCGGCATCTCGACGTCGAGCGTCAGCACGTCGGGATCCAGCTGCTTGATCTTGTCGCGCGCGATCAGCGGGTCGGCCGCGGTGCCCACCACTTCGATCTGCGGATCGGAGGCGAGCATGGACGACAGGAGCTTGCGCACCAGAGCGGAATCGTCGACTACCAGGACACGCACGCTTGTCATTGCCTATTTCTCTGTCTCGCGGGGAGTGGGGTTGAGGGGTGCGGGACCGGTAGCGAGGCGCCGGTTCGAGCCATCTGCTCGTCCCTCGTCCCCTTCCCTCGCCCGTACTCCTAGAACAACTCCACCTCTCCCTTTATCGGATCGTTGGCCAAACGCTTGAGGTAGAACCGCTCGCCGTCCACCAGATGCGCATCGCGCGTGCCACGCAGCTGGCGCACGCGCGCCTTGCCGCTGGCCGGGAAGAACTGGACCTGGCGCGGGTACACGTCGCCCAGGTCGGACGCGGCCACCGCAAGCCGCTCGGTGGTGAGGTAGCGCTGTACGAACTCGATGTTGCGCCGGCCCACGTCGGTCATCTGGGCCAGCACACGGCCGCCGCCGAAGACCTTCACTTCCAGGTCGTCGCGCTGCCCGCCGGCCTTGAGGATCGCGTTGATCAACTGCTCCATCGCATCGGAGCCGTAGCGCGCCGCCCGGCCGACCGCGGCCGACCAGGCGTCGCGCTCGCCCACCGGTTCGGGCAGCATGAAGTGGTTCATGCCGCCGATCCGCCGGCGCTTGTCGCGGATGCATGCGGCGATGCACGAGCCCAGCACGGTGGAGATCATTTCCTCCTGCGTGCTCACGTAGAACTCGCCGGGCAGGACCTTGGCCGTAACGCACTGGTGGGTGGGATCCCAGAACCGGCGCAGGTGCTCGAAACCGGGCAGGGCCGGCGCGATGGCCTGCCCCAGCGGCAGGCTCGCGGCAAGCTGGGTCATGCGGTCTTCTTCCGGTAGATGGTGCGGCCGACCAGTTCGAACTCGTCGGAAAGACCGTGCATGGATTCGGAATGCCCGAGGAACAGCGGACCGCCCGCGGGCAGCAGCCGGGCGAAGCGGCGGAACAGCTTCTGCTTGGTCGGCTGGTCGAAATAAATCACCACGTTGCGGCAGAAGATCGCATCGAACGGTCCCTGCATCGGCCATTCGTGCAACAGGTTCAGCGGCAGGATGCTGACCAGCTCGCGCAGCTTCGGATGCACGCAGGCCAGGCCGGCGTACTCGCCCTCGCCGCGCAGGAACCAGCGCCGGCGACGCTCGGCGCTGACACCCTCCATCCGTTCGACCGGATAGACGCCCTTCTGCGCCGCGGCCAGCGCCGCCGGCGACAGGTCGGTGGCGAGGATCTTCGCGTCGATGTTGCGGCCGCAACGCTCCAGCGCCTCGGCCAGCACCATCGCCAGCGAGTACGGCTCCTCGCCGCTGGAGCAGCCGGCGGACCAGATCCGCAGGCGGTCGCCCTCGCGGCGCTTCTGCTCCAGCCAGCGCGGCAGCATCTCCTCGACCAGCACCTCGAAGTGGTGCACCTCGCGGAAAAACGCGGTGACGTTGGTGCTGATCGCGCTGGCCAGCTCGCCCAGCTCGCTGTCCGGATCGGTGCGCAGCAACTGGCAATAGGCGCCGAAATCCTTCATGCCCAGCGCGCGCAGGCGGCGCACCAGGCGTCCCTGCACCAGCTGGCGCTTCTGTTCGCTGAGCGCGATGCCGCACTGTTCGTAGACAAACGCGCGCAGGAACTGGAATTCGCCGTCGCCGAGCGCGGGGCCGGCGAGGCCGGCCATCGTCTGGTCATGGCTGGCGACCGCGTTCATCGCTTCAGAACTCCTTCCAGGCGCCCGCATCGGCCACGGTGGCGACCGGCGCGGTCGCGCGCACCGCACGCACCGGCGTGTTGCGTACTGCGGCGAACACCGCCTCGGCCTCGGCCACCACCTTCTCGGCGGCGGGCCCGGCGGCCGCGGCGTCATCGCCATCGAGCTGGAAGAACGCCACCTGGCGGGCCAGTTCGCCGGACTGCTCCTGCATGGCGCGGGCGGCGGCGGCGGCCTCCTCCACCAGCGCGGCGTTCTGCTGGGTCATTTCGTCCATCTGCGACACGGCGTTGTTGACCTGGTCGATGCCGGCGGACTGCTCCTGGCTGGCCGCGGCGATCTCGGCCACGATGTCGGTGACCTTCTTGACGCTGTCGACGATCTCGGACAAGGCCTTGCCGGACTGGTCGACCAGCTCGGAGCCGGCCTTGACCTTCTCGGCGCTGTCGTTGATCAGGCCCTTGATCTCCTTGGCCGCACCGGCCGAGCGCTGCGCCAGGTTGCGCACCTCGGTGGCGACCACCGCGAAGCCGCGGCCCTGTTCGCCGGCGCGCGCCGCCTCCACCGCCGCGTTCAGCGACAGCAGGTTGGTCTGGAAGGCGATCTCGTCGATCAGGCTGACGATCTCGGCGATCTTGCGGCTGGAAGCGTTGATCTCCTTCATCGCGACCACCGCCTGCGAGGCCACTTCGCCACCGCGTTCGGCCTGCTCGCGGGCGCCGCGGGCCAACTGGTTGGCGTGGCTGGCGTTCTCGGCGTTCTGCTTGACGGTGGAGGTCATCTCCTCCATCGAGGAGGCGGTTTCCTCCAGGCTCGAGGCCTGTTCCTGCGTGCGCTGCGAAAGGTCGTCGTTGCCGCGGGCGATCTGCTGCGCGGCGGTGCTCACCGCGCCGGAGCCATGGCGCACCTCGCCGACGATTGCCGAGAGGCGATCGTCCATGCTGCGGAACGCACCCAGCAACTTGCCCAGCTCATCATTGCGGCGGGGCACGATCTGGTGCCCGAGCTTGCCCTGCGCGATGGCATTGGCCACGGCCACGGCCTTGTTGAGGGTACCGATGATCGAACGGATCAGCAGGAACGCCATCACGATCGCCAGCAGCATGCCGGCGGCCAGGGCGGCGAAAGTCAGCACGCGGATGCGCTCGTAGCTCGCCACCGCCGCCTCGTAGCGCTGGCGGCCGGCCTCGGCCTGCATCTTGACCAGCTTGTCGATTTCCGCGCTCATGATCGCCACGTTGGGCAGCGCATTGGAATACAGCGTCTCGGTGGCGCTGCCGTCGGCGGCATCGAGCCCGGCCATGACGTCGTCCAGCGACGACTGCATGTCCTCGCGCGCAAGCTCGAAGGCCTGCAGCTGCTTCTTCAGCTCGGGATCGAAGGCGACCTTGTCCAGCTCCTTGATCAGGGCTTCGCTCGCGGTGCGGTACTCCCTGACCTCGTCGAGCTTCTGCTTGACGATCGACTTTTCGTCCTTGTGGAAGGTCGCCTCGCTCAGCGATATGAAGTCGCGCAGCGAACCGCGTGCCACGGTGTCCACATGGCTCAGCGGCACCAACTGGTCCTGGTAGATCTGGCGCATGCTTTCGTTGGCGCGGGCCATGCCGCCCAGGCCCATCCAGGCCCCCACCAGCAGCATCACGCACAACAGGCCGAGCACGCCGATCAGGCTGGACTTGACGGTCAGGCCGGGCAGCCTGGGCAGACGGGAAAAGAGCTTGTTCATCTTCATCGGGTTTCCTGGGTCAGGCGGCGACTTCGATTTCCTGGATGTCCGGCAGGACCGCTTCCAGCGTCTGGACGTCCTCCGGGCGCATGAGTTTTTCCACGTCCAGCAGCATCACCAGTCGTCCGGCGTGCGCGGCCAGCCCGCGCAGGAACCGGGTATCGACCACGACGCCCATGTCCGGCACCGGCTTGATCGCGCCGTGGTCGAGTTCGACCACGTCCGACACGCTGTCGACCACGATGCCGAAGGAGCGATCGGCGACGGCCACCACGACCACCACCGTGCCCTCGCCGTAACCGTCGCGCTCGAGGCCGAAGCGAAGGCGCATGTCCATCACCGGCACGATGCTGCCGCGCAGGTTCAGCACGCCCAGCAAATGCGCGGGCAGTTGCGGGATGCGGGTGACCGGCGTCCAGCCGCGGATTTCGCGCACGGCCAGGATGTCCAGGCCGTATTCCTCGCCTGCGAGGCTGAAAGTGAGTTGCTGGGCGGGCGGGGCGCCCGGATTGTCTGCTTGCATGTGCGATTGCCTTGACGGATGCCTGCGGGCATCTGGTTCCAAGGCTTTGTCGGCGACCTGGCGTGGAACTTGAGGCGCGAGGACCGTGACGCGCGGGTTCGGGCGCAGCGCAGCGCATCGGCGCCACCGAACGCTCTCCCCAACCCCTCTGCCGGAGGGAGAGGGGCTTCAGGCGGCGGTACCCCGACACCGTTCGCGCTGAGCGTAGGCGCAACGCGCCGAAGTCGAAGCGCCCGCCTGAAACCACCCAACCGGGCCCTCTCCCTCCGGGAGAGGGTGCCGACAGGCGGGTGAGGGTTCGGGCGGAGCGGGGGGTGCGATAGCCCGTAGCGGGAGAAAGCTCCCTGCTCCGGCGGCGTGGCAAGAAGACCTGTCCGCGTCAGAACGCGATTTCGCTCCAGATGCCCACTTCATCCGTGCTGTGCTGTTCGCGGCCGTGGTATTCCACCGCGTTGCGCTTGGCCACCAGCGCCAGGCGCACGCGCTTGGCCGGTTTCCACTCGACGCCGGCGTTGGCGTACCAGGTGCGCTGGCCGGGGTCCTGCAGCCGCTGCGGCTGCATGCGGTCGTAACGGGCGAAGACGCTCCAATCCTTTGCCAGGCGCAGGCTGGCCCAGGTCGACCAGCTGCGGCCGCGCTCGCTGGCGGTGTCGTGGATGGTGCTCCAGTTGCTGGCATAGGCGTAGCGCACGCCAAAACGCCAGGTGTCGTCGGCATAGGCGGCCATCAGGTCGACGCGTCGCGCGGTGTGGTACAGCGGCAGGCGGTCGCCGTCCTCACCGCGCTGGCCGTCGTAGCCGCCCAGCGCGAGCACGGTATGGGCGCTGGGGTGGTAGGCCAGCAGCGCTTCGACGTCGGCGCGGTTGCCGTGCGAGGGTCGCTTGTAGCCGGCGCCGGTCACCACCGCGAACGCGTAATCGAGTTTCGGTGCGAGTTCGCCCTTCAGGTGCACGCCCCAGTCCGCCGCGTCGTCGATCTTCTGCATCGACGTCGACAACGAGTCGATGTAGCGGTAGCCGTACCACTGGCTGCCCAGCGTGATCCACGGCATGTCGTCCACGCCCAGCCGCAATTGCCCGGACTGGCCGAACTTGCGCTGCAGGTAGGCGTGCTTGAGCCACAGGTCCGGGTCGCGCTCGCCGCGCAGCCAATTGAAGTCGGTGGTCACGTGCACCGACCAGGCCGGATCGAACGCGTAGTCGGCGTCCAGGTACAGCCGTTTCAGGTCGACGTTGGTGTCGCTGCTGCGCGCGCCGGTGACGTGGTCGTGCTGCCGCAGCACGCTGGCGTCGGCGTAGATCTTGCCGCCGAAGGTGAACTCGCCGGCGTGGGCCGCCGGCGCGGCCAGCGCCAGGCCCAGGGCCAGGCGCAGCGCCGCTTTGGATACAGGTTTCATGGTTTCACTCGAAAAAGAAGGCACGGCGGGCGTACCGGGATCAAGACTAGGCGCCGCGCAGTCAGAACTCCGTCCACGCCCCGGCCACCGAGGCGACGGCGCGCAGGGGTTCGCGGCGCGGCGCGGTCTGGCGGGGTTGCGGCTCGGCCGGGGCCGCTTGCGCGACCGTGGCGACGTCGGCGCCGAGCCGGAAGAACAGCATCTGGCGCTTGAGCGCCTCGGCCTGCTCCTGCATCGCGCGCGCGGCTGCCGAGGCCTCCTCGACCAGCGCGGCGTTCTGCTGGGTGACGTCGTCCATCTGCGTCACCGCGCGGTTGACCTGATCGATGCCGGCCGATTGCTCCTGGCTGGCGGCGGCGATCTCGGCCACCACGTCGGTGACTTTCTTGACGCTGTCGATGATGCCGGCCAGTGCCTGGCCCGATTCGGCCACCAGGGTCGAGCCTGCCTGCACCTTTTCCACGCTGTCGCCGATCAGCACCTTGATCTCGCGCGCCGCGTTGGCGCTGCGCTGGGCCAGGCTGCGTACCTCGCTGGCGACCACCGCGAAGCCACGGCCCTGTTCGCCGGCGCGCGCCGCTTCCACCGCCGCGTTCAGCGACAGCAGGTTGGTCTGGAAGGCGATCTCGTCGATCAACTGCACGATGTCGGTGATCTGCCGGCTGGCCTGCTCGATCTCGCGCATCGCCGAACTGGCGCGTGCCGCCACCTCGCCGCCGCGCTCGGCCTGGATGCGCGCGCCGGAGGCGAGCCGGCTGGCCTGGCCGGCGTTGTCCGCGCTTTGCTTGACCGTGGCGGTCATCTCCTCCATCGAGGAGGCGGTCTCTTCCAGGCTGGAGGCCTGCTCCTGCGTGCGCTGGGACAGGTCGTCGTTGCCCTTGGCGATCTGCTGGGCGGCGATGCTCACCGCCTGCGAGCCGTGCTGCACTTCGCCGACGATGGCGATCAGCCGCGTGCGCATCCGTACCAGCGCATCGAGCAGGCTGCCGGCGGCGAACGGCGGCTCGCCCGCCTGCACGGCCAGGTCGCCCTCGGCGATGCGTGCGGCCATGGCCACGGCAAAATCCGGCTCGCCGCCGATGCTCTTGCGGATCGAGCGCATCGACAGCCACACCACCAGGATCACCAGCAGGCCGACGAGGCCGGCCTCGGCCAGATTCGACATCAACGTCTGGCGGAAATTGGCGTTGATGTCCTCGAAATACGCGCCGGCGGCGAGGTTGAGATTCCAGGGCTTGAACAGCTGCGTGTAGGTGATCTTGTCCTTGCCGCTGCCGTCGCCCATTTTCTGGGTGTAGCGGATCAGGTCGTGGCCATCCTTCAGGTTGGCATCGCGCATCAGCTGGTAATGATGCTTGCCCTTGAAATCGGTCTCGTCGCTGATGTTCTTGCCGACCAGCTGCGGCTTCAGCGGATGCATCTGCATCACCAGATCGGTATCGAAGGCGAAGATGTAACCGGTACCGCCGTTCCACTGCATGTTGCCGATCTGCTCCAGCGCCATGCGGCGGGCGTCGGCGTCGCTCAGCTCGCCCTTGGCCGCACGCTCGTGCAGCCGGGTGGCAACCGTCGTGGCTGCCTCGATCTCGCTTTGCAGCGTCCGCTCCAGGCCTGACATCTGCCGCGCGCGGTTCTGGAAGGAGCTCATCACGGTCAGGCTTGCCAGCCCCGCGACGACCACCACGACCACCAGCGCGACACGCGCGTTCAGGCTCAGGCGAGCCAGGGACCATTGCTTCAGGGATTGCATGCAAATGCCTCGTCGAATCATCCCGCACGGTGGCGGCACGTTGTCCAGTTTTTTCCCGGCGGCAGGCATCGGCCGGCCGCCAGCGGTCCGCCGGGCGGGCCACTCATCAGGTAAAAGCCAAGGTTCGGTGGTGCGGCGGGGTACGGGCCGCGGCGTCAGGCGGCCGCTTGCCGGCCTTCGGTGCCGGCCATGTCCATCAGCTGCCGGTCGTGCAGTTGCAGCAGCCGATCCACGTCGAGCAGCAGCACCATCCGCTCCTCCACCGCGATCAGGCCCTTGAGGTACTCGGTGTCCACCGTGGTGCCCATGTCGGGCACCGGGCGCACGTCGGCGTCGGCCGCGTCCAGCACGTCGGATACCGCATCGACCACGATGCCGAAGCTGCGCCCGGCCACGGCGACGATCACGGTCACGGTGGTGGCGGTGTATTGCTCCCGCTCCACGCCGAAGCGCAGGCGCAGGTCCAGCACCGGCACGATCGCGCCGCGCAGGTTGAGCACGCCCAGCAGGTAATCCGGCGATTGCGGGATGCGCGTCACCGGCGTCCAGCCGCGGATCTCGCGCACCGCCAGAATGTCGATGCCGTACTCTTCCTGCGCCAGGTTGACGGTCAGGTATTGCGACAGGAGCGCCTCGCTCCCTTCATTGTCGGACATGAGCTTGTCTCTTGAAGATCGGGGCGCCTGGCGGTGCCCCTTGCAGACAATGGATCGGCCGCCGGCCCCTCAACTTGAGCCGGCGGCCGGCGAGGTCAGAATTCCGACCAGCCGCCGACGACCGCCACGGGCTGGGACCGGGCCGGCGCTGCCCGCGGGCGCGGCAGCTTGGCGACCGAGGCCGACGCCGATGCCACTGCGGCGACCGGCGCAGGCGTGGCGTTGCCGCCGGGGACGCGGAAGTAACGTACCTGCCGATTGAGCGAGTCGGCCTGGTCCTGCATGGCGCGGGCGGCGGCAGCGGCCTCCTCGACCAGCGCGGCGTTCTGCTGGGTGACCTCATCCATCTGCATCACCGCGCGGTTGACCTGGTCGATGCCGGTCGACTGCTCGTGGCTGGCCGCGGCGATCTCGGCGACGATGTCGGTGACCTTCTTGACGCTGTCGACGATGCCGGCCAGCACCTGGCCCGACTCCTCCACCAGCATCGCGCCGATCTGCACCTTGCCCACGCTGTCGCTGATCAGCCCCTTGATCTCCTTGGCCGCGCCGGCCGAACGCTGGGCCAGGTGGCGCACCTCGGTGGCGACCACCGCGAAACCGCGGCCCTGGTCGCCCGCCCGCGCGGCCTCCACGGCGGCGTTCAACGCCAGCAGGTTGGTCTGGAAGGCGATCTCGTCGATCAGCTGCACGATCTCGGTGATCTGCCGGCTGGCCTGTTCGATATCGCGCATCGCCTCGCTGGTGCGCCCGGCCACTTCGCCACCACGCTCGGCCTGCGCCCGCGCGCTGCGGGCGAGCTGGTCGGCATGGCTGGCGTTGCTGGCGCTCTGCTTGACGGTGGAGGTCATCTCCTCCATCGAGGCGGCGGTTTCCTCCAGGCTGGAGGCCTGTTCCTGCGTGCGCTGGGACAGGTCGTCGTTGCCGTGGGCGATCTGGCCAGCGGCCGTGGTCACCACCTGCGAGCCCTGCTGCACGCCGTGCACCACCTCGATCAGCTTGTGACGCATGCGCTGCATGGCGTGCATCAGGCTGCCCGCTTCCGGCTCGGCATCGGCCGCGCCCTCGAGCGCCAGGTCACCGTCGGCCATGCGGCCGACCAGCTCGACTGCCCGCGCCGGCTCACCGCCGATGCTCTTGCGGATGCTGCGCATCGACTGCCACACCACCAGGATCACCAGCAGGCCGACCAGGCCGGCGCGCACCAGGCTGCCGATCAGGGTCTGGCGGAACTGCGCGTTGATATCGACGTAATAGGCGCCGGTGGCGAAATGCAGATCCCACGGCTTGTACCACTGCGAATAGGTGATCTTGCCTTCGAGTTTCTTGGCCGGCGGCATCGGCCAGACGTATTCGACCACGCCGCTGCCGTCCTTGCGGTCGACGGCCACGATCGCCTGGTAGATGGCCTTGCCGTTCGGATCGGTCTCGTCATGCACGTTCTTGCCGAGGTCCGCCTGGCGGATCGGATGCATGCGCAGGGCGTAACCGGAGTCGAGTGCGAACAGGTAGCCGGCACCATCGTTCCAGCGCATCGCGGCGATCGTCGACAGGGCGCGGCGGCGTGCCTCGGCGTCGGTGAACTCGCCCGCCTCGGCGCGGACGCGGTAGCTGTCGGCCACGGCAATGGCGGTACTCACCTGGTCGCGCAGCGAATGCACGCGTGCATCCATCTGCACCCGTCGGCTGTCGTAGGCCGAGAGCACGGTGAGCGTGAGCAGCCCGGCCACCACGAAGGCGATGACCAGCCAGACCCGGGCCGCGAGGCTCAGGCGATTGAGAAGTTTCAGGGGGGACAACATGGAAAAAAACCTGCCAATGAAATTCGTGGAGACGGTGGCCTCCTGCCGGTGCCGGCGCACGGGCCGGCCGCCGCGTTCCAACGCGGCGCAATATCAGTCGTCATCGGGCCCGACCCCTTTGCAGGGGCGGATGACCGCTGGCCGATCCTTGCAGGGCGCATCCGTGCGCGACTGGCCCGTAGCGGCGCGCGGGTGTGCTGCTACGGCCAGCCTTATCGGCGGTGGTTCCGGACGAACAATCCCGAGCTTCCCGCCGCTAACGGGAGAGAAGCCGAGCTATCCACCGGGCAGGCAAGCAAGCGCCACCCGGCTTTCGCCGAACCGTTGCGCGGCCGCTTACGCCGCCTTGCGCTGCCCGTGCAGTCGCACCAGGCCGCCGATGTCGGCGATCAGGGCCACCGAGCCATCCGCCAGGATGGTGGCGCCGGAGACGCCCTGCACGCGGCGGTAGTTGGCTTCCAGCGACTTGACCACCGCCTGCTGCTGCCCGACCAGGCCGTCGACGAACAGGCCCACGCGGGCGCCATCGCCTTCGACCACGATGATCAGGCCATCCTCGATCGCCCGCTTGGCGCCCACGCAGCCGAATAGCTCGTGCAGGCGCAGCACCGGCAGGTACTCGCCGCGGAAGCGGAACAGCTCGCCGCCGCCGGCCACGGTCTTGAGCGAGTCGGGCTTGAGCTGCACCGATTCGATGATCGAGATCAGCGGCACGATGTAGCGCTCCTCGCCCACCGCGGCGGTGAGGCCGTCGATGATCGCCAGCGTCAGCGGCAGGGTGATGGTGAACACGCTGCCCTGCCCCGGCTTGCTGCGGATGGTGACGGTGCCACCGAGATCCGAGACGTTGCGGCGAACCACGTCCATCCCCACGCCACGGCCGGAGAGGTCGGTGGTGACGGCGGCGGTGGAGAATCCGGGCTGGAAGATCAGCTCGCCCACGGCCTCGTCGCTCAGGCCCTCGCCGCTCCTGATCAGGCCGCGCTCGATCGCCTTGCCGACGATCGCCTCGCGGTTGAGGCCGGCGCCGTCGTCGGACACTTCCACCACGATGTTGCCACCGCGGTGGTAGGCATCCAGCTTGAGCGTGCCGGTTTCGTGCTTGCCGGCGGCGCGGCGTTTGTCGGGCATCTCCAGGCCGTGGTCGATGGCGTTGCGCACCAGGTGCACCATCGGGTCGCCGATCTTCTCCAGCACGGTCTTGTCCAGCTCGGTCTGCTCGCCGTGCAGGTCGAGTTTCACCTGCTTGCCGAGCTTCTGGCTGAGGTCGCGGACCAGCCGCGGGAAGCGGTTGAACACCGAGGCGATCGGCAGCATGCGGATGCCCATCACGCTTTCCTGCAGCTCGCGCGCATGGCGGGCGAGCTGGGTCAGGCCCTGCTGCAGCAGCGGCAGCTTGGCCGGGTCGAACTCCTCGCGGAAGGTGTCGAGCATGGCCTGGGTGATCACCAGCTCGCCCACCAGGTTGATCATGCTGTCGATCTTGTCGATCGCCACGCGCACCGAGCTCGATTCGGGGCTCGCCTCGCGGCTGCCACGCGCCGTGGCGGCCTCGGTGATGTTCGCCGGGGCCGGCGCGGCGGGCGTCACCACCGCGCTGGGCCTCGGTTCGATGGCGAGGTCGCACTCGTCCTCCACCCAGTCGAACACCGCCGCGATGTCCTCGCGTTTCACCGCCGCCTTCAGCTCGATGGTCCAGCCCAAGTGGCATTCGGACGGATCGAGCTTGTCCAGCGACGGCAGGCGCGACAGGTCGGCCTCGACGGCGAGTTCGCCCATCGCGGCCAGCTCGCGGATCAGCCGCAGCGGGTCGTTGCCGCCGGCGAGCATGCCCGCGTGCGGCTGGAAGCGGATGATCCAGCCATCGGCCTGGTCGCTGCCACGGCGCGCCGGGCCCGCCTCCGCGGGGGCCGCGCGACCCATCATGGCCGCCAGTTCGCCGCGCACGCCGTCGGACACCGCATCGTTCAGCGGTTCGCCGGCCTTGGCGCGGTCGAACATGCCACGCAGGCAGTCGACCGAGCGCAGCAGCAGCTCCACGATCGGCTTGTCGATCGCGCGCTTGCCGCCGCGCACTTCGTCCAGCAGCGATTCGGCTTCATGGGTGAAGGAGGCCATCTCCGGAAAGCCGAAGGTGGCCGCGCCGCCCTTGATCGAGTGCGCGGCACGGAAGATGGTGTGCACCAGTTCGCCGTCGCCGCCCTCGTCCAGCGCGAGCAGCGAGGATTCCATCGTATCGAGCCCTTCCAGGCTCTCCTCGACGAATACTTGTTGGAACTGGGCCAGGCCGGCGTTGCTCATCGGTGTTTCTCCGTACTCAGCCGAGCACGCGCTTGACCGTGGCCAGCAGCTGCTCGGGGTCGAACGGCTTGACCAGCCAGCCGGTGGCGCCGGCGGCCTTGCCTTCCATCTTCTTGTCCGTGTGCGACTCGGTGGTCAGCATCAGGATCGGCACGCCCTTGTAGGCCGGGCGCGTGCGCAGTTCGCGCACCATGCTGATGCCGTCCATCACCGGCATGTTGACGTCGGCCAGCACCAGGTCGAAGCCGCCGGCCGAAGCCGCGTCCAGCGCGAGCTGGCCGTTCTCCGCCTCGGTCACCTCGTGGCCCGCGCCGCGCAGGGTGAAGGCCACCATGCCGCGCATCGAAGCCGAATCGTCCACCGCAAGAATCTTTGCCATCTTCATCAAACCTCTTAGTTTTACGCCGGCACGGCTGCCGGCAGATCCAATGCCTTGACCAGGCCCAGCGTGTCCGCCGCCTCGCACAATGTGCCGCTCGCGTCCCGCCAGCTCACCGCGCAGCCGCGCGACAATGCCTCGCGGCGGAACAGCGTGAGCAACTGCAGCGCCGCGGTATCCACGCGCTCCACCGCACTGCCGTCGATCTGCGTCGCCGGCGCGTCCAGCGCGCCCAGCAGCTCGGCCAACAGCGCCGTCTGCGCCGCCATCCGGCAATCGGCCGGCAGGCCGATCTCGACCGCCTTTTCGTTGCGCCCTCGTTTGCTGCCCATTGCCAACCTCCGCTCGTACAGGGCCCCTGCGTAGGGCTTTATCGGCGATGACGGTCATGGCTTTAGCCGCTTCCGCCCTCCCCTGCACAGGAGATGGACGCGCTTCGCCCCCTTCTGCCCCCTCCCCTGCTTGCAGGGGAGGGCTGGGGAGGGGTGCTCTTTGCCCTGAACGGGGCCACCCCCTGCCAACCTCCCCCTGCAGACAGGGGGAGGGGCACGCACTCAAGTTATCGCCCAACCGGCCGATTCCTGTACCAACTGCACGGACCGGACCCGACTGTCCCGCCGGCAGGCAGGAGACCCGCGTGATCATCCAACCCACCAGCCTCGCCGCGATGACCTGGGCGGGTGCCGCTTCCGGCACCACGGCGGAGAGTTGGCGCGTGGGCACCGTGCTGGACGCCCGTCCGCTGGGCATGGGCTCGCAGGGCCGCATGGTGCTGCAGATCGGCGCGCTCACGGTGGAAGCCGACCCGCTCGGCATCCCGCTGCCTTCGCAGTTCCAGGTGCGCGTGCTGGCCATGGGCAACCCGCCGCTGCTGGAGATCCTCGCCGGCGCCGCGGCCGATCCGCTGGTGCAGCGCGCCCTGCGCGAACGCCTGCCGCAACAGAATGGCTACGCCCCGCTGCTGGCCACCCTCGGCGCGCTGGCGCAGCGCCCGGTCGTGCGCCAGCTGCCGCCGGACGTGCGCGCCGCACTGGCGCTGCTCGACCAGGGTGTGCGCACGCGGCAGGACATCACCCGCCCGGAGGGCCTGCGCGAGGCCATCGCACGCAGCGGCCTGTTCCTGGAATCCCAGCTCGCGCGGCCGCGCAGCAACCCGATGCCGCTGGGCGAAGAAGATTTCAAGGGCGTGCTGCTGCGCCTGGCCGCCCTGCTCGACCGCCAGCCGCGCCTGCCCGCCCACGCACCGGCCAGCGGCGCCGACACGCCGCCGCCGCTGCGCCAGCGCGGCCTGCAGGCGCAGCCGCGCGTGCCGCTGGCGCTGCCTTTCACCGACACCCCCGCCGCGGACGACATCGGCCAGTTGCTCGGCCGCCTGCGTGGCGACGTGCACGCAGTGCTCGCGCGACTGGAGATCGCCCAGCTCGACGCCGCCGCCGGCCAGGCCTGGATGATCGAGATCCCGCTGCAGGGCGCGCGCGGCCGCGACGTGCTGCAGATCCACCTCGAGCACGGCCTGGACCCCGACACCGGCAGCCAGCAGTGGACCCTCGGCTTCGCCCTCGACCTGCCCCCGCTCGGCCCGTTGCAGGGCGAACTGCAGTTGCGCGACCTGCGCCTGAACGTGCGCTTGTGGGCCGAGCGAAGCACCACCACCGAACGCCTGGAACGCCAGTTCACCCCGCTGCGCCAACGCCTGGCCGCCAGCGGCCTGCAACTGGACCAGCTGAGCTGCCAGACCGGCCTGCCGCAAGGCCACGGCCAATCCAGCGCCCTGCTGCTGAAGGCCACCGCATGAGCACCGCTCTTCCACCCCCGCAGCGGCGCGTCACCCTGCGCCTGGCCGGCCCCGAAACCCAGGCCACCCCGCTGCCGCCCGAAGCCCTGGAACTGCTGCTCGCCCGCGCCCGCGCGCTTGGCCTGCCCCTGCACCACGACCCGCAGATCGCCTCCATCCTGGCAGCCCTGCGCCTGCGCGAAGATGTGCCCGTGCTGCTTTACGCCGCGGCCGCGGCGGTGCTGGCCAGCGTGTACGATGCCAGCGACGAGCCCGCCGCGTGACCGGCGGTGGGCTGAACCACCCTACTTGCCAGGCGCGCTTCGTAGGCTTCAGCCCGCCAAGCCCCAGCCACAAACACACAACCCTCCCCGCCTGTCTGTAGCTCCTCGCGCGGTTGGCACTCTCCCATGCCATGCGCTGGATCGGGCAGAACTACGTTCGGGCTTTCAACCTCCGGCACGGCCGCTGCGGGACGTTGTGGCAGGGACGTTTCAAGTCGTGCCTGGTGCAAACCGAACAGTACCTTTTGTCGGTCATGCGCTATATCGAGCTCAACCCGGTACGCGCCGCCATGGTGATACGACCGGAAGACTTTCGCTGGTCGAGCGTTCACACCCATCTAGGGATGGTCTGATTAACCGCCGCCCACGGCAGTCAAGCGGTCCAGCATGCAATTCACGGTTTGCTGGGCGCTATGGGTCGGATCTTCTGCTCCACGTCGCCGCGTTTGATCGCGGCGATGCGC
>NZ_JAPMIU010000026.1 GCF_026410505.1 Frateuria hangzhouensis
GCCAGATCGATTGCAATGGTCGTAATCTTGCTCATGACTCGCCCTCCGCATGTGACGGTGAAAGCGTTATCTCACCGCTGGCGCCATGACGCCTAAGTGCGCGGGGGCGAGTCCATGTGATTACGGGGCTAGCTCAGCGCGCGCGTGCGGCCGCCGTCGACCGCGATGCTGACGCCGTTGACGTAGGCGGCGGCCGGCGTGCACAGGAAGGCGATCACCGCGGCGACTTCGGCCGGCTCGCCGAAGCGGCGCGCGGGGATCGTGGCCATCAGGTCGCGGGCGATGTCGTTCTCGCTGCGTCCGCTGTTCTTCGCCTGCGTGCCGAGCAGGCTGTCCAGCCGTCCCGTGCGGGTATAGCCGGGCAATACGTTGTTGACCGTGATGCCGTCGGCGGCCAGTTCGCCAGAGAGCGTCTTGGCCCAGGCGGCGACTGCCGCGCGCACGGTGTTGGAGACACCCAGGTTCGGGATCGGCTCCTTCACCGAGGTGGAAATCACGTTGACGATGCGGCCATAACCAGCCTCGCGCATGCTCGGCAGCAAGGCCTGCACCATCGCCTGGCCGGCGATGAGGTGCTGGCGGAAAGCCGCCTCGAAGGCCGCCGGGTCGGCAATGTGCGCCGGGCCGCCAGGCGGGCCGCCGCTGTTGTTGATGAGGATGTGCACCGGGCCGGCCGCGGCAACCTCGGTGACCACGCCCTGCAGGCGCGTAGTGTCGAGCATGTCGACCGCCTGCCAGCGGTGTTCCTGGTCGCGCGGGCGCGGCAGCTTGCTGGCCAGCTCCTCCAGCGGCCCCGGGGAGCGCGAGAGCAGGGTGACGCTGGCGCCCAGTTCGGCCAGTTCGATCGCGCTGGCGCGGCCGATGCCTTGCGAGGCGCCGCAGACCAGTGCGTGGCGGCCCGTGAGATCCAGGTCCATTGAATGCCTCCTTGGTTGGAAGTGCCCTTGCAGGAGCCCGCTCGCGGGCGATGCCCTTTGTCCTGATCGATCAGAGTGAAAGCATCGCCCGCGAGCGGGCTCCTACAGGGCGCCGAAGACCTTCAGCGCGCTTTCCACTGCAGGAACATGGCAGCGAACCAGCAGCCCCAGGCCAGCCACGGAGCCACCCGCCACAGCCGGAACCAGCGCGTGATCGCCTCGTCCTGCAACAGCTCGGGCAGGCGCGGTTGGGACGAACGCAGCACGTGCTGCATGCGCATCCAGGTGCGCACGCCGCTGGGGCGTCCCTGCTCGGGCTCGGCGATGATCTTCCATTGTTGCGGGTGATGCTCGCGTAGCAACCGCGCCATGCGGTACTGCGCCAGGTAATACAGCACGAAGCAGACGACGCCGCCGGCCAGGAGCAACAGGTAAAGCGCGACAAGGGAGTTCACGTTCCGCTCTTGCTCCAGTGCGTCGGCAGGGCGGTGCGCAAGGTGTTGAGCAGGCCGTTGCCCTGGGGTGCCTTGTCGCAGATGCCGTTCTCGACGGCCTTGGCGTAGCTTTCGCTCATCAAACCGATCCAGACTGTGCCGTCCGGCCCGTGCGGGATGCGGAAGCTGCCGTTGGAGGTCATGCGCACCGGCGCCTGCGCCGAAAACGAAGCCGGCGACTGCTCCCAGTAAGTGTCGCCGGCCTGCTGGTCGGCCGAGCTGTAGACGACCAGGTAGCGTGCCTTGTCGCTAGTCACCTTCAGCTCGCCGAAGGCGCCGGTGGTGGCGCTGCTCCAGCCCATGTATTCGCACAGCGGCACGTCCTGCGACTCGATCGGCTGGAAGGCCGCGTCCAGCAGGACGGTGGTCGGCGCGAACAGGTAGCTCGAGTGCAGCCAGCGCCCGTTCAATTCGGACTTCAGCGCCACGCGATAAGGCACCTTGACGTCGGTGGGCAGGTGGAAGGCGAGGAAGTAGCTGCGCACGCCATTCAGGCTGGCCACCATGCTGCCCGGGCCCAGCTCGAACTTCTTCGGCCGCCACGGCAGCGGCGTCTGGTAGGAGAAATCCGCGAAGCTGCCGCAGCAGGGCGTGGCCTGCTGCAACTGCAGCTTGGCCTGCGCCAGCGCGTCGCCGGAATCGGTCGGCGCGCGCAGGTTCGGTGGCACCAGCACCTTGATGCTGTGGCAAGCGCCCAGCAACAGGGTGAGGAGGACCAGCAGGGTTGTCAGCGGAAGACGACGGGACATAAGCAATCGGACATGCTCGTCAGAACAGGGCGGATCCGGCGGCGCGCGGGTAGGGGATCGCGTCGCGGATGTTGGAGAGCCCGCACACATAGCACAGCAGGCGCTCGAAGCCCAGCCCGAAGCCCGCGTGCGGCACCGTGCCGTAGCGACGCAGGTCGCGGTACCAGCCGTAGGTGTCCGCATCCAGGCCGAACTGGGCCATGCGGCGATCCAGGTAATCCAGGCGCTCTTCGCGCTGCGCGCCGCCGATGATCTCGCCGATCCCCGGCGCGAGCACGTCCATCGCGGCGACGGTCTTCTCGTCGTCGTTCAGGCGCATGTAGAAGGCCTTGATCGCCTCGGGGTAGTTCATCACCACCACCGGGCGACCGACGTGCTTCTCGGCCAGGTAGCGCTCGTGCTCGGTCTGCAGGTCGATGCCCCAGGCCACCGGGTACTCGAACTTCTGGCCGCAGTTCTTCAGGATCTCGATGGCGTCGGTGTAGTCGATCCGCTCGAACGGCTGGGCGATAAAATGCTCCAGCCGAGTAATCGCATCGGACGCCACGCGCTCGGCGAAGAAGGCCATGTCGTCGCCACGCTCCTCCAGCACCGCCTTGAAGATCGCCTTGAGGAAGCGCTCGGCGCTGTCGGCGCATGCGGCCAGGTCGGCGAAGGCGATCTCCGGCTCGATCATCCAGAACTCGGCAAGGTGCCGTGGCGTGTTGGAGTTCTCCGCGCGGAAGGTCGGGCCGAAGGTGTAGACCTTGCTCATCGCCAGGCAGTAGGCCTCCACGTTGAGCTGGCCGGAAACGGTCAGGAACGCCTCGCGGCCGAAGAAATCCTTGCGGAAGTCGACCTTGCCCTCGTCCGTGCGCGGCAGGTTGGCCAGGTCCAGCGTGGACAGCCGGAACATGTCGCCGGCGCCCTCGGCGTCGGAGGTGGTGATGATCGGCGTGTTGACCCAGAAGAAGCCTTCGGCGGTCAGGTGGCGATGGATCGCCATCATCATCGTGTGGCGCACGCGCGTGACCGCACCGAACAGGTTGGTGCGCGGGCGCAGGTGGGCGACCTCGCGCAGGAATTCCATCGAGTGCTGCTTGGGTTGGATCGGGTAGGTCTCCGGATCGTCCACGAACCCGGTGACGACGACTTCGCTGGCCTGGATCTCGAACGCCTGGCCCTTGCCCTGCGAGGGCACCAGCATGCCGGTGACGATCACGCCGGCACCGGCGGTCAGGTGGCGGACCTCGCTTTCGTAGTTGGCCAGCGTGGCCGGCGCCACCGCCTGGATCGGGTCGAAGCAGGAGCCGTCGCTGACGTTGACGAACGACAGCCCGGCCTTGGAATCGCGCCGCGTGCGCACCCAGCCACGCACGGTCACCGTGTTGCCGGCCTCGATCGCGCCGGAAAGGGCCTGTTTGACGCTGGACAAGGTCGGGCTTGCAACCGGCATGGGATTGAAACTCCTGCGCGCGCGCCGCATCCGGGCGCTGTCGTGTTCGATTCGCGCGCCGGTATCGGCGCGTCGGGACAAACCCGCATGATAATGTAGGCCTGCGTCCTACTTCACCCTTCAGGGCCATGAACAGCATCTCGATCACTCCCCCCGCCCGCGACCGCATCCGCCAGTTCCTCGCCCAGACACCCGGCGCGGCCGGCGTGCGCTTCGGCGTCAAACGCACCGGCTGTTCGGGCTTTGCCTACGTGGTGGACCTGGCCGAGTCCGTACAGGACGGCGACCGGGCGCTGGACGTCGACGGCATTCCGCTGATCGTGGACGCCAAGAGCCTGCCCATGGTGGAGGGCACGGTGATCGATTTCCGCCGGCAGGGGCTCAACGCCGCGTTCGTCTTCCACAACCCCAACGCCACCGGGGAATGTGGTTGCGGCGAGAGCTTCACGGTCGGCTGAGCAGTCACACCTCCGGGAAATCACGTGCGCTTTACGTGGTCGGGCGGGCCAGGATACAATTCCGCTTCTGTCCGCGCCCGATAGGCGCCGGCAGGTACTTGCCTCACCGCCACGGCGGGAGGCTGCCAGGCCTTCGGGCCGCATCCACAAGGAGCCAACACCACAATGACCATGCGTCATTACGAAATCGTGTTCCTGGTCCACCCTGACCAGAGCGAGCAGGTCCCGGCCATGATCGACCGCTACAAGGCGTTGATCGAGGCCGATGGCGGCCAGATCCACCGCCTCGAGGACTGGGGCCGCCGCCAGCTGGCGTACCCGATCGAGAACCTGGCCAAGGCGCATTACGTCCTGCTCAACATCGAAGTGGGCCAGAACGCGCTGAACGAGCTGGAGTCCGGCTTCCGCTTCAACGACGCCGTGCTGCGCCACCTGGTGGTCCGCCGCGACGAGGCCGACACCGAGCCGTCCTTCATCCTCAAGTCGAAGGAAAAGGACGACGCCAAGTCTTCCTCGCGTCGCCGCGATGACGACAGCGACGGTGACGAGCGTCCGGCGCGCCGCGAGCGCGAAGACCGCGACAACAACCGCGACGCCGACTGATCCAGGAGCCCTGACCCATGTCCAAGTTCTTCCGCCGCCGCAAGTTCTGCCGCTTCACTGCCGAAGACGTGAAGGAGATCGACTACAAGGATCTCAACACGCTCCGCCAGTACGTCACCGAGAACGGCAAGATCGTGCCCAGCCGCATCACCGGCACCAAGGCGCGCTACCAGCGCCAGCTGGCCACCGCCATCAAGCGCGCCCGCTTCCTGTCGCTGCTGCCGTACACCGACAACCACGACGTCTGAGCTGATTGATCCTTCTCCCTCCGGGGAGAAGGTGCCCCGAAGGGGCGGATGAGGGGGCAGGGCTTGCGCGGAACTCGGGGATCGAAGCCTTGGCTTTGATGGAGTTCACCGCCAGACCGGCCGCTCACCCCAGCCCTCAACCCCAGAGGGGAGAGGGAGCAAAGACAACTTCGGACAACCGTCCACGGCTGCGCCGGCTTTCCGGCGCTAACGAAAGGAAAAACCCATGGAACTGATTCTTCTCGAAAAAGTCCGCAACCTCGGCAACCTGGGCGACAAGGTCAAGGTCAAGCCGGGTTACGGCCGCAACTACCTGCTGCCGCAAGGCAAGGCCGTGCCGGTCAACGCCGCCAACCTCGAAGCCTTCGAGAAGCGCCGCGCCGAATACGAAGCCAAGGCCAACAGCCTGCTGTCCGACGCCGAAGCCCGCAAGGCCAAGCTCGAGGGCGCCGAGGTGACCATCGCCGCGCACGCCAGCCCGGAAGGCAAGCTGTACGGATCGGTCGGCCCGCGTGAAATCGCCGACGCGCTGGAAGCGGCCGGCCACAAGGTCGGCAAGGGCGAAGTGATCCAGGGCGAAGGCCCGATCCGCCACACCGGTGAGTTCGAGGTGGTGGTCAGCCTGCACGCCGACGTGCAGACGCAGGTCAAGGTGATCGTGGTCGGCGAGAAGTAAGCCGATCCGTCCCCACGCAAGAGAAAACGGGCGCCCTCGGGCGCCCGTTTTCGTTGAGGCCTTGCATGGGCGATCGCGCGCGCGGCAGGGCGCAGCGCCTCAGCGCCCGCGGTCCGGCGGGGCGCTCACCTTGTACGGCAGCTCGGACGGTTCGATCGGTGCCGCGGTGCCTGGGGGCGCCTTACCCATGCCCGGCGGACCGCCGGTGGCCGCGTCACCCATGCGGTTGCCCTTCCCGGACAGCGCCATGCCGCTGCCCAGGCTCGGATCGGGGGCATCGCCGGTGCCGGCGCCCCGGGCGGCATCGTTGACGGTGCCGGACTGCACGCCGCCGACACCGCCGGCGCCGCCCGCCTGGGCCGCGCCCATGCCGGTGCCACTGCCGCTGACGGCCGGATTGCCGGTGGTCTTGCCGGGGCCGCCGCTCGGCGGGTTGGTCGATCGGGACATGACATTTTCCTCCGCAGGCAATGCGGCGATGCTGCCCAGGCAGCAGTGACCACCCCGTAAAACCGCGCGGCTATCGCGCTCGGCGGATCGACAGCCGCCAGGCACGGTTATGCTCACGCCGGGTCCATCGAACGGAGCGGGCATGCACCGCCATCATCACCACCACCACGAACGCCACCGTACCGGCCACATGGCCTGGCTGCGCGCGGCCGTGCTCGGGGCCAACGACGGCATCGTTTCCACTGCCAGTTTGCTGATGGGCGTGGCGGCGGCCGATGCCGGGCGGCATGCAGTGCTGCTGGCCGGCGTGGCGGCGCTGGTGGCCGGGGCGATGTCGATGGCCGCCGGCGAATACGTGTCGGTGCATTCGCAGGCCGACAACGAGGAGGCCGAACTGGCGCGCGAGCGCGAGGAACTGGCCACCGATACCGCCGCCGAGCACCGCGAGCTGGCGACCATTTATGTCGGTCGAGGACTCGAGCCGGCGCTGGCACGGCAGGTGGCCGAGCAACTGATGGCGCACGATGCGCTCGATGCGCACGCGCGCGACGAACTGGGCATCACCGAGGTGCTCAAGGCGCGTCCGCTGCAGGCGGCAGGCGCTTCGGCGGCGAGTTTCGCGGGCGGCGCGGCGGTGCCGCTGCTGATCGCCGCGGTCGCGCCGCCGGCGGCGCAGCTGGCGCTGGTGTTCGCCGTCTCGCTGGCCTGCCTGGCCCTGCTGGGCGCGGCCGCCGCGCGCATGGGTGGCGCCGCGCCCGGCAAGGGCGCACTGCGCATCGCGTTCTGGGGCGCCCTGGCGATGGCGGCCACGACGGTTGCGGGCAAGCTGTTCGGCATCGCGCCCTAATCATCTTTCCCGTTGCGGGTTGCACATCGTCGCCCGGAGCGTTATCCAAAGGGCTGGCATTCGAATACAGGCGGGAACGTCATTTGAAAAAGAAGAAGTCTTCGGCAGGGCAGTGGGTGATATCGGCCATCGTGGTGGTCGTGGCCATTGCGGTGGGCGTGTTCATCTGGCGCAAGGCGACGCAGGCGGGAGGGGGGAAAGCGCCCGTGGCGGCATCCTCGACCGCGGCCAATGCCGGGCAGGGGCCGGCGCACGCCTCCACCGCGATCCAGCACCCGATCGCGCAGGCCGGCCCGGCGCCGGCGTCGACCTCCCCGCTGCCGGCGCTGGACGCCAGCGACACGAGCGTGGCCGATGGCTTGCTGGCGCTTGCCGGCGGCGACGCGCTGGATGGCCTGTTGCATCGCCAGCAGATCATCCGCCGCGTCGTGGCGACCGTCGACGCCCTGCCGCGGCAAAGCGTGGGCAGCAACATCCTGCCCGTCCAGACGCCCAAAGGGGCGTTCCTGGTCGAGCAGGGCGATGGCGCCGTCACGCTGAGCCCGCGCAATGCCGAGCGCTACGCGCCGTACATGCGGGTGCTGGATGGCACCGACCCGAAGGCGCTGGTCGCCTGGTACGTTGCGCACTACCCGTTGTTCCAGCAGGCCTACCGCGACCTGGGCTATCCGAAGGGTTATTTCAACGATCGCCTGATCGCCGCCATCGACGACATGCTTGCCGCGCCGGTGCCCGAGGCGCCGGTGCAACTGGTGCAGCCGAAGGTTTTCTACCGCTACGCCGACGCCGGCCTGGAGACGCGCTCGGCGGGGCAGAAGATGCTGATGCGCATGGGTGCGGACAACGAGGCCAGGGTGAAGGCGAAGCTGCGCCAGATCCGCGACCTGCTTACCGGCGTGACGCTGCCGGCGTCGTCGTCGTCGGCACAATGAGGACAGAGCGGGCAGCGAAGCGGCGAAAGCCCGCTCAGCAATAGTTCGCCGGCAGCCGCCGATGCACGGCGGTGGCCGCCACGGCGGCGTGGCCGACCGCCACGCTGATCTGGTTCAGCGCGCTGACCACGTCGCCGATCGCATAGACGCCGGCGACGCTGGTCTGCCGATGCTCGTCCACGACCAGCGCGCCCTCGGGGTCGAGTGTGGCGCCCAGACCGGCGGCCAGGTCCGATTGCGCATCGGCGCCCAGCACGGGATAGAGCGTGTCCAGCCGCAGCCGGCGGCCGTCGTCGAAGTGCGCCAGGCAGGCACCGTCGATCAGGTCCAGGCGTTGCGGCGCGGGCCACAACTGCACGCCGCGGTCGGTCGCGCGGCGTTGCAGTGACTCATCCAGCGGAGCGTCATCCGCGGCCAGCGCGCAGACCTGGCTGGAGAAGGTACGCAGGAACGCGGCATGGTCGAGCGCCGTGGCCGCCGGCCCGAGTACGCCGATCACGTCGTTGCGCGCCTCGTAGGCGTCGCAGACCGCACACAACCGCACCGTGCCGGCGGCGATCGCCTGCTCGACGCCCGCGATCGCGGGCAGGCGGTCGACCACGCCGGTGGCCAGGATCACCATGCGCGCATGCCAGTGGCGTTCGCCATCGCTGGCGGTAAAACCGCCGTCGTGGCGGCTGAGCTGGGTGATGCGCGTGCTCGCCAAGGGTACGTCGTAGGCCTGCGCCTGCAAGCGGAAGCGCGCCAGCAGTTCGTTGCCGGCCACGCCGAAGGGGAAACCGGGGCAGTTGTGACTGGCCGGGATCCAGCGCGCACGGCTGGCGCCCGCGTCGGCCACCAGGATATGGCGGCGGAAGCGGGCCAGGTAAGTGGCCGCGGTCAGGCCGGCCGGGCCGGCACCCACGATCAGGCAATCGAGCGGATTCTGGGACATGCGGGAGGTCCGATGGGGCGACAGCCGCGGTCGTGGCGGCGTGAATGGGCGCTTGCCGGCAGACGCAGCGGACGCGGCAAGGTCACCCTCACGACCTCTTGCCGGCCCGGCGACAGTGAAAAACCCATAGTGTGACGAGCTTCACGCTGCTGGCCCTTGCGTATCGGGCTGATCCGCAGGGCAGCTCCGAGAAGTGAAGCACGGCGGCGGGCCGGCGAGGCAGGCAACGCCCACAGGCCCGATCATCCAACCAGCCCCGGCGCAGGGAGGCCCGCAAGGAAGGGACTTGCCAGCATCCTCCACGCCAGCGTCAGCAGGGGGCGCTCTTCTCGCCGGCACCGGCGAGATGGCGGCGCGCATCCGCGCCTTCCCCTGGGACACCACCTCGCTGGGCCCGGCGGCTGCATGGCCCGCATCGCTGCGCACGCTGGTATCGATGATGCTGGAAAGCGAATTGCCGATCGCGCTCGGCTGGGGCGTCGGGCTCACCTGCCTCTACAACGACGCCTATCGGCCGCTGTTGGGCAACCGGCCCGAGGCATTGGGTCGCCCGTTCCGCGAAGTGTGGCCGGAGGCGCGCAAAATGACCGAGCCGGTGATCCAGCGCGCACTGGAGGGCAAGCCCAGCTGCTTCCGCGACGCGCGCTTCGTCCTCGAGCGCAACGGCGCCCCCGAGCACGCCTATTTCGACTACTGGATCGGCCCCGTCCGCGACGAAAACGGGCAGGTGATGGGCCTGATCAACGAGGCGATCGAGACCAGCCAGCGCGTGCTGGCCGAGCGGCGGCAGCGCTTCCGCACGCGCCTGAGCGATGCTCTGCGCAATCTCAGCGACCCACGCGAGATCATGGCGGTCGCCGCGCGGCGGCTGGGCCGCCATCTGCGCGCCGATCGCGTGGGCTATGCCGAGCTCGACGAGACTGGCGAATTCTTTACCGTCGAGCGCGACTGGGTGCGCGAGGACATGCCCTCGGGCGTGGGGCGGCACCGGCTCAGCGAGTTCGGACCGAAGCTGGTCGCCGAAGCGTTGACCGGGGTGGCGTTGCGCGTGAGCGATCCCTTCGAGGATCCGCGTGTCGACCCGGAGGCGGCCAGGGTCCATCACGCGCTGGGCGGCCTGCGCGGCAGCCTCACCGTGCCGCTGGTCAAGGGCGGGCGGCTGGCGGCTTTCCTCGCGGTCCAGCAGCGCGAGCCGCGGCAATGGACCGACGAGGACGAGGTGCTGGTGCGCGAGGTGGCCGAGCGCACCTGGGCGGCCGTCGAGCGCGCCCGCGCCGAAGCGGCGCTGCGCGCCACCAGCAACCGCTTGCGGCTGATCCTGGAAAACACCACCGGCTACGGCATCCTGACGATCGACCTGAAGGGCCGCATCACCTTGTGGAACCCCGGCGCCGAGCGCCTGATGGGATGGCGCGAAGACGAAGTGCTGGGCAAGCCGGCGGACCTGTTCTTCACGCCACAGGACCGCGACCAGGCCATTCCCGAGCGGGAAATGAAACGCGCGGTCGAGAGCGGCCGTGCCGTGGACGATCGCCAGCACATGCGCAAGGACGGCACCCGCTTCTTCGCCAGCGGCCTGATGATGCCGCTGCGCAACGGCGGTGGCCGACTGCTCGGCTACCTCAAGGTGCTGCGCGATCGCACCCTCGAGCACCAGGCGCAGGAGGCGCTGGAGCGCGGCGTGGCCGAGCGTACCGCCGAGCTGGCCGCGACCAACCGCCAGTTGCTGGCGCAGATCGAGGAACGCGAACGCGTCGAGGCCACGCTGCGCCAGATGCAGCGGCTGGAGGCGGTCGGCCAGCTCACCTCCGGCGTGGCGCACGACTTCAACAACCTGCTCACCGTGATCAGCGGCAACATCGGCATCCTCGAGCGCGCGCTCAGCGGGCCAGGGATCGATCCGGCCCTGCGCCAGCGGCTGGGCTACATGAAGGACGCCGCCACGCGCGGCGCCAAGCTCACCGCGCAACTGCTGGCTTTTTCGCGGAGGCAGCGGCTGGAAGCCAAGGCGGTCGATCTCAACGGCATCGTCGTGGGCATGCGCGATCTGCTGCAGAG
The DNA here is from genome assembly GCF_026410505.1 of Frateuria hangzhouensis. Taxonomy (GTDB): domain Bacteria; phylum Pseudomonadota; class Gammaproteobacteria; order Xanthomonadales; family Rhodanobacteraceae; genus Frateuria_A; species Frateuria_A hangzhouensis. The sequence continues at coordinate 10,802 of NZ_JAPMIU010000026.1, forward strand.
CTCCATGGGCGGCTCGGTGCAGCTGGGCATGAAGCTGCAACAGGGGCTGTGGCCGGCGCTGGTCGACCCGACCCAGATCGAGCTGGTGATCCTGAACCTGGCGATCAACGCGCGCGACGCCTCGCCGGTGGGCGGCGACCTGATGGTGGAAACGGCCAACGTGGCGGTGCGCGAACCGGCCGCGCGCCCTGAGGAACCGTGCCCCGGCGATTACGTGATGGTGGCGGTCACCGACCACGGCAGCGGCATGACGCCCGAAGTGCTGGCGCGCGCGTTCGAGCCGTTCTTCACCACCAAGGAGGTGGGCAAGGGGTCCGGCCTGGGCCTGGCGCAGGTGTACGGCTTCGCCAAGCAATCCGGCGGCGGCGTGCGGATCGATACGCGGCTGGGCGAAGGCACCTCGATCAAGGTCTACCTGCCACGCGCGGCGGGCGTCGCGGCCGAGTCGGAGGCGGTGATGCAGGAAGTGGTGCGCCAGGACAACGGCCCGGCGCGGCAGCGCATCCTGCTGGTCGACGACGATGCGGACGTGCGCGAGGTGACCGCGGCGATCCTCACCGAGCGCGGCTACGAGGTGATCGAGGCCGGCAGCGGCGGTTCGGCGCTCGACGTGCTCGAGCGCGAAGGCGGCACGGTCGACCTCATGCTGATGGACTACGCGATGCCGGGCATGAACGGTTCGGAGGTTGCACGCGAGGCCCACGCCAGGCGCCCCTCGCTGCCGATCGTGTTCCTGACCGGCTATGCCGACTTTGCCGCGTTCAAGGAGGTCGGCGACGATCGCATCGTGAGCAAGCCCTTCCGCGACGAGGACCTGCTGGCCAAGGTGTGCACGGTGCTGGACTCGCACCGTCGCGACGGTGCGCCACGTCCCGGAGCCTAGCCAGGCGTGCGCGCTTCCTCGCGCCGCGGTGGGCGGGTGGGCAGGGGGCGCCTAGCTGTTGTCGCCGGACGAGTTCCTGTCGCGCGGCGACCGATCGCGCGGGATAACGCCCTCGGCGGCGTTGCGTTGCGCCTGCGGCAGGGTGCGCGCCTGCTGGTGTTCGGCCAGCCAGCGGCGGAAGCCGTCCTCGTCGACCGGACGGCAGATCAGGTAGCCCTGCAGGCCGTCGCAGCCCAGCCGTTCCAGGGCCAGCCGCTGTGGCACGGTTTCCACGCCTTCGGCCACCGCGGCCATGCCGAGCCGGTGCGCCACGTCGATGATGAAGCTCGCCAGCGGGTTGGCGGCGTCGGGTGTAAGCCCGTTGACGAACGCACGATCGATCTTCAATACGTCCAGGGGCAGCCGCTGCAGGTAGCTCAGCGACGAGTAGCCGGTGCCAAAGTCGTCCAGCGCCAGGCGGAAGCCAGCCCGCGAAAGCTGGTTGAGGGTTTCCAGTGCGCTGTCGAAATCGCGCAGCAGCGCGCTCTCGGTCAGCTCGAGCGTCAGGCGCGAAGGCTCGACGCCGGCGCCACGCACCTGCGCCTCCAATTGCGCGGCGAAGTGCGGGTGGTTGAGCTGCCAGGCGCTCACGTTCACCGCCAGCCGGCCGCCGAAAACCACGCCATCGCGGTCCCATGCGCGGATGTGTGCGCAGGCCTCGCCGATGACCCAGACGCCCAGCGCATGGATCAGGCCGGTTTCCTCGGCCAGCGGGATGAACACGGCCGGCGACAGCTCGCCCAGCTGCGGATGTTGCCAGCGCAGCAATGCCTCGGCGCCGACCAGCTCGCCGCGGCGATTGACCTGCGGCTGGAAGTGCAGCGTGAACTGGTGCGGCATGCGCTCCTGTTCCAGCGCCGTGCGCAGACCGCGCTCCAGCGCCAGCCGGGTGTCGGCCTCCTGCTGCATCGGCTCCAGGAACAGCCGTACGGCATTGCGCCCGGCTGCCTTGGCGCGGTACAGCGCGATGTCGGCGCGGCGCAGCAGGTCGGCCACGCCATCTTCGCCGGCGGGGAACAGCGCCACGCCCACGCTGGCGCCGACCGCCAGAATGCGGTTGTCCACCGCCACCGGCTCGGCCAGGCGCGCGACCATCTGCTCGGCGGCCAGCTGCGCCTGCGCCTGGACCGCCGCGGCCGGGCCGGCCAGCGGACCGAGCACCAGCACGAACTCGTCGCCGCCCAGCCGCGCCAGTATCGAGTCGGGCGGCACGGCGGCGAGCAGGCGGTCGGCGATCGCCTCCAGCATGCGGTCGCCCACTGGATGGCCGAGTGCGTCGTTGATGGTCTTGAAGTTGTCCAGGTCGATCAGCAGCAGCGCGCCGTGCTGCCCCCGGGCGATCGCTTCGGTGTGCAAGGTGGCCAGGTGATCCAGCGCGCGCAGGCGGTTGGGCAGGCCAGTGAGGCTGTCGTGGTAGGCCACGTGGCGCAGGTTGAACTCGGCCTCGCGGCGCGTGTGCGCCTCTGCCTCCAGCCGGCGCGTGGTCAGCTCGAGTTGCACCGTGCGCTGATGCAGCTGGGTTGCCAGCGACAGGCCCATCAGCAGCACGAACGGCAGGAACGAGAACGCATCCAGGTACGGGTAGTGATGGCCGAGCGCGTCGACCACCACGTCGCCCCACAGCAGCGCGCCAAACTGGGACAGCAGGCAGATCGCCAGCAGCGCGCCGCGTAATCGCTCGCCGCCGCGCATTTGTGCCACGGCACAGGAAAGCGCCCACAGGAAAGCGACGTACGTCAGTGCGTGGAACAACAGGCCCCAGACCGAGGGCGTGCCCGCCAGGTCGTACAACCGCTCGCCCCACGGCAGGGCGATGCCCGTGCCCGGCGCCAGCTGCGTGAAGAACACGGTGGCGGGCAACTCCAGGTTGAGCCACATGAACAGGCCCGCCACGGCGCCTACCGCCAGTTGCAGCCGCAACTGCGCCGGGCCGCCGGTATAGGCGCGGATGAACACCACGAACGGCAGGAACGAGATGGCCGCGGCGCCGATCATGGTGCGCAGCGCGGCAGTCGCCACCGGCAGGCCGGAGGCGGTGTGCAACAGGGCGTTGGACAGTGCCAGCGTCGCGATGCACAGGCAGAGCATCGCGTAGGAGAGATAGACCGCTTCGCGGCGACGCCACAGGCCGATGACGGCGAACTGGAGACCGGAGGCCAGCGCGATGCCGGCCGCCGCCACCAGGGCAGCCGTGTAATAGCCGAACGTGAGCGGGACTGCGTCAACCACCATGCTCCCCCTGCATGTAAGGGCTGCCGGTAAACGATAACTTAACTGCCACGTCGCCGATAGCGGGCTCGACGGGAGCGTCGGTCCGCTTCGGCGCTTACCCGACCCTCGCCGGCCATTGGAGATCGCCCACCGGCGCCTCGATGGTGCAGATCAGACCGCCGGGGGCGAAATCCAGCTCCACCCGACCGCCGATCTCGTGGCGCAACCCGCGCTCGATCAGCCGCGAACCGAAGCCGCGCCGTGCCGGCGGAGCCACCGGCGGACCGCCGGACTCGACCCAGCGCAGGCGCAGCAGGCCGTCGGCGGACCAGGCGATGTCGATCACGCCGTCCGGGGTGGACAGCGCGCCGTACTTGACCGCGTTGGTGCCCAGCTCGTGCAGCACCATGGCGAAGGCGAGCGCATGGCGTGGCTGCAGCCACACCGGCGGGCCGGCGGCGTGCAGCCGGTCGTGGTGCTGGTCACGCCAGGGCGCGACCGCCTCTTGCACGATGCCGGCCAGCGGCGCGCCGCCCCAGTGTTCGCGGGTAAGAATGTCGTGCGCGCGCGACAGGGCCATCAGGCGACCCTCGAACCGCTGGCGCGCCAGTTCCGGATCGTCGCCCGGGCGAAAGCTCTGCATCGCCATGGACTGCACCGTCACCAGCGTGTTCTTCACCCGATGGTTGAGTTCGTTCAGCAGCATCCGCTGGTGCCGTTCGTGGCGCTTGCGCTCGGTGATGTCGTTGAACACCACCGCGACCCGCCGGTGCGTGCCGTCGTCCAGCCGGCAGGCATACACGTCGAGCACGCGTCCCTGGGCGATCAGGCCATGCTCGAAGCGGAAGGAATCGCCACTGCCGATGACGGTGTCGAAGGTGTCGTACCAGAACGGCGGCGCCTGGGGAAACACCTCGCGCATGGTGCGGCCGATGACGCCGCCGACGCCGGTGTGCGCCACGAACGCCGGGTTGCTGGCCAGGTAGCGGTAATCGGATGGTTGCCCCGGTGCGGTGTCGACCTTCTCGACCATGCAGAAGCCTTCGTCGATCGCGTCGAACAGGGTGCGGTAGCGCCGCTCGCTCTCGCGCAGCGCGCGTTCGGCGCGGGCGCGCGCCACCGCCGCCCAGGTGCGTTCGGCGACTTCGCCGAGCAGGGCGACCTCTTCGTCGCGCCAGGCGCGCGGCCGGCTCTGGTGGACGTAGAACGCGGCCACGAAGCGCCCTCCCTTGAACAGCGGTACGCCTACGCCGGCGCGCAGGCGCCCAGCCTCGGCATAGGCCGGTTCGGCGCTGCGCGTGCGCGCATCTTGCAGCGTGTCGTCCAGCACCACGGTGCGGCCAGCGCGGTACTGGTGCACCACCTCGACGCCGAAGTCGGCCAGCCGCACGCGGCCGGCCAGGCTGGGCATGTCGCCGTCGGTCCAGTCGCGCTCGACGCTGAAGTACTGGCCGCAGTCGCTCACTTCGCCATAGCCGCAGCGGCCCACCTCCAGATAGCGGCCGACCATGTCGCTGACCGTCGCCATGATCTGGGCGGCATCGCCGAGCCCGCGTATGCGTTCGTCCAACTGCAGGAGGAAAGCCTGTCGTTCCTCGCCCTGGCGCAGGCGCTCCTCCATGCGCCTGCGATCGCTGGTGTCGCGCGAGACGCCCACGACCTGCTCGATGCGGGCACCATCGCCGCGCACGGGACTCCAGACGAACTCGTAGTACGCGCGGGTGCCGGCGGGATTGGTGAAGTACACCTCGTCCTCGATCGTCTCGCCGGTCTGCAGGATGCGCCGGACGTGGCCGTCGAGCCGTTGCGCCAGCGCCTGCGGATAGCCCAGCTCCAGGAAGGTCTTGCCTGCCGGGTCGACCTTCGGGCCAAACAGCTTGCGCGTCGCTTGGTTGACGTAGACGAAGCGGCGCTTGCGGTCGAACGCATAGACGTAGTCGGAAATCGAATCGAGTATGCCGGTGAGGAAACGTGCCTGGCGTTGCGCGCTTGCCTGGTCGTCCGGTGAGTCCGTGTTGGCCTTGGCGCAGGAGCCGCGCAGGCGATCGATCAGCGCCTGCTGGTCCAGATCCAGTTGCGCCTGTGCCTCGCTGGCGTTGCGCAGGCGGACCAGTTCGGTCATGTCCTCGGCGCGATGGATCACCAGCGCGACCTCGCCGCGCGGATCGAACACGGGAGTGTTCATGATGGTCCACCAGCGTTGCCGGGGGCCTTCCGCGGGTCCGCCTTGCGCCACCATCGGCAAGGTGTCGGGAACCCGCCGGCTGACCACGCGCTCCAGCGATGCGCGCAGTTGCCGCTCGGTCGCGACGCGGTCGGGCCACCCGGCGAACAGCTCGAAGACCGGGCGCCCCAGCAGGTTTCCATGGGGCTCGCCGCAAGCCAGTTGCAGCGCGTCGTTGACGGCCACCACGTTGAAATCCGGTGGCGCAAGCAGCAGCAGCGGCGCCGGTGCGGACTGGAACAAGGCACGGAAATCCGCGCCCAGGCCGGCGACGTCCATCAGTTCGCGCAGCCGATGCTCGGCGTGGAACCGCGAGGTGATCTCGATCGCCGTATGCCACGCGCCGGCCACCGCGCCGTAGCGGTCGCGGATGGCCGAGAAGGTGAAAGTGAACACGCGCCGCACCGGCACGCCGCCCGCGCCATCAAGCTCGATCGGCCAGTTTTCGGCCTGGCTCGATTCGCCGCTGGCGAAGACCCGGTCCAGCATCGGGCCGATCAGGTCGCGCGCTTCGCGCCAGTTCTCCAGCGCCGGGCGTCCGAAGATGGCCGGATGGCGGTGCCGCGCGATCGCGCAGTAGGCGTCGTTGTAAAGCTGCAGGCGCTGTTCGCCCCAGAGCACCGCCGTGGGCGTGGGGGAGGCCAGGCAGATGTCCACGGCGGTGCGCAGGTACGGCGGCCAGCCGGCGATCGGTCCGAGCGCGGTCGCGGCCCAGTCATGCCGGCGGATGCAGTCGGCCATCTCGCCTTGGCCGACCGGCCATGAGGAAGAGTGCCGCGTGCTCGCCATGGACGGCTCCGGAGGGGTGTCGACCGCACTGGCATCATGGCAGCAAGTTTTTGCGGTAAAAAGCTGACGCGGAAGGTTGTTTCCGGCCCATTCCCGGACCGGTTCCACGGCAAAACCTGCGCCCGTGTCGAATCCGGCCATGCCCGTTCGTCTTCATCGTGAGGACGCCGCCGGCGTCGGCCACGGGAACCGCCATGCACCACTTCGCCATCCGCCTTTTTCGCCTGCTTCCAATGGCCCTGCTGCTGCCGTTCGCCGCCAGCGCGGCGTCGGTGCGCTACACGCTCGATCCGGATCACACGTACCCGAGCTTCGAGGCCGACCACATGGGCATGTCCACCTGGCGTGGCAAGTTCAATCGCAGCAAGGGATGGGTCGAGCTGGACAAGGCCGCCGGCGGCGGTAGCGTCGAGGTGCGCATCGCGCTGGACAGCATCGATTTCGGGCAGGAGCCGCTCAACGCCTGGGCGCGCGGCAAGGATTTCTTCGATGCGTCGCATCATCCGCAGGCCATCTACAAGGGCCGGCTGGCCGGCTTCGCCAACGGCGCGCCGACGCGGGTGGAGGGTACCCTCAACCTGCACGGCGTCACCCGTCCGCTGACGCTGCGCATCGACCACTTCAAGTGCATGCCGCACCCGCTCACCAAACGGGAATGGTGCGGCGCCGATGCGCTGGGCAGCTTCGACCGCAGCGCGTTCGGGCTGGACGCGGGCAAGGATTACGGCTTCGACATGCAGGTGGCGCTGCGCATCCAGGTCGAGGCGATACGCGACAAGTGAGCCACGTTGCGCGATTCCTCGTCGGCGCCTTCACGTGGGCGTCGGCACGCTCCAGGACGTTGGCGCATCGCGGTTCCCTGGCCGGTGGTGGCACCCCGGCTCCCGCCCCTGCGGTGGCCCATGGCAGAGCCAGGGCAAGGAAGCGCGATGCGCCGCGTTCTTTCCGGGCATTGCGGTGCCCACCGATCTGGAGTCAAGCGCCATGTCCGACAACGGTTACCGCTGCGGCCACGCTCCCTGCCAATGCACCACCGTCCCTGGCGGCGACCAGTATTGCAGCGACCATTGCCGCGAAGCGGCGAACTCCGGTCGCAGCGAGGGGGCGTGCGGCTGTGGCCACGAAGTATGCAAGAGCGACCCCGAGGGCGACCTGGGCAAGGGCGGGGAATGACCGCGCGGGGTTTGCCAGTGCCGCGCTAGTAGGGGGTGCCGTCCTTGTGGGTGAAACCGCCGCTGCCTTCGACGTACAAGTCGATATCCGGGTAGTGGCAGGCATCGTCGTCCGAGCGCGTGCCGATTTCCAGATAGACGGCCGTTTCGCTGCCGCGGTTGATCAGGTGGTGGCCGTCGGCCACGTTCTTGGCAAAGGCGGCGTATTCGCCCGCGCGCAGCGGCTGCTCCCCCGCGTCGGTGACCAGCACCAGTTCGCCTGACAGCACATACACGAACTCGTCCTCGCGGGTATGCCAGTGGCGCTGGCTGGACCAGCCGCCCGGCGGCAGGCGGGTCAGGTTGACGCCGAAATCGGACAGCTCGCCGGCATCGCCCAGCGCCTGCCTGATGCGGCCTTGGGCGGCTTGCGCATAAGGCGCCGGATAGCGCGAGCCGCGGTATTCGGAAACCTTCGAGGGGTCGATCTTGGGCATGGCGGTGCTCCCGGGAAAATGTCCATCGTGCACCGACCCCGCCGGGAACCTCGGAAAACTCCTTCTGGCCCGGCGCGGGCATCACGCCATGGCCAAGCCAACCCACCGCCGCCCCTTTGCGGGAGTCCACTTGCGGGCGAAGCCCCCGGCCCGCCCGATCACCCACAAGTGGGCTCCTGCAGATCCACCGAGGTGGGCCGGCGCCGGCATCTGCGAGCGGGCTCCTTGTATGTTGCTCACGCACACACAGAGGTGCGAACCAAGCAAGTGTGTTTCCGGGGAGGCCGTGGGCTCCTTGAGGCGAAATCTTCGACCTCGTCTGTAGAGCGGCCCCCCGCCTCATTG
>NZ_JAPMIU010000027.1 GCF_026410505.1 Frateuria hangzhouensis
CTGGGGTTCGCTCGCTCCTGCTCCCTCTCCCCACCGGGGAGAGGGTTGGGGTGAGGGGTCGGGGCTCGCCCGGAGGCTTCATCTGGTGCGTGGCTTTTTTGCCGGCGGTCGGCTCCGAACGGCATTCCCAGCAAGCCTTGGCCCCTCACCCCAACCCTCTCCCCAGAGGGGAGAGGGAGTCGTGTCGGCGGGTTGGGGGCCCTCGCTCCTGCTCCCTCTCCCCGTTGGGGAGAGGGTTGGAGTGAGGGGTCGGGGCTCGCCCGGAAGCTCATCTGTGCGTGGCTTTTTTGCCGGGCGGTTGGGGCCGAACGGCATTCCCCGCAAGCCTTGGCCCCTCACCCCAGCCCTCTCCCCGGTGGGGAGAGGGAGTCGTGTCGGGGGGTTGGGGCTCACTCGCTCCGCAGTGGCTCAGCCGCCGATCGGGTAGGTCTGCAAGCCCGACGAGGCGGGGGCGGGCTGGGGGGTGGCTGGCGTGGTGGTGGACGGGTGGGTGCCGTTGCACTGGTAGGCGCCCCAGGCCTGCGAGCCGTCGACGGGTTCGGCCAGCGGCTTGACCGTGTCGGCGTTCATCTTGGCCGCTTCGTTGCGCGCCATCACCTCGAGTTCGTCGCGCACCTTGATGCCGTTGCGGTCGACCGGGCCGACGCGGTCCATCACCGAGACGGTGACCTTGCCCAGGTCGCGGCATTGCGAGACATCGCCGTTCCAGGCAGTGCGCACCTGCTTGCCGGCCGGGTCCAGGGTGATGCCCCAGGTGCAGGCGCCGAGCAGGAGGACGGGGGCGAGCAACAGGAAGGTCTTGCGCATGGAGGGCTCCGGCGAGCGGTCGGGAAGGCGCCATCGTACCTTGCGCGCGCGGCGGGAGCGGAACGGCAGGCCAACGGCCTTCTCCCCCGGCCGCGCCGGGGGAGAAGGCACGCGTTACTTCACCGGCTTGCCGTCGGCGTCGATCACCTGCACCTTGCCCAGGTTCAGCGCGCGCACCGGCGCCTCGATCTTCTTGAGGTCGCCCACGATCACCCAGGTCAGGTGGTCCGGATGGATCACCTGCTCGGCCGCCGCCTGCACCTGCGGGTCCTTCAGCGCCTGGATGCGTTGCTTCTCGGTCTGCACCCAGTTGTCCGGACGGTCGTACAGGGCGATGTCCTGCAGGGCGCCCATGACCGCCGTGGTGGTCTGGTACTGACCCGGCAGGCTGCGCACGTCGCCGTCCTTGATCTTGGCGATCTCCGCGTCAGTCAGCGGCTGCTTGCCGATCACGCCGCGCGCCTCGGTCAGCATCTGCTCGGCCGACGGCGCGGTCTTGTCGGTCTGCACCGGCGCGTACATCAGGAACGGGCGCTGGCCCAGCGCATCGGGCAGGAAGCTGTAGGCGCCGTAGGCCCAGTGCTTGTCCTCGCGCAGGTTCATGTTCAGCCGCGAAGTGAAGGTGCCGCCGAAGGCGCCGTTCATGGTCTCGATGGCCAGGTTGTTGTCCACCTTGGTCGACGGCGCCAGGCCGCCGGCCAGGATCAGACTCTGCTGCGCGCCGGGGCGGTCGATCAGGTAGACGCGCGAGGAGTCGGGCGCGGCCACGTGGCCGAGGTTCTTGGCCGGTGCCTTGCCCGCGCCCGGCTTCCAGTCGCCGAACACCTTGTCCAGTTGCGGGATGATCTTGTCCAGCGTGGTGTCGCCGGCCACCAGGATGCGCACGTTGTCCGGCCGGATGAAGTCGCCCATGAAGCGGCGCATGTCGCCGACGTCCAGCGAGGTAATCGACTGCACCGTGCCCGAGCCGGTGAACGGGATCGCATAGGCATGGCCTTCGCCGTAAAGCAGCGGCGGCAGCGTGCGCAGCGCGATGCCGATCGGCTGGCTCTTCTCCTGCGCGATGCGCGCCAGCCACTGGCCGCGCAGGCGGTTGACGTCGTTGGCGCGGAAGGCCGGGTTGCGCAGGATGTCGGCGAACAGGGCGAGCGAGGGTTCGAGTTTGTCGTTGAGCGCGTTCAGCGAGGCACTGCAGAAATCCAGCCCGCAGCCGCTGCCGATCTCCGCGCCCAGGCGCTGTTCGCGCTTGGCGATCTCGACCGAATCGAGATCCTTGGTGCCCTCGTCCAGCATCGCCATGGTGAAGCTGGAGGTGCCGAGCTTGCGGCCCTGGTCGGCCGCGTAGCCGGCGTCGAACAGCAGTTGCATCTGGACCGCCGGCACCTCGTGGCGCTCGGCCAGGGTCACTTCGATGCCGTTGGCGAGCTTGCCGTGCTGCAGGTCGGGGAAGGTCAGGCCGGGGAATTGGGTCACCTCGGGTACGCCCTGGCCGCGGTCCACCGGGCTCTTGACGGTGTGGTAATCACCCTTGGCAGAGAGCTTGGGCTCGGGCTTGCCCGGCAGCGCGGGACGGCCGCCGACGGTGGCGAAGTCGGTCTCCTCGACCTTGCCGGGGACGACGGTGAGCGTGTAGTCGCCCTTGGCGATCCACTGGTTGGCCGAGGCCTTGACGCTGGCCGGGGTGGCCGCCATCAGCGCGTCGAAGTCCTTCAGGTACGCGCCCGGGTCCTGCCGGTACAGCTGGCCCTGGGCGAGGATCGAGGCCTGCGTGTTGACCCGCTCCAGGCCGCGCACGAAGGCGGCGCGCATGCTGGTCTTGGCCCGCTCCAGTTCGTCCGCGGTGGGGCCGTCGGCGAGGAATTTCTTCCACTCGTCCGCGATCGCGGCCTCGACCCTGGCCGGGTCGGCGCCCTTCTTCACGTCCACCTGCAGCTGGAACAGGCTGGCCAGCACGTGCTGCTCGATGTCGACCGAGACATCGTCGGCCAGCTTGTCCTGGTAGACCAGCCGCTGGTACAGGCGCGAGGTCTTGCCGCCGCCGAGCACCGCCGCCGCCAGTTGCAGCCGGTTGAGCTCCAGGTCGGTGCGCGAGGGCACGTTCCACTCGCGATAGATGCGCGTCTGCGCGACGTTGTCGGTCATCGTGCCGCGGGTGGACTTGTCGCGCGGGGCGATCCACACCTGCGGGCGCGGCACGGCCGGGCCGGAGCCGATGTCGCCGAAGTACTTGAGCAGCTTCTGCTTCGCCTGCGCCGGGGTGATGTCGCCGGCCAGCACCACCACTGTGTTGGCGGCGCCGTAGTAGTCCTTGAACCATTGCTTGACGTCCGCTAGCGAGGCGGCGTTCAAGTCGGCCATCGAGCCGATCGTGTCGTGGTGGTAGGGATGGTTGGCCGGAAACGCCTCGGCCTGGATCAGCTCGCTGACGCGGCCGTAGGGCTGGTTCTCGCCCTGGCGCTTCTCGTTCTGCACCACGCCGCGCTGCTCGTCCAGTTCCTTCTGGCCGATCGCGCCGAGCAGGTGGCCCATGCGGTCGGACTCCATCCACAGCGCCATGTCCAGCGCGGTGGTGGGTACGGTTTCGAAATAGTTGGTGCGGTCCAGCCAGGTGGTGCCGTTCTGGTCGGTGGCGCCGGCCAGCTCGAACGGCTTGAAGTACTCGTCCTTGTGGTTCTCCGAGCCCTGGAACATCAGATGCTCGAACAGGTGCGCGAAGCCGGTCTTGCCCTTCGGTTCATAGGACGAGCCCACGTGGTACCAGATGCTCACCGCCACCACCGGCGCCTTGTGGTCCTCGTGCACCACCACGGTCAGCCCGTTGGGCAGGGTGAAGCGCTCGTACTTCAGTTCGGGAATCTTCGAAGCCTGCGTGGCGACAGCGTCGGCGGCGTGCGCGACCGGCATCAGGCCGGGCACGAACATGCCGGGGGCGAACAGGCTGGCGGCGATCAGCGCCAGCGCGGTCTTGGGTGGGAAACGCTTTGCCACGGTGCAACCTCCTGTCTCACGGATGAGCGCTGAGGCTATCGGTCGGGGGCGAGCCAGCACAAGCGGCTGCTGTCCGCCGGGTGTCCGCCCGCGGACCGGCGGTGTCCGCGGACAACCGGTGCACGCGCCGCCGCAGCTGACAAACGTCATCAGATCAAGGGGTTTGCTGCCACTGCAAGGCTGGCACGGCACTTGCCACAGTAATCACAGGACATCTTCCCATCTGCCCCCAAGGAGCCCCGCCATGAAGTTCGAAACCCTGTTGCTGCGCAGCCTGTTCGCCGCCTGCCTGCTGGTAAGCGGATGGATCATGGCCTCGATGCTGTTCCTGCCCGGCCCGGTGCAACTGGCCGGCTCCGGCGACCAGGCCGCCCTCGGCGTGATGCTGGCCGTGCCCGGCACCTGCATGCTGCCGCCGGACGGCGTGGTCTGCCCGCGGCAGGAAAGCTGAGCACACGGACGAGGCGTGAATTCCGCCACGCCGGGCCCATCGCTGGCCCGCGCGGCGGATAATGGGCGGATGCTGCATGTCATCCTCTTCCGCCCCGAGATCCCGCCGAACACCGGCAACGCCATCCGCCTGTGCGCCAATACCGGCGCCTCGCTGCACCTGATCCGGCCGCTCGGCTTCGAACTGGACGACGCCCGCCTGCGCCGCGCCGGCCTGGACTACCACGAGTACGCCCGCGTCGCGGTCCACGATGATCTCGACGCGTGCCTGGCCGCGCTGGACCGGCCGCGCGTGTTCGCCTTTTCCACCCGCGGCCGCGTCGCCCACGTGGACGCCTGCTATGCCGACGGCGACGCGCTGCTGTTCGGCTGCGAGACCGCCGGCCTGCCCGCCGACGTGCTCGACGCGATCCCGCCCGAACAGCGCCTGCGCCTGCCGATGCGCCCGGAAAGCCGCAGCCTCAACCTGTCCAACACCGTGGCCGTGGCCGTCTACGAAGCGTGGCGCCAACTGGGCTTCGTGGGCGCGCCGTTGTAGGCGCCACTTGTTGGCGATGCCTTGGCTCTGATCTCCGCAAGAGCGACAAACAACACAAGGTCCTTGCCGACCATCCCGCGAGCCCCGGCGGCTCACCCCGGCCCTCTCCCCGGAGGGAGAGGGAGCAAAACACGCGGCTCCCGAGCGACCGCGGCAAAGCGGCGGCAGCTCCTCTATGAGCAGGTGCCTGCCAAGCAAAGCAAGAAGGCACCTAGCCCTTCTCCCACCCCGCGCTCCACAGACCCTTTCTTTTGGTTACTTTTCTTTGGGTCCGCAAAGAAAAGTGACTCGAGCGCCGACAGGCGATCGAAAGCCCGCCGCAGGCGAGCCACGTCGCGGAAGAACCCCGGAAGACCTCCGGGAAAGCATCGCCCACAAGCAGGCTCCTACAGGATCACGCGCGTCCGGCCCGCTACAATCGGCGGATGAATGCCTCCGCCCCGAACGCCTGGCTGCCGCAGCCGCTGCGCAAGCTCGCCGGCCGCGCGCTGGAAACCGCGCTCAACCACACGCTCTCGCTGGATCCGGATACCCGGCAGAAGCTGGCCGCGCTGGCCGGCCGCAGCATCCAGTTGCACCTGCGCGGGCCGGAGCTGTCGCTCAGCGTGACGGTGGAGGGCGAGCGGCTGAAGGTCGGCCCGCCGCAGGACACCAGCCAGCTGCGCGTGGCAGCCAGCCCCGGCAGCCTTCTCGCCATGGCGCTGCGCCGCGGTGACGAAGGCGTCTCGCCCGGCAAGGTCGAGATCGCCGGCGATGCCGACCTGGCGCGCCGGCTGGAGAAGCTCGCCAGCACCTTCCAGCCCGATTTCGAGGAAGCCTTCGCGCGCAGCTTCGGCGACGTGCTCGGCGTGCCGCTGGCACAGGCGATCGCCAAGGCGTTGCGCCATGCGCGCGAAAGCGCCGAGCACCTGACCGAGGACGGCGCCGACTGGCTGCGCGACGAAGCGCAGCTGACCCCCGCCATGGGCGAGGTGGACGATTTCCTCGATGGCGTGGATGCCCTGCGCGAACGCGGCGACCGGCTGGAAGCCCGCCTGGCGCGCCTGCGCCAGCGCATGGGGCCGCGCGCATGACGCCGCTGAAGGTGGTGCCCGGCGTATTGCGGGCTGCCTCGGTGCTGCTGGCCTGGCGGCTGGACGATCTGGTCGATGCAGCGCACCTGTACCGCCCGCTCAAGCTGCTGCGTCCGCTGCTGGCCCGCACGCGCCCCGGCGCGCGCGAACTGCCGCGCGGCGCGCGGCTGCGCATGGCGATGACCGAGCTGGGCCCGATTTTCGTCAAGGCCGGGCAGGTGTTGTCGACCCGCCGCGACCTGATCCCGGCCGACATCGCCGACGAACTGGCGCAACTGCAGGACCAGGTGCCGCCCTTCCCCGGCGCCGAGGCGCGTGCCATCGTCGAGCGTGAGCTCAAAGCCCCGATCGGCCGGCTATACGCCCAATTCGACGAAACCCCGCTCGCCTCCGCCTCGATCGCCCAGGTGCACGCGGCCACCCTGCACGACGGTCGCGCCGTGGTGGTGAAGGTGTTGCGACCGGGCATCGAGCAGAAGATCGCCCGCGACGTGGCGCTGATGCGCTCGCTGGGTGAACTGGCCCAGCGCTGGCATCCCAACGCCGACAAGATCCGGCCGCTGGATGTCGTGGCCGAAGTGGAGAAGATGCTCGAGAACGAGCTGGACCTGCAGCGCGAAGGCGCCAGCGCCAGCCTGCTCAAGCGCAACTTCGAAAGCGGCGTGGACCTGTACGTGCCGGCCGTGGACTGGGACCACACCGCCGAGCGCGTGCTCACCCTCGAGCGCGTGCATGGCGCCAGCGCCGACGACATCGCCGCCATCGATGCCGCCGGCATCGACCGCAAGGCGCTGGCCGCCAAGGGCGTGCGGGTGTTCTACGAGCAGGTGTTCCGCGACAACTTCTTCCATGCCGACGCGCACCCGGGCAACATCTGGGTGGACCTGGAACGCCGCCAGGAGCCGCGCTTCGTGGCGCTGGATTTCGGCATCATGGGCTCGCTGCCCGAAGCCGATCAGTACTGGTTGGCGCAGAATTTCATCGCCCTGTTCGAGCGCGACTACGCGCGCATCGCGCAATTGCACGTGGCCGCCGGCTGGATGCCCGCGACAGTGCGCCTGGACGAGCTGGAGGCGGCGATCCGCACCGTCTGCGAGCCCTACTTCACGCGCCCGCTGTCGCAGATCTCGCTGGCCGAGGTGGTGGTCAAGCTGTTCCAGACCGCGCGGCGCTACGAGCTGACCCTGCAGCCGCAGCTGATCCTGCTGCAGAAGACGCTGCTCAATATCGAAGGCGTCGGACGCATGCTCGATCCGGACATCGACATCTGGGCGGTGGCTCACCCGGTGCTCAAACGCATCCTGCGCGAGCGCTACAGCCCGCGGCGCACGCTGCGCGCGGTGCGCCAGCGGCTGCCCGAGTGGCTGCACGCGGCGCCGCAGCTGCCCGAACTGGTGCGCGATGCACTGCGCCAGACGGCCAGCGGCGAGCAGCGGCGCCTGGCGGACCCGGTGGAACTGGCGCTGCACGCGGAGCTCGCCCTGCGCCGGCGGCGTGCGCTGCTCGGCGGCCTGTTCGGCACGGCCCTGCTCGGTTGCGCCACGCTGCTGTGGCTGGCGCGCGGGCCGGAGGGTTCCGACTGGCTTGCTCTGGGCTGCGCCGTCGCCGGCCTGATCGCCTTCCTCACCAGCGCCCGCCGCTGACCTGCGTAGGAGCCCACTCGTGGGCGATGCTCATTCGCCCACCCAACCAGAAGCATCGCCCACAAGTGGGCTCCCACAGGCGCAAGGCATGCTGGAAATTCTCTACCAGGACGACGCGCTGCTCGCGGTCAACAAGCCGGCGGGGCTGCCTGTGCATCGCTCGAAACTGATCGGCCCGGCCGATGCCTTCCTGATCGACCTGCTGCGCGAGCAGATCGGTGGCGACCTGTTCCTGGCGCATCGGCTGGACCGGGCCACCAGCGGCGTGCTGCTGGTGGCGCGATCGGCCGCCGTGGCCGCGGCGCTGGGCGAGCAGTTCATGGAGCGCCACGTACACAAGCAGTACCTGGCGGTGGTGCGCGGCTGGCCGGAGCCGGACGAGGGCCTGGTCGACTACCCGCTGCCCGGCTCGCGCGAGACCGGCCCGCGCCGCGAGGCCCGCACGCGCTACCGGCGGCTGGCCACGGTGGAGGTGCCGATCGCGCTGGGCCGTTACCCGCAGCAACGCTACGCGCTGGTGCTGGCCGAGCCGGAAACCGGCCGCTTCCGCCAGATCCGCAAACACCTGGCACACATCCACCATCCGGTCATCGGCGATTGCCAGCACGGCCGCGGCGACCACAACCGCCTGTACAAGCAGCATTTCGGCTGCCACCGCATGCTGCTGCACGCCTGGCGGTTGCGCTTCGCGCACCCAGTGAGCGGCGCGCCCATGGGCCTGGAGGCGCCGCTGGATGACGCGTTCGGCGCGGTGCTGGAGCGTTTCGGCTGGGCGGTGGTGGGCTGAAGCCCACCCTACTGGGCCTCCCGGCATCCGTAGGGTGGGCTTCAGCCCACCATCGGCGATCCCCTAAACTGCGCGCATGCTGCAGATCAGCCGCAACCTCGCCCTTCCCGACACCGAACTGACCGAGCGCTTCCTGCGCGCGGACGGTCCCGGCGGGCAGCACGTCAACCGCACCGAAAGTGCGGTCGAGCTGCGTTTCGACGTCGCCAGTTCGCCTTCGCTGCCGGAGGAGGTCCGCGCGCGGCTGCTGTCGCGCCGCGACCGGCGCATGACCGACGAGGGCGTGCTGGTGATCCAGGCGCGCCGCTTCCGCGAGCAGGCGCGCAACCGCGACGATGCGCGCGAGCGCCTGGTCGAAATCGTGCGCGGTGCGCTGGTGGCGCCGAAGAAGCGCCTGGCCACCCGTCCCACGCGTGCCTCCAAGGAGCGCCGCCTGGTCGGCAAGCAGCAACGCGGCAAGCTCAAGCAGACGCGCTCGCGCGACTGGAGCGGCGAATGAGCGAACCCCTGCTGCCGCCGCTGCCGCCCCAGGCGCCGCGGATCGACAGCCGGTTCTGGCCCGCTCTGATGCGCGGCCTGCTGCGGCTGTCCGGCTGGCGGCTGGTCGGCGAGCTGCCGGACGTGCCCAAGCTGATCATCATCGGCGCGCCGCACTCGTCCTACTGGGACGGCGTGTGGGGTCTGATGATGAAAATCGCGCTGGGCGCGGACATCAAGGTGATGATCAAGCGCGAGGTCCTGGACAGCCCGCTCGGGCTGATCCTCAAGCCGATCGGCATGATCGGCATCAACCGCAAGGCCGCGCTCAACGTGGTCGGGCAGATGGTGCGCCGCTTCGCCGACCATCCGCGCATGTGGTTAGGGATAACGCCCGAAGGCACGCGCAGGCACGTGACGCACTGGAAGAGCGGTTTCCTGCGCATCGCGCGCGAGGCAGACGTGCCGATCCTGCCGGTGTGCCTGGATTACCCGACCCGGACCTTCACCCTGGGCACGCTGCAACACGCCAGCGACAACCCGGACGCCGACATGGCGCACATCCGCGGCCTGTTCCGCGGCTACCGCGGCAAGCACCGCAATACCGAGTGACCGCGCCTCTGCTGCAGGAGCGCCCCCTGCGCGACCGGGAGGGTTCGCGGTCGCGCACAGGGTGCGCTCCTACAGGATCAGTGGCCCGCGTGGGCGGCTCGCCGGGCCCGGAATGCGTAGCTGCCGTTGAGGATCGCATAGCTCGCATCCGCAGCGCTGCCGCAACAAGCACCGCGCCGCAGCTCTGCTGCAGGGTGCGCTCCGGCAGGGGATCAGCGGCCGGAGTGCCCGGGCTCGTCGTGTTCGCGGTGGGTCAGCAGGCCGGGCTTGACCAGATCGACGAAGGCACGCGCCTCCGGGCTCAGGAACTTGCCCTTGCGCATCACCACACCGTAGCTCCGCTGCGGGAAGTAGCGCTTCATGTTGCGCACGGCCAGCCGCGCGCGGTCGGCCTCGGTGATGCAGATGCCGGTGACGATCGAGATGCCCAGCCCGGAGGCGACGTATTCCTTGATGACCTCCCAGCCACCGACCTCGATGGCCACCTGGTAAGGCACCTGGCGCTGCTGGAATACCAGGTCGACCAGCCGGTAGGTGGACAGCCGTTGCGGCGGCAGGATCAGGCCATAGGGCGAGAGGTCCTCCAACGCCACCTCCGCCTTGCGCGCCAGCGGGTGGTCCAGCGGCGTGATCAGCATCGGGTCGTACTGCCGCAGCGGCGCCCAGGCGATGTCGTTGGGCACGTCCAGCATCGATCCGACGGCGAAGTCGGCCTCGTCCGCGCGCAGCAGCGCCAGACCGTCGCGGCCGGTCACGTTGGCCAGTTGCAGATGCACCGCGGGGAACGCCTCGCGGTAGCGGCGCACCAGCCCGGGCAGCAGGTACTGGATGGTCGAGGCGCCGGCGGCGATGGTCAGACGCCCGGCGGTGAGGCCTTTCACACGCGCCTGGAAATCGCGGTCCAGGTTGTCCCAGCCCTCCACCAGCGGCCGCGCCAGTTCGTACAGCGCCTCGCCGGCGTCGGTCAGGTTGATGCGTCGGCGCCGTCGTTCCAGTAACGGCACGCCCAGTTCACGCTCCAGGGCCTGCAATTGCAGGCTGACGGTCGGCTGGGAGAGGAACAGCGCCTCGGCCGCCCGGGTGAGCGTTCCCAGCTTGACGATGCTCACGAAGGCACGCAGTTGCTTGTGGCGGTTGCCTTTGTAGTAGTAGCGCCCGGTGGTCTCGTCCGCCTCGCGCTCCTCGACCGACCCTTTCCGGGCACCGGCTCGACGTACCTGACTCGTTCGATTCACTGCCGTTGTCCTCCTGAGCGGCGAATATGGCGTCGCGTTGGCTGCTACTTTGATTTTCTCAATAGTAATGATTGAAACATTCGCTTTGTCAAAGGCAGGTCCGCCGGCCTAGCGTGGATGCACCCCCTCAAGGAGCTGCACGCATGGCCGTCCCGCAGGAACGACTCGATCCCGGCCCGCTGACCGTCCACGGCGACACCGCCGCCTACGACAACCTGCTCACCCCATCCGCGCTGGCCTTCCTGGCCGACCTGCACCGTCGCTTCGACGCGCGCCGACGCGAGCTGCTGGACGCCCGCGCCGAGCGCCAGGCCACCTGGGATGCCGGCGCGCTGCCGGATTTTCGCGCCGATACCCGGGCCATCCGCGAGGACGCCTGGCAGGTGGCGCCGATCCCCGCCGCGCTGCGCGACCGCCGCGTGGAGATCACCGGCCCGGTCGAGCGCAAGATGATCATCAACGCGCTCAATTCCGGCGCGAAGGTGTTCATGGCCGACTTCGAGGATTCCTCCACGCCGACCCTGGCCAACCAGCTCGACGGCCAGCAGAACCTGATCGACGCGGTCGCGGGCACCATCGCCTGGCGCTCGCCCGACGGTCGCGACTACCAGCTCGCCGCCAATCCCGCGGTGCTGGTGGTGCGCCCGCGCGGCTGGCACCTGCCGGAGCGCCATTTCGAGGTCGACGGCGAACCGATGGCCGGGGCGCTGGTGGATTTCGGCCTGTTCGTGTTCCACAACGCCCGCGCGCTGCACTCGCAAGACCGCGGGCCGTACTTCTACCTGCCCAAGCTGGAGGCGATGGAAGAGGCCGCGTTGTGGAACGACGTGATGGCCCACGCCGAGGCGGAGCTCGACCTGCCGCGCGGTTGCATGAAGGCCACCGTGCTGATCGAGACGCTGCCAGCGGCGTTCCAGATGGACGAGATCCTGCATGCCTTGCGCGAGCGCATCGTCGGGCTCAACTGCGGCCGCTGGGACTATATCTTTTCGTACCTGAAGACCTTGCGCGGCCACCACGACCGGCTGCTGCCCGAGCGCGGCCAGGTGCAGATGACCGTGCCGTTCCTGAAGGCCTATTCGGAACTGCTGATCCAGACCTGCCACCGCCGCGGCGCCTTCGCCATGGGCGGCATGGCCGCGCAGATCCCGATCAAGGGCGACGAGGCGGCCAACGAGGCGGCGCTGGAAAAGGTGCGCGCCGACAAGCTGCGCGAGGTGCACGCCGGCCATGACGGCACCTGGGTCGCGCACCCGGCGCTGGTGGCCGTGGCACAGGAAATCTTCGACCGCCACATGCCCGGCCCCAACCAGCTCCAGATGTTGCGCGAGGACGTGCAGGTTTCACGCTGCCAACTGCTCGCCGCGCCCTGCGGCACAATCACCCGCGCCGGCTTCGACAACAACGTCGAGGTGGCGCTGCGCTACATCGCCGCCTGGCTGGACGGGCTGGGCTGCGTGCCGATCCACCACCTGATGGAGGACGCGGCCACCGCCGAGATCGCCCGCGCGCAGCTGTGGCAATGGCTGCACTACGCCGGCGACGTCGTCTCCGACTGCGTGCCGCTGGAATTCCCCGACGGTGCGCCGATCGACATGGCGCTGTTCGACCAGGCCCTGGCCGCGCACACCCATCGCCTGCGCGAAAGCGCGCACCCCGGCGCCCACCGCGCCGACGACGCGGCGCGGCTGCTCGCCGACCTGACCCACGCCGACCAGCTCGGCGCCTTCCTCACCCTGCCCGCCTACGCCCAACTGGCCTGACCGCCCGCTTTCTGTAGGAGCGCCCTTGGGCGCGACCGCCATGCCAGTCGCGCCCAAGGGCGCGCCGACAGGGCACCCGCACGGAGCCAAGAGACCCATGAAAACCACCCTGCCGACCGCCGAACAGATCACCCTGGACTGGACCAACAATCCCCGCTGGGCCGGCGTACGCCGCAACTACACCGCCGACGACGTGGTGCGCCTGCGCGGTACCGTGCCGATCGAGCATTCGCTCGCCCACCACGGCGCCGAGAAGCTGTGGCATTCGCTGCACAAGGAAGACTTCGTCAACGCGCTGGGCGCGCTCACCGGCAACCAGGCGATGCAACAGGTCAAGGCGGGCCTGAAGGCCATCTACCTCTCCGGCTGGCAGGTCGCCGCCGACGCCAACGTCGCCGGCGAGATGTACCCCGACCAGTCCCTCTACCCGGCCAACTCGGTGCCGCAGGTGGTCAAGCGCATCAACAACGCGCTGCTGCGCGCCGACCAGTTGCACCACGCCGAAGGCAGCGACGAGATCGACTGGCTGGCGCCGATCGTGGCCGACGCCGAGGCCGGCTTCGGTGGCGTGCTCAACGCCTTCGAGCTGATGAAGGCGATGATCGAGGCCGGCGCCGCCGGCGTGCATTTCGAGGACCAGCTCGCCTCGGTGAAAAAGTGCGGCCACATGGGTGGCAAGGTGCTGGTACCGACGCGCGAGGCGGTCGACAAGTTGACGGCCGCGCGCCTGGCCGCCGACGTCTGCGGCGTACCGACCTTGCTGGTGGCGCGCACCGACGCCGACGCGGCCGACCTGCTCACCTCCGACATCGACGACAACGACAAGCCGTTCCTCACCGGCGAGCGCACCGTCGAGGGCTTCTTCCGCGTCAAGCCGGGCCTGGACCAGGCGATCAGCCGCGGCCTGGCCTACGCGCCTTACGCCGACCTGATCTGGTGCGAGACCAGCAAGCCGAACCTGGATGATGCGCGCCGTTTCGCCGAGGCGGTCCGCGGCCAGTACCCGGACAAGCTGCTGGCCTACAACTGCTCGCCCAGCTTCAACTGGCGCAAGAACCTGGACGACGCGACCATCGCCAAGTTCCAGCGCGAGCTCGGCGCGATGGGCTACAAATTCCAGTTCATCACCCTGGCCGGCTTCCACAGCCTGAACTACGGCATGTTCGAACTGGCGCACGGTTACGCGCGCCGGCAGATGAGCGCGTTCGTGGAGTTGCAGGAGAAGGAATTTGCGGCCGCCGAGCGCGGGTTCACTGCGGTGAAGCACCAGCGTGAGGTGGGTACCGGTTACTTCGACCAGGTGACGCAGGCGATCCATCAGGGTCAGTCGTCTACCGTGGCGCTCAAGGGGTCGACCGAAGAAGCGCAGTTCCAGCGGGCGTCGGCGGCCTGAGGATATTGCGTGTTGTGGGTTCTGGCAGTGGCGCGACTTGGCTCCCTCTCCCCTTCGGGGAGAGGGTTGGGGTGAGGGGGCGGGGCTTGCCTTGGCGCTCATCGGGGGAGGGGATGGGTTTTCTTCACCACGTCTCAGCCGGATTCCCCGCAAGCCTTGG
>NZ_JAPMIU010000028.1 GCF_026410505.1 Frateuria hangzhouensis
CCCCCCGGGGCTCGCGGGGAACGGTGCGCGTGCGATTCTTTCGATCTTCAAGAAAACCAAGAGCTTTCACCCAGCCCAAGCCAACATCTTCGCGAGCCCGCCCCTCACCCCAACCCTCTCCCCGGAGGGGAGAGGGAGCAGAAGCGAGGCGCGCGGCTGACGCTTCTCATCTGAGGCGATGACGACCCTGCGCGAGCAGCGTCGGGTCAGGCCGCAGCCTTGCTCCCTCTCCCCTCCGGGGAGAGGGCTGGGGTGAGGGGTCGGGGCTCGCGGGGAACGGTGCGCGTGCGATTCTTTCGATCCTCAAAAAGGCCGAAGAGCCTCCACCCAGTTCGAATCAACATCTTCGCGAGCCCCGTCCCTCCCCCAACCCTCTCCCGGAAGGGAGAGGGAGTCAGGGCGGCCACTCAGGCCGCGTCCGGAAGCGCCACCTGGCGCTCGCGCCAGTGCGGTGTCTGCGGCCGCTCGGGTGCGGTATCGCCGGTCAGCGCACGCACCAGGTCCCAGCGGTCCAGGTGCGGCGCGAACTGGCCGATGAAATCCAGCACGAACTCGCGCACCACCGCCTCGCGCCGCAGCACGATCCAGGTCGTGCACTGCGGGAACAGGTGGTCGGCGGGCAGCACCTGCAAGTCGGCATCGGCTGGCAGCATCGCCATCTCGGCCAGCACGCCGATGCCCATGCCGGCACGCACGTAGGTCTTGATCAGGTCCGCGTCGCCTGCCGTCATGGCGATCTGCGGCTCCAGCCCGGCCGCCTCGAATGCCCGGCGCAACGAGGACTCGGGCTTGACCGAGGAGTCGTAGCTGATCAGCGGTTCCCGGGCGAGCTCGGCCAGCGTCGGCGGCAAGCCGCGCCGGGCCAGCGCGTGGGTGGTCGGCGCCAGCACCACGCGGTGCCAGCGGTAGGCGGGCAAAGCGATGCCCATCGCGGGCGGCGCGCCGGCGGTGCTGATCACCGCCATGTCCACGCGGCCGGCTTCCAGTTGCGCCAGCACGTCGGCGTCCTGCCCGGGCTGCAGGTGCACGCTCACCTGGGGATAGGCCAGGTTGAGCGCGGCGATCGAGGCGGGCAGGGCGAAGCGCGCCTGGGTGTGGGTGGTGGCGATGCGCAGCTCGCCCTGCGCCTCGTTGCGCAGGTTGGCGGCGATGGCACGGATGTTGGCCGCCTCGGCGAGGATCACACGCGCACGTTCCAGCACCTGCCGCCCGGCCTGCGTCACGGCGTCCAGGCTCTTGCCCTTGCGCACGAACAGCTTGAAACCGAGCTCATCCTCCAGTTGCTTGAGCTGCTTGCTCAGGCCCGGCTGGGTGGCATGCACGTGCTCGGCGGCGAGGGTGATGTTGAGCCCGGCGTCGGCGATCGCCACCAGGCAGCGCAGCTGGACCAAAGTCATAAGGGCATATCCGTGTTCGTTCGATGGGGATGGCGGATGCGGACGAGACACGGGTACATCGCCAGGGCTCCCGCGCCGCCCCTTGCAGGGCCGGGCCGTCGACGTCGCGGGGCGGGCGTGGTCCGGTATCCATATTCGGACGTCTATACGTCCATATGATGATTGTGTCAAGGGGCAGGCCGCCGCGGTCCACATGCCGTGAAAGCATATGGACCGCGCCACAATTCATTTGTCCGGCAGCACGCCCCCGCCTAGCGTGGCCTGACCTCCACGCATGGGGCCGCGCCCTTGAAGCTCTACCCGCTGTTCGCCGACCTTTCGCACCGCTCCGTGCTGGTAGTGGGCGGCGGCGTCGTGGCCGAGCGCAAGGTGGCCGCACTGCGCGACGCCGGCGCGCAGGTGACGGTGAACTCGCCCGCGCTGACACCGCTACTGCGCCGATGGGTGGAGGAGGGCAGCGTGGCCCATCGCCCCGAACCTTTCCGCGAGGCCTGGCTGGATCGGGTCTGGCTGGTCGTGGCGGCCACCTCCGACCGTGCCACCAATGCGCTTGTTTCCGAGCTGGCCGGCTTGCGGCGGCTGTTCGTCAACGTTGTCGACGATGCCGCATTGTCGAGTTTCCACGTGCCGGCGGTGATCGACCGCGCGCCGCTGATGGTGGCCATCTCCAGTGGCGGACAGGCGCCGATGCTCGCGCGGTGGCTGCGCGAACGACTGGAGGCATTATTGGATCCTTCGCTGGGCGCGCTGGCGACGCTCGCCGCGCGGCTGCGCCCACGTATCCGCCTGCGCTTCGGGCAGCCGGCCGCGCGGCGGCGTTTCTACGAGGCCTTGTTCGCCGGCCCGGTGGCGTCGTTGCTGCGCCAGGGCCACGAGGCCGAGGCGCGCAACGATGCGGAGCAGGCGCTGGCCGCTGCGCCGCGAGCCTTCGCCGGCTCCGTCGTACTGGTCGGCGCCGGCCCCGGCGATCCGGGCCTGCTGACGTTGCGCGGCCTGCGCGCGCTCAACGAGGCCGATGTGATCCTGCACGACCGCCTGGTCAGTGCCGAGGTGCTGGCGTTGTCGCGGCGCGACGCCGAACGCATCGAAGTCGGCAAGCAGGCCGGCAACCATCACGTGACGCAGGCGCAGATCCATCGACTGATGCTCGGGCACGCCCGCGCCGGACGCCGGGTGGTGCGGCTCAAGGGCGGCGATCCGTTCGTGTTCGGCCGCGGTGGCGAGGAACTGGAATTCCTGCGCGCGCACGACATCGCCTATGAAGTGGTGCCAGGCATCACCGCCGCGCTGGCCTGCGCCGCCTATGCCGGCGTGCCGCTGACCCACCGCGGGCATGCGCAATCGGTGCGGTTGCTCACCGCGCACTGCCAGGCTTCGAACGACACGCTGGACTGGGCCGCATTGGCGCAGGAAAAACAGACGCTGGCGGTCTACATGGGCGTCGGCGAACTGGCCCAGCTGCAGTCGCGCCTGCTCGAACACGGCCGCGATCCTGCGACGCCGTTCGCCATGGTCGAGAACGGTTCGCGCGCCGGGCAACGCGTCGTCACCGGCACTCTGGCCCAGCTCGCCGAACGCGCCGTCGTCCATGCGGTCCGTTCACCGGCGCTGCTGATACTCGGCGAAGTCGCCGCGCTGGCCGGTTCGCTGGCGTGGTTCGGCGCACCACCGCTGGGCGCGGCGCCCGACATCGGCGATGGGGGCAGGGCAGCCCGCGTCCGACCGGCGGCGCGCCAGGACGATGTGCTCGCCGCGCTTCACCAGGCCTGAAGACTTCCGCGCCGGCGCGTTCGCCGGCAACTTTCCCACGGAGCACTCCCATGATCTACGACAGCATCCTCGACACCATCGGCCACACGCCGGTCGTCAAGCTGCACCGCCTTGCACCCAACAACGTCGAGCTCTACGTCAAGGTCGAGGCCTTCAATCCGGCCGGCTCGGTCAAGGATCGCCTCGCGCTGGCGATCATCCTGGACGCCGAGCAGCGCGGCGAGCTCAAGCCGGGCCAGACCGTAGTGGAGGCGACCTCCGGCAACACCGGCGTGGCGCTGGCGGCGGTCTGCGCGGCGCGTGGCTACCCGTTCGTGGCGGTAATGACCGAAACCTTCTCGATCGAACGGCGCAAGCTGATCCGCGCCTACGGCGGCAAGGTGGTGCTGACTCCGGCGGCGGTTCGCGGCACCGGCATGGTCGAGAAAGCGGCGGAACTGGCCAGGAAACACGGCTGGTTCCTTGCGCGCCAGTTCGAGAACCCGGCCAACCCCGCCTACCACCGCCAGACCACCGCCGCGGAGATCCTCGGCGACTTTGCCGGCCGGCGGCTGGATTACTTCGTCAGCGGCTGGGGCACCGGCGGCACGCTGACCGGCGTGGGCGAGGTGCTCAAGGTGGCCCGGCCGGAAGTGAAAATCATCGGCGCGGAGCCGGCGGGTGCCTCGCTGCTCGGCGGCAAGGACTGGCAGCCGCACAAGATACAGGGCTGGACGCCGGACTTCGTGCCCGGCGTGCTCAACCGGGACGTAATCGACCGGCTCGTGACCGTCGACGACACGGTGGCCCGCGACACCTCGCGTGCGCTGTCGCAGCAGGAAGGCATCTTCGTCGGCCTGTCGTCCGGCGGTACCCTGGCCGCGGCGCTGCAGGTGGCCAGGGACGCGCCCGAAGGCTCGGTGCTGCTGGCGATGCTGCCCGACACCGGCGAGCGCTACCTGTCGACGTTCCTGTTCGAGGACGTCAACGAGGGCTCGGACGAAGTGGAAGGCCCCAGCTCCGCTCTCGCAGCCAAGGCCACGGCCGCCTGACAATCGGTCTTCGTAGGAGCCCACTTGTGGGCGATGCGCCTGCCCTGATGCCGGCCCGAGCCAAGAGCATCGCCCACAAGTGGGCTCCTACACGGCCACGCGTCGCGGGCGCGACCTCGCACCGGCATGGCTCGCGCCAAGCTCCCACTGGTCGATCAGCTTGCGCCCCACGCGTGCCAGCGCCTCGATCGCCGGCAGCAGCTCGCGACCCAGCGGGGTGAGCGCGTATTCGGCCGACGGCGGCGAGGTATCCAGCACCTTGCGCGTCACCAGTCCTCGCGATTCGAGCTCGCGCAGCCGCGCGCTGAGCACGCGCGCCGAGATCCGCGGAATGTCGTGGCGCAGTTCGCCGAAGCGCCGCGGCTCGGCGCTCAGGTACCAGATCACGTTGGGCGCCCAGGCGCCGCGCAGCAGCGACAGGCTCTCGGTGAGCGGGCACGCCGGCGGCGGCGCGGCAACCTTGCTCTTGCGCAATGGCAGGCCCATGGCGGGGTGTTCCTCATGCGTGCGGTAACCGCGGGGATACCACATTTTCGCACTAATCCCCGGTTAGGTGGTATCCAACAGTTACCACCGGGACTTAGGATGCGCGGGCATCGTCGAAAGACGCGTTCCCCACCCAAGGAGTGACCCATGAAGCTTTACTACATGCCCGGCGCCTGCTCGCTTTCCCCGCACATCGTGGCGCGCGAAGCCGGCATCGACCTGCAATTGGTGAAGGTCGACGGCAAGACCAAGCGTACCGAGGACGGTGCCGACTTCCTGGCGATCAACCCCAAGGGCTACGTGCCGGCGCTGGAGCTGGACGACGGTCAGTTGCTCACCGAAGGCCCGGCGATCGTGCAGTACCTGGCCGACCTCAAGCCTGGCGCCAACCTGGCCCCGGCCAACGGCACCCTGGCGCGCTACCGCCTGCAGGAAGTGCTGGGCTACATCAACTCCGAGCTCCACAAGTCCTACAGTCCGCTGTTCAAACCGGACACGCCCGAGGCCACGCGGCAGGAGCGCAAGGAGTACCTGCGCAAGCGCTATGCGTTGATCGAAAGCGCGCTGGCGACGCATCCGTGGCTGCTCGGCGACCACTTCACCGCGGCCGACGCCTACTTGTTCACCGTGACCAACTGGTCGCGACACGTGGACCTGGACCTGTCCGATTTCCCGGCAGTGCTGGCGTTCCAGAAGCGCATGCTGGAACGGCCGGCGGTGCAGGCGGTGATGGATGAGGAAGGACTGGCGCGTCGAGCGACCGCGGCGGCGTGAGGAAAGTGGGTCGGAGGGCGCCGTGGCCCTTCGGCTCCGCTTCCGGGGAAGGGGCCTTCGGGCCACATGGCAAGGGCCGGACCCTCACCCCAACCCCTCTCCCGGTGGAAGAGGGGCTCTCGATCCCTCTGCCACCGGGAGAGGGTGCCCGCAGGGCGGGAGAGGGTACGGCCGGAGCGTGCTGACACACGCAACCCTTCGACTTCGGCCCTGCGGGCCTACGCTCAGGGCGAACGGTTGAGAAGAAGCGGTTCGGGCGGAGCGTGCTCTCACACGCAACCCTTCGAGTTCGGCCCTACGGGCCTACGCTCAGGGCGAACGATTACCGAAAGCCGTTCGCCCTGAGCGTAGCGCAGCGAAGTCGAAGGGCCCGGTCGCGCAATCAGGCCTCGCGCGCCAAACCTTCGGCCAGGCCCACATACCCACCCGGTGTCAGCTCCAGCAACCGCTGCTTGGCCTCGGCCGGCAAGGCCAGTCCCTCGATGAACGCACGCATCGACTCCCGCGTGATCCCCTGGCCCCGCGTGAGCGCCTTCAACTGCTCGTAAGGTTCGGGCAACCCGTAGCGGCGCATCACCGTCTGCACCGCCTCGGCCAGTACTTCCCAGCTGGCATCCAGGTCGCCCGCGATGCGCTCGGCATTGACGGTGAGCTTGCCCAGCCCCTTCTGCAGCGATTCCAGTGCCACCAGCGTGTGCCCGAAGGCCGTGCCCAACGCACGCAGCACGGTCGAGTCGGTGAGATCACGCTGCCACCGGCTGATCGGCAGCTTCTCGGCGAAATGCCCCAGCAGAGCATTGGCAAGCCCGAAGTTGCCCTCGGCATTCTCGAAATCGATCGGGTTGACCTTGTGCGGCATGGTCGAGGAGCCCACTTCGCCGGCCTTCAATGCCTGCTTGAAGTAGCCCAGCGAGATGTAGCCCCAGATGTCGCGCGCCAGGTCGACCAGGATGATGTTGGCGCGGCGCACCGCATCGCAGTATTCGGCCACGCCGTCGTGCGGCTCGATCTGGGTGGTGTAGGCGTTGTAGTCCAGGCCCAGGCTTTCGACGAAGCGCTGCGAGAACGCGCGCCAGTCGAGCTCGGGGTAGGTGATGGCGTGGGCGTTGTAGTTGCCCACCGCGCCGTTGATCTTGCCGGGGATCTCCACCGCCGCCAGTTGCTTGCGCTGGCGCTCGAGGCGCGCCACCACGTTGGCCAGTTCCTTGCCCAGTGTGCTGGGCGAGGCGGTCTGGCCGTGCGTGCGCGAGAGCATCGGCAGGCCGGCGTTGGCATGCGCCAGTTCGCGCAGGCGCGCGATGATGCGATCGAACATCGGCAGCAGCACGCCCTCGCGCGCATCGCGCAGCATCAGCGCGTAGGACAGGTTGTTGATGTCCTCGCTGGTGCAGGCGAAATGCACGAACTCCTTGGCCTGCGCCAGCGCCGGGTCGGCGCCGATGCGCTCCTTGATGAAGTACTCGATCGCCTTGACGTCGTGGTTGGTGGTCGCCTCGATTGCCTTGACGCGTTCGCCCTCGGCCACGCCGAAGTCGTTGGCGATGGCGCGCAACTGGTCCACCTGCGCGCCGGAGAACGGCGGCAACTCGACGATGCCGCCTTCGGCGGCCAGGGCCAGCAGCCATTCGATTTCCACCTGCACGCGCCGGTGCATCAGGCCGTACTCGCTGAAGATCGGCCGCAGCGGCTCGACCTTGCCGGCATAGCGGCCGTCCAGCGGCGACAGGGCGGTGAGGGCGTGGGTGGACATCGCGGTCATTCCGGCAAGGGGAAACGCGGCATTTTACATCCCGCTTCCCATGGCTGCCCGCGATTCTTCCCCTCGCGTCTGTAGGAGCGCCCTTGGGCGCGACCTGGATGGCGGTCGCGCCCAAGGGCGCTCCTACAGGGCCTTGTTGTCCAGGGCCGTTGTCCCCGGCCCGAGGCGGCCCAACTTATAGTGGCCTGATCTTCCACGGAGCAGACCATGGCCGACTTCCGCACCGAACACGACAGCATGGGCGAACTCAAAGTCCCCGCCGATGCGTTGTATGGCGCGCAGACCCAGCGCGCGATCGACAACTTCCCGATCTCCGGCCTCGCCCTGCCGCGCGACTTCATCCGCGCACTGGGCCTGATCAAAGCGGCCGCGGCCTCCGCCAACCTGGCGCTGGGCCACCTGAAGAAAGGGCAGGCGGCCGCCATCCGCAAGGCCGCGCTGGCGGTGGCCGAGGGCAGGCACGACGCGCAGTTCCCCATCGACGTGTTCCAGACCGGTTCGGGCACCAGCACCAACATGAACGCCAACGAGGTGATCGCCCACCTCGCCGCGCAGGGCGGGGCGAAGGTGCACCCCAACGATCACGTCAACTACGGCCAGAGCTCCAACGACGTGATCCCCACCACGATCCACGTCAGCGCCACGCTGGCCACCAGCGAGCGCCTGCAGCCGGCGCTGAAGCACCTGAAGAAGGCCATCGACAAGCGTGCGCGTGAGCTGAAGAACGTGCCCAAGACCGGCCGCACCCACCTGATGGACGCGATGCCGGTGACCTTCGGCCAGGAACTCTCCGGCTGGTCGGCACAGATCGGCTCGGCCATCGAGCGCATCGAAGATGCTTTGAAGCGCATGCGCCGGCTGCCGCAGGGCGGCACCGCGGTGGGCACCGGCATCAACGCCGACCCGAAGTTCGGCCCGGCGGTGGCGAAGGAGCTCAAGACGCTGACCGGCGTGCGCTTCGAATCGGCGGAAAACTTCTTCGAGGGCATGGCCGCGCAGGACGCCGCGGTTGAACTCTCCGGCGCGCTCAAGACCCTGGCCGTGGCGCTGATGAAAATCGCCAACGACCTGCGCTGGATGAACTCCGGCCCGCTGGCCGGCCTGGGCGAGATCGAACTGCCCGCGCTGCAGCCGGGCTCCTCGATCATGCCCGGCAAGGTCAACCCGGTGATCCCGGAAGCCACCGCCATGGTCGCCGCGCAGGTGATCGGCAACGATGCCGCGATTACCATCGGCGGCCAGTCCGGCAACTTCCAGCTCAACGTGATGCTGCCGCTGATCGCCTACAACCTGCTGCAGTCGATCGACATCCTGGCCAACGTCAGCCGCCTGCTGGCGGACAAGGCCATCGCCGGCTTCAAGGTCAACCGCGAGCGCGTCAACCAGGCGCTGGCGATGAACCCGATCCTGGTCACCGCGCTCAACCCCGTGATCGGCTATGAAAAAGGCGCCGCCACCGCCAAGCAGGCCTACAAGGAAAAGCGCCCGATCATGGACGTGGCCCTGGAAACCACGGGCCTGTCGAAAGAGGAGCTGAAAAAGCTGCTCGACCCCACCGCGCTGACCCGCGGCGGCATCCACGGCGAATAGCCGCCACAGCAGACTGCCAGAGCAGCAAAGGCGTGCGGAGAGCTATGGGCTCGCCTGATCGACTCCCTCTCCCCCGGCAACGCCGGGGAAAGGGCTGGGGAGAGGGGGAGGCCGTTGGTTCTGTCCTCCACCCCCAGCAGGAAGAACGATCGGTCGCGGCTTGCCGGTGATGGGCTGAAGCCCACCCTACGAGGACCTCAGCGCACCGGTGCCATCAGGTGCTGGTACGGCGTGCCCGACCACATCACGTAAGGCGCGCCGGTGTCCGGATTGGTCAGGTGCGGGTAGCCGTCGTAGAAGGATGCGTCCGCACCGACCAACATGACGTGCGGGCCGGTCTCGATCCAGTGGTTGTCCTTCGGTCCGGCCGCGTACGGATCGGTGTTGCTGGCGTCGGTGCCGCCCTGGAGCATATACACCAGGCCGATCTGCCCGGCCGGCGGGGTCGTATGGCCGAGGTAGGCCTGCATCCAGCCCATCGCGCCCTTGTCGGCGCACATCGGGTCTGGGCCCGGCGTGCCCGGGTTGTCGGGAATGCAGGTGAAGCCGTTGTCGCCCTGGCGCAGCGTGCGCATCTTGCCGCCTTCCTCCATGGCCATGATGGTGGCGCGGCTGCCGACCGCGGCAGGCGCCGCGCGCATCGCGCTGGCGATCATCTGGGCATCATTCCGGGTCTTCGGGTTGAGAGCCTGGGCGCCGCCAGTGGCGAGCAGCAGGCAGGCGGCAAGGGCGAACCGGTTGGGTTTGACTGCTGGGTACATGACCATCTCCCGCATGAACGGACGGCCATTCCGGTTTCCCGGCGGAAGCCTGCGCCTGCATTCGTTAGCGGCCGATCAAGCGGTTGTCACCGGAAGCGGTTGCCGGACGGTTGCCGGCATCCATCAACTCAGGGCGCCGCCTCCGGGGCCACCGTCCGGTCGCCCTTGCGTGGGGCGGATACGAGCTGCCACCCGGGCGCCAGCTCCATCGTCCATCCCTTGCCGTGCAGCTTCCCTTCGCGTGCATCGCTGTCCGGTGCTGCCACCGTCAGCGCCTTCCAGTCGCTCGCCATCAGCGCCCCACCATCCACCGTGATCGATCCCCAGTCGTCGATCACATGCATCGTCGGATACACCGTCCCGGCATCCCCCAGCGGCACCAGGTTGCTGGGATTGAACTGCACCTTCATGTGCGCCAGCGGCAGCCGCAACACCGGCCCGCTGATCAGTTCCGCCTTGTACAACGCAGCCTGCCGGACACGCGCATCCGCGCGGGCGTGCTCGCTGGCCAGCAGGGCAGGGCCGTCGTAACGCGCGGCCAACTTCCCGACATCCGGCGCGGCCGCCATGTCCACGTGCAACGCCTCCGCCAGCATCCCCGCCGGCGAGCCGCCCTTGACGATCGCCTTGCGCCAGCCCGGCCGGTAGCGGTCCAGCAGCATCCCGTAGGCCGGCCCGGTCGCATACGCGAACGACCGCACGAAGCTCGTGTCGTTCTTCGGATGCCAGGCAAGATCCCGGCGCGCCATCGCCACCTGCGCGGCCGACGTGCGATTGCCGACCATCACGCCGGTGTACTCGGCCAGCCCCTCGTTGCGCTCGACCTTGATCTCGGCCTGCGCCGCCTCGGGAAAACGCTGGTAGCGCGCCGCGCGGAACGCCAGCGCATCGGCCGCACGCGCGCGACGGTCGGCATCGGACCCGGCCGCCAGCGCGGCGTCCAGCGCGCGCCACTCCAACTGCAGGGTGTAGCGGCCTTCCAGCGTATCCAGGTGCGCGTTGTCGGCCTCGCGCGGGCTCAGTCCCAGGCTGTCCTGCACGCGATGGAACGCCTCGTGCGCCATGATCGTATGGCGTTGCGCCGCATCTTTCTTCAGCGGCCACAGCATCTCGGTCCAGCGCACGCCGGCCCAGTCCGCAGACGTGTTGGCGATGGTCTGGTCCTTGGGCAGGTCGCCCACGTACACGCCGCCCTCGGGCCGCAACTTGCCCTCGGCATCGGCCTGGTTGGCGACCACCCGGCGCGAGGCCGGTTCCACCAGCAGCATCGGCCCGCACAGCGACTTGCCCCACAAACGGCCCCCATCCGCGTGGCAAAGCTGCGAGGCCTCCTTGAAATACCGGCCGGCGAGGGCGGTATCGATCGCCGGCGCGTCCGCGCCGATCGCGGCCGGCGCCAGTGCCACCAGCGCAAACCAGGGCAAAGCGGATCGAAACAACATGCGCATCTCCCGGCAGGATGATCGACAACTTGCCGGGCGAGTCTATCGCCGCGTCCGGCCCGATCAGCGTGCCAACCGTCATGCCCGCCCGCGCCTCCTCACCCGCGAAGCGCCCCGCACCCGATGGCTATACTCGAGCATCTGCCTCAAGGAGCCCGGCCATGAACGCCCCCACCCGCATCGACACCACCCGCACCATCCGCGCTCCGCGCGGCAGCGAGCTGACCTGCAAGAGCTGGCTCACCGAGGCGCCGTACCGGATGATCCAGAACAACCTCGACCCCGAGGTGGCGGAGAATCCGGCCGAGCTGGTGGTCTACGGCGGCATCGGCCGCGCCGCGCGAAACTGGGAATGCTTCGACGCCATCCTGCGCTCCCTGCGCGAGCTCAACGACGACGAAACCCTGCTGGTGCAGTCCGGCAAGCCGGTCGGCGTGTTCCCGACCCACGCCGACGCCCCGCGCGTGCTCATTGCCAACTCCAACCTGGTGCCGGCCTGGGCCAATTGGGAGCATTTCAACGAGCTCGATAAGAAGGGCCTGATGATGTACGGCCAGATGACGGCCGGCTCGTGGATCTACATCGGTTCGCAGGGGATCATCCAGGGTACCTACGAAACCTTCGTCGAGATGGGCCGCCAGCATTACGACGGCAACCTCAAGGGCAAATGGCTCCTCACCGCCGGCCTCGGCGGCATGGGCGCGGCCCAGCCGCTGGCCGCCGCGCTGGCCGGCATGTGCAGCCTCAACATCGAATGCCAGCAAAGCCGCATCGACTTCCGCCTGAAGACCCGCTACGTCGACGAGCAGGCCACCGACCTGGACGACGCGCTGGCGCGCATCGCGAAGTACACCAAGGCCGGCGAAGCCAAATCCATCGCACTGCTGGGCAACGCCGCCGAAATCCTGCCCGAGCTGGTGCGCCGCGGCGTCCGACCGGACGCTGTCACGGACCAGACCAGCGCGCACGACCCGGTCAACGGCTACCTGCCGCTCGGCTGGACGGTGGAAGAGTGGTTCGAGCGCCGCAAGAGCGACCCCAACGGCACCCGCGACGCCGCCAAGCGCTCGATGAAGCAGCACGTCGAAGCCATGCTCGCCTTCCACGCCAAGGGCATTCCTACCTTCGACTACGGCAACAACATCCGGCAGATGGCCAAGGATGAGGGCTGCGAGAACGCGTTTGCCTTTCCGGGCTTCGTGCCCGCCTTCGTGCGCCCGCTGTTCTGCCGCGGCATCGGGCCGTTCCGCTGGGTCGCGCTCTCCGGTGACCCGGAGGACATCTACAAGACCGATCAGAAGGTCAAGGAGCTGATCCCGGACGACAAGCACCTGCATAACTGGCTGGACATGGCCAGGGAGCGGATCAGCTTCCAGGGGTTGCCGGCGCGGATCTGCTGGGTGGGTTTGGGGCTAAGGGACAAGCTGGGGTTGGCGTTCAACGAGATGGTGCGGAAGGGGGAGTTGAAGGCGCCAGTGGTGATTGGGCGGGATCATCTGGATTCGGGGTCGGTGGCGAGTCCGAATCGGGAGACCGAGGCGATGAAGGATGGGAGTGATGCGGTGTCGGATTGGCCGTTGCTCAATGCGATGCTCAATACGGCGGGTGGGGCGACCTGGGTGTCACTGCATCACGGTGGCGGCGTGGGCATGGGCTACAGCCAGCACTCGGGGGTGGTGATTGTGTGTGATGGCAGCGAGGCGGCGGATAAGCGGATCGCGCGGGTGCTTTGGAATGACCCGGCGAGTGGGGTGATGCGGCATGCGGATGCGGGTTATGAGATCGCCGTTGAGTGTGCTGAGACTCAAGGGTTGAATCTGCCAATGCTCTAGGCAAGAAATGAGAGGTCGTATCCCCTTTTGCGGCCACTTTTGCGACCCGACTTCGTTGTGCGCCAAGCACCTCTCTTGTATGTTCACACCGGATTGACAGGGGGCGCTGCGGACGGCAGCTCTAACGTCGCGGAAGGACCTTGGTAGGCGTCAAGCGTTATCTAGCCGTTCTGGACGCTTCAGAAAGCCCATATGAGACCGCTTTGGTTGAGCGGCGAGAAGATCCCTTCGCTCAGTGGTCACGAAGCTGCCATTGGTTATCTGAATACATCGGACGGTTCGCAGATGGCAAACAAAAGGGTTAAATATCATAGCAACGAGCACAGCATCCTTTACGCTGAAACCGGGGGCGCGTGCCCGCTCTGCGCGTCGCCTATGATGTTCAAGAAGGTCAGTTCAAAGCACCCGAGTATAGGCTACGAGATCGCGCATATTTATCCGTTGAACCCAAATGCCTCGCAGGCAAAAGCCCTTAAGGGGTACGCAGCGCCGTCCGACATAAACGCCCTAGGGATGGTCTGATCAACCATCGCCTTTTAAAAACGGACCGGTTTGAGCACGGCAAGGGCGTGTCGGGCGACCACCAGGCCCACGTTCGGCAATCGCGCGCGTTGTTTTCCGCCGCGCATGACCGCGGC
>NZ_JAPMIU010000029.1 GCF_026410505.1 Frateuria hangzhouensis
GGCCAGATCGATTGCAATGGTCGTAATCTTGCTCATGACTCGCCCTCCGCATGTGACGGTGAAAGCGTTATCTCACCGCTGGCGCCATGACGCCTAAGTGCGCGGGGGCGAGTCCATGTGATTACGGATGGCGGGTTGCGTGTGCGGCATTTGCCTGCGGCGGGCATGACGTTTACAATGCGAATCATTCTCACTTGCAGGCGCATGCCTGGTGGGGACAGCCCGCTCGTGGACTCCCGGGACCCGCTTCTCCGGATGCCCCGCCAGCGGATCTTTCGCCACGTCGCCAAGGCCAGTGATGTCGATGCCCTCCCGCCCGCTCCCGCGGGCCGTCCGTTCCGCCCTGCCGTGCCTGCTGGCCTTGCCCATCGCCGCCTTCGCGGCCTCGCCGTCGGCCGGCGCGCCGGCGGAAAGCATCCCCCCGCAGATCACCAACCTCGAAGGCGTGCAGGTAACCGTGCCGATCGCCAGGGAAAGCGACTCGGTGACCAAGACCGACACGCCGATCGTGGCGATCCCGCAATCGGTATCCGTGGTAACCGAAATCCAGATGCGCGCACGAGGCATCCACGGCGTCGAGGAAGCGGTGTGGTACACCGCCGGCGCGCAGGGCGGCGGCTATGGCCCGGACTCGCGCAGCGACTGGCTGCTGGTGCGCGGTTTCACCCCGGCGCGCTACCTGGATGGTCTGGCCCTGCCGGCCGGCTCGGGCACCGGCATCACCCGCATCGAGCCCTATGGACTGCAGCGGCTGGAGGTGATCAAGGGGCCCTCGTCCGTGGTCTACGGCGCGATGCCGCCAGGCGGCATGGTCAACATGGTCAGCAAGCGACCGACGCAAGAGCCGCTGCACGAAGTGGAGCTGCAGCTGGGCAGCCACGAGCTGCGCCAGGGCGCTTTCGATTTCGGCGGCCCGCTGAGCGACTCCGGCACCCTGCTGTATCGCCTCACGGGCCTGGCGCGCAACAGCGACACGATGGTCGACCACATCAGCGACGACCGCTATTACATCGCCCCCGCGCTGACCTGGAAGCCGGACGACGCCACCGCGCTGACCGTGCTTTCGCGCTTCCAGAAGAACGCCACCGCCTCCGGTGGCGGCTTCCTGCCGGCCTCGGGCACCTTGCTGCCCAATCCCAACGGGACGATCCCGCGCGACCGCTTTACCGGCGAGCCGGGACAGAACGATTACGACAAGACGCTGGCCTCGATCGGCTACGAGCTGCGCCATGATTTCGCCAGCGGCGTGACCTTCAACCAGAACCTGCGCCTGGGAAAAGCGGACGTCGACAACAACGGCGCCAATGTCGGCGCGTTCGGCCTGCTCGCCGACGGGCGCACGCTGCTGCGCTACCTGTTCCCGAACGAAAACCACACCCGCACCTTCGGCGTGGACAACAACCTGCAGTACGCCTTCGATACCGGCGCCGTGCAGCACACGCTGCTCGGCGGCATCGACTACCGCCGCGCCAGGGACGACTACGCCTCGGCGTTCGACTTCAACGCGCCGACGCTGGACATCTTCGACCCGGTCTACGGCAGCCCGGTCACCGTGCCGGCCTACACCAGCCACACGAAGCAGACCCAGTCGCAGCTGGGCGTCTATGTGCAGGACCAGCTCAAGCTCGGCCGCTGGGGCGTCACCGTGGGCGGCCGCCAGGACCGCGTGCGCACCGATACCGACGACCTGATCCAGGGCGGTTCCGCGCGCCAGACCGACCACGCATTCTCCGGCCGGGTGGGCATCAACTACCTGTTCGACAGCGGATTCGCGCCATACATGTCCTGGTCGCATTCGTTCCAGCCGACGGTCGGCACCGCGTTCGACGGCCACGCGTTCAAACCGACCACCGGCGACCAGTACGAGGCCGGCCTCAAATACCAGCCCGCCAGCGGCAACGGTCTGCTGACCCTGGCCGCCTACCAGATCACCCAGAAGAACTCGCTGACGATCGACCCCAACCACCCGCTCTACCAGGTACAACAGGGCCAGACGCGGTTGCGCGGCGTCGAGCTGGAGGGACGCTGGAACGTCGGCACGAACCTCAGCCTGTACGGCGGATACACCCGGAGCGATTCGGAGGTCACCCGCACCAACGACCTGCCCTCGCTGGGCAAGCAGATCGCCTTGCTGCCGCAACAGCAGGCTTCGCTGGGCGCCGACTACACCATCGTGTCCGGCCCGCTGGCCGGGCTCGGCTTCGGTGGCGGCGCGCGCTACGTGGGCGCGCACTACGGCGACATCTACAATGAGTGGAAGACGCCCTCCTATACCCTGCTCGACGCGGCCGTGCACTACGACGCCGGTGGCTGGCGCCTGCAGCTCAACGCCAGCAACCTTGCCGACAAGGAGTACGTCTCGGCCTGCAACAGCGCCGTGTGGTGTTACTACGGCTACGAGCGCACCGTGACCGCCACCGCGCGGTACCGCTGGTAACCGATGGACGCATGGCTGCAAGCGCTGGGCCTGGCCGCGGCAGTGCTCTCCGCCGTGGCGTTCTACGCCGGCTCGACGCACTGCCTGTGGCCGCGGTTGCGCGGACGGCCACGGCTGGCGCGCGGCCTGGGCTGCGCGTTGGCCGTGCTTTCCCTCGCCGCGTGGATGCACGCGCTCGGTGCCGCCGGCGCGTGCGCGATGCTCGCCTGCTGGATGCTGGCCCTGGCCGCGCAACCCTGGCTCGCCCTGCTGGCCTGCTCCTGCAAAGGTCGTGGTGTCGTGGGCGAGGCCCCCTGATGTGGCCGCGCCTGGGCGCCGGCGTAGTGCCGGGATTCTTCCTCGCCGCCGCGCTGGTGGGGCTGGCCTGCTGGCTGCCGCCAGGGTCGTGGGAATCGTGGCTGGTGCCCGGATTGGTGGCGTTCTTCCCGGTCTGGCTGGCGGTCGCCTGCCTCAGCCTGCGCTTTGCCAGCGGGCCGCGCGCATGGCTGTGGCTAAGCGGCCTGGCAATGCTCGGCCTGGGCCTGCTGCGGGTGCTGCAGCAGGCCGGCTGGGTGCGATGAGAACGACCGCTTGAAGCTCAAGGCAGCGACCCTGCGCAACTTTACGGCGCTGCATTCGTGGACCGGCCTGCTCGCCGGCCTGGCGCTGTTCGTGGCGTTCTACGCCGGCGCGATCACCGTGTTCCACCCGCAGTTGCAGCGCTGGGCCGGCGCCGCGGCCGGCGCGCCGTACTCGCTTGAGGACATGCAGCGGCTGCTCGACGGCGTACTTGCCCGCCATCCGGAAGCCCGCCAGCACGTCGGCATGACCTTCCCCGGTTACGAACTGGCCGAGCCCACGGCCTATTGGCAGGACGCCTCCGGCACCTGGCTGTTCGCCACGCCGCACGACCTCGCCGGCAGCTCCACGCCGCCCGGCGCGACGCTGCCGGAACTGGTCAACGAACTGCACTACACGCTCGGCATCCCATTCGTCGGCACCTGGCTGATGGGCGTGGTCGCCCTGCTCTACGGGCTGGCGCTGGTGTCCGGCCTGGTGATCCACCTGCCGCAACTGGCGCGGGATGTGTTCGCCTTGCGCCGGGGCCACAACCTCAAGCGCTGGTGGCAGGACGCGCACAACGTGATCGGCGTGCTCAGCCTGCCTTTCCACCTGGTGTTCGCGGTCACCGGCGCGCTGTTGTGTCTGCTATTCGTGCTGATGACCGCGCTCGGGCCACTGGCCTTCCAGGACCGGCTGATGGCCGCCTCCGCCGCAGCCATGGATACCGCGCGGCCCATCGCACCGGCGGGCCGCGAGGCGACGTTGTCGCCGGTGGCGAAATGGCACGCACGTGCGATCGAGGCGGCGCGCGAGCGCGGCGTGGCGGACTTCGAACCGGGCTATCTCAAGCTGGCCCACGCCGGCGACGCGCATGCGGTGGTGGAGATCACCGGCAGCTCGCCGCGCGCGCTGGGCGCTGGCGCGGTGGCGCTGGATGCGACGGGCGGCGCGGTGCTGTCGGCCCAGCTGCCGGGCCGCCGCGACGCCAACCACGCCACGCTGGCGGCCGTCTATGCGCTGCACTTCGGCGATTACGGCAACGTGGTGGTGCAGTGGCTGTACTTCCTGCTCGGCCTGGGCGGGGCGTTCCTGTTCTACTCGGGCAATCTGCTGTGGATCGAATCGCGCCGCCGGCGCCGCCAGGTCGCGCAGGGCCGCGGCCCGGTGTTCATGGCGCGTGCCACGGCAGGCGTGTGCCTGGGCGCCTGCGTGGCGGTGTCGGTGGCCTTCGTCGCCGCGCAGCTGGGGCCGCTGCTCGCGTCGTCACCGGCCTGGGGTGAACGGACAGCGTGTTTCGCCAGCTGGCTGCTCTGCATGGCCTGGGCCGCCTGGCGCCCACCCGCGCGCGCTGCACGCGAGCTGCTGTGGCTGGCCGCCGCGGTCACCGCGCTGGTGCCGGTGTGCCACGGCCTGGCGACCGGCGCATGGCCGTGGCGCGCCATTGCGCGGGGCGAGGGTGCGCTGGCGTTGATCGATCTGGTCGCGTTGGCGCTGGCGGTCGGTTTCGCCGTGCTGGCTCGCGCCACCGCCCGCCGCGCGCGCAGCGGTGACACGCACAGCGTCTGGGCGGACCCTGCGGCCGGTTGAAGGAAGGGCGGCCGCCTTGCTTGCCGCGGCGACGCGCGCCATCGCCGGTGGCGCCCGGGCGGTCGAAACGGGAAACAACCGAGGACATGCGCGTGCGCCACATCCGTGGCCGCCCGTTCGCTACAGGATCGCGCGGTAGGCGTCGAGCAACCCCGCTTCGTCCCGGATCCCGGGCGGCAGCAGCCAGCGGGGGTCGCGGCCACATTGCAGCAGCTCGCGGATCCGGCTGGCGGAAATCTCCAGCGGCGTGACCTCCAGTGCCACCACCATGCCTGCGGGTGCGTTATGCAGCAGGCGCGGATCCGTCGCATGCCGCGATGCGATCTCGCGCGTCAGCTCGGCCGGCCACGTGGCGGCGCTGCCCGGGCGGGACAGCACGCCGATGTGCGCCAGCTCGAACAACCCATGCCAGCGATGCCAGCCCGGCAGGCCGGCGAAGGCATCGGCACCGAGCAGCAGGACCAGTGGCCGCGTGCCGCTTTCGGCGCGCAACTGGGCCAGCGTGTCGATGGTGTAGGACGGCCCGCCCCGCGCCAGTTCCCGGGTGTCCAGGCCGAGCCGGTCCTGCCCCCGCAGCGCCGCGCGCAGCAGCGCCACCCGTGTGGTCGCATCGGCCACCGGCGGCGGCCGATGCGGTGGCACGCTGGCGGGCATCAGGCGTACCTCGGCATCGAGCAGTTCGGATGCCTCCCACGCCACCGCAAGATGGGCGACATGAACCGGATCGAAGGTACCGCCGAGGATGGCCAACGGGCGCGTGCTTTCGCTCATGGTTCCCTCCGGCAAGAGCGGGCAAGCGCCTTGCGCACGCCGCTCATGCCAGCGCCGCGGCCACCCGCGGCTCGGCGATCGCGGCGATCAGCCGTTCGGCCTCCAGCCAGGGTTCGCCGCGTTCGCGACCCTTGGACATGCGGTCGATGCGCGAAGCACGCGCCAGGCAGGCCAGCCAG
Organism: Frateuria hangzhouensis; assembly: GCF_026410505.1. GTDB lineage: Bacteria > Pseudomonadota > Gammaproteobacteria > Xanthomonadales > Rhodanobacteraceae > Frateuria_A > Frateuria_A hangzhouensis. The sequence goes on from NZ_JAPMIU010000029.1 coordinate 5,518, forward strand.
TGGTCGCGCGGGGCGCGGCGCAAGGCCTTGCGGAACAGTTGTTCGCGCGCGGGCCACAGCCGCTCGGCGCGCGCCTGTGCAGCGAAATCGCGGGCGTTGGCCAGGCGCAGGGCCAACTGCAGCTGGTTGACCAGCCAGCCCATCAACGGGATCAGCTCCTCGCCTTCGCCACGCAGGCCGGCCAGGATGTGCAGCGCGCGGCCGCCATCGCCGGCGAAGGCGGCGTCGGTGAGCTTGAAGGCGTCGTAACGGGCACTGTCGGCGACCAGGTTTTCCATTTCGGCCGCGTCGATGCGGCCGCTGCCGTGCAACACCACCAGTTTGTCGATCTCCTGGGCCGCGGCCAGCAGGTTGCCCTCGACGCGCTGGGCCAGCAGCGCCGCAGCGTCGGGCGTGGCGGCCAGGCCGCGCGAGGCCAGCCGCGCGCCGATCCACGAGCCCCATTCCTGCGGCCGGGGCGCGTTGAACACGGCCAGCACGCCGGCGGCGTCGACCTTCTTGGTCCAGGCGCCTTCGTGCTTGCTGCTCCACTCGACCGCACTGATCAGCAGGGTCACGTCCGGCGGCGGATCGGCGCAGAACGCGGTGATCGCCTTGGCACCCTCCACGCCCGGCCGGCCGGTGGGCAGGCGCAGGTCGAGCAGGCGGCGGCTTGCGAACAGCGACATGCCGGCGGCCGAACGGGCCAGGTCGTCCCAGTCGAAATGCGGGCCGGCCTCGAGTACCTCGCGTTCGCCGTAGCCCAGCTCGCGCGCCCGCGCACGCAGCGCGTCGGCGGCCTCCAGCACCAGCAATTCCTCGCCCGCCAGCAGGTAGACCGGCGCCAGGCGATCGGACGCCAGCACCTTGTTCCACTGGGCGGCGGACAACGGCATGTCAGCCGGCGCTGGCGGCGGCCGGGCCGGCCGGCATGTTGCGGCCGGCGGCCTGCAGGCGGAACAGGATTGCCTGCACCATGTCGTCGTTGAGGCTGCGGCGGATCTCTTCCACCTGGGCCTCGGTGCCGATCGTGTTGGTGGCGTCGTAGCTGAAGTCGCGCGACATGTCGATGCGCTGGCGCGGCACCAGCGCCTGCCCGTCGCCGCCGTCGACTTCGAAGCGAACCTGGTAGCGCACGGTGTATTCGGTGACGCGCGCGCCGCCGCTGACGCTCAGGGTTTCGGTGTTGAACGAGGCGAGCGGAATCTTCAGCTCCGCGATGCCGGGGCCGCCCTCCTCTTCGATGGTGACGCCCGAATCCTCCAGCGCGCGGGCCAGGTCGCGCTGCAGGTCGCCACCGCCGTTGACGGCCAGGTGCATGCGCTGCATCGAAGCCGGCAGCGCGGCGCTCTGGCGCAGGTGGAAGCCGCACGCCGCCAGCGCGAGGGTGCAGGCCAGCAGCGAAACGCGAAGCAGACGGTTCATGGGTTCATCCCGCGACGATGTTGACGATCTTGCCCGGCACCACGATCACCTTGCGCACGGTCTGCCCTTCCAGGAACGCGACGACGTTGTGATGCGCACGCGCCATGGCTTCGGCTTCTTCCCGGGAAGCCTGGGCCGGCACCTCGATGGTAGCGCGCAGCTTGCCGTTGACCTGCACGGCCAGCGTCACCGAATCGCGCACCAGCGCGGCCGGGTCCGGCTGCGGCCAGGCCAGGTCCTCCAGCACGGTTTCCGGATGGCCCAGCACCTGCCACAGCGCGTGGCTGATGTGCGGCACCACCGGGTTGAGCAGCAGCACCATCGCTTCGAGCGCCTCGTGGCGCACCGCACGACCCTGCTCGCTCATGTCGGTGAACTTGCCCAGCGCGTTGAGCAGCTCCATCAGCGAGGCGATGGCGGTATTGAAGGCGTGCCGGCGGCCGAGGTCGTCGCCGACCTTCTGGATGGCTTCGTGCAACTGCCGGCGCAGCGCCTTCTGGCCGGCGTCGAGCGCGGCCGGGTCGACCACCGGGTGATCCGGCTGCTCGGCATGCGTGGCGACCTCGCGCCAGAACCGGCGCAGGAAGCGGGCCATGCCTTCCACGCCGGCCTCGCTCCATTCCAGCGACTGTTCCGGCGGCGCGGCGAACATGGAGAACAGGCGCACCGTGTCGGCGCCGAATTTCTGCACCATCGCCTGCGGGTCGACGCCGTTGTTCTTGGATTTGGACATTTTTTCGATGCCGCCGATCCGCACCGGCTCGCCATCGGCCGCCAGGCGCGCGCCGGTGACCCGGCCGCGCTCGTCGCGCTCGATCTCCACGTCCGCGGGATTGATCCAGTCCTTCGAGCCATCCGGATTTTCGCGGTAGAACGTCTCGGCGATCACCATGCCCTGGCACAGCAGGTTGGTGGCCGGCTCGTCCGACTGCACCAGGCCCGCGTCGCGCAGCAGCTTGTGATAGAAGCGGAAATACAGCAGGTGCAGGATGGCGTGCTCGATGCCGCCGATGTACTGGTCCACCGGCAACCAGTAGTTGGCGCGCGCGTCGACCTGACCGTCGGCGCCCGGGCTGGTATAGCGGGCGTAGTACCAGCTCGACTCCATGAAGGTGTCGAAGGTGTCGGTTTCGCGTTCTGCCGGGCCGCCGCACTGCGGGCAGGCGCACTTGCGCCATTGCGGATCGGCCTTGATCGGCGACTGCACGGCACCGCTGGTGGCGAACGCGTCCTCCACGTCCTCCGGCAGCACCACCGGCAACTGGTCTTCCGGCACCGGCACGGCGCCACAGGTGTCGCAGTAGATCACCGGAATCGGACAGCCCCAGTAGCGCTGGCGGGAAACGCCCCAGTCGCGCAGGCGCCAGTTGACGCGGCGCTGGCCCTTGCCATCGCGTTCCAGACGGTCGGCGATCGCTTCGAAGGCGCGGGTGAAATCCAGCCCGTCGAAGTCGCCCGAGTTCACCAGGATGCCGCGCTCGGTGTAAGCGCCATCTTCCTGGATGCGGCGTTCGAACTCCTGCACCGTGCCGAGCGCCGCCGAGGTGGCGACCGCATCGGTTTGTGCGCCTTCGAGCGCATTGCGCATCGCGTCGGCGCGCACGCCGGTCTTCAGGTCATGGCCGATCTCGGCCAGCGCATCCACCACGCCGCGGTCGACGATGACCATGCGGATCGGCAGCGAATACTTCTGTGCGAATTCCCAGTCGCGCTGGTCATGGCCGGGCACGGCCATGACCGCGCCGGTGCCGTAACCCATCAGCACGAAGTTGGCCACCCACACCGGGATCTCTGCGCCAGTGACCGGATGGATCGCGCGCAGGCCGGTGTCCATGCCGCGCTTTTCCTGGGTTTCCAGCTCGGCTTCGGAAACACCGCCGTGCTTGAGCTCTTCCAGGAAGGTGGCCAGGCGTTCGTTGCCCCGCGCGGCCTTGAGCGCCAGCGGATGTTCGCCGGCGATGGAAACGAAGCTCACGCCCATCAGCGTGTCGGGACGGGTGGTGAAGACGCTCAGCGGCTCGACTTCGGTCCCTTGCTCACCCTGGACGGCGAAATGGATCTCCATGCCTTCGGAGCGGCCGATCCAGTTGCGCTGCATGGTCTTGACCGCGTCGGGCCAGCCCGGCAGCGTGTCCAGCCCGTCGAGCAGTTCCTGCGCGTAGTCGGTGATCTTCAGGAACCACTGCGGGATCTCGCGCTTCTCCACCAGCGCGCCGGAGCGCCAGCCGCGGCCGTCGATCACCTGCTCGTTGGCCAGCACCGTCTGGTCGACCGGATCCCAGTTGACCACCGCGTTCTTGCGGTAGGCCATGCCCTTCTTCATCAACCGCGTGAACATCAACTGTTCCCAGCGGTAGTACTGCGGCGTGCAGGTGGCGAACTCGCGCGTCCAGTCGTAGGCAAAGCCCATGCGCTTCAACTGCTCGCGCATGTGCTCGATGTTCCTGTAGGTCCACTTCGCCGGCGCCGTGCGGTTCTTGATCGCGGCGTTCTCGGCGGGCAGGCCGAAGGCGTCCCAGCCCATCGGCTGCAGCACGTTCTTGCCGTTCATGCGCTGGTAGCGGCTGATCACGTCGCCGATGGTGTAGTTGCGCACGTGGCCCATGTGCAGCGCGCCGGAGGGGTACGGCAGCATCGCCAGGCAGTAGAACTTGGGCTTGGAGGGGTCTTCGACCACCTCGTAGGCGTGGTTGGTGCTCCAGTATCGCTGCGCGGCGGTTTCCACCGCCTGCGGCTGGTAGCCCTGTTCGTTGGAAGCCTGGTCGTGGGAGTCCTGCATGTGTCCGGTGCCGTTGCTGGGGGGCTCGCGCGGCCGGTCGGGAACGCCGCGGCGGGAACCCGTCAGCCTAGCCGAGCGGCCGCCCCGAGCCAAGAAGGCAAACGCAGGGCGGGCTTCAGCTCACCGGCTTTTCTTGCGCCGCGACTCGGGTGGGCCGACTCACCCTATGTATGGACTCGCCTCCACGGTCAACCCCCGTTTGCTGTCAAGAACGACCGGCTGCGTCTATGTATGAGGCCTCGTCGAGGTGGTCGCAGGGACCACGGGCCGGCATCGGATGAGCTCGC
>NZ_JAPMIU010000030.1 GCF_026410505.1 Frateuria hangzhouensis
GGCCAGATCGATTGCAATGGTCGTAATCTTGCTCATGACTCGCCCTCCGCATGTGACGGTGAAAGCGTTATCTCACCGCTGGCGCCATGACGCCTAAGTGCGCGGGGGCGAGTCCATGTGATTACGGCCTTGAGGTCGCCCTTGACGCCCGCGCCACCGGCGCCTAGCCTATCCATCTTCGCATCGCGATAAAAGGATGGAAATGGATCTGGCGACCGCCTCCGGCGTCCTGCGCCTGCTGGCCGACCCCACCCGCGTGCGACTGCTGGCCTTGCTGGAAGGCGAGGAGCTGACCGTGGCCGAGCTGGCGCAGGTGCTGCACCTGGCGCAGCCGCGCGTATCCACGCACCTGGCCAAACTCAAGGAAGCCGAACTGGTGCGCGACCGCCGCGCCGGCGTGTCCGCCTATTACCGCGCCAACAACGAGGGCGACTCGCATCAGCACGCGCTGCTGCATTCGCTGCGCGAAAGCATCGACGACGCCCTGCTGCGCGAGGATGCCGCACGCCTGCCGGCGGTGCTGGCCAATCGCGCCCGCGCCGAAGGCTGGGCGGACACCGTCGCTGGCGACATGGAGCGCCACTACTCGCCCGGCCGCACCTGGGAAACCCTGGCCCGCTCGCTGCTGCAGCTGCTCGAAACCGGCGACGTGCTGGACATCGCCTCGGGCGACGGCATCACCGCGGAACTGTTGGCGCCGCATGCACGCTCGATCGTCTGCGTCGACTCCGGCGAACGCGTGGTGGCTGCCGCGACGCAACGCCTGAAGGCCTTCGACAACGTCGAAGTACGCCAGGGCGACATGCACGCGCTGGACCTGGGCAAGCGCCGCTTCGACCTGGTGCTGATGCTGCACGCGCTCACCTACGCCGAGCGGCCCGCCCAGGCCGTGGCCGAAGCCGCGCGCCTGCTGCGCAGCGGTGGCCGGCTGCTGGCGGTGACGCTGGGCAAGCACGCACACCGCACCGCCGTCGAGCCGTTCGACCATCGCAACCTCGGCTTCACCCGCGAGGACCTGTCGCGCTTTGCTACCGACGCCGGCCTGACCGTTTCGAGCTGCATCCGCCTGAGCCGCGAGCGCAAGGCGCCGCATTTCGAAGTGATCAGCCTGCTTGCCCGAAAACCCTGAGCCTTGCGCCTCCCCTCAACCGGCGAGGGAAGGCGCCCGAAAGGCGGATGGGGACAATCTGCCCCATACCCGCACAGTCAAGAGAAAACCATGACCACCCTGCCCTGGCTCCATCCCGACCGCGTGATCCAACTCGAACAGGCCCTGCGCGAGCGCATCCTGATCCTCGACGGCGCCATGGGCACCATGCTGCAGGGCCACGCGCTGGACGAATCGGGCTTCCGTGGCGAGCGCTTCGCCCAGGGCCACGACAGCCAGCATGATCATGCCCATCCGGGCGAATGCGACCTCAAGGGCAACAACGATCTGCTCTCGCTCACCCGCCCGGACCTGATCCGTGGCGTGCACGAGGCCTATCTGGAAGCCGGCGCCGACCTGGTCGAAACCAACACCTTCAACTCCACCCGCATCAGCCAGGCGGACTATCACCTCGAGCACCTGGCCTACGAACTGAACCGCGAAGGCGCCCGCCTGGCACGCGAGGCGTGCGATGCATACACCGCCAGGACCCCGGACAAGCCGCGCTTCGTCATCGGCGTGCTCGGCCCTACAAGCCGCACCGCCTCGCTCTCGCCGGACGTCAACGATCCGGGCTTCCGCAACGTCACGTTCGAGGAGCTGGCGACGAACTACGCCGAATCGGCGGCCGGCCTGATCGACGGCGGCGCCGACATCGTGATGGTCGAGACGATCTTCGACACGCTCAACGCCAAGGCCGCGCTGTTCGCCGTGTCGGAACTGTTCCGCGAACGCGGTACGCGCGTGCCGGTGATGATTTCCGGCACTATCACCGACCGCTCCGGCCGCACGCTTTCGGGCCAGACCGCCGAGGCCTTCTACTACTCGGTATGCCATGCGCGTCCGCTGGCGGTGGGCCTCAACTGCGCGCTCGGCGCCGCGGATCTGCGCCCGCACGTGCAGACGCTGGCCGACATCGCCGACTGCTACGTCAGCACCCATCCGAACGCCGGCCTGCCTAATGCGTTCGCCGAGTACGACGAGACGCCCGAACAGATGGCCAGCGTGGTGGCCGGCTTCGCGCGCGACGGGCTGCTGAACCTCGTTGGCGGTTGTTGCGGGACCACGCCGGCGCATATCGCGGCGATTGCTGCCGCGGTGCGCGGTTGCGCCCCGCGGCGGTTGCCGGACGCATCGCGGGAAGCGGCATGACTGGCTCGAGCCAGCTCCTTCTACCCTCCGGAAAGAGGGTTGGGGTGAGGGGCCGACCTAGCGACGACCCAGCATCAAGGCCGGCTCTTTTCAGCCTCTCCGCAAGGCCCGCCCCCTCACCTCAATCCTCTCCCCGGAGGGGAGAGGGAGCAGAAGCCAACGCATGAACATCATCCGCCACACCCGCCTCTCCGGCCTCGAGCCTCTGGTCCTCACTCCCGATCTGCTCTTCGTCAATGTCGGCGAACGCACCAACGTCACCGGTTCGGCGCAGTTCAAGAAGCTGATCAAGGAAGACCGCTACGAAGAAGCGGTGGAAGTCGCCCGCCAGCAGGTTGCCAACGGCGCACAGATCATCGACGTCAACATGGACGAGGGCCTGATCGACTCGGAGACGGCGATGGTGCGCTTCCTCAACCTGATCGCCGCCGAGCCCGACATCGCCCGCGTGCCGGTGATGGTCGACTCGTCCAAATGGAGCGTGATCGAGGCCGGCCTGCGCTGCCTGCAGGGCAAGGGCATCGTCAACTCCATCTCGATGAAGGAAGGCGAGGAAGCCTTTCTAGAACATGCCCGCAAGGTGCGCCAGTACGGCGCCGCGGCGGTGGTCATGGCGTTCGACGAAGACGGCCAGGCCGATACGACCGAGCGCAAGATCGAGATCTGCTCGCGCGCCTACACGCTGCTCACCCAACAACTCGACTTCCCGCCCGAAGACATCATCTTCGACCCCAACATCTTCGCCATCGCCACCGGCATCGAAGAGCACAACAACTACGCCGTGGACTTCATCGAAGCCACCCGCGAGATCAAGCGGCGCTTCCCGGCCTGCCACGTCTCCGGCGGCGTCTCCAACGTGTCGTTCTCCTTCCGCGGCAACGACACCGTGCGCGAGGCGATCCACTCGGTGTTCCTCTACCATGCCATCAAGGCGGGCATGGACATGGGCATCGTCAACGCCGGCGCCCTGGCCATCTATGACGAGCTGGAACCGGCCTTGCGCGAACACGTCGAGGACGTGGTGCTCAATCGGCGGGAGGACGCCACCGAGCGGCTGCTGGCGATCGCCGACAATTACCGGAGGAAGAAGGGCGAGCCGGTCGTCGAGAACCTCGCCTGGCGCGAAAAACCCGTGCGCGAGCGCCTCAGCCATGCGCTGGTCCACGGCATCGACCAGTTCGTGGTCGAAGATACCGAGCAAGCCCGCCAGCTCAGCACGCGGCCGCTGGATGTCATCGAGGGTCCGCTCATGGACGGCATGAACGTGGTCGGCGATCTGTTCGGCGCCGGCAAGATGTTCCTGCCACAGGTGGTCAAGTCGGCCCGCGTGATGAAGAAGGCGGTGGCCTACCTGCTGCCCTACATCGAGGCGGAAAAGCTGCGCACCGGCGACACCGGCAAGAACAACGGCAAGATCGTGATGGCCACGGTCAAGGGCGACGTCCACGACATCGGCAAGAACATCGTGGCGGTAGTACTCCGCTGCAACAACTTCGAGGTGGTCGACCTCGGGGTGATGGTGCCGGCGCAGAAGATCCTGGAGACCGCGATCGCCGAGCAGGCCGACATGATCGGTCTCTCCGGCCTGATCACGCCCTCCCTGGAGGAGATGGGCCACGTCGCCCGCGAGATGCAGCGCCAGGGCTTTACCGTGCCGCTGCTGATCGGCGGCGCCACCACCTCGCGCGCGCACACCGCGCTGAAGATCGAGCCGCACTACAAATCTCCCTGCGTGTGGGTGAAGGACGCCTCGCGCGCCGTCGGCGTGGCGCAATCACTGGTCAGCAAGGATCTGGTCGAAGGCTTCATGGCGAAAATCCGCGCCGAGTACGCCGAAGTGCGCGAACGCCACCGCCACCGCGGTCCCGGCAAGCAACTGGTGCCGCTGGAAAAGGCACGCGCGCAGCGCTTCACTTGCGACTGGGCCGCTTACGAGCCGCCACAGCCGGCCAAGCCCGGCCTCACCGTATTCGATGACTACGACCTCGCGGAACTGCGCGAGTACATCGACTGGACGCCGTTCTTCCAGGCCTGGGAACTGGCCGGCCACTACCCTGCGATCCTCACCGACGAGGTGGTCGGCCCGCAGGCGACCGAGCTGTTCAATGACGCGCAGCACATGCTCGACCGCATCGTCGTCGAGAAGTGGCTGACCGCCCGTGCCGTGATCGGCTTCTGGCCGGCAGCCAGCGTGGGCGACGACATCGAGCTCGATCTGCTCCCTCTTCCCTCCGGTGAGCGGGTTGGGGTGAGGGGCCAAGGCTTGCCGGAAACTGCAGCCGGCGCACCCGCAGAAAAAACCATGCTCCACCATCTGCGCCAACAGGCCGACAAACCCGTCGAGCGCCCCAACCTCTGCCTGTCCGACTTCGTCACTCCCTGGGAATACGGCAAGCGTGACTGGATCGGCGGTTTCGCGGTCACCGCGGGCCTGGGGATAGAGCCCCACCTGGCGCGCTTCCACGCCGAACACGACGACTACTCGTCGATCATCCTCAAGGCGCTGGCCGACCGCCTCGCCGAAGCCTTCGCCGAACGCATGCACGAACGCGTGCGCCGCGAGTTCTGGGGCTACGCGGCCGACGAGGCGTTGGACAACGCGGCGCTCATCGCCGAAAAGTACCAGGGCGTCCGCCCTGCCCCGGGCTATCCCGCCTGTCCGGACCACACCGAAAAGACCACCCTCTTCCGCCTGCTCGACGCGACCGCCAATGCGGGCATCGAGCTGACCGAGGGCTTCTCGATGTATCCGGCCGCGGCCGTCTCGGGATGGTATTTCTCGCATCCGGGCAGCCAATACTTCGTGGTCGGCCGCCTTACCCGCCAACAGGTGGAGGACTACGCCAAACGCAAGGGCTGGAGTCGTGAGGAGGCCGAGCGCTGGCTCGCCTCGAATCTCGACTACGACCCGGAGTGAACCGGCCGCTGCAGGAGCATCGCCCGCGAGCGGGCTCCTGCCTCCTACAGGCGACCGGGGCTCAAACCTCGTCGCCAGTGACGCTGTGCCTGCGGTGGCGCAGGTGCACGACAAGGTTGTAGACCGACACGAACACCGGGAAGAAGTTGGAGAGAATCCCCACCGAGTCGTTCTTGCCCACCGTGAAATAAGCCAGCAGCAACGCGCTGCCCAGCACCGAAAGCCACCAGAACGCGAGCGGCATCACCACCCGCTTGTACTTGCGTGTGTAGTACAGCTGCACAAACCAGCGGCTGGTGAACATGACGGTGCCGGCGAAGCCCACCAGCTTCCATGGCGTCAGCTGGAAATGCTGCAGCGCGTGCAGGATGGGGGAGATCAAGTCCATGGGAGTCGGCGCCTGCCTGAAAGGCGGGCATTCTACCGAACGCCATCGATCGACGATGTCCCCATTGACCACCTGCACCACGATCCGTATAGTTGCCGGCTTCCGGCGGGCGATTAGCTCAGCGGTAGAGCACTGCCTTCACACGGCAGGTGTCGCAAGTTCGATCCTTGCATCGCCCACCAACGCTACAAACCCATTGGTATCAATGGCTAAGAGGCTCCTGAGAGGGAGCCTTTTTTGTTGCCTGCGCTGAGGAACGTTCACACTCTAGCCCCCTTGTTCACACCGATCAACGTGAACGTGTGAGGCGTTCACACTCCCCCACTGTGAACATCTAGCCCTCAGCCCTTGCCCCACCTTGCTTGATGCCTGCCTAGTTGAGGCAGGAACACACTGGCGTGTGTCCTGTCGCTTCGCTCCAGCGTCTACCGCTGAGCTAATCGCCCTACGCCTAGACGCTCCTAGGACGCTCAGAGAGACGCTTACACCCTAGCCCTAGGGGAAGCCTAGCCATGCCCCATGCCTGGACAACTAGAGGACGCTCAGGGGAAGAGACAGGCCAACCTAGCTAGGATTGTGGGAGGGAGAGACTCTCTCCTTCTCTGGCGGTCCCTGTTCCCTCCCAAGGTGGGGGGAGGAGGGGGGCATAGGGGTGCTATATATACTGAATTGCAGCTACAGATTTTCTAGGGGAAATTAGCTAGGTTCGCTAATAAGCTCATCAGGGGCCAAATCGTTATCTAAGCAAAACTCATGCATTGCGCTCTGAGCCGCTAGAAACAAGTTGACGTTAGCCTGATAGAAATGGAAGTTACGCTTAGCCTTGGCGTCCCTATCGTTCAATAAGGTCGCTATCGTTTTCTTATGGCTTAGGCCAATATCCTTGCGGTATAGGCTGTAGGCTAGGACGGAGAAGGCAGAGATAAAGGCGGCTATGCGTGTCTTAACGCCCCTAAGCCTTAGCCTATCTGACGCCATATATTCTCTAGCGCCCTCGTCCATACATATCAGGTTAACTAACTCCTGATCTCCGCACTGAGATTTGATCTCTGCCATTACGGCGTAATAGAACAAATGCTTCCTTAGTGCGTCAAACATACTACCCCTAGGCTGTGTATGCTGCGGTGACGTGGGTTAGTCTCTAGGCCCTAACGGTAGGCGACCTACTATATCAGCACTCTTGATAGAGCCAATGAAACGCTCAAACTCCTTAATAGTCGGCCTGATCCAGACTATTGAGCCTTGAATTTCAAAAGCCATATCTTTGCTCTCGTCACTCAGGTTGCAATACGAAAGCTCGGCATATACAGGCTGAGTCTTCCCAGCGATTTGTTGCTTGGCGAATGGAATTCGTATCTTGTGCAGAATCTTATAGCAGGCCATGAGGTCGCTTCGGATACGCTCAGAAAAATATGCGCCGTCCTTTTGTTTCATCACCCTTAGGACTTCATAAGCACCCAGTGTCCACAGCCAAAACATACCCCAGGCATCTTGAATCGACGCACCGTCTATAGACGATTCCCCTAAGAACGCTTGATCTAGCGTATTGAATATCCTTCGCCCAAACGTCAATAAGAACTTAGCTTGAATCTCGGTGTATAGCGAGAAGGTCACCAGAGGACACTTCTCTAGCATCTGATCTATGAGCGTAGAGTCTTGGGTCATAGCCCAACTATACCCTATACCGCTCCAGAAGTTCATAGAGCCTCTCTAGGACCATTGCAGGCTTAGGTCTATACCGACGTCCCCCCGCCTTTGAGTAGCACATCGGTTTGGAGTCCAATCCCCCATTCGAAGGAGATTGGACGTGAAGAAGCGTTTTTCCGAAGAGCAGATCATCGGCTTCCTGCGTGAGGCGGAAGCC
>NZ_JAPMIU010000031.1 GCF_026410505.1 Frateuria hangzhouensis
GGACCAAAGAGGTCAACTGCGGAGCGAATAAGGCGGCATTCCGCCGTCAAAATGAGCGTTTTTCGCTTTGACGGGACCAATGTCACGCGTGAGTGGTTGCGCGGCGATTGATCAGACCATCCTTAGGCTGCTAGACATCAAAGGAACCCCAACATGTCCCTCAGGATGCTATCCGTCGTAACCCTGCTGGTGAGCGTGACACTCATCGGCAGCTCGGCACTGCACGCCCAAGCACACGCACCCAATAAGAACACGGCAGAGGTCTACAAGGTCTTTCTTGGCTCGTGGCGCGGCAAGGACAAAGCGCCAATGAATGTGGCAGAAGGCGCCGAGGCCCTAACTAAGCAAGATCTAGAAGAGATTTCCTCGTGCGCCGGTGATCACCACGGTTGGGCCACTCCGGCAACAAGCGCGTCGCTGGCCACGCAACTCAGCGACTTGCCTTGGGTCCGCATCGTCGACCCAGCCAAGTGGCGAGCAGCAGACCCTGGCAATTTGATCGCTGAGGGAAAGCCTATTGACGAGGCGGTCGAGCAGGGTTTCTCGCATGCCTTGCTCACCCTTTCCACGGTCGCCTTTGATTCCTCGGGCGAGTTTGCTGCACTCAAATACTCGTTCGTCTGCGGTCGGCTGTGCGGTAACGGCGGCACCGTTCTTTTCGAGCATACGGCTCAGGGCTGGGGGCGCAGCAAGAAGCGATGCGGCATGTGGTTGTCTTACGCGGGCAGGCCTAACATTTCGTTCAAGGCGGACGGCTTCGCCGCCGCTTAACTCCAGCGTTAGGCTTGCAAGAGAACATGGCGTATCGTGATGTCGTTACAACAACAGGAGACATATCGTGGTCAAAGTAGCGTTGTTCGTTCGCCTTGAAGCAAAACCCGGAAAAGAGAAAGAGGTGGAGAGCTTCCTTATGGGCGGTCTTCCCATTGTCAATGAGGAGCCTGCCACCACTGCTTGGTTTGGCATTCGCCTTGGGCCAAGTACTTTCGGAATCTTTGATGCCTTTCCGGATGAAGCGGGTCGGCAAGCCCATCTCTCCGGCAAGGTCGCAGCAGCGTTAATGGCAAAGGCCGGTGAGTTGTTCTCCGAGCCGCCGTCCATCGAGAAAGTTGACGTACTTGCGGCAAAGCTACCCGGCTAAGCAAGCCTAACAATTCGTTCAAGCCGAACTTGCTTCGTTACGGCAAAAGCGTGGCAGAAAAAGCTTGCCACGCTTTTGCCTCCACTACGCAAGTCGGCTTAACTCAGGCGTTAGCCGTCAAATGTTGCGACTCGTCTTCCTCACCATCATCTGTTCAGTGCTCAGCGGCTGTTTCGCTCGGGTAGCTGTAGGCGCGGATCCCGCTGGTCAGAAGCTGCAAGCCGAGTTCGCGCCTGTCGTCGAAGCCATTGCGTCATATCAGAAAAAATACGGCGTACTCCCCGCCAACTTGAAGCTGCTAGTTCCGGAGCTTCTTCCTCAATTGCCTGCAAACGACCCTTCATCAGGCGTTGTCTACCATCTAAATGTTGCACAAGGCATCTTCATATTTATGTACACGCCGTCGTGGCCTCTTCCAGGTCGTGGCTCCTGCTCCACAACCATCAAGCAGGTCAAATGGCAATGCGTGGGTTTCATCTAGACCTTGCGTTGGCTGCTAACAACTCGTTCAAGGCGGACGGCTGCGCCGCCGCTTAACTCCAGCGTTAGACAGACTACCAAGGAGGCGTCATGTGGCCATTTGACAGGAGTCGTGACGAGTCGCCGTGGGAGGCCGTTCTTCGCGAATGCGACTTCGAGCTTGCGCGCGCCGAGTTTTCAGACTTCTTCCAAATGGTTAACCGAGAAGCTGAAAGTAACGGTGAACAGGCAGTCTTCCGCCAAGAGTTCGTAGATGGATGGAACATTTTTTCTGCAAACCCAGGCTCTGAGTCAGCGAAAAGGTGGCTCGCGCTAATGCCGGGCAACGAGGATCTCGTCCTAAAGGTTTTTAAAGATTGCTGCCCAGGTGGCGCTGCGAAGGTCCGGGCACAGCTATTCAAGACTGCTCGCTCTGATAAGAGCTCTCCAGCGCCTGCACCAAATGGGCCGGCCTTTAGCTACGCTGGCGGCAACGGTCTTACCCTAGAAACCGCCGTCGCACTTGTTCCTCTCAATCTTGACGGCCTGCGCCCGAAATTCGAGGCAGCGCTTCGCGAAAAGCTTTCTCCAGAAATGCTTACTTCGAGTGCCGTCGACGGAGCGATAGCTGAGATGTGTAAGATGGTTTGGATAGAAAACAAGTATGGCAAAGAGGGCAAAGACAATTGGCTTTGCGGGCGGCGGGGATTCCTTCCGGGCGCGAAACAGAGCCAAGAGCTGACGCTTCCAGATGGAAGTACCATAAAGCTTTTCTTCGATTTTAGCGCATTCCATCCGTCTGGCTGGGCGTAACTAGAAGAAGCATCCGGACGTCTAACTGATCGTCCAAGCGGACGGCTTCGCCGCCGCTTAACTCCAGCGTTAGAAGGCATGGGGGGTACGCGCGTTGCGCAACATCGGAAAATTCGTAGTGGGTCTTGGGATACTTGTTGCGGTCCTTGCCGTCGTCCGTCTGTCTGGGTGGTCGCCAGCAAATTTGCTCTATGGCCCTCAATATCGAACACCGCCGAAACATGAGCCGAAACAGAACACACGTTCAACATTCGAGACCGACGTTGTGCCAAGGAACTATCCGAAATTGGTTGCGCTTCTGACACATAGCGGCCAAGAAACAGTCCGATGGACGTCGCGTTCGGGCGAGGAGCAAGTAGAACGGTTATGGCTATCCGACGGAGCACTGCACATCAAAACGGAAATTTATGTCGGTGAAACTCCAGCGCATGTTTCTTCTTCAGCCAAGAAAACAGGGGTACAAATGTCAGACGCAAATCGTGACGGAGCAATGGATTCCATTATGTACACTGAGCCAAGCGGCAAAACGCATTCGTACAAACCACCATTCGATGAAACTTCGAACTTCTTGTGGAACTCAGGTTTGGCTGTGGCTTTTAAATACGGCAAGTGCTGCAGTTAATCGCGGTGCCTTCTAACATTTCGTTCAAGGCGGACGGCTTCGCCGCCGCTCAACTCCAGCGTTAGAACACACGGGGTAACGTGAAAGAAATCCTCTGGACCGACCTACCCACGTTTCTCAGCGAGATCGCATCCTTGGAGGGCGTCGCGCCGGGGGATACCCTGCTGTTCCGTGGTCAGCCTTGCAGCAAGCCGTTGTTGCCAAAAATTGCACGCGTCCATCCGGAGCGGGATTCCACGCAAGTTGAGCGCGCGATGCTTGCGGAGCTACGAAGGCAAGGATGCCGCTTCAGCGGGGTTGGAGCATCCAGCGACCTCGACCTACTTGCGATCGCGCAGCATCATGGAATGGCAACAAGGCTTTTAGATTGGTCTACCAGCCCGCTCGTCGCCTTGTGGTTCGCATGCTTGGAGTATTGGACCGCTGAGTCAGCACACCTATACATTTACCGGGCGGCCCAAGATGTTCTGCTCGACCCTAGTACCGATGCCGACCCGTTTGCCTTCGCGGTCACTAAGGTCTTTCGGCCTGCCCACAACAATGCGAGACTCGTGTCTCAAGATGGCTGGTTTTCAATACACCCGTATTACGCAGGAATGTCCTTCAAGGCACTGGATAGCGATGTTATTCATTTTCTTTGGGTCTATCATCTCGAAATACCACACGAACAAAAATCGTTCATTCTCAAAAAGCTAGACCTACTTGGAATAAACTACCGCTCAATGCTTCCCGATCTTGATGGGCTTTGCAAATACGTAAACTGGCGCATGACCTCCTGAACTACTGGAAGGTGTGTTCTAACTATTCATCAAGCGGACGGCTCCGCCGCCGCTTAATTCGGGCGTTAGGCATCAAGAGATATGCGCGTCGAACTTGCCTTGCTGTTCAACGACGAGCTATTGGGTCGAGGCAACGTATCAGTTACTCCCGTCGAGCAAACAGATGACTTGGGCGTGTTCAAGGCTTCGCACAAACTTCTTGAGGGTTCCGCCATCATCGTCCTCTCCGACTTCACAGAAGGGGTAACACTGCGCAAGTCCACTCTGGACATGCCTATCCACGAGTCAAGTGATTGGGAAAGCATCGACCTTGCGGGGTACACGCTCGCGTTCCGGTGTAGGCTCGATGCCTAACATCTCGTTCAAGGCGGACGGCTTCGCCGCCGCTTAACTCCAGCGTTAGGTGTGTCCAAGAATGAGTCGCTTTGCCAAGCTCAGACAATGGGTCAACCGCGATGACGGAAGCCTCTATCAGGTTGGCAACAGGTCGTTGGGTGCGGTCGAAACTATTGGTTTACTCATCTTCGTCAGCGCTATCGGTTTGTGGCAACTCCACGTCAAAGCTGGCATCAGCATCATCTGGTCTCTCGCGGCAGGCAGTATCGGTTTCGTTTTAGCAATCGTTGGTGGCGCTGGCAAAAATCGTGGCCCGCACACCTAACCAGTCATCCAAGCGGACGGCTTCGCCGCCGCTTAATTCCAGCGTTAGGCCGCAAATGAAGCTCTTCGAGGTCAACAAGTACGGCAACATCGTTCCGGTCCCAGATGGTCAGGAACCGCGCGACAAGCGTTGGACGGCTCGTGGGGTTTTTGTTTGCCTCATACCTGCAACCATTGTCGTTGTCCTCGTCCTCAGTTGGCTCAAGTAGGCGAGATGGCGGAAACCATGGCCATGTCGCTGGCGCTGAACGACCTACCGGAAAAATCCCATGGCGACAGAACTGTCCTTCGTCGAGTACGTCACCGAGCAGTCCGGGTTCGGTGACCGCATCACCTTCAAGCGCATGTTCGGCGAATACGGGATATACATCGACGGGAAGGTCGTGGCCTTCGCTTGCGACAACAGCCTGTTCGTCAAGGCGGCGGATGCCACCGCCACGCTCACGGCGGACCTGCCCCGGCGTCCGCCCTACCCGGGCGCCAAGCCCTACCCGGTCGGCGACGAACTGCTCGACGATTCGGAGCGGTTGCATGAGCTCCTGGCCGCGACGGCGAAGGCCATGCCCGAACCCAAGGCCAGGAAGCCGAAACGAAAAGGCCCGTGATCCGCAGGCCGGGCCGAGACGTCCATCAACGCTGCCGCAGCACGATGCCCGGCACAACGCGGCCGGATCGCCTCAGTGAAACTGGTCGCTCGCGGGAACCCATGAACTGCTGGCCGCGGCCGGCAGCGAGGTCGGGCGCGTCGGCTCGACAACCTCGCCAGGACAGCCCGGCGGCAGCGGACCGCCGCTGACGCGAGCCGCCGCGCATTGGGCGGCGTTGTCCAGGTGGATGGGAGCGGCAGGCACCGGAGCCGACGCGGCCCTGGCCACGCTGGCGGACGCGGCGGGATCGAGTGGCTTGACCGGCGCCAGGTTCAACCGCTCGTAGAGCCGCGGATCCTTGGCGGCCTTGGCTGGCGGGTTGCCGCTGCCGCAGCCCAATAGCGCGATCGGGAACAACGGGCTGACTGCGCATTTGATCCGCACGCCGCGCGGCAAATGGAAGGTGTGCTTGATGGTGGTCTTTTCGACGGCATGTCGCAGCGCCGTATCGATGGAGCTTTCGCCCTCCGGAGTCCAGTCGCCCTCGAAGCGGGTCGGCCGGTATCCGATGTCGGGCGCACGGTGTTCCATGATCTGCGTGTCGCCCGTCGGCTTGAGCTGGATATAGCTGCCCAGCCGCCCCTGCCCGGCGCCTTCGACGGCGCCCGGTTGTGCCTTGCCCTGCTTGCCCTCGCCCTGGCCTTCGCCCTGGCCGGGCTTGGGGGTGGCGGTACCGGCGGTGCTGGCAGCGTCGGGCGCGCCTTCGCGGGCGCCCGGGGTGCCGGAGTCGCTGCCTTGCGGCGTGGCCTCGGGAGAACTGGCGGGCGCGTTGTCTTGCGCGGTGGTGCTGTCCGGTTTCGCGGCCGCGGTTTCATCCTCGGGAGTGGCCGCCTCCGCCGGCGTCGTGTCGTCGGACGACGCGGTTGCGCTCGCTTGCGGGCGGGCGAGGACCAGCGAGGGGGGCGGGGCCGGCGCCGCGGACACCTCGATCGCCGGGGCCGCCGGTCGCGGCGTGACGGGAGCGGCCGTGGTATCCAGCGGCACGGCTGCGAGCTGCGGTTCGGCAAGCTGGATGCTGGGAGCCTGCACGCGCGGGCGTTCGCGCGACACGATCGGGGTCCGCACGCTGACCTGCGGCGCCAGGTTGATGGTGGGCGCGGCCTGCGCCGGCAACGGGATCGGCTCGACCTGCGGCGTGGCGGGCGCGGCCGCCGGCTGTGGGCGGACCAGGGTCACCGCGCTGGGTGGCTGGTCTTTCGGCGGGGTGATCTGGTCGAGCGCGATGGTTGGTGCGGCGATCGGCGGCGCGGCTTGCGCGGGCACCGCCGGCATCGCCAGCGACGGCGGCGTGGGCATCGGCCGGTTGCCCTCGACCTTTGGCTTGCGCACCGGCTCGGGCTGGAACTTCGGCGGCACGGGGCGCGCGGTGGGCGGCATGTCCAGGGTGACCTGCGGCGGCGTGCCGGCCAGTGGCACCGGCGCGAGGTCGGGCGCCGGCGGCGGCTTCGGCAGCGTGAGCGGTGGCGGCGGTGCGGCAACCGGGGCGATGCGGATGGTCGCCTTCGGCGCGGATGCCGTGATGACCGGCGTTTCGGCCCTGGCAGGGGTTGGCGGTGTCGGGGTGGCGGGCGTGGGCCGGGCGGGCGCCGCGGTGACGGTAGCCGTGTGGCCGCGGTGGCGCGGACCGACCCTCTTGGGTGGCGTCCCGCGCACGGGTGGCGGGGGCGGCGGCTCGGGGTTGTCGATCAGGCGGACCTGCAGCGGCTCGGCTTTCCGCTGCGGCTCCTGCAGGTCGTAGGCCGGGCCCAGGATCGCGCCGAACAGCACCAGAATGTGCACCAGCAGCGTGCCGACCAGGCCGGCGACGCGCAGGCCGCGGTCGTGCGGCCGTTCGGCGCGGCGGCGGCGGTAGACGATGGCCCGTGCCGCGGCCTCGCGCGGCGATCGCAGCATGACCACCAGTCGCGCGTTGGCGGGCGAGTCAGTGGGCTTGTCCGCGGGTGGCAGGGGCATGGCGGAAGTGTAGCGTGCAGGTTGGTTGTGCCGTGGGAGTGTGAACCTCGCGGCGGGCGGCCTGAACGGGCTGGATGTCTCTGTAGGAGCCTACTTGTGGACGATGCTTTTGCTTGGATGCATCAGAGCAAGGGCATCGCCCACAAGTGGGCTCCTTGTATGTTGCTCACGCACACACAGAGGTGCGAACCAAGCAAGTGTGTTTCCGGGGAGGCCGTGGGCTCCTTGAGGCGAAATCTTCGACCTCGTCTGTAGAGCGG
>NZ_JAPMIU010000032.1 GCF_026410505.1 Frateuria hangzhouensis
AAAATTCTTCGCAAAAGGGTGTTGACGAACTGGCAAGGGAATGTAGAATGGGCGGCTCACCCGGGACGAAACGTCTCGGGGCGATTCAGAAGAAAGAGTCGCAAGTGATTGATCTTTGACAGTGTGCGCAGGTGACTTGTGTGGGCGCCTTGCGGTGGTTGGATGACTGTCCAACGCAATGCAAGGGTCCAACTAACAAGTCAGCAATGACGTTTTATGTTGGGACAACCCTTCAGAAAGATAGACGGCCAAGCCCGCAAGGGTGAGGTTGTCGAAAACTTAAGTGAAGAGTTTGATCCTGGCTCAGATTGAACGCTGGCGGCATGCCTAACACATGCAAGTCGAACGGCAGCATGACCTAGCTTGCTAGGTTGATGGCGAGTGGCGGACGGGTGAGTAATGCATCGGGACCTGCCCAGACGTGGGGGATAACGTAGGGAAACTTACGCTAATACCGCATACGTCCTACGGGAGAAAGCAGGGGACCTTCGGGCCTTGCGCGGTTGGATGGACCGATGTTCGATTAGCTTGTTGGCGGGGTAATGGCCCACCAAGGCGACGATCGATAGCTGGTCTGAGAGGATGATCAGCCACACTGGGACTGAGACACGGCCCAGACTCCTACGGGAGGCAGCAGTGGGGAATATTGGACAATGGGCGCAAGCCTGATCCAGCAATGCCGCGTGTGTGAAGAAGGCCTTCGGGTTGTAAAGCACTTTTATCAGGAACGAAATACCACGGGTTAATACCCTATGGGGCTGACGGTACCTGAGGAATAAGCACCGGCTAACTTCGTGCCAGCAGCCGCGGTAATACGAAGGGTGCAAGCGTTAATCGGAATTACTGGGCGTAAAGCGTGCGTAGGCGGTTTGTTAAGTCTGTTGTGAAATCCCCGGGCTCAACCTGGGAATGGCAATGGATACTGGCAAGCTAGAGTGTGTCAGAGGATGGTGGAATTCCCGGTGTAGCGGTGAAATGCGTAGAGATCGGGAGGAACATCAGTGGCGAAGGCGGCCATCTGGGACAACACTGACGCTGAGGCACGAAAGCGTGGGGAGCAAACAGGATTAGATACCCTGGTAGTCCACGCCCTAAACGATGCGAACTGGATGTTGGTCTCAACTCGGAGATCAGTGTCGAAGCTAACGCGTTAAGTTCGCCGCCTGGGGAGTACGGTCGCAAGACTGAAACTCAAAGGAATTGACGGGGGCCCGCACAAGCGGTGGAGTATGTGGTTTAATTCGATGCAACGCGAAGAACCTTACCTGGCCTTGACATGTCTGGAATCCTGCAGAGATGCGGGAGTGCCTTCGGGAACCAGAACACAGGTGCTGCATGGCTGTCGTCAGCTCGTGTCGTGAGATGTTGGGTTAAGTCCCGCAACGAGCGCAACCCTTGTCCTTAGTTGCCAGCACGTAATGGTGGGAACTCTAAGGAGACTGCCGGTGACAAACCGGAGGAAGGTGGGGATGACGTCAAGTCATCATGGCCCTTACGGCCAGGGCTACACACGTACTACAATGGTCGGTACAGAGGGTTGCAATACCGCGAGGTGGAGCCAATCCCAGAAAGCCGATCCCAGTCCGGATCGAAGTCTGCAACTCGACTTCGTGAAGTCGGAATCGCTAGTAATCGCGGATCAGCTATGCCGCGGTGAATACGTTCCCGGGCCTTGTACACACCGCCCGTCACACCATGGGAGTGAGTTGCTCCAGAAGCCGTTAGTCTAACCGCAAGGGGGACGACGACCACGGAGTGGTTCATGACTGGGGTGAAGTCGTAACAAGGTAGCCGTATCGGAAGGTGCGGCTGGATCACCTCCTTTCGAGAAAGGCAGCACCGCTGCCGCAAGACGTCCACACAAGGCACCTGCACATCCACACGCTTCGATCGACAGATCGCAAGGCGTGTTTGGTCGTTAGACCGGAAAGCTTATGGGTCTGTAGCTCAGGTGGTTAGAGCGCACCCCTGATAAGGGTGAGGCCGGTGGTTCGAGTCCTCCCAGACCCACCACCACGGTTTTACGGGGCCATAGCTCAGCTGGGAGAGCACCTGCTTTGCAAGCAGGGGGTCGTCGGTTCGATCCCGACTGGCTCCACCAGTACCTGGCGTCACGACCGCCCACGGATGTGTAGTAAGCGCACACAAAGATTAATGAAGCCTATCGGCGTTGAGGCCGGTGTGGTGTTCTTTGAAAACGTAAACGAGTGACAAGCGTTTTGGTTCGAAACCGAACCGAGATGTGTCGAAACAAGTTAAGGCAACGAATGCGTTGTTTGGCATCGATCCTGTGAGGGATCGGCCCTGAGGCGACTTGGGGTTATATGGTCAAGCGACCAAGCGTATACGGTGGATGCCTTGGCAGTCAGAGGCGATGAAGGACGTGGCAGCCTGCGAAAAGTGTCGGGGAGCTGGCAACAAGCTTTGATCCGGCAATGTCCGAATGGGGAAACCCACCGCTTAGGCGGTACCGTGCACTGAATACATAGGTGTACGGGGCGAACCCGGGGAACTGAAATATCTAAGTACCCGGAGGAAAAGAAATCAACCGAGATTCCGTCAGTAGCGACGAGCGAACGCGGAGCAGCCCAAAAGCGCACAGTGTTTTAGTGGAAGGATCTGGAAAGGTCCGCCATAGACGGTGATAGCCCGGTACGCGAAAGGGCACCGTGCGTGAAATTGAGTAGGGCGGGGCACGAGAAACCCTGTCTGAACATGGGGGGACCATCCTCCAAGGCTAAATACTCCTGACTGACCGATAGCGAACAAGTACCGTGAGGGAAAGGCGAAAAGAACCCCGGAGAGGGGAGTGAAATAGACCCTGAAACCGTATACGTACAAGCAGTGGAAGCCGGTCTTCGGACTGGTGACTGCGTACCTTTTGTATAATGGGTCAGCGACTTACTGTCAGTGGCAAGCTTAACCGTCTAGGGGAGGCGAAGGGAAACCGAGTCTGAATAGGGCGCATAGTCTCTGGCAGTAGACCCGAAACCGAGTGATCTATCCTTGGCCAGGTTGAAGGTGCGGTAACACGCACTGGAGGACCGAACCCACATCTGTTGCAATAGATGGGGATGAGCTGAGGATTGGAGTGAAAGGCTAAACAAACTCGGAGATAGCTGGTTCTCCTCGAAAGCTATTTAGGTAGCGCCTCGGACGAATCTTCCTGGGGGTAGAGCACTGTTATGGCTAGCGGGTCATCGCGACTTAGCAAACCATGGCAAACTCCGAATACCAGGACAGACTATCCGGGAGACACACGGCGGGTGCTAACGTCCGTCGTGAAAAGGGAAACAACCCAGACCCGCAGCTAAGGTCCCCAAGTTCTAGCTAAGTGGAAAACGATGTGGAAAGGCATAGACAGCCAGGAGGTTGGCTTAGAAGCAGCCACCCTTTAAAGAAAGCGTAATAGCTCACTGGTCGAGTCGGTCTGCGCGGAAGATTTAACGGGGCTAAGCTAGACACCGAAGCTCGGGGTGCACACTTAGGTGTGCGCGGTAGAGGAGCGTTCCGTAAGCCTGTGAAGGTGAGTTGAGAAGCTTGCTGGAGGTATCGGAAGTGCGAATGCTGACATGAGTAACGATAATGGGGGTGAAAAGCCCCCACGCCGAAAGCCCAAGGTTTCCTCGCGCAACGTTCATCGGCGCAGGGTGAGTCGGCCCCTAAGGCGAGGCAGAAATGCGTAGTCGATGGGAAGCAGGTTAATATTCCTGCACTTTTCTATAGTGCGATGTGGGGACGGAGAAGGTTAGGTCTACCGGGCGTTGGTTGTCCCGGGGAAAGGCGGTAGGCATGCATCTTAGGCAAATCCGGGATGCTTTATGCCGAGCACCGAGACGAGCCCTATTGGGCGAAGTGACTGAGACCACGCTTCCAGGAAAAGCCACTAAGCTTCAGCTATAGAAAAACCGTACCGTAAACCGACACTGGTAGGCAGGGTGAGAATCCCAAGGCGCTTGAGAGAACTCGGGTGAAGGAACTAGGCAAAATGGCACCGTAACTTCGGGAGAAGGTGCGCCCATCGGCGTGGTCACGTGCGTGACTGAGCGCTGATGGGTCGCAGTAACCTGGCCGCTGCGACTGTTTATCAAAAACACAGCACTCTGCAAACACGAAAGTGGACGTATAGGGTGTGACGCCTGCCCGGTGCTGGAAGGTTAATTGATGGGGTCAGCCGCAAGGCGAAGCTCTTGATCGAAGCCCCAGTAAACGGCGGCCGTAACTATAACGGTCCTAAGGTAGCGAAATTCCTTGTCGGGTAAGTTCCGACCTGCACGAATGGCGTAACGACAGCGGCGCTGTCTCCACCCGAGACTCAGTGAAATTGAAATCGCTGTGAAGATGCAGCGTTCCCGCGGCAAGACGGAAAGACCCCGTGAACCTTTACTATAGCTTTACACTGAACGTTGAGTTCTTCTGTGTAGGATAGGTGGGAGGCTTTGAAGCGCAGACGCTAGTTTGCGTGGAGCCATCCTTGAAATACCACCCTGAAGTGCTTGACGTTCTAACCTAGGCCCGTTATCCGGGTCAGGGACCGTGTATGGTGGGTAGTTTGACTGGGGCGGTCTCCTCCCAAAGCGTAACGGAGGAGCACGAAGGTACGCTCAGCGCGGTCGGACATCGCGCACTGTGTGCAAAGGCATAAGCGTGCTTGACTGCAAGATCGACGGATCAAGCAGGTACGAAAGTAGGTCTTAGTGATCCGGTGGTTCTGTATGGAAGGGCCATCGCTCAACGGATAAAAGGTACTCCGGGGATAACAGGCTGATACCGCCCAAGAGTTCATATCGACGGCGGTGTTTGGCACCTCGATGTCGGCTCATCACATCCTGGGGCTGTAGCCGGTCCCAAGGGTATGGCTGTTCGCCATTTAAAGTGGTACGCGAGCTGGGTTCAGAACGTCGTGAGACAGTTCGGTCCCTATCTGTCGTGGGCGTTGGAGATTTGAGGGGGGCTGCTCCTAGTACGAGAGGACCGGAGTGGACGTTCCGCTGGTGTTCGGGTTGTCATGCCAATGGCATTGCCCGGTAGCTACGAACGGAAGTGATAACCGCTGAAAGCATCTAAGCGGGAAGCACGCCCCAAGATGAGATCTCCCGAGAGCTTGACTCTCCTTAAGGCACCATCAAGACCAGGTGGTTGATAGGCGCGATGTGGAAGTGCAGCAATGCATTGAGCTTACGCGTACTAATGCGCCGTGCGGCTTGACCATATAACCCCAAGACGCTTCTTCAGTCTTAACAGCACATCTCGATTCACCAACTCGCTTGTCACTCGTTTACCCCTTTTGAAGCTGGCGCATGCCTGCGCTGCTTCAACCCCTTCCCTGGCGGCCATAGCGCTGTGGTCCCACCCGATCCCATCCCGAACTCGGAAGTGAAACGCAGCCGCGCCGATGGTAGTGTGGCTTGTCCATGCAAGAGTAGGTCACCGCCAGGGGCTTTATCCAAAACCCTCTCCCGACACCGGGAGAGGGTTTTTCTTTTGCGCCGTGCGTGCCCTCGCGGCGGCAACGACATCGTCAGCACCGGCGCTTGGTACAAAAGTCCTCCTCGCGAAGAACAGACTCGCGCAAAGCCCTTGGAGGAGCGCCCC
>NZ_JAPMIU010000033.1 GCF_026410505.1 Frateuria hangzhouensis
GCCTTGCGGTGCCGCTCGAAACCGGCGTCGTGCTCCATCGACAGGCTCATCTGCTTGGGTGCCATCACGTACCATCCATCCTCAGGTCTCGCTAAGACCGCGGGGCAAAATCAGAGTTTCCCTAACGCTTGAATTAAGCCGAGCCGCGAAGCGGCTTCGGCTTGAATGAACTGTTAGACCGCTTACCGGCAGGTGGTGTTGCCGAAGCTATCCGTGCTGCAACGTACCGTATTGCCGCGATTGTCACGGTATGTGGTATTGCCAAAGGAGTCGGTGCTAGAGCGGATAGTGTTGCCGCTATTGTCACGGTAGGTGCTATTGCCGAAAGAATCGGTTGAGCCACGGACGGTGTTGCCACTATTGTCGCGATACGTGGTGTTTCCGAACGAGTCGGTGGATCCACGAATTGTGTTGCCTCGATTGTCTCTGGTGGTCGTGTTGCCGAAAGAGTCCGTGGAGGTTCGGCTGGTGTTGCCGTAGCTGTCACGGCATGTAGTGTTGCCGAATGAGTCCGTGGAGCATCTGGTCTGGGCATTCAGGCTGGAAGTCGCCAGAAGCGTAGCGAAGAGTACAAATGCGAGCTTTTTCATTTCAGTCCCCCTGGGTGTGTATGAAGCGGTCTAACGCTTGAATTAAGCGGCGGCGGAGCCGTCCGCTTGAATGAGAAGTTAGGGGCTTGCGCCGCGCCATGCTTGAGCGACTGTGCCGGCACCACCCGAGCCCCACCAAGCGCAACGCTAGCAGCTTTGGACGCCTGGATCTTGCCGCAGCGCTGCAAGGGCAGCGACCAAGTGCGGAGAGCTGCACGCAGGCGAAGGCTTGGCCGAAGCGCACGCTGCGACAGGACAACCAAGCAAGGGCCTAACGCCGGAATTAAGCCGACTTGCGTAGTGGAGCCAACAACATGGCAAGCTTTATCTGCCATGTTGTTGGTGTAACGAAGCAAGTTCGGCTTGAATGACTTGTTAGGCCGCACTTTAGCCGATGAAGGCCGAGTGCGACCAACCTCTTGCACGATGCCGCGGCGACAACCGTGCCTGCGCGCCGAGAAGCTGCACCGCCAGGAGTTGCACGATACGATGAGCCGGCCGAGCGAGAACCCGGCCGCGCAGCCCTGCGTGAACCTTCACGACAACCGGCCGAAGGGCGAGGGCGCAACAAACGCGATGGACCAAAAGAGCCGGTGACGCGATGAACTGCAAGCCGCTGCTGCCCCAACAAAAGAACATTGCTGCTTGTGCGGCCTAACGCCCGAATTAAGCGGCGGCGGAGCCGTCCGCTTGAATGAAGAGTTAGGGGCTTGCGCTGCGCCATGCTCGGGCGACTGGCCGGCACAACCGCGCGCGCCCCACCGAACGCAACGCTAGCAGCTTTGGATGCCGGGAGCTTGCCGCAGCGCTGCAACGGCAGCGACCGAGCGCGGAGGGCTGCAAGCTGGCGAAGGCTTGGCCGAAGCACACGCTGCGAGAAAACAACCAAGCAAGGGCCTAACGCTGGAGTTAAGCGGCGCGCGGCTTTTCGCGCGTCCGCTTGGACGAAATGTTAGACGGTTGCGACGCTGCATGCTCGTGCGACAACGACTGCCACGACGAACGCACCGCTTGAGCAACCGACTACCCCAAAACTGCCAGCTTTGAATGCCCAGGCTTGCGACGATGCCGCGCGAAAAGTTGCTGCGGCGACGGACGACAAGCCAGCGCGACGCTGGGCGAAACACACCACACGAAGAGCCCACACGAGCTACCGACTAACGCTGGAGTTAAGCGGCGGCGAAGCCGTCCGCCTTGAACGGGATGTTAGGCATCGCGTTGACTACCGAAAAGATACCTGAAGATGGTCACGCCTATAAGCACGAACATGAGGGCAACACAGGCCGCAAATGAGGCCGCAAAAAGCAGCATGCGGCCAGAGAGGACGACCGAGGCTGCTTCCCAGCCCATGTGCTTAGCGGCGGAAGACAAGATCATGCAGGCCCCGAAGCCGAGCCACAGCCAAAGAGCGGCACGTTTGGCTTTGAACAAGACGGACGGGGGCGTGATGGCTGGCGTTTTCAAGGTCTAACGCTGGAGTTGAGCGGCGACGGAGCCGTCCGCCTCGAACGAGTTGTTAGCGCTGCGAGAGTGCTGCACGAAGGGCCTTCTCGTAGTCCGGCGAGAGGAAAGGAACAAGATGGTAACCATACCGTTGGCTATGCAGGACAATGACGCGCTCCCGCGCCTCGGGGGCTGGTGAGGAGCAGGGAACGACGATCTCTTGTGGTGCGGTAAGGCGGCCCTTGAGCACCTCTGTAAAGACAACCCGCACTATTCGACGATCAGGCACAACGAAGCCAGTTTTACCGGATAGGAGATGCCTCTCATAGTCAGGCCAGCGGTCAGCGACGACGTAACCGACTTCGATATTGTCTGCATTCCTAGCATCGGCCCTTGGATCCGGCAGGTCCATAGAGCATGCAATCGCCTCTTGGCCGAAAGCTGCAAGGAAGATCAGGATCGCGATAGTTTTCATGCGCTAACGCTTGAGCTCAGCCACCGACAGCCCGCGTAGCGGGATGGCGGTCGGCTGCAGCGATTTGTTGGGCACCAGCCGCGACGTGCGCAAGCACGAATGCCACGCGCTCTTGAACCGATGCCTTTGGAAGAATACAAGTTTCATAGCCTGCTTGGGTGTAGGCCGAAATAGTGCGCTCGTAGGAAGCGGCTGCTTTGTTGAAGCTGTGCACCCGCTCGTGGTCTTGCACATAAATCTCTGGCCAAGGCTCCGCCACAAAGACCGTACTGGCGTAGCGGTGTCTTGCAGCTACTGTATTGCAGTGCATCTCGCCACAGCCTGCAAATCGCAACCATTCTGGAATGCCGCGATCAAAAAACACTGGCGGGCCCAGGGCAATGGCCCTTGTGTAGTCCTCAAGACTCCGTGCCAGCACGGCCTCCAAAAATGCAGCCCGATCTGTGGAGAGAAGAGCTCCGACGCCGCGATCCCTGCGCTCGCGCAAGATAGCTAACCCAGCTTCTGGAACCGTGCGGTAACCGCGTCCAGCCAATGCAGCAATGAGGGTTGATTTGCCCGCTCCAGACGCACCAGTTATCACATAGAAATGTTGGCTGCTCATGGTGCTACCACTGGTGCCTAACGCTTGAGTTAAGCGGCGGCGCAGCCGTCCGCCTTGAACGAACTGTTAGCGCGTACTAGAAAACCATCACATGGTCGACCAAGTACTTGCCACCCTGTTGAACAAGAACGAGTTCGGCGACGAACTCGCCTGGTGCTTTTGTGAAGGTTTGCCGCCAGACAACTGCGACCGACTCTGGGCGCCTGAAAGCTGCCACAAACTCGCGCTTTGCAAAGAACCCCTTTGCACTCTGGTATTGCTTGCAAATTGACTCAAGTGCGCTCTTAGAGAGGACGCCCTTGGCGCGCTCAGTGAAGTCTTGTGTGTGCCGCTCGTAGTCGATGTTGGTCGAAGCTTCCATCAGATTGTTCATGATGGGATCGACGACAGCCAAAATCTCTTCGTCTGATTTCTGTGCCAAGTCCATGGTGACTCCTTCGCAGCGCTAACGCTCAAGTTAAGCCGAATTGCAGCGCGTAGCTGGCCATATGGCAAGCTCTTTTTGCCATATGGACGGCGTAGCGATGCAATTTCGGCTTGAACGCATTGTTAGGGGCCACCGACACGCTCGA
>NZ_JAPMIU010000034.1 GCF_026410505.1 Frateuria hangzhouensis
GGAAACCGTCTTTGGCCGAGCCGGTACCCGGCGCAAAGGTGAGGACTAGCTCTGCGTTGCGCGAGTCAGCCGAGCAAGCAACGATTTCGCTGTCGTGAACGCCCGGAAACATCGTGTGGCCCCTAACGCTGGAGTTAAGCGGCGGCGAAGCCGTCCGCCTTGAACGAGATGTTAGGGCGCGGACTCACAAGCCGCCCTGCATGGCGATGCCAAAAAGTCGCGCAGCATCAGTCGCGCTGCTTGGGCCAAAGTAAAAGACCTGGCCGGCTGCGACAGCGGCGGCGAACAAAAGCTGCGACCCGACAAAGAAGGCAGTATGCCGAGGCCAACGACGTGGAGTGGCCCGCCAACGAAATACAGCTACTACAAAGCCGATAGCAAGAGCGGACCAGCCAAAAAGTTGCTTGACCCAGACGAAGCCGCCAAACCACGCGAATGCGCCAAGCCAGAAGCCGCTAGTCACAAGGACCGCGATTGCAATTACTGATGCGGCGCGAATTGACGGTGAGATGCTCATAGCCCTAACGCCTGAGTTAAGCCGTGCCGCGAAGCGGCATCGGCTTGAACGAGATGTTAGCCGTCACTGCCCGATGGCAACTGCTTGTCATACCAAGCCTCCGAATGCACATCCTTCTTTGCGACGGCGATCAGAGATTCTAGCTGCGTAACTGAAATGCGAATCGAGCCGCCAGGCACTGTCAGCTCTAGTGAAAGGGTCTCGTCCGTTGGGTCGGCTATGAAGCTAGCAAAATGACGCTTTTCGCCAGCGAATTCACAGGACAGCTCCAACTGCATGCCTTCACCATGCATCCCGGCCCAGGTTGTGCTGATTGTTGGATAGAAAGCCACGCTCTTTCCCATGATGGCTAACGCTGGAGTTAAGCGGCGGCGAAGCCGTCCGCCTTGAACGAATTGTTAGCCCTTACTGACGACCAGCCTTGGGATCGATGTCTGCACGAGTTGGCTGCGATGGATCGTAAAAGGTGTAGGTGAAGAACTGCTCTGGGTCGGTGGGGTACGTGCGTTTGGAGAGAAAAGCCTGTGCAGCAGCGACGTAGGCTTGAGGGACGGGCACGTCGACAGCGTCCGTAGTGCCTGAACTAGGATCGAGAACTTTGGAAACCTTGAGCGTGTCGATCTTGCCTGAAGCGTTCACGGTTGCCTGGAACACAACTGCGTAAAGCTTAGTCGGGGTCGAAGGCGAAAGCTGCGCTAGGGCGCTGCCAGCGAAGAGCAGAAATACGGTTGCTATCAGAAGTCGCATCTTCCCTCACCTAAGGATGGTCTGATCAATCGCCGCGCAACCACTCACGCGTGACATTGGTCCCGTCAAAGCGAAAAACGCTCATTTTGACGGCGGAATGCCGCCTTATTCGCTCCGCAGTTGACCTCTTTGGTC
>NZ_JAPMIU010000035.1 GCF_026410505.1 Frateuria hangzhouensis
CCGTAATCACATGGACTCGCCCCCGCGCACTTAGGCGTCATGGCGCCAGCGGTGAGATAACGCTTTCACCGTCACATGCGGAGGGCGAGTCATGAGCAAGATTACGACCATTGCAATCGATCTGGCCAAACACGTGTTCCAGGTGGTCGCCGAGGATGCCCGGGGCGAGGAACAATGGCAGCGGCGGCTGACCTCACGCGAGGCGTTTGGCGCCTTTATCGAGACGCTGCAACCGCCTCTGCTGGTGGGTTTGGAGGCGGGATTGGGCGCGCAGGCGTGGGCACGCCGATTGTCTGCCCGCGGCGTGCAGGTGCGTGTGCTACCGGCCCAGCGGGTGGCCGAGCACCGCAGCGGTGCGAAGAACGACCGCAACGACGCGCGGGCGATCCTGCGAGCGCTGCGCGACCGCTCGATCCACGCGGTACCGATCAAGACCGTCGAGCAGTTGAGCATGCAGGCGCTGCATCGGGCACGGGCGGGCTGGGTGCGCCGCAAGACGGCCCTGGGCAACCAGATACGCGGTCTGCTGTTGGAACATGGCGTGGTAATCGCCCAAGGCGATGCCGCACTGCAACGCGGCCTGGCCAGCACCCTGGGCTCGACCACGCTGCCCTTGCCCGAGCGCCTGTGCGACCTGTTGGCCGAGCTGGCCGGCGAGTGGGAGGGCTTGACCGCGCGTATCGCGAGCCTGACCGGCGAGCTGGGCGTTCTGGCCCGCGACGATGCCCTGGCCCGACGCCTGGCCACGATTCCGGGCGTGGGGCCGCTCACCGCTACCGCGATGGTCTGCAAGGGGCTTGATCCGGCCCGCTTCGCCAACGCCCGCCAGTTTGCCGCCTACTTCGGGCCGGTGCCCGACCAGCACAGCAGCGGTCCGCGTGTGCGCCTGGGGGCTATGAGCAAGCGCGGCGACCGCTACCTGCGCAGCTTGCTGATCAACGGCGCCCACGCCGTCCTGCGGACTACCCGACACGATGCCACCGACCCGGACCGGCGCCGGCTACTGCGCTGGATGGAATGTCATGGCCGCAAAGGCGCGGCCGTACGACTGGCTAACCACAACCTGCGCGTAATCTGGGCCCTGATGCAACGCCAGACCGACTACCACCGACCCGCCTGATCAAACGGAAAACCGCTACCGCACTGCTTCCTGCATGCGCTTTGCGTGCCACCGCTGCTTGCTGCTCGAACCACTAGGTCAGACCGTCGCAGATCGATGCCTACCACCCTACGGGCCCTTGGCGGCCTTCCCGTAATTGGCACTCTGCGAGCTCATCCGATGCCGGCCCGTGGTCCCTGCGACCACCTCGACGAGGCCTCATACATAGACGCAGCCGGTCGTTCTTGACAGCAAACGGGGGTTGACCGTGGAGGCGAGTCCATACATAGGGTG
>NZ_JAPMIU010000036.1 GCF_026410505.1 Frateuria hangzhouensis
GGGCTCCTTGTATGTTGCTCACGCACACACAGAGGTGCGAACCAAGCAAGTGTGTTTCCGGGGAGGCCGTGGGCTCCTTGAGGCGAAATCTTCGACCTCGTCTGTAGAGCGGCCCCCCGCCTCATTGCCCACCACGGAGAGTATCCAGAAGCCGTTTGACGGACTTCGCATAACAAGGTCGTGAGGGCAACAAGTGCGAGGTCGGGGAGCCGGAGCCATTCTTGCGCCATTGCAGCTGAAGGAAAACCCATGAACACCCATGTTGGGATCGATGTCGGTGCGCGCAGCCTGAGTGTGGCCTGGCGCCAGCATGACCGTACGGCTGGCAGCGCCAACTTCGAGCAGACGCGTGCCGGCCATGCCAAGCTCATCAAGCGCCTACGCAGCCTCAAACCCGAGCGAATCGTCCTGGAAGCAACCGGCGTGTATTACCTGGATATAGCCACAGCGCTGGTCGACAAGGGCCTGCCGGTCGCTGTCATCAACCCCAAGAGCTTTCACCACTTCGCCCAGCTCAAGTTGGCCCGCAGCAAGACCGACCCGATCGATGCGGCGCTGCTGGCCGAGTACGCCGCCTGCCTGCGGCCACCACTGTGGACCCCGCCCAGCACCACCGCCCTGGCACTACGTGACATCGGAAGGCAGATCAATCGTCTGACCAAGGCGCGTACCCAAGCCAAGAACCGGCTGCATGCCTTTCATGCAAAACACGAAACGCTGTCGCTGCTCATCGAAGACCAGATCGAGGCCATTGCTGCGCTCAAGGCGCGCATCGAGCGGCTCAAGCAGGCCGCGCGCGACCTGATGAAAGCCGCACCCGGCTTGGCCGCCCAGCACAAGTGCCTGATGAGCGCCTCGGGTGTGGGCGAAGCGAGCGCGATTGCTTTGCTGGCCGAGTTGAGCGTGCTTCCCACCCATCTCAAAGCGCCCCAAGTCAGTCGCCACGCCGGGTTGGATGTACGCCTGTGCCAGTCAGGCACCAGCGTCAGCAAAGCCGCCCGACTGAGCAAGACAGGCAACGCTTACCTGCGCTCGGCCCTGTTCATGCCGGCCATGACAGCCGTGCGTCGCAACCCACCGGCCAGGGCGTTCTACGAAGCCCTCGTCCACCGGGGCAAAAAGAAAATGCAGGCGCTCGCCGCAGTCATGCGCAAGTACCTCACCGGTCTGTGGGCCTGCATGCAACGCGGCGAGACCTTCGATCCCACCAAGTTGTTCAGCGCCTGCCACCTCGCTAGGGGTTGACCGGTAACAGAGTATCTACA
>NZ_JAPMIU010000037.1 GCF_026410505.1 Frateuria hangzhouensis
CGACGTCCCCCCGCCTTTGAGTAGCACATCGGTTTGGAGTCCAATCCCCCATTCGAAGGAGATTGGACGTGAAGAAGCGTTTTTCCGAAGAGCAGATCATCGGCTTCCTGCGTGAGGCGGAAGCCGGCATGGCGGTGAAGGACCTGTGCCGCAAGCACGGCTTCAGCGAGGCCTCCTACTACCTGTGGCGCAGCAAGTTCGGCGGCATGAGCGTGCCCGACGCCAAGCGCCTGAAGGAGCTGGAAACGGAGAACGGCCGGCTGAAGAAGCTGCTGGCCGAGCAGGTCCTCGAGAACGAGGTCATCAAGGATGCCCTACGAAAAAAGTGGTGACCGCGCCAGCCCGACGTGGGCTGGTGCGGCACATGGTCGATCGGGGCTTAAGCGAGCGGCGTTCGCTGGCCGTCATGCACATGAGTGCCAGCGCCTTGCGCTATACGCCGCGCCCGGATCGCAACGTCGCCCTGCGCGAGCGGATCCTGGCGCTGGCCCACCGGCACAAACGCTACGGCGTCGGAATGATCTACCTCAAGCTCAGGCAGGAAGGGATGCTCGTGAACTACAAGCGGGTCGAGCGGCTTTACCAGGCGGCGAAGCTGCAGGTGCGGCGGCGCAAGCGCAAGAAGGTGCCGGTGGGCGAACGTCAGCCCTTGTTTCGTCCAACGGCGGCCAACCAGGTGTGGTCCATGGACTTCGTCTTTGATCGCACGGCCGAAGGGAGGGTGATCAAGTGCCTGACCATCGTCGATGACGCCACACACGAGGCGGTGGCGATCGAGGTCGAGCGAGCGATCTCGGGCCACATGCTCACGCGGGTGCTCGATCGCCTGGCGCTCAGCCGTGGTCTGCCCAACGTGATCCGCACTGACAACGGCAAGGAGTTTTGCGGCAAGGCCATGGTGGTCTGGGCGCATGCGCGCGGCGTGCAGTTGCGCCTGATCCAGCCGGGCAAACCAAATCAGAACGCTTATGTCGAGTCCTTCAACGGCCGCCTGCGCGATGAGTGCCTCAACGAGCACTGGTTCACTCACCTGCTGCATGCCCGGGCCGTGATCGAGACGTGGCGGCGCGAGTACAACGAGGAGAGACCCAAGGAGGCTTTGGGAGGCATGACGCCTGCGGCCTATGCACAGCGCCTGGCAAAGACAGATACGATCAACCCCGGACTCTAAACCCGACCGCTACTGAAAGCGGGGGGACGTCG
>NZ_JAPMIU010000038.1 GCF_026410505.1 Frateuria hangzhouensis
TAGGGAAACTCTGATTTTGCCCCGCTGTCCAAGCGAGGGCCTCCGCCCACCGAGCGTAACCGATGCCCGACCAATTGACCCTGGCCAGCCAAGCCGACGGCAGTTTCGAAGTACACCGCAAGCCGACGCGCCGGGATGTGTTTCTAGCCGAGATGGACAAGGTGGTGCCGTGGTCCGCGCTTTGCGCCTTGATCGAACCGCACTACCCCAAGCCACGCGCCGATGGCGGTGGGCGCCCGGCGGTGGGGCTCGAACGCATGCTGCGGATCCACCTCCTGCAGCAGTGGTACGCGCTTTCCGATCCTGCAGTCGAGGAGGCCCTGTATGACTCCGTGGCGATGCGTCGGTTTGTCGGCATCGACCTGGGGCGCGAGCCGGTGCCGGACGAGACGACCGTCTGCAAGTTCCGTCACCTGTTGGAGAAGCACAAGGTGGCCGAGCGGTTGTTTGAAGCGGTGAGCAAGCACTTGCACGACCGGGGCTTGAAGCTCTCGAAGGGCACCATCGTGGATGCCACGATCCTGGGCGCGCCTTCGTCGACCAAGAACCGGGACAAGGCGCGCGACCCGGAGATGCGCCAGACGAAGAAGGGCAACCAGTGGTACTTCGGCATGAAGGCGCACATCGGCGTGGATGAGGGCACCGGGTTGGTCCACACGGTGGTGACCACGGCCGCGAACGAGGCCGACGTGACACAGGTGGACAAGCTGCTGCACGGCAAGGAGAAAGCGGTGTTTGCCGACGCCGGCTACATCGGCGCCGAGAAGCGGGTGCCGACCAAGCGCGGGCGTCGCTGGTGGATTGCCGCCAAGCGCAGCACGATCAAGGCCATCGAGGATGAGAAGCTGCGCGGGATCATGGAGGAACTGGAACAGGCCAAAGCCTCCATCCGAGCAGCCGTCGAGCATCCCTTCCGCGTGGTCAAGCGTCAGTTTGGTCACATGAAAGCGCGCTATCGCGGGTTGGCGAAGAACGGCGCACAAGTCGTGACGCTGTTTGCATTGGCCAACCTGTGGATAGCTCGCAAGCATTTGCTCGCCACCACGGGATAGGTGCGCCTCAACGGCGCTCCGCCGCGGTCATGCGCGGCGGAAAACAACGCGCGCGATTGCCGAACGTGGGCCTGGTGGTCGCCCGACACGCCCTTGCCGTGCTCAAACCGGTCCGTTTTTAAAAGGCGATGGTTGATCAGACCATCC
>NZ_JAPMIU010000039.1 GCF_026410505.1 Frateuria hangzhouensis
CTAGGGAAACTCTGATTTTGCCCCGCGGTCCAAGCAAGGCCACTACGTACGAGCGTACCCGATGCCCAAGCAACTGACCCTGGCCACGCAGGCCGACGGTGGATTCGAAGCTCACCGCAAGCCGACTCGCCGAGATGTCTTCCTGGCCGAGATGGACAAGGTCGTCCCCTGGGCGCAACTGTGCGCACTCATCGAGCCGTTCTATCCCAAAGCGCGAGCCGAAGGCGGTCGTCGGCCGGTCGGCCTGGAGCGGATGCTGCGGATCCATTTTCTGCAGCAGTGGTACGCGCTCTCCGACCCGGCGGTGGAAGAGGCGCTGTACGACTCGGCAGCCATGCGCCGGTTCGTGGGGATCGACCTGGGATGCGAGCCGGCACCGGACGAGACGACGGTGTGCAAGTTCCGGCACTTGCTGGAGAAACACGGGCTGGCCAAGCAACTGTTCAAGGCCGTGAGCAAGCATCTGCACGACCATGGGATGAAGCTCTCGCAGGGCACGATTGTGGATGCCACGATTCTGGGCGCGCCGTCCTCCACCAAGAACCGCGACAAGGCGCGCGACCCGGAAATGCACCAGACGAAGAAGGGCAATCAGTGGTACTTCGGCATGAAGGCACACATCGGTGTGGATGAGCGAACCGGGCTGGTGCACAACGTGGTGACCACGGCAGCGAACGTGGCGGACGTGACGCAGGTGGATCATTTGCTGCACGGGCGGGAGAAGGCCGTGTTCGCCGATGCCGGTTACATCGGTGCCGACAAGCGCGTGCCGCCCAAGCGCGGTCGCCGCTGGTGGATTGCCGCCAAGCGCAACGCCGTCAAGGCGATCGAAGATTCCAAGCTGCGCGACATCACGGAAGAGCTGGAACATGCCAAGGCATCGATCCGTGCGGCGGTCGAGCATCCGTTCCGGGTGGTGAAGCGTCAATTTGGCCACGTGAAGGCCCGCTATCGCGGACTGGCGAAGAACGGTGCGCAAGTGATGACGCTGTTTGCGCTGGCCAACCTGTGGATGGCCCGCAAGCACCTCCTCGCCACGGCGAGATAGGTGCGCCTGAAAGGCGCATCGCCGCGATCAAACGCGGCGACGTGGAGCAGAAGATCCGACCCATAGCGCCCAGCAAACCGTGAATTGCATGCTGGACCGCTTGACTGCCGTGGGCGGCGGTTAATCAGACCATCCCTAG
>NZ_JAPMIU010000040.1 GCF_026410505.1 Frateuria hangzhouensis
TAGGGAAACTCTGATTTTGCCCCGCGGTCTTAGCGAGACCTGAGGATGGATGGTACGTGATGGCACCCAAGCAGATGAGCCTGTCGATGGAGCACGACGCCGGTTTCGAGCGGCACCGCAAGGCGACACGCCGCGACGTGTTCTTGGCGGAGATGGATCAGGTGGTGCCATGGGTGGACCTGTGCGCGGTTATCGCGCCGCACTACCCGAAGGATCCGGTCGGTGGTGGTCGTCGCCCGGTGGGATTGGAGCGGATGCTGCGGATCCACTTCCTGCAACAGTGGTACGCGCTGTCCGATCCGGCGGTGGAAGAAGCGCTGTATGACTCGGTAGCGATGCGGCGGTTCGTGGGCATCGACCTGGGCCAGGAAGGCGCGCCGGACGAAACGACGGTTTGTAAGTTCCGGCACCTACTGGAGAAGCATGGTCTGGCCGAGCAACTTTTCGCCGCGGTGAGCAGACACCTCAAAGACCACGGCATGAAGCTCTCGCAAGGCACTATCGTGGACGCCACGATTATTGCGGCGGCGCCGTCGACCAAGAACAAAGCCAAGGCGCGCGACCCGGAAATGCACCAGACGAAGAAGGGCCAGCAGTGGTACTTCGGGATGAAGGCGCACATCGGTGTGGACGAGTGCACCGGACAGGTGCACTCGGTGGTGAGCACTGCGGCGAACGTGGCGGACGTGACCGAGGTAGCGAACCTCTTGCACGGCAAGGAGCGGCACGTGTTCGGCGATGCCGGCTACATCGGCGCCGAGAAGCGGGCGCCCAAGCGAGGCCGCAGGTTCTGGATCGCGGCCAAGCGCAGCCTGGTGAAGGCGATCGAGGATGACAAGCTGCGCGAGATCACCGAGCAGTTGGAACACGCCAAGGCCTCGATACGCGCGGTGGTGGAGCATCCGTTCCGGGTACTGAAGCGGCAGTTCGGCTACGTCAAGGTCCGCTACAAGGGCTTGGCCAAGAACGGCGCGCAGGTCACGACGCTGTTCGCGCTGGTCAACCTGTGGATGGCGCGCGGAGCGCTGTTGCAACATAGGTAGGGCCGCTGTGTCCGCAGTGGACCAAAGAGGTCAACTGCGGAGCGAATAAGGCGGCATTCCGCCGTCAAAATGAGCGTTTTTCGCTTTGACGGGACCAATGTCACGCGTGAGTGGTTGCGCGGCGATTGATCAGACCATCC
>NZ_JAPMIU010000041.1 GCF_026410505.1 Frateuria hangzhouensis
CTTCCGCCTCACGCAGGAAGCCGATGATCTGCTCTTCGGAAAAACGCTTCTTCACGTCCAATCTCCTTCGAATGGGGGATTGGACTCCAAACCGATGTGCTACTCAAAGGCGGGGGGACGTCGCCATCACACCAGCGATGTCGGCGCTCTAACTTCTCGCATCAAGTCGAGCAACGCGCAAGCGCCCTGTGGCGGCTGAAGCAGTGTGGGTTGCCTCAGCCGCCATCCAGAATGTCGAGGGTGGGCAAGGCCTGAACGATCTTGAGCGTTTCCAGGCTGATTGTGATCACGCGCTGGAAAAGCTCCAGGGGGTACCTGGGGTTGCCCATGGTTTCGATGGCCCAGTCGTTGGCGTCGTTGACGATGCCGCTAGCCTTGTCGGTCCTCACGCACTGGCGGGGGAACGTCGCACCCAGTCCAGCGCGGGCTTGCCGTTGATCACGTAGTCGTAGGCTTCCAGCGGGATACCGGTCAGGGTGATGTGGTCGTTGTAATGAAGGGTGGTGAGGTCCTTTTCCTTGCCCTTTTTGCCGTAGCGCATCTTCTCCACGCGATAGTCGCCGTCGGTTAGGCGCTTTCCGCCGGTGTCGATCTTCACCGGATATGGGGTGACGGTTTCATACTTCAGGTGTAGATCTGCCAAAGCGCGGCCGGCTTTGCTGAAGGCCCAGAAGTCGCCTGAAGTCTTGACTCGGGGGATGCGGGGCAGTTCCTTGCTGAGGTTGTCGGCGTAGCGCTCGCGGTAGTCCGGCGAGTGCAGGACGCCATAGATGTAATAGAACAGATCAGCTTTGGAGATAGCTTCTCTAGGGAAACTCTGATTTTGCCCCGCGGTCCAAGCAAGGCCACTACGTACGAGCGTACCCGATGCCCAAGCAACTGACCCTGGCCACGCAGGCCGACGGTGGATTCGAAGCTCACCGCAAGCCGACT
>NZ_JAPMIU010000042.1 GCF_026410505.1 Frateuria hangzhouensis
GCGGCCGGCTGGACTTCACCACCGAGGCCGCGCCGGCGGTGGCGCACGGCGACGTGATCTTCATCGCCGTCGGCACGCCGCCGGACGAGGACGGCAGCGCCGACCTGCGCTACGTGCTGGAAGTGGCCCGCAGCATCGGTGCGCACCTGGACCGCTACGCGGTGGTGGTCAACAAGTCGACCGTGCCGGTAGGCACCGCGGACAAGGTGCGCGCCACCATCGCGCGGGCACTGGCCGAGCGCGGCGCGGTGATCCCGTTCGACGTGGTCTCCAACCCCGAGTTCCTGAAGGAAGGCGACGCGGTGGAGGACTGCCTGCGTCCGGATCGCATCGTCATCGGCAGCTCCAGCGAGCGGGCCATCGGCGTACTGCGCAAGCTCTACGCGCCGTTCAACCGCAACCACGACCGCACGGTGGTGATGGACGAGCGCTCGGCCGAGCTGACCAAGTACGCCGCCAACGCCATGCTGGCGACCAAGATCAGTTTCATGAACGAGATCGCCAACATCGCCGAGCGCGTGGGGGCGGACATCGAGCACGTGCGCCACGGCATCGGCGCCGACCCGCGCATCGGCTACCACTTCATCTACCCGGGCGCCGGCTACGGCGGCTCGTGCTTTCCCAAGGACGTGCAGGCGCTGGAGCGCATCGCGCGCACGGTGGACTACGAGGCCAAGCTGCTGGGCGCGGTGGAGGCGGTCAACCACGCGCAGAAGGGCAAGCTGTTCGAGCTGATCGAGCGGCACTACGGCGGCCAGCTGCAGGGCAAGACCGTGGCG
>NZ_JAPMIU010000043.1 GCF_026410505.1 Frateuria hangzhouensis
TTTATACAGATACAGTCCTGAGTGATAAAAAGCAATCACTCAGGTGGTAAGAGCGGACGAATAGAAAGAATAGAAGCAAGAGCGGTATAGGTGGTACGGCTCCTAGCTCTTGCTCTTGATCTTCTCTTCTTATTCGTTGCTCTTATCACCTAGGTGATTGCTCTTTATCACCTAGGACTGTATCTACAACTAATAACAATAAGGAAAATAACCTATGAAAATCCCTAAGGAGGGAAAAGAGGAGTATATAAAGACTCACTCTCACTCGGAACTAGCTAAGAAGTGGGGTGTAAGCCTCCTAACCTTAGATACCTACGCCAAAGAAGAAGGCTGGGATCAGGAGCATAAGCTCTATTGGCGTGATATAGCCCTAGAAGTCCTAAAGAAGGAAACTGAGGCGTATAACCTAGCAGCGGTTAAGGAGCTACTTAAGGCTGTAGGCATCAGTAGACCTGTAGGACGTCCACCTAAGGCCGAAGTAGATAGGCATATTGCCATTGAGGCTAGAATTGCTAACGAATATAAGGACGATGTTGAGCGTTTGAACAAGCTACGACTTGTCAAGGATTAATTATTTTAAGGGGAGAGTGAGTTGTATAGACCTACTAGCGTCTATTTCAACTTCCTCCCTTTTCTTGTTTTGGGAGAGATTGAAAAGGAGTACGTTAGGACAGGTGTAGGAGGCGGCGCATCTAGATAAACCCATGAGATGCTCTCTAAGGCTTTTTGCCGCCTTACCTATAGGTAGG
>NZ_JAPMIU010000044.1 GCF_026410505.1 Frateuria hangzhouensis
GATCACCGACGCCGACGGCAACCCGATCGGCGCGGCGACCAGCGCCGGCATGGGCGGCACGGCGGTGGGCGCCAGCGCGCAGGCCGTGGGCGACCTGAGCTCGGCGTTCGGCATCGGCGCCTACGCCGCAGGTGCACTCTCGGTGGCGAGCGGTCCGGTGGCCAACGCGCTGGGCGATTACTCGATCGCCAGCGGCTACGGTTCGGCTGCCTTCAGCACGTCGAGCATCGCCATCGGCGATAGCAGCCAGGCCGCCGGGGACAACAGCATTGCCATCGGCGGCAACGCGTGGACCGGCTATGCCGGCTTGGGCCTTGAAGCGCCCAATGCCGTGGCGTTGGGTTACAACAGCTTCGCCTTGGGTGTCGGCAGCATGGCGCTGGGCGCCGGCAGCTTTGCGGCCGAAGACAACTCCGTGGCGCTCGGCTCGGGTTCTTACGCCGATCGCGCCAACAGCGTATCGGTAGGTGACGCGGGCGCCGAAAGGCAGCTGACCAACGTGGCCGCCGGCACCGAAGATACCGACGCGGTCAACGTGGCCCAGCTGGAAAGCACAGTCGGCGGCGCCACGGCGATGTTCCAGGCCGACGGCGCCAGCGACGGCACGGAAGATGCGCTGGCCTTCGGCGAGCACAGCACGGCCGGCGGCGCGGCCAGCGCCGCACTGGGTACCGAAAGCTCGGCCTACGGCGCCGGCGCCTACGCGACCACCGACAACGGCACTG
>NZ_JAPMIU010000045.1 GCF_026410505.1 Frateuria hangzhouensis
TCGCCTTGCGGTGCCGCTCGAAACCGGCGTCGTGCTCCATCGACAGGCTCATCTGCTTGGGTGCCATCACGTACCATCCATCCTCAGGTCTCGCTAAGACCGCGGGGCAAAATCAGAGTTTCCCTAAAGGCTAACGCTGGAGTTAAGCGGCGCGCGGCTTTTCGCGCGTCCGCTTGGACGAGTGGTTAGCTGGCTTGCTCGAAGGCCAGCAGCATAGAAGCAAGCGCGGCTTGGTCGGTTGGCCCAAGGGTGTCCGTGCAGGAGTCTAGGATGCCTTTTGCAAGGTAGTACTCCGTTTCGTTCCGAACTCTGCCGCGCTTGAGGATGCCTTTGAACTGCCTCGAGTGCCTACGCCGCATCTCCGACAGGGTCATGACACCAGCAAGCCGCAACTTCGCGTCGAAGGCGGCTACTTGGGCCACGGTAAGGTCCTGAAGGGACTCAACGGCATCGTTGGCGGCCTGTCGTAGCCCTGTTAGGGCCTTCGACT
>NZ_JAPMIU010000046.1 GCF_026410505.1 Frateuria hangzhouensis
CTAACGCTCAAGTTAAGCCGAATTGCAGCGCGTAGCTGGCCATATGGCAAGCTCTTTTTGCCATATGGACGGCGTAGCGATGCAATTTCGGCTTGAACGCATTGTTAGGGGCCACCGACACGCTCGACCGACTTGGCTAAGATCCAGCCGGACATGCCGTAGGACTGGTCTAACTCGTAGCCTTTGAGGCCTGCGGAGGCGCAAAACGCGATCGCTGCCTCCAATGAAGTGGCCCACCGTCCAGGCCAGCCACATTGCCTCGTTCCCTCTGCCAAATTGGGCCACTCTTTCTGGAGAAGCGTCTCGGCAGGAAGTTCTGAAAGGGCGAGCACGATGGACGGAAGCTCGGGGTATACGAACTGATGAGCAGCAACGCCGCGGAAAATGAGTCGGAAACCGTCTTTGGCCGAGCC
>NZ_JAPMIU010000047.1 GCF_026410505.1 Frateuria hangzhouensis
CTACTTGGGCCACGGTAAGGTCCTGAAGGGACTCAACGGCATCGTTGGCGGCCTGTCGTAGCCCTGTTAGGGCCTTCGACTTGCCATCCGCGGCGGCTATGCGGACAAGAACGTTCGACGGATGCATTTCGGAAGTGCGCTCGATTCCGAGAACGTCAGTAGCCCATGCGTCCACAAACGCGCTCAGCTCCGCGTACTCGGCTTCTTTTTCCGGAGACATGGTTCCCATTAGAGCTAACGCTCAAGTTAAGCCGAATTGCAGCGCGTAGCTGGCCATATGGCAAGCTCTTTTTGCCATATGGACGGCGTAGCGATGCAATTTCGGCTTGAACGCATTGTTAGGGGCCACCGACACGCTCG
>NZ_JAPMIU010000048.1 GCF_026410505.1 Frateuria hangzhouensis
AGAGCTGGGGTGAGGGGCCAAGGCGTGCGGGGAATCCGGCTGAGACGTGGTGAAGAAAACCCACGCCCCGCCCGATGAGCACCGAGGCAAGCCCCGCCCCCTCACCCCAACCCTCTCCCCGAAGGGGAGAGGGAGCCAAGTCGCGCCACTGCCAGAACCCACACCCTGACCGACACCCGAAAGCTCCCTCTCCCCTCCAGGGAGAGGGCTGGGGTGAGGGGCCAAGGCTTGCGGGGAATCCGGCTGAGACGTGGTGAAGAAAACCCACGCCCCGCCCGATGAGCACCAAGGCAAGCCCCGGGGGGGGG
>NZ_JAPMIU010000049.1 GCF_026410505.1 Frateuria hangzhouensis
CGCGCGGAGTTGTAGTGCACCGAATAGTCGGTCGCGTAGAACACGTCCATGTCGGCACGGGTGAAGAAGTCGGGCGCCCCGTGCGGACCCTCTGTGACACCGATCTGCCATGAGGAGGTGATGGCGGGTCGCCGGTCGTGAGGCGTCGCGCCTCGGACCACTCCCAGACGCTCCCCCTCGGGGAAGGCGGGATGCGGCTGATCCGAGTCCGGGGATCCCGGCCGGAGCACGTCGCCCGGCACGAGGGCCCGCCCGGCGTGCCCACCGAAACCGCCCAGTGTGAAGGTGGA
>NZ_JAPMIU010000050.1 GCF_026410505.1 Frateuria hangzhouensis
CGATGCGCGGCAGATCGAATATGCGATCGGCGACGTGACGCACCTCGCCAGGATCTTCCCCAAGATGCTGGAGCGGCTGCGCAAGACCGGGCGCGGCGTGTGGCTGGACCAGGAGATGGAGCGGCTCGCCGATCCCGCCAATTACGCCAACGATCCCAACCAGGCGTGGAAGCGGGTGCGCGTGTCCGGCCGCAAGCCCGACGTGCTCGGCCGGCTGAAGGCGCTCGCCCGCTGGCGCGAGCTGGAGGCGCAGGGCAAGGACCTGCCGCGCGGCCGCATCGTCAAGGAC
>NZ_JAPMIU010000051.1 GCF_026410505.1 Frateuria hangzhouensis
GAAACCATACTGGCCAAGCGCGCCAAGCTTGCGCAGCTTGTCGAGGTTTTCCAATGCACCGTCAGGGTCATACTGGCTGGCGAGGATCGAGGCGTAAGGCGCGATCACCGCATTCTGGCCGAGGCCGCGCTTGAGGCCAAGCGTCGGTACGCCGAAGTTGGTGTACTGGTAGTTCATGTTGTGATCGCGGGCGTTGAATGCCGCTTCGGAAATGCCCCAAGGCGTGCCGAGACGGCGGCCGTGGTTCATCTGTTCCTTGACGATCAAATTGTTGGTCTGATTGAGGAT
>NZ_JAPMIU010000052.1 GCF_026410505.1 Frateuria hangzhouensis
CACTCGAGCTGGTACTGCGGCATGAGGTTGCCGTCCGGCCGCCACAACTCGGCCCACTCCTGGATGCGGTGCGACCAGTAGACGAGGCCCCACTCCTCGTTGAGACGCGAGGTGGTGCCGTACTTGCGGCGCAGCCAGGCCACGAACGCCTGGAAGGTCGAGTCGTTGTGCGGGAGCACGTTGCCGGGCTCGTTGTCGACCTGGAAGCCGATGATCGCCGGGTGGTCCGCGTAGCGGGTCAGGATCTTGCGCGAGACGCGCTCGGCGTAGAAGCGATAGGCGGGCT
>NZ_JAPMIU010000053.1 GCF_026410505.1 Frateuria hangzhouensis
CAATGGAATCGGCAATGCGTCGTGTGGCGGAGGAAATGGGTGAGCAATCGCCTGAACTGGCGGAGGAGATGATCCTGACGACGGCCGAACTGTCTTTCCTCCAGGACAGGCGCACGGCTCTTGAGAATTTCGGTATGCGTACCCAGCTGGACGGCGTCAAAAGTGTGGTGCAGGCTCTTATCCAGGCAGAACGGTATGGAACCCCGCTCGCTCAGGCGCTGCGTGTTCTTGCGCAGGAAGGCCGCGACGAGCGCATGAATGAGGCCGAGAAAAAGGCTGCCGCT
>NZ_JAPMIU010000054.1 GCF_026410505.1 Frateuria hangzhouensis
GAATCGCGCAAATGGCGGGGTTTTGAGCCCAGCGTGTAACAATCTGAAATATTCCGTTACTTAATAAGGCCCAGTCCGATGATCCCGACCAGGATCAGATAGATCGCCACAATGAAATTCAGCAGCCGCGGCATGACGAGAATCAGCACACCGGCGATGAGAGCAACGATGGGCTGAATGTTGGCGACGCTGACGGACATTTCGGTCTCCCGCACGGAAGGAAAAGGACAAAGGATTGAACGAGCGCGAAGCGAGACGAAAATTTTTCCTCGACTCGCGCATCG
>NZ_JAPMIU010000055.1 GCF_026410505.1 Frateuria hangzhouensis
CTTGCAGCGGGATCTTTCCGCTCTTGAACTTGTCCTCGCCCTTATAGGCATCGAGCGCGGCGTCGGCCATGGTGAAGCCCATCTCGCTCTGGCCCGTGCCGATCAGCTTGAGGTTGTCGACCGAGCCGCCGGTGACTTCGGCGGTGGCCTGCACGTTCGGCAGGTTCTTCGACAGCACGTTCGCGATGGCGCCGCCAAGCGGATAATACACGCCTCCGGTGCCGCCCGTTCCGATCGCCATGGTCTTCTGCTGGGCGTGCGCCGTTATCAATCCGGCGGACAG
>NZ_JAPMIU010000056.1 GCF_026410505.1 Frateuria hangzhouensis
CGAGGCCTCGCGGTCGCCGCGCATCGCCGCGATGTTGAACCACATATGGGCGGCGACGAGGTCGCGCGGCAC
Source organism: Frateuria hangzhouensis (assembly GCF_026410505.1). Classification (GTDB taxonomy): domain Bacteria; phylum Pseudomonadota; class Gammaproteobacteria; order Xanthomonadales; family Rhodanobacteraceae; genus Frateuria_A; species Frateuria_A hangzhouensis. The sequence goes on from NZ_JAPMIU010000056.1 coordinate 73, forward strand.
GACGCGGCCGGCGGCGTAGAGCGTGCCGAGTTCGCGCGGCGGCCGGTTCTCAAGCTCTTCCGGCACGATCGACGGGGCATCCGCCTCGGCGAGGAACATCACGGTCATCGCATGATCTCCCATGACTGCACGGCCCGGGGGGCGGCCGCGGTTGACCCAATGGCGGCGAGTTTGCTTCCCATAGGTCAACGATGGATTAACGCTACGAGAC
>NZ_JAPMIU010000057.1 GCF_026410505.1 Frateuria hangzhouensis
GATGCGTTACGCCATTCCCGGTGCCGGTCATTTCGGCGTGATTGCCAACGAAAGCGTGCCGTTCTGCCGTACCTGCTCGCGTCTGCGCCTGTCGTCTACCGGCTGGTTGCACGGCTGCCTGTCGTCGAGCAACCGCCACTTCGTTGGCGACCTGCTGGACAAACCCCGTCACCAGGCCTTGCCGGCGCTGCAGCGCCTGCTGGTCAAGGCCCTCGGCGACAAGCAGGACCTGGCCTTCTCCGGCGGTGTCACCGTGATGAAGATCATCGGCGGCTGAGCTTC
>NZ_JAPMIU010000058.1 GCF_026410505.1 Frateuria hangzhouensis
CGGCCCCGTCGCCGTCGTGCACCGCGTAGCCGACGAGGCCGCCGCTATCGAGCTCGCCAACGACACTCCGTTCGGTCTCGGCTCCTACGTCTACACGACCGACCCTGAGCAGGCCGAGCGGGTGGCGAACGCCATCGAGGCCGGAATGGTCTACGTCAACTGCGTGCTGGCGGACTCCCCCGAGTTGCCCTTCGGCGGTGTGCGCCGCAGCGGCACCTCGCGCGAGATGGGTCTGCTCGCGGCCGACGAGTTCGTCAACAAGAAGCTGGTTCGCATCGCC
>NZ_JAPMIU010000059.1 GCF_026410505.1 Frateuria hangzhouensis
GAAACCTTCCTTGACTCGATCGCCATCGGCGGTGCGGTTTCTCCGTCGGTGCGTGACGGCTATGAGGCCCTTGTCCTGGCCGATGCAGCTACGCGTAGCGCCCAGGAGCATCGCGTCGTCGCCCTGTGATGCCACTCGGTACGATCACGGGGTGAGCACCGATAACCAATGCTCGACGGGTTCGTTGTCCGGGGACGCTGAACCCGTCGAAGTGCCGCCACAACACGGCGTTACTGGCCTGCCCCCTGGCCCCTCTCGTACCTGCAAACGCCCTGTTGT
>NZ_JAPMIU010000060.1 GCF_026410505.1 Frateuria hangzhouensis
GGCGGGGTCGAACGAGCGGTTTTCGCCCGGGTAGGCGCGCGGATTGCTGACCAGCCTGGTGCAACCGCGTCGGAGGTTCATCGAGAAATGCGTGTGGCCCGTCACGAAAACCGCTGGCTGATGGCGGTCGACCAGCGGCAGAAGTTCGGAGGCGTAGGCCGCGGTCAACAACGAGCGTTGAAACTGCGGCGCCACGGCATCGAGCGTGACGGCGTGGTGCGCGACGGCGATCGTCGGCCCGTCATGATGCTGCGAAAGTGCCGTCTCCAAGAACTGTC
>NZ_JAPMIU010000061.1 GCF_026410505.1 Frateuria hangzhouensis
GTCGCCTTGCGGTGCCGCTCGAAACCGGCGTCGTGCTCCATCGACAGGCTCATCTGCTTGGGTGCCATCACGTACCATCCATCCTCAGGTCTCGCTAAGACCGCGGGGCAAAATCAGAGTTTCCCTAGGGATGGTCTGATTAACCGCCGCCCACGGCAGTCAAGCGGTCCAGCATGCAATTCACGGTTTGCTGGGCGCTATGGGTCGGATCTTCTGCTCCACGTCGCCGCGTTTGATCGCGGCGATGCGCC